>CAVYXX010000072.1:0-18955 GCA_963772355.1 uncultured Alphaproteobacteria bacterium | reverse complement strand
ATCCTTAGCGGCACTTTCTGCATGCATCTGACGGAAAGGCCAGAACCCGCGCTTGAGTTAGCATGGCTTTCCTCCAATTTTCCTTCATCCTACGCTATCCGCGCCTGCTCTGGAAACGACCTGCATGCCACCCCACCAAGATCGGACCTGAAAATCCATGTCGTCGACCGCCGAAGAACTGGCTAAAGCGCTAAAAACAATCGACCGGCCCGCATCGTTCAGCGTCGGCGGCACACAGCAAACGCTCGCCCCGGGCCTGTCTGTTCAGGGTGTCGGCCCAGTCGCCTTGCCCCTCATTCCCGCCCAGGCCCAACAACTGATCGCGGTCGCCCAGCAGGCGCCTTATGGCCGCGGCAGCGAAACAATCGTCGACACCAGCGTCCGCCGCACCTGGCAGATCAGCCCGACGGAACTTCAGCTTACTGGCAAGCAATGGCCGAAGACACTGGAAGCCATCGTCACCCGCGTTGCCAATGGCCTTGGCATCAGCAATCCTATCGACGCCAGCTTGTATAAGCTGCTGATCTACAATCAGGGCAGCTTCTTCGTCCCGCACCGCGACACGGAAAAGCAGGCGGGCATGTTCGCCACGCTGGTCATCGCCCTCCCCTCGGTCAGCCAGGGCGGCGCGTTGATCGTGCGCCATAAGGACCAGGAACAACGCTACGATCTTCAAACCGACGACGCCGCGGAGGCCGCCTTCGCCGCGTTCTACGCCGATTGCGTCCACGAGGTCGTGCCCGTCACCCAGGGACACCGCCTTGTTCTGGTCTACAACTTGCTGCGCCGGGGCCGCGGGCCATTGCCGAAAACGCCGGAATTCGACGTCCAGCAGACCCGCCTGACCAGCCTGCTGACGAAATGGCACCACGCCCTGCATCAGCCCCACACAGACGAACCGCTCAAGCTGATCTTCCCGCTGGAGCACGCCTACACGCCGGCCGAACTCAGCTTCACCGCGCTAAAGGGCGGCGATGCCGGGCTTGGCTCGGTGATGACCGCCGCCGCCCAGCAGGCCGGCTGCGACGTTCACCTGGCGCTGGTGTCGATCGAGGAAAGCGGGTCCGCTGAAAACAACGGCCACTGGGGCCGTCATAACGACAGGGACTTCGAGATCGTCGAAATGTTCGAACGAATAGCTGTCGCATCATCTTGGCGCCGTCCCGATGGCACTCCGGCGCCGTTTTCAGGGCTACCGGTCAAGGAAGAAGAGTTCGTCCCACCCATTCGCTTCGACAAACTGAAGCCGGACGAGCAACATTTCCACGAAGCAACCGGCAATGAAGGCGCGTCATACGAACGGACCTACAGCCGCGCGGCCATCATCGTCTGGCCAACCGATCGGGTCTTGTCCGTCGTCAATCAAGCCGGATTAGACGTCACGCTGCCCTATCTGGAAGATCTGACGCAACAAGGGCAGCGCGGCGCCGACCGGACACGCCGGGCGCAGGCGCTGGAACTGGCGAAGCTGACCTGCTCGACATGGAATATGGACCGTTGGGACCCGAAACGTAACGGCGAGCGGAGCCCGGTTGGGCAGTTTTTGACGACCCTCGTCACTCTTAATGAACCCACCCTGGCCGACACCTTCCTCACCGCCCTCTCCGCTCGGCCTGGCTTCGACATTGGCGACTGTAAGGCCATCGCCAATGCCGTCGGAATCCTGCCAGACGACCGGCAGGCGGCGCTGGCCAGAAGCTTGATTGCGACATCAGCCAGCCAGGCGCTGGCCGCTGCGGCCCGCTTGCTGACCCTGCTGGAGCCGTCCATTGCGCTGGACGCCGCCAAAGCCGTGGCCGCCGCGGTTCCGGCCGGCTCACCAAACAAGTCAGCATTCGATGACTGGCGCCGTGGTCCCGGCGTCAGCCCCAGCTTCGTCGCCGATCTGATGACCGGCCTGTGCGGCATCGACGCCGCTCTGGCAAATGCCTCGGTCGATCGCCTGTTGAAGAATCCGGCGATCTACGACTTCGACGACGTGCTGCGCCCAGCGATCCACCGCCTGCTTGAAGACCGGAACCTGGCGAAAAAGCCGGCGGTGCTGCGCCTGAAACAGGCTTGCCTGGACCATCTGAACGCGCGGACCGCCCTGCCCCTGGAACCGCCCGCCGACTGGCAAAGAGACTCGAAACTTGAATGCAAATGCGTCGATTGCCAGGCGCTCAGCCGTTTTCTCGCCGATGCCACACAGCCGAAATGGGTCTTCGCCGCCGCCCAGGCTCGACGCACCCACGTCGAGCAATCGATCCGCCGCTCAAAGGCCGACGTCAAGACAGCCACGGAAAAGAAGGGCAGTCCGCACCAGTTGGTCTGCACGAAAACCCAGGCCAGCTACGAACGGCGGCGCAAGCAGCGTAAGACCGACCTGACCGAGCGCCAGCGTCTCATGGGATGAACGTTCCCCCGGTCACCTTCGATTCCAATTTCGTTAGCCGTCTCCGCGGGCGGCTCCGCCCGGCACCGTCAACTTGTTCTCCGTAGAAGGGGCGGAAGGCCCAACCGTGTAAAAACGTAACGCAATTGCATCATCCGCGAACAGGCAATCCAGCAATATCGAACATCATGTCGAGCGGGGTCTTCAGTTCTGTCAGAACTCGCGCCAGACCCGAGTTTTGCGAAATCTTATGACGCCAAGCCTCGTCAGGAAAACGGAGAGCGGTATTTTTCCACTTTCGGGCATCATTGAAATTGCGCGTTACGGTGAGTTTGGCGAGAGCCCGACCATGATTAGCAGTCCTACCCGCCGTCCGATGGCAGCCTTCTTGATACCGCCAGATGACGACTGGGAATTAGCGGTTGCGCTTCCAAAGCGGCACGGTGAGAATCCACGTCAACCACCAGACCAACGCCCATGCACCAAACATCATCGATGACATCTGCCACACCGGGAGATGGCAGTTCCAGAACAGCGCCAGCGGAGTTACCTCGGCGACGAGGCTTGGCAACGTGAGCGCCGCGCGCAGAAACTCAGCCAAAAATTCAGCACGCCAGCCTCTCCTGCCCTCTATCGCCGGAAACCAGCTAGTACCTCCCAGATATTCATCGGCCTGATCGGCGGTAAATAAGCGAGTTGATGGCATCCTAAAGTTCCCCAGCCCGATCCCTGCCTGAATTCCAGGCCGAGAGAGATCACGAAAGCGAATCGGGCCTTGGGAATCGTCTTTTTGCTCATCTTCCCGTGAGTTTGCGAGAACGCCATGTCCCTGTTGTCGGACGGTCACGCCTGGACATTGTCGATCTCGAGCTGCCCGAACCGCTTGAGGAAATCGAGCCCGACGGACATGCGAGCGCGCTCGAGAGAGCTTCTCTGGCAGGCCGACGGAATTAGAGCACACGCGTTGACGGCGACCTCGGCCTACACCGCTTGCTCAAGCACCGCCACTTGGAACAACTCGAATCGCTCATCGTTCCTAAAAAATTTGCGAGTTGGTTGGTTGGTTGCCATCAAACTCAATGCGAACCATCCGCAGGCTTGTTTGTGCGCCACTCCATCGTCTACGCTGCGCGGCGGAACTCGTGGATGTGGTTCCGGCAGCAACAATGTCTTACAAAAAACCTGAACAGACTTTGAACTGAGGTGAGGATATCATGAACATTCGGAGACTTTCCATTAGAGCAACAGTAACGACCGCGCTTGTTTGCGCTGCGGCTCTTACACCCCTCGTTCCGTTGGCTCCTGTTGCGGCTCAGTCCGACCATCCGACAATGACGAATGTCGTTCCGGATGGCGGCCAGTTCGCCGCCCAGGGCAAGATCCAGGCCCTCGACCCTGGCGCGTCGACGCTGACCCTCGTCCCGGAGTCAAGCCCTCCGATTCCGATGACCGTCGCTCCTGGCGTCAACCTTACCGACGTCTCAGTCGGCGATGTTGCAAGCGTCCACTATATGCGCGAGGTGACCTTCGTCATGGGGGGCCCTCACGTGCCGGTTGGCCAAGTTCCGGTTACCAGCACCGTAGACCAAATTGCGCAAACCCCCGGTGGCATTGGATACAACGCGGCCGTGGTAGTTGGGCGCGTCGTTAAGGTGAATGGCCCGACCAGCTTTGATGTCGTCAATGCCAATGGCGGCGGCATCTACACAATCAAAACGACAAATCCCACAAGAGAGGCTGCCATTGCAGCCCTGAAGGTCGGCGACTCGATTACAGTGTCCGTTAGCCCGATCATCGTCACCTCGGTTGCCAAGTGCGGCCTATTCGGCAAAGGCCTGTTCGGCTGCTAGCCCAGATCGCGGCCCGATCATCGCAACATCGAGAGATGATTCCGTGTGAGCCAACCTCAGCGTTCTGAAACAAACTGCGTCCACGTGCTTTGCGCATAGCACGCGATCCCCCGGACGCTTTGATCCGGGGGCACGCCATTTATTCCGCACCCAATTTTTGCACCGAAAGTCCATAGCGTTTCGGCGTCCTAATTTTGGTTTCGCGACGCGTGCTAACTCGAGCGAGTGACAGGCAAGCGCGCCGGACGACCCGTGCGGGTAAAATATTCAGCTTCCTATCGCCACTTCGCGGAACACCTTCTTGCATCCGGCCAGCCGATGACGTGAATTGACCGCGCGGTGGCGTTGGTGCACATGGCCGGTCCAGGGATGATAGGATGGCCTCCAGCTCTCTGGTTCTGATTATCCCGATGCCGCACAAACACAACGCCAACCGCCGTCACCACATCCCGAAGATGTCGTTCAAGGTGCAGAACTGGCCGGCCTACGAAGCGGGTTTGCGCCGGCGGGGCAGCTTGACGTTGTGGATCGAGGACTCAGCGCTGGAATGCTGGCAGACCACTGGGCCGAGCGGGCAGGCTCGGTATATGGACGCGGCCATTGAGACCAGCCTGATGCTGCGCACGGCGTTCAAGCTGGCGTTACGCCAGACCGAGGGCCTGATGACGTCGGTGCTGACGTTGATGGGCCTGACGATCTCAGCGCCGGACCACAGCACGGTCAGCCGCCGGGCGGAGACACTGCCGGTGATCCAGCCTGCCACCGTGCCACCCGGTCCGTTGCACGTATTGATCGACAGCACCGGGCTGCAAGTCTACGGGGCGGGTCAATGGCTGGAGGCGAAGCATGGCGCCAAGTCGCGCCGGAAATGGCGCAAGTTGCATCTGGCAGTCGATGCTGCCAGCGGCATGATCGTGGCGCAGACGCTGACCGACCAAGATGCCGACGATCCGTCCCAGGTCGGCCCACTGCTCGATCAGATTGACGAACCGATTGGCCAGGTGACAGCCGATGGTGCGTATGATGGCTCACCCACCTACCAGACAATTGCAGCGCACAGCGATGGCATCGAGGTGGTGATCCCGCCGCGCTCGACGGCCGTCCCGAGCGGCGAACCGGGTCCGCCGACACAGCGTGATAGCCATCTGGCGATGATCGCGGAACAAGGTCATCTGGCTTGGCAGGCCACAACCGGTTACGGCCAACGGTCCTTAGTAGAAACGACAATGGGTCGTTACAAGTCGCTGATCGGACCACGGCTGCGAGCCCGCGGCTTTCCGGCTCAGCAGACCGAGGCTGCCATCGGCGTGGCGGTGCTGAATTGGATGCTGGCGACCGGACGCCCGGATTCCGTCCGTCGCCAGCCGGTCATCGCATAGCAGCTTGGGATTTGGGGTCCTCTCGCCCTCCGTCGGGAAGTGCACCAATGCCGGTCGGAAGTGGCGTCGAACATCTCAAGGTCGACGATCGCATCCTGATCCCGCTCTATGCGTTCAGTTGGCGCGAACGCCTGGTCGTGCCTGCGGCAGGTCTGTTCAGCCTCCCCGACGCCGACCCTCGGCAACTGGCCATGCTCGGCATAAACCCGCCAACGGCGTCCTTGCTCCTTGACGAAGCGTCCGACCTCGAGCCCGGCGACTGGGTCGTCCAGAACGCGGCCAATTCAGGCGTCGGAAGGTCGCTCATCGCCATCGCCAAGGCGCGGAGCTTGAAGACCATCAATCTCGTGCGTCGTCCGGAGCTCATCCCCGAGCTGCAGGCAATTGGCGGCGATCTCGTGGTCATGGACGAAGACGGGGTGCTCGATAAAATCAAGACAACAATTGGCGACGGACGAGTGCAGCTCGCCATCGACGGAGTTTCGGGCAAGAGCAGTGACAATAATCGTCAGCGCGCTCAGCACGCATGGGACCTTCGTTACTTACGCCCACATGAGCGGAGGGCTGGTCACGATCAACCCGTTCGACCTGATCGTGAAGCGCATCATCGCCAAGGGCTTTTTTATGAACCATCCCGACATCGAGCCGAAGATTTCAGCGGCGCTACAGGAGGCTGTTCCGCTCGTTGCTTCCGGCGCAATCCGGCTGCCAATCGCCGCGACCTATCCTCTGTCCTCGCGTAACTCGTTGTCAGTTTGTCGTATCGATAAGGCAATCATGACATGCTGCAGCCTCCCCGACACCCCTGCCTAAGGATTTGACATGAGCCCGACGTCTTCGATGGTCCGCCAGTGGGGCGCTGTGTTGATGCTGCTTCCGTTGTGCGCTGCAATGCCCCGCGCCGCCCTGGGCCAGGCAGGACCACCCGCGCCGAAGGTGATTGTTTCTAATCCGATCGAAAAACGCATTCCACGCTGGGATGAATTCACCGGTCGCTTCGAGCCAATGGAGCAGGTTGAGGTCCGGCCGCGGGTCTCCGGCTTCATCGATAAAATTCATTTCACGGACGGGCAGATCGTCCACCGGGACGATGTGCTGTTCACGATCGATCCGAGGCCGTACCGGATCGCCTATGACTCGTCGAAGGCCGACGTGACCAAGGCCAAGGCCCAGGTTGTCTTCGCGTTCGCCGACTTCGAGCGTGGGCAACAACTCGTGGAACTCGCGGACCATCCCGGTCAAGGAGCTGGATCAGCGCCGGGCCAATCTTGATACCGCCACCGCCACGGAGCAATCGGCTGATGCCGCGCTGCGCAACGCGGAACTTAACCTGCAATGGACCGAGGTTCGGGCGCCGCTGGGTGGCCGCATCTCCGATCGCAAGGTTGATGTCGGCAATTTGGTCGCGGGCGGCCAGGGAACCACTACTACATTGCTGACGACGATTGTGCGGCTGGATCCGATTTATTTTCTTTTCGAAGCGTCCGAAGCCGACTACCTCCGCTATTCAAGGCTCGCGGCAAGTGCCGGCGGCCTGTCGTCGCGGGAAGCTGCGACGCCGGTGCAGATCAATCTTGCGGACGAGACCGACTGGCCGCATCGCGGGGTGATGAATTTCGTCGACAATCGACTCAACTCCCGCTCCGGCACGATCCGCGGTCGAGCTGTCTTCAGCAACGAGGACATGTTCCTCACGCCCGGCACGTTCGGACGCGCACGCGTATTCGGCGGCGACATCGACGCGTTGATGATCCCGGATCAGGCCGTGAGTTCCGACCAGGCAAGCAAGGTCGTGATGACGGTGGGGCCGGACAACAAGATCGTGCCGAAGCCGGTGATACTGGGTCCGATGGCCGAGGGTCTCCGGGTGATCACGAGCGGATTGAGCGCGAGCGATCAGGTCGTGATATCCGGCATCGCCAATCCGTTCGTTCGGCCGGGCGCGGTAGTCGACCCCGCGCCCGGTGAAATCAAGACGGCAGTAAAGTAAGCGTGCGCCTGGCTCACTTCTTCATTGACAGGCCGATCTTTGCGACGGTGCTGTCCTTGCTGCTGATGATCGCGGGCGCCTTCGTGCAGCAGACCTTGCCGATCTCGGAGTATCCCGACATCGCGCCGCCCACGATAGCGGTCACCGCGACATATCCGGGTGCCTCGGCGGAGGTCGTGTCCCAGACTGTCGCGACACCGATCGAGCAGGAGATCAACGGCGTCGACGATATGCTCTATGTGGTCTCCCAGGCCACTGGTGACGGACGATTGACGATCAATGTCGTGTTCAAGCCGGGAACGAACATCGACACCGCGCAAGTACTGGTGCAGAACCGCGTCGCGGTGGCACAGCCGCGTCTGCCGGTGGACGTGACGCGGCTCGGGGTGACGGTGAAGAAGGCTTCGCCCGACCTGATGATGGTCATTCACCTGACGTCGCCGGACGGCACGAGGACGCAGCAATACATTTCGAACTACGCCACGCTGTACGTGAAGGACGTGCTAGGGCGGGTCGACGGCGTTGGCGACGTGCAGGTGTTCGGCGCGCGCGACTACGCCATGCGTGTCTGGCTCGATCCGGCCAAGCTGGCGGCGCGGGAAATGACCGCCGGCGATGTGGTCGCGGCGTTGCAGGCAAACAATCTTCAGGTCGCGGCCGGTGCGATCAACCAGCCCCCCGCGGTGTCGGCAAGCGGCTTCCAGCTCGCTGTGCAGACGCTGGGCCGGCTGACCGATCCGGAGCAGTTCGGCAATATCGTGATCAGGACCGAGGATGTTGGCGGCATCGTCCGGGTCCGTGACGTGGCCAGGGTCGAGCTTGGCTCACAGGACTATACCGTCAATGCCTATCTGGACGATGCCACGGCCACCGCGATCGTGTTGTTCCAGCGGCCAGGGTCGAACGCGCTGGCGACCTCCAAGGCCGTGAAGAAAGTAATGGAAGAGTTTAAGCGGGATTTTCCGACCGGCCTGTCCATGATATCCGATCCCAGCATCCTTCAGCACGCCAGTAAACCGCGGCTCGTGAATTGGCTGCCCTGATCGGAATTAAAGATTTCGGGCACGCCAAATCGCTCGATCGCCTCCTCCAGCGCCGCAATGCAGAAATCAACCTCCATGGTATTGGAGATGCGCCAGGACAGCACCTTGCGGCTCGACCAGTCCATCACAGCAACGAGATACAGAAAGCCGCGCCGCATCGGGATATACGTGATGTCCGTGCACCACACCTGGTTCGGCCGATCGATGCTCAGATCGCGCAGAAGATACGGAAATACCACATGTTCGGGATGCGGCACGCTGGTCCGTGGCTTCTGATACACCACAGCCAACCCCATCCGCGCCATCAACCGGCGCACCCGCTTGCGTCCTACGCAATAGCCGCATCGTCGCAAATGCCGCGACATCTGACGAGCACCGTAAAACGGCGTTTCCATGAACTGCTCGTCGATCAGGCGCATCAATGTCAGGCTCTTCCTATTCGATCGTCTACAACCCGACCGAGTTCATCGCAGAGTTGGTCAGCGAAGTGATCCGCACGCTGTTCGAGGCAGTCGGCCTCGTCGTTGTCGTGGTCATCGTCTTTCTGCAGACGTGGCGAGCGGCGATCATCCCGGTGGTCGCCATCCCGGTCTCGCTGGTCGGCTCCTTTCTGGTCATGGGCGCTGTCGGACTGACCTTCAATACGCTGTCGCTGTTCGGCCTGGTGCTGGCGATCGGCATCGTCGTGGACGACGCGATCGTGGTAGTGGAAAACGTCGAGCGCTACCTGGAACAGGGCATGACGGCCCGGGATGCCGCGCATAAGACGATGGACGAAGTCGGCGGTGCGCTGCTGGCGATCGCGCTGGTGTTGTGTGCAGTGTTCGTGCCGACCGCGTTCATCACCGGCCTGCAGGGCTCCTTCTACAAGCAGTTTGCGATCACAATAGCCAGTGCAACAGTGATCTCGGCGTTCGTGTCGCTGACCCTGTCGCCAGGTCTGGCAGCGCTGCTGCTGCGTCCGCGCGATCATGAGGTAAAGCGCGGGCTGGTCTATTGGGCAAGCACCCCTTTGCGGTGGTTCTTCTCCGGGTTCAACTGGGTGTTCGACCGGCTGTCCGGTGGCTACGGCCGGCTGACCGGGCGTTTGGTCCGCATGGGCGCGGTCATTATCCTGGTCTACGCGGGATTAATCTATGTCGCCTACGACCAGCTGGCGAAGACCCCGACCGGCCTTGTGCCGCAGCTTGATCGCGGCTACCTGATCGCGGCGTTCCAGTTGCCGCCCGGCGCGTCGCTGTCGCGCACGGACTCGGTGTTGCGGCAGGCCTCCGACATCATCATGAGGCGGCCCGGCATTGAGCACGCGGTGGCCTTTGCCGGCTTTTGATGGGGCTACATTCACCAACGCGCCAAACGCCGGGGTGATTTTCGTTGTCCTGAAGCCGGCAGCAGACCGCGCAAAGGCTGGGTTGGGCGCGACGAGCATCGTCGGTGATTTGTATCAGCAGCTTGGCCCTTTGACCGACAGCTTCACATTCGTGCTGGAGCCGCCATCGGTGCCCGGTATTGGCACAGGGGGAGGCTTGAAGGGCTACGTGCAGGACCGCGCCGGGCGTGGTTTGTCCGCGCTTGAGGGCGCGGCTTGGGCGGTTGCCGGAACGGCGAACGCGACCCCGGGCGTAACCCAGGCCTTTACCCTGTTCAACACCCACACGCCCCAGCTATACGCCGATATCGACCGGACCAAGGCGGAGTTGCTGGGAGTTCCGATCACCCAGGTGTTCGAAACGCTGTCCGACTACATGGGATCGGCCTACATCAACGATTTTAATCTACTTGGCCGTACCTATCAGGTAACGGCCCAGGCCGACGATCCGTTTAGACTGTCGCCGCGTGACGTCGCCAATTTGAAAGCCCGGAATGTGACCGGTGACATGGTCCCGATCGGTTCGGTTGCGACGTTCCGCGATACCACCGGGCCGTTCCGGGTTGCCCGCTATAATCTGTATACGGCGGCGGAAGTGCAGCTCAATCTCGGCCGCGGCTTCTCGACCGGACAGGGCATCAAGGCGGTGGAAAAGATCGCGGCGGAACGCCTGCCACCGGGTTTCGCCTTCGCCTGGACCGAGATCGCGTTGCAGGAGAAGCTCGCGGGGAATACCGCGTTCATCGCCTTCGGTCTCGCCGTGGTGTTCGTCTTCCTGCTGCTGTCTGCGCTTTACGAAAGCTGGCTGCTGCCGCTGGCGGTGATCCTAATCGTGCCGATGTGCATCCTTGCGGCGATGGTTGGGGTGAATATCCGTGGGCTCGACCGCAACATCCTGGTGGAGATCGGCCTCGTGGTGCTGGTCGGGCTCGCGGCCAAGAACGCGATCCTGATCGTCGAGTTCGCCAAGCAGGCCGAGGCCGAGGGCATGAGCCGATGGGATGCCGCAGTGGCGGCGGCGAAAACCCGCCTGCGCCCGATCCTGATGACTTCGTTCGCGTTCATCCTCGGGGTGGTCCCGCTCGTCGTTGCGACCGGCGCAGGCGCCGAAATGCGCCAGTCGCTCGGCACTGCCGTTTTCGCCGGCATGCTCGGCGTTACCGGGTTCGGCCTGCTGTTCACGCCGGCGTTTTACGTCATGGTGCGCAGGCTCGCACCGCGGCGTCGGTCGTAGCTCGACGCTGCCCTGGGCGGTCGCAGATCGGCGTTGCGACCTGCGTTTGCGGGACGGCGGAAGCGATCCGCTTGGCGGCCAGCTCCCGCCTCGCAGCTTCATTCTTGGTCACTACTGTTGGGGTGGACAACCCCACGGCATCGAGTGCCAGAATTGGGTTGTCAGAGGTATTCTCCAAATCGACAGCCTTGAACACCGGCTCCACAACGTCAGCGCGTAAATATTTGCGGATCGTGTTCCGCGACAGGCCAGTCCTGCGTGAGATCTCCCGTATCGAAAGCTGGTCTCGAAACGCCCAGCGGCGGATTACGCTCAGTAACTCCATGCTTATCACTCCCTTGACCCCCGCTGAAAACAGCCGGGGCGAGGTCAAAACATGGGTCAATTCTCAATGAAAATTTGCCCGCAAGTGGATCGGTTCCTGATGGAACTCAACATTTATGAAGCCAAAATGCGCCAAGCGGCACCATTCGGAGAGCGTGTATTGGGCGACACGGAGAAAGGTGGCTATGTGGAGTTGCGGCGACAGCAGACCGCGCTGGCGCGGTTTGGGGAACTGGCCCTCAGGTCCGACGACCTCGATGAAATCCTGACTGAGGCATGCCGCTTGGCGGGGGAGGCTCTGGGCACAGACCTCGCCAAGGTGGTGGAACTTCAAGAAGACGGCAAAACCCTTGTGGTGCGCGCAGGTGTTGGCTGGAAGCCGGGTGTCATCGGCGTGGCGACCATCACGGCCCAACACGACACCTCGGAAGGCCATGCCCTTCGGACGGGAGAGCCGATGATCTCCCCCGACATCGCGACCGCAACTCGGTTCAAGTATCCGCAGTTCTTGATCGACAACAATGTCCGTGCGGTCGCCAATGTCCTCATCATTGGTGGCCAGGGAAAGCCGCCGTTCGGTATTCTCCAAATCGACAGCCACGTGCCCCGGCAGTTCACCGAGAGCGACACGCTTTTCCTGCGCAGCTACGCCAACCTGTTAGCGGGCGCCGATCTTGGCATCAATCCCGGTGAGGGCTAGCTCCGGGTTCCTCTGTTTGGCCATCGGTCCCATGTCGAGTTGAGGCTGTCAACCAATTTGCAAAGCGGCTTGCCTGAATGCTGTGAATGCCGGTGGGGAAGCGGATTGACGATCTCCGCAGATCTCAATCGAACCGTTCACCAAGTTGTCCACAACCTCGGGGGGTAAAATAAAAAAGCCCCAACCAGAGTGTATATACGAAGATATCTCTTCTATGCTTAACCCAGTGGCATTATCCTGGCCGGCGTCTTGAAGCTCACGCATTCGGTGCCGACGGTGAAGCTTCGGCTCGCGGCTATCCGTCACCTGTTCGATTGGCTGGTGACGGGTCACGTCTTGCAGACCAATCCCGCTTTGTCGGTGCGCGGGCCAAAGCATGTCGTGCGCAAAGGTAAAACACCGATCCTCGATGCAGCCGAAGTGCGCACCCTGCTCGATAGCATCGGCGGCACCTCGCACATCGATCTCCGCGACAAGGCGCTGATCGCTCTCATGCTCTACAGCTTCGCCCGCATCGGTGCCGTCGTCGCCATGAAGGTCGAGGACATGTTCACGCAAAATCGCCGCCTCTGGGTGCGGCTGCACGAGAAGGGCGGCAAGCTGCATGACATGCCCTGCAATCACAACGCCGAAGCATTTCTTCATGCCTATATCGACGGCACCGGCATTGCTGCCGACGCCAACGGGCCGCTGTTCCGCACGGTCGGGCGCGACGGCAAGCTGACCGGCAACGCCCTGCATCGGGTCAACGCCTTCGAGCTGGTGCGCAAGCGTGCTGTTGCCGCCGGGATCAAGACGCGCATCAGCAATCACTCGATTGCTTTTCGTGGCTGACGAAGGGAACGCGATAGAGGTTAACAATCACTCGCCACCGGTCGGCCAACTCCTGCGCCAGATCGGCGGCGAAGGATTGGGTTTGCTCGCCCAGAACCTCGATTGCGTAAACGTCGCCGTTGTCGCGCAGGCCGACCGCTTCGTAAGCCTGATCCATGATCCCCCTCCCCCTCTTTTTTGACCGCCGGTCAACGTCCCCTTGGCATAACATAATGAATAGCGTTTTATCGCTCACCGGCGCGGCGCACAGGTATCGCCCCAAGGATTTCGCAGCTGAAATCCGCGTCGGTGAGGGATAAAACGTATTGGGCTAACCCGCTCGCACTTAGCCGTGGCACGGCTCGGAGGGCGGTGCGATATGACGTGATATAAGCACAACCAGCGCTGGCGAATAACGTCGCCTCGCGAAGAAGGAAGCGGAGAATGAGGGCTGGCGTAGTTTATCCGCAGATTGAGCTCGGCGGTGACACGGGGGCGGTCAAGGCGTTCGCCCAGGCGGCGGAAGACCTGGGGTACGATCATATCGTGATCTATGATCATGTCCTTGGCGCCGATCATGCCGGGCGGGAACCGAAACTGCCGGGCCCTTATAAAGAGACCGATCCCTTCCACGAACCGCTGATCACATTCGCCTACCTCGCGGGCATCACCAAGAGCCTCGAAATGGCGATGACGCGCTCGTACTCGGGCGTGCGCCGGTCAGGCATAATCTCGGCGACCGGATTGAGCGTATGCCGTCGGGTCACCGCACATCGGCAGGGCAAAAATCGCGGTGCCCGGACCTCCACCGTTCCGAACAACGAGGCCAGCCGCCGCGTGCGAACATCCTTAAGCGGCCGTTGCAGCCGACAATGAGAGCAGACCCGCCGTTGGCGGCAATAGTCCTCCGCCTGCGCCTGAACAAGGTGGTGTTGCAATCCCGCGAGTATCCGCTTTCCGTCCGCCAGCGTCAGCCCGACCGTCGCAGCCGAGCATTCAGCCGTGTTGCTGCCGCCGGTGCTGATTTCGTGCGTGCGTACGGTGCCGTCACTCCCGGTCAACTCCACCATGACGCGCCATTTCATCCCGTTCCTCCGACCGCCGTTTTCGCCCCCTCACCCCCCGGGTTTGAGACGGCCTCATGCGTACCAGGAGGGGCGTTTCGTTAGTTCAGGCCTTCTATTACGATATCATTGAAGGGCGAAGAGTATGGGTGATCCGAAATCACATCTCCGAATCAGCTCGTCCCCAGCTACACCCAGCTTATCCTTGTGCAATAAGTTCACGCGGCATTGATGAGCTCATTGGGTGGGTAAATCAGGTTGCGAATGCTTGGGACAGGAAGGACATGAAATACTTTGACTGGATTGTAGGTCGAAATCTAAGCGAGCATGGCTTAAAAATGCTAACTCCGGTTTTGTTGGTGCTTGCCCGTGAGGATCATGTGAAGGTTCTCGAGAAGAAAAGCGGGGACCTCCTCACCAAGCAGGCAGTGAAATTTCTGGAATGGATGCGGCAATCGCACCCGCTCAACATCGAAATTTCCTTGCCCGAAAATCCTAGCGGAGCGCGAGGGCGGCAATGAGCCCTCGCATGGCGCGGCAGCGCCTTGATAGGTAACGGATGCGGAATCGTTTCCACCCTCTGCAACGCCCGGCGAGAGCTCTGAAAACAAGAGCCTTTTCTGACGCACAATTCCGGTGCAGAATTGTGACATGCGGAGTCCACCAACCCACCCCTTCCCCGTCCACCGCCGCTCGCTATCGAGGCTGCAAGCCGATGGCTGAGAACAGCGCTATCGAATGGACCGACACGACGTGGAACCCGGTGACGGGTTGCACGAAGATCAGCGCAGGTTGCGATAACTGCTACGCGGCCCGGTTTTCGGAGCGGTTTCGCGACGTGCCTGGGCATCCGTTCGAGACCGGCTTTGACCCTGACGCTGCGCCCGGAGCGGCTAACGCAGCCGCTCGGCTGGAAGCGGCCACGGATGATTTTCGTCAACTCGATGAGCGATCTTTTTCACAAGGAAATCCCGAGGGGGCATATCTCAGCCGTGTTCGACACCATGGAAAACGCCAACTGGCACGTCTACCAGGTGCTCACGAAGCGTAGTTCGCTTCTGCAGAAATTCATCAATGACCGCTACCGCACCCGGCCGGCGCCGCCGCATATGTGGTTTGGTGTCTCGGTCGAAAACGAGCCGGCCACATCTCGTATTGCGCATCTGCAGAAGGCAAATGCTGGCGTGCGTTTCCTTTCGGTTGAGCCCCTGATTGCGCCGGTCGGCCGCCTCGATCTTCGCGGTATTGATTGGGTGATCGTCGGTGGGGAAAGTGGGCCGCGCGCGCGGCTGATGAACCCTGCATGGGCGCTCGAAATTCTGGTGCCAATGATCGGCGGGCCAGGAGGAGGCAGGAGGCCTACCTGGTTGTCGCGCTGACCGCCTAGCGTGGAGGTATCAGGCAAGCAAGCACGGCCCAGTTCATGCGTTTCTGGGCACAGACTTTGACGGCGGCCGACATCCGCGCCCCGGCGAAATTCTATTCTGCTTTGAGGCCCATCCGATGAAGAAATGCCTTTTGCTGCTGATCATCCTCGGCCTGCCGCTGTCGGCCACGCACGCCGACGTCGTGAAACCGCGCACGGAAGTCGTGCAACTTTGGAGCCCGGACGGCGCCGAACGATTCCGCCGTTCTGGCTCCACACCGGAGACGCTGGCTCTGATCAGCTTCGACACCACGGAAGAACGGCTGACCTTTTGCGGCCCGACCTCGTTGTCGATCGCGTTGAATTCGCTTGGGATTAGGAAACCGACCCCGGTGGAGATGTATCCGTACGCGTTGATGAGCCAGGCCTCGCTGTTCACGGAGAAAAACCAGGAGATCAAGAGTTACGCGAAGGTCGAAGCCAGCGGCCTGACCTTGGATCAACTGGGGAAATTCGCGGAAAACATGGCGGAGTTCACGCCCGACCACAAATTGGAGGTGGATGTCATTCACGCCACCGCCAACAAGCAAGACGAGTTGCGCGATACAATGCTCGCCGCGCTCGCCGCGAAAGCCACCCGTGTCATCGTGAATTATGCCCGTAAACTGGTCGGTCAGGATGGCGAAGGGCATATCTCGCCCGTGGCGGCTTACGACGCGCCGAGTGATTTATTTCTGGTGCTGGATGTCGCGCGATATAAGAAGTATGGCCCGGTCTGGATCAGTTACGACATGCTCTTCGCCGCGATGAACGAGAAGGATCCCAATTCGGGGATTGAGCGTGGCCTGCTGATCGTCTCCCGGCCCGGCAGCACCGGTCTT
The DNA here is from genome assembly GCA_963772355.1 of uncultured Alphaproteobacteria bacterium. Classification (GTDB taxonomy): domain Bacteria; phylum Pseudomonadota; class Alphaproteobacteria; order Acetobacterales; family Acetobacteraceae; genus Rhodopila. The sequence continues at coordinate 2,568 of CAVYXX010000072.1, read as the reverse complement.
CCCAACGCGGACGAGAAACCATGAAGCGGTGGGCCCTGCTTGGCTTGGGGCAGAAGGCCCATCCGTGCGATACGGCGCTGACGGTCCGCCTCGGTTTGCGCGAAGTGACGCATCAGGGCGATCCAAGCCGCCACGGCTGCCACCGCGGCCGTCACCCCGCTGAAAATGAGCAGCAGGAGCGCGATGCTCATGCCGGCTGCAAAAAACACCGCCTGTGGCCTTAGCTTTAGCCATTGCAGCCCGCGCTCAAATTGGAGCACCCCCGATTTCCAGACCGGCGCGGCGCGTTCCTTCACGTTGCTGCTAAGCACTGACAGGCGGTGGAAAGCGTCCATTGCTCGGCCTCCATGACCTGCGGACCTTGGAAGAGCCGGCGAAGCGGTGTCCACTAGCCGTGTGGGCTGGGGCACGATGCCAAAAGCCCGTCACGACAGCCCCAGGCATCGCGTGCGGCCCCCCCCGCAATCGCAGCCAGTCCGTCCCGAGCAGGTCAATGACTGGAAAGTCAGCACGCGCCGTGCGGGCGGAGTTAACCAACGCAACACGCAAGCAACAACAGATGACAGAAGATACTTTCTCACGGCGCTGCGCTCGCGTGAATGTCCGGGACGGTCGACCGGACAGCGGCGACATACTCGGCGACGGTGCTGTCCAACCGGCCGAGCGCGACGGTCATCGGGGGCGCCTGGAAGGTTACATTCAGCACGCTTTCGGCGCCTTGCCGGGTGATGATGACGGTCAACCCGGCGGCGGGACCGTTGCCTAAGATGACGTGCTGTTCCGCGGTGATGAGGCCATCGGCCTGGTTAGAGCTGGTGACCGTATAGCTGACACTTGGCACAGCCCTGAGCGATGCGGCGAACAGGCGATCGGTTGATGCACGGCTGCGGTATTCGCCGCTGCTGGCCTGGGGGCCTGCACACCCTGCCAGGATCGTCAGGACGGCCAGGACGCTATAGTTGTGCATCGCTCGCCCCCTGTGACCAGACCGCGCGCAGACGTAGCAAGTCGCCTCTCGTGGCATATGTGAAGGCGTATTGGCCACAGTGCGCTTCAGCGCCCGGGCCGTCGCGATCATGGCCAGTCTGTCCTGAGCAACCCGGGTCACCCGCCACGGCATCGCCACCAATCCCGGCCCATGTGGCGCGGCAAGATCACATATGATTGCGTGTCTACCCCGGCTGCCGCAACTTCGCTAGCACTGCGCGAATACTTCGGAAAGCTTAACATAAAAAACAATTATGCGGTCAAGGCTTGTAAGCCCCCGATAGAAACGTCACACGCGTCCCCGATAGAAATGTCACTGAGGCACACTGCCGTCGGAACGTTCGAGGTGACGTGCGATGGCGGGGATAATCCAGATGAGCGATCGGGAAGTGACCCGGCTGCGGGTGATGATTGATCTCTCGGATGATCGGCTCACGGTTGATGCCGCTGCGATATTGATGGGGCTGGGTCGGCGTCAGATTTACCGCCTGCGTCGGGTATTTTCGGTGGATGGCCCCGCGGTACTGGCATCTCGCAAACGCGGCCGGCCGAGCAACCGCAAGCATGGCGAGAGCTTCAGGGCCACGGTGCTGAGCCTGGTGCGCGAGCATTACATCGACTTTGGACCCACGCTGGCGGTGGAAAAACTGATTGCACGTCACGATCTGCGGATCGGCGTCGAGACGCTGCGGCAATGGATGATGGCGGAGGGGCTGTGGGTCGATCGCCGCCACAAACTGCCCTCCCCGCATCAGCCACGTCGACGGCGTGAATGTCTGGGCGAACTGGTACAGATCGACGGTTCCGAACACCGCTGGTTCGAGGACCGCGGTGAGATGTGTACGCTGCTGGCATTTGTCGATGATGCGACCAGCCGATTGATGCGACTGCGGTTCGTCGCCTCCGAGTTCGCGTTCGATTACTTCCGGGCGACGAAGGACTACTTAGAGACGCACGGCAAGCCAGTGGCGTTTTACAGCGACAAGCACGGCATCTTTCGCGTCAACGCCAAGGACGCGATCGGCGGCGATCGCGTTACGCAATTCGGCCGGGTGCTGTCGGAGTTGAATATCGACATCATCTGCGCCAACAGCCCGCAGGCGAAGGGCCGCGTCGAGCGCGCGTTTGGCACGTTGCAGGATCGGCTGGTGAAAGAACTGCGCCTCGCCGGCATCTCGACGATCGAAGCAGCAAACGCCTGGGTGCCGGCATTCATGGTCGATTACAACACGCGGTTCGGGCGCGACCCGGAGAACGCCAAAGACCTGCACCGCAAGCTGACCGCGGCGGACGACCTGAGCGAGGTTCTCGCCTGGCGGGAGGAGCGTACCGTCACGAAGAACCTGACCCTGCATTACGACCGCATGATGCTCATACTGGATCCGACACCGCTTGCCCGCGGTCTGGTGCGCAAGACGGTCGATGTTGTGAACTATCCGGACTGCCGATTTGCGGTTCAGTTCGAAGGGATTTCGTTGTCCTTCCGCAAGTTTGACAAGATCCAGACCGTGGAACCTGGCGAGATTGTAGAGAACAAGCGGCTTGGCGCGGCGCTGGCGATGGTGAAGCAACACCAGAACA
>CAVYXX010000071.1:0-92122 GCA_963772355.1 uncultured Alphaproteobacteria bacterium | reverse complement strand
GTTGAAGGCCGTGCAGACCAGCGGATGAAGCTGGATCGCCTTGCCCTCGATCAACACCGGCTCGAACGCCTGGATGCCGAGCCGATGCAAGGTCGGCGCCCGGTTCAGCATTACCGGATGCTCGCGGATCACCTCTTCCAGGATGTCCCACACCTCGGGACGCTCCTTCTCCACCATCCGCTTCGCAGCTTTGATGGTCGTTGCGTGACCGTATTTTTCCAGCTTGGAGTAGATGAACGGCTTGAACAGCTCGAGCGCCATCTTCTTCGGCAGCCCGCACTGGTGCAGCTTCAGTTCCGGCCCGACCACGATCACCGAGCGGCCCGAATAATCGACGCGCTTGCCGAGCAGGTTCTGCCGGAAGCGGCCCTGCTTGCCTTTCAGCATGTCGGACAGCGACTTCAGCGGCCGCTTGTTTGCGCCCGGTGATCGCCCGTCCGCGGCGCCCGTTGTCGAACAGCGCGTCGACCAATTCCTGCAGCATGCGCTTTTCGTTGCGCACGATGATATCCGGCGCGCGCAGCTCGATCAGCCGCTTCAGGCGGTTGTTGCGGTTGATGACGCGGCGATACAGGTCGTTCAGGTCAGAGGTCGCGAAACGGCCGCCATCCAACGGCACCAGCGGCCGCAGTTCCGGCGGAATGACCGGAACGACGTCCAGGATCATCCAGTCCGGCCGGCAGCCGGAATCGCCAAAAGCCTCGATCAGCTTGAGGCGCTTGACCAGCTTCTTGCGCTTGGCCTCGGAGGTGGTTTCCTTCAGGTCGGCGCGAAGCTTCACCTTTTCCGCGTCGATGTCGATGCGGCTGAGCACTTTCTTGATCGCCTCGGCGCCGATGCCGACCTCGAACTGATCATCACCGAATTCGTCCTGCTTGGCGAGAAGCTGGTCCTCGGTCAGCAGTTGCAGCATCTTCAGGTCGGTCGTGCCGGGCTCCAGCACGACGTAGCTCTCGAAATACAGGATCTTCTCGAGTTCCTTCAGCGTCAGGTCGACCATCAGGCCGATGCGGCTTGGCAGCGACTTCAGGAACCAGATGTGCGCGACGGGAGAGGCGAGCTCGATGTGGCCCATCCGCTCGCGGCGCACTTTCGCCAGCGTCACCTCGACGCCGCACTTCTCGCAGATGATGCCGCGGAACTTCATCCGCTTGTACTTGCCGCACAGGCACTCGTAGTCCTTGATCGGGCCAAAGATGCGGGCGCAGAACAGACCGTCGCGCTCCGGCTTGAAGGTGCGATAGTTGATGGTTTCGGGCTTTTTGATCTCGCCGATACGACCAGGAGCGGATTTGTTCCGGGCTGGCGATTTGGATTTGATTTGGTCGAAAGTCATTGCCTGGCCGGTCTGGCCGAGGATCTTCATTAGTTCGTTCATGCGACTGATACCTCATTGCGTGTGTCGAGTAGAGACGGGGTTCGTCCGAACTCCACCAAGAGGCGCGCCTCTTGGACTCCGCCAAGGGCGAGCCCTTGGAACCAATTGGCGGTCCTCGAGGGGCCACCGTGACTTCACTGATTGGCCCCCTCAGAGGACCACCAATGGGCAGATTGCAAAGGGCCTCGCCCTTTGCTGGGGTCCAGGGGCAACGCCCCTGGCGGCAGGCGGGGTCCTGCGCTGCTATCAAGCCGCCCGGTTGTCCAAATCGACGTTCAATCCAAGCGACTTCAACTCCTTTACCAGCACGTTGAAGCTCTCGGGAATGCCGGCCTCGAAGTTGTCCTGCTCGCGCACGATCGCTTCGTAGACCTTTGTCCGTCCAGACACGTCGTCCGACTTCACCGTCAGCATCTCCTGCAACGTATAGGCCGCACCGTAAGCCTCGAGCGCCCAGACCTCCATTTCGCCGAAGCGCTGGCCGCCGAACTGCGCCTTGCCGCCCAGCGGCTGCTGGGTCACCAGCGAATACGGCCCGATCGACCGAGCATGGATCTTGTCGTCGACCAGGTGATGCAGCTTCAGCATGTAGATGTAGCCGACCGTCACCTTGCGCTCGAACGTCTCGCCGGTTCGGCCGTCTGTCAGCATCACCTGCCCCGAGGTGTTCAGTCCGGCGCGCGTCAGCATGCCCTCGATATCCGACATACGCGCGCCATCGAATACCGGCGTCGCGATCGGAATGCCCTTCTTCAGGTTCTCGCACATCTCGATCAGTTGATCCGTATTCAGCTTGGCGATCTGCTGGCTGTAGACACTCCTCGCCATAGATCTCCTTCAACATCTCAGCAGCGCTTCACGCCGCGCGCCGGTGCGGCGGTATTCCTCCACCAGTTCGCCGATCTGCTTGCCCAAGATTGGCGCACGCCCACCCCAGATGCGTCTCCAGGATCTGACCCACGTTCATGCGCGACGGCACGCCCAACGGGTTCAGCACCAGATCGACCGAGGTGCCGTCTTCAAGGAACGGCATGTCCTCGACCGGAACGACGCGCGATACCACACCCTTGTTGCCGTGCCGGCCCGCCATCTTGTCGCCGGGCTGCAGCTTCCGCTTCACCGCGATGAAGACTTTCACCATCTTCATCACGCCGGGCGGCAGTTCATCGCCGCGCTGCAGCTTCTCGACCTTGCTGTCGAACCGGCCTGCAACGGCCTGATGGCGGCATCGTATTCCCGCTTCAGGGTCTCGATGTCGGCCATCACCGCGTCGTCCTGCACGCCGATATGGCGCCATGCTCCACGCGGATGTTCGGCCAGCACAGCCTCATCGATATCGGTCCGGACTTGATGCCCTTGAACCCGCCGGATGCCTTGTGGCCCAGCAGTTTCTCGCGCAGCCGATTGAGGAACGAACGCTCCTGGATCGCCTTCTCATCGTCACGGTCCTTCGCCAGGCGCTCGATCTCCGCGCGTTCGATCGCCATCGCGCGCTCATCCTTGTCCACGCCTCGGCGGCTGAACACACGGACATCGACGATGGTGCCAGTCACCCCCGGCGGCAGCTTCAGCGACGTGTCACGAACGTCCGACGCCTTTTCGCCAAAGATCGCGCGCAGCAGCTTTTCCTCCGGAGTCATCGGGCTTTCACCCTTTGGCGTCACCTTGCCGACCAGGATGTCGCCCGGATTAACCTCGGCCCCGATATAAACGATGCCGGCCTCATCCAGGTTCTTCAGCGCTTCCTCACCCACGTTCGGAATGTCGCGGGTAATTTCCTCCTGGCCCAGCTTGGTGTCGCGCGCCATCACTTCGAATTCCTCGATGTGGATGGAGGTAAACACGTCATCGCGGGCGATCCGCTCGCTGATTAGGATAGAGTCTTCAAAGTTGTAGCCGTGCCAAGGCATGAACGCGACGAGCACGTTCCGCCCCAGCGCGAGCTCCCCGAGTTCGGTGGACGGTCCATCGGCAATGATGTCGCCTTCGTAGACGCGGTCACCGACCTTCACCAGCGGACGCTGGTTGATGCAGGTCGACTGATTAGAACGCATGAATTTCCGCAGGCGATAGATGTCCACGCCCTTGGTCGTCGCATCGTCGTTGGTCGCCCGTACCACGATGCGGGCACCGTCGATCTGATCGACGATACCCGGCCGCCGGGCAATGATCGTCGCCCCGGAGTCGCGCGCGACCGCCGCTTCCATTCCCGTCCCCACCAACGGCGCGTCGGCGCGGATCAGCGGCACCGCCTGACGTTGCATGTTCGAGCCCATAAGCGCCCGGTTCGCGTCGTCGTTCTCCAGAAATGGGATTAGTGCAGCGGCAACAGAAACCAACTGTTTTGGCGAAACGTCGATAGCGGTGACGTCCTCCGGCTTCACCAGCCGGAAGTCACCCTGCTTGCGCACCGACACCAGATCCTGGGTGAACTTGCCGCCGCCATCCATCGGCGCGTCGGCCTGCGCCACGACCAGTCGCTCTTCCTCCATTGCGGAGAGATAGCGCGGATCCTTCTGCACGACGCCTTCTTTGACCAGCATGTACGGCGTCTCGATGAACCCGTACTTGTTGACCTTCGCATAGGTGGCGAGCGAGTTGATCAGGCCGATGTTCGGGCCCTCCGGCGTTTCGATCGGGCAGATGCGGCCGTAGTGCGTCGGGTGGACATCGCGCACCTCAAAGCCGGCTCGCTCGCGGGTCAGGCCGCCCGGCCCAAGCGCGGACAGGCGCCGCTTATGGGTCACCTCCGACAGTGGGTTGGTTTGGTCCATGAACTGGCTGAGCTGGCTGGAGCCAAAGAACTCCCGCACCGCCGCTGCCGCTGGTTTGGCATTGATCAGGTCGTGCGGCATGACGGTGTCGATATCAACCGAACCCATGCGCTCGCGAATGGCGCGCTCCATCCGGAGCAATCCAATGCGGTATTGGTTCTCCATCAACTCACCGACCGAGCGCACTCGGCGGTTGCCTAGATTGTCGATGTCATCGATCTGGCCGCGGCCGTCCTTCAGATCGCACAGCGTCTTAACGGTCTTGAGCAGGTCGTCCTTGCGCAACACACGCATTGTATCCGGTGCGTCCTCGATCCCGAGCCGCATGTTCATCTTTACCCGGCCCACCGCCGACAGGTCGTAGCGGTCGCCATCAAAGAATAGGCCACGGAACAGCGCTTCGGCCGTCTCCGGGGTCGGCGGCTCGCCAGGGCGCATGACGCGGTAGATGTCGATCAGCGCGTCATCGCGATTGGTGTTCTTATCCACCGCAAGGGTATTGCGGATCCACGGACCGTTGGACTGATCGACCGCCAGCGTCGGCAGGCTGGTGATACCGGCCTCCTCCAGAGCGGTGAGGCGGGACTCCACCAGCTCCTCGCCGGCTTCGGCGAAGATCTCCCCGGTTTCCGCATTGACCAGGTCTTCCGCCATGTAGCGGCCGAGCAGATCAGCACGTCCGACCAGCACTTCCTTGGTGTTTTCAGAGATCCGGCGGGCCTGGCGCGCGGTCAGCTTGTCCTCCGCCTTCGCCACTACTTCGCCGCTGGCCGCGTCGATCAGCGGCTCGAGCAGTTTGACGCCTCGGAAGGCATCGGGGTCGAAGGGACGCGCCCAACCTTTCGGCGTGTGATCAAAGACCACCTTGCCGTAGAAGTGGGACAGGATCTCCTCCTGATCCATGCCACGAATTTCGCTCGGGTCCAGCGGCTCACCCTTCGCTTCCCGCGCTTGCCGTAGCTGCTCGGTGGCTCCGCTCTCCAACGCATAGAGTAGCGTAGTGACCGGCAGTTTCCGCTTCCGATCGATGCGGACGTACACCAGATCCTTGCTGTCGAACTCAAAGTCCAGCCACGAGCCACGATACGGGATCACCCGAGCGGCAAACAGATACTTGCCGGAGGAGTGTGTCTTGCCCTTGTCATGATCGAAGAACACCCCCGGCGAGCGGTGCATCTGTGACACGATCACCCGCTCGGTGCCGTTAATGATGAAGGTGCCGTTGTCGGTCATCAACGGCATGTCGCCCATATAGACCGGCTGTTCCTTGATATCGCGGATCGAGCGAGCGCCAGTGTCCTCGTCCACGTCCCAAACGATGAGACGCAAGATCACTTTTAGCGGAGCAGCGAAGGTCATTCCACGCTGAATGCACTCTTCAACGTCGTATTTTGGCTCTTCAAGCTCATAATAGACGAACTCCAACCGACCACGGCCGGCGAAATCGTCAATCGGGAACACAGATTTGAATACTTCCTGCAGCCCAGACTGGGTACGATTATCCGGCCGAACAATCATCTGCAGGAACGCCTCATAGCTGGCGCGCTGCACATCAATCAGGTTAGGCATCGGAGCCACTTCGGGTATCCGGCCGAAGCTCTTGCGGATGCGTTTACGCCCAGTGAAGGACCGTGTGATCGCGTTCATCAATGACCCACCTTGCCGTTAACCTGATTCTGCGCCCTACCCCGGTTGTGCCGACGGCGCCGGAAAAATCCCGCCGCAACAGGAATACGGGCGGGAATCGACTGATCCCCACCCGCCCCTAAACCAAAGGCCAAACGTCTCGGCGGAGACGAGTCTGGCCGAAGCAAAATGCCCGATGACTAGCGTTACTTCACCTCCACGCTCGCACCGGCGTCTTCCAGCATCTTTTTGATCTTCGCTACCTCGTCCTTGCCAACGCCTTCCTTCACGGCCTTTGGCGCGCTTTCAACCAGATCCTTGGCTTCCTTCAGCCCAAGACCTGTGATGGTGCGCACCTCCTTGATGACGTTGATCTTCTTGTCGCCCGCCTTGGTCAGCATGACGGTGAATTCCGTCTGCTCTTCGACCGGAGCAGCGGCAGCGGCAACAGGCGCAGCCGCCGCAGCCACCGGCGCGGCAGCCGACACGCCCCATCTCTCCTCGAGGAGTTTTGACAGCTCGGCAGCTTCAAGAACCGTCAGCTTGGACAGCTCTTCAACCAGATTTTGTAAATCAGCCATGTCGTGTGTTCCTATTATCTAGACTTCGGTGGGTTCCTTGCAAGCCGGTTAACGGCATGCTGGCAGGTATGCGTTGCCGGCGGCCTTAAGCGGCCTCGACCTCATCCCGCTTTGCATAGGCCCCGAAGACCCGAGCGAGTTGTCCCGCCGGAGCCTGAAGGATACCGGCGATCCGCGTGGCGGGAGTCGAGATCATCCCCACCAGGCGTGCGCGCAACTCATTCAGGCTCGGCAGTTCGGCGAGCGCCTTGATCCCATCCGCATCCAGCGGCTGGGTTCCAAGAGCACCACCGACAACGACGAACTTCTCATTGGTCTTGGCGAACTCAACAGCGGTCTTCGCCACTGCCACTGGGTCGGTCGACCACGCAAGCGCGATCGGTCCCTTCAGCAGCGACTTGAGGCTGTCGAATTGGGTCCCATCCAGAGCGAGATTGGTCAGCCGGTTCTTCGCGACTTTGTAAGTTGCCCCCGCAGCTCCCATCTTGCGCCTCAAGTCGGTCACCTCGGCCACTGTCAGACCCGAATTACGAGTCACGACGATCATCGAAGTGGCGACCAGCGCCTGATTAAGCCCGGTGACGAACTCTCGCTTCTCCGTACGGTCCACGTTTCGTCTCCGTTCAGCCCACCATCCCACACCGAGCGGGAAAAGCAGGCTTCGGTTTACCCAAAGGGCGCTCGGATTCCGCCGAACACCCCGGTTCGCCTGTCCTGGAACCACCAAAGTCATCACGGGAGAAAACCCCCGCGGTCAACCCTGGCATCCCATCTCCCGCGCGCGGACCCGAAGGTCCATTAAGTCTTGCCTGGCGAGCCAGGACAAAAGACGAGCGGTCTCGGACAGGATCGGGAAAAACATACCCATGGGAGCTATCCAAGGGGGATGTCCATCCCTGCCCACCAGCGGATCAAGATCTCCCTTTGACGGAATCTCCTGTGCGACCGGCGTATTACGCGGTAAGCGAACTCACATCGACCCGAACGCCGGGCCCCATGGTCGAGCTGACCGAAGCCTTCTGTACATAGGTGCCCTTCGCGCCGGTTGGCTTCGCTTTGATGATCGCGTCAGCCAGAGCCTTCGCGTTCTCCAATAGCTTGTCAGCCTCGAACGACACCTTCCCGATGCCGGCATGGATAATGCCCGCCTTCTCGGCGCGGAACTCTACCTGGCCACCCTTAGCTGCGGTAATCGCGCCCTTAACGTCCATGGTGACAGTGCCCAGACGCGGGTTCGGCATCAGGCCGCGCGGACCGAGGATCTTACCCAGCCGCCCGACGATGCCCATCATGTCCGGGGTCGCGATGCAGCGGTCAAACGCGATCTCGCCCGCCTGCACCTTTTCCATCAGGTCTTCGGCGCCGACCACATCAGCACCGGCAGCAATAGCCTCGTCGGCTTTCGCGCCCCGCGCGAATACCCCGACCCGCACGGTCTTACCGGTACCATTGGGCAGGCTGGTAAGCCCGCGAACCATCTGATCGGCATGTCTAGGGTCGATGCCGAGATTCATCGACATCTCGATGGTCTCGTCAAACTTGGCCTTCGAGATCGACTTCACCAGCGCGATGGCGTCTGCCAGCGGATAAGCCCTGGTCCGGTCAACGGCCTTCATGGCCTCGCCAAGGCGCTTGTTCTTGGCCATGGTCAGTCCTCTACCACGGTAATGCCCATCGACCGCGCGGAACCGGTCAACATCCTCACCGCGCCGTCGATATCGTTGGCGTTCAGGTCTTTCATCTTGATCTCGGCGATTTCGCGCAATTGCGTCGTCGTCACTCGACCCATCGAGGGACCCTTGCCGACGGTCGGACTGCCCTTGGTGATCCCAGCCGCTTTCTTGAGAAAATAGGTGTTCGGCGGTGTCTTGGTGACAAAGGAGAAAGTGCGGTCGGCGTAAGCTGTAATAACCACAGGGATCGGCATCCCGGGTTCCATCTGCTGCGTGAAGGCGTTGAACTCCTTCACAAAAGCCATGATGTTGAGGCCGCGCTGACCCAGCGCCGGACCGACCGGCGGAGACGGATTCGCCTTGCCAGCGGGAATTTGCAGCTTGATATAGCCGACGATTTTTTTCGCCATATGATCCCTGGTCCTTATCCAAGGGACCGCGGTGCAAACGACCGAACCGTCCTGGGGACGGCAACGGTCTCCCGCGTTCCAAAAGAGGCGCGCATATAGGCGCCCCGCGCCCTGCTGTCCAGCAGAAACTGCGTGCGTGTCGCTACGAGACCATTTCTAGTTTCAATAGCACATAATCTATGCGGTGTATCAACGATTAAAGTGCCGCCTTGATCCGCGCCCAGTCCTCAATGGCGCTCTCGTGACCCGGGACGAGTTGGACGGTGAATTGCGTGTAGCCGCCATCGCGCAGGGCAGCGATCCGCTCCAGCAGATCGGGCTGGGTGCCAGTGAAAGTGGTCCGGCGGATCATTTCCGCGGTCACGAATGGGCGCTCGATATCCTTCACCTTCATCAGGTGGCCCCGATGGTTGGCCAGATAGCGGGCGTCCGCCGGTGTGAAACTTTTTGCCAGTTCCACGTATCCGGCGATCGGCTCGGCCAGTTCCGGCGGGACGGGGGACGTGTTCGGCAAGCCGGACAACGCTTCATCCGCCGCACGGTGCAGCAGCACGGCGGCGCGCGGGCCGGCCTGAGCCATGGCCCGGTCGTTGTCCAGCGTCTCGCCCGGTTGAAGCACGCAGCCTAGGGCGAAGGCAACCGCGGACAGGTCAACGATGTCGTTGCCGCCGCGATCCCAGCTTTGCTGCATCGCCTTCATCGCCGCGACACCGGTGGCCACATCACCCACAAAGTTTATCCATCCGGCACCGAGCCTGGCGGTCAGAGCCCGACCGCGCGGTCCGTAGGCGGAAACGTGCAGCTTCACCTCGTCGCGCAGGTTGATCAGCTTCAGTTCGGGATTGAGGAAGGTGATCTTCTGGCGCTTGCCCTCGACCTCGAATTCTGGCGTTTCGCCGTCCAGCAGCGCCATGACGACTCGGATGTATTCCTCCATGTCGGACTGCTTCATCGCGCCCAGGCCCATGGTTCGGCGGCCGGTAAAGCCGGTGCCCACGCCAAAATCGATCCGCCCAGGGGCGAGTTGGTTCAACGAGGCGAAGGCGTTGGCAGTGACCGGCGCAATACGGTTGGTGGGGATCAGCACCCCCGTTCCGAGGCGGATGCGTGATGTTTGCACCGCCGCGGCCGCCATGGCCACGAAGCAGTCAGCGCACAGCATCTGAGTGTCGTAGAACCAGGCGTGCGTGAAACCCAGCTCCTCGGCCCGCTTGACCGTCTTCCAGCTATCCGCCGCAGTGGCGAGGGCGATTCCGAATTCCATAATCCGCACCTTACTCTATCTCGACTATCTCGCCATAAGCGAAGCGGCGGCACCACCGGCTTGAACCCCTCCCTACGGATTGTCCAGCGCCTCCAGAGCACCGGTCGCCGGCGCGACTAACGGCCGGATTTTAGGATCCAGGTTCCGATACTTTGTGTGCTGTCTCTGACAGATGCGCTATTCCCGCCAAGCTTGGCTCTGCGGGTGATGGTGGGATCTTCGGGGCCGGGGCGAAGCCGAGTATGTGGAAATCGACACCGCGCACGGCCACTTGGCCTTGGGCGTGGATGCCAGCAAATGTACGCCGACGCTGTGCATCGACAATTGGAAGCGAAAGCCTGATCATGGACATGCCTGTTCTGGATGCCGTCGCCGTCGATCGCGCGATCACCTCCCGCAGTTCCATCCGGCGGTTCCTGCCGACCCCGGTGCCAGCGGCAACGGCAGAGTCCATTTTGGACATCGCCACACGGGCGCCGAGCGGAACGAACATGCAGCCTTGGCGGGGGTACGTGCTGGCCGGAGCGGCGAAGGATGCGCTGATCGAGGCTGTACAGGCGGTGTTCGATACCCAGGAAGCCGGCCACACGCAGGAGGTCCAATATTATCCTGACGCGTTTTTTGAACCATACCTCTCCCGGCGGCGGGCGGTAGGCTGGGATCTCTATGGCAGGCTGGGGATCACGCGCGGTGAGACCGCGAAGATGAGGGCCCAGCACCGGCGCAACTTTCAGTTCTTCGACGCGCCGGTCGGGATGATCTTTACCGTCGACCGGCGGTTGGCGACCGGGTCCTGGCTGGATTACGGCATGTTCCTGCAGAACGTCATGGTCGCAGCGCGAGGGCGAGGGTTGGACACGTGCGCGCAGGCAGCTTGGAGCCACTATCATCGTGCGATCCGCCGGGTTCTTCGGCTGGGCGAAGAGGAAACGGTCGTCTGCGGCATGGCTCTGGGTTACGCCGACCCGGATGCGCCGGAGAACGCGTTGATCACCTCTCGAACGCCGGTGCGGTCGTTCATGCGATTCGCCGGTTTCGATTGACAGGTTAATCCGACGCATAGCACACGAACTCACCGACGTCGGTTCGATGGCTTGGAAGGCCAGCAAGAGGAAACAATCTCGGACCGACAACCGTCTCCGTCGATGAGAAGTGTTCAACCGCTGGAGTGGCGGGTTTAATTTGTGAGACCTGGGCGTGGTAATCTCGCCACAAACGCTCTATATTGTAGGTTCGATGGTTTAAATAACCATATATGGTTTGCTGGGAATCCAATGGCCTGTGGGAGAAAGGTTATTCGCGATATCATGTTGCCAGGGGAGACCGCCGTGCTTGATGCCGTTCAGATGCCAGGTCGTTATCAGGTGCGAGTCGATCGGTCCCGTGACGCGCTGCTGACCGAATTCGGCCGGGCCACCCTGACCGACCGGTATTTGATGCCAGGCGAGGAATTCCAGGACCTGTTTGCCCGAGTGGCGTCGCAATACGGCGACAACCATGCGCATTCCCAGCGGCTCTACGACTACATGAGCAAGCTGTGGTTCATGCCCTCAACGCCAATTCTATCGAACGGCGGCACCAATCGCGGCCTGCCGATCTCTTGCTTCCTGAATGAGGCAACAGACAGCCTCGACGGCATCCTTGGCCTGTGGAACGAGAATGTCTGGCTGGCGTCGAAAGGCGGCGGTATCGGCTCATATTGGGGCAATCTGCGCTCGATCGGAGAAAAAGTCGGCGCGGTCGGCAAGACGTCGGGAGTGATCCCGTTCATCCGGGTAATGGATTCCCTGACCTTGGCGATTTCGCAAGGCTCGCTGCGGCGCGGTTCGGCGGCGGTATACCTGCCGGTCTGGCACCCGGAGATCGAGGAATTCATCGAAATCCGCCGCCCGACCGGCGGCGATCCGAACCGCAAGGCGCTCAACCTGCACCATGGCCTCCAGATCCCGGACGCTTTCATGCGCGCAGTGGAGAACGACGAGCAATGGTCGCTGCTGTCGCCGAAGGACAAATCGGTGGTGCGTTCGATCTCGGCGCGCGCGCTATGGGTGCGGATTCTGACCGCGCGGATCGAAACCGGGGAGCCATACCTCGTATTCTCCGATCATGTGAACAATGCTCGGCCGGAGCATCACAAGCTGGCGGGGCTCGAGGTGAAAACGTCCAACCTCTGCAGCGAGATCACGCTGCCGACCGGTGAGGATCATCTCGGCAACCACCGCACGGCGGTTTGTTGCTTGTGCAGCGTCAATCTGGAGAATTGGGCGGACTGGGAGGACCATCCCACGTTCATCGAGGACATCATGCGCTTCCTCGACAACGTACTGCAGGATTTCATCGACCGGGCGCCGCCGGGTATGGAGAAGGCGCGCTACGCCGCCATGCGCGAAAGGTCGGTCGGGCTGGGAGTAATGGGATTTCATTCGTTTCTTCAGGCATTGAATGTGCCGTGGGAAAGTGTAGTCGCGAAGGTGTGGAACAAGAAAATCTTCCGGCACATTCGGACGCAGGCGAATGCGGCCTCGGTAAAGCTGGCGGAGGAGCGAGGAGCTTGCCCGGATGCGCTCGAGTACGGGGTGAAGGAGCGGTTTTCGCATAAGTTGTCGATCGCGCCGACCGCTTCTATTTCAATCATCGCGGGAAATTCGTCGCCTGGGATCGAGCCGATCGCCGCGAACGTGTTTTTGCAGAAGACGCTGTCCGGGAGTTTCTCAGTGCGAAACCGGCACCTGCAAAAACTACTGGCTGAAAAGGGGTACGATACGGACGAGGTTTGGTCGTCGATCACAACGACGAAAGGGAGCGTGCAGCATTTGGAATTCCTGACCGAGCAGGAGAAGGCTGTGTACAAGACGGCGTTCGAGTTGGATCAGCGCTGGGTTGTAGAGCATGCCGCGGATCGCGCCCCGTTCGTGTGTCAGAGTCAGTCGGTAAATGTGTTTTTGCCGGCGAATGTGCACAAACGGGATCTGCATCAGATCCACTTCATGGCGTGGAAGAAGGGCGTGAAGTCGCTGTACTACTGCCGGAGTTTGTCGATAGCCCGGGCCGACACCGTCAGTGATCGAGGTGTGGCGCCAGCGGCGTTTACCGGGATGATGCTAGGGGCAACGCCGCCGGCAATCGATGAGCAGGGGACACTGCCACTGGCGGCGATCGCGGTGGAGAACGCGACGGATTACGAGGAGTGTCTGGCCTGCCAGTGAAGGATGTCGTCTCTACCGCGAGACGGAGCGAATGGGTCAACTATTGCGCCAGAGATCGACGGTTGATGCAGCGGTCAATCATATTGTCCCTGGCTTTGGGGGCACGGCCGCGCTCGGCTCGTGCTCTGATCCAGTCAACTGCTCCGGGGGCAATTATCGTAACGGTTGTGCACCTGGCACAGTAGGGCTGGCTGTGTCAAAGCCGAGCACCCGAGGTCCGAGCGCCATAAGTTCCAGTACCGCAAGCTTGGCACTGCAGGTCCCAGCACCACGGGTCCTGGCACTGCAACTCCCGGCACGGTGCGTCCCGGCACGGTAAGTTTGGGAGATCCAAGCGAATTTGCTGATGTAGATGACAAACAGTGCCGGTCTTATGGGCTGATATTTGGCACCCGGGATTATGCTCACTGCCGCATCCGGCTTAGCGCCCAACACCGCGGACTTGATCCGAATTTGGGCGTAAGCCCATCCGTGCCGGGGAGTTGATAAGCCGCCTCGCTTGCGCTTATTGGGCCTGCCAACAACGAGCGATTAGGCCCGTCGGCAAACATCGCCTGCCTCATGACGCCAACAAGTTTGCGGTAGCCAACGCTTCCGCCGCTTCCTATCGCCCATTACTTGACGCATCAATGCGCTAGCAGAGGGTAGACGGGGGATTACGATGAAACCAATCGATGCCGCCGCGCGGCGATCGGCATTGTCGCGGACCCAGATATTTCAATCCCTTCCGCCGGCCGAGATCGATGCCATTTCAGCCCGCGCGGCTGTGCGCCGCGTGGCACGAAATGAGGTTGTCTTGCGGCGCGGCGATTCGAACGGCGGCATGGTGGTAATCATGTCGGGCCGCGTTCGGATCAGCGTTGTGTCTGAAGACGGCAAGGAAGCCGCCCTCGGCGTTCTGGGGGTCGGTGAGATACTGGGCGAAATGTCGCTGCTGGACGGCGAGGCGTGCAGTGCCGACGTCACCGCGCAGGAAGATTGCGTGTTGCTGGTTATCGAGCGTGGTCAGTTTTTGGCTCTGTTGCGCGCCAACAGCGACCTCTGCCTCCATCTAATGACCATGCTGACCAAACGCCTGCGCAGGGCGAATTCGGCCCTGGAGGACATGGCGCTGCTCGATCTGCCGACGCGCCTCGGCCGCCTGCTCGCCAGGCTGGCCAGCGATTACGGCGTGCCGGTCCGGTCTGGGACACGGATTGAAGTTAGATTGTCACAAAAGGATCTCAGCACTCTGGTGGGCGCCTCGCGGGAGAAGGTGAACAAACAAATCCGCCAGTGGGAAGAAGAAGGCGTCCTGTCCAAGGACAGTGGCCGCATGGTCATCGCAGATGCGCGAGCGCTGCCGTCGTTGCACTGACGCCATGACGAACCAAGTGGCGGGCAGTCGTCTCTGGATACGCAAGCTGCGGCTAACTTGCGGACTGACGCTATTTTACTACGTCACCACTCATCTTCTCAATCATGCGCTTGGCAACATTTCCATCCCCGCGATGGAAGCTGGAATGGTTGTGCAGAAGTGGATTTGGCAAGGGATGGCTGGTACAGCCATTCTGTACAGCGCGCTGGCCACACACTACGTGCTGGGACTGTGGGCGCTCTACGAGCGACGTCACTTCGGTTGGACCGCAACTGAGGTGGTTCAGTTGGTGCTCGGAATGAGCATCCCATTCCTGCTGATGAACCATTTGTTCGTTACTCGGATTTCACTGGCGGTTTTTGCTACCGAGAAAGGCTACGCTCAGGAATTGTATTCGTTCTGGATTAGCGCACCATCGCTGGGAATGCTCCAGATGTCGGTGCTGATCGTCGCTTGGATCCATGGCTGCATCGGCATGTATCAGTGGTTGCGACTGAAGCCGATGTTCGGTCAGTGGATGCCGTTCTTGTTCTGCGCCGCGGTCATGCTTCCAGTCCTCGCCTTGTTGGGGTTCTTTCGGGGCGGTTGGACGATGCTACATTTGGCGCAGGACCCTGCTTGGCGCGCCGCCAACCTCAACCCGGGGCAGGTTGGCACCCCGTTACAGAACCGCGAACTTTGGCTTTGGCGGAACTGGAGTCTCGGGGCGGCGGCGGTGATGTTGATTTTCGTGCTTCTGGCGCGTCTGATGCGTGCTTGGCGGGAACGGCGAGGCGCCGGGATCCGAGTGACCTACCCCAACGGGCGCGGCGTACGCGTACCGCGCGGCTTCAGCGTGCTGGACGCCAGCAGGAGCGCGCGGATTCCGCATGCGAGCATCTGTGGTGGGCGTGGACGGTGCTCGACCTGTCGTATCCGGGTCTTTACTGGATCCGACCTAATTCCCGGGCCGGCGGCGGGAGAGGCAGCGGTGCTTCAAAGGGTCGGCGCCGAACCCGGCGTGCGGCTCGCTTGCCAATCGCGACCCAGGGGCGACGTCAGCGTGGCGCCCACCCTGCCGGCCAACTGGCCGCTTGCCGCCCTACACCGCCGAGAGTGGCCGATGCCTGGGGAAGAACGGTTCATCGTGGTGTTGATGGTCGATATGCGGAACTCCACCCGGCTGGTTGAAACGAGGCTGCCCTTCGATGCGGTTTTCATCGTGGATCGTTTCGTGACCGCAGCCGGCTCCGCGGTTGATTCGAGCGGCGGACGCGTCAGTCACTTTCTGGGTGACGGACTGATGGCAACGTTCGGGCTGAAGTGCGGACCGAGCGATGCGTGCCTTCAGGCACTGACGGCGGTGATCGCAATTGGGCGGAATATCGCGGCACTGAACCGTCTCCTGGTTGCCGAAGCGGTGGACCACCTGCAATTCGGAATTGGGATTCATTGCGGTTCAGCGGTCGTTGGGGAGATTGGATACGGCACAACCCGGACCTTCACGACCCTGGGCGATGCGGCCAATGTCGCCGCCCGGTTGGAATCCATGTGCAAGGAATCCGGCTGCGAGGCGATGATTTCGCATGATGTCTGGCGGATCGCGGGTCTGCCACCAGAGGCACTGGAGGGACGTGACGTCTCGTTGCGTGGCCGCAGCGCATCCCTGCACGTGCATCCGATCGACCGAGTGGAGCAATTGGCCGATTTGATCCGAATGCCGGTCCAGGCTGTCGATTGAGCGCCCATCCGGAGCCCGCCTATGCGACCGGCCAGAGGGCGCGCAAAACCCGCCCTCCCGTCCGCAGAGATCATGGCTCCCGCATGCCTTCGATCAACGTGGGCACCACGCGGGAAAGCAAGTAGGCCAGCACTGTCCGTCGTCCAACCTGGATGTCCGCGGTCACGGGCATGCCGGGTGTCATCCGGAACCCGGCCGGCAGATTGTGCAGTTTCGTCTCATCCATCGAGAGGGCAGCCCGGAAGAACGTCGCGCCGCCGGTTGCCTCGGTCTGCGACGTGTTCGGGCGGCTGGGCCGATCGCGGCCGGTCTGTGACCCAGTAAAGCTGTCCGCACTGACGGTCTGCAGCGTACCGGTGGCGCAGCCGTAAGTCGTGTAGGGGAAGGCGTCGAACTTGGGTGCTCACAACAAGGGCTACACGTTGTCGGGGGACTACGACCAGGATGACTACAAGATCGAGAACTTTCCTGGTTCGGCGCAAACCCAAGTCACTGGCATCAACGACCACAACGTGACGGTCGGCTTCTGGGCCGACAGCAACAACGCCAACCTGGTCAACAATAACTTCGGCTTCGTCGACCAAAACGGGGTCTTTACCAAAGTTGTCGATCCGTTGGGAAACAACGCTGCCGCTGGTGGCAAGACCGTCGAACAGCTTCTCGGCGTGAACGACCACAACGAGGCGGCCGGCTTCTGGACTGACAAGTATGGCAACGCCCATGGCTTCACCTACAATATCAATTCCAAAAACTTCAGCGAGGTTGATATCAGAGGTTTTGCCAGCACGACCGTCGCTGCGATCAATAACGAGGGCGTCATTGCCGGCTTCGTGTCAAACGACGGAAACCAGACCTTCGACGGGTTCATCAAGCAAGGCAACAACATTGAATTGCTGACCGGCCCGAAAGGCGCGACCTCGCTTCACGTTCTTGGCATCAACGACGAGGATCAGGTTGTTGGCTCCTTCACCGACGCATCCGGGACACATGGATTCCTGTTTGACGAGAAGTCCCAGAAATACACCACCATCAACGACCCCCATGGCGTGAACACGACTGTCCTCAACGGCATCAACGACAAGGGCCGGGCTGTCGGCTTTTATGTTGATAGCGCAGGCAACACCGACGGCCTACTGGTGCAGCTCGGCGGCCACCACAGCTGATGCCTGTCAGGGGCTGATGCCTGCCCGGGCGTGGCGTTCGCGGCTCAAGCGGGCGCCACCACCCCGGCGAAGCCCTCCATGATCACACGGAATGACGGCGGACACCCCCTCGACGTGGCCAGCCGAACGCCCCATCTTCGGGCTCTAAGGAGCCCCCGATGTCGCAGACCCTGGTTCGTCCGCCACCCGCCTTGTTCATGCCGCAGAAGCAGGCCGCCAAGCCGATGACGCGGCGGCTGAAGGTTGTGTCGGAGTACGAGCCGGCCGGGGACCAGCCAACCGCGATCGCCGAACTCGTCCGTGGCGTCGAGACCACCGAGCGCGACCAGGTCCTGCTCGGCGTCACCGGGTCGGGGAAAACCTTCACCATGGCGAAGGTGATCGAGGCAGTGCAGAAGCCGACCCTGATCCTGGCACCGAACAAGACGCTGGCGGCGCAGCTTTATGGCGAGATGAAAAGCTTCTTCCCAGACAACGCCATCGAGTATTTCGTCAGTTACTACGACTACTACCAGCCCGAGGCCTACGTCCCGCGCACCGACACCTATATCGAGAAAGACGCCCAGATCAACGAGCAGATCGACCGGATGCGGCACGCCGCCACACAATCGCTACTTGAACGTAATGACGTGGTCGTGGTCGCCTCGGTGTCCTGCATCTACGGTATCGGGTCGGTCGAGACCTATGCCAAGATGGTCGCCAAGCTCGAAGTCGGCGGCAAAATCGACCGCGATCTTCTCGCCAAGGCGCTGGTTGATCTGCAATACCGCCGTAACGACACCGCCTTCCAGCGCGGCTCGTTCCGGCTTCGCGGAGAGATCGTCGATATCTTCCCCAGCCATCAGGAGGACCGCGCGTGGCGGGTTACCCTGTTCGGCGATGAGATCGAAACGGTGCACGAATTCGACCCGCTCACCGGGGAAAAGACCGCGGACCTGAAGGAGATCACGGTTTACGCGAATAGCCACTATGTCACCCCTCGGCCCACGCTCACCCAGGCGATCCGTGACATCAAGATCGAACTGAAAGATCGCCTCGCCGAACTGAATGCTCAAGGCAAGCTGTTGGAGATTCAGCGGCTGGAACAGCGCACGATGTTCGACATCGAAATGATGGAGACGACCGGGTCGTGCAAGGGGATCGAGAACTACTCCCGCTATTTGACTGGCCGGGAGCCCGGTGATCCGCCGCCGACACTGTTCGAATATCTGCCGGAAAATGCCCTGCTGATCGTCGACGAAAGTCACGTCACGGTGCCGCAGATCGGCGGCATGTTCAAAGGCGACTTTAATCGCAAGACGGTGCTGTCGGAATTCGGTTTCCGCCTGCCCTCCTGTGTCGACAACCGGCCGCTAAAGTTCGAGGAATGGGAACGGTTCCGGCCGATGACTGTGTTCGTTTCGGCAACGCCGGGTCCGTGGGAGATGGAGCGCACCGCCGGTGTGTTCGCCGAGCAGGTGATCCGTCCTACAGGTCTGATCGACCCGGTCACCGAGGTTCGCCCGGTGGAGCATCAGGTTGATGATCTGCTGCATGAGTGCAAGGACGTTGCCGCGCATGGTGGCCGCGTTCTGGTCACCACTTTGACCAAGCGCATGGCGGAGGACCTGACCGATTACCTCACGGAGCATGGGGTGAAGGTGCGGTATCTGCACTCCGACATCGACACGCTGGAGCGCATCGAGATTATCCGAGATCTCCGGCTGGGTGTATTCGATGTTTTAGTGGGTATTAATCTGTTGCGGGAGGGTCTCGATATTCCGGAATGCGCGCTCGTCGCTATTTTGGATGCCGACAAAGAGGGTTTTCTTCGTTCGCAAACATCGCTGATCCAGACAATCGGCCGAGCGGCGCGGAATATCGATGGCAAAGTGGTGCTGTATGCGGATGTAATGACAGGATCGTTGCGAACGGCGATCGAAGAAACCGAGCGGCGGCGAAACAAGCAGCGAAGCTGGAACGAGGCAAACGGGATTACGCCGATGTCCATCCGCAGGCAGATCGGCAAGGTGCTTGAGAGCGTGTTCGAGCAGGATTACGTCACCGTTGCCCCGATCAAGGATGCCGATACCACGGAGTTCGTCGGCAAGGATCTCAAAGCGGCGATTGCCGATCTCGAAAAGCGGATGCGGATGGCGGCATCCAACCTGGAATTCGAGCAAGCCGCGCGGTTCCGCGATGAAATCAAGCGGTTGGAGGCGATGGACCTGGGCTTGCCGCCTCCACCAATGGCCAGTGCGCTGATGCGGCCGAAGCGAGCGGACCGGACCCCCGAACCGATGGGACCTGGTGGCGGCGGCTATGATCCCTCAAAGCGGCGTGGGCGAACCGGGATGAAACGGAGGGGGCCGTAGCGAGGGCGCGGTCATTTGTCCGCAACCGGCAGGTAGATCGTCACTCGCGTACCTCAGCCCCGGCTGACTGTGCAGGTGCAGATGGCCGCCGGACTGGTGGGTGAAACCGTAGACTTGCGACAGGCCAAGCCCACTCCCCTTGCCGACCTCCTTTGTGGTGAAGAACGGCTCGAAGACCCGAGCCAGAACGTCAGTGGTCATGCCGGAACCCTCGTCCTGAATTGCGACGCTTACAAAGCAGCCGGGGCTCGCATCCGGGTTCGCCGACAGGTCCTCCGCCACAAGCGTCGTCTCGCCGGTAGCGATCAGTAGCTGACCGCCTTCCGGCATCGCATCACGCGCGTTGATGACCACGTTGAGGATCGCGGCATGAAAATGCACCGGGTCAACTACGCAGTCAGGCAGGCCAGAAGCAAGGGAAGTCCGCAGCCTGATCCGGTCGTCGATTGCCCGAAGTAGCAACGGCTCGAACTCTTGCAGCAAAAAATTGAGATTCACCCGCTCGACACTCAATGATTGACGCCGCGCGAAAGCAAGAAGGCTGCCGGTCAGGCGCGCACCTTGCTCCGCCGCCCGCTCCGCCGCCTGGATGCAGCCGAGGATCCGGGGGTTACTATCGGCCAATCGGCCGATCATGGTCAGATTGCCGGTGACGATCTGCAGCAGATTGTTGAAGTCGTGGGCTATTCCGCCGGTCAGGTGGCCGATTGCTTCCATCTTCTGTGCTTGGTGCAAAGTCGCCTCGGCTTTTTGCCTTTCCGACACCTCCGCACGCAGCCGATCATTCGCATCGCTCAGTGCGCGGCCCTGCCGGCTAAGCGCGAACTGAAGCTGAATGCGCTCGCCGAAGGCGCGATGGGTTCGCAAGCTGGCCAGAGAAAGCGCTCCAGCAAAGACGATGGTCATCAACGCCGATATCAGCAAAGGCTCCGACCCTTGGGCAACGAACCTTCCGGCCAACGGCAGACTGGCTGGCAGGATGAAGGCCATCACCGTCGGCATATGGGCTGAGTTGACCGACATGGTGCCGGCGCACATTCCGCCGATGACGAATGCCCAAAAGAGCTGATATGTCTCGCCGGGAGGAAACAGCACGGTCGCGCCAATGCCCCAAAGGAGGCCCGTGGTCAGGGAGCCGAGAATACTGATCGCCGCCAAGAGCCGGTATTGTTTGCTATCCAGTGTTCGCAGGAACCGCTGGCGGATCGCCCAACGCGTGCCGGAGACCACAACGATCATGGCCACCCACATCCAAAGCAGCGTGTGGCTGACAACCGGGTTGAGCACGACTGCCGTGAGAACCGAGTTGATTACGGTTACCGGGAACACCAGAGGCGCCTGCTGAAAAACCGACCGTATCCGTTCGGTCTCAACAAGAAGCTTGTCTGGGTCGGACGCCATCACTTCAGTCGTCGAGGAAGTGCGCGGAGGGAACTAGTTTTAGACACGAGGCCGCTGGCGATCGCATACGATCTTCCTTGCCGTTTCGTTTCGCGGTTTGATAAGACAAACGCATCATGTGATGGCCCCCCGCCCAGAGGTGCCGTCGCCGCAAGGCTAATTTCGTGGAATGGTCCCGGGTTTATCTTATTTTTTGACGCCTATCCGAACGTATAGGACCGCGATGATGCCTTGTCATCGAGAATAAGCCTGAATGCTCGAATAGCCGCACTTCGCGCGATCATTGTTGTGCGCGTCTCATGAAAAGCGCGGCATATGCGAACAGGCTCCAAAGTCTGTTCAGTAACGCCTTGAGCGGGATCGCCTGAGGCTGACCCAGTGGGAAGGCGTGAATCACGCGATCAACAAGCTTAGACCATGATCGAACGCCGAAGTGCGGATCTCAACCTCGGACGATCAGGGTCTAAGTCGAGCGACGGCTGTGCAGAGCGGCGGCAAGGGTCCCGTCGTCCAGCACATCCAGTGCGCCGCCAATTGGAACTCCCTGACCAACACGCGTAATCGCGACGCCGGACGGACGGAGTTGATCGGTCAGCCAATGCGCTGTGGTGGCTCCGTCAACCGTGGCACCTAGGGCAAGGATCACCTCCGCGACATCGCCCTCCTCGATCCGGCTGAGCAAGCTCGCCACATTCAGATCCTCTGGGCCGACGCCGGATATGGCAGACAAAGCGCCGCCCAGGACGTGATAGAGGCCGTGATGAACACGCGCGCGCTCCAGCGCCCAGAGGTCGCCGACCCCTTCGACGACACAAATGACGGACCGGTCCCGATACTGGTCCAAGCAGATGGCGCAGGGGTCTTGACTGTCGAGGTTGCCGCAATCGCCACACTGGCGAACGGCCTCGGCAGCCTGAGTCAATGCGGCGGCGAGCGGCAGCATGCGGGACCCTGGCTGCTGCAGCATCCTCAGGGCGGCGCGCCGAGCGCTACGCGGACCCATGCCCGGCAGCTTGGCGAGCAGGTCGATCAGATGATCGATTTCGGGGCCCAGTTTTCAGAGGTCCATCTTTAGCAGCGGCGGCGGGCCACTAAAAAGGCAGCTTCATGCCGGGTGGCAGCTCGATGCCGCCGGTGACTTTTTGCATTTCCTCGGCCATCATGGCCTCGACCTTTGTGCGAGCATCGCGGGTCGCAGCGAGGATCAGGTCCTCCAGCATTTGCGTCTCTGCGGGATCCACGATCTTGGGGTCGATCTTGAGCTTGCGCATGTCGCTTTTGCCGTTCATGGTCACTTTGACTAGGCCGGCGCCCGCCTCGCCGGTGATCTCCATGGCCTCGAGTTTGGCCTGCATCTCCTGCATCTTGGACTGCATTTGTTGTGCCTGCTTCATCATGCCGGCCAAATTCTTCATAGGTCGATCTCCATCGGCTCTTCGTCGAAATAGGCTGCCTCGGGCGGGGCGAAGCCGGGTATATCGGGGATCGCGACCGGCAATCCATAAGCGTCCGCCGTTTTGTCACGCACCGTGTCGATCCGCGCGCCTGGAAATGCCAGCAGGATCGTGCGCACCAGAGGATGATCGGCAGCGGCGGTCTTCCGTGCGGTGTCGGCGGCATTGCCTTGTACGGCAATCGTGGGCTCGCCGGGCGCGGTTGACAGGGCGATGGTCCAGCGCGTCCCGGTCGCTTCAGACAGCAGGGACGCAAGACGGGCGGCAAGGTCACGCGGCGCTTCC
Organism: uncultured Alphaproteobacteria bacterium; assembly: GCA_963772355.1. GTDB lineage: Bacteria > Pseudomonadota > Alphaproteobacteria > Acetobacterales > Acetobacteraceae > Rhodopila. Next base: position 69,476 of record CAVYXX010000071.1, on the reverse strand, counting down.
GGCTGCGGACGCAACTCGATCACCGGAGGCGCGAACCGTACAAGATGAACGGAGTGCAGAAGATGCGCGTGCAACATCGCCTCCTTCCGGTCGCCCACAAATGCGACAACGTCGCGGAAGGAGCTTAGCCGAGGGCCCCCCGCTTGCGGCGCCGGTTCGATCGAAACAAGGGGGGGGCCGTTAGCGACCGCACGCACGGCGGCGCCCCCGCCACTGGACGGGGACGGCGCCGGGGCAATGGACACGGACGGCGCGAGGCCATCGACCGGAGTCGCGGACGCCAGACGGCGGATCAGGTCGGCCGGCGTCGGCATGTCAGCGATGTGGCAGAGGCGGATCAGGACCATCTCGGCGGCGGCGCGGCGATCGGGAGCGGTTTCCACCTCACCAACCCCTTTCAGCAGCATCTGCCAGGCTCGGGACAAGGTGGGCACGGTCAAGCGGTCGGCCAGTTCCATGCCTCGGGTGCGTTCGGCTTCCGGTAATTCCTGGCTTCGCCGCAGGTCGGGAACGGATTTCAGCCGAGTTATCGTGTGCAGCAGATCGAGCAGATCTTGCAGCAGCGTCCCCAGGTCCGCGCCACGCTCATACGCTCGGTCGGTTATCGCCAAAGCGGCGGCGGGCTTGCCGCCCATCACGGCGTCCATCAGGTCGAATACCGCTTGACGATCCGCCAGGCCGAGCATGTCCACCACCTGCGCTGAGGTGATTCTGCCAGCTTGCCCAGGGACGCCGCCAGGGACGCCATCGGCCTGCGCGATCGCTTGGTCCAGCATCGACAGCCCGTCCCGGACAGAACCGTCGGCGGCGTGGGCAATCAGCTCCAGCGCGGCGGGTTCGATGGTGACGCTTTCCTTGGCGGCGATGCGGCCGAGAAGTCCTGACAGTTCCGCGACGCGAACACGGCGGAGGTCGAAGCGCTGGCATCGGGAAAGCACGGTGATCGGGACTTTGCGGATCTCCGTCGTGGCGAAGACGAATTTGACGTGCGGCGGCGGTTCTTCGAGGGTTTTGAGCAGCGCGTTGAAAGCGTTGCGGCTGAGCATATGGACCTCGTCGATGACGAAGACCTTGGTGCGAGCTTGCATCGGCCGAAAGCGGGTGGCCTCGATGACCTCGCGCATGTCATCCACGCCGGTGCGGCTAGCAGCATCCATCTCGATCACATCGGGGTGGCGGTCGGCCAGGATCCCGGTGCAATTGGAACACACTCCGCACGGGTCAGCCGTCGGGCCGCCAGTGCCATCCACGCCGATGCAGTTGAGGGCACGGGCAATAATGCGAGCGGAGGTGGTTTTGCCGACGCCGCGGACCCCAGTAAGCATGAAGGCATGGGCGACGCGGCCCAGCGCAAAGGCATTGCGCAGGGTGCGCACCATCGTCTCCTGCCCGATCAGGTCTTCGAATGTCGCCGGGCGATATTTTCGCGCCAACACGCGATACGGCGCCGCATTCACAGGCTCCGGGAGTGCCACTGGCAACTCGTTTCCGAACAGGCCAGGCCCTTCGGGTGGCGGCGGTGCTTCGTCTCGTTCGATGGGATCGTCCTGGAACAAGCCGGACATACGGGGCAGGTCACCTAATCATCTGAGCGAAACGGCCGGCGGTACGTGGGCGCAAGGGCTGGCGGCAATCGGGAAATGTGGGAGACCGACAAACGACCCGAGCGGTGACCCGTTGCGGCTGCTTCCTTCCGGACCTGACCGGGTTGGCGAGGCGCCCGTCCACCACCGATCTCCCAGGTGGTACGTAACACGCTTCAAGGCAGGCGGGCAAGCGTGTGGGGGCGAGCTACTCGGGCCGATCGCACTTCCTGAATCCCGCGCCTAAATGAGTTCAGTTTCCCGGTGCCCCTTTTGGATCAGAGAGATAGTCGGGGTTTGCGAATCACGGACCATCACCAACGGGGTGCCGAATGCTGCCACAAGCGCTACTTTCCGAGGCCTCAGCTACCGCCCCAAAGGCAGCGGCTGCTTTCCCAGCATATCGCGCAAGACAACGTCCCGTGCTTTGTCCAGATCCAGTCCATTCGCCTCAATCAGCGGCGCCGCGTATCGGGAGGCAGACGGCGGACAGTCAGAAGTAGGAGACGTAAGTCGACACTCTCGAGACCGCTGCATAAGCGGCGCCGGACGAAGGCATCGCGTCCCGACGAGGGCTACTGCTTTTATCCATGATCCACCGTGGGCATTGCGAAATTCCGTGAGGCGCGGGTAAGCTTATTAAACTCGAGGCCTCGGCCCGAGGGGGATCGATGACACCATTCGAGACGTGGTTGGTCGAAATCGGGCTGGGACGCTATGACGTCGTTTTTGCCTCCAACGCGATCGACTTTGATGTCATTCGGTCATTGACCGACGCCGATCTGCGCGAGCTCGGACTCGCGCTGGGTGATCGCAAGCGTCTGCTGCAGGCGCTCGTCAGATTGGACGGGCAAAAAGCAGCCGACCCGTCCACCCAGTCGATCGCACCGGCTTCGGGACCGATACACGAAGAAGCGGTTTCGCACGGCGGTGAACGCCGCCAGCTCACCGTCATGTTCTGTGATCTCGTAGGTTCGACGACGCTGAGTCAGAAGCTTGACCCCGAAGAATTGAGAGAGCTGTTGCATGCGTATCGCAACCACTGTGGGGACGTGATCGCACGCTACGACGGGTTTATCGCCCGCTATGTGGGTGATGGCATCCTGACTTATTTCGGCTGGCCCAACGCCCACGAAGAAGACGCTGAACGCGCCGTGCGGGCCGCCTTGGGGATCGTTCACACCGTCAGGCGCGCCTCGTCGACCGAGGCCTTGTCGGTCCGCATCGGCATCGCAACCGGCCCTGTTGTCGTCGGTGAACAGACAGGCGTGGGGGACCAGTCCAGGCTGGCGGTGGGCAGCACGCCCAATCTGGCCGCTCGTCTGCAAGGCCTGGCCACCGCCGACCAGATTGTCATCGCTGCTTCGACCCATCGATTGATCGGCAACGCTTTCGAACTGAGCTATCTTGGGGAACACGACCTGAAAGGGATCGCCGAACCCGTTCATGCCTGGCGGGTAGAACGGGGCTTGCTGACGGAAAGCCGCTTCGATGCCAGCCGCGGCGGTCAAGCGCTGACGCCGTTGGTGGGCCGGGACGAAGAACTGGACCTTCTGCTTCGCCGGTGGTCGCAGGCGAAGGAACACGAAGGCCAGGTGGCGCTACTGTCGGGTGAACCCGGGATCGGTAAGAGCCGCATCCTGAGCGCGCTGCGTGAGCGGCTCGAGGCTCAGGGCGTGCAGGCCCTGCGCTTCCAGTGCTCGCCCTACTACGTGAACAGTGCCTTCTGGCCGGTTATCGACAACCTGGAGCGGATGCTGAAGTTCACCCGCGACGAAACAATCGATGCGAAACTCGACAAGCTTGAGGCACTGGTCGTCGCGCAATACGGCCGCCCACTGGCCGACGTCCGGTTCGTCGCCGCAATCTTGTCTATTCCGTGTACGGAACGCTACGGCACCGTGCCTATGACGCCACAGAAGCAAAAAGACGAGACGCTGCGGACCCTGATCGATCTCATCGAAGCGGCCGCCCGCCATTACCCCACGGCGATGCTGTTCGAAGACGCGCATTGGGTTGATCCCACGACGCTGGAGGTGTTGGATCTACTGATTGACCGCGTCAAAACCGTGCCGCTGCTAGTCGTTCTGACCCACCGGCCGGAGTTTGGGTCGCGCTGGTCGCAACATGGACATGTCGGCGCACTGAATCTATCCAAGCTGACGCGCGCACAGAGTGCCTCGATCGTCTCCGCGCTCGCGGCCGGGAAGGCGCTGCCGACGGCGTTGCTTGAGCAGATACTTTCAAGGACCGACGGCGTGCCGCTGTTCGTTGAAGAGCTGACCAAGTTCATTCTCGAATTGGGTGAGCTGAAGCAGGCCGGCGATCACTACGATTATGCTGGCTCAGCTCGCGCCGTCACCATTCCGGCTACCCTGCGGGATTCTCTGATGGCGCGGCTGGATCGGTTCATGCCGGTGAAGGAGATCGCCCAGATCGGGGCGGTGATTGGCCGCGAATTCAGCTACGAGCTGATCGCCGCGGTCGCGCCGATGCCGCAGACGCAACTGGACGACGCACTCGCACAGCTGATCGAGTTGGGACTGGCGTTCCGTCGCGGCACACCCCCCGAAGCCATCTACACTTTCAAGCATGCGCTTGTGCAGGACGCGGCCTACGACTCCCTGCTGAGAAGCCGCCGGCGGGAGTTGCACGCCAAGATCGCCCGCGTCATCGAACAGCGCCTCACGACGATCAAGACGACCGAACCCGAGGTGCTGGCCCACCACCTCACCGAAGGGGGCCTCGCCGAAGCCGCCGTTCCGCTTTGGCAGGCCGCCGGTGAGCTGGCGCTGAAGCGCATGGCCTTGGCCGAGTCCATCGCGCATCTCAACCGGGGCCTCGACTTGATCCCAACCATGCCCGCCTCGCCCCAGCGAGACAGCAGTGAACTAGAGCTGCGTTCGCTGCTTGGGATCGCCTGGTTGGTGTTCAAGGGTTGGTGGGCTTCAGAAATTTGGAGCAGTCTGCATCCGGCTCTTCCTCTGGCGCGGTCGCTGCGGCGGTACGATGCGCTGGTGGGCATCCTCGGAGGCCTAACCGTCAATCTTTACAACCGAGGGCGGGTTGCCAACTCTTTGCCTTGGTTGAATGAGATGCTGGGCGTTGCTGAGACGACCGGGGATACGCAATTGCGAATTGGCGCACATGAAAAAGCCAGCTTCGCCTACTTCTGGGCAGGTGAATTCACGAAATCCCTTGAGCATGCGGAGAAAGTTCTCGAGCTCTACAATTCTGAACCGCACCGTCACCCGGCCCAAGTCTCTAATGTTGACCCCAAGAGTGGCGCTTTAAGGATAGGCGCTTTATCGACCTGGATCCTGGGCTTTACTGATCGAGCACTCCGAATGGAGGCCGAAAAGGAGGCCTACGCGCGTCGGCGTGGTCATCCATTCTTTATCGCAGAGGCGATATTTTTTGGGACCCATATGTTCGATGATCGTGTCGACTTGTGCACGTTGTATGAACGAGCAACGGAAATCGATCGGCTCGGGCGAGATAACAGCCTGCCCGTATTGCTGGTCGTGATGGCGCCCAGTCTTCGAAGTCCACGCGCTGCACAGGGAGGGCAAATTCGACGAACTAATCCCCTTGCTGACCAGTCTTCTGGAGATGCTGGAGGCAACCGGCGCCGGCGCGATAACCACAGGCCCAACCCTCAGGGCGTGGTTGGGGGAAGCCATGGCGGCCACCGGGGATCTCGACAAGGGCCTGCTCCTGCTCGACAACGCAATCGCGCAAATCGAACGTCCCGGGTGGGAGGAGCGGTGGTTCTATCCCGAGGTTCTTCGCCTCAAGGGCTGGATACTGTCGCTCAGAGGCGATCCTGAAAGTGCCGAACAGTGCTACCTGACTTCGCTCGACTGGGCACGCCGTCAGCTGGCGAAGATGTGGGAACTCCGCACCTCGACCAGTCTTGCACGACTGTGGCAAAGTCGGGGCAAACGCCAAGACGCGTATGAGTTGCTCGCCCCGGCTTACGGTTGGTTTACAGAGGGCTTTGACACCAAGGATTTACGCGAGGGAAAGGTCCTCCTGACCGAGTTGGCCGCAAACATCCGCAAGGTTTGATGGCCCCCTCTCGTCGCATCCTTGGAAACAACACACCCTCATCTACTATTATTTAAGGGCCGCATGTTGTGGCTGTCCGACAAGCAAACTCTGCGACGATCCGCAGGCAAAGGGAGAGGCGATGAAACTGTCTCCGTTCGGTCTGGCCCTGGTGGCAATGTGTGCCAGCACCCCAATCTTTGCGGGGCCGGGAGACGCACCATCCAAGTTGCCTGCTGCGCAAGTGGCAAATGCGCCAGGGATCAGCGGGACGGAGATCAAGATCGGCCAGACTATGGCGTATAGCGGGCCGGTTTCCGGGTATGGTGCGATCGGCCGGGCCGAAATCGCCTACTTCAAAATGATCAACGACAGCGGCGGCATTAATGGCCGGAAGATAAACCTGATCAGCCGCGACGACGGGTATAGCCCGCCCAAGACCGTCGAGCAAATTCGCAAACTGGTCGAGGAGGACGAGGTCGCCTTCATCTTCCAGAGCCTCGGTGACGTCACCAACGCTGCGGTCCAACGTTATCTGAACGATCGCGGCGTCCCGCAACTCTTCCTGGCCGATGGGAGCAGCAGGTGGGATGACCCACAGCATTTTCATTGGACAATGGGGTGGCAGCCATCTTACCGAACCGAGGGTCACATCGATGCCGCTTACATCCTTCAGTCGAAGCCCGACGCGAAAATAGCGGTGCTGCTCCAGGATTCCCTCGGTGGCAGAGACTACGGCTTTGAAGAGGGGCTCGGAGACCGGGCGAAGACGATGATCGTCGGGGAGTTGACGTATCAGGTAACAAACTCAACCATCAATTCACAAATCGGCCTGCTGCAAGCATCCGGCGCCGACACGTTCTTCGACATCTCGGTCTCGAAATTCGCTGCCCAGGCGATACGCAAGCTTTGGGACATCAACTGGAAACCGTTTCACCTGCTGCCAGTGGTGTCCTCGTCGGTTGGCGGTACTCTGAAGCCGGCCGGCCTCGACAGGTCCGTTGGTATTATATCCGTCAACTTCCTCAGAGATCCGAACGATCCGCAATGGGACGACGATGAGGGCATGAAGGCGTGGCGGACCTGGATGGATAACTACTATCCAGACGGCGATAGAAGCAACGGCCAGAACGTCTACGGCTATCTGACTGGTCAGACGCTGGTGCAGGTCCTCAAGCAGTGTGGCGATGACCTATCGCGCGAGAACATTATGCGCGAAGCGGCCAATCTACATGACCTGGAACTGCCGCTGCTGCTGCCAGGTATCCGCATTAACACCAGCCCCACGGATTATCGTCCGGTCAAGCAGATGCAGCCTATGCGGTTCAATGGCCACAATTGGGAATTGTTTGGGCACCTGCTCGCAGGATGAGCGTCACCTACCGGCCCAAAGGCAGCGGCTGCTCCCCAAGCATATCGCGCAAAATAACGTCCCGTGCTTCATCCAGATCCAGGCCATTCCCCTCGATCAGCGGTGCGGCGTCCAGCAGAATCGCATCAACGTCCTGCATGAGCTTCAGCCGCTTGAACAGGTCGGGCCGCTGCAACCCCATGCTCTCCCCCACCAGTTCCAGAAAATTCACCACCTCGAATGGCCAGTCGCGTTCATGACTGCACAGCTCCCGATGGCAGGCGTGATAAATACCCGCCAGCGTCGTCACCCCGGCATCGGCCGCCGCTTCCAGCTGATTGAGATGCACGTCCCGCTTAAACGCCGGCAGTGGCGTGAGTTTGTTGCACATGTAACCGACCCGAGGCTGCTCCAGATCGACAAACTCCACCCCCGGAATTGCGCGCAAGATCGCCTCCGCCGCCTCCGGAACCCCCGGATTGCCCGGATGCTCGTGCAACCCCACTCGCTTTTCGACCCGGTGTTTCAGCAGCGGGCGCAGCGTGTCCAGATGTTCGCCCAAAAAGCGGACGAACGGGACCATGGCCAGCGGCGAGTCCATGCGCGTGGGCGCCACAATCTCGCTCAACTGCACCTGGCACGTCGGGCACCACGACAGCGCACGCGGGGCAGCGGCGGCGAGGCGATCGACCGTGCGGTGGGCAATGCGGCCGGACGTCGAGAGGTCTCCGGCGCCGTATTGCAGCACGCCGCAGCAGGCCGAAGGCCCACCCATCACGCGATAACGGATACCCATTGCGTCCATGATATCCAGCGCTAGAAGTGCGATATGCGGCGTTTTCAACACGTTGCAGCCGGTGTAGAAGACCAACTCCGGTGCCGGTTCCTCTTCGCCCTTCCGAAAGCGAGCCAGCGTATCAGGCGAAAGCTGCAGCCTGGACAGAACCCGGACCCCCTTCGTCATGGCGCCGAAGCGGCTAAAAGCCGTTTGCCGCCGATCCGCGGGGGCTGCGGCTTCCAGAGTGGCGACCCGCGCCAAACTGAGCATCAGGCGCGGGTTGACGCCGTAATCGCAGACCGGGATGCAATGGCCGCTGCCGGAGCACACTTCGGCCCAGCGCGCCGCATCCGCGTGGCTTTCCCCACGCAGCAGGGCCAAGATGCCAGCCGTCAGGCGTTCGGGCTCGGATGCATCGATGCCCGCCGGTCCGGGCATCGGGCAAATCTCCGCGCAGGCGCCGCAGGCAGTGCAGTGATCGAGAATGTCCGCCACCCTCAAATTCAGGGCTTGGTCAAAGCTTGTAGCGTCCATGGTGTGCTACTCCGGATCCCCTCGAACTGTGGCGCGAAAACCCAATATATGAAAGATCCTGGCCGCAGACCCGCCACATAGGCCAAAAATGATCCCCGCGCTTCGCTGCATTGCAACCATCTCTCTTGCCAAGGCCGCGGAACTCACTTAAATGGCCTGTTCCCCATTATTTATCCCCGGAGAATGAGCGCATGGCGCGCGTCACCGTCGAAGATTGCGTCCAAAAGGTCCCCAACCGCTTCGAACTCGTCCTGCTGGCCTCGCAGCGTGCCCGCAACATCAGCCGCGGCGAAGAACTGACGATCGATCGTGACAACGACAAGAACCCCGTCGTTGCCCTGCGGGAAATCGCGGAAGAGACCATCGAACTTCCCCGTATCGAGCAGGATCTGATCAAGTCGCTGTCCCGTTCGCCGGAGCCGGAACCCGCGGACGAGGAAGTGCTCGACCTTATCCCGACCGACCAGAACATCTTCGGTCTGCAGGATGTCTCGGCCGACGAGGAAGCCGCCGGGCTCGCCGGCGAAGGCGGCGAAGAACTCTCTCCCGAGGACCTTGAAGCCGCCATCGAGGCAGAACTCGGCGGCCGAGCCGCCCGGTAGCCGTCGTGAACAGCGGGGGCTTCGGCGGTGAGATGAATCAGTCCGCGCCGTCCCCCGCTCGCGCCGCGGTCAGGCTGGTTCCGCCGGGATCACTCAGCGAACTGCCAAAACCGCCCGGTCCGGATGTCATCCGGCAGTGCAATCTGACGCAAAAAATCCATGACTACGACCCAAGAGCCGACACCAGTCTGATCGATGCGGCTTACGACCTCGCCGAGAAAGCCCACAGCACCCAGCGCCGGGAAAACGGCGACCCCTATTTCAGCCACCCCGTCGCGGTGGCAGGTATCCTTGCTGACTACCGCCTGGATGTAGCGTCTATCGCCACCGCGCTGCTGCACGACGTCGTCGAGGACACGCCGACCAAACTCCAGGAAATCGAAACCCGCTTCGGCAAGGAAATTGCCGGCCTGGTTGACGGCGTCACCAAGCTGACCCGCCTCGAACTGCAATCGGACCGCACCAAACAGGCTGAGAACTTCCGCAAACTCGTCCTGGCCATGAGCCGCGACATCCGCGTGCTGCTGGTGAAACTCGCGGATCGCCTGCACAATATGCGCACCCTGCATTTCGTCCGCGATCCGGAGCGGCGCAGACGTATCTCCAGCGAGACGATGGAAATCTATGCCCCGCTCGCCGAGCGCATTGGCATGGATGCGATCAAGACCGAACTTCAGACCTTGGCGTTCACCCAGCTCGAGCCGGAAGCCTACGCCACGATCCTGGCGCGCCTGAACTTCCTGCGCGGACAGGGTGCGGATGTCATTGACGATGTCCGGCGCGAACTGATCCAGGTGGTCCGCGAGGCCGGCGTGGAGCCGATCGAGATCATGGGCCGCGAAAAATCCCCATTCTCGATCTGGGAGAAAATGCACCGCCGCAACGTCGCCTTCGAGCAGTTATCCGATATCATGGCGTTCCGTATCGTGGTGCAAACAAAGGCTGACTGCTATGCGGCGCTCGGCGCGGTGCATTCATCCTTCCCGGTGATCGCCGGCCGCTTCAAGGACTACATCTCCACACCCAAATCCAACGGATACCAGTCGTTGCACACCGGCGTCACCCTCCGCCAGCCGCGCAACCAGAAGATCGAGGTGCAGATCCGCACCGCCGAGATGAACGATGTGGCGGAAAACGGCGTCGCCTCGCACTGGGTCTATAAGGCGCCGGATAAGAAGGTCGACGGCACCGACGTGCAGCGCTTCCGCTGGGTGCAGGACCTGCTCGAAATCCTGGACAACTCCGCGGCGCCGGACGAGTTCCTGGAGAACACCAAGCTCGAACTCTACGCCGACCAGGTGTTCTGCTTCACGCCGAAGGGACAACTGATCCAGTTGCCGCGCGGCGCCACGCCGGTCGATTTTGCTTACGCGGTGCACAGCCAGGTCGGTGACACCTGCGTCGGCGCCAAGATCAACGGCCGGCTTATGCCGCTGCGCCACCATCTCGAAAACGGCGACCAGGTCGAGATCATGACCGCTCGCGGCGGCACCCCGTCGCCGCAATGGGACCGCTTCGTCGTCACCGGCAAGGCCCGGGCGCGCATACGCCGCTTCATCCATCAGGAGCAGCGCCAGCAAAGCCGCGACGCCGGCAAGGTCGAGCTCACCAAAGCCTTCCGCCAGGCCGGCGTCGATGGGTCGGAGAAAGCACTCGAGCCGGCACTGAAGGCGCTCAAGGTCGCGTCCACCGACGACCTCTATATCGCGGTCGGAAATGGCAACCTGGTCGCGCGGGACGTGGTCCATGCCGCGTATCCGGAGTTGCGTCAGGCGGCACGCGCGCCTCGCATCGTCCAGCCGATGCTGCCCCGAGGAAAAGCCCCGGCCCGGCATGACATCGACATGCCGGTCACCGGCTTGGTGCCTGGAATGGCCTTCACCTTCGCGGGCTGCTGCCATCCCGTTCCGGGCGATGAGATCGTCGGGATCGTGACTACCGGCAAGGGCGTCACCATCCATGGGCGAGGCTGCCAGACCCTGACGGCTTTCGCCGCGACGCCTGAGCGCTTCATCGACGTCGACTGGAACTATGAATCTGTCACGAAGCGGGAAGCCTCGAAAACTTCCGGACACACTGCTCGGATCAGCGTGATCGCGGCCAATGAGCAGACAGCGATTGCAGAAATCTCCAACGCTATCGCCAAGCAGGATGGCGCCATCGTCAACCTCAAAATCGTCAACCGCCAACAGGATTTCATGGAGGTCCTGGTGGACGCCGATGTACGCGACATCGGTCATTTGTCGAAGGTGATCGTCGGACTGCGCGGTCTGAAGTCGATCAAGGGTGTAGAACGGGCGACCGGCGCATGATGCCTGCTCTCTTGCTTTGTGCGCGACGTTCGCATCGGATACCCGGCCCGGCAAATCCGTGATCCTCGGCATCGGCTCCGACATCTGCGACATCCGACGCATCGAAAAAGCCATCGAGCGGCACGGGGACCGCTTCCTGGACCGCGTGTTCACGGAAACCGAGCGGGCGCGGGCGTTGCGGCGAACCGAGGCCATCCGTTCCGCAACCTTTGCCAAACGGTTCGCGGCTAAGGAAGCCGCCGCCAAGGCCCTCGGGACCGGATTTCGCGACGGGGTGTTCTTCTCTGACCTCAGCGTGGTGAACCTGCCAGGCGGCCAGCCAACCTTGCTGATGACCGGCGGATCGGCCAAGCGCCTGCGCGCGATCACACCAAAAGGCATGACGGCTCAGGTCCACCTGACCATGACCGACGAATACCCCTACGCCTATGCCCACGTTATAATCTCCGCCATTCCAGACGATGATCGGTCGGGGCAAACCTCCGGTCGCAGATGAGCCATGCGGCCAAACCAATGGCGGCATCGTGCGGCTTCCTTGACAGGGCATGGGGCCATGGGCTTCATCCGCCCGCTTCTCGCGGCCTCCGCCGCTGCAACACGATCTGAAAGTTCGTTGCCCCCATGGCGACCACAAAGGCGAAACCCAGGCGCCACTCCAATGCCTGGGTCGAGAACATCAAGACCATCATCTACGCCGGGCTGATTGCCGTCGCCGTGCGGACCGTGGCGTTCGAGCCGTTCAACATCCCCTCCGGCAGCATGATCCCGACCTTGCTGGTCGGTGACTATCTGTTCGTCTCGAAATACAGCTACGGCTACTCCAGCTACTCCTTGCCCTTCGCCCCGTTGCTGTTCTCCGGCCGCATCTTCGGCTCACTGCCAAAGCGCGGCGATGTCGTCGTGTTCAAATATCCCCGCGATACCTCGGTTGACTACATCAAGCGGATCATCGGCCTGCCGGGCGACCGTATCCAGGTCCGTCAGGGTCAGCTCTACATCAACGGCGAACTTTGCCCCCGCCAGGCGGAGGGCGACTACGTCGCCGACGACAACGGCATCAAGATAATGCGCAAAGAGTATCAGGAAACTCTGCCGAACGGCGTCAAGCACGACATTCTCAAGGAGCGTGACGATGGTTGGGTGAACAACACCCCCGAGTACCTCGTGCCCGCCGGCCACGTCTTCGCCATGGGCGACAACCGCGACAACAGCGCCGACAGCCGCTTCATGGATGGCGTCGGTTTCGTGCCGGTCGAAAACCTCGTAGGACGCGCCGAGATCCTGTTCTTCTCGATCGACGCCGAATACCCTTGGTGGGAATTCTGGGAATGGCCGTTCGAGATCCGCTGGAGCCGTCTGCTGCAACCCGTCCATTGAACCCTTGCGCTTGAATGAGTGAAGCCTTCGAAACGATTCTTGGCCACGTCTTCCATCACCCCGCCCTGCTGACCGAAGCTCTGACCCATCGGTCCGCCGCCCAAGGCAAAGGTCGGCCGCGGGTCTCGAACGAACGCCTGGAGTTCATCGGTGACCGGGTCCTGGGCTTGGTCATGGCCGAATGGCTCGCCGAACGCTTCCCGCGCGAGCAGGAAGGTGACCTGGGACGGCGCCTGGCTTACTTGGTGTCACAACCCGTCCTCGCCGGTGTGGCGGAAACCGTCGGTCTGGCGGCCCGCCTCTCGGTCTCGCCCGGTGAGGCGAAAGCCGGCGTCACCAAGCGTGCCACCGTTCTCGCCGACGCGTTGGAAGCCGCCTTGGGTGCACTCTACATGGACGGCGGCCTCGACGCCGCCCGCGATTTCGTGCGTCGTGCATGGAACGATGCGATGATCGTCCAGGCCGACCCGCCGAAGGATGCCAAGACCGCTTTGCAGGAGTGGGCGCAAAAGCGCGGGCTTGATCTTCCCGCCTATTCGATCGATCGTCGATCCGGGCCGCCGCACGCACCGGAATTTACCGTCAGGGTAAGGGTTGGGTCAACAGCAGCCAACGGCACCGCCGGCAATCGGCGGGCGGCCGAGCAACGAGCAGCGGAAGCGCTTCTCGATCGGATATCTTCTTGAGCCAACCACCGCCGGCGCGATGCGGCTTCATCGCGATCGTCGGGGCCCCGAACGCCGGCAAGTCTACCCTGATGAACCGGCTGACCGGGGCGAAACTCTCCATCGTATCGCCAAAGGCTCAGACCACGCGGTTTCGCGTCCTGGGCATCTTGATGCGCGCGGAGTTCCAGGTTCTCCTGGTTGATACCCCCGGCATCTTCCGTCCCCGGCGCAAGCTGGACCGGGCAATGGTTGCGGCCGCCTGGTCCGGGGCCGCCGACGCCGATCTGGCCCTCCTCCTCGTCGACGCCAAATCGGGTCTCCGCGAAGACGTGCGCGACATCGCCGAGCGGCTTGGCGCCTCGGGGCGCCGCTGCTGGCTCGTATTGAACAAGACCGACCTGGTCAGCCCGCCCGCGTTGTTGCCGCTGATCGCCTCCCTCGGCGCCTTGGCGAACTTCGCGGAAACCTTCATGGTCAGCGCCCAAACCGGCGACGGGATGCGCCGCTTGGCCGATGCTCTCGCGCTCGCCGTGCCGGAAGGCCCGTGGCTGTTTCCTGAAGACGACCTGACCGACCTGCCCGACCGCCTGCTGGCCGCCGAGACAGTCCGCGAACAGATCTTCATGCAGACCCATGAGGAGGTGCCATACGGCGCGACCGTCGAGACCGAATCCTTCAAGGAACGCAAGGACGGCTCGGTCCGGATCGAAATAACGATCTACGTCGGCCGGCCCGGCCACAAGGCCATTCTGATCGGCGACAAAGGCAGCAAGATCAAAGCGATCGGGGCCCGCGCCCGACAGGACCTCAGTACCCTGCTGGATCGCCCGGTCCACCTGTTCCTCAACGTCAAGGAACGCAGGGGCTGGGATGAGGAGGGCGCTCGCTTGCGTGCGATCGGCTTGGAAGACCCAGGGAGGGCATAATCCATCGCATCGGAAGTGCATGCGATCAAACCGAGTGACCACCCCAGCCTGGTCTCCGAGCCGCACCCGCGAGGGCGCGGCTATTTCTTCTTCACGCCCCCCGCCGCAGCCTTCCGAACCGTGGCGTTGCTGGACGCCATCGGCGTGCAGATGTCGACTGTGGTCGGAACTAGGTCCTTGCCGGCGGCGAAATCGGCCAGTTCAGTTGACGATTGCAGCGCCAATACCTCATTGAAGATCATGCCGTTGCGCGGGCAGAAATCTCCGCCGAGCGCGGTGCCCTGCCGCGAGATCGCGTTCGCAAGGTCAGTCACGAACCGGTCATGCTCAGTCTGTCCCGCCCGGCCATAGCGGTGCTGGAAATAAGCATTAATCGCCCGTTCGTTGCCCTGCAGGTCAGCCTGGAACCGCCTGATGAAGGCGTTGTATTGGTCGTCGTTGTGGCAGCCGGTGGCTAGCACCATCAGCTCGCTGCGCAACGCCTGAACCTCGAACGCCGATTGGTCCGACAGGGATGAACACTTGTGCTCCGCCAGCACAGGTTGGACAGACAGCATGCTCAAGGTAACGGCGTAACTCGCGAATCGACGCATAAGCTTGTCCTCTTCCCGCTCCGAGCGGCTGAATAGCCTGACCCGCTCCACGCCGCCATTTCAATTTCCTTTTATTTTTTATTCGAGACAATCCGTGTGTCGAATGTTCATCAGGCAGCGTTCAACGCTTGAGACGTGTTAGAGAATGATCGCGCGGAGCGGCTCGTCCCGGGCGCATGCTCACGCGTTCAAACAGAGGGTTAGATCAACCTGCATAGTCAGGCTGAGAACGGTCTGGTAAGGCGACGATACCGGCCCCACGGTCAGGAGCACGTCACTCTCCGACAACGCGCCAAATCCTTCGAGGCCCCGAGGGCGCTGGGTCCATGGGCGTTGTCTGCACGGCCCTGATCGTCAACCTGCAATATGGCTGGACCCTGTTCGTCAATCCCATACATGTGGCGCGCGGCTGGAGTCAGGCGGAGATTCAGTGGGCGTTCTCCATCTTCATCGCCACGGAAACCTGGCTGACCCCGCCCGCCGGCGCGATCGTCGACCGCCTCGGCCCGCGTCTGCGACCCGGTCTGATGATCGCAGCCGGCGGCGGCTTGGTCGGCCTCGGCTGGACGGTGAACGCCTTCGCTGACTTCGCTCGCGCTTCTCTATGCGGGGGCCGCCGCCTCGGGCATTGGAGCCGGCGCGGCTTTGACTGTCGTTCCGATCCGCCTGACCATCCTCTCAGCCGGCTACCAGCAGGCATTCCTGTGGTTCGGCATCGGTCAGGCTTTGGTCCTGATCCTCATCTCCCGCGTCCTGCAAGGACCGGAGCCACCGAGCGTGCTCGCCCTCAACCCAAACATCAGCCTGCCACAAAATGAAAACTAGTTCGACCAGCATCGAGATGCTGCGTTCGCCGATTTTCTGGCTGCTGTATGCGATGTTCGTCGGCGTTTCTGCCAGCGGCCTGATGGCAACTGCACAACTCGGACCGATCGCCGAGGACTACCGTCTGTCCGAGACCACCATCATGGGCGCAAACACGCTTAGCGTGGCACTCGTAGTGGACAACGTCCTGAACGGCTTTGCCGGGCCATTCTTCGGCGGATTATCGAACCGGATCGGACGCGAAGGGACAATGGCACTGGCATTCACTCTGGGGGGCGTCAGCTATTGGTTGCTGGCGATGGCCGAGCACAATCCATGGGGCTTCGTGACGTGTGCGGGGCTCATCTTCTTCACGTGGGGAGAGATTTTCTCCCTGTTCCCCTCCACTTGCACCGATATGTTTGGACCGAAATATGCCACTGCCAATGCCAGCCTCCTCTATACCGCGAAGGGTACCGCGGTTTTCCTCGTGCCCGTGGCAAATGTGGTGAAATCAGCAACTGGAAGCTGGGACGTTATTTTCCTGTTCGCGGCGGTCACTAATGTAAGTGTTGTTCTTTTGGCATTGTTCGTGCTCCGCCCAATGCGGGCCGACCGGTTACGGCGAGCGCGGATCGCCGCGCTCTGATCGTACCCGCCCCCGCAGTCTGAACTATTTGATATCTGTTCCGGATCATCGGTTGCCACCGGCCCAGACGGGCGGCTGACGGGCGGACGTACATGTGCTACGCGCCGTCCCCATGACCTCAGGGGAGCGCTTCGCGCTCGGCAGCCTATGCGCAGGGTGCCTAGTGCTTGGTCTGAAAGGCGCTGCCTGGTGGTTAACTGGCAGTGCCGCATTTTACTCCGACGCGCTGGAGAGCATCGTCAACGTCGCGGCTAGCGTAATAGCCTGGGGCGCATTGCGATTTGCCGCTCGCCCAGCCGACACCAATCACCCGTATGGCCACGACAAGGCGGAGTTTTTCGCCGCCGTCATTGAGGGCGTCCTGATCATCGTCGCGGCGTTGCTGATCTTTGAGGAGGCGTGGCAAAGCTGGTGGCACCCCCATGTGTTGGAAGCGCCCTCGCAGGGTATCGGTTTAAACGCAGTTGCAACCATCATAAACGGCGTTTGGTCGGCCGTGCTGCTGGCGGCCGGCCATCGCTTGCGATCTCCTGCGCTGCAGGCCGACGGCCGTCATTTGATGACTGACGTGGTGGCCTCGGCCGGGATTACCGCTGGGGTGTTCCTCGCCGTGCTCACCGGCCAGAACGTGCTGGATCCGCTGCTGGCCGCAGCCACAGGGGTCTACGTGCTGTGGTCGGCCATGCGAATGATCTCCACGTCGGTCGGCGGTCTGATGGACGAGGCTCCGGAGCCGGGCATCGTGGACCGGATCAAGGAATTGGTCGCCAACAGTGCCGCCGGCGCCATCGAAGCGCACGATTTGCGCACCCGTCACGCCGGCAGGCTGACCTTCCTGGATTTCCATCTGGTCGTTCCGGGCAGCATGACCGTCGCCGCCGCCCACGCCATCTGCGACCGGATCGAGGACGCACTAAAGTCCGAGATGGGCCACCTGATGATTACCATCCATGTAGAACCGGAGGAGAAAGCGAAGCTGGGCGTTACCTCAATTCGACACTCCGTAAAAGATGTGTGACCATCTTGATCCTTTAAGGCTTCGGCAATCTTGACTATCCGAGGTACGATGCGTAGAACCCCCGTCTTCCGCCACTCGGCCCTGGTGTCAGCCAGAATGTCGTCTGGTTTCTTAACGTTGTGATTGAAGAACGCATGGCCAACACCGCATCAGCGCGCAAGCGCATCCGTCAGACCGTGACCCGTACCGCGAGGAACCAAGCTCGGAAGTCGCGCATGCGTACCTTTGTCAAAAAGGTCGAAACCGCGATAGCCAGCGGTGACAAGTCAACCGCGGCTGAGGCGCTTCGGGCGGCCCAGCCGGAGATGCAACGTGCGTCGGGCAAGGGCGTCATTCACGCCAACACTGTCGGCCGCAAGCTGTCGCGCTTGTCCGCGCGCATCAAGGCGCTGCCGGGTGCCTGATTCGGCCCGCCGGTCTTTAGCCGTCGGTTGACCAGCGTTCTCTGTGCGGGCATCATCAAACCGGCGCTCAGCCAGATGACCTCGATGCTCTTATATCGGTGCATGGCCACCCAATGGAGTGGTCCAGACCCAATATGCCGCGCTGTCTATTCTGGTAATGTTATTTCGTTCATTTGGATTCGTCTTGTAGACCCCAGTTTTCGATTGCCTATAGCCTGAACTCTGACATACTCGCGCCTGCCAACCGGAAAATCGCGCTATCGAAAATTCGGACCCTTTCGAGGGAATCGATACGTTATTCTGTTGGACGGAAACAGGGGAAGGTCCGGACGATTTCAGTTCGCCCGTAACACAGCGACTCAAGCTGCGCAAACTCGACGCAGGGGGACAACGGATGATCACGGCTGAGCCTGAAATTACAGGAGTGCTGCAAATCTCGTCCCAGCAAATCTCGTCCCAATGGACCAAGATAAAGGGGCGGCTGCAGGCAGAGGTCGGCGACGTTGAATATCGCACTTGGCTCCGCCAAATGACCCTCGCGGGCTTGGACGGAGATGAAATCACAGTCAACCTGCCAACGCGCTTCCTACGCGACTGGGTGTCAACGCGTTATGGCGATCGACTGCGTGTATTGTGGCAGTCCGAGAACCCTGAGATACGGCGGGTCGATATTCGCGTCGGCGCCGCGCTCTCAGCGCCAGCTACGCCCCAGGAAAGCGCACCCGGGCCTCACGAAACACGCCTCCAAGAGGCCCCGCCGCCGCGGGTCGAACCACCGCGCGTTGCCGCGGCTGTCGCCACCGCGGGATGGCAGGACGAACGCCCCGAATCACGGTCTGATCTGACCGCGCCACTCGATCCGCGCTTCACGTTCGAGGGTTTTGTCGTCGGCAAACCAAACGAATTTGCTTACGCATGCGCGCGGCGAGTGGCTGAACGTCCGTCCAGCCCGGGCTTCAATCCGCTATTCCTCTACGGCGGCGTGGGATTGGGCAAAACCCACCTGATGCACGCGATCGCCTGGGAACTGACGGATCGGACGAACGCCCCGGTCTCGGTCGCCTATATGTCCGCCGAGAAGTTCATGTATCGCTTCATCGCGGCCATCCGCAGCCAGTCGACCATGGAGTTCAAGGAAAATCTTCGTAGCGTCGATGTATTGATGATCGACGATCTGCAGTTCCTAATCGGCAAGGACAATACGCAAGAAGAGTTTTTCCACACGTTTAACTATTTGGTCGAACAAGGAAAACAAATTGTCGTTTCAGCCGACAAGTCGCCCTCCGACCTCAACGGGCTGGAACACCGCCTCCGTACCCGCCTGGGTTGCGGCATGGTCGCCGACCTCCACTCCACGACGTATGAGCTCCGCATCTCTATCCTCGAAGCCAAAGCCGCCCGGGCCGGCGTGGAGGTCCCAGGGAAGGTCCAAGAGTTCCTGGCGCACAAAATTACATCGAACGTGCGCGAGCTTGAGGGTGCGCTGAACCGTTTGGTCGCACATGCCAACTTGTTCGGCCGCCCGGTTACACTGGAAAGCACGCACGAAGTTCTCCATGATATTTTGAAGGCGCATGATCGTCGAGTTACCATCGAAGAAATTCAGAAGAAGGTCGCCGAACATTACAGCATCCGGCTGACGGATATGTCGTCCGCCAGACGCGCCCGCGCCGTTGCGCGGCCCCGGCAAGTGGCGATGTATCTGGCCAAACAGCTCACCAGTCGCAGTCTGCCGGAGATTGGCCGGAAGTTCGGCAACCGCGACCACACCACAGTGATGCACGCCGTGTCTCGGGTCACCGAACTGATGGAACGCGATGGCACCTTCGCCGAGGATGTCGAACTGCTGCGCCGATTATTGGAAGCATAAAGCTCAGCCCCTACCTCGGGCTAACGAAACGCCAAAGTCACGATGGGGGCCGAAGGACCGCCCATTACCTTAACGACACAAGATCCAGCCCTGCGCGGCGAACCGCCGCCCTCGTTACGCCGCCGCCTGCAGGTCAGCGTTTGTTGCGGCCTTAACCAGATCCGCACCTTTTTCGGCGATCATAATGACCGCAGCATTCGTGTTGCCCGATGGAACGGTCGGCATGATCGAAGCGTCGATAACCCGAAGCCCGGCGATGCCGCGAACGCAAAGGCGGTCATCCACCACCGCCATCGGATCATGGCCCATCTTACAGGTGCCGATCGCGTGGTAGGTGGTCTGGCCGGTTTCGCGCGCGAACTGTAGCAACTCGGCATCAGACTGGATTTTGTCACCGGGGTTCATCTCGTAGGCGCGATACCTGTCCATGATACGACTATTGATAAGGCTCCGGCCGATCTTCATCCCATCCACCAGGACGCGCTGGTCGATCGGATCGGACAGGAAATTCGGGCGGATCGCCGGCGCCGCCTGCGGGTCGCTCGAACGGGCGTGGATCGAACCTTTCAACTCCGGACGGCACTGATAGGCCGTCAGCGTCATCCCGGGCTCGGTCTCAAGGTCGCGCTTCTGCGCATTGCCGTAGCTGGCATGAGCGAAGTGAAACTGTACATCAGGCTCCTCCAGTTCCGAGCGTGTCTTAACGAAGCCAAACACGATACCGGCGGTGAACGTGAGGATACCGCGCCGCTGGGTGTAATACTTCACGACTTCCTTGGCCAAGGCGAGGCCGCGGCTGCGCTCGTTCAGTGTCACCGGCAGGCTGACCCGCCAGTTCATCCGGGGCGCATAGTGGTCGCGGTAATTTTCGCCGACGCCGGGCAAATCGTGGTGCACCGGAATGCCCAGCGAGGCGATGAGGCTAGCATCGCCGATCCCGGACAGTTCCAGAATGTGCGGCGACTTCACGGCGCCCGCGGACAAGATCACCTCCCGGTTGGCGCGGGCTTCCTTGGTCAGGCCGCCTTGCGTATACGCAACGCCCACCGCGCGTTTGCCCTCCAGCAGCACTTTCGTGGTGTAAGCCTCGGTTTCGATCTTCAGATTGGACCGCTTGCGGACCGGATCCAGGTAGCCGCGGGCGCACGACCAGCGCTCGCCGTTCCGCTGCGTGACCTGGTAGTAGCCAAAACCCTCCTGGCGGCCATTGTTGTAGTCCTTGTTGCGCGGATACCCCTGGTCCACCGCGGCATCGATGAACGCATCCGCCAACTCGGCCCGCTCCCGCATATGCTCGACATTCAACGGCCCGCCGCGGCCGCGCGAGTCGTCACCGCCCGGACCAAAGTGTTCCGCCTTGCGGAAATACGGCAACACGAAGTCATAGCCCCAGCCGCGGTTTCCGAACTGCGACCAGGTGTTGTAGTCCAGCGGATTACCACGCACATAAAGCATGCCATTGATCGAACTCGAGCCGCCCAAAGTGCGTCCACGCGGGATGGGGATCCGCCGATCGTGCGCGTTGGGTTCCGGCTCGGTTTCGAAATTCCAATTGTACTTTGGGTTGTTGAGCAGTTTGCTAAAGCCCGCCGGGATGTTGATCCACATCGAGCTGTCTTTTGGCCCGGCCTCCAGCAGCAGGACCGTGCACCTACTATCCTCGCTGAGCCGGTTTGCCAGCACACAGCCCGCGGAGCCGGCACCCACGATGATGTAGTCGAACTCGGCCATCGTCTCGTCCCTCATCCGTAACAACTTTCGGCGATGCTAGACCATGTTCAGAGCGGCCGGAAGTCACCGCCGAGCCTGTGTCATGGGCGCGTATCGCACGTCTCAGCACTTACCTTGCATGCTGCGTCGACCGCGCAACCTGCGTTTCCCGCATGCCATCGTATTGCGGTCCGTGAATGAACGTTAAATCGGAGCGGCTCGGGAAATTTGTCTTTGCATTTTGCCTCCCGACCACTCATTAGCCGATCGATATAGTATCAGATCATTGGCCTTTGGAGAAGACTTTGACCATACCGCTGCAGCACGCGAAGTCCGCCACGGATGCCGCGGGCGATCTTTTCCTTTCCGGCAGCTACATTGAACTGGGCGTTTCGCCGTGGGGCAATTTTGGCACGACCCAGGGCCAAACGCCGGCCGGATACGCTCAGGCGGGCAGCAGAGGCGTCGGTCTGACCTATAATCAAGCGGGTTTTGGGGTAAACGGGGACATCCCGACCATCGACTACTTCACGCCCGGGACGCCGTACAAGTCATTCGCCGCCGGATACACCATTGGTGCAACGAACTCGTTTGGAAGCAACTACAAGGACGGCAGCGTCCAGGGCATCGCGACGACGTCCCTAACCAATGAGTTCTTCCGGTTCGAAACTGTCGGCGGAGTGGATTGGCGTCCTTAACAGTAAATTACGAGTCGCGATCGATTATTCCTTTAACCAAGCAGACTTGTATTTTACCACCAAGGTGACCCTGACCAACGTGTCCGGGACGGGCATGGATGACGTTCGCTACGATCGGGAGGTCGATCCCGACAACACCGAATTCGTCGATGGAGGCAGCGGCTATTCGACGTACAACACGATCGTGGCGCAACAGCCGGGTAGCGGCGCCAGCGAGGTCACGGCGGTCAGCGCGCCCACCGGCGCCTACCACACCGCAACGGGTTCGACTGCGACCCTGATGTACTACTCAACCGACCCGAAATCGCGGGTCGCCGACGGGTTGGGTTTTTCAGGCACCCTCAATCCGTTTACCGAGGCCTTTACGACGGGGGCCGGCGCCGCCGGCAGCACCACTGGCTTGTCCGACACCGCGATCAATATCAATTTTGATGGTGGCCCGCTCGCCGTGGGCGCTTCGACCAGCTTTGTCTATTATACTGGCCTTACCAGCGACACATCCACGGTTCTGACGGCCATCGCCGCTGCGGCGGCTCCGGTGGTGACCGACGTCATCGGGTCCGATGGCCACACGGTCACTGGCCACGCGGACCCGAACGCCACCGTGTCGATCACCGAGGGCAACGTAACGGTGGGGACTGTGACAACAAATGCGTCGGGCGCGTGGGTATTTGACCCGACCATCCTCGGCGCGGGTCCCCATACACTGGTCGCATCTGAAACCAATGAGGCGGGTGCCACGGGTTCCGCTGATCCACTCACCGTGACGGTGCCGGATTCAAGGTTTGTCCTGACCGACACGGTGTTCTCCAAAACCGGCTCATTCTTCGGTTCCACTTATACCGGACCGGTGAGCTACCTGCAGGCTGCCTACGGGTATGGCGGAAAGGATAACGTGGTTCTGAGCGCCAACGTCGCGAACGTCTTTCTCCACACAGGTGCCGGCGACGACGCGCTGCAGGCCGTCGGGGGCAGCAACGTGCTTGATGGCGGCGGCGGATCGAACTGGCTCGTCGGCGCAAGTGGTTCGGACGGCGGCACTGACACGTTCTTCGTCGACGGAAGGGGCGGTGGGAATACCTGGGATACGATATTGAATTTCCACGCCGGCGATGCGCTGACCCTGTGGGACTTCAACGGTACCATGGGAAGCACACAATGGTCGGATAATATGGGGGCCAGCGGCTATACGGGCGCAACGCTAAGCGCGAACTTCGGCAATGGCACCGGGGCGGCCGCCCTTGTCACCTTCGCGGGCCTATCCCTTAGCAGCGCACATTTCGCGACGAGTTCCGGTTCGACCGGCGGCGCCAATTACCTTTACGTGCTGCGCACATCTTAGCTAAAGCTCCGAATCTGAAGTCCCGTGCCAACGACGCGCGGCTGAGAACTTCTCCACCCAGGACCGCAGTCCGACCCTCCTAGGTCCGGACACTGCGCGGCTGATTTGCGATCTGCCGATAGGTTTCCGCAATGGCGTCGGGACCATCGCCAACGCGGAAGAATTAAGATAGCCCTTCACGCTGGCCGAAGCACCGGTCAGCAGCGCCGCTCCCGATCTACGTGCTGCCGAGAGACGTGCCCCCTGCTGTGCCACCAGAAGGCCGCCATAGGGCGCCGACCGAGATCACCCACGCGACCTCCTCCGGGATCAGATCGGTCATCAGACCGCGTGCTCGCACGCTGGCGTTGCAATCGTGCGCCTTGTGCCCCGAGGAAAAAGTCTCGCTGCTTTGCGAGCGGCGGTTCATTGTGGCAAGGAGGCCGCGCGATGGGGGATGAAGCACAATTCTCCTTTCTGTCCCTGTTGCGGCACGGGATTGGAAAGGCCTGGAACAGGCAGTGGCGGGACGCGCAGCCCAGGTCGTCGTACGACGTGATCATCGTTGGCGCCGGTGGGCACGGATTGGCCACCGCCTTCTATCTGGCCATGGAGCACGGCATTCGGAACGTCGTGGTGCTCGACAAGGGCTGGCTGGGGGGCGGTAATACCGGGCGCAACACCACCATTATCCGGTCGAACTATTTACGCCCCGAAAGCGCCGCGCTTTACGAGCACTCGCTTAGGTTGTGGCAAGACTTGGCGCAGGCGTTGAACTATAATGTCATGTATTCCGCGCGTGGCGTCTTGATGCTGGCGCACAACCATCACGACGTGCAGGTGTTCAAACGGCACGTGCACGCCAACCGCTTGCAGGGTATCGATAATCAATGGCTGACGCCGGTTCAGGCGAAGGCCTTCTGTCCGCCTTTGGATGTTGGTGCAGCCGTACGTTACCCGGTTCTCGGCGCCGCGCTGCAAGCCCGCGGCGGCGTCGCTCGCCATGACGCCGTAGCCTGGGGTTATGCTCGGGCCGCCTCCGCGATGGGCGTGGATATCATCCAGAATTGCGCCGTGACTGACATCCTGCGCGATGCCACCGGGGCCGCGGTTGGGGTCGAAACGACCAAGGGCCCGATCGCGGCAACCCGCATCGGTGTAGCGGCGGCCGGCCATACGAGTGTGGTGATGACGATGGCCGGTATACGCATGCCGCTGGAATCATTTCCGCTGCAGGCATTGGTCAGCGAACCGGTGAAGCCGGTGATGCCCTGCGTGGTGATGTCCAACACGGTCCACGCCTACGTGTCACAATCAGACAAGGGCGAGTTGGTCATCGGCGGCGGGACAGATGCCTATACATCCTACAGCCAGGCCGGCGGCCTGCATATCGCCTGCGAGACGCTGCAGGCAATATGCGAGCTGTTCCCCTCGTTTCGGCGACTAAGAATGCTGCGGAGTTGGGGCGGCATCGTCGATACCACCCCAGACCGGTCTCCCATCATTGGTCTGACGCCGGTGCCGGGCCTATTCGTCAATTGCGGGTGGGGAACCGGTGGCTTCAAAGCGACGCCAGGGTCTGGGCATATCTTCGCCGCCACCATCGCTCGCGGGGAGCCACATCCCGTCGCCGCGCCTTTCGGTCTGGACCGGTTCGCGTCTGGCCGATTGATCGACGAAGCCGCCGCTGCGGCGGTGGCGCACTGATGCTGCTGATCCCTTGTCCGTGGTGCGGCAATCGGCCGGAGAGCGAATTTCGTTACGGCGGTCAGGCAAATATCCAGCGGCCGGCCGATCCGGCCTCGGTGGACGATGCGGCCTGGGTGGCCTACCTGTATCTGCGCGATAACCCGAAGGGACGCCATACCGAGCGGTGGCGCCACCTGCACGGCTGCAGGCGATTCTTTATCTGCGTGCGCGATACGATAACCGATCGCATTGCCACGACTTACAAGCCGGGCGGGGCACCCTCATGACCCGTCCGCCCTCATCGTTCAAACCCGATACCCGAAGAACCGCGGCGGCAGCATGACCCAGCCGTTTCGCTCCGCGGAAGGTGGCCGAATTCGATCGCGCGCGCACGCTTCCATTCACCTTCGACGGTCGTCCATATCAAGGCTTCGCCGGCGATACACTGGCATCCGCGTTGTTGGCGAACGACGTTTCGCTGGTCGGGCGATCGTTCAAGTATCATCGGCCGCGCGGGATCTTGTCCGCAGGGTCCGAGGAACCTAACGCGCTGGTCACAATAGATCGCGGAGCAGGGCGCGTCACCCCGAACCTGCGAGCCACTCAGGTCGAACTGTACGACGGTCTCGTGGCCCGCAGCCAGAACCGCTTTCCATCCCTCCGTTTTGATCTCGGCGCGATAGCTGGATTTGCGGCGCCCCTGCTATCGGCCGGGTTTCTCTACAAAACCTTCATGGGCCCTAGGTCGTTCTGGAAGCATTTGTATGAACCGGCGATCCGGCGGGCGGCGGGTTTGGGACGTGCCCCCCGCGATCCGGACCCGGACCGCTATCTGCATCGCTATGCTCACTGCGAGACCCTGATTATCGGCGGCGGCCCGGCTGGGCTGGCGGCGGCGCTGAGCGCCTCGGCGGCCGGCGCGCGCGTGATCCTGTGCGACGAACAGGCGGAACTCGGCGGATCTCTGCTGGACGAGCCAAATGTGACGATCGATGGCTGGCCGGCGCCAAACTGGGTCGGGAGGCTCTCCGGAGCCTCGGCGAGTTGGTCACGTTGCTGCCGCGAACCACCGCGTTTGGCTGGTATCCCGGGGGCATGATCGGGCTGCTGGAGCGGGTCACCGATCACATTGCCGCATCGGCTCGGGGGCTGCCCAGAGAACGGCTGTGGCATGTCCGGGCCGAACGCGTCGTGCTGGCCACTGGCGCGATCGAGCGGCCGCTGGTGTTTCCAGGCAATGACCGGCCCGGCGTGATGCTGGCGGGAGCGGCAAGGACGTATCTACACCGGTACGGTGTCAAGGTCGGCAAGCGCGTGATGATCGCCACAACGGATGATACTGCCTATCGCACCGCCGTCGACTTGCATGCGGCCGGCGTGACGATTGCCGGCATTGTCGATCAACGTGTCGCCCCAGACAGCGATCCGGTCGCAGCCGCCCGTGCGCTCGGCATCTCGATCCGGACCGGTATGACCATCGCCAAAACCGAGGGGCGTGGCCGTGTTCATTCCGCCAAGCTGACGAACGGCACCGATATCATTCCATGTGATACCATCTTGATGTCGGGCGGTTGGACGCCATCGATACATCTCGCCAGCCAGTCACGCCTGCCGCTTGTGTTCAACCCGCGATCCGGGACCTATCTGCCGTCGGAGGGCGCCGTCGGTGCGTGTGCTGGCGTTTTCGATCTGGCATCCTGTTTGCGCGATGGCGCGGCAGCCGGCGGTCGCGAGGCGCGGTCGTTCACAGTCGCGGGCATGCCGATAATGGCACCGTCTGGACCGCCGGTGGCTTCGGGGACGCACCGTTCGGCCTTTGTCGATTTTCAGAACGATGTAACCACGAAGGATTTGGCCACCGCCACGGCGGAAGGGTTCGTCGCGATCGAGCACCTGAAGCGTTACACCACCACAGGCATGGCCACAGACCAGGGCAAGACATCCAACCTGAATGCTGTAGCCACCGCGGCGGCGTTGACCGAACAGCCGATCCAGGCAATCGGTCTCACCACGTTCCGTCCACCCTACACGCCGGTGACTTTTGGCGCACTTGCAGGCGCCTTTCGCGCAACGCTGTTTGCCCCGATCCGCAGATCACCGATCGCTGCGCCCGGCGCGGTGCTGGAGGATGTTGGAAACTGGAAGCGAGCGCGGTGTTTCCCGCTCGACGGCGAAACAATCGCCGCCGCCGTCAGCCGTGAGTGTCTCGCCGTCCGCAACGACGTCGGCATGCTAGACGCCAGCACGCTCGGAAAAATTGAGGTCGCCGGGACGGATGCAGCAATGTTCCTAAGCCGTCTCTATACTGGCGATTTCACCAGGCTAGCGCCCCGGCGGTGCCGCTATGCCGTGTTGCTTGGGGAAGATGGTTTCATCCGCGACGATGGAATTGTCGCACGCCTCGCCGCCGATCGTTTCCATGTCACCACTACGACAGCAGGCGCCGCCTCCGTCCTGCACCACATGGAGGACAATCTTCAAACCGAGTTCGCCGACATGCGTGTCTGGCTAACCTCGGTTACGGAGCAGTGGGCGGTGATTGCCGTCCAGGGGCCGCGGTCAGAGGCGGTGCTGGCACCGTTCATCCGCAACATCGATCTGCGCGCGATGCCGCACATGAGCGTGCGGGACGGTCATTTCGGGGAAGTCTCGATCAGGTTGTTCCGCGTCAGTTTCACCGGAGAGTCCGGCTTCGAGATCAACGTACCGTCCGCTGAGGCGCAGCGGGTTTGGGATACGTTGCGGCAGCGTGATGTAACCCCATACGGCACCGATGCGATGCACGCGCTGCGCGCCGAGAAGGGCTTCATCATCGTCGGTCAGGAGACCGATGGAACCGTCACCGCTGATGATGTTGGGCTCGGCTGGACGATCGGCGGCGGCGATTTCGTCGGCAGGCGCTCTCTGTCGCTTCCGGACCTAAATCGGCCGGAACGCAAGCAGCTGGTCGGGTTGCTGCCGATGGATCCAACTGTGATTCTGGAGGAAGGCGCGCAGCTCGTCCCGGCACAGCCCAACATGTCCGGCTCGGACACGCCGGCTGGTGCCGATGCTCCGGACAATACCAGCGCGGCGGTCCTGGGTAGCGGTATCGGCCATGTCACCTCCTCATACCACAGCGCTACTTTGGGCCGTGGTTTCGCGCTGGCGCTCGTCGCGGGCGGCCGGTTGCGCATCGGTTCAGAGCTTTTGGTGCCGATGCCGGGCGGCCCGATCCGAGTGACCGTCGCCGACCCGATTTTCCTGGATAAGTCCGCCGAACGGCTGAAATCCCCTCCGGTCCCGCCTGGACCAGTTGAGCCACTGCTGCCACCCGTCCCGCAGCCACCGCTGGTCGCCCGTTCGAGCGATTCAGTGCAACTGACGGTCCTCGCGGCGACCACCCGCCTCTCGGTGCGGGCGGGTGCAGCCGCCGGCACAGCCATCGGACTGGCGCTCGGGGTGCTGTTGCCGACCGTGCCGTGCCGCTCGGTGATTTCCCGAGATCGTGCGGCGTTGTGGCTGGGACCCGACGAATGGCTGATCCTGGCGCCCGAAACCACCTCCGATCTGTTGGCGCAGGCGGTTAAAGCGGCCGGCGATCTTCCGGTGAGCGTCGTTGATGTTTCACAACGGTCGCGGATCCTGGAGATCACCGGCACCGAAGCCGCCCGGTGTTTAAACGCATTCTGCGCGCTCGACCTCGATTTGCGTGCGTTCCCGATTGGTATGTGTACACGAACGTTGGTGGGAAAGGCCGAGGTGGTTCTGTGGCGAATTGCCCCAGAGGTCTTTCACCTTGATATCGGCCGGTCCTTCGTGCCCTATGTCTGGGCCTGCCTGGAGGAGGCACGGCTGGAATTCACCGGTGCCGACGTTGTGTCGAACCCGATGAAATAAGCCTATCCTTTTTCGCCCGGGTCCTGTATGCAGCTCGAACGGCTGAACTTTTCAGCCGGGGCAAGATCCCTATTTCGCCCGTTCTGCGACGTAAATCGCACTGCGGCGCGCCGTTCTCTCCCCAATTGAAAAGTAAGATGTCCTGCATGTGCGCAGGATTTGGCCAGTTGCGGAGACTTCACGTGGCTTCAGGTACAGTAAAATGGTTTAACCCCCAGAAGGGTTTCGGTTTCATTCAGCCGGCCGACGGATCCAAGGACGTGTTCGTCCATATCTCGGCGGTCGAGCGCGCAGGGCTCAAGACTCTGAACGAGGGTCAGACGGTCAGCTTCGACCTGGAGCGTGGCCAGCAGGGTAAAACCTCCGCCGTCAATCTTCAGGCGAGCTAACTCCTCGGGCGGCGTTTCGTGCGCCGCCCCCATTTTGCTCAACGTTCCGGAGGGCCGCCCATTGCCTGAATACAAGTTCACGGCCGGCGACAAGGTCGCGCTGATGACCAACAGCTCAAACGCGAATGTTCGGCCCGGGATCTACACCATTGTTCGCAGAATGCCAGCGTCCAGTCAGGGCTGCCAGTATCGCGCGAAAAGCGCGCTTGATAGCCATGAACGCGTGGTCGATGAAGCCCAGCTTCGCCGGGCTTAGCGCGTGATCGCGTGATGATCGAACGCCAAGGCGTGGATTAAACTCAAACGATCATCGTCTAAAACGGACTCCCGGCTCCACTTCAATCAGATAATTTTAGCCAAGACATAGCCGATACCGAGCGCGATAAGCGCTGCGGTAATCGGGTTCTCCTTGATAAAGTCCACGATCTGATCCTGCGCGTCACCCGCGGCGTTGATTTTTCGCTGCACCGCGTTGCCGACGTCTGCAACGGTACCCTCCGGACTATCACTCACTGGCTTATCCTCCCGAAATGCCCCGGGCCGAAATCCCCGCTGGGCGGCCTCATTGCGTGTTTGCGGCTTGCGCCTGGGTGGTGGAACTCACTCGCCAGACAGTATTGCCAACATCATCGGCGATCAGCAAAGCACCGGTTTTGTCCAGCCCCAGCCCGACCGGGCGCCCCTGCGCGTTGCCGTCGCCGTCCAGGAAACCCGTTACGACATCTTCGGCCTGGCCGGTCGGTTTGCCGCCGCTGAAGGGAATGAACACGACCTTGTAGCCATTGAGTATCTGCCGGTTCCAACTGCCATGTTCGCCGACAAATGCGCCCCCTTCAAAGTGCGCGGGGAGGCCCTTCTCGGTATCGAAGACTAATCCGAGCGGTGCCACGTGCGAGCTGAGCGCATAGTCGGGCATGATGGCCTTAGCCACCAGATCCGGCCGCTGCGGCATGACGCGCGGATCGATATGCTGTCCGTAGTAGCTGTAAGGCCAGCCATAGAACCCGCCATCCTTGACCGACGTGAGATAATCCGGAACGAGATTCGGCCCAAGCTCATCCCGCTCGTTCACCACAGTCCACAGCGCGTGACTTTGCGGTTCCCAGCTTAGGCCGTTCGGATTGCGCAAACCGCTGGCAAAGATCCGGTGAGCACCCGTCGTCCGGTCGACCTCCCAAATCGCAGCGCGATCCAGTTCCGCGCCCAGGCCGTTTTCCATAATATTGCTGTTGGAGCCGACGCCCACATAAAGCTTCGTTCCGTCCTCGCTGGCGACAAGGCTTTTCGTCCAGTGATGGTCGATCGGGCCGCCCGGCAAAGGCGTCAAGACAGTTCCAGGAGCCGTGATAGAGGTGTCGTCGGTGTTGTAGGGAAAACGCAAGATCGCATCGGTGTTCGCGACGTAGAGATCATTGCCGACCAGCGCCACCCCGAACGGCGAATAGAGGTGGTCGAGGAACACGGTTCTAACTGCCGGTTTGCCCTCGCCGGCGGAGGCACGCAGCAGCGTGATCCGGTTGCTGCCCGCGCTCTGGCCGCCGGAGGTAACCTTAGATTCCATCCAGCCCATGACGATGCTCTTGGGACGGTTGACGGGCTCGATGCCGGGGCTACGCGTTTCCACTACCAGCACGTCCCCATTCGGCAGCGTGTACAGGGATCTCGGATGTTCCAGACCCGTCGCGAGAGCCTGTATGCGAAGATCCGACGTCACCTTTGGCGTCTCACCCGCTTTCCAGCCCACCACCTTGGCGAGATGCATCGGCGGCAACAGATATTCTTGCGGGTCCGGCAGGACGGGATTTGGACCGATCTGTGTCCGCACATCGAAATCGTCGGGACCCGCGCCCGCAAGGGCCAGGATGGCGACGCCGGCTAACGCCAGCCGGGGTGCCAGCTTAATGGCGAACCTCATTGGCGCACTCCAGAATATTGGACGCCGACAACAGGCCGGTATACCGACCCGGAGCCGAGCCAGATGGTAATTAGCATAACGACGACAGTGACGGCGGAAATGGCCAATCCGAGCGGCACAACCGACGTCCAGGCATCGCGGCTGTGGACCAGATTGTTGAGACCCGCGAGGCCCAGGACCAGCAGACTGCCGATAAAAAGCACAAAAACTGTCCGCAACGAGCGGGCGCGGCGATTGGCCAAGACATGAACAAACCCCGCCATGGCAGCCAGCACACCCATCAACATGCCTGTCGCCAGCAGCCACGCTGAGAAATTCGCCCACATCATGTCGGCCGTCCAAGTGTAGGCAATGTCAGTCACCAAAGCGCCGCAAAAGCAGGCAATGGGAAACGACACCAATAATCGCAGGATCGGGTGCCCGCCGATCCGGACCATGGGCTCGGAAGTGTTGATGGTCATCACGTCATCCTGTTGCCGAAAGCCTCCAGAGAAGCGGGACCGTCGCGGCATACGCCGAGACGGCCTCAGAGTTGCTTCAACTTCCTGTATCTGGGGTCGGCGTGGATCAAGAACAGCCCATCAGATGTTCAAAGCGACTGGCGGTAGGCCGGTCGGCGCGAGGCTTGGCTCTCGATATTCCACCTTCTGGCGTTTCAGCCGAGAGTGAACGTAGTCATCTGCTGACCGCGTTGCGATTTCAACAACGGGGCGGTGCACTGAGCGTTAGCGGACCGATAGGACACGATGGCGTGCTTTCCGCGCCGGCACGGCCGACCCGGGGTCGATGCCGGGCAGCCGTTTAGACGTTTGAACCCTGCGTGCGAAACTCGCGTTCAGGCCTTGAGCGAACCGCATCTATCGAGCACTCTTCTTGCAGTTTGCGCCGATCCGCTGGCTCACGGGAGGACCAAATGACAAGAACAATTACCAAAATCACCGCGCATGATGTGCGCTTTCCGACTTCGCGACACCTCGACGGTTCAGACGCGATGAACCAGGCCCCCGACTACTCAGCCGCATACGCCCTCATCGAAACCGACGCCGGCGACGGTTTGGTCGGTCACGGCATGACATTCACTATCGGCCGCGGCAATGAGATCTGTGCCAAGGCGATCGAAGCTTTGGCCCCGCTCGTCGTGGGCTCGACTTTGGAAGCGATTACCGAAGACATGGGCCGGTTCTGGCGAAGCCTCGCCGGCGAAAGCCAGTTGCGCTGGATCGGGCCGGAGAAGGGCGCCATCCATCTCGCCACGGCGGCCATCGTCAACGCTATTTGGGACCTGTGGGGCAAGGTCGAGGGCAAGCCCGTCTGGAAGCTGCTCGCCGACATGACGCCTGAGCAGATCGTGCTCTGTATCGACTTCCGCCACATCACCGACGCGCTCACGCCAGCCGAGGCGCTGGACATTCTCCGACGCAACGCACCCACCAAACCCGAGCGTGAGCGTGAAATGCGAGCGAAGGGCTTCCCCGCTTACACCACTTCCGCCGGCTGGCTCGGCTACTCCGACGAGAAGCTCCGTGGCCTCTGCCGCGAGGCGATCGCCAAGGGCTGGACCCATTTTAAGCAGAAAGTCGGCGCGGACATCGAAGACGACCTGCGGCGCGCCCGCCTGATCCGCGAGGAGATCGGCTACGATCGCACTTGGATGGTCGATGCCAACCAGGTGTGGGAGGTCGACGAGGCGATCGAGAACATGAGGCGCCTTGCCGAATACAAACCCTGGTGGATCGAAGAGCCTCTAAGCCCGGACGATATTCTGGGTCACGCGAAGGTCGCCGAAGCCGTCAGCCCACTCGGGATCGGCGTGGCGACCGGCGAGCACTGCCAGAATCGCGTCATGTTCAAACAATTTCTGCAGGCGCGCGCCCTCGACTTCTGCCAGATCGACGTCTGCCGCCTCGGCGGAGTGAATGAAGTGCTCGCCGTACTGCTGATGGCAGCCAAATTCGGTGTACCGGTCTGCCCACATGCCGGCGGCGTCGGATTGTGTGAACTCGTCCAGCATCTATCGATCTTCGACTACATCGCCGTTTCCGCGTCACTGGAAAATCGCGTCCTGGAGTATGTCGACCACCTGCACGAGCACTTCGTCGATCCGGTCGTCATCCGCGACGGCCGCTATATGCCGCCAGACAACCCCGGCTATAGCGCAGCGCTGAAGGCCACATCCCGCGCCGATCACACCTTCCCGGCCGGCGCGGCCTGGACGGCCTCGGCAAAACCAGGGTCAAATTAGGCAACCACCGGAATGGAACCGGCGATCGGACACGGCCTAGGCGAACAGCACGCCCACGCACACTAATGCCGGAGGAGGAACACCATGCCCCGCGCGCGATGGACCATGATCTTTCTTTGCTGCCTGGCCAACACGATCAACTACATCGATCGTGCCAATCTCGCCGTCGCGGCACCCACCATGCAGCGCGAGCTTGGCATCGACGCCGCCATGATCGGGCTGATCTTAGGCGGGTTCTTCTGGACCTACTCAGTCATGCAGATGCCGTTTGGCTGGTTCGCCGATCGGGTCGGCGCGCGGATCTCTCTCAGTATCGCGGTCGTCTGGTGGTCGGTGTTCACCGGCTTCACCGCCGTCGCGAACAGCGCCGCGACACTGTTGGGCTGCCGGCTTCTGCTGGGTGTGGGCGAGGCCGGGGCTTATCCCTCGTGCGCGAAAGTCGCCGCCAACTGGTTTCCACGCAGCGAGCGTAGCATCGCAGCCAGCATCTTCGACAGCGGCTCGCGTATCGGCTCGGCATTGTCCCTGCCGTTGGTCGCCTGGCTGATCTCCAGCTTCGGCTGGAGGGCCTCCTTTATCGCCACCGGCGTGCTCGGGATCGTTTGGGCGGTGTTCTGGGTGGCGATCTATCGCGACCCGGAGCGCCATCGCTCCGTGACACCGGAACAGCTCCAGCGGCTGCAAGCCGAGCGGGGCGGCCCGAAACAGGCCGAAGGCAGCAACATCTCCTGGGCCTCGCTATTCCGCTATCGGACCATCTGGGGCATGATGGTCGGGTTCTTCTGTCTGAATTTCGTGATCTACTTCTTTATTACTTGGTTCCCCACTTACCTGGTGCAGGCGCGTGGATTTTCCCTCTCTCAGCTCGGAACCTTGGGCGCGCTGCCGGCCCTGGTCGCAATTCCCGCCGGTTGGCTCGGCGGGTTCACCTCCGATGCCCTGTATCGCCACGGCTGGAGTTTGACCGCCGCGCGCAAGACCTGCCTCGTCGGCGGCATGCTGCTGTCGTCAGCCATCACGCTGTCCGCCATCGCACCGAACATCTATATGGCGCTGCTGTTCTTCGCGATCTCCTATGCCAGCCTCGCGTTTACCGCCGCCAGCATCTGGTCGCTGCCAGCCGACGTCGCACCGACCCCCGGCCACGTCGCCTCGATCGGCGGCATTCAGAACTTCGCCTCCAACCTGGCCGGAATTGTCACGACGACGTTCACCGGCGTCATGCTGACCATCACCAGTGGTTCGTTTATCGTGCCACTCGTAGTGGCGGGCGTATTCTGCCTGCTGGGTGCCACCGCATACCTCTTCCTGGTCGGCGAGATCGCGCCCCTGCCGCCGCTGGAAAATTCAACGCCCCACCGAGCCAGCGTGGCCGGGTGAGGCCGAGCGTCGAAAGAACGACTTTAGCTGACCCTCGCGCGGTGCCCAGCTAGACTAGCGTGCCCCATGTTGACTATTGCACTTTGTCTAAGAAGGCGTCGAGCGCAGCATTGAATTTTTCGGGGTACTCACGAAACATTATATGGTTGCCGAGCACAAAAGTCTCTGAATGCGGTGCATTCTTAGCGAGCCATGCCTTTCCGGCGTCCGCATGAGCCTCACTAAGAACGTTGAGCACTGGTATCTTGCCGTCGATCTTTTTTGCCTCATCGGTATAGTCGGCAAATGAGCCATCCGCAGCTAACAGCACCGCAACGAAATTCGGTGTCTTCTCTATCTGATCTAAAGCCCAGGCGATTTCATCGGCGGTCATCTTCCGTTGCATCATTGTAGGGATGAATTGGTTCACGAGCGCGCGACGATCATTTTCAGTGGCAATAATAAAGCCTCCCACTTCAGCTGCATTTTCAAAGTCGGCCCAATCGCCCTTTTGTGTCGCAATTTGGCGCGGTGTTTCATCAATGCAAGCAAACGCGCCGATATTGCCCGTTCCATATATCCTGAAATAGCTATAGATATCCTCGCAGCCATTGGACCACCCCACCACAGCCGCGTTTTTAAGCTTCAGGGCTTCCATAAAGGCATGTAAATCTAGCCCGTGCTGTGCGTAGGTGTTCCCCTCCAGAGTTACAGTCGACCGGCCCTGGCTTCGAGGATCGTAGGCAATTGCATGATATTTTTGAGAAAAGTGCGACAGTTGATTCGGTATGAAAAATTCGTTGGTCCCCGTCCAACCGGTGACAAATATTAAAGGTCTGCCGGAGCCAGCTTCATCATAGTAAAGCTCCAGATCCGCACTCACCCGAACATACTGGCCTGCAAACGCTGTTGTCCAGTATGACATCAACAATGTTAAGGCTACAGAGATTTTCCAGTGGGTTTTCATGGTTGTCGTCTCCCTGTTTGTCACCCCAGATTGCGTAGCCCGCACCATCATGCAATGTGCGGCCGGTTTGTGGATTGAATAAAACACGCGCGCCGCTCATGCCAGCTCGTCGAGCAGCGCCTTCGCATCCTTCAGCACCGGCGCCTCGAAACCCTCGGTGAACCAGTTGTAGATCAGAGCGAGCAGATCATGCGCCTCCGCTCGCTTGCCCTGGTCGCGCCAGAGCCGGGCGAGGCTGATCGATGCCCGCAATTGTAAAAGTTTTGCGTTTTGCCGCTCGGCAACGGCGATGGCCTGGCGATAGTGCCGTTCGGCCTCAGATCCATCGCCGGTCGCTAGCAGCAAATCGCCCGGCACCCGATGCAACCACTCGGCTTCGCTGACCCGCTCCTCAGTGGTCTCGACGATCCGCGCGGCCTCGGCGAGACAGTTCAGTGCCTCATCAGTGTGCCCGACCATGCCGTGGGTCTCGGCAAGCCACGCGAGCAGCATCGGTGTATTTACAACGGCCCCGGCAGTACGCAATTCCGCCAGCCCCTGCGTGAGCAGCGCGAGACCTTCCTCGGCTTGCCCAGGCCCGGTCAATAACCGTCCGCGGTATGCCTGTGCCCAACTCAAATAATGCGGAAAGTCGTGCTCGGCCGATAGCGACAGAAATTCGCCGAGATGAACCTCAGGCGCGCGGGTAAGCCAGCCGATCCAATTGGCTAGATTGAGTCCGTGGACTAACGTGAGAGTTTGTCCTAGTCGGCGGGCCTCCAACAGCGCTTCGTCTATCCGTGACCGTGCCTGATCGATGTAACCCAGATACGCCAGGGTCACTGCAAGGAACGTCAGCGACAAGGCGTAGAAATCGTAGGCCATCCCCGCAATGCGATATGCTGGGTTAGCAAGGCCCATACTTCGCTCCAGGGCGGCGCGAGCGGCTACGAACTCCCCGAGATAGAGGCTGGTAGTCCCATGCATATAGCGACCAAGTAGTTGTGCCAGCGTGTCGTTCCGGGTGTTTCCGATTTGTTCGAGCTGCTCGCCTAACGCGAGTGCCAGCCTGTGCTCAGCGCGTGTAAAATGAAACGCATATTGGTTCATGATCGGCGGCAGCAGGTACTCCTGCCCGTCGAATTGTTTCGCCAACGTGCGCGCCCGGGCGAGGGTCTCGCCCACCTCCGCCGCCGAGAAGCCTTTCGTGGCAGTCAGTGCCGATGTAAGCGCGATCAGCAGGTCCAGCTCTTGTTGCTGGCGCCACGGGCCATCTGGCAGACCGGCCAGCACATTCTGGCCCTTGCGCAACTGGGCGACCGCTTCCGCCATTGCCGAGCGCGCCAGCGCCTGCTGCCCTGCCTTTAGCCAATAAACGATCGCCTGTTCTGCCAACCCCGCCTCGGCACAGTGCTGAGCTAACCGCGCGGGCTGTGCCAGCACGATCTCTGGGAAACGGTCTTCGAGACGCGCGGCGATGCGGGCGTGCAGGCGCTGACGCCGGCTGCGCAGCAAGGTGCCGTAGGCGGCATCCTGCACCAGCGCGTGCTTGAAAAGGTAGGTGGAATTCGGCGAAATCCCCCGGACGAACAGCAAGCCGGCGTTCGCGAGCCGATCGAGCGCTTCGCCCAAATGCGGCTCCGGTAGATCGGTGACGGAAGTGAGCAGCTCGTGCCCGAACTCCCGGCCGATCGCCGCGCCGGTCTGTGCCACCTCCCTGGCGGTCGGCCCCAGCCGGTCCAGACGCGCAATCAGCGAGGCGTGCAACGTCGCAGGGACCGACAACGCCGGATGCGGCACGGCGGACAGCGCCGCTGGCGCCTGCGCACCGGATTCGAGCACCGCCTTGGTCAGTTCCTCGACGAACAGCGGCACGCCGTCAGTGCGCTCGGCAATTTCCTCCATGATTTCGCGCGGCAATGCCGCATTCCCAACGAGGTTTGCGACCATCGCCGCTGTTTCACGGCGGTCGAGCCGCGCCAGTGTCAGCAGCGTGACATGCGGCTGCCCAATCCACGGCGGCTGAAACTCGGGGCGGAACATGGCCAGCAACAGCACCGGCCAGCCGGCGATCCGCTCTACCGTGCGATCCAGCAGTTCGCGCGAACTGGGGTCGATCCAGTGAATATCATCGAACACCATCAGCACCGGCTGCTGGCGCGAAAGCCCTTCAACCTGCCGCAGCAGCGCCTCGAACGTTCTGTCCTTCTTGCGCTGTGGCGTCAGATCGGGCGGTGGCAATTCAGCTGACGATAGCGAGTGCAGCTCAGCGATCAGCGCCATGTCTTCCGTCGGCGGCACGGTGGTGAAGAGTAGCGCTTGCAGTTTGACGAGCTTGGCCGCCGGTCCGTCCGCGAGAGCCAGGCCAGCTGCCCGCTCCATTTGTGCGGTCACCGGATAAAGCGCGCTGTCCTGATGGTGCGGCGAGCAGAAATAGCGCAGCCGAGTGTGCGGTTCGGCGGCAATCCGCTCGGCCAGCGCCTCGGCGAGGCGGGACTTGCCCACACCCGGTTCGGCGGAAATCAGCACAACCCGTCCATGGCCGGCCTTCGCCTGTGCCCAGCGACGGAGCAGCAACTCCATCTCCTCGTCGCGGCCAACCAGCGGCGTGGCCCCGGAACGCAGCGCCTCGAACTGACCGAGCGTGTGGTTTTCAGACAATACCTGCCATGCCGACACCGCCGCCGGTAGGCCTTTAAGTTCGACCGCACCAAGGTGATAACACTCGAACAGGCCGCCTATTTGCCGGCGAGTAGTAGCGTCGATCACCACCTGATTCGGTCCAGCTAGGCTCTGCAGGCGAGCCGCAAGGTTCGGCGTCTCACCGATCGCCGTCTGCTGGCGAGACTTCGCCCGAGCCAATCGGCTCGCCTATGACCACAAGTCCCGTTGCAACGCCGATGCGGACCTGCAGCGGTTCCCCGCGGACGGATGTCGCGCTGACCGCCGCGGCAACGGCGAGGCCGGCCCGCACGGCGCGTTCGGCGTCGTTCTCACGCGCTTCCGGCCAGCCGAAATAGATCAGCACCCCGTCACCAACATAACGCGCGATGAAGCCATCGAACTGGCGGATCGTTGAGGCCACGGATGCCTGATAAGTGCGGAGGACCTCCCCCAGATCCTCGGCATCAAGCCGCGACGAGAGTGCCGTAGAGCCGATCAGATCGCAGAACATCACGCTGAGTGGGCGCCGCTCGGCAATAGTCTCAGACGAACCGGGGTTCCCGCTCGCGCTGTCTGGCAACCTAACAGCATCACTGGCCGGCATTGCTTTGAGGCGCAGCGCCTCAATAGCT
Source organism: uncultured Alphaproteobacteria bacterium (assembly GCA_963772355.1). Lineage (GTDB taxonomy): Bacteria > Pseudomonadota > Alphaproteobacteria > Acetobacterales > Acetobacteraceae > Rhodopila. Next base: position 30,513 of record CAVYXX010000071.1, on the reverse strand, counting down.
TCCAGGAGACGGCGGCGATGGCCGAGCGAGGCGACACCTATTTCCTTGAGGTCGTCGGCTGTGAGATTGAGCAACAGCTCACAATCGACGTCATTCTCGCGGAATGCCGCCTCGTATCGTTCAAGACCGAGCGCTTGTAGCCAATTTGCGACGTCCATTCCGCGTCCTTGGTCTAGTTGGGCTACTGTCCAAGCATAGCCCCGTCAATCCGACCTGTCCAGCCCCGCGTCATCGCAATTTTACAAGTCCTTCAAACTACGACATCCGTAGGCTATCATATTTACTGTTTTCTCCGTGGTAGTATACTTAATTAGCAACAATCATCACTTACGGCGTGCAGCGACAACCCTGCTTCAAGCTTTGGCTCGACGTGATCCGCACTCACTCGCGAGGAAGCTGGAATGAACCCAGGGGTCGAATCAGGTTCGTCGCGGTCGTGGTTGGCGCAATCCTCACGATGACCCACGATAAGGCCGGCTCCGCCGCTGGCCCGAGTGTCAGGAGCCGGTGGCGCGGTGTCCGTCATCCGCGAAGTCCTTGGAGGGCTGACCAAGGTTTGAGCGGGCGCACGCCCGCGCCAGGGCACTGGCGACTAACGTAAGCGTGGCAGCTCGAGAGACGATCTCGCTGCATGAATCGGTCAATCGTCGCGTTGGTCAGAGCCGATCGCGCCTGAGCGTAACCGCACGCTGCAGTCACGTCCGAACGCATTCGTCAAGATCCCAGGTGCGTAAAGTTCTCCGACACTCTGTCGAGACGCCAACCTGGAAACCATTGGAAAACATTATATTCCGTACTGGCATTGATATTGCACCGTGGTGCCGGGGCCAATACCACCCAGGAGTGATCGAATGAAACGAATTCTACCGGTCTTAATCGTTCTTGGCGCGGCGCTCGGCCCAGCGCATGCGACGACGATGACGACAGCAACGCAAACGATCACCTTCGGCCCTGGCCTAACGGAATACGTTGACGCAACGCAACCACTACAGCTGTTCGACAGCTCCCTCGGAACGCTCGACTCGGTCACCATCGGCGGGACGTATGGCTTCTCTTCGAGCATGACGATCATCAACAGCGCGGCGAACGCCTCGAGCGGAACGGCCCGGACCGAGTCCGCTGCGGCCTTCAATTCGAGCAACACGGCAATCAACAGCGTGCTGGAGAATTTGCTCGATACGTCAGGCTCAACCACGGTCGGCGGCATAACACTGAATCCGGCAGCTTTCGACATATTGGGTGGCAAGGCGAGTTACAGTTTGGCATCCGGCGGCTCGACGATCGCGGCGAGCAACTCAAACACGGTTACCAGCGCCCCGGAGGCGGACAGCACCGCGTCGGACCTGCTCGCCTTCGAAGCGGCCGGCGGCGGCTTGTTCGACGTGCTGTTCAATACCGCGACAGCAACGCTCCTGTCGAATACCGGCGGCAATACAAGCGCGTCGGAGACGACCACGGCGAAAGGAACGATTAACCTATATTACACCTACGACACGATCTCTAACCCGCCCCCGACCCCGACCCCGGAGCCCGCTTCCGTCGCCATATTGTGCGTGGGCCTGCTCGGTGCCGGGATCGCCCGTCGTTCCCGCCGGCAACATCAATAACAGATACGCTCGCCGGCCGGTTGGGCCGCCGACGGTGACGTTCAACGGTGCTGGCGCAAGCACGATCGCAGTTGCGGTCAGGATAATGACGCGACAGCAGTAGCCCAAATTTTGACGGAGTTGCGACGATTGTCGACGTCGGTGCGTACTTCGGGCCTCTAAGCCGGCTCCGACGGCCAAGCCGATCCGCACGGTAGCGGATTTGTGCCGACGCAAAGGCGGAGAACGGTGCTTCCCGTTTCCAGAGAGAGTGCTACGATTGAGATAAACCATCATTGCGAACGAACCACTCGAAGAGGCTGGTCAAGTTGCAGGACAGGAGGTCGATCCCTTTAAGCCGTCGCGCCGTGATTGCATCCGCCGTTGGCGCGGCAGCGGCCGGACAAGGCGGCTCAAAAGCCGCTGCCGACGCGACGCCGGTCACAGTCCTCCAACTGCATCGGCGAGATATCGAGGTAAACGGGAAATCAGCCTCAGTCTTCGGTATCCACCAACCAAACGGGGCGGCCGGACTAGTCACAAGTGTCGGCCAGAGATTCCGCGTACGTGTCGAGAATCAGATCGATGCGCCAAGCCTGATCCATTGGCACGGCATGACGCCGCCATGGCAGCAGGACGGGGTGCCCGGGATTTCCGGACCACCGATACCGCCCGGCAAGAGTGCCGACTACGACTTCCCCCTGACGTTTGGCGGCACGTTCTGGATGCACTCACATCAGGGCTTGCAGGAACAGCTCCTGATGTCGGCACCGTTAATCATCAACGATGAGCGCGACGAGCCGGGCCAGCAAGAGGTCGTGTTGATGCTGCACGACTTCAGCTTCACGCCGCCAGAACAGATCTACGCAGCATTGAGGAAGCCAAACCGCATGGGCAGCATGGGAGGGCAACCCTCCTCCGCCATAACGATGGCTGCCAAACCTGGCGGAGCCACGGCTCCCGATCTGAACGACGTCACCTACGACGCCTTCCTTGCCAACGACCGAACGCTCGCCGATCCGGAGGTGATCAAGGTCGACCCAGGCGCGCCCGTGCTGCTGCGCGTTATCAACGGCTCGGCAATGAGCAATTTCCACGTAGATCTGGGCGCGCTCAACGGCGAGCTGATCGCGGTCGATGGCTTCAGGGTCCAACCGATGACCGCTAGCCGCTTCCCAATCGCCGTGGCGCAGCGCCTGGACATCCGGCTCCCGATCCCTCGCGGTGAGACGGCGCACCCGGTGCTGGCCATTCTCGAGGGCACCGCGAGGCAGACGGGCATTGTGCTGGTGGCCGGCGCTGGAGCGCTTTCGCGCATCCCGGATATGGCCACGCAGCCATCTCCCGCGCTATCTCTGGATCTGGAGCGCAGCCTGCGGGCCGTCATACCCCTCACTCCGCGTAAGGCAGACCGCGTCCATGCAATCAACCTGACCGGGGACATGGCGCGCTACGTTTGGTCGATCAACGATGTCTCGTGGACCAAGAACGTGCCGCCGCTTCAGATCGCGAAGGGTGAACGGGTGGAGCTTGTCATCGTGAACAAAACCCCCATGCCACACCCGATGCACCTGCACGGCCACGAATTCCAGGTCGTCGAGATCGACGGGCAACGATTTGCGGGGCCGGTGCGTGATACGGTCCTGCTGCCCGCGGGGAGGCGTGTTGTCGTCGCTTTCGACGCCAACAATCCCGGATGGTGGGCGTTCCATTGCCATCTGCTGTACCATCAGGCAGCGGGAATGTTCACCACCTTCCGCTACGTCTAAGGAACGGTCAAACCGGCCTCACGGACCGCTGAGCTGCGCCTTCATCAGCGCGCGATAAGTCGGCAAATGGTGTTGGCACAGTGGATCTCCCGCCGGACCTGCCGGTGTCAGCACAACACATGGACCGTTACCGAATATAGGCACTAGATTACCTACGCCGACGTAGTTGATCGAGAATGCAGCCGGCATCATCGCATTGCCCGGGGTCATCCACTGCTGATCCAGCAGACCCGTTTCCCGCTGCAGTGCCGTAAGCGTGTGATCCTCGGTGGAAGCCGCGAATAGCGCCCGTTGAGCCTTGGCCCGGTTTATTGCATCCTCCGCGACGCGGATTGCAAGCTTCAGGGCGTCGAACTCCAGAACCTTACCTTGCTTCCGTGCAGACTGGTTGAGTTGTACTATTAGGTCGCTGCCAGGTTCGTCGAGGAATTCTACTGCGAGCGGAACTTGCGTCACCCAGTCCGATGCGTTGTTCACCGTAAAGGAGGTGCCGTGACTCGAGGCGACGCTTGCAAAATCCATCCCGAATTCCCAATTGCCCGGTTTGGGCTGGGCAAAGAAATAGGACTTCAGCGAATAGCTTTGATTTGCCAGGTGGTAGCGGTCGGTCGGATCGTTGATCGCATAATGCAGAAACGCATGCAGAAGAGCGGCGATTGCGGCCCCCTGGCTGTGACCGGTAATATAGATCTTGCTACCCTGCGGAACATGCAGTGCTAGTTCTGCAAGAATGCCCTTATCCCGAGCAAATAACAGTGCGGCAAGTCCGTAGGTAAAGCCAAGATGTGTCTCGGACCCAGACAGTTGAGCCAGGGTGAAGTCGAGGTATCCGCTCTGCCACGCTTGCATTCGCGTCGGCTGTGCCACGGACGTGGCGATCACATCCTCAATGATGCTGGTCTCTTCCGACATTGTGCCGCGGATCACCACGGCGTAGGTCTTGGCCTCGGTTTTACTGCGCCAAAGCTTCCAGGCATTTTGCCAAGGACCCAGCACGTCTGCGGGCTTATTGGCGGCGTCGGGATAGATGGGTTCCCAAGCACTGGTATCAGCCGCATAGGCTGGTCCGTCACCGGGATTGTTGAGGTTAAGGCATAGCTCGAGCAAGCGCAGTGCTTCATCTCGACTGAACCCTTTGGCGAATGTGCCGCTGGTGTCGGTTGTCCCCCACTTCAGCATGGCTTGTGCAGGCGCTTCAGATCGGACGGGCGGCGCCGAACAGCCAGCAAGAGCAAGCAAGCAGACCATGATTGCGCCGTTTCTGATGCGTCTCATACTAAAGCTCCTCCCTGATCTCCGTGGACTACCGCGTTTGATCGCGCCCAGAGTACCGATCGCTCGGATTTTCGCTCCGGATATTTTATGATTTCGGAATCTGCATCAAGCCAAAAGTGCGAAGCGGCCTCCTACCAACCTGGCTTGCCGTCTTAGGGGATTACAATGCCACTAATCGAGATGGTCTTGTTGACTTCACCGTGGACCCACCCGTACCTGCGCTTATGCTCTCAAAGGGCTTTTTACCTACCTCTGGTCAGGCTATGAGATTCCAATGGAAATATCTGCACTCCTCGCATCGCTCTGGGATCGTACCTGCCGCGCCCCCTGGATCACCATGGGTGTGGCAGCTACTGTGTTCGGCATCCTCCTGTTTGGAATTGGGGGCAACGCGCCCGGTGGTTGCGCACCGCCCCTGGCCCAAGGCGGCCAGATCGTCACAATCAGCCCCGACAGTAGTACCATAGAGCTAGACCTCGCTCCGGCCGGTCCACTCAGGAGCTTCGACAGCAGTAATCTCGGTAGCGCACTCGCCGGTCGGGGCTCCGGCAGCTCGATCTGCTTCTCGACATCCGGCGATCCACAGAAGACGCGACAACTGAACGCTATCTCGGCAGCGCAAAGCACGGTGGGTTGGGTACGTGCCGTGGGCACCCTGCTGCTGGCATTCGCCGCCGTTTGGTGGGTGATGCTCGCAATTACCAACGGTCACCCTTGGGGGTTCGCACTCGGGCTCGACGGAAGGCTCAGCAATAGCCAAACGCAGATCTACCTTTGGTTTCTCGTGCTGACGACGGTCTACTTGTCAGAGCTAGCTCTTCGACTGCTCTATGCCAATGTATTGGGTGGCATCACTGTGTCGCCAAATTTGACCCGGCTTGCCGGCATCAGTGCCTTATCCTTCGGCACCGCGCGGCTCAATACGATGGTCAAGACTGGAGGTGCGGCGCCGGCGCTATTATCAGGAAAGAAGTCGTCGGCAATCGGGCACCCGCTACGCCGCGATCTGCTACGCCATCTTTGCACAAACGACGATGGGCTTGCTGATCTCGCCGACACGCAGATGATTGTGCTCACCGCGATTGCAGGGATGGTCTATGTCGGGGTTAGCGCTGCTTTTCTCGCCAACGTGTCGCTGTCCGGCCGTATCGCCTTACCCCCGGTGGATGATACATTGCTCAGCGGCACCGCAATCAGCCAAGGCGCTTATCTGTTTAAGAAGCTCGGTTCGCGGCCGGGAAATTGATCCATTCGGACAAATAACCCCCATGTCCTCGTCGACCGAAATGCGCAATGTTCGATTGCAACGTTTTGCAAGCCTAGGGTCGATCGCCGAGTACGCAGATCGATTATCTCCTCGATCTATGCGAGTTGCCAAAGCTACGGGCAATCGTTAACACAATCCCGGAGATAGCCGGACAGGCTACCCATCCGGGGCAACACGGGCGCGAGGGGGAAAATGCTCAGGTTTCTTAGGGATTTTCACCCGTACGGGTCCTTTTCAAAAAGCGCGGCGGCTTTATTTCTGATTTTGAGCGCTTGCGCCAGTAACGTTAAGCCTGAAGTGGTGCAGTTCGGCCAGGCTGCGACGACAACAGTTAGCGCCGAGGGCGCGTTGTTCGACGCAATCGATCAACGCAAGAGCGATGCAAAGGATCTCTGTGTTCTGTCGAGTAAATCCATCAATATAGACGATAATGGCCAGATATATCCCAGGGATGTGAGATGCCAGTCGAGACAGGATCTCCATGGCACGAAGGAGATTCCCGCCGACGTTCGGAAGGCGATAGACGCCGTGTTGAGCGCAGTACAAGCCTATGGCCAGGCACTCCAAAGCCTCGCCGCCGACACAGCAGCGACGACGTTCAACACTAATGTCAACAACCTCGGCAAGAGCGTCGCCAGTTTCGATAAAAGTGTGCTGACACCCTTGGGAGGCAAGGGCCTCCCAACACAGACCCAGCTCAGTGCGGTCGGCCAGGCCGTGAAGGACGTTGGCGACGCTTTGATCGCTTTCGCAATTTCGAAGGATGTGCAATCCGCGGCAAAGAAAATGCAAGAACCCCTTTATACAATCGAGGGTGGATTGAATAACATCAACGGATACTGGACTGCGCAGATACCGAAGATTCTCTCAGACGAGATAAACCCGTATATTATCGGTCTTTGGCCGAAAGGTACGCTCTCAGACAGGCAAACGCTGCTGGCAGACTGGAAGAAGGCCTCGGCGCCCATCACTCCCGATGCTGCTGACCAGGGTTTGGCCGCTCTCGTGGCTGCGAATGATCGTATAGCGACTGCAGGACCGACCGCTTCGGTCGTCGAAATCACCAGTGCTTGGAAGGCGACAAATGATGCCTATGCGGCCTATAAGGCACTGGGAGGCAAGTGAGCTTGGATGAAAACCATTTGCCACCAAGGGGAAATTTGCAATGGCAGCGGCGACGCCGGGTCAGCTGAATGATATCGCGGACGCGCTAGTAAAGCTCAACGCATACATCGCGAACCTCCAAGCCGCGCAGCACGATGCAGCCGTTGCCGGGAAAATGAGCCTCGTCCAACAACTCAGCGGTCCTTTCTGGGACGCTAACTCGCTCGAAGAGCGGCTTGTCGGTCTGCGCACAATGACCGATATCAATTCTCTGAAGGCGGCCATCACCTCGGTGAAGCAAACGACGGCCACGCTCAACCGCCAGAAGACAAAAATTGATGCGATGGTAAAGGTAGGCGGTACGGCGGCAACCGTGATCAACGACATCGCTGCAGTGGCTGCTGCCATCGCCAAACTGTAACGATGGACATGCGGATATGGCTCCGATCGTCGCCCCTCTCAGTTGACGGGTCAGGGGTGAGCCAGACCGACGCTGGGCTCTGCCGCTTGAGGGCCTGCGTCGCTCAGCACGTCCCATTCGCGTCGGCTGTGCCACGGACGTGGCGATCACATCCTCGATGATGCTGGTCTCGTCCTCCATTGTGCCACGAATCACCACGGCGTAGGTTTTGGCCTCGATCTTACTGCGCCAAAGCTTCCAGGCATTTTGTCCAAGGACCGAGCACGTCGGCGGGCTTATCAGCGGCGTCGGGACAGATCGGCTCCCAAGCGCTGGTATCAGCCGCATAGGCTGCTCCGTCATCGGGATTGTTGAGGTTAAGGCACAGCTCGAGCAACCGCAACGCCTCATCTCGATTGAACCCTTTGGCGAAGGTGCCGCTAGTGTCGATGTTCCTCGACCTGGGCACGGCTTCTGTGGGCGCTTCAGTGCGGAGGGGCGGCGCCGCAATCAAGGCCAGAGCATCGATCGCCGGGACTTGCGCCCGGATATTTTATCATTCCAATAGCCGCATCAAGTCAAAAGAGCGAAGAGCTCGACTGAGATGGCGGCGGCCGTCCGGTAGCCGCTGCCGAATAAAATGCTTCGACGGAAGAAGGAGCGAATTGTTAGCGCTCGGTTCGGGATTAGGGCGTGATCGCCTGAGACTGACCGGTCGGAAGGCGTGAATCACGCGATCAAAACAAAGCTTAGACCATGATCGAACGCCGAAGTGTGGATTAACCTCAAACGATCATGGTCTAGATGGTGATCCGCTCGACCGCGTCGAGTGTGATTTCGTCAACCGTGCGGTCGTCAAGCCTGTCCGGTGACCAACCAGTCGAATAGTGCGGATGGCAGCGAGGTGTTGTTTCACAGTGGGTTTCTGCTGCGAAGACCGTGGCCTCACGCTCACCGCGATCGTTTAGTTCGACGTTGCAGCCTGGGTGGTTCGAAAGCAAGAAGCGGAGTGCCACGAGGCAGGCGGCTAGGCATCTATGGGAGGACGCCTCGCAACGCGTGGGAACACATCCGTCATGAATCTGCAGACCTTTTCCCGGCGACTTCCTATTGAAGTTTAGGCCTGATCTGGGACCGGCCGACTCAGCCGCGACCACTTCCTCAACGGCCGTATATGCCGATCAACAAAGGCCGGCTGCACCGCCCAGGTGGGAAAGAAGACTCCCAACACAAAACCCGCAGGCGGGATCTCCATCCCGCCGCCGTGACTTCGCTTATCAATTTGGGGCTCGGCGGGACATGACTTGCACAGACGACAGCGAGAAGCGGATGGACCGCCTCTCTGATCCAAGGGATCCGACATGAACATAAATGCTATTTGGGGTGCTAACGTAACCCTCGTCTCGTCTCCGCCAATTGTCGACTACAGCAAGCAAACTTTGACCCCGCAACCCGAGCAAACCCGTAAGGATGAAAAGCTTGCGGACGACCATTCGAATACCAGCGCCTCTGATATCCTCCGCATCACCGCCGACATTGCACGAGGTTCGTAGACCCAGCCCCGGCTGATCCGCTGCTGGTGCTTTGCCAAAATCTGAGGAACTCGCAAGACACAGCCGGACACTGAGCCGTCGCTGAAATCAAGTAGCCGACCGGGTCAGCGGATAGCCGCACTCCTTTCGATTTAAGTGCAGGAATCGGAGCGCCAAGTTCCCCCCGAGAAAGTATGCCTCTCACAGAACGAGCCGACGCAGGAGATGGTCGAATGACTGCCGGAAATGAGTTGAGCCCCACGATGAAAATATTCGCATGGCGGGGTCCGTCCCGCAGCGACGCGACAGATATTGAGCCGGAGGCAACAACTCCGTCTCCTGGCGGCTTCGTGCCGATCATCACGGAGACGGTTACTCCAGCGGGGCCTGTCACGTCGAACATCGAAATTAGTCTTGCCGGAGCCGTGCTGCGCGTGGCGCCCAACATCAATAGAGCCCTGCTGACCGAGGTGTTGTGCGCGATACGAAGCTCGGCGCCGGCGGCCACTGCAATCTGAAGGAGCGCATGCCGGCCGCTCGATTACTCTCACACCGTAAGGTTTCACCGATCATGCCGCCATTTCTCCACTTCCATGCTCTTGCTGCGCCGCGCGGAGATGGGCTTCGTCCCGAATTACTCGCCTTGTTCAAACGCTTCGCAGCGGTCCGTGAGCCTGATCTCACGGTGATCGAAATCGATCGACATCTGGCGGATGCTGTAGCCCAACCCGGGCCTCATCGCTCGCCCGACGAAGGTGTCGCGACGCCGGAAAAACCCGTGAAGGATATGGCTTTGGGCGTCGCAGAAACCGAAGGACACGTCCCCTAGTCAAAACAAGAATAAAGCCCTTATGGCCACGCCGTTTACGGACCTTGGGAACGAGAACGGCAATCTCGGTGTCGTCGACGAGCCTGTCGCGTCCGATAGGCTCTTGCAGTATTCGATATCTACGACGCGTCGCGATCGCGGCGGAGATGCGGGATGGATGACAGAATCTCATCGGCTAGCACTACGGTTCCTTTAATTGGAAAACAAGACCGGACCGGGGCGATGATTTAATCGGGCGCGAGCCGGATCTGCCATCTTCATAACAGTCTTTCTGCAACGTAACGTCATTTGGGTACAACCCAAATCACCAACTATCCAAACTGCAGCCCCTTCATCCCCCCACTGCCACGCCAGTCCCGCACAAGATCAAAGAACACCACCGGCCCTGCGCCATACAGCTCACTGAACAGCCCAAGACCACCCCGCCGCCCCTCTCCGTTATAGTAACCCGGGGTACATTCCATATAGAACCGAGTCCCGGCGTTCGGCGTATCACGGACCGTCTGCACCCACTCCGCCTCCGCCTCCGCCGTCGGCTCGATCAATTCCGCCTGGCGCTGCTCCGCCTGCTGAATGACCTCCGCGATATGGCGCACCTGCTCGTCCAGCATATGAGGAAAATTCGGCGTCAGCGCGTTCTGCAGGATGCCCAGATGGAAGCAGTTCGGAAAACCATGACTGTAAAACCCATGCAGCGTCCTCGTTCCGTGCTTCCAATACTCGGTCAGCGTCTGACCGCCGCGGCCATAAATCTCATATCCCGCACGCCGCGTATAAGCCGTCCCGACCTCGAACCCGGTCGCGATAGACAATACAGTCCACCTCATACTCAACCCCGTCGAAAACCAGCCCCGCCTCGGTCACCCGATCCACCCCCCGGCCCCCTTGGTATCAACCAACTTGACGTTCGGCCGGTTGAAGGTCGGCAAGTATTCATCGTTAAAAGTCGGCCGCTTGCAGAACTGGCGATACCAAGGCTTCAGCGCCTCCGCCGTCGCCTTGTCCTCGACCACCGCATCCACCCGCGCCCGGATCTGGTTCATCTTCTTGAAATCAGCCAGTTCCAGCCGCTTCGCGACGTCCTCGGGCGAGCTCCCATCGGAAGGATCGCGCACCCGCCTGGCCCCCAGATTGCGGATGATATCGGTCCAGCCATCGCTCACCAGATCCTCGTCTTGAAATCCGCCCGCGACGAGAATGTTGAAATTGTCCATGCGCCGCTTCTGCCATCCCGGCGTCAGCGTCGCCACCCACGCGGGATCGGTCGGCGCATTGCCACGCACGTCAACCGACGATGGCGTCCGCTGAAAAACATAGAGCTGCTTTGCATGCCTGCCGAGGTGCGGCACGCACTGGATCGCCGTCGCGCCTGTGCCAATCACCGCGACGCGCTTGTCGGCCAGTTTGTGCAGGTTGCCGTTCGTATCGCCCCCAGTATAGTCATAATCCCAGCGGCTGGTGTGGAAGCTGTGGCCCCTATAACTGTCGATGCCGGGAATACCGGGCAGCTTCGGTCGGTTCAGCGGCCCGTTCGACATGACCACATACCGCGCCTTCATCCGGTCGTCGCGATTGGTCGTGATCAGCCACTTGTGCTCATCTTCCAGCCAGCGCAACTCGTGAATTTTGGTCTGAAAGCACGCCAACCCATAAAGATCGAAAGTCTCCGCGATCCGCTGCGCATGCGCTCGGATCTCCGGGGCAAACGAATACTTCTCCCGCGGAATATAGCCGGTCTCCTCGAGCAGCGGCAGATAGATATAGCTCTCGATGTCGCATTGCGCGCCGGGATAGCGGTTCCAGTACCAGGTGCCGCCGAAAGTCGCCGCCCTTCTCGATGATGCGGATGCGCTCGACCCCCGCCCCCCGCAACCGAGCGCCCGCCATCAGGCCGCCGAACCCGCCGCCGATGATCAGGGCATCGACCTCATCATGCAGTGGTTCGCGGCTGAAGCCGGGCTCGACATAGGGATCTTCGACGTAGCGCCCGAAATCGCCCTTGACCTCGACATACTGATCGTTGCCATCCGGGCGGACACGCGTGTCGCGTTCATGACGATACTTGGCGCGCAGCGCATCAGGGTCGAAATCGAGTTCCAGCGACGCGGCGGCAGAGTCAGGGCTCATGATCGGCTCCGAAGGTCTTGCAAGAGCAAGGCTACCCCGGGGTCCGCGCGATGGCCAGCGCTCAGCCGGCCCGGAAAGAACCCGTCAAGCGCACCAGCCGGCCAGCGATCGCGGCGGCACCCTTGTCAGCACCTCGGTTTTCCCGAGCAACGGCACGCCGCGAAAGATCCGGGCGTGCAACGTACCGTCCGGCTCAAGCGTCGCCGATAGTCGATACGTATTGCCATCGGTCGTATCATAGATCGAGCCGCCCGACCAGGTTTGCGGCCCGTCCGGAGACAAGCCCCAAACAATCGTCCGGCCGCAATCGGCCTGCCGCCGCTGCGGGCTCTTCGTCCACACCACCTTTCCGCAAACCGATTCCTGGCAGCTGAATATATCCAGCACCAGGTCGTGAACTTTCCAGGTCCCTTCAACAGGCGCCCCCCAAGCCGGCGCGTACCAGCCCATCAGCGCGATCGTCACAGCGGCGATAGAGATAGATCCGCCAGCCCGCCCCATTTTTACCGCCCCCAACAAAACGAAAAATCGCTCACCCAAGCTCCAACATATTGTTGGGGCCGGCAACACGCCCTAAGACAAATCGGCTTGAGGGGATCAGCGTCCGCCAACCCGAATCGTTTTGACGGAGCCCCAAACCCGATCCGGCACCAAGCCTCAGCCCGACAGAGAAGCCGACTTGGTTGCCAGGCTCTCGGCCAAAGCGGGCGCTCCCCCCTGCCGAATGAGATGGCGGAAATCCGACCGTTGCACCGCGACCCGGCTGATCGCCCCGTCCGCGAGCACATCGACGATACGCCAACCCTGCGGACCCTCATGCATGACGTAATCCAGGTCATGCCCACCCCCAGAGGTCGGAATGATCCGGGACCGGACGACTTCATCATCACCCACGGTCCGCGTTTCCGGATTCACCTGGAAGCGCTGGCCATTGTACTCGTCGAAGCTGTTGACGTAGGAGGATACGGTATACCGGCGAAACGCCTGCTCCAGTGCCGCCTGCTGATCAGGCGGCATCGACTGCCACGAGAAGCCCACCGATTCTTTCAGAATTGTGGTGAGGTCGAAGCTTTGATCAATCACCGGCCCGAGCATATTGAAGCGCTCGGAGAACGATGCGGCGTGCCCCGCCTTCATCACCCGAAGCAAGCCCTGAACCAGTTGGTTGACCGGCACCAGGACCGGGTTGTCCGCCATCGCTCGCGGCACATGGACGAGGAAGGCTGCCGCCGCCGCCATGATGCCCCGTCGACCTAAAACAAGTGTGCTCATGATGGATCCTTCACATCTGTCTGCCGGATCATCCTCGTTGACGTCGTCGTGGTCCAGATGCGCCGTCGAAATCACCGCAACCGAAAGCACGTCCCTTGGTTGGAGCGCGGTTGACCCTGTGATATCCCAACGGCTGCAAATGCGGATAATACCCCAGTCACAGGCCGAGCAAAAGCCCCGCGGCGTAACCCGATCAGTCCGGCACTTGAACACCAAAGGGAGCCCGATCCATGGATGACACAAGACCACGCGATCTGATCGGATATGGCCGCCGCCGCCCGCAGGCCGACTGGCCCCACAAAGCCCGCATCGCGCTCAGCTTCGTGCTGAACTACGAGGAGGGCGGCGAGCACAACGTCATGGACGGCGATCCCCACGCCGAGATCTACGTGACGCCCGAGATGACTGGCATGCCACTGGTCAAACGACGCCACTTCTCCAGCGAGGAGATGTTCGAATATGGCAGCCGTTCCGGTTTTTGGCGCCTGCTGAAATTATTCGGCGATCGTGGCGTTCCGTTCACCTCATGGGCGGTCGGCCTGGCTCTGCAGCGGAATCCCGAAGCCGGGATCGCCATGGCCGAAGCCGGACACGAGGTGGCCAGCCACTCATGGCGCTGGATCGACTACGCCGACATGCCCGAAGACCAGGAACGCGAGGACATCCGAAAAACTGTACAGACAATCCGCGAGACCACAGGAAGTCCGCCGCTCGGATGGTACACCGGCCGCTTCAGTCCCAACACCCGCCGGCTGGTCATGGAGGAGACCGAGACACTGTATGACTCCGACAGCTACAACGACGACTTGCCCTACTGGACGCACGTTACCGGGAAGCCGCGCCTGATCGTGCCCTATGCGCTGGACACCAATGACTTCAAGTTTACGCTAAGTCCAGGTTGGACCTCCGGAGATGACTTTTTCACGTATCTGAAGGCCGCATTCGATTATCTCTACCGCGAAGGCGAGACAGAGCCGAAGATGATGTCGGTTGGGCTGCATTGCCGCCTGACCGGCCGCCCGGCCCGCACCGAGGCACTGGCTCGGTTCATCGATTACGTGCAGAACCATGAACGCGTGTGGATCTGCCGGCGCATCGAAATCGCGCGTCACTGGATCGCCCGCCATCTACCATTCCCAACGCAATGACTTTCCCTCAAGACGCTGCGCCAACAGAAAGATAAGCCCCCATGACAATGAGGCCAGATTCAACCTTTTATCCATCGCCAAAGCTGGCCATGGAAGCGCCGGCGGAGAACTTCGCCTACACCGCGCTGCTCAGTCCGGACTTCTCGAAGCCCGACGCCCTCGCGGTGATCGACGTGAAGCCCGGTTCGCCCACCTACAGCAAGATCGTCCACACCGTAACGATGCCCTACAAGGGCGACGAGTTCCACCATTTCGGCTGGAATGCCTGCTCCTCGTCCCTGTCGCCACTCACCGGTCACGCGTTCCAGGAGCGGCGCTACCTGATCATCCCCGGCATCCGCTCATCCCGCATCTACATTATCGACACCAAACCGGACCCCACCCAGGCAAAAATCCACAAGATCATCGAGCCGGATGAGATATTCAGAAAGACCGGCTACTCCCGCCCCCACACGGTTCATTGCGGCCCCGAAGGGATCTACGTCAGCACGCTCGGTGGCGGCGGCAAGGACGGCACCGACGGCCCCCCCGGCGTCTTCATAATGGACTGCGAGACCTTCGACATCCTCGGCCGGTGGGAGATCGACCGCGGTCCCCAGACCCTGCACTATGACTTCTGGTGGAACCTGCCCCGTGACTACATGGTGACCAGTGAATGGGGCCTGCCGCCGCAGTTCGAGAACGGGATCGTCCCAGAAGACTTGCTCTCAAACAAATACGGCCACCACATCCACTTCTGGGATCTGCGAGCCCGGCGCAACGTGCAGACCATCGATCTCGGTGCCAACCACCAGATGGCGCTGGAGGTCCGCCCAGCCCACGACCCCGCCCGCGAATACGGCTTTCTCGGCGTCGTGGTCGACACCACCAACCTGGAAGGCTCCATCTGGACCTGGTGGCGCGAGGGCGGCAAATTCCACATCGAGAAAACCGCCACCATCCCCGCCGAGCCCGCGCCGAAGGACCAGTTGCCGCCGCTGCTGCAGGGCTTCGGCGCCGTCCCGCCGCTGGTGACCGACATCGACCTGTCGATGGACGACAAGTTCCTCTACGTCGCCTGCTGGGGAACCGGCGAGATGCGCCAATACGACGTATCGGACCCAAGAAAACCCAAACTCTCCGGCTCTGTCCACGCCGGCGGCATCACCCGCCGCACTCCCCACCCGAACGGCAAGCTGCTCGCCGGCGGCCCGCAGATGGTCGAGATCAGCCGGGACGGCAAGCGCGTCTACTGGACCAACTCGCTCTATTCCACCTGGGACAATCAATTCTACCCGGGCGGCGTGCCAGGCGCCGAGGTCATGGCGATCGCCGGTCCAAACGGCGGCCTAACATTGGCAAAGGACTTCTGGATAGACTTCCCCGACGGATACCGCGCACACCAAATCCGCCTCGAGGGCGGCGACTGTTCGACGGATTCGTTCTGCTATCCATCGGCGTGAACAGCGGCGCTGCAGACTGGGCACCGACCGGCCTTTGGCTGGCGATCATCGCGAGCGGCATCTACCACGGTGTGAACCCCGGCATGGGATGGCCGCTCGCCGTCTCCGCCGGGCTGATGGATAAAAACCCACGAGCCCTGATGGCGACCTTTTGGCCGCTCTCGCTAGGCCATGTGCTGGCGATGCTGCTGGTCATCCTGCCCTTCTCGCTGCTAATCACCCTGGTCTACTGGCAACGCCAGATCCAGGTCGGCGCCAGCCTCCTGGTCATCGGGTTCGGTCTGTTCCGCCTCATCCACCAGCGCCACCCCCGAGCCCTGGCGCGCATCCGGCCCACCCAGCTCGGGCTCTGGTCGTTCGCCGTCGCAATCGCCCACGGCGCCGGATTGATGCTCGTGCCGATCTATCTCGGGCTCTGCCGAACCACCGATCTCGACCAAGCCCATACCGCAGCCGGAGCCCTCATCAGCACGGATCTTGGCATGGCGGTCCTGGTCTCCGTCGTCCACTCCGCCGCAATGATCGCGGCCGGCGGCCTAACCGCGTGGCTGGTCTACCGGTATCTCGGCCTGAAATTCATCGCCCGCAGTTGGTTCAATCTGGACACCACATGGGCCGCCAGCCTCGTCCTGGTCGGCGCAGTCTCCCTGGCGTTCTGCCTCGGTGTCCCTCACCCGATCGCATCGTGATCCAACCCCTCGCCGTCCAGGTCGCAATTGCAACCGAGCGCGGCGCCGCTGCGATCGCTGACGGCGTTCGGGGGCGCAAAGGGCGCGCGCGTCGCCGCCGAACTCGCCGTGCGCACCTTTCTCGACGCCCATACGACTCTGGATCCACTGCGCAGCGCCAAGACCACCGCATTCACGACAATAGAGGCGATTAACCGGTGGCTACACGCCCAGGGGCATACCGATCCCGCACTGGAAGGCATGGCGTGCACCTTCACCGCCCTGATCCTCCGCGGCCGGCAGGCCCACAGCGTCCACATCGGCGACAGCCGCCTCTACCGGCTGCGCGACGGGGGTCGTTGATCCGCCAGACCACCGATCACGTGCCCGTACGCGGCGCGATCCGACAGGGTGGTCCTGGCCAACGTATTCGTCCAGCAATTCCGGCAGCAGCAGCGTCTGGGATCGATCGGGACCGGAGATGTGCGTTATAATCCGGATTCTGACACTTCCTGCATCAATTCGGAATCCGTTAGGGGAGAGATTTCACACGGTCTGCAACAATTTTTCACCAAAATCGGACCATTGATCAAGGGCCTTTTCAGGTGCACTAAACCTGATCTTGCACGAGTATTCAAACAGGAGGGCTGACCGCTTCGACGCGTTTATGAGGATAAATCCCGACAATGATCTGCTTTCGCCGGATGTCGTGGACAAGCTTCGTCATACGACGAAAGCGGTGGAAAGGCATTTGTTGTCGAAGCTCGCCAGTTTCCGATCAAGAACCCGCCGCAGGCGTTCGCTCCGCGGACGTTGGAGATCGATTGGTGCGGTGCATGCGTCCTTCTGTCCCGCGCCTTTTTGTCCGGTTGCCGGAATTGTCCAGTGCTCGCTGCACGCGGGACCTACCCTCACCCGGCTCTGCCGACTTAGGGAAAACAGATATTGCCCGCAATTCCGCACTTCGTAATAGTCGGAGCCCCCAAGTGTGGGACCACATCCCTTTATCGATATCTGCAGCAGCACCCGCGCGTGTTCATGCCGGCGAACAAAGAGCCGCGGTTCTTTTGCGACTACCCCGTCGCCAGCTTCGAGTTCGGCACGAAACAGTTCCACCCAAGCATAGTGACGTCGCCCGACGAATATCTTGGTCTGTTTTGTGACGCTCCCCCAGGCGCGATATTGGGCGAAGCCTCGACAGATTACCTGTCACGCCCAGGTGTGGCTGAGCGACTTCACGCGTGGAACCCTGACGCCAAAATCATCGTGATGCTGCGCGATCCCATCGCCCGGGCCTATTCCGAATATCAGCACTCGATCGCGGCGAATTTCCAAACGCTGTCCTTTGCGGAATCCCTACGCGAGGAGAAGCGACGTTTCGCCGAGGGCTACGACCCCATCTTTGCGCACGTGCGCCGGAGCCTTTACGCCGACGGCGTAGAGGACTTTCAGCAAAAATTTGGCCAGCACAACGTGAAGGTCATTCTCTTTGAGAAATTTGAAAGCGCCACGGAAGCGGTCGTCCAGTCCGTCTTCGAATTTCTGGCACTGTCGCCGATGCAGGTCGACGTATCCGAAAGATACGGTTCTGTGAAGCCGCAAGCCGCTGAGGCCGCCCAAGCATCGCGGGCGATCAATTACCTTCCAGTCGGGGAAGAGAACAGAACCGGCCCGAGGGCCGATCTTTCGCGCGTTGAATATGAAAGCCTGAGAGGTGAGTTCATCAATGATGTGAGACGCCTGGCGAGCCTGTTGAAGATCGATCTGAGTAGGTGGCTGAGAGATTGCGACCTGTCGCCGGACACCGACTGGCTTAAACAGGAACCCGTGAACCAGGTTATAAAAGCAGATGCGCCCTATCTCGGAGACTCGTTCCTCGATCGCGTTAGGCGCAGTTATCAACTGACGGCACGCGACCAGGCAGCAACTAAGGATTCAATGTGGTTTACGATCGGCGCGCTCAAACGCCCTATTCATGAGGCGTTGGCGTCGAAGGACAATCACGCCTTGCGAGAGATTTTTTCTGATCCTTCAAGAACAGACCTCTATTATGGGGTCGATCCAATTCGCGTAACTGGACGGCCTGCCGATGACGACCTCGCCGGGATCGAAGCCTGGGAGAAAAGACACGAAAGAATGTGTCGAGGCTTAGTCTTGCAACTGGCTGAAGCGATCGGCATTCGCCGATGGCTTCCGGATGCCTCGGAATTGAAGTTAAGCTACTATCCAGAAGGCCACGTCATCGATCCGGATATAGATGATGTTCTATCTTCCATTCAGACTGCTATTGGCTTCGAGTTTTCATTCCCGAATCCATTCGAGCGAGAATTTGGTGTTCAAACATCCCGAGGATTAGCCGCCGTTCGCGCCTTGAACGCCCTTTATCAGACTTACCGGATCAGGCAGGAACTCGGTGGTGCCGAAAGGAAGTCAGTCATTGAAATCGGACCGGGTATGGCACGAACAGCCTACTATTCCTGGGTTTCTGGCATTCGCGATTATACGACGATTGATCTCCCGCTTGGCGTCGCGGCACAAGCTTGGTTTCTGGGAGCCGTGCTTGGGCCTGAGGCATTATGGATGATAGGCGACGATCCAGCGCTGGCACAGGGGCGCATCCGGTTACTCCCAAGCACAATTCCGCTGCACTTGGAGGCGCCAGTTGGATTGGTTCTCAATGCAAACTCCATCACCGAGATGGGCGAACTTGAAAGCGCGCGCTATGCTGCCTGGATCGCAAACCATGCCGAGGTATTTCTCTCGATCAACCATGAGGCCAACCCGCCGACCATCGCGGCATTAGCACATCGCTTCTTTTCTCATGCCAAGGTACGGCGCTTTCCCTACTGGATGCGTCGGGGATGGATAGAGGAGGTGTTTGTCTTTGATAGAACGTCGCAGACACGCATTGCCGTTGAACAAGAGAGAGACAATCTTAGACGCGAAGTTACAGCGCTTCGCGCTTCATCGTCCTGGAAAATGACTGCCCCCCTTCGAGCCATATCAAGCGTATTCGGCAGGGGATCGGGCCGGAACTAACGGGGCGGAAGCCGCCCGACCAGTGTTGCGAAGCGGGCGGCCGCGTCTGTGGCCATCAAGCTGGTTGGAGAGACCTGGGCGTCAGTCAAGACACGAGCGTAGCCGTAAATCATACCCACATTGTGTATCAGAAATCTACATCGTAAGAGGCCAATCACATCAATGGGCTTGGGTTTGATACGTGTCGCCGCCAACCTGACGTCAAACTGGCACCAATGGCTAACTATCCCACGTTGACGCCTATAAGCAAGAGGTCGCTTCCGCTGCGAAGCCAAGCGGCATCTGGGAGCATATTTACAGCACACGACAGACGGACCTTCATAATGTACTGATAGGAAATCATCGCGATGCTGTCGAAAACTTGCTTCGGCGCCCCGGAGACTCAGATCTGTTTTACGGGTTCGATGGAACTGTGATTGAATTTGTTCAAACAATCAAACGTCATTTGAACGAGGGAAAGACTATCGCGAAGCTACCGCACGATCATTTACTGCGAGCTGCTGAGATCATGGGCGCTCTCTCTTGATGAAGTTCGCCCAGATGACTTGAGCAGGCGAATAAACTCGATGCCAAACTCGATCAAATGCGCGTCAAAATCGCCAAGCAAACGGAAAAGTTCAAGGTAGCCGCCGCCAACGCCAAGAGCCTCGCGCAGTTCGAAGGGGCGATTCACAAAATCGAAGACATTGACGCCTTCATACGGCTGGACAAGGGCGGTAGCTCCGACATCAATGCCGACCACATGGAGGACCGGGTCAGAAGGCCCAAGCCCAAGACCGCACGCTTACCGTGGGCAGGCGTTAATGCGTGCTCGGTTTGCATATATTGAGAATGTCGCCGGACGTATTGGTGAAGCAAGCGTTGGGCGGAAAATTGCCGGCTTTGAGGCAATTACAAGCTCCCGTGACTTTCGGAATGACAGCAGCGGGCCAGTCGAGGAAATGGGGTCGGTGGACGTCGGGTCTCATCGACCCGCTTTCGACGCTCCCTCGTCTACCCGCATGGGTAGAACCCTCCGAAGCCTTCGAGTCGGTAGCGCCCCTGTGCAGAAATCAGGGGCGGAATACTGACAAGTACACGGGCGACAACTTACCATAAATGCGACTAGCCGGTCCGCAATCGCGTCGCTGCCCGTAGTGTAGCGCAGCTACGCGAGGATCGTTTCCTGCCCGACGACCCGGTTGCGCCCAGTTTGCTTGGCCCGATACAGGGCCCTGTCGGCACGGTCGATGAGGTCATCCATCGCTTCTCCTATTCCTCGCCGCCGTAGCGGGCGGCGGTGTCGCGTCCCTTGATATGCCGGGTCAAGACCTGAGCCACCAGGCGCAGTACCTTGTCGCCCATCAGGTGGCCGTGAACGTCATTAAACCGTTTGAAATGATCGATATCGAGCAGCAGCAACGACACCTCGGTCCCATCGCGAACCGCCTGGGCAGTGGCCTCCTCCAGCGCAGCATCGAACGTCCGCCGGTTAGCCAGGCCGGTGAGCGGGTCGGTGGCCGCATCCTTCTCCGACCGGGCGAGTTTCTCATGCAACTGCCCGATCCTGACGACCGAGACGGCGAAAAGCTGTTCCAAGGCTTCTATCTTGCCGCTGGCCATGTTGGTCGCGGTTTGCAGCGTTGCTGTCACTCGTTGGACGTCCTGTCGGGTCGACGCGGTGTCCAGAAGCAAGCCCCATTCGCGCAGCAGGGCGCCATAGTCATTGATCGCGCCATGATCGGCCGTGATGCGGTCGGCCAACTGTGTGGCGATGGTGCGCAGTTCGCGCGAGTCATCGACGCTCGTGCCGGACGGGTAGGCGAAGAAGTCCTGGTAGAGACTATCCATGACGCCAGACGTGAACGGTTCGCCGGCCTGGATCAGCCGGTCAATCCGTTGCCGGAGCTGATACTTGTCCTCAAAGCAGTAGGCGAACCAGACCTCAAAGTTGCGCGGCGTCGGCGGAACGTGGTGATCGCGCAAAGCCTTGTGTGCGGCTTCCGCTGCCGCCCGAACCCTATCCGTCGACGCCATCGAAGCCCTTCTCCATACAGCACGCCGGGATGCAGCGGATCGTGCTGTGATGTATCAAAGTGCTTAAGGAAGCGTAAAGATCGTGGTTCGAGGTCTTAACGTTGGGGACATTTTTTACCACCTGTGGCGGCAGCAGGTGCGCATATCACTCGGGGACGGCCTAGCCGTGCGCGGCGGCGATCCTACACTATTAGCCGCGAAATCGTGCCTGCGAGACGTTGTCGCCCGCATCCGCTCGCCGTTGCCGCGACGGCGTAGCGCTTAATCTGGTCCGACGCCATACGCCCACTTCCTTTTCAGACTTCCGCCGGACTTACCCTCGAGGCTCGATCATGTCCTCATACGAATGATCGCAGCTAAGCCCGCTGATCGTTTCTCTAATGCGATCGAATTCATCGTGCCCTTGAGCACGGCGCACTGCACGCGACACCCCGCCAGCCCCGGCAGCGATCGATGATCGAGCGCGATCCGCTGCGATTCTGGCAGACCGTGGCTGCAATTCTTGCTCTTCTGCTGCTTGCCTGGTTGCCCTCCAAACGCTGGGCAGGTTGCTCGCCGTCGTGTTGGCGAACGTTCAGAACGGCGGGCGGCCGGTATGCCACACGACAGCGTCAAGAGCCACTTTCCGCGACCGACGACAACGAACAACTGTTCGCGCAAGATTAGCAGAAACGCACACTGATATTTCAAAGAATAAAGATTGTAACTTCAGGTTGCACAAACCGTCACAACGAGCCTATTACACGTTATGGTAGTTGCATGACCACATCCGGTGGTTCGCTGCCGGGATCATACCAAACTGTCTCGACCCCGGAAGGGGTCGAGATCGAGCAACTGCGCCACCGCATCATCGAGTTGACGGCCGCAGTTGAAGCGCGCGACACCTTCATAGCAATTGCCGCCAACGAGCTGCGCAACCCGATGGTGCCGATCATCGGACAGATCGACCTTCTCCGCTCAGCGGTCAGGGCCAACCGGGGCACGCCGGAGCAGATCGACAACAAAATGGAACGCATCCAGCAGAGCATGCGCCACTTCGTGACGCGGGCCGGTATTCTGCTTGACGTGTCCCGGATCAACAGCGGCAGGCTCCGGCTTGCGCTGAAACGGTGCGACATCGCGGACCTGTTGCGCGAAATGGCCGCGGATTTTGCCAACGCGGCTCTTAAGGCCGGCGTTACGATCAGCATTACCGCCCCTGATCGCCTCCTCGGGATGTGGGACCGCCTGGCTTTGGAGCAGATTGTCGATAACCTTCTTTCCAACGCGATCAAGTATGGCTCCGGCACCCCAATCGAAATTTCCATCGAATCGCGCGACGAGCGCGTCAGCATCCAGGTTCGTGACCATGGCAGCGGCATCCAGGCGGCTGACCGCGAACGCGTGTTCGGTCGTTTCGAACGGACAGTGGGACGAGACGAGCGCCGCAGCGGCTTCGGCGTCGGCCTGTGGGTGGTCCGCCAACTGACCGAAGCGATGGGCGGCGCGGTTGTGGTCGGGGATACCCCGGGCGGAGGCGCCTCGTTCACCGTGCACCTGCCGCAACACTCGGAAGGCACGCGCTTATGAATGAGCGACTTCGCATCGGCCGGGTGCCATCCGGCATCCGTGGTCTGGACACCATCCTGAACGGTGGCTTCCTCGAAGGTGGCCTCTATATCATCCAGGGCACGCCCGGCACCGGCAAGACGACGCTGGCCAACCAGATTTGCTTCAGCCACGCATCCAGTGGCGGACAGGCACTCTACATCACCCTGCTTGCCGAATATCACGATCGGATGCTGCAACACCTCAGCAACATGTCGTTCTTCGACATCACGCAAATTCCCGGCCGGATCAAATATCTTAACGGCTACGGCGCCCTCAGCGAGCAGGGCTACGTCGGCCTGCGCGACATGATGCGCCAGGAAATCGTCACCCACAAGGCGACCATCCTGATTCTCGATGGCTTCGCAACCGCACAGCGGCGGGAATCCGAGCTCCTGCAGTTCAATGAATTCGTCCACGAGCTGCAGGGTGTCGCCACCGCCACCGACTGCACGATGTTCCTGCTCACCAGCGCCGTGGGGGTTGGGGAAACGCCCGAATACACCATGGTGGACGGCATCGTGGAGCTGAGCGATCACCTGATCGGCTGGTCGGCCGAAAGCACGCTGCAGGTGATCAAGCTACGAGGTAGCAGCTACCTGCGTGGCCTGCACGCCTTCCAAATCACCGAGGATGGCCTTATTGTCTACCCGCGTGTCGAGGCGCTGCTGCAACGGCCATCGCGCCCCGACACCGTTCCAGTCGAAACGATTCCGAGCGGCGTGGACCGGCTCGACACCATGCTCGGGGGCGGCCTGCCGCTGGCGTCCACCACCAAGATCATGGGGCCGTCCGGCGTGGGCAAGACAACGCTCGGGCTGCAGTTCCTCTCCCGGTCCAGCGAGACCGAGCCTGGCCTGCTCTTCGGCCTCTACGAAACCCCGGTGCGCATCAACGCCAAGGTGAACGAGATAAGCCAGCCACTGCGGGGCCTGTTCGACAGCGGCGTCGTCGAGATGGTCTGGCAGCCGCCGACCGATGGCCTGCTTGACCTTTATGGTGAGCGCCGTTCAGGGTCCCGGCGGCGGCGCTCGGGCCGAACAGCAGCGCGACGCCGATCACGCCTACGACCATGGCGCTGAGTTGTCTCGGGCTGAACCGCTCCTGGCCCGCGGTAACGGAGAACACCAGGAGCGCGATCGGCGTCAGGGCCGAGCTGATTACTGCTGCCAAGCCGGCGGTGATATATTTCAGTCCGTAGAGCTGGATGACCTGGTTCAGCGTGATCAGCACGATGGAGACGAACACCAGGCGCGGGATGAGCCGAGGTGGCGGCATGACCCGCTGACCTCGGAAGCGGCGGAAGGCGAGGATGAGGGCGCCGGCGATGCTCCAACGCAGGCCGGCGAAGATGCCGGGGGAGACGGTGGTGATGCCGATCTTCATTGCCAGCCAGGTGGTGCCCCAGACGAAGCAAATGAAGACGAACATCGCGCGCTGCGATGTGGTCGCTGAGGCGTTCATTTAGATATCTGCGCGCGTGCGCTCCTGATGAACCGGATCGGTAGCGCATCCGGGTGCACAGGTGCCGCGCCGAATCCGAATGGCGCGTATGCGCCGGGACGGGGTTGGATGTTGCGCGAGGGTTCAGTGCCGGGCTGCCGGTTTCGTCGAAGAAACGGGTTCGGCAGGCCCTAAGGGCGGTGGGTTGCGGCGGGCTTTTTGGTTACTGCCAACCGGCCGGCCATCTCCTGGATGAACTGCCAGGCTACGCGGCCGGAGCGGGCGCCTCGGGTGACCGACCATTCGACGGCTTCGGCGTGGAGTTCGTCGGGGCTGATTGGCAGGCCGATATCGGCGGCGTAGCCATCGATCATGGCCAGGAAGGTTGGCTGATCGCAGTTATGGAAGCCGAGCCATAGGCCGAAGCGGTCGGAGAGGGAGACTTTCTCCTCGGTGGATTCGTTTGGGTTGATCGCGGTGGCGCGTTCGTTCTCGATCATGTCTCGGGGCATCAGATGGCGCCGGTTCGAGGTGGCGTAGAACAGCACATTGTCGGGGCGGCCCTCGATGCCGCCGTCCAGCACTGACTTCAGGGCCTTGTAGTCGGAATCCTCTCGCTCAAACGATAGATCGTCGCACAGGATGAGAAACCGTCTGTCCTGGTCGCGCAAGAGGTTCAGCAGCTCGGGGAGGGTGCGGATATCCTCGCGGTGGATCTCGATCAGGACCAGGCAACCGGGGGTCTGTTCGTTCGCAACCGCGTGCGTCGCCTTCACCAGCGAGGACTTTCCCATACCGCGGGCGCCCCAGAGCATCGCGTTGTTCGCGGGCAAGCCTCGGGCGAAGCGCAGGGTGTTCTCGACCAGGGTGGATTTTTGGCGATCGACCCCTTTCAGAAGGCCGATCTCAACTCGCGATACAACCGGCACCGGCGCCAGGGAGGCCGGCACTGGGTGCCAGACGAACGCATCCGCCGCCGAAAGATCCAAAGCGGCCGGCGGGGGTGGGGCCAAACGCTCCAGGGCTCCGGCGATACGCGTCAAAAGGTCGAGCGTGGTCTGTTCCATACGAGCAAGGGTCCCCGGAGCGGATTGGGCGAAGGTGCCGGAAAAAGCGGCAGCTTGACGAAAGAGGGGCGGAAACTATGGTCCGGCCCGCCGTATCGCAAGGACCTCGCGCCGTCATGAACCCGTTTACGCTGATTACCCCGGCCTATGCGCAGGACGTTTCCGGGATGCTGGGCAGCGCGACCCAGTTCGCCCCTTTGGTGCTGATCTTCGCTGTGTTCTATTTTCTGCTGATCCGGCCGCAGCAGCAGAAACAGAAGGAAATGAAAGCGATGCTGCAGACCTTGAAGCGCGGCGACCGGGTGGTGACCGGCGGCGGCATCCTGGGAACCGTGCAGCGAGTGCCGATGGTGCAGGACAAGGACGGCAAGCAGGTCGCGTCCGCTGAGGTGGAGGTGGAGATCGCGCCCAACCTGCGGGTTACCGTCCTGCGGGACACCATCACCAGCGTGATCAAGCCGGTTGCCGCCAATGACACCAAGCCGGTGAAGGACAAGGTCTCCTGACCGGGGGTCGGGTCAGTGGTGGGGGTTTTTCAGGCTGACTGCGTCGGTTGAAGGTGGTTTATCTGGTTGTTTGATCGGGTGATTCAGGCGCCTGGGGCATTCCGCCCGGCGCGATGACGGTTGCGTTAGGGGGAGGGTTGGACCGGAGCGCTGGGCTGCTGCAACGAGTTGATCATTGCGGCGGCCCAGAGTTGGGGCTTCCAGGTCTGGTCCGTTGCGAGGTGCGGGCCGGTAACGGGATGGGCGCGGGGGGCGCTGGGTGTCGATCTTCGCCTTGGCCTGCTGGATGACGGCCATTATCTCGGCTTGCCGCATGTCGTCGATGGGCTCCGCCATTTCGGCGGGGGCGGCTGGAAGTTCGTCGCCTAGACGCTGGTCGAGCGCCTTTTCGGTCTGCAGGGTTGAGCGATTGAGGCTGTTGGCGCAACTGCGGTAGCGCAGGCGCATGGATTGTGACATCTCGGCGGTTTTGGCCTCGGCGAGGACGTCGAGGGTGGTCATGCCGAAGGCGATGATGTGAGCTGCCTGCAGCATTTCCGCTCTGGTACGGGTCTCGTAGGAGGCCAGGGTGTCGAGGATTTCGGACCGGGCTTCGTGCTTGTCCCTGGAGGCTGCGGAGAAATATGGCAGCAGGAAAGCGATGATCGTTTCAAGAAACGAGTTGGGTGGGCGAGCCATGGGTCGGTCCGGTGTGCAGTTGCGCATTTGTTCTAGCGCTGGTTGAGGACGATGTCAAGAACATAAGGTGAATTATGACGTGGTTCATATTCGCAGGGGGAGGGATGATTAGCCGTTGGTGCCAATGCCGCTTCGTGGCAATGAAGATCAAGAATGGCCAGCCACTTACGAGCCGTTGAGGAGGGTCACTATGCCTTGGACGATAGAGCGCAAACACGACCACGTCGCCGTGGTGACCATGAATACAAATAAGGTGAACGCGCAAAACCCGGCGTTCTTCGACAACTTGCATGTAGCATTTGACCGCCTCGAAGCTGAGTTCAACGACTGCGCGGTCGTTCTCACAAGCACCGGTGCGACGTTCTCGGCGGGGCTAGATTTTGACCACCACTTCCCTTTGTTCGCGCGACAATCACTCAAGGAGATCGATGCATGGTTCGATGCCTATCGCGCCACAAATCTACGCCTCTTCACCTACCCCCGCCCGACCGTGGCGGCGATCAACGGCCATGCATACGCTGGCGGTCTGATCACGGCGTTCGGCTGCGATCATCGCATCGCTTCGGAAGGCGCTCTGAAATTCGCATTAAACGAGGTGCTGATTGGCATTCCCATGCCGGCGGTCTACTGCGAGATCATCAGATACGCGATTGATCCACGCGCGACGACTGAGCTGACATTGTTCGGTCAAGTGTATGATCTCGCGGCGGCCGCGAAGATGGGCTTGATTGACAAGACGGCTGCACCGGGCAGGTTATTGGATGATGCCGTTGCCTGGGCTGCTCTCGTGCCACCCGACTGCTATCCGGCTTACGCGTTTGCGAAGCGCGCTTTGCAGGCGACAACGATGGCCGCAATCGATGCCGCAGCGCGGCTTGATCGGGATTGGTTGTCGCGCTGCATGTCTGATCCCGCGAGCCTACGCGCCCATGCACGTCGCTACCGCGAACTGAAGGGCCGTGAGATCACTTGAGCGTCGCTCAGTTAAGTCCCCTGTACGTAAATCAAACCACTTCCGGAAAATTCCGGGAGTTATGACCATAGGGGCGCAACGATTCGGAATCGCCATATTGGGCATTGAAGACTTTCGATGGCTTTGGCGGAGCGATGGAGGCAAAATCGTCCCCCGACGTTGCTTGTCACTCGCGCGACAAGCAACGTCGCCATGCGCAAGAGCGCGTGGAGCGGAAGGTGCTCAGGCAGCAGCTAGCGAGAACGCGTGGGGTTGATTACCGATTCCAGGTGGCGAAGCCGGAAACGGTACCGTCCGCCCAGTTTACCGTGGGGGTACATCATAGGTGTTACTTCCCTTAATCTCTTTGTATTTCCCCGTTCCACCCGTCCACTCCCACGTTCCGTTGGTGCGCGCCGAAGTTCCTGCACCTTGGTACGTGGCATAGGCCGTGTCACCAGCAAGATCGGTGATGATACAAATGCCGCCTGCTTTGCTCTTTTTGTTGTTGAGGTCGTTCTCAGCCCACGAGGGACACTTCACACCGGCGCGGTCAAGCAGACTTTTCTCGCCCTTGTCATTAAAGAACGTGCCGGAATACTCCCCGACCCAGTAAAAATGGCCCTTCTCGAGCTCATATGTCTTGCCGACGCCGAAGGCGCCGAATTGGCCGACGGGCTTCCAATCCTCAGCCTGCGTCCCTCTCGATACGATCAATCCGGCAGAAAGCGCAGCCATCGACAGCAGCAGTCTTGTGCTTTTCATGGTATCCTCCTGCGGTAAATGATGTTAGTTTTTTGCATTTATTTGTCTCTATTTTGAGACTGTCGGCGCGCCATTGACCCACAGTTCATCGCGACAGAGAGGCCCCCAGTGTCAAGCGAAATCCGCCATTCTGTGACGATCAGTCTGAAACTTGAAGCATATGGCTTTATCGTCGGCAGGAAAGGTGCAGGCGCGGGCTGCCTCGGCGAAGGCCGGTCGCCACACGATTTGATGAAAACCGTACGATTTTTGAACAAATCGTCTGGTGACCTCAAGGTGACGGACGCTAGCTAGTGCCCATCCATAAACGAGGCTTTTTCCTGGACGACGATCCTTCGGAACGTCCCGAGTGGCGCCCTGACCGGTCTCTGGGGCAGCAATTTCCCGCCTCGGTTAGGGAATAGTTGCAATTGCAACCTTTGCGTGTACCGCAGGGCGCGTGCGGGCAGCGGGGTTCGGCGCGCCCAATGCGAGCGGCGGTCAGGTCGTGGCCACGGCTAGTCGTGCACAGAGAGCCAGGTTGTGGGCGACAACCGAGGACCAAATGTATGAGTTGAAGTGATCGAGCCCGCGCCAAGTGCAGCGTGCCAAACCATAGGCTCGCTTGAGGCAAGAGATCTCGGCCTCGATCCCGGCGCGAAAGTTGCGCAGTTTGCGATAGACCCAGCGGCTCTTGACCATGTCTTCGACCGCCAAGGCCGCGCTTCTTGTGGAAGGCGACATCGCTCACGCCGCGCGCCTTGGCCGCGTTGAGATTGTCGAGGCTGGCATAACCGCCATCGGCGGCGATCTGCCGCGGCGCCACCCCGCAGCGGGCGATCTGGCGATCGAGCATGGGCAGGAAACGCTCGGCATCGGCCGGGTTGCGTCTCGACGACGACATCGAGGATCAAACCGCTCTTACCGGTGGCCAGTTATTGTGGCCGTACTGCACGTCGCGGGCCGCCCTTGACGATGATATCAGCGTGCGGCTCGAACAGGCTCACCACTTTTTCGCTGGCCGGCACCTAGGGTACGGCGTTATGGCGCTAGACAATTCCGCTTATGACAAGATCAAGAGCGTTGTCCAGGCGATGCAAGCGGCGGGGAACGTGTCGATGCCGACGCTCGTATCGGACCCAACGGACCCGGGCAGGCTATACCCGATGCGGCGAAGTTCGCGTATTTGTTCGCGCACCTTTCACTGCTCCAATCGGAGCCCTCGGAGATTGGCGCGAGAAATCTATGCGGGAGGATCCAGACATTCCGATGTCCAAGGCCACCAAGGAAAGCGGCTATTGGGAAATCTTGGCACTCCGATGGATTGAGCGACGCCGCCGCTTAGTTGCAATGGTTGCGCCGTCCGTAAACCAAGGCCAACTACCCGCCGAACCGCCGGCTCGGTTATGCTTCGGTCAGTACTCATGGGCAGACGCTCGACGCTCAGCCTGTGCAATTGCACGCCGAAGGCTGCGCGAAAATTTACCGCGAGACGGCAAGCGGTGCGCGGCCGCACCGGCGCGAGCTGCTGAAGATGCCAAGGGCGCCTGCGCCCAGCGACCTGGTGACGGTGAAGCGGATTGATCGGCTTACGCGCTCGACGTTGGACCTGTTCACCATCGTCAAGCCAGATAATGGACGCTATCGGACAGTCCAGATCACTAGCGGAGCCGTGGACTGATACTGATACCGCTACCGCCGCCACTACCCTACGGCTAATGATTGTCGTTTTGGCGGCTGCCAGACGTTGAGCGCAACCTGATCCGCACCTGCACGGCGGAGGCCTTGAAGATCTACGGAGATGGCAGGGTAGAGGTCGAGTTGGTCGTCGCTTGTCTGACCGATTTGAAATTTGCTTATGAAGCAACCTCCGTCTTCATATCCGAAGTTGAAGCAGCACGTCGGGCTGAGCGGGGTTTTCCTTTCTGGCGCTTCCATTTTGGCCTGCGCGCTCTGGCCGGTATGTTCAGGACTTCCTTCGCCTAGTCGAATCGCCTCTTTGATACCTATATCCGAGCACCTTGTGCTGAGCGCCGTGCAACTCAACTCGGTCGGCTTTTGG
>CAVYXX010000070.1:0-41607 GCA_963772355.1 uncultured Alphaproteobacteria bacterium | reverse complement strand
CCTTCGAGGTCGCGGCCGAGGCCAATACTGCGCTGATCGTCCAGGTCAAGGACAATCAGCCGGCGCTGAACCAGAAGATACAGGAAATCGCCTCGACAACGGCCCCGATCGAAGCGATCGGCAGTCGTACCAAGGGCCGCAATCGCGACGAACGGCGCACCGTCACCGTCTTCGATCCGGCCGAAAAACTCGCCAGCACAGAATGGCATCCGCACGTCGCGGCGATCGTTCGCGTCGAACGCAAAGTGTTCACCCGCATCGTGTCGAGTGGCCTGTGGGACTGGTCCACCGAGACCGCGTTCTACGTCTCGAACACAACGCTCACCGCTGTGAACGCAGCCGATGCCATTCGCGGCCACTGGAAGATCGAAACCACATCCCACTACAGCCGCGACGTCACATTCGGCGAGGACAAATCACGTATCCGTAGCAACCCCGGCGTGTTTGCTCGTCTCCGCAGCTTCGCCTTCAACATCCTCAAGTCAAGCAAGACCAGCACCCTCTGCCAGGACCGCTACCGCGCCGCTCTGGCGGGCATCGATAACCTGCTTGAAGTCCTGGCCATTCCATAGCGTTGAACATAATATTCTGGAGCGTGTTTCATGGTCTCGCTCTGCGGCTTGTCGTGATTGATCCACAACTGCGCCTTGTTCTCTGCGATCACCTCGGCCATACGCTGCATCGACGCCGACGACTTCTCTTTATCGACGTTGATGGCCGGGACGCGCTTGGCGTCCCAGTTGTCCTTGAGGTGTAAAGCGTCGCCTGACAGCAGCACGGCCCCGGTTTCCGGCAGCCTTACCAATAGAGACTGATGCCCAGGCGTGTGGCCCGGCGTCGATATGATCGTCACGCTGCCGTCCCCAACACGTCGTGATCCCTAACTTGGTGACCGGGTGTGATGGCGTGAAGCGCGGCGAGCCATTCTGGTTGGGCCAGTCATACTCTGCCTGCTGAGCCAATAGCATCGCCTGTGGGAACAGTTCGACGTTGCCGATGTGATCGGGGTGGCTATGCGACACGGCGAGAACCTTCACGTCGCTGGGCTTGATACCGATCTTGTCCAGTTCGCCTGCGAGCGTGTTGGTGCGCCGCCATGCGAAGGGGTCGGTCAACGGCGCGGAGAAGATCGCATCCGGCAAACCGGTGTCCCAGACCATCCAGTCGTTGCCATGCTTGATCACGTAGCAGGTATCGACGAAACCAATGGGCTTGCCAGCGTTGATTCCTGGCGTCCATAGCGATACGTCCGGCGCCGTGCGCGAGCCGCATTCAATAACGTAGAGCCGCTCGGCCTTACCCTGGGCGGCGGCTGACTGCGTTAGCAACGGAAACGCAAGAAGCGCCGCAATGACGGACAGTGATCTCATGCCAATGCTCCCTGACTATTATGCCGATCTCGGAAGAAAAGGTTACGCGATGCAATTGGGGCAAGCAACTACTGCGTCAGGGTAGCGCCGAAGACGCAGCATGATATTCACCGCCCTGTCGTCCTTTCCGGGCGGCAATGTACTACCGATTTGTGCCACGATGCCCCGTGATTGGCCGGACATCGCGACTTCCGACCGAATGCTTCCAGGGCGGCCAGTTTCATTTTCATACCGGCGATCTCCTTCTTGATGGCACGCAATTCGGTCTGTGCTTTCTTGCTCAGCAAGTGCTCGGAGCCAAGCTTATCCGTTATGTAAAGCTCAAGCTGGCTTCTTAGGACCCTGAAATATGGGTTGCCCCAACGCGGCCCCTTCTCCGAAATCGATTTCGCCAGCCCGGATACCCTCGACGATGAACTCTCGGGTGATCCCATATTCCTTTTGGGTCGTCACATCGCTGAAGACCGCGCCCTTGCGGTTCCATTCGCCGTATTCTGCCATGGCTGACCAGATACCACGACGAGATCATCTCGAAAATCAGCAGCACTGGTCAACGGTCGCCGACTGTCCGATGTGTTGGGGCGCATGCTCGTGGCCGCCGCGTCAGGCGGCGTTCAGTTCCTTGTCGAATCTTTTGTAAGCAAGTGAACCGGTCGAGCCGCGTGTGGAAACCATCGCCAGAATCAAAAACGCACATTCACCTCCGCTGGGGTCGCCTTCGGTAGCTCCAGATGGAGGCCGCTTTGGCAGAGCTGAGATCATTGGGCGGGTTGAACGGCGCCGGAAGTGGACGGTGCGGGAGAAGGCAGCGTTCCTGGCGGAGGTGGAATCCGAAGGCGGCAAGGTGAGAATTGTCGCTCGTCGTCACCGGATTTCCGAGAGCCTGCTTAACCACTGGCGTTCTGCCTGGAAGGCCGCGGCAGCAGCGATGCAGGCGCCGGCGGCGGCGCCGTTCATCTCGCTTGGGGTGTTTGACGGATAGCCATCGCGACACCGCGATGCTGGCACAGCCGCAACCGCCAGAGCCGGAGTCACCGCAGCTCATGCCGGGCAGTGACGGCGGCGTTGGCGGGATCGAGATCGTGCTGCCGAACGGTGCGCGGGTCAGCGTCGATGCCTTCGTCAACGAGAAGGCGCTGTCGCGGGTGCTGCGGGCGATGAAGGGGACGACATGATCAGCCTCGCGCCGGGGACGAAGGTATTCCTCGCCTGCCAGCCGGTCGATCTGCGGGACGGTTTCGATGGCCTCGCGGCGAAAGCGCAACAGGTGATCGGTGCAAATCCTTTCGCGGCAATCTTTTATCTTCCGCGGCAAAAGGGGCGATTACTTTAAGGCCTTTACTGGGATGGTAGCGGGCTGTGGCTGATGGCCAAGCGGCTCGAGAAGGGCCGTTTTGTTTGGCCGCCGATCGTCGATGGCGCGATGACGCTGACGCCCGCGCAGTTCTCTGTCCTGATCGAGGCGATGGATTGGCGGCGCACAGTAGCGCCGCCGGCGCCAACGCGACCAGTGCTGGTCTGACAAATCACCGATTTCATTCTATTCTGGTTCCCCGATATGGCTTGTTAGATTGGGACATGTCGCTCACCACGGCCGAATTGCCGACGACATGGTCCCCTGCGAGCCTTCGCCCTGGCCTGCCAGGGCGAGTTGAAGGCGGCGGAACTCTCGGTGCATACAAGGGGTTCCGCCAGCTCTCGCGCCACGGGACCCTGTTCAGATGGAAACGGCCTGGGTATAGGCGCCGCGGCAGGAGCGTCGGATAGATGCGGTGCATTGGGTGCGGCTCGACAGCCGTTTCGGAACGGAGCGAGCGGACCACTCAAGGTTACCGCCGATTTCGCTGTCGCGCTTGCGGCAAACAGTTCAATGAGCGCAGCGAGAGCCTGCTGAACCGGACCCAATATCCTTCCGACGTCATCGCGCTCGTGGTGCTCTGGCGGCTGCGCTATAAACTCAGCCTGCGCGACCTACCGGAGATGTTCCTGATCCGCGGCATCGTATTCAGTCACGAGGCGGTCCGCGACTGGGAAGCCAAGCTCACACCGGAATTGGCTGAAGGTCTGCGCCGTCGCCGACGCGGTCGGATCGGGAAGAGCTGGTAAGTTGACGAGACGTACATCAAAGTGCACGGGCAATGGCGCTATCTCTATCGCGCCATTGACCGCAACGGCGCGCTGGTCGACGTGATGTTCAGCGAGCACCGTGACATGGCGGCTGCGAAGGCGTTCTTCCAATCCGCCAAGACAGTCACCGATGTTATCCCTGACCGGGTGACCACGGATGGCCACGACAGCTACCCGCGCGCGATCCGGACGAAGTTGGGTGAAGGCGTAAAACACCGCACCAGCCGCTACCTCAACAATCGACTGGAGCAGGATCATCGTGGCATCAAAGGTCGATACCGCCGATGCGTGGGTTCAAGTGCCCACGATCGGCGACCGGTTCTGTCGAGGCTACGACGAATTGCGTAACCTCCTCCGTCCCCGCTCCCGCCCTCATCAACAAACTTCCGCCAACACCCGCAGGCTCCACTTCCTCCGTCGCACTGCGACCGTAATGGCCATCCTTGAAGCCGCCTGAACCAACGTGGCCGTCTATCCGGCCTCAGGTTATACTTGCCGGCGCGAACTCTGACAGAACCGTCGATAGGGCCGCCAAAGAGCCAGGGGATTTCAGGGCCGTTCAGGTTTGGGACGGAGACCGGCCTATCGTTCTGATTGGTAATCCGCGTAGCCCTAGAGAAGACTTTTGCGCATCCGTCCGGCCGCGGTAGTCAGTGCCCGACGCATCAAGGAACGCCCGCACCTCCCGGGAACCGGACAACGCGTCCGCCCCCCTCGGTCGCGATGGCTGAACGCGGCCGCCTCCCCTCGGGGAATCGTTTCCGCTACTTTGATGAATTGTCGACGCGAATTGGGCTTGAGGCATCCTGTCTTGTGATGCGGCGATTCGCGCCGTGTCGATCTTTTAACTATCTGAAGAAATAGGGCCCAGAAGCAACAAACCCCGCTCACGTTGCCGGCGGCAGTGTGAGCACAGAGTCCGAAGAGAATTCAGCCCCTTCCGGTTCAGGTTCGGATTACCGATAAATCATGAGACAGGAGCGGGTGGTGCCCCATGGATGCGGCGGCCGGAGGAAGACGCTGATGACCACCTACCGACTTCTGTGGCTGGACGAGAATGGCCACGCCCCGAAGAGCAAGCCGATCGAGTGCGCGACCGATCACGAAGCTGTTGACATAGCCGGGCACCAGACTGGTGATTACGCAATAATTGAGGTGTGGGATGGACCTCGGCCCGTGTGCCGTCTCGGCAATCCAGATAAAGCCACGGAGCGTTAGGCTAATCATCAACCGGCCTGCGGTCAGCGGTTACAACGTGACCAGCGTCGGGGCAAAATCCGTCAAACGCCCTCGCCTTGTTCATTTGCAATAGGGCGCTGAGCAGGGCCACAGCCACCTTGATGGCTCAGCGCAGGCCGCCTGGTCGGCTACCCCCGCGTCGCCACTGGCGAACAGGGCACTGAACCCGAAGCTGCACGCGATCGTGCTGGGGAGCATTAACCGGAGACGGCTTTCCTCAGTCGGTGGGGGTTTAGTCAACCGCATTGGTGAAGCCCCCAACACGCGCGGCTATCCCATCATCGGCCACCTGGGGATGACGCATCTGTAATGCAAGCCAGGAAGGCCACCGCAGATGGCATTAGTCTCATGGGTGCCTCCCGTGTAGGTTGGAGCAAACTGCCTAAGCGCCGCCCTGCCCCGTTCCAGCGCGCGTCACGTAGGGTATTACCGACGGTCGAACTGCCCGGATCGCGCAGCGCGATAAAATCAGCGGGCGCAGCGTGGCGGGATCGATGGCTCGGAGCACGCGTGGTTCGAGGACCGCAGCGAGATGTGCACACTGCTGGCCAGCGTGGACGACGCCACCGCCGGTCACTCATTGACGCGGCCTCACGTGCTCCCCGGCGGAACGCCAGCAAGTTTTTCGGCACGCTGGAATTCAGCGGCAAGTGCGTTCCGATCCACACCCGCTGGGCCGCAGACGATGCGCGAGCCAAGCTGGTCGCGAGCATGGCGAGCGGCATTCTGCCAGGGCCGGTCATCGGTCATTGGCCCTTCGACGGAAAAGAACCCTTGATCGTGGTCGGCGACGATAAGGAAAAACGGTTTGGACTGTTCGGTCATGGCAGGCCGCGTGCCTTCTTCCAGGCGGCTGCGAAACCCGGGGCCAAGTCGTAGGGTTGGTCATCGCTCTTGCGTTCCCACCAACCGCCCGCGGCGAGCGGCCGGGCCCGGCCCGTGCCAACAGCCCTCGTGATCTGCCCAAGCGTTGTCCTGATCCACTCCTCTGGGATGCCGTGGATCGTAGCACGGTCCCCAGCGGCAAACTTTCCCTCCACGACATCATCGATGAGGGCGAGCGCTTGGCCGGGTTCGAGCACCCTGCTGGTTTTGGCCTCCAGATTGGCGATGGCGTTCTTCACCTTGTCGGTCCAGTCGGTGGCATCGCTTTTGGCCCCAGATGGCCCCAATTATGGCGGCTGGTCGGTCGGTTTTATGGAAGCCCCCTCGCAGCCTTCCTGATGGATCAGTCCGTAGGCGGATCCACGCGGTTCGTGCACCTCGAATGCCAGTTGCTGCAGGTGCCGGTCAGAGGACGTCCAGGCCGTGGCGGTGGAAGCAGGCGTCTTGCTTAGCGCAGAGTAATGCAGAGGTGCTGCCACAGCAAACCCCCGGTCGAAGAGGCCGCCGTGATCGGCACATCGACAAGCTGATCAGCCTTGAAGCCAGGCAGGAATATCGGCACGTCTTGGCCGCCGTGCGGCAGCCATCTAATCCAGTAGAAGGCCATGGCGAGCGGGGAGCGCAGTCCCATGGAATCGGTAAGGCTTTAAGGTCGAGATCGGCACGGCGCTCCGGTGACGCGGATTGATAGTCCTGAAGCCACGGGGAGCCAAAGGTCGCGGGATCCCAATGCTGGACGAAGCCTGGGTGCCGACGGCGAAAATCGGCAAGCGTCTTTGCCTGCACGCGGTGAGCCTGAGGCCGTCGGGGCTGCGTTGAAAGGTGTCCCATTGTTGCCGGACGATGTGGTCGCCGACGAGATAGCGGGTGTTCACCGCCACACCTTCCATTTCTCCCGTCCGCCAAGTGCTGATCTCGTCTACGAGATAATGAATTGGGAGCCAAAACATTCCCGTCGTTTCGAACGTCATCTCGACTTCTATTCTCGTGACTCCGTTCGTTGCGGTCACATCGGTCGTGATTGCAACATGCCCCGCACCATCGGTGGCGCCAGCGAAGCGGCACACCTCGCTGGCGGACGCATCGATAGTGCATAGCCGCGCTGCCGACATGCAGGTCAGCAACAATCTGATCGCCGTCGCCGATAGTTTGTGCCTATTTGCCATCTGCCATCATAGCCTATTGAGGGGCGTGTGGCACAGTTCAGCGTGGTGCATAGATCTCAGCGGAGATCCAACCGAGCTTGACGGTCGCTGACGAGGCAGTCACCATCGGGTTGGAAGATTGTCAACGCCCTTGCGGCTGGGTCCCTTTTTGCCCCCAGGTACTTCCCCTGGTCTGCCAGCCGGGCCCGCTGGATGCCCGCACGCTGCAGCTCCTTCTTTAGCGCTCGAAGAGCGGTCAGTAGCGGCGCCCGCGCAGAAAAGGGCGCGGTCACGGCCATTCGGTGACGATCCCTGCTGTAATCGGGAGAGGCAAGTCAAGGCTGGCGATGACCGAACTGCCGATCTCTGCCCGCTGGTAGCGTTACGCCGCCCTCCTCGACGCCAGTCGCTCCAGTTGATCCTGCACGCGCTGGTCTTCGCAGACGGCAACGTTGAACCGCATCCACGGCGACCGCTCCAAATGCGGGCGAAACACCGTTCCGGGCGCGAGCATCAAGCCTCCGTCATGCTGCGCCGTTTCCGCCAGCGCCAGCGAATCCTCGATATGCGGGAAGCGTGCCCAGACGAACATGCCGTCCCTGGGCTCAACGAAGCCGCGCGTTCGGGAGCATAACATCGACAACTAGCGTCACTTCGGCTTCGATACCCTTGAGCAAAGGCACGGACACTGGCGCGTAGATCGTCGATGCCGACCGCCACAACCCGCGCCTTCGATAGGACGGCAGAGCCGGCTTCGGTGAGCCGTGGTGTGCGGCCTCCAAGCGCATCTGCAGGGTTTTGAATTCTGCGGTGGCGAGTGGCTGCAGCTTGGGGATATTGCCACGGACTTTCAGCAGCAGCCAGTAGGCGCCAGTGTGCAACACCAGGCGGACTTGATTGGCCAGTGGTGAGCGGCAACTGGTGCGATCGGAGGCAAGCTGCGTCTTGTGCAGCTTGATGAAATTCTCCATCTGGCCGCGCGCGCAGTACAGTGTCTCGTAGAGCCATTCCGCATTGCCGCCGACTAGGTTGGTCACGACGTAGCGGATGTCGAGACCTTTTGGCGTTGCCTCGATGTGTCCAGCGACGCGCCGCTGGCATCGCCAAAACTTGGC
The DNA here is from genome assembly GCA_963772355.1 of uncultured Alphaproteobacteria bacterium. Lineage (GTDB taxonomy): Bacteria > Pseudomonadota > Alphaproteobacteria > Acetobacterales > Acetobacteraceae > Rhodopila. The sequence continues at coordinate 33,726 of CAVYXX010000070.1, read as the reverse complement.
ACCGTATCTGACTTCGGTGTGCCGACGCACCGCGTTGGCTTGCGCCTCGGCGCGGCGCAACCAGGCCGCATCAACGGGCGGTTCGCTACGACGCAGTGCAACCAGCTTCGCCTGCGCTTCAGCACGCTGCGCCCGCACCGCGTCGGCGAGCGGTTCCACCATTTGCTCGAGCACGACGTTGCTGGACAGACCGGAAAGGATGTAGTGCAGGCCGTTGGCCTCGCACCACGTCATCACCTCATGGCGGCCGTAATGACAATCGCCACGAATGGTGATGCGCGTGTGCGGCCAGTGGCGGCGGATACGCCGCACCATGCGCCGCACATGGCCGCGGATCTCCTCGCCGCTCGGCGTCTTGCCTGGGCGCAACAAAACCACCACCGGACGGGCGTTGACGGCGTCATAGACGTGGATTGGCAGAAAACATCGCTCATCGTAATGAGCATGAAACAACGCCAGTTGCTGATTGCCGTGCACAACGTCGCAGGTGTCGTCGATGTCGAAGGTGACAGCGGCCGGCGGACGATCGTAGCTGCGGCAATACAGGTCGATCATGGCGTATGTCATGCGCATCACCTCGCGCTGGGTTGGTGCGTTCTCCCATCGCGACACCGTCGGCTGTGAACACAGATCATCGCCACCGTCCGGCGGGCGACCACAGGCCACTTTGAACCCGGGGTCAGTGCGCAGAAAATCCAGGTCGTCGCCATCTTCGTAGCCGCAGGCGATCGCCAGTATTCGTGCCCGCAGGATGTCGGTGACGCTGTGCGTCACGTAGAGTGGGTTGCGCGGGTCCGAGATCAACGACGCGAGCGTATCGGCGATACCGAGTTGTCGCTCCACCGCGCCGAGCAACAGCACGCCTCCGTCGCAGGTGATGCGTCCGCCGTCGAACGCCGCCACCACCTTCTTGCGCTCAGAGTTTGTTTGTAGATGGCCCGAGCCAGTCAGTGCGATCTGCGATAACAACCCTGCGTTGAATTGAGTGCGGTGCCCGAAGAGGCAACCATCCACCCCGATCGCGACCATCAATAGCATTGGGGCCAGCACATGGGAACCGCCGTCCGTCCTGCCAAAACGTCTCCCGGCCCGTGGAATGCGTTTGCCGATGTCGATGTTTTTGTCGATGAAGTGCTGGCGGAACTTGCGGCCATGGCCAAGGATGGTGTGCCGGCCGATGCGATCGGGGCCAAAGCCACCGCTCGCCGGGGCGGCGCTTCGCAAGGCCGTCATGGCGATCTGGTGCGTTTGTTTCTGTGGCATGCAGTGGCGGGCGATCGGACTGCTCTGCGAAATTCCCTTCGGCACACTATACGGACTATTCGCTCGCTGGACCCGGCTCGGCCTCTGGCGCCGGATGCTGGACCGGCTGCGCCGCACCTGGCGGCGTGCCTGCGGGGATGCTCCAGAACCAAGCGCGGTGGTGATCGATAGTCGATCCTGTCACTCGGCGCCGAGTTGTTTTGATCGTGGTGTCGACGGCGGAAAGAAGATCCGGGGCGTCAAAATCCATGTTGCAGTCGACAAATACGGCTTCCCGTTGGCGATCGACGTCTCGCCGGCGAACCGACATGACACGAAAGGTATCGTGCCGGTTCTGCGCGCGCTCGCCGATGGAGGCTTCCAGGGCCCAGCGCTCGGCGATCTCGCCTACCGCGGTGAGCGGTTGGCCAAAGCCGGCGAGACACTTGGCATCACCGTCGAGGCAATTGCCCGCGGTCGCGATGGCCAGTTCGTTCCTGCCGGGATCTGCTGGGTGGTTGAGCGCTCCTTCGCTTGGCTGAGCCGCTACCGGCGGTTGAACACGATCTTCGAGCGCTCGAAGGACCACCTCATCGCGTTCATTTCGATTGCCTTCATCTCGATCCTTGCACGACGCCTGAAGCGCCTCGTCACCGAGGATCTGAGCGCCTGACGTCTACAAACAGACTCTTTCATGAGTTCGATCAGCGCAGTGAGCTCGAGGATCTGCTCAAGCGCGCGATGAATGTGAGCGGCTGGGTCGGGAGAACAGCTTACCCCGCGCCCGTGGGTGTTTTTGGCCCCATTCATTTGGTGAGGCACTTATCCGGGAAGGCAAAGTCGCCGAAGCAATTGCCCCGCTTAAGTCCGGCATAGCGTTTTGGGAGGCGACCGGCGGCAAGGCCCGCAGCCCGACCCACAAAGCATTCTTGGCCGAAGGTATGGCGCTAACCGGCGACGTCGACAATGCCCTGGACCTGATCGACGAGTTGATCGTCCAAATCGAACGCCCCGGGTGGGAGGAACGCATTCACTACGCCGAGATCCTCCGCCTCAAGGGATGGATGCTCTCGCTCAAGGGCGACCTTGAGGGTGCCGAACGGAACTTTCTCGCCTCGCTCGACTGGGCGCGCCGCCAGCAGGCGAGGATGTGGGAGCTGCGCACGTCGACCAGCCTGGCACGACTATGGCAGAGCCGAGGCAAACGCCACGAGGCGTATGAGTTGCTCGCGCCGGTCTACGGCTGGTTCACCGAAGGCTTCGACACCAGGGATTTGCAGGACGCGAAGGCGCTGCTGGACGAGCTGGGGTAGTCGAAGCGGTGTGGTTCAAGCGAGGCTTTATGCCGCGTCAGTGCATCTCCCATCTGGGCTCGCCTCGCAAACGATCCGTTACGTCAATGCGCTTGGTCGTGGATGATATTCCTACCGTTTGCGATTTTCGCTGATTTTACCTAGCATTTTCGGCTGGTAGGAAAATAGTCCCCGATCGGCGCGATTTACTGTAATTACGCCACTATGCGGCTGAGACGCCGGAGCGCAGAGCAGGCGGTATACAACATTAGGCATGGCCAACGGCCGACGGCGTTTGAGCTCGGCGGAGCAGGTCGGTTGCCATCCATTGACCGTGACGCTGGGGCGGGTGTGGAGTGGACGCGCGCCGCGAATATTTTGCGGCACCTTGATCCTTCATAGCCGCCGCGACCCGCCTAAGGCCTGGTGAACGCAAGAACGCCGGTCGCTCAAAAAAACCAATAATCAAGGGGAGGAAGTTCGATGCAACCAGGCACGCGCAGGTTGGCCGTCTTCACGCTGAGCACCGCCATGCTCTTCTTCGGGGCCGAGGTAATGGCCGCCGAGGGGTCTGGATCCGCCACGCTGGATGCGGTCAAGGCGCACGGCCAGATGCTGTGCGGGGTGTACGGTCAAGTACCCGGGTTCTCGCTGCCCGATAGTCAAGGAGTCATGAGGGGTTTAGATGCGGATACCTGCCGCGCAATAACTGCGGCCGTGCTGGGGAACGTCAGCAAGGTCAAGATCATTGCTACATCGACCCAGAACCGTTTCACCGCACTGCAGTCGGGTGAGATCGATGTGCTCGCGCACAGCACGACGTGGACGCTTGCGCGTGAAGCAAATCTGGGACTGGCATTCGCATGGGTGAACTATTACGACGGTACAGGCTTTCTGGTGAAAAAGTCCGCCGGGGTGAAGTCGGCGAAAGAAATGGATGGAGCGACAATCTGCGTGGAGCCGGGCACCAGCACCGAACTCGCGGTCAATGACTACTTCCGGCTGAGCAACATCAAGTTCACGCCGATCCTGATCGCCGATCTGCCTGAGGTCCAGGGTGCGTTCCTGTCCGGACGATGTGACGCGTATTCATCGGATGCATCCGCGTTGGCGACGTTCCGGTTCAGCCAGGGACCGAAGGCCGCCGACTTCGTGCTTTTGCCTGATATTATCAGCAAGGAGCCGCTGGGCGTGGTGGTCCGCAAAGGTGACGACAAGTGGTTCGATATTGTCCGTTGGACTTTTATCGCAATGATCGAAGCGGAGGAAAAAGGCATCACCAGCGCGAACGTCGATACCTTCGCCAACACCGCCGATCCAGATATCCGGCGCCTGCTCGGGCTGGAGGGCGATATGGGCAAGGCGTTGGGTGTGGATAACAAATGGGCCTACAACGTGATCAAGCAGGTCGGCAATTTGGGCGAGATGTGGGACCGGAACATCACGCCAATGGGCGTGCCTCGAGGCATCAACAACATCTGGACGAAGGGTGGATTGCAGTACGCGCCACCAATCCGTTAGCCCTCGATTGCAGGGCGAGGCTATCGATTGCCGCGACGAATTGGAGCGACGGCGTCCAGTTAGTCACAGAACCCGACAAGTTCGCGCTTCTGCTCCGCCGCGGCATCAGTCACGAATTCTGACGCCGTGATGCTGAAGCACAGTCCGGCGCCGGAGTGCCTGGCCGAGGAGAGGACGGGTGCTGTCCGAAAGCTGGAAAAAGACGGTCCAGGCTCTCCGTTCCACTCGGTTTATTTATCAGCGTCGTCTTTTGTCGGCGCACCGCTTTCACCAGCGTGCGCTTTCCAAATCAAGTTCTTCGAGTTTGCGGCGCGCTGGCAAATTCGGTTCTTTTCCACAGCTCCCTCCGAATATGCCTTTCCCTTCAAATAGCAGAATGCGGCCGGATCAGGTGGCGCTTGTGCCTGATCCTCATCAGCCCAGCATTGGCCCGCTGTAATCGACAAACAAGCGATCAAAATCAGTTGGCATTTTCTCATGTCGCCCTCCCTCTCTCCCATCGTGGCACCGTCGCCCTCTACGGGGAAGGTTTAAGGAAAGGCGTTCGCGTCTGGCTGAGCTATAGCCCGGACTGGTTCGAAAAGTGCCGGCGCAAATGCCGTAATTCATACTTAGAAAAACTAACGAATCTGACGTAAGATCCAGCGAAGCGATCGATAATTTCTGCAAGGCCTCCTTCATCAACTAGGCCTGCAGCCTCGTTCGCGTCAAACCATTTGGTTTCTCTCCGGCTCTTCTGGCCAGTCGTCAAGCTGCTGTTCTACGCGAAATAAAAAGACCCGCACCCGGCAGAGAACCTCTCTTTTAGCGAGCCGCTTTGTATAATGAAAAGTGCCCACGGGTCGCTTGTCCACAATGTGGCCGATTAAACCCGCTTCCTCGTAAGCCTCTTGGCTAGCCACCTCGGGGGGTTTCCGCTTCTTCATTGGCCAGCCCTTAAGCGCCTAACGGGCGCCAGTACGGTGACGAGTTCGCGTTCATTCCGAATTTTCACGAGATGCTCTCCGCAGCTGGGCGTGAGCGGTCCTCATGCCCGATCACCATCTGTCTCTATCCCGAGGAGCTCGACGCTTTTGCACCCGACCAGATCGGGGCGCTCAGGCGTTACGAGGAATTCGGCGTCAGCCGGTGCATTGTCGGCCTAAACCCGGAAAAGCGGGAGGCTATACTGCCGGTGCTTGATCGATGGGCAGAGTTCATGCGGGTAGCGCGCTAAGAGTCTGTTTGTAGACGTCAGGCGCTCAGATCCTCGGTGACGAGGCGCTTCAGGCGTCGTGCAAGGATCGAGATGAAGGCAATCGAAATGAACGCGATGAGGTGGTCCTTCGAGCGCTCGGAGATCGTGTTCAACCGCCGGTAGCGGCTCAGCCAAGCGAAGGAGCGCTCAACCACCCAGCAGATCCCGGCAGGAACGAACTGGCCATCGCGACCGCGGGCAATTGCCTCGACGGTGATGCCAAGTGTCTCGCCGGCTTTGGCCAACCGCTCACCGCGGTAGGCGAGATCGAGCCGAGCGCTGGGCCCTGGAAGCCTCCATCGGCGAGTGCGCGCAGAACCGGCACGATACCTTTCGTGTCATGTCGGTTCGCCGGCGAGACGTCGGTCGCCAGCGGGAAGCCGTATTTGTCGACTGCAACATGGATTTTGACGCCCCGGATCTTCTTTCCGCCGTCGACACCACGATCAAAACAACTCGGCGCCGAGTGACAGGATCGACTATCGATCACCACCGCGCTTGGTTCTGGAGCATCCCCGCAGGCACGCCGCCAGGTGCGGCGCAGCCGGTCCAGCATCCGGCGCCAGAGGCCGAGCCGGGTCCAGCGAGCGAATAGTCCGTATAGTGTGCCGAAGGGAATTTCGCAGAGCAGTCCGATCGCCCGCCACTGCATGCCACAGAAACAAACGCACCAGATCGCCATGACGGCCTTGCGAAGCGCCGCCCCGGCGAGCGATGGCTTTGGCCCCGATCGCATCGGCCGCACACCATCCTTGGCCATGGCCGCAAGTTCCGCCAGCACTTCATCGACAAAAACGTCGACATCGGCAAACGCATTCCACGGGCCGGGAGACGTTTTGGCAGGACGGACGGCGGTTCCCATGTGCTGGCCCCAAAGCTATTGATGGTCGCGATCGGGGGGATGGTTGCCTCTTCGGGCACCGCACTCAATTCAACGCAGGGTTGTTATCGCGATCGCACTGACTGGCTCGGGCCATCTACAAACAAACTCTAAGTGCCGGACAAGCCGGCAGTGGTGATCCGCTATCGCCGCCCCAAAGATCGGCGCAGTCGAACCGAGCAATGGGCGGATGCTATTAATACGCTCATGGAATGCCTCGACCGATATCAGCAATGGCGCGAAAACTTGCCCGACAGTCTGACCGACAACGCGCTCGCCGAGCGCCTCGACGCCATGCTGGAATGGCGCGACCTCGTTGACCAGCTATCGCTTGCCGACCTGCCGCGCGGATTTGGTCGGGACTGAAAATAGAACCACGATGTTCCACCCAAAATGTCTCGTTGCAAGTCGAACCCAACCACTGCTTGATTCTTGAGAGTCGCCATGCCTGGTCGATATCGATGCGCCAGCGCAAGCGATATAGCCGCACGATGTCGCGCGCCGCACCGGCATCGCCAACCACGAGACTGTCAACAGGCGCCAGTGCAGCGGCTCCTGGTTCGCCGGAGGATTGATCTCGCGCGCCTCCACCAGCGTCATCGACACCGTCTCCGGGTCGGTTTTGGCAGACCCATGACGCGGCCGCTTGAGGATAACCGGGCCGGCTCGCAGGGCGACCGTGGCGATCCGACCGGGATCGCCCACCCGGCGCGGTGCGACCTTGACCGGCAGGCAGGTCAAATCAGGCCAGGCCGCCGCGCTGGCGAACAACGACCCCGCGACAACCGCCCCATCCGGTGCGAGCTCGATCGCACGGATTTGCGCCGCACGAACAATGAGGTCGACCCCCGCCGGCCGACGGGCGAAGCAACTGTAGATGTCGCGCCCGGCCAAGCCACCCGATGCTTCCTCTCTGTGTCCACAATGAGATCAATAACCGCTTCCACCTTCGCCGCGATCACTTCCCTGCCCCCAAGTTTCGCGATGAAGCTCGCCGCCGCGCATCAGCCGGCGGGCAATGTCAGCCGTCTGCAGAAATGCGCGTTCGGTCGGCGAGTGGGCCGCGAGATACCGCGCAACCGCGATGAGGACATGCCGACCCTGCGCTGTGTTGCCCCACTCGAGAAATTGCCGCACGCCCGCCTCAAGCATCTGGTAGGCATGAAATCCCGCATCTTCGCGCAGGAGTGCCTGGGCGAGCGTCGCCATCAACGCCTCGGGGGGATGACCCAGAAGGAGATGGCGGGCGACAAGGCGGGCCGCCACATCGACCTGCTGCTGACGGTCAAAGGCATCGAGCAGAGCAGCGCAAATCTCCCCGGCCGCGGCGGGCAGTTCGTCGAGCCGGTCGTTGCCCTCGCCCGGCGGTGATGCCGGCGGCACATTCAGATAACGAGCGAGATAGAGCGCCATGGCCCCGTGGAGGAGGCCGCGCACGGCTTCTACAGGAGCACCAGGCTCGGCCGCCCCGCTGCCGATCCGCTTGAGCGCCTGGTGGATCGCGTTCGCATAGGTGAAGACGTGATGGGCAGTTTCCCAGTCGGAATGCTCGTTGGCGGTGCCAAAGCGAGCGACCCTGAGGGCTGCTGCATAGGCCAGTCCCCGACCGAGATCGGCAGGAGATGCGCCGGCTTGCGCCGAAGCCTTGAGCGCGTCGATGATTGCGACCGGATCGTCAGCCAGTAGCCTTTCCGCCAGCGCCGTGTGATCCGACCAACAGCGCGCAGAGCGGCGGGCAAAGAGCCGAGGCAGATCCAGAGCAGCCTCCTGGCACAGAGCGATGAGATCGACCGGTTGGCGCCATGCCGTCGATTCCTCAGCCCCCCGGGCTGCCACCATCTGGCCGACCACGCTCGGCAGCACATCAGCCGCATGGTCCCAACCGATGATGTCAAGGCATTCGAAGGCCTTGTTGATGAAATCCAGCGAGTGCCCGCCGGCGGCGTAGGCACGGTCCGTCTCGGCCGCAAAAAGGAGGTCCGCGAGTGCAGCCGGTGAGCAACTGCCGGCAATGGCCGTCAGCAGGGTGCGCTCAGCCGCCTCCCGGTGACGGACGGCCACCCAGCGGCGCAGCCAACGCTTTAGGGTGGCAAGGTCGGGCCGGCTTGCCAGGGGTGCGCGGTCCCGGCGTGGGGCAGCACCGTCGCAATCGTCGGCCACGTGTCGCGCGCCGTGAAATAGCGCTAGGTGGATCTCTTCATCCGGCAGCACGGGCAGAAGCTGGCCCAGCGCGCTCAAGATGGTCAGGCCGGCGTCCCAGCCATCGCGGTTACGCGTACCGAACAGTGCGGCTTGTCGTACTACCTCTGACGGCGGCTGACCGGCCGCGCGAAGGCCGTGCACGGCCTTTGCGATGACAAGGCTGAGACTATGGGCAAGCCCATCGCCAAGCCGCTGACGCCAATGCCTGGCCGGATCGACGTAACCGAACACTGGCTTAACCCAGATCTCGGCACCCTTACGGATCTCAACTGAGCAGGTCGGCACGTCGTCTGCCCACAGATCAAACGTGCAGCCGCTCGCCACCGCGAAGCGCGCGTGATGCCAATGGCAGGTCAGAATGCCGTCCTCGATGCTGCCACGATCGAGCGGGAACCCCATATGGGGGCACCGATTGTCGAGGGCGAACACGTGCCCGTCTGCGTGCACGAGCAGGATCGGGCGATGCTGGCCGTGCACAACGAGCCGCCCCTTGGCTTTCAGCTCCTCCAGGGTGCCGGCACGGACGAAATCTGGGTGCGAAGACGCCATATGTTGCTCATCCGACAAGCGCCGACAGTAACCGAAACCAGGCCACGTTAACAGAACCCGCCTTTTGGGCGAGGGCTCTGTAAAAACCCGCGATAGAAACGTCACACGCGTCGCCGATCGAAATGTCGCTGATGCACACTGCCGTCGGAACGTTCGAGGTGACGTGCGATGGCGGGGGTGATCCAGATGAGCGATCGGGAACTGACCCGGCTGCGTGTGATGATTGATCTCGCGAATGATCGGCTCGCGGGCAGGCGACGCCAGGAGATATTGTCCTCGCCGCCGGCATAAATGCCGATAACAGCGCGGTGATTGTGGTTGTGCGGCAGGGTCCATTGGCGGGCCCATACGACGCTGGCGATGGTCAGGTCCGGCGAACGGACCAGAATTCCAGCCGAAGCGCCCCCCGGTTCCCCCAGAGCACGGAGAATTTCCTCCGGTTCGGAGACGGTACGGCGAAAATCTCACGGATGGCCGCGCTGCCGCGTTTCGCCAGAGCGGCCCGGCAGTCGGCTTCATCGCAGGCCCGGACGCCGCCGAGCCGATCACGGGCGCTGGCGCGTGGTCACCACGATCGCGCATGCCCGGGCGCCTGAACTCGGTGATGCCGTCCAATCCCGCCGCACGCTTAGGCTTCATGGTCGGCCCCGCCGACCGTGCCATCCGTACGGGACCGCCCGCCAGGCGTCACTGGCTGGTCAATGAGATCGCTGGTTTCTGATCACGCCGCGCGCAGGGGAGGGGGACACGATCAGTCCATCCGGCCGTTTAGGAAATCCGTCACAACCCGACAATTCTCCTCGGTGCCATCGAACAGCGTCGAATGGTTCGATCCCTTGATGACATACTTGATGGCGCCCCGGATATGGTCGGCGAGAAACTGCTGCCCGGCCCCGCTCGGACCCACCTCCCACGGCGTCATCACATCTTCATCGCCCCCGATGACAAGCGTCCTGGCTTCGATAGCCGGCAGCAACGGCCGCAGGTCCATGTCGATCATCGCCTGACAGGCCGCCTTGAACACCTCGAGGCGGTTGCTCCGTTCCAGAATATCCTGGATCAGGTTGACCGCATTCGCCCCGGCAGGCGTTTCCAGGAACCTGTGCGACAATGCCTGCCAGCCGATCAGTTCCGCTAGGGTCCGCGACCCCACGCCCCCGGCCTCGGCAAGATCGATCCAGTTGCGAAAGATCAGCCGGCCAGCTACGTCGAGCTTGGCGGCCGAGCAGTTGAGGATCAGCCGGTCGGTCTTCTGCGGGTATTTAGCAGCGAACTGCTGCGCGACCATGCCGCCCATCGAGGTGCCGTGGACGTGCACCTTGGCGAGCTCCAGGTGCTCGATCAGCCCGGCGACGTCGTCCGCCCAGACTTCCATGTCGTAATACTGCAGAGGGCGGTCGGACATGCCGTAACCACGCATGTCGAAGTCGATAATCTGGAAGGTCTTTTCCAGGATCGGGGTGGCAGCCGCGAAATTGCTGTGGCCGAAGCCCGCCCCATGGATCTGCACGACCGGGGCGCCCGCCCCCGTGACACGATACCACATTCGAGTGCCATTGATCGTCGCATAGGCCATGTCCCGCGTCTCCTCCCCTTACATCAGCGCCCCTGCGCGCCGTTGGCCAGCAAAGTGATCGGCTTGGAGGCCCCTCGCAAGCGCGCGTTCGCGCCGGCATTGGACTGTTCTCACCGCAGAAGTCATGCCAAGCGAGGAAACGGGCGCTGATCGTCTCTATCGATGGGGCAGAGCGGTCGACGTTCCGCTGCCACGGATGGGCGGCGCAGCCACGGAAGACGCGGGCGTTTTGTTGCGTTCGGGACGCTCCTGGTCGCGGTGCCGGCCGCTGCCGTGGACGGCGGCGCTCTGCGCTGACACCGACGCACAGGCTGGCGTAATCGCCCGGCCTGTACGCGGCTGCTTCGTCGCTGTCGAACGGCGCCGCCGCCTTGCGCATCGCCGCGACCTACGGGCGCCACCTGCGGCTCGGCTTGCAGGCCAGATTGTGTCGCGCGTGTGCACCTAACCCGTTTGACATCAACGGGCAGTTCGGAGATGTCGAACTTAATGACCGCAAGCAGTTGGGAAGGGCCGGCGGCCGCCCGAGGAGAGCAGAAGCCAATGAACCGTGTGGGCGTCGACGTCGGCGGAACGTTTACCGACATTGTACTCGAGCACACCACGCCGGACGGCGGGCAGCAGGTCGTGGTTCATAAAGTCCCCAGCACGCCCGCCGATCAAAGCGAGGCGGTGGTGCGCGGCGTGCTCGAGGTGTGCCAGATGGCCGGTGTGGCACCGAGCGAACTGAACTTCCTGTTCCACGGCACCACGGTCGCAACGAATATGGTGATCGAGCGCAAGGGCGCTGACGTCGGCATGATCACCACCCGTGGCTTCCGCGACATCCTGCACATGGCCCGCCACAAGCGGCCGCACAATTTCTCTTTGCAGTTCGACGTGCCGTGGCAATCCAAGCCGCTGGTCAAACGCCGCAACCGGATCGTGGTAACCGAGCGGATCATGCCACCCGACGGCACTGTTGAAACGCCGCTCGCGATCGATGAGGTGGAACAGGCGGCGGCACTATTCGCCAAACGCAAGCTCGACGCGGTGATTGTTGCGTTCTTGTTTGCTTTCCTCAACGACAGCCATGAGCAGCAGGCCGCCGAAATCGTCCGGCGCGCGCTGCCTCACGCGTATGTCTGCACCTCGTCCGAGGTGGTCAACGTGTTGCGCGAGTACGAGCGGTTCTCGTCCTGCGCGATGAACGCCTATATCGGGCCGATGACCTCGCACTACCTGAGCCAGCTGGAAGTCGCGGCTGCGAGAGCACGGAATACAGGCGGCGGTCCGCATCATGCAGTCCAACGGCGGCATCTCGACCGTCGCGAACTCGCGCCACCGGCCGGTGGGACTGCTGCTGTCGGGTCCGGCGGGCGGCGTGATCGGCGGCCGTTGGACCGGCGAGGCATGCCGCACCGGCAACGTCATCACCATCGACATCGGCGGCACCTCCGCCGACATCAGCGTGATCCAGGATGGCGAACTGCGCATCAAGAACCCACGCGATACCGAGGTGGCGGGGCTGCCGGTGCTGGTGCCGATGATCGACGTCGACGCGATTGGCGCCGGCGGCGGCTCGATCGCCTATATCGATGCGGGCGGAGCGTTTCGGGTCGGCCCGCGATCGGCCGGGGCGGATCCGGGTCCCGCTTGCTACGGGCGCGGCGGCACGGAGCCGACGGTGACCGACGCGCAGGTGGTTCTCGGGCGGCTCGACCAGGAGCAGTTCCTGGGCGGCGACCTTAAGATCGAGCCGGCACTGGCGCATCAGGCGATCGAGGCCGGCATCGCCGCGAAGCTTGGCCTCAGCACCGTCGACGCGGCGCTCGGTGTTCTGAAAATAATCAACAATAACATGTCACTAGCGATCAACGCCAATTCAGTCGCCAAGGGCATCGACCCGCGCAACTTCACGCTCATGAGCTTCGGCGGCGCCGGACCACTGCACGCGGTGGCGCTTGCCGAAATGATCCACGCAAAGGACGTCGTCTCACCGCTGCACCCCGGCATCACCGCGGCGATGGGCCTGTTGGTGACGGAATTGCGCTACGAATACACCCGCTCCGTGCTGACGGTGCTGGCCTCGGCGACGGCGGACGAATACGCCCATATCAACGAAGCGCTCGCGGCGCTGCAGCAGGAGGCAGCCACGCAGCTTGCCGCCGACGGCATCCCGGCGGAGCGGCAGCGCTACACACGTATCGCCGAGTGTCGATACGTAGGCCAGGGTTTTGAACTCCGGGCACAGTTGCCCGACGATGCGCTGACACCCGCGAACGTCGGGGTGGCCATCCGGAATTTCTACGCCGCGCACAGGCAGGTCTACGGTCACGCTTTCGAGGATCAGTCGGTCGAGGTGGTGACCTTGCGCGTGGTGGCGTCGGCCGATGTGGAAAGCCTTCGGCTGCCCGACCTGCCGAAAGGTGGCCGCACGGATCCGGCCGAAGCGCGGCTTTATGTCCGCGAAACGATCTTCGATGACGGCACCGTGTTACCGACGCCGCGCTACCAGCGCAGCAAGCTGCTCGATGGCGACATCGTAAACGGTCCGGCACTTGTCGTGCAGCATAATTCGACGACGTTGCTGCCGCCCGGATACCGCGCTGTCGTGCTGTCGCACGGCGACATGCACATCGCCCGCGCCTGATCAAACGAAAGGGCAAATCCCCATGAGTCAGGAAGTTGATCCGATCACGCTCCAGGTCGTCGGCGGTGCATTACACTCGATCGCCGAACAGATGGGCAATGTTCTGTATCGCATGTCCTACTCCTCGATCATTCGCGAGAGCCAGGACCTTGGAGCCGGCCTATTCGATACGCAGTTCCAGACGCTGTGCGAATCCGATTCGACGCCGATGCACATTGGCTCCTTGCCCGGCTACCTGCGCGGCATCGAGAAGTCGATCCCGCTGGATGCGTGGAAGCCCGGCGACTGCGTGATCCACAACCACCCGTATTTCGGCGCCAGCCACTCGCCGGACATCGCCATCGTGATGCCAGTGTTCTTCGAGGGCGAACTGGCCGGCTTCTCCGCGAACACCGCGCACCACGTCGATATCGGCGCGGCGACACCCGGCCTGATCATCGACGTGCCGGACATGTATGCCGAGGGCATGCTGATGAATGGGCTGAAACTGTACGAGGAGGGAAAGCGTAACGAATTCCTGTGGAAGTATATCCGCGACAACACGCGGGTTCCTGGCCTGGTCATGGGCGACCTGGAGGCGCAGATCGCCTCCGCCGAACTCGGGGTGCGCCGGTTTCAGGAACTGCTGGCGAAATACGGCAAGGCGATGGTGCTGCAGTGCTGCAGGCAACTGATGGATTACTCAGAGGCGGCGCTGCGCCGGGAGCTCGCGAAAATCCCCGATGGCGACTACGTCGCCGAGGGATTTATGGATGACGACGGGCGCACCCGCGGCGTGCATCTGCCGGTGAAGGTCACGGTGCGCGTGCGCGGCGACAGTGTGGAGGTCGACCTGACCGGATCGAGCCCGCAGGTGCCGACCGCGTTCAATGTGCCGTTCGAGGGCATGACCAAAAGTTGCTTGCTATTTTGCCTTCCGGGCACTGTTGCTTGATACGTATACATTGGCGGATCAGATTCCCGCGAACGAGGGCAGTTTCCGTCCGGTGAAGGTGACGGCGCCACTCGGGTCGATCTACAACCCGATCGCACCGGTCGCGGCGGAGGCGCGGTTCTCCCAGATCCAGCGCGTGGTCGATCTCATCATCAAGGCGCTGGCGCCGGTGGTGCCGGACAAATGCACGGCCGGGAACGCAGCGACGCTCTCGTTTGCCGCGTATTCCGGTGTGCGGCCGAGCGGCGACTACTGGGTATTTCTCGAGGTAAACGAGGCAGCGATGGGCGGACGCCCCGCCTCCGACGGGCCGGATACGGTCGAGGAGTTGATGCGCAACACCCGCAACAACCCGCTGGAAGATCTCGGTATGCACTTGCCGCTGATTTGTGACCGTTACGAGGTGCGCGACGACGTTTTTCCGGGTGCTGGAAAGTTCCGCGGCGGGCAGGGGGTGGTGAAGTCACAGCGATTCCTCACCCCCGGTTTCGTTACCCACGAGGCGGACCGGAATGACGACGCGCCCTGGGGCATCTTCGGCGGCAAGGCCGGCCACGGCGGCAAGGTTGAAATCCACAACATCGCCCGGCCAGAGGAGGTGAAGTCAGTGCCGGCGAAGTTCTCCGGCCTGCGGGTCGATGCGGGCGATACCGTGACGTATATCTCGCCCTCCGGCGGGGGTTACGGCGACCCGCTCGACCGGGATCCGGCGAAAGTGCTCGACGATCTGCTCGACGACTTCATCACCCTGGAACACGCGACCGACGTATACGGCGTGGTGTTTGACGAAGTGGATGACGGTTACGGTTACGCGGTGAACGCCGCGAAGACGGAGCTGTGGCGCGCGAGCATGCGGGGGCGCTGACAGTCTTTTCATCGCGGGCGAACCGCAGCGAGCAACTGATCGGGCCCCCGAATAGGGCGGAAACCAGTAGGTGATAGAGGATCATGCTGGCCACGAACCCCGAAACGGGGACACGACCGAGGCCACTGGCGCAACCCCCGCGAGGGGCCCTGCCTCCTATCCCAATCGACCCAGCCGCCGATCCGTGCAACTTCATCGGGCCTTCGACGCAAAAGAACTCCCGGTCGTGATCGGCGATGATGAAGAAGAAAGGCGTGGGCTCGACAAGCAAGCGGAACAGGTGGCGCGACAGCCAGCGGCTGGACCATATGTTCCGGTTGAGCTACGGCCAATGGGCGGTTCATTACGTGCGATCCGAGCACCGGCTGGCGCTTGCGCTAGGCAGGCAGCTCGAAAAACATGGCGAGGAGCGGAACGATGCTGTATCGCAATTTCTGGGGCGTCGAGCGCACGGAATTACCTGCTTCTTTCTTGGCGAGTTTGTTGCCGCCCGCGCCCTACTGGAACGGTGCGTGGCTCTCGCGGATGATCCAGCGCATCGCACCATCGCAGGACTCTCCCTCGATCCCTATAGTGCGACACTCCCGTACTGAGCCATGACCCTGGCGTGCTTGGGTTACGTCGATCAGGCACGGTTACGAATAGATGAGGCGTTGTCGGAGGCACGCCACTCAGACACATCCATACGTTAGTTCACGTGCTCGCTCACGAGAACTGGGTCGCCTGGATTACCTGCTTACCCATGGTTCATACGGAGGAACTGCTGGCTCTAACGACCGAGGGAGGTTTCCCGTTTTATTTGGGTTGGGCCTTGGCATTCCGTGCGCGGTCATTGCTCGCGCTTGGACGGGCACAAGAAGGCCTTGCCTTGCTCACCCAGAGCTTGGCGGAATTGCGTCCTAATGAAGCCGTTGTAATACCAACTCGCGATGACCCCGACTCTCCGTAAGGCAAGTAAGGCCCTGATAATCCATGATTCTGGCGCCGGTCGAAGAGTCGGTGTCAAGACGGGTTGGTATAGGTACGTCGCTTCTGCTCACCTGGCTTGCGGAGGCCTACGCCACACTCGGGCAGTCTGCTGACGAACGGAACTGCCTCGCCGAGGTTGCTCGGACCATCGAAACCACCGATGAGCGGGTCTTTGAAGCTGAGTTGCTGCGGGTGCGGGGCGATCTGCTGGATGCCGCCGCCGATCAATCCGGAGCCGAGCAACTCTACCGCCAGGCCATCGCCGTTGCCGAGCGGCAGAGCGCGAAACTCTTTCAGTTGCGGGCGTCCGTTAGCCTCGCGCGGCTCTGGCGCGACCAGGGCAATCGCGCGGAATCCCGTGATCTGCTCGGACCGATCTACAACTGGTTTACTGAAGGTTTCGATGCGCCGGACTTGAGGGACGCGAAGGCACTGTTGGATGAGCTGCTATGAACGGTGCCCGTGTTGTCCACCGACAGATATACAGATATGAGGTCCGTTCAAGCCGCTGCGGAAGGGTGGTTGCAGCTCCCGACCGAATGGCTGGTTATTTGAGGGCGCCGGGACTCAGTAAGTAATTGAAAGTCTTCATCGAGCGACGAGCTTGACCTTAGATAGCAAGCGAAGAATAAACACAAATTACATGATAAAGGGGGGAAGTTATGACAAAAAACAGCAAGCTCGCATCCAGCAACCGGGCGACCGTTCTGTCAGCCGTCGTAGTACTGGCCACAATCTGCGCAATTAGGCCGAATACTGGAGCCGCGGAAGTCATCCAAACCGCGCAGGGCGCAATCCGTGGTTCTGAAGCTGATGGAACGGAGAAGTTTCTGGGCATCCCTTATGCCACTCCACCAGTTGGAGATTCTCGTTGGATGCCGCCGCAGCCGCACGGAAGTTGGTCCGGAGTTCTGAATGCCACAGAGCTTGGGAGCCATTGCGCCCAGACCGCCCGCGTCGTCGGCGCACCCAGTAGCAACGAGGATTGCTTGTTCTTGAACGTATATGTCCCGGCGGCACAACGAGGCATCGATACTCGCGAACGTGCCGTCATGGTTTGGATCCATGGTGGTGCGTTTACAGCCGGCGAGAGCGATGACTTCGATGCAAGTGATCTTGCCAGCACAGGCAACGTGGTCGTGGTTACGGTCAATTACCGCCTGGGCGTTCTAGGATTTCTCGCCCACCCGGCACTCACCGCGGAGGCTCCGGATCGGACCTCAGGAAATTATGGAAATCCTGGATCAGCAACTCGCGCTCCGATGGGTACAACAGAATATTCATGCATTCGGTGGCAATCCGCATAACGTCACTATCTTCGGTCAATCTGCCGGTGGTCTGAGTGTCCTCGCAAATATGACGTCACCTAGCGCTCATGGATTGTTCCACAAGGCTATCGTTCAAAGCGGAACCTATGAATTGGTCCTGCCCAGTCTCGCGGCCGGCGAAGGCCAAGGGACCGAGTTCGCAAGTAACGTTGAATGCAGCGACCAAACCGCTCAATGCCTGCGCTCGCTAACAGTTCAGAAAATCCTTTCCAATCAGATATCGGTCGGTCCCGTGGTCGACGGCGTTGTGCTCCCCCTTCCGTTGCAAACTGCCGCGGCGACTGGCCAATTTAGCCACGTGCCCGTTATCAACGGGAGCAATCACGACGAAGCGAGATTTATGTACGCAATGAACGAATTAGCAGGACAGGTCGTGACCTCCTCTGAATATCCCACCGCAGTGATCACTGGGTTTGGACCACAAGCCGGCCCTCTGATTCTCGCGCAGTATCCGCTTACACGTTACATTGATGCCGATGAAGCCCTCGCCGCCATCGAGACTGATTCATCATTCGCCTGCACAGCGCGCCTGGCTGATCAGGTGCTGTCAGCTTACGTGCCAGTCTTTGCCTACGAATTCAATGACGAGCGTGCACCGGAGATTTTTTTGCCACCGGTGAGTTATCCGTATGGGGCTGCGCATGAGTCCGAACTGCAATATTTCTTTCCCGCAGAGGATCTGTCGCACCTGTCGGAGCGGCCTGCGCAGCTCCGCGGAGGTCAGCGATCCTTGTCGAAAGTAATGATGCAATATTGGGCGCAATTCGCCAGAAACGGCGACCCGAACGGACCGCGGATGCCGAATTGGGCCAGCTACGCGGCTGGTGCCGACGAATTCCAGGCACTCGCTCCCCTTGTGGTCGGACCCAAATCGAATTTCGCCGCGGCCCACCATTGCGAATTTTGGGCACCGCTATTTCCGCAATAGTCGCTCCCATGCGGATGAGCCTGAGCACGGAAGGGGATGCGTTATCGGCGTTTTCTGATCACGGAATTTGAGGGGTGGTGGTTCTTGTCCCTCGCGTATCTTGCCAGCGTTAGCTGCGCTAGCTGTGTCACGATACGTGCCCAGTGCTCGATTTGA
Source organism: uncultured Alphaproteobacteria bacterium (assembly GCA_963772355.1). Classification (GTDB taxonomy): domain Bacteria; phylum Pseudomonadota; class Alphaproteobacteria; order Acetobacterales; family Acetobacteraceae; genus Rhodopila. The sequence goes on along the minus strand of CAVYXX010000070.1, from coordinate 15,415 downwards.
TCTACATCGAGGCGCCCCATGCTGCGCGCTCGTACGTCGACAGGGCGAACTCCTTTGCGTTGGTCGGGCACGCCCGAAAGAGGAGCATCGCCGTTTCAAGGGCCGTGAAGGATCGCGGCATGGAGAAAGAGGCCGAAACTGGCGTTCTCTCAATTGAAGCAAGAGCCATGTGTGCCATCGGTGGGACCTCCTCCGTCCGAATCCGATATTCCAGGCCAGGCATGGCGGAGCAGTGCTGTGGGATGGTTCACACGATCGATACGACGTCCCAAACCTCATGTTTGGCCATCGCTTCCTGAACCGCCTCGACGCAGAAGTCCGCTTCCATGGTGATCGACAGACGCCACGACAGAACCCGCCGACTGAACCAATCCATCACCGCCACCAGGTAGACAAATCCCCGGGCCATCGGAATATAGGTGATGTCTGCACACCACACCTGGTTCGGCCGGTCGATGATCAGGCCCCGCAAAAGATACGGATACACCTTGTGATCCGGATGGCCTCGCCTGGTGTTCGGCTTTTGGTAGATCGCCTCCAACCCCATCACCCGCATCAGCCGCCGCACCCGTTTGCGGTTGATAACCAGGCCCTCGCGCCGCAATACCGCGACCATTCGGCGTGATCCGTAGAACGGCGAGGCCAGATACAATTCGTCCGCATCACCGCCAGATCATCCAGGTCAACCGGTGCCACCCGGTAATACAGCGTCGAGCGCGCGATCTTCAGCAGCCGGCACTGCGCAACGATCGGCAGAACCGGGTCATCCCGCTCCACCCGCGCACGCCGGTCGGCCGGGCTCATGGCCCAGACCTTTTGCGAAAAAAATCCCGCTCCACCGTCAGTTGGCCGATCTTCTCATATAAAGGCGCCATCTGAGCCTCGGCGGTGGCTTCATCGCCATGGGGTGCGCCCTTGCTTTGCCGCAAACAAACCCGCCGTCCCGTCCAGCAGCGTTTTCTTCCAGGCATGGATCTGGCTGGCGTGAACGCCAAACCGGCTCGACAGCTCGGCCACAGTCCCTTCTTCCCGCACCGCCGCAAGGGCCACTTTCGCCTTGAACTCAGGACTGTGCTTCTTCCGTGTATTTGCCATGTCTCACCTTGGGCCAAACGGCCGTCCCAAGCTGAGACTCTCTCTTAGCTACCTGTCCAGTTTTCGGGGGCCACCTCACTCCTCGCAGCGTGCGGCCGCGTCCACTTTCCGCGAGTGTGCTTCACACCGTGCGCTCTGTCCACCTCGTGCATCGTCTTGGCGCCGTTGCGGCACAAGAATGCTTTCGAAGTGTGGTTCATTGATGTAGAGGTTGTGCAGGTCATTCTGTTCTTGTGCAGTCGCCCCCCAATATCATGCCTGCTTTGGTCCGTGATTGATGTAGATCAATGCGCAGCGGCAATACAAAGACTATCCATAAGGTCTAAGCAATGGGTCGGACTGGTTTCCGGGAACTTGAGTGACGAAACAAAACAGAATCGAGGAAGGAAGATGTCATGCCGATAGCATCCGGCCAAGCTCTCTCGGTAAACGCGCTTCTCGCCGAGCGCGATGAGCGGCGGCGTCACGACAGGGATGCCGAGGAACAATTGCAGAGGCGCAAGGCGTCGAACTGGTCAAGCTGCAACAATGGGTGGTGCACAAGGGCCTAAGGTTTGTATCGTGTTCGAAGGGCGTGACGGTGCGGGCAAGGGCGGCGTGATCAAGGCGATCACCAAACGTGTAAGTCCTCGGGTGTTTCGTGTCGTCGCCCTCCCGGCGCCAACCGAGCGTGAGAAGTCGCAGATGTACATTCGGCGAAATATCTCGCACTTACCCGCCGCTGGCGAGATCGTGATGTTTGATCGGAGCTACTACAATCGTGCCGGGGTGGAGCGCGGTCTTTCACTCACGTCGATACGCCGGGTCGATCTTGTCGTGACCGAACTGGCCGTCATCGCCTGGTCTCGGCATCTCCGTGGCACAAGTGATCGCAGCGGCCGAAGCCGAACTCGTCGTGTCCACCAATGTCCCTGGAATGCCGTTATGCGTCGTGGCTCACACCCGTATTGGACAACAATTCCGCCCCGAGGTGACCGGGTTGGCGGCGTCACCAATTGTTTCGCCGCCCTCTGTGGCGGCCTGAAGCAATGAATCCGGAGAACAGACATGTCGAATTTTTCTAGCTTTGGCGCGGTCCAGGAATATTGGTTGGATGCCTGGCAACGGTCCATCCTTGCTCTCGACGTCCTGAGAGGTCGAGGGAACACCTACCTGGAGCATAACGCCAAGGAGGTCCCACACGTCCTGGAATTCAAGGCGGAGCTCGTGCGAGACGGCCGGACGCTGGAGCGACCGGTGAATTACGCACTGGCACGGATCATCCCGCAAGCAGGGACCAAAATCGATCCAACCAAGGCACCCATTATCGTCGTCGATCCACGCGCCGGACACGGTCCCGGCATCGGCGGCATGAAGCAGGACAGTGAGATTGGCGTGGCAATGGCTGCTGGCCACGCCTGCTACTTTATCGGCTTTCTGCCAAAGCCGATGCCCGGACAGACGATCGAAGACGTCTGTCGGGCGGAGGCAATCTTCATCGAAGACGTGGCGGCACGTCATCCGGAGGCTGAGGGCAAGCCGGTGATCATCGCAAACTGTCAGGCTGGTTGGCAGATTATGATGATGGCCGCGATCAACCCCAACCAAACCGGTCCGATCATGCTGGCCGGCGCACCATTGTCGTACTGGGCTGGCGTGCGCGGAAAGAATCCCATGCGTTATCTGGGGGGCCTGCTGGGAGGCACCTGGCTGACGGCGCTGTCCGGCGATCTGGGCCATGGTATCTTCGACGGCGCGAACTTGGTCGCCAACTTCGAATCGCTCAATCCGGCCAACACCTATTGGGCAAAGCCCTACAATGTCTATTCCAAGGTGGACACCGAAGCCGAGCGCTTCCTTGACTTCGAAAACTGGTGGGGCAGCCCTGTCCTGTTGAATGCGGAAGAGATGCAATGGATTGCCGACAACCTCTTCGTAGGCAATCGCCTATCGACAGGTCAGATCCACACCTCGGACGGCGTTCGCATCGACCTTCGCAACATCACAGCACCGATCATCGTGTTTTGCTCGTGGGGTGATAACATAACGCCTCCCCAGCAGGCATTGGACTGGGTTCTCGATCTGTATGACAACGAGCGAGAAATCGTCACGAATGGCCAGACGATCGTCTACACGATGCATCAGAGCATCGGGCATCTTGGAATATTCGTTTCCGGCAAGGTCGCGACTAAGGAGCACAAAGAGTTCGTGTCGTGTATGGAACTGATCGACGTCTTGCCACCGGGCCTCTATGAGGCGGTTATCACCGAGGTCGACGAAGATACCCTCAATCCAGACCTGATCCAGGGCAAGTACCTGTTCCGTTTGGAGGCCCGTACGCTAGACCACATCCGGGCGCTGGGTGGCAACGATAGCGCGGACGACCGGCGATTCGCTGCCGCAGCCCGCGTATCGGACATCAACCGTGAACTCTACCGGACGGTCGCCGCGCCAGCCGTGCGCATGGCGGTGACCGAACGTGCGGCCGAAACGTTGCGCGCAACACATCCCAACCGTCTGCGATTTGCCATGTTCTCCGACCAGAATCCGGTGATGCAACCGGTGAAGGCGCTGGCGGAGTTTGTCCGCACGGCGCGCCGGCCGGTGAGCAAGGACAATCCCTTGCTGGCAATCGAACAGGCGATGTCGTCCTGGATTACCTCCTATCTGCAAACGATCGGTGAATTTCGAGACACCATGACCGAGGCAGTGTTCCTGAACACCTATGGGTCGCCGCTGCTACAGGCGCTGGTTGGACTCGAGGCGCAGCAGACCACCCAACATGCGCCGGAGCGGGATCTCATCAAGGAAGCAAACACGGCTCGGTTGCGGTCCGAACTGGAACAGCGCTTTGAGGTGGGCGGTCCGGTCGAGGCGGCATTGCGCGCCCTCATCTTCATCCGATTGCCGGAGAGCAGTATCGATGAGCGTAGCTTCAACATGCTCAAGCTCATCCGCGCATCCCGTCCGGCCGACAAGCGAATAAGCATGGTACAGCTTAAGGAGATGATGAGGCAGCAGTATCTGCTCGTCTGCCTCGATCAAGAGCGCGCCGTTACAGCCCTGCCGAAACTGCTGGGCGCGGATGTGAAGGAGCGCAAGGCAACACTGGATGTCCTGCATCGGGTCCTTTCGGCACGTGGTGAGATGTCCGACGAGGGTCGGCGCCGCCTGGCACGGGTCGAGGCGCTGTTCGGCCTTAAGCCGCAAGACGCCGAAAAGGCGGAGGCGGCACATGCCTGACGCGGCGGAACGACCCAATCAGATTGCGCATGAGAAGTACGAACGCCTGGTCAAGGCGGCGCAGGCGCAGGCCACCATCAAGGTAGCTGTCGCCCATCCCTGTGATGATGTTTCTCTACGCGGTGCTGTCGAAGCCGCTCAGTTACACCTTATCGAGCCGATTCTTGTCGGCCCGGCGGAGCGTATCCGCGCTGTCGCCCGGCGTGCCGGTCTGGACATCAGCGGAATGGAGATCGTGAGCGCGGAACACAGCACCGATTCGGCGGAGAAGGCTGTCGCCCTGGTGACTGCTGGGCGCGTCGAAGGGCTGATGAAGGGCAGCCTGCACACCGACGAACTGATGAAAGCGGTGGTGTCGCGACATGGTGGCATCCGGACCGCCCGCCGGATCAGCCACTGCTTCATCATGGATGTGCCAAGCCACTCGGACGCGCTGATCATTACAGACGCCGCAATCAACATTGCGCCGACCCTGGATGACAAAGTCGACATCGTTCAGAACGCAATCGATTTGGCCCATGCCATGGGCGTTCCAGAGGTGCGCGTGGCGATCCTCAGTGCGGTCGAAACGGTCACCGCGAAAGTGCCATCCACGATTGAAGCTGCCGCGTTGTGCAAGATGGCGGAGCGAGGACAGATCACCGGGGCTCTCTTGGATGGCCCGCTCGCGCTGGACAATGCGATCAGTCCTGAAGCGGCCGCCGTCAAGAAGGTCAGCTCATCCGTAGCGGGACGGGCGAACATCCTTGTGGTTCCCGACCTCGAGGCTGGCAACATGCTCGCCAAGAGCCTGTCCTTCCTGGCGCAGGCCGATGCTGCCGGGATTGTGCTTGGAGCGCGCGTTCCGATCATCCTCACCAGCCGTGCCGACTCAGTGCTTACCCGGCTGGCGTCGTGCGCCGTGGCCGTCATGGTTGCGTCGGCACGCCGCCAGTTGGTCTCTGCGTCCATCCGTTGAAAGGATTTCCATGAACGACGGCATTATCCGTCCAGTTCTTGCCGGACAGAAGGCACTCGTTGTCGGCGTGGCCAACGACCAGTCGATCGCGTACGGATGCGCCAAGGCGTTTCGCACCGTAGGCGCAGACGTCGCCATCACGTGGCTGAATGAGCGGGCTCGGCCATACGTAGAACCCCTGGCGCAGGAACTCGAGGCGCCAATCACCGGTGGGCTCGACGTCTCGGTGTCGGGCCAACTGGAGACGTTATTCGACCGTATACGGGCGGATTGGGGCAAGCTGGACATCCTGGTGCACTCAATCGCCTTTGCACCAAAAGAGGATCTCCAGGGTGGGCTACTGGACTGTTCCGCGAACGGATTCGCGAAGGCAATGGACATTTCATGCCATTCGTTCATCCGGATGGCGAAGCTCGCCGCGCCGCTGATGACCGACGGCGGGACTATGTTCGCAATGAGCTACTACGGCGCCAATCGCGTCGTGGCGAATTACAACGTGATGGGTCCGGTGAAGGCTGCATTGGAGGCAGCTTGCCGATATCTCGCTTACGAGCTTGGCCCCCAGGGGATACGCGTGCATGCCATTTCTCCAGGGCCACTGAAGACGCGCGCAGCATCAGGGCTGAAAGACTTCGAACTTCTGCTCAATGAAGCGGCACAAAAAGCGCCTCTTGGCGAGCTCATCGACATCATGGATGTCGGCTTCACGTGCGCTTACCTCGCGACATCGCTGGCCAAGCGTATCACCGGGGGCACCGTCTTCGTTGATGGTGGGGCGAATATTGTCGCGTGATAGGTACATGACCGGTGGGAAACGATAATGTCTGGCTGCATCGCCGTGATCAATGCTGGCTCCTCCAGCGTCAAGTTCGCCGTATTTGAAGCATCCGATAAGGCCGACACCTTGTTCCATGGCCAGATCGAGGGTATCGGCGTCAGCCCACATCTTAAGGTTAGGGATACCCGAGGTGGCACACTGGTCGAGCGCACCTGGCCTGCCGGCGGGTTCAATCATGACGCTGCGACCCGCGAAATACTCGCCACGGCGAGGGAGCTGGTTGCCGGAACCCCGGTCGAAGGTATAGGACATCGCGTCGTTCATGGTGGCATGAAATTCGATGGCCCGATCCGCCTGGATCGTGATGTACTGGCGGCGCTGGCGAAGCTCGAACCGCTGGCGCCATTGCATCAAACTCACAATCTCGCGCCCATACGCGCAATCTTTGACGCGGCTCCGCACATTCCTCAGGTCGCCTGCTTTGACACGGCGTTTCATCGCAGCCAGCCAAACGTTGTTCAATCCTTTGCACTGCCGCGTCGATTCACCGAGGCCGGTGTCCGAAGATACGGCTTCCATGGCCTCTCTTACGAATTTCTTGTATCGCGCATGGGCGATGTGTGCCCTGAGATCGCGTCAGCACGCGTCATCCTGGCCCATCTCGGCAACGGTGCAAGCCTGTGCGCGGTCAACAGAGGCCGAAGCGTGGCGAGCACAATGGGTTTCACCGCCGTTGACGGGCTGATGATGGGCACGCGCTGCGGCGCCCTTGACCCCGGTGTCATCCTCCACCTGATGCACGAATATCAGATGGATGCGGCGAAGATTGAAGATCTGATCTATCGAAAGTCCGGGCTGCTCGGCGTGTCCAGCATTTCGTCGGACATGCGTGCACTGAGGGCGTCCGCCGATCCCCATGCACGCGAAGCGATTGACCTCTTCATCCATCGCATAATTCGTGAAGCGGGATCCCTGGTTGCCGCCCTCGGCGGAGTTGACGCCTTCGTGTTTTCGGGAGGGATTGGCGAGAACGATGTGGCGACGCGGACAGAGGTCATCGAAGGATGTGGCTGGATGGGGGCGCTGCTGGACCCCGGCCGTAACGCAGACGGTAAGGGCCGCATCAGCGCGGAGACGTCGTCGATACCCGTGTGGGTCATCCCGACCGACGAGGAACGCTTGATTGCCCATCACACCATGCGCGTCCTAGAAACGGGTTGCATATCAGAGAGCAAACTTAGTGCTCCGAGTCGTTGATGAGCAGGATAAGCTCCCAGCTTTAATGGGGTGTCAGCAGGTGGCGAACGCCGGTCGGCCTTGACGTGTTGTTTGTTGGGCCGTTCCACTCAAGAGTTGACTTCGGTCGGGGACGGGCCGATCGACGCACTAATTGGAACAAATTTCGGAATGCCAATTTTCATGACAGACAACTCAAACGAAACCTGCCCGTCTACTTCCGTATCGGCGCCATCGAGCCCAACGCGGCCCAAGGAGACTAACCTCCAGGACTTTGCCGTGGCACATGTCTTGCGGAACGGAACATCGATATTGATCCGAGCCGTTCGACCTGATGACAAAGAGCGCCTTCGTGCCGCTTTCAGTAAACTCGATAGGACGTCGATTTATACACGCTTCTTCGGTCACAGGAAGGAATTGACCGAAGCCGAGCTGGAGCAGGCTACCAACGTGGACTTCGATCAAATCGTTGCGCTCTGGGCGACTATCGTTTCAGATGGGTCAGAAATCATCATTGGGGGAGGACGGTACGTGCGCAATCCCGAGCCGGCTTCGCGGCTCGGCGCGGAGGTGGCGTTTGCCGTCGAGGAGGACTATCACGGACAAGGAATTGCGAGTTGCTTGTTGGGTCACTTGGTGCGTATCGCCCAAAGCAAGGGTCTAGTTCAGTTTGACGCTGACATACTTGCCAGAAATCGGCCGATGCTAGCGGTGTTCGCCCGCAGTAGGCTGCCGATGCGGCAGCAGAGTGCCCGAGACGAAATCCACGTCACGCTCTCTCTCGATGCAGAAATCCCAGACTAGCGTGAACGTTGACAGCAATCGCCACCTCGGTCGCTTGACGCCCGTCCGTCTGCGAATGCAGCGCCTCACCGATCACCCGTTTCCACCGGCCGATGTCGGCTTCCACCAGAGCACGCAAGTTATACCCTGACCTGCCATCCCATTCGACCACATTGTGCAATCAATTGCAGATGCCGGTCACGCTGTGTGGGCGCACTCTCGGCCGATTTACTCGGCACCGCGCTCGAAGGCGGTGGCACAATGACAGCCGCATCGGGATGGCGTTCGGCGATCTCGCCATAGACGCCGTCCGGGTCGTACGCACCGTCGGCGGTGAACGAGGCGATGGGATCATCGATCTGATCAAGCAAGGTGCCGACCCGCGTGCTGTCATCGACGTCGTTGGTCGTCAGCGCCGCCGCGACGATGTGCAGTTTGCGCCATGACCTGCGCCGGCTTGCGCTGAATAAGACAGCCACCGGATCGCCGCGAGTTTCGCTATGTCCGTCCGCGCCAGTGCCCGCGCTGAGGCTTGAACCGCGATCAGGTGCCGGTCAACAATGCTACGAAGCTGCTCGTTTGTGGCGATCTCAAGGTAGCCGCCCGGATCGAGGAACGCATCACCGCGGCCGTCAGCGCACCGCACCTAGGCCTAGCACCACAAGCAGACGCAGGCTCTTCTGCAGGTGACTGATCGCATGGTGGAAGCTTCCTAGCACGTCGGACCCGAGGCTGTTGCCGGCGACGCGGACGACGAACAGCTCATTCGGCCCTTCGTTGAACACCAGTTCAATCGGCACACGCGCGTCGCACAGCCGAGCACTGCGGCAAACGGCTCCTGCGGCGCGATCCGGCGCCCATCCCCCCGTAACGGCGTGCTTCAAAAGAGGCCGTTTTTGGGTTACAGATGCCGCGCCGAAACCGCCGGCCCGTGATGACTTACGCTGTGTCGGACCGACAAATCACTGATCGTCGTCGATCGTGCCAACGCCTGAATGGCCAGGTCCTTACGGTCACTCTCCGGCAGTATCGCCGCTGCGCCAACGCATTGAACGATATTCGCACCACGCCCGAAAACGTCAGCGTGCCATCATCCGCTCTGGCAGCGTCAATCGGCCTCGCGTGTGACCGTCATTTGAACCACGCCGGTTAGTGCATCCACCGGAAAGTGCTTTGTCGGCCGATTCTTCCGCCCAACGAGTTGCCTGCGCAAACTGTAGGGGGAAGGCGGACGCAATCAGACTCTGAGTGAGGAGCGTGTTCGGGTGCAGCGCGATCGGCGCTGAGAGGGCGAGGTGTTCCGTGTTGATGGTCCGGCTCGCTTTGGTCTTTAACCGCGAGGTCGCTGTGGGGCGCCTATTGGCCATCATGTTCAGCCCCTTGAGGCGGCCTCCGAAAATTGTCGACAAGGATGTAGAGGCTTAACAACAGCACCCAGCAAGGAAAGACAAACAATACCCAGTCGAGATAGCTGCTTCCAATGAGAAGGAAGGCAGCTGACGCATACCCGAGCATTGCAATCCAACGAGCGGTGACACGAGTACGTATGGCGAGGGTGGACGTCGTGATCATGAACACGGCCGCCATCTTGAATGCGTAGAGATGCATTAGGTCATAGGTAAATGCCCGTCCAAAACCGAATGCGGATCCGTCAACTACAGCTTTCGGCTCGGCCCTATAGGCGAGTACTAGCCCGCCCATCGCCGCAGCGGCGACAAATATCATGCCGAGAAACATCAGACCGCTGCCGAGGAAAACGGTCGCGAAGAATTTGTCCTCCAACGCCCCGAGGCGATCACGAAGAACGCCCAGGAACCACATGAAGGCGACGCCAGCGAAAGGCACCAAGTTTAGCGCAATGAGGATTCTCTCCGAACTGGTCGCTAACCACGTATTGATCTGAAGTGGATCTCTCGGTACCGCGATTTGAAGCAACCAGAGACTAGTGATCAGCAAGATAGAAAAAAGGATACCAGCGAGGGCGGCCGAACGCGGTGTTCGCAGGCGCTTACCGGCGAAGGGCGACGCAGGTCCGACCGGCACCGCGGATTGTGCATTTGGACCCATTGCGGCTCTATCGACGACGAGAAGGCACAGGCCAATGCGTTAATGTGCCTTGCCGCCGACGGTTCGTAATCTGGCCTTTCATCAACACTCTTTCGATCCGCCTGCCTGTCTGATTAGATCGCGCTCCCCCCAAGCTGCCCAGCCAGGACAACAATCCGCCCGGGAACGCTGTGCCCGCCCCCGGTGACACCGAAAAGCGCCGGCAACTGCGTAATCGCGATGGTCAGCCCGGCACCCGCCTTGAACCCCGTCAGAACGCTGATCAGCTTGACCAAGACACTGAGCCGGAACGCCCAGGTGATCACGCAGAACACGCCGACGCCGGTCGCCGCGGCCGTCGCGATCTCCGCGGTACTGCGCGCCGTTGGCCTCCCGCGCCGTCGACCATTGAAATCGACCGCCCGTTGGCATCGGGAACGCGCCCCCCCCCGGTGGGGTATTCATGAGGCATGGTGCAGTATCACTCCCTGAGCCCAGCAACTTCTGCAGATCATTCTCTGCCGTTGGTACATGTCATTCTGTAGTTGTACATGTCGCCCAATATCATGCCTGCTTTGGTCCGTGATTGATGTGGATCAATGCGCGCCGGCGATGCGAAGACTATCCATAAGGACTAAAGCAACAGGCCGGACTGTGGGGACAAGGCTATGTCGGCTCTTTCGAATGTGGACTCTCCGGTGGTTCAGCTGACCCCGAAAGCGCGCCTCGCAAAGCGTGTCGGCAATAACCGAAGTCCAAGCCCGCCAATGAGCACGACGCATACTCCCTCTCCTGAGGATCGTGTGGCGAGAGGCAGAGCCTTGCGCAACAAGGTTTCTCGCACCCAGCCGAAGCTACTGCCGATTTTTCGCTGGCCTGCGCGGGCTGACGGAAGGCGACCACGCGGCGCTGAAGGCGGCAGTGCGTAAGGGGAAAAACACCGCCTATTTGGAAGCCTGATCATGCGCCGCCGATTTACGTTGACCTAGACCAACACAGACTACTCCAGGGCAATTACTAGTTTCCGGAACTTGAGTTTGACGAAAACGGAACAGGATCGAGGAAGGAATGTGTCACGCCGATAGCATCCGGCCAAACTCTTTCGGTGAACGCGCTTTTCGCAGAACGCGACGCTCAACGGCGTCACGACAGGGAAGCCCTGGAACAACTGCAGAGGCGCAAGGAGGAGGAACTTGTCGAGTTCAGGACGCGCCTGGATAATTTTCGGCTGACCAACGAAATCATTGAATCGGGCCTGAACCGGATAAAACGTGCATTCGAGCGCGGCGAGGCCGAACTGATGATGGCATCTTTCCCAAGCGCGTTTTGCACCGATAACGGCCGGGCGATCATCAATGCTGGCGCGCCACCGATCAACAAGCCAACGAAGGAAGAGGCGGCCGGCAGGCAGAGGAGCCCGACTGGCTGATGACGCTTCCGGCCGGGGTTCATCAGGTTTACGATTACTGGAAGCAAAACCTGAAACCCGGTGGCTTCGGGTTCTCAGCCCGGATCATCAATTACCCCGATGGAAAGCCCGGCGATGTCGGCCTGTTCTTCACATGGGCGAAGAGCGGTTTGGAGGTCATAATCCCGAAAGGGAGCCTTTTGGTGGCAGTGCCGGGTCGTGGGAGATCATGATGGGTGCAACGAAAAACGCCAAGAGGGCGGAGAACGACAAGATATCTGAAGCGCCCGACGGCAAGCTGAAAGGGAAGGACTATCTGAGCGAGCTGGCCAGGCTGCATGTCGAGCTGGTCAAGCTGCAGCAATGGGTGGTGCACAAGGGCCTGAAGGTCTGCATCGTGTTCGAAGGGCGTGACGGTGCCGGCAAGGGCGGCACGATCAAGGCGATCACCGAACGTGTCAGTCCGCGGGTGTTTCGTGTCGTCGCCCTTCCGGCGCCAACCGAGCGCGAGAAGTCGCAGATGTACATTCAGCGATATATCCCGCATCTGCCCGCGGCCGGCGAAATCGTGATCTTTGACCGGAGCTGGTACAATCGTGCCGGCGTTGAGCGGGTGATGGGGTTCTGTTCCGAGGAGCAGGTGAAGCGATTTCCTGAGTTGACCCCGCTCGTGGAGAAGGCGTTCGTCGAATTCCGGCATCATCCTGCTGAAATACTGGCTGGAGGTCAGCGAGGAGGAACAGACGCGTCGGCTGGAATGCCCGCATCGACGACGGGCGGAAGATCTGGAAGCTGTCGCCGATGGATCTGAAGTCCTATAGCCGCTGGTACGACTACTCGCGGGCGCGCGACGACATGTTCCAGGCGACCGACACGCCCTGGGCGCCCTGGTACGTGGTTCGCTCGGATGACAAGAAACGGGCACGGCTGAACACCATCACCCATCTGCTCGCCATATCCCTTACGAAGAGCTTCCGCGGGAGAAGGTGAAGCTGCCGGACCGGCAGAAGCCGCACGGCTACAAGGAACCGGATTATCCCTTCAAGTTCATGCCGGAAATTGACCTGGCCGGCCGAATGACCCGGGTGGACCAGCGTGGTCCGAGCGAGGTCGAAAACCGAGAGAGTGAAACAACCCGACCGTTGCTTTGGCCTCGCATTGCGTCCGGAAGTATCGCCGTCGATGAGCTACAGCATTGGATTTCCGACGCCGCAGCTGCTGCGCTCGATCACGAAGCCCAACCGTGTGTCGCGATCGCTTTTCATGGCATCGGCCGATATATGGATCGTCTCGCTGATCGTGCCAGGGCGATCTATCTCACACGGTGGTCGAGGCTGGTATCCTCGATCGGTGACCAAGGCGATGACGGCACCCATTAGGCCGGCCCTGGCCGCATCGTCAGCGTGGCCTGATGGCGGAGCTCGGTCCGGAAAAGGGTCAAAAATCACGCACGTAGCCAGCCCCGACCCCGAACAGCAGAAGCAATCATCGCGATGAAATCTGTCGTCAGTTCGGCCATGGCAATCCAATGCCATTGTGGCTGATCCCCATGGTGTACACCGTCGCGAGCCTGCTCGCAGGTCTGACCCTGCCGCGGCTCGAGAATGCATATCTCGCCGCATACACGCACAACATGTCGGTTCGGTCTGCCATGGCTTTTTTCTCGGCAGTCAGCTCCGGCATGATGGCCCTCACCGGGATCGTGTTCGCCATCGCCTTCGTCATGGTGCAGTTCAGTGCGCTTGCCTACTCGCCGCGGCTGGTCGTCATGTTCGCCAGCAATCCGGCCCTGTATCATTCCCTGGGATTTTCTTCGCGACATTTATCTACTCGCTTGCTGGCGCTCATCTGGACAGATCGCGGCGGCACCGGCACGGTACCATTGTTCTCCTACCTGCTGGTCGCGAGTTTGCTGATCATCAGCATGCTGGCGTTTGCCAGGCTGATCCAAAGCATTAATAATCTGCAGATCCACAATGTGCTGCAGACATTGGATCGCGTGGCCGTGACAGTCATTCGCACGATGTTTCCCCGCACCGCGGACAATCCGGAATCCATGGATCGAATCGAAACGACCTTCCTGCCGACCTGGGACCGGTCACGCAGACCGTTGCCTATTCCGGCGAGCCGCGCGTGATCACCAGCTTCGATATCGACGTGCTGGTTCGCATGGCCCAGAATGCGCGAATGCAATCGTGTCGATCGAATGCGGCGTCGGCGAAACCCTGGTCGAAGACACTGTACTGATGCGCGTGTACGGCGCCGCTCAGAAGTTGCCAGAACCGGCACTGATGCGCGCCATTCGCCTCGCTACCTCACGCACCTTCGAGCAGGATCCGAAATATGCCATTCGCCTGCTGGTGGATATCGCCATCCGGGCCTTATCGCCCGCAATCAATGACCCGACGACGGCGGTTCAGGCGCTCGATCAGATCGAGGACCTGCTGCGACGGCTTGGGCGCAGGCAGTTGGATGCCGGATATGCTCGTGACGATACCGGTACGATTCGTGTGACCTTCCCGGTTCCGACATGGCAGGACTATCTGGCGCTGTCGTTCGACGAAATTCGACAGTTCGGCGCGACCTCGGTTCAGGTCGTGCGACGTCTTCGGTCGGCGCTGGTGGGCTTGGGCGACACGATCGCTGTGGAAGATCGGCGCGAGGCGGTATTGCAGTACCTTGAGCATCTGAATCTCGGCGTCGGGCGCTCCGCCTTCGACGATCAGGACCAAGCGGCGGCACTTCTGGAAGATCGGCAGGGGCTTGGCATGTCGCGGAAACCTCATTGGCGCAAGATCCCAGCGACTGATGGAACGAACCAGCGGCAGGCGCCGTCACAACAATCATAAGGACGCCGGGCCGCGCACGGGAGAATTGTCGGGCAAAGACGGACCGGCTAGACACCGCAATGTTGTTGCGTGTGTTTATCGGGTGGCTGCGTGGTGAGCGTGGGCATTGCGGGATGGTCGCCATCCCGACAATGGAGGAAGAAGATGTCAAACGCCCACATCGCGAGCGTGAGAACCTGGTCGAAGATGCTGTCCTGAGAAGGAGAAGATCGTCAGGCCGGAAAGCTGGGAAGCCGGTCCCTGCGTTTATGAGGGCATGACGATAGGTTGGTTCGCGACGAGCTATGCACCCAAGGCGGCCTGTTTCCACTTGCTCCCCGGCAAGTAGCCAGATACGCATTCTACTCCGTCCCGGGCCTGTTGCCGGGTCGGTAGAGCGAGCTCGAGCTGGTTATCGCCTGTCATAACGCAGCATGACCACCGTCGTCGCCTCGATTTGGTAGCAGAAGCGTACGGAACGATCGCCCGCGCCGCAAGGTGCGATCTACGCCACGCTGCTGTGGGCCGGGAACGCTAAAGAAGAACCGTTGCAGCAGGCCGTCGTGTCGCGACCGTTGCAGCAGGCCGTCGTGTCGCGTGAGCGAAGCATCAGTTCGGGCGCATGCGAAAGGTATGGACATGAGCATCACCATTATGGTTGGTATCATTGAGTTTTTACACATCATAAACGTAACTCTTACGGTTAGTTATCTAAAGTAGCACCATGTTCACAGTCCCACCTAAGAACCCTGAAGGACGCCCACCAGCCGTTATCGATCTGCTGACGGTGGAGCGAGCCGCGTCCATAGGCTGCACAGTAGAGGATATCGCTGCTCTGCTCGGGTTAAGCCGAAAGACGATCTATAACCATATGGAACAAGATCCCGAGCTTGCCGAAGCGATGGACAGGGGCCGCGGCATGGGCCGTGCGTCGCTACGCCGGATGCAGTGGGAGAAGGCTGAGGTCGGCGACACATCGATGCTGATCTGGCTTGGGAAGGTCCTGTGCGGCCAGAAGGACACGTCGGCGGTTGTGCTCACTGGACCTAACAACGGACCGG
>CAVYXX010000069.1:0-47919 GCA_963772355.1 uncultured Alphaproteobacteria bacterium | reverse complement strand
CAGGAGATGCATGACGTCCGCGTCATCAACTCGCTGTGCCACCTTCTCCAGCAGCCGGTCGTGCCGGACGTTGTCGAAGTAGGCTCGCAAGTCAAAGTCGAGAACGCGCGTCTTCCGTTGGACGATTGCGTCAGCTACTCGCTTGATCGCGTCATGTGCTGTCCGCTTGGGCCGGTATCCAAACGATCCCGGTTGGAAATCCGCCTCGAAGACCGGTTCGAGGATGAGCTTGAGCGCACCTTGCACCACCCTGTCCCGGATCGCCGGTATTGAAAGGACGCGGACTTTGCCCCCATCCTTCGGTATCTCCTGCCTCCGGGCTGGAAGTGGCTGGTAGGTGTGCTCAGTCAGTTCGTTCCGTAGCTGCGCGAGCAGAGCCTCTACGCCTTGCGCCTCGATGGCCTCGAAAGTGACCCCGTCAACTCCCGGTGCACCATCGTTCTGTTTGGCCATCTCATACGCTTCGTGCAGGGTCTCCATCTTGCAGACGTGAACGTACAGACCCCAGAAACGCCAGGACGGTTCAGCCTTCGCCTTGACGTATATTCTCCGCCTCAGGTCCTGCAAATCGATGGACGCCTTTATCATCTCGTCCTTGCCTTCCCTCTGTTGGAGACTTTGCAAATGGCAGGGCCCCTTGGCTCCACGGACATTACGCCGCTTCGTCGCTACTACGGACCCAGCCGCCACCCTCTCGTCTTCGGCCGACTTCCCGGTTTGGCCGGTTATACGGCCTACCTTGCTCCGGCGATTTCTCGCCGGGACGAGGAGGGCTTCTCCAGTTGCTTGGCATGTCCTTGTCACCGTGCTGTCCCTTCCACCCCGCCAAGGTGAGCAGCCGTGTCAGTCAGATTTCGGCTGTTCATGTTGCCTTCGCCCTACGGATGCAGGCTCGGCCCTCGGGGATTCTCACTTTCGAGGCCACAATGCGTTCACTTTTGTTACGGCCCGGTGACTCGTGGCCTCCCCTAGGAAGACCTTGTCGATAGGCTTCAGAGTTTCAGTTTCCATCACCTCTGCTATCCAAACTACGGGGCTCCGACTCTTGCCCCGGCAGGTTTGTCTCCTGCTGAACATGCCAGCCTTCGCTGGACACACAACCGGACGTGAACCTCTCGGCTCATCCGGCTCCCATCATCGGGCCTACGACACAAACCCCATCGATCCGTGTCTTGCCTGGATGCAGTTCGAGCTTGCAGGCCTGGAACCGCTCCCGGACGCGATCAAGCACATATTCCGCCTGGCGCTTGCTCTTGCAGTGAAGCACCGCATCGTCGGCGTATCGGGCATACCGAACGCCGGGCAGATGCCGCGTCACCCAAAGATCAAACGCATAGTGCTGAAACAGGTTGGCCAGCAGCGGCGACACGACGCCCTGAACGCAAAAGATAACTTCCGGTTTGAGCGCGAGATTCGGCAGTGGCGTTCTGGAAATGTGCTTGATTTGCGTCGCAAAGAGTAATATCTATATGTCACATGGCGCGATCAACCGATGCCCAGAAGTCAGAACGGCTGAATGCGGCGCACAGCTTGCTGGCGCGCGGCACAGGCATGGCCGAAGCGGTTGTATCGCTATCGCGTCAGTTCGGGCTCTCACGACGACAGGCTTATCGCTACCTGCAGGAAGCGGAGACGATCGGCCATCCGGTGCCCGTCGTCGCGCCATCGGTGCCGATCACGCTCAAGATACCGGCCAACATTGTAAGCGAGGTGCGAGCCTATTCGGTGATCAGCGGCTTGACACTGAGCGAGATCGTCACTCGGGCGATCACGGCTTTTCTGACCGCCGTACGCGGGCATGGCTGACCGGTGGTCGCGTCGGGATCGGTATCAAGTCCAGCTCGATTACGCATTTGATCGTCTGCTTGGTAGCAAACTTCAGCAAGTCTACGAGCGGCTGGTTCCCGATCAGGTGCGGATTGCTGGCGAGGGTTTAAAGATGATGGAGAGTGACAATGCCGATCGCGGCAATCTATGCGCGGGTGTCGTCAGACAAGCAGCGGGAGGAGAGCACCATCGCGAGCCAGACGGCGGCGCTGATCGAGTTTGCGCGGAGCCGCGGTTACCAGGTGCCGGCAGAGTGGGTCTTCGAAGACGAGGGCTATAGCGGTGCCTCGCTGGTGCGACCCGGGCTTGAGCGGTTACGCGATCTTGCGGCGGAAGGTCAGATCGAAGCCGTGCTGGTGCACGCGCCCGATCGGCTGAGCCGCAAATATGCCTATCAGGTCTTGCTGATCGAAGAACTCGCACGCCATGGTGTCGAGACCGTTTTCATCAAAGCGCCACAGGCAGCGACTGCAGAGGACCAACTGCTGGTGCAATTCCAAGGCATGATCGCCGAGTACGAGCGGGCACAGATCCTTGAACGATCCCGCCGCGGCAAGCGCCATCGCGCCCACCAAGGACAGGTCAACGTTCTCAGCGGTGCACCTTACGGCTATCGTTATATTCGTAAGAACGACGCTGCGGCCGCCCGATATGAAATCATCGATGCCGAAGCCGCCATCGTGCGGATGGTGTACCAGAACTATGTCGGTGCTGGCATGAGCATTGGCGCGATCACGCGCCAGCTCAACGAGCGCGGTGTTCCGACGCGCAAGCAAATCTCCCGCTGGGAGCGCTCCACGGTTTGGGCGATGTTGCGCAATCCTGCCTACAAGGGGACGGCGTGCTTTGGGAAAACCGAGACTGCACCGCGTCAACGCATCACCCGAACGCTGCGGCTGCTCGGGGGCGTCGGCTCGCGCGACAGCGCTCACCACGAACGGCCGCGCGCCGACTGGATTGAAATTGCCGTTCCCGCGATCGTTGCGGACGATACTGTCATGCGAGCTCAAGAACTGCTTGAGCAAAACAAGACGTTTGCGCCACGTCGGACGATCGAACCTAGCATCGTGCAGGGCCTGCTGTCGTGCCGCAAATGCGGCTACGCGATGTCGCGAACATCGACCAGGTCGAGCTCGTAAAATCCACTATTACCGATGCTTGGGGTCTGACGCCTGGCGGCATCTTGGCGGACCAGTGTGCGATAACCGGCCAGTACGTCAGGATCTCGTCGATCGGGTTGTATGGACCGAAATCGTCCGACTGCTGGAGGATCCTAGCTTGATCCAGACCGAACTCGACCGACGGCTGGCGGCGGCACGAACGGCCGATCCGGCGAGGCAGCGGGAAAACGTCCTGCACCGAGAGATGGCGCATACTCGCAAAAGCATCGACCGCTTGCTGACCGCCTACCAGGAAGAGCTTCTGTCGCTCGACGAGTTGCGGCAACGCATGCCGGAACTGCGACACCGGGAGCACGCCCTACAGACAGAACTGCAGGCGATCCTCGAGCAAGTCAACGATCGCGCCGTCTATCTGCGTCTCGCTGAGACCCTCTCGGCATTCCTCACCAAATTGCGCAGTGCCGCCGATACCCTCGACATTCAAGAGCGGCAGCGGATCGTGCGGCTGATCAGCTCTTGTCGCTGTGTCCGTTCGCCGTCGCCGTAGACTGCAATCTGATGCACGCCGCGGAAGTTGCGGAAGCGCAACTGGGTCCAGCTTCTTGTCCTTTTGCCGAGCGTTTTCCGAGCCGGTTGAGAACTCGGGGCAATGCTGTGGTCCGGCAATATGCGAGCGAGTTCGCGGACCAATTGCACTGTTTCGACGTCAGTCTTCCAGCGATTTTGTCCAGTACCGGTTCTTCGCTACTTCATTCCCCGTGTGATCTCCGCCCTGCCAATGCAGCACCAGGCGCAGCCGAGCGGCCTCCACCGTGACGACGACCTCCTCAAGGACGGCCGTAAAATCCGCTCGCGGGTTTCGTTGGACGCGGCGGGATGGTTCCATAGCTGAGGCAAGTCATCAGCGAGCGCCAACAGCGTCGCAGGCTCGTCGTCGTGCAGCGCGCGCGGCTGTTCGTTCTGCAAGTTCCGGATCTGCTCCTCCAGTCCGCGTGACCGCCGCCAGGCGGTGATTCCATCGGCGTTCGAGTTCGCCGGCTACCAGCCGGTTGTCGGGTTCGGTCGCATCATATCGCCGGCGCGCATGTGTCTCTTCGTAGCGCGCTTGTTAGGCAGTGCCAGTTCACTTTGCCGCAGCCGTTCCGTACCAGCCCGCTCCCGATCGGCGATCAACTGCAACGCCGCATCAAAGGCAAGCGGTGAGATCGCACGCAGCACTTCCGCCGACACCGCCGCATCGATGCGCATATTGCTGAAGCCGACGCACTTCTTGTTGGAGGCGCAGTCCATCTCGGCATTGCAAATATAGCGTGTGTCCCGACGCGCATGATGCAGCACCTTGAGCCTGCGTCCGCAGTGCCCACAGCGGAGCAATCCAAGGCAGCCCTCCGCCCTTGCGCACCGAGCCTGCCACCATCGTGCCCTTCGATGTTGCCGTTGCCGGCGATAACCTTTTCTGGTCGCGATGATACTCCTCCAGATGAGATATAGCAAGCTGGTGGGTGGTCACGGATCAGTACCTCCCACTCCTGCCGCCGATGCGTAACACCATACGATTAAGCGCGACTCAGCGTCCCGCCTTTAAAACTTGAACTCGCGAACCGGTGCGCCCAAACACATAGGCTCCGACGTAGACCGGATTGGTCAGCAGCCGATGAACCGCATGGTAGCGCGGCGGACGCCACTGCACGGCCCGACCCTGAGGACCGTAGACCGCGACCGGCAAGTCGATCCCCTCCTGCCGCAGCCATAAGGCGAGCTGGCGCACGCTGCCGATCTCGCTGAACTTGCGGAACACCATCGACAGCGTCTACACGGATGCGCCGATCAGCGTCCTGTTCCAGACGACCATCGGCTCCGCGTCGATAGCCAATCGCGGCCGTGGTGTGCAGTTCGCCGCGCGCTGCCTTCAGACGCAACGCCTCTTGCGACCGCTGCCGGAACATCGACAACTCGAGCTCGCTGAAGGTGCCTTTCAAGCCAAGCAACAACCTGTCGTTGATCAGTCGTGGATCAGTGACCCCGTCCTCGTCAATGATCAAGGTGTTCACGAAGGCGCAGAATTCCAGCAGCGTGTGCCAGTCGCGGCCGTTGCGTGCCAGCCGCGACGCCTCGATCGCCGAACACAGCGCCGGCCGTGCCGGCGCAGATTGCCGGAAGCAGACGCTCGAAGCCGGGGCGGCTTTGACCGCCGCCCGATCGGCCAAGATCATCATCAATGACAACGACGTTCTCCCAGCCGAGCGAGCGCGCTGAGCTTCCACCAACGCATATTGTCGCCGTCGGCTTTCGGGGTTGTTGAGCAGCTGATCCACCGTTGATTGCCGCACGTAGACATAAGCGTCACGCGCCAGATGTTCTGCGGTAATCTTATGCATCGGCGGCCTCGAACGGCCGGGCCGGGACGGCGGCGATGTGCGAAGCCAGGACCCAAACCATCGTCGGGTACGACCATGACCCATGCGGAGAGGCAAGCCCGTTACAGAGCCAAGCAAGCAGTAGGCGCCCCCACGTTCCGTTACCGCAAACCCGTAGATCGTCGCAGCCGCCTTCAGCGATGGCGAGACGTTGTCGCCGAGCTACAGGAACTTCAGGATGAATATCAGACTTGGCTCGACGCCCTGCCGCAAAACCTGGCGGACAGTGGCATGGCCGAGGCCTTGCGCGCGATCTGCGACCTCGACCTGTCAGAACTAGAGAGCATCGTTCCGCCCCGGGGGCTTGGGCGCGACTGAATTATTGCACGATGTAAAGCGTATCAGATGGTAGCCGGATTGACCATTGGCGACTGGACATTTAGTCATAATAAACAGAAAGATAGGCCAGATATCCAACCTCGGCTAAGCCATTTAATAACCCTGAGGGCACTATGAAACCGCATCCAACAGGCCCCTGATGTCGAACTCGACGACCCAGTCGTAGTCCCAGCAGCGGCGTCTGGTAACGGCGATTGCCGCCAGTGCCGACTTCCCCGGCCGATAGCCATAGGAATCAGTCGCGGAAGATCGGATCAAGCCGTGGCTCAAGCCACATCTTCACCGCCGTCTGCGCAATCCTATCGGCTACCGTCGGAATGCCCAATATCCGGACGCCCCCTGACTTCTTCGGGATCGGAACAGCCTTCACCGGCGGCGGAAAGTAGCTGCCGGAACTCATCCAATTCCAAATCCTGTACAGGTTGTCGCCCAGCTTCTCCTCGAACCGCTCGATCGTCTCGGCATCGATCCCCGCGGCGCCCTGATTGGCTTTCACATGTAACCATGCCTCCCATACCAAGGTCTTGGGAATGTCGTAAGGCTTGCAGGTCATGGAGGATTCCTCCCGGTTGCCCGGTTGATCCCCCATGCCTGCTGGATGACGCCGCCCCTTCGCTCCACCGCCGTTACAGCGGCTTCATCGCTACTACGAGCGGCTCCGTCCCTTGGCGGCGCATCGCTACTATCGGCCTCGCCTTGCCGGCTTGTGCCTTTCGCTTCGCATCGCCGCCGAAGGTTCCCGCGGTTCAACGTAAGAGCCTGAAACAGGATCGCGCTGCCTCTATGCCGGACGCCGCCTGGCCCGTAAGCAGGTATCGGCCAGACTGATCCCGGCGCAACATCACTCACCGGTTTCGACGTCGTCTGAGCACTTTCGACACTTGAACGGCAGTTCACGGTTGTTCGCCTTCCTGTCTCCCACCTGACGCCTCGCGGCGCCTTTTCCGTAACGCTCACGACCCGGGCTTTTGACCCGCGCCGCTTACGGTGGTTTGCAACCTGCTCCTGCAAGCCGATTGCGGGGGGCCGTCCCCCATCTCTCACGCCGCTTGCCGCGGCACACTGATGTCGGTTGCCCATACTTGGTTCGGCTGATCGATCGTCCTGTCGCGCAGCAAATAGGGATAGATCTTGTGCTCGGGATGCGGCTTGCTGGTGTTCCGCTTCGGCCTGATCGCGCACAGTCCCAGTTTACGCATCAGCCGTCGGATACGCCGGCGCCCGACGGAAATCCCCTTGCGCACCAGCGCCACTTGCAGCCGCCGGCTGCCATAGACCGGATGCTCGGTGAAAATCCGGTCGAGCCGATTCAGCAGATCGAGCTCCTCCGCCGACACCGGCCGGGGTTGATAGTAGAAGCTGCTGCGCGCGATCCCGAGCAGCGTGCATTGCCGGTTGACGGACAGCCCCGCGTTCGGCGCGATCATCGCCCGCCTCTCAGCAGACGGGAGATGGCAGGCCGCCCGGCAAGAAAATCCCGTTCGACCTGCAACTGGCCGATCTTGCGGTGCAGATCGTCGATCACCTTCTGCGCATCCTCGGCCGTCGGCGCCTTGTTGCCGCGCGCGAACAGCTCGCTCGCCCGCTTCATCAGCTCCTGCTTCCAGGTGCTGATCATCGTCGGATGAACACCAAATTCCGATGACAGTTCCGCCAGGGTCTTCTCGCCTGTCAGCGCCGCCATCGCCACGCGCGCCTTGAAGTCCGCGCTGTGCTGCTTTCTCTTTACGCTCACGTCTCACGCCTCTTTTGACCGGTCAGTCTTTAGCCTATCCCACTGTCCAGAAAACCGGAGCCGCCGCAGAACCTCGAAAACCTCCACGGGATCTTCGACCGGATGGGCTAAGATCACGGTTGCCTTGTAAGTGATCTTGAAGCCACCTGCCGGTGCAATTAGCCGAAAATATCTGTTGGCGCTTTCCGGCATCGTCCAGTTTTCGGTTGGAAGCTCAGGCTCGATACGCAACGATTCCGACGCGATCGTCTGTCCGGAAAAGACCTGTGCCTGCACATTGAAAACGAATGGTGTCTCCTGCTTCACACGATAACCGAGCGTTGCCTGCACCAAAAAATCCATAGGGTTTTCTCCAGAAAGCGGTCCGGCTGGGCTCACTGTCGCGTAGATCGATCCTGCCGGGCTTCGGTGCAAAAACCATGCGCGGTTCCTCGCGAACACCTAATCGTCGGGAGGCATCACCAGGTAATGATGCGGTCTCCCGGAACGATGCTGCGCAGGCAAAGTTTTGCAGATGGCACGTTCCCCTGCCCCGGCGCTCAGCTTAACGGTTCGGGGGGCGCCGCCGTTGGTAGCAACTCGGAGGAAACAATCATGGGTCGCGGGATTTTGCTTTGGTTGCTCGGCGTACCGATACCAATCATCATCCTCCTTGCCTTGATCTGGCATTGATCATGGACACAGTCCGAACGGGCGCAGCCGGGCAGACGATCGCTGTCAGTAACGAAGCTTCGTCCTCTGCCGTCAGCAGAGGCTATTACCGCGCCTTAGCGGGAGGTGCCGAGAGTACTGTCCTTGCGTCGTCGACACCTCGAGCCGCTGCCGCCGATGGGGCCGACGCTGACTGGCCAGACGGAAGTGCTTCCTGGTACGCATAAGCAGACAAAGTGAGAACGGAGGACGTGTCGGAAAACCCCTCCACATCAGTTTCCGTATAGCCGACCAATCGGACATGGTTTTTCGCACAGATTTAGCCTCGGTTTTTCAGCACGTTTTGGTACAAGATCGGAGTGTACGGAAAACAGATGATTCCCGTCACTGGAGGACCGCGCCAAGGCAGCCTGTGTCGCCGGGGCGGCGGTCGTCCGCTGGCGCTGTTTCACGCAAGAGATTGGACAAGACGGCCAAGAGGGGATTTTGCGGCTGGCCCCCTCCATCCCCGCCGCCATGGCCTTGCCGCCAGTGCATACCGAGCAATCCGGTCCGACGAATTTAGAATCTGGCACCAGGAGACATGTGCCCAACGTGCGCGAAACGATCGCTACTGGTAGCTACTGTTCCTGCGCGTGGTTAACGTGACAATGCCCGAAATAGCTCCCTGCGAACTATGATGCCCGCCGACTTACCCTTGACCCCAAATCAACACGGGACCTGCTCAAGCTGGCTCAAGAAGCGGGGGCTTCCACCAGGTGGATCTTGGCGTCATCGATGGTCATCCCATCCACGACAGGACTGCCTTGGTCGGTGCCCAATCAGGTAATCGAACTAGCCAGTAGGCTGCTCAGGCTCGCGGGTATCGCGCCATCGATGGTCGCGATCACCACGCGCCGACCACCGGAGGTAGCTGAGATCGACAATGTCGCACCTTTCGCCGAGTCGGCCACTGTCAGGTAGTTGGGCAGTGTGGAGGCCGATCCGTTCCAGTTGGTCGCCGCCAATGCCGTAGTGAGGTCCAGCCTGTCCCCCATGGCCAGGATGTTGCTCGTGAAACTTTCTGCCCCGTGGCCGGCGGCAGGCAGGACATAAGTATGCCCGCTGCTGGATGGGCTCACGGCAGTCACCGAACCCTTGAGGAGCCCCATCGAAGTGCCTGATGTAGCCGCGGCGGAAACCTGGCTCTGCTCGACCGTCGCGCTGGTAGCGCTGCCGCCCGGCGCATCGCTCGGCGGTGGATCGAGGGGCACTATCGGTGTGCCGCCGCCGTTGATGCTATTCGGGCCTTGGTTGGCGAGGATTTGCACCTGCGCCATAATCTGGGATCCAAACGCTCCATGCCTTGGATCAGCGGGTCGTTTGGGCTGACGTTCTGGTCGGTCTGGAACGCGACATTGTTGCCCGAACCGCCGAAGTCACGGATCATCGCGCCGTGGTTTCGCATCTCCTGCCAAAGCATGTTGGCTCCGGCGTTGGCTTTCACGGCGGCAGGTTCGACCGCATTGGCCGGGATCCCCATCGTTATGCCGTATGGAACCGTGCCGGTGTAGGCAGTCGGGCCGAAACCGTCTTCCGCCGTCTGCGGCCACGCGTTGGCCGCGAGTTGACGGGAATTGGACGACACTGACTTGAGCATATCGTTCGGCAAGTTGATGCGCAGCATGTGGTCAATCCTGCCCGTCTGCAGATCGCTCTCGCGCAGGGTGCCCACACCTTCGTCTTGGTTCGAATTATCGAACGCAACGCCGGAGCCATAGTCCGGTTCTCCCGACCCCTGTCCGGCCTCCGCAGTCGTGGCCGAGGTGAAGCTGACCTCGCCGAACGAATACCAGGTGTGAGTCGTCGGTATCGTCGATCGTGATCAAGTTGTCGCCCGGCTGCGAGGGCTGGGCACCCGCCGGGATGTGAACGTGGTAGGTCGTCGGTGTGCCACCTGAAGAGGAACCGTCGTTGAACACCGTCACCAGCGGATCTGAGGCCCTGCCGGTGTAGATGGGCTCGTTGAAGTTGCCGGACGTGTTGATGACGACATTGGAGTTGGCGAGCTGGGCATTGGGGGTCCATTGCGCCCCAGAACCGAACGGTAGGTTAAAGACGCTGGTCGAAGCGAATGGGATTTGCGATGGGTCGCGCGTGCCGGTTGTTGGCGTCGGAGTAGGGGTTGGTGTCGGTGTCGGCGTTGGAAGGGGGGTTGGGGTTGGCGTTGGGGTTGGCGTTAGATTGGGAGCGGCCGAAAGGGTCCAGGTGTGGCTTATTGTAGAGAAGGTGAACCAAGCCTTGGTTGTGGCATCCTGCCCGTAATAAACATTGTTCACGATGGCGAAGGCGCCCGTGCCGGAACCGCCGGGAACGGGCGCGCCGTTTTCATCGACCGTGCCGGACGAAGTAAAACTCCACTTATTCCCACTGGCATCTGTAAGAGTACCACCAGAGGTAGTTGTGATTTCGTTAGGGGTAGGGGTAGGGGTAGGCGTCGGCGTCGGCGTCGGCGTCGGCGTCGGGAGGGGGGTGGGCGTAGGGGTGGGCGTTGGCGTTTGGACCGGCAAGGGATTATTGCCGGCGCTCCATCCTGACCCGGTCCAGCTATACCATTGATTACTCGTGTTCTCCTGCCACACCGTCTTGCTGACGTAGGCGATCTCGGCAACGTTGGCGCTGAATGCGGCGGCTTTTCCGTTCTCCAGGACGGCGTTGCTGGAAGATATCGTCCAGCGGTTGCCGGCGGCATCGGTGATCGCGCCTGTTGAGCCGGCACGCACGACGGTGTCGTTGGGCGAAGCAGTCGGCGTTGGAGTAGGGGTCGGCGTCGGTGTTGGGAGAGGGGTGGGAGTAGGGGCTGGGGTGGGAGTAGGCGTAGGTGTTGGTGTCAGAACAGGAGCGGCCGAAAGGGTCCACGTTTGGCTTGTTGGAGAGTAGGTGAACCACGCCTTAGTAGTGGCGTCCTGCCCGTAATAAACGTTGCTCACGATGGCGAAGGCGCCCGTGCCGGAACCGCCAGGAACGGGTGTGCCGTTTTCATCGACCACACCGGCAGATGTGAGAGTCCACTTATTCCCGCTGGCATCCGTGAGAATACCACCGGAAGTGGTTGTGATTTCGTTTGCCATCGTTATGAATATCCCAGAGACGAAATCGGATGCGGGAGGCATTCACGGAAATACGCCCCAACTCTGGGCGAACTCGAAAAATCCCCTGTGCTCTAGCATAGTTGAAGAGTTCCTAGAGCATGCAGCCTTGGCGCGGAACGACGCGTCCGTGCGGATCTTCGAGACTTGAACCGTCGCAATTTGCCGCCGGCTATCGCCACCGGCACCAAACATTGGCCGTAAGATTGCAAATTTGACAATCCTTCAATACCAGAATTCTGCGTGCTGACTTGTATTTCGTTGATACTAGTTGTGGACAACATACAAAATCAGGAATATTTACCCTTTTCGCAAAATGTCGACTTCAATCGCACGGGGAGCCTTGAGCAGTTTCATCGCTGACGCGTCCGGTTGAAACTGCTTCAGGCGATAGTCAGATCCTGCGGAGTATATCATGATGGCCCTCTCTGTCGGTGGGACAGTCGAGACCGTGTTGCATGGAGGTGGGGGGTCCCGAAGTGCTCGGACGTAATGCCCCCAACAGAATTTCGGTTTCAAGCCGAAGTTTGCACTTGCCCTGATTTGAAAGCCGTTTCCTTTGAGTCCGCTACGCGAAAAGTCCTTGTCCAAAAGTGTCCATATATACCTCTTCACGAATCCCCTGGAATGTGGTCCGATTCGGGACCTGGAACTGGTCGGTGCCGTCGCAAGGAGCGTGCCAGTGGCTTTTCGTAGTCAATCAATAGGTTAACGATCCGCTAGGCGCAAACTTCGGATTAAGGCTGAGCGGAGTATGTATTTTCGCCGGATCGTTTTTAGCGTCGAGTTTGAGCGAGGAGGTTGCCTGATGCAGAATCGCTGTGGGTCCGTGGATGTGTATCGATATCGCAGCTTTGGTGGGTTTCGCCTTTTGTTAGCTGTGCTCGTTATGGTGCAGCACTTCGGTGCTGATTTAGCGCCAGCCCCACTGGCGACGGCACTGGCGCCTTACGTCTCGGGAAGTGTGGCCGTGCTGGTATTCTTTGCCCTGTCTGGCTTCGTGATCACCGAAGCGGTGGACTCGGTTTATCGTGACCGGCCCGTCCCATTTTTGACAAACCGCCTGCTGCGGATCTTGCCGCATTTCCTGCTGGCTGTTGTCCTTTCGATGCTGGCGCATGAGTTTTTTCGGCTTGCAGGCGGCGTGCGGTTATGGCGCTCCCAGCCGTCGTTTCCGGACAATGCTTTTGGATTGTCCAACGTCCTGATGAACTTTTTTTCCATCTTGCCGATGGGGCGGCGAGTTCTCGATTACGATTTCTTGACGATCACATGGGCCGTCCGAGTGGAGATGGCGTTTTACCTGACGATGTTCGGCTGCATCGCGATCGGCCGGCGGCTTCCCTGGCCGCGTGGCTTCGCCCTGATCGCAAGCGGCTTGTTGGTGCTCCTCGTGCTGCTCTCATGGCCTATCGTTCATGGCAAACACGGCCCGGACATGCTGGGATTCGCGCCGTATTTCGCCTTCGGGGGGGCGCTGTACTTCGCCACAGCCGGCTCGCGGGCCGGTTGGATGACTGTGCTAGCGAGCACTCCAATGATGCTATGGCAGTTTATCGAAAGCCAGATGAGAATGGCACCGATCCAAGGTAGCCCGGTGTCGATCGCCGGCAACCTGATCATCCTCGTCGCACTACTCTGCGCGATGTCCGCGTTGGCATTCGTGTCCATCGCCAAAGGCCATGTGATCGACCGGACGCTTGGCGATCTGACCTATCCGCTATACCTCTATCATGAAGACGTTTTGGTCGTGATCCTGACGGTGACCACGGGGTACGCCTACAGCACGCTCGCTGTGGGATTTGCGCTGAGTTTTGCCATCGCCGCGATCCTCATGGCTCTGGTTGATCCCGCAGTTTCGCGGTACCGCGACCGCGTCCGTGGCCGAGCCCTCCGTAAGTCTCAGGGTAAGGTTGGAGGCTTCGTCGAACTCGAAGTAGGTTAGCGGCTGCACTATGAGACGCGCGAGTCGCTCATTTTTTGGGGGCGCTTTTTTTATCTCAAAATTTATCCTTGCACGGGGTGCACACGACGTCCGCTAGTCGCGGGAACCCTTGATCCGCAGGAGCAAAACGCCGAAGCGCGGCGGCAACGCAGGTATAGGAGCGTGCCACCGCGTGAAGGCTGACATCAGAGCCATGGTCAGCCCGTATCGCCTCGATCGCCACCATCGCCCGGTGTGCCGCGTGATCCGCCGCCTGGCGAACCGCTTCGCCTCCCAGACGCCCGTCAGGCGCCGCTACAGGGCGGTATCCGCGATCGCCATCCAACTTGACACCGCGGGCCTTGGCAGCCGCCAGCGCTGCCTTCGTGCGGCGGGAGATGGCACGCGCAGCAGAGAAAGCCGGACAGACGAAGTCGATCTGGGTCGCTCGTGGCGGCTTCTGTAAGCGCCCGGCGTCGGACGTGTAGCGGGGTGGCAGAGAACCACCCATGCTTTGCCTAGCTGGAGGCTCCTTCTGTAGCTCCAGAAGGAGGTTTGCGTGTCTGATGTCGAGATCGTCGCCCGGACACGCGTCCACATCCCCTCGATCTCGATACTTCCGATCCCCGGCGTCCCGACACGCGATTGACAAACCCCAGGTTACGAAGCGGTGCAGGTGGCGCCACCGGGCCGCTTTAGCGTTAAAAGCGTGCTGGCAATCAGTCGCTTCGACTTTCGGCCTTGCAGGACTATGTTGCATGGACCCCGGCCTTGGTTGCGGGCGGACGGATGGCGACACACATTGGGAAGCCCATTCACCACCGTGAAACCGCTCTGCCGTGCCGTTCAAGTACCATGCTGAACACCGCCAACACATCCCCAAGCCCCGGTATCGGGTTACGAACTGGGCGGAGTATGACGCGGCATTGAAGCGGCGGGGCACTCTCACTGTGTGGTTTACGGACGAGGCGGTCCAGGCGTGGCGCGCGGAGCCGCGAACCACGCCTGGCGGCCAGCCGCATTTACTCGGCCCTGGCGATCACCACGGCGCTGATGCTGCGCACGGTCTTTGGCTTGGCGCTGCGGCAGACCGAGGGTCTGATCGGCTCCGTCATCGGACTGCTTGGGCTTGATCTCGCCGTGCCGGACCACTCCACGCTGAGCCGCCGGGCGAAGACGCTGGAGGTGCCTCCGCTCCGGCGGACCGCTTCCGGTTCGCTGCATCTGCTGGTGGACAGCACTGGTCTGAAGGTCGGCGGAGCCGGCGAATGGCTGGTTGAAAAGCACGGAACATCCCGCCGCCGATCGTGGCGCAAGCTGCATATCGGCGTCGATGCCGACAGCGGCGAGATCGCCGCCGTCGCGGTGACCAGGAAGGATATTGACGATGCCGCGATGGCTGGCGCGCTGCTGGGCCAGATCGCCGACCCCATTGCCTCCTTCACCGCTGACGGCACCTACGATCAGGACCAGGTCAGCCAGGCGGTTGCCGAGCGTTATCCAGATGCCGCCGTCATCGTGCCGCCGCGGGCAGGCGCGGTGGCGAGTTCTTCGGCCGGGACCGCCGTGACACAGCGCGACCGTCATCTGTGGATGATCGCCGGACGCGGCCGCATGGCCTGGCAAAAAGCCAGCGGCTACAATCTGCGAGCCAAGGTCGAGGCGACGATCGGCCGATACAAGCGCGTAATCGGCGACGCGCTTCGATCGCGCACCGACCAGACCGAGGCGACCGAGGTTGCCATCGCTGCCGCTGCCCTGAACCGGATGCTGGCGTTCGGACGCCCGAACTATGTCCGTATCTCTTAAATAACATATGGAGTTGGGGGTATTGCGCCCGCGCACTTTCGAGAGCCACATCCGTGCATGTGTGGACATCGGGTAATCGCGGTCGGGAGCCTGCCACCCCCATAGTGCCGCGGTCCGGGCGTTGTCGCTCGGCGGTTCACACGTGGAGGTGCCCGATGGCCCGATTTGTTGGTTTGGACGTTTCGCAAAAGCTGACGTCAATCTGCGTGGTCGACGATGCCGGTCGCCGGCTCTGGCGCGGCCAGTGTCATTCAGAGCCGGAACCGATTGAGCGGGCTGTGCGGCGGCATGCGGGGGATGATGCAAGCATCGGGATTGAAACTGGCCCGATGACACCGTGGCTTGTGCATGAACTGCGCGGGCGCGGGCTCAACGTGGTCTGCCTCGATGCGAGGCATGCCAGTGCCGCGCTCAAGATGCAGATGAATAAGACCGATCAGAACGATGCCGAGGGGCTCGCGCAAATCATGCGCACGGGATGGTATCGGTCGGTGCACGTGAAATCGCTTGATGCGCATCGGACGCGTGCCCTGCTTGGCGCAAGGGCGCAGCTGGTCGGCATGACGACGCGTCTGTCGAACCATATCCGGGGTGTGCTCAAGACGTTCGGGATGCTGCCTGGCGCCATGCGTGGCGTTCCGTTCGATAGACGGGTCGAGGCTCTGCTCGCCGATCATGGTGACGTGGCGGCGATCGTCCGACCCATGCTTACGGCGTGGCGTCAGCTGCGCGAACAAATTGCGGTCTTCGATAAAGCCGTGCGCACGCTGGCAAAGAACGACCCGACGTGCCGACTTTTGATGAGCGTGCCCGGTATCGGGGTCGTCACCGTGCTGGCCTACGTGAGTACGGTTGAGGACCCAGCCCGTTTTGCCCGATCGCGGTCGGTTGGCGCGCACATAGGGCTGACGCCGAGGCAGTATCAGTCGGGGGAAGTCGATCGCAGCGGGCGCATTTCGCGATGCGGCGACACGCTAGCCCGCACCCTGATGTACGAGGCAGCTGTGGTGATCTTGTCGCGGGTGAAGAAGGCTTCGGGTCTGAAGGATTGGGCACAAGCGATTGCAAAGCGATCGGGGATCGGCAAGGCGCGCGTCGCGCTGGCGAGGAAGCTTTGCACAATCCTGCACAGCATTTGGCGTTCGGGCCAACCGTTCCGTTGGTTAGCACAGTCAGCGGCCGCCTGACCTGTGCGGGCCGGAGACCTGACCTTATCTTGTAGCGATACATTCGCGCGACTGCGCAGGCGCGGATGATGAGTTGCCCACCGGGGCGAGGGTGCAGGCAAACTGCGAGGGTGGCCGTTGGGCCGCACGTACTCCGTGTGAGCCCGTTGTGGACATTGCAGTGCCTGTGCTTCGGACCAGATGTTGCGGCGGGAGCTTCCCGACCGCGGAGAGAACCGTGACCCCGGTGTAGCGACAGAAGTAAGCTAAAAGCTGATGCTCAGGCATCGCGAGGTGGAGTTTATCCGAAGGGAACGGCGGTTCTCATTGTTCCGCTACTGATCGTCGACCTCAAGCCCGGCGTCTATACGACGCCCCGCTTTGCGGCTTCGGGGCTTGACCTCGACGATCAGTAGCGAGAGGCGGCTGAAGATGCCGTCGACGCTGCATTGTGTCCTGTTGTTCGGGAAGTATCGGCTCTTACTTGCGTCGGCTGACGAAAACTCCGTCCAAACCGCTTTGAAACAAGCAAAAGGCTATTGACAGGGATAGACAGGAGGGACGCGATTAGAGAACGGCCCCTTGGATGCAAGAGAAAAAGTGAGAACCTGACGGGTTGGTCGATTGCGATCATGTGTCCGGCCTTCTCGACGCGGCGCCATGTCCGCTGGCCCAGATGGGGTCCGCGATCCAGCCCCAAGCAACACAGCGGCTTCGAAAGCCGGTGCACGGAACGGGTTCTCTGGATCGTCAGTTCGACCGATTGTCATCTCATTCAAGCTCTTTCACCCCGGCATCAACGCGCGGTTCCGGCGGACACCGGCTGATGCCGATAAGCCGCCGCGCGCGTCATCGTGGCCCAGGCCGTGGGGCCATCTCGTTGTTCAATCACGGCCGAAGCCGCGTGGCGGTTCGATCGCCTGAAGCTCGGACAGATCGAATTCGACAATCGTCCGCAAGGCATCGGCGAGTGCGCTGTCCTGTTGGTTGTCCGGCAACGCGTCCAGCCATGCGGCATACTCGGCCTGCAGTTCCACAGCCGCGGCGATCGTGTCGTTCCAGCGTTGGATCCTGCTGCGGCGCTCGGCCGGGCGGCGGATGCGAATGACCGGCGCGCCAGACGCGTGCGCGGTGCGGTAGCGCGCCTGACGTTCGGCGCCGGTCATGGGCGTTTCACCGATCGATGGACGAGGCATTGGTCCACTCCGAATCGTTACATGACGAATGCTGTTCATGCTGAAGTCGCAACGGTGGCCACGACCGGGCGCCGGTACACCTCCCCGCGCGTCATCAGCGCCCATGCCACCCGTGCCATCTTGTTGGCGAGTGCCACGGCCACGACCTTGCGCGGCTTGCGCGCGAGTAGATCCCGCAACCAGGCCGTCATTTGCTTGCCGCCCGGCCGAGTGGCGGCATTGATCACCGAGGTGGCGCCGGCGACAAGTAGGACACGCAACCGTTCGTTGCCCGCTCGGCTTATGCCGCCCATCCGCTGCTTCCCACCGGTCGAATGTTCCTTTGGCGTCAAGCCGGCCCAGGCGGCCAAGTGACGACCCAATTCAA
The DNA here is from genome assembly GCA_963772355.1 of uncultured Alphaproteobacteria bacterium. Taxonomy (GTDB): domain Bacteria; phylum Pseudomonadota; class Alphaproteobacteria; order Acetobacterales; family Acetobacteraceae; genus Rhodopila. Next base: position 30,239 of record CAVYXX010000069.1, on the reverse strand, counting down.
ACGCCTCCGGATCGACCTCGATCGCTAACGTCAGCGCGGTGACCGGCCCCACGCCCGGGATCGTGGCCAGGCGTTGGCTTACCTCATTGGCTTTGTGCGCGGCGTTCAGTTTGACGTCGATTTCCTTTATCCGGGTGTCGAGTTCCTCGATCTGCCGGCCCAACAGAGCGGCCATGTCTTTGGCTTCGGTCGGGATGGCGGTCTCCTGTTCAATGGTGGTCAACAGCGGCCCAACCTGATGGAGACCCTTGGCGGCGATCACGCCGAACTCGGCCGCGTGGCCACGGAGCGTATTGACCATCAGGGTCCGCTGACCGACCAGTGTCTCGCGCACCTTCAAAACCATGCCCTGAGCTTGCTGCGTGACGGACTTCACGGGTACGACATGCATGCCCGGCCGCCCGGCGGCCTCACAGATCGCCTCGGCGTCGTTGCGGTCATTCTTGCTACGCTTGACGTAAGGTTTGACGTATTGCGGTGGGATTAGACGCACCGTGTGGCCAAGCGCGACCAGTTCGCGAGCCCAGTGATGCGTGCCGCCGCAAGCTTCCAATGCGATTTCGGTAGGTGGGAGTTTCTTGAAGAAAGGGATCATCTGCGCACGGCGCAGATTGGTTCGCAAAACCGGCCGGTCTTGCTGATCGATCCCGTGTAACGTGAACACGGCTTTGGACGTGTCGATGGCTATACGTTTATACTGGGTCATGGACGGCTCCGGTTTTGGTTGCTCACAGCCCCAATTCTGGCACTCGATGCCGTGGGGCCGTCCACCCCAGCAACACAGTCGACCGAACGGTATCCGAAGGACGCTGGGGGTCGACCAAGGCTCGAATGCCTATGAGAACGATTACCGAGGGTAACCGTTTCTTTTGGATGAGCGAAAATGGTCAATGGCGACGACCATTTCTGGAGGCGAGTTCTCTTCGCCCGGAACGCGGGCTGGCGCGCGACGGTTGACGACGTCCGCCCGGCCTATAGCTGGATCCAAGGCGCGGGGGCGCGCCTGCCACGCCGCCAACAGGACCAACGCCCAGGGCTGGGGCGCCAGGTTCTCTCGAAACGGCAGCACGCCCCTGCCATGTTCGGGTTGGTAGAGTTGGTTCGGCGAGCCTGCCCACCTACCCCTTGGTTAACGCGAGCCGCTGCCGCAAGCTTCACGGCGGCCTGACGGCGGACACGAGGAGGAAAGCATGGATTACCGCAAGGAGTTTCACGTCGACCCGGGCGATAAGCTGCAGATGAAAAAGCTCGACCCGGCCTATAAAGGCAAGCACACATCTGAAGCCGAGGCCAAGCAGGACACCGAGAATTACCGTCAGAAGCTCGGGCGCCAGCAGGCTGTCCTCTATGCCGAGCACAAGCAATCCATTCTCGTCGTCTTGCAGGCGCTCGACGCCGGTGGCAAGGACGGCACGGTCAATCACGTGTTCAGCGCACTCAATCCGCAAGGCGTGCGTGTCGCTGCCTTCAAACAGCCCTCCCAGGTTGAACTCGCCCACGACTTCCTGTGGCGAGTCCATCCCCACGCTCCCGCCCACGGAGAAATCGCGATCTTCAATCGTTCACACTACGAGGACGTCTTGGTGACGCGGGTCCATAAGTTGATCGACAAGGCGACCTGGACCGAGCGCTACCAGCGCATTCGTGATTTTGAGGCCCTGCTGGTCGAGAACGGAACAACCATCCTGAAATTCTTCCTCCACATCAGCAAGGAGGAGCAGCTTCAGCGTTTCGCCCAGCGTCTCGACGACCCGGCACGCAATTGGAAGATCAGCGAATCCGATTATTCGGAACGTGCGTTGTGGGACGACTACATCGAGGCGTTCGAGGATGCGATACGTGCCACCACCACCCGCGAGGCACCGTGGTACGTGATCCCGTCGAACCACAAGTGGTTTCGCAATCTGGCGGTGTCGCAGATCATGGCGGATACGATGGCCGATCTCGGCCTCGCCTTCCCGGCGCCGTCGGTTAACCTCGCCGACATCCGGCGCAAGTATCATGCCGCCGTCAAGGAGGAAAAGGGGAACAGAAAGAAGGCCTGATGCGCTTGGTTTCCGTCGCTTGCTCCCCCATAGGTCAGGTCAGGCGGTCTTGGCTGAGATCTCCTCGCAGGTCTCAAGTACGACATCGGCGGCAAGGATCGGCCGTATGATTTCGAAGCAGCGGGCGACGGCGGCGGCGTTGTTGTGGGCGTCCATCGAGGCTTGGTCGGTGAAACGCTCGCAGGTGGTGAATACGGTGGGGTCGCCGCCAGAAGATCCGGACATAGTGGCACCCTCGACAGGCGTGTCACGACTCAGTTCGCCGCCCGGCCACGAAGAGAGTGAGCAGCCGCATGGTCTTTACCCTGGAACCAACCTGCGTATCGGCATCCAGACCATACACCGGCGCACCGAACCAGCGAATGGTCCCTGGATGCCACGGATCGACGATCTGGTCGACCTGGTGCGGCTGGTGGACGACAGCGGATACAATTCACTGTGGGTGGGCGACCACATTTCCTTTCCCGTGGCGATCCTCGATCCGCTCCTGCAATTGGCACAGGCCGCGGTGATCAGCCGGCAACTCCAGCTCGGCACTTCGGTACTGTTGCTGCCCCTGCGGCATCCGACTCCGGTGGCCAAGCAGGTCAGCACGTTGGATCATCTGACCGAGGGACGATTCATTCTTGGCGTCGGTGTCGGCGGTGAGTTCCCGGGTGAATACGCGGCCTGCGACGTGCCGCGTAACGAGCGCGGCGCCCGTCTGGCTGAGGGCGTGGCTGTGCTGCGCAAGTTCTTCAGCGGCCAGCCGGTTAGCCATCAGGGCAAATTCTACGGCCCGTTCGAGGGTGTTCCCATGAGCCCGCCGCCGCGTCAGGTCGGCGGTCCGCCGATCTGGTTCGCCGGCCGGAAGGAAGCGGCTCTGCGACGCATCGGCCGGCTAGGCGACGGATACCTATCTTACGTGGTGACGCCGGAAATGTACAGTGCGGCTCTGCAAGTGATCAGCGAAGCGGCAGAGCAGGCTGGCCGTGGTTTGGCGCCGTTCGGCACCGGTCATCTTCTGTTCGCCCGGCTCGATCGCACCTACGAGGCAGCACTTGACCGCGCGACCGAAACCCTCAGTGTTCGTTACGCCATGGACTTCCGCACAGCCGCGCAACGCTACTGTGCTCTTGGCACGCCGCAGATGGTTGGCGAGAGGATCTGGGCATTTCACGCTGCCGGGGCCCGCCACGTGGTCCTGGATCTGCTGGGGCCATACGAGCAGAAGCCGAACAGATCGCCTGGTTTGCGCGGGACGCGCTGCCGTTGTTGGACGACCTGACAACGAGTCATTCTCGCAGTGGAAGAAGCGCGCCCGGGGGAACGCCATGACTGGATCACCCCTTCGATCTGAATGCGTTCGGTGCTCGCGTCCACGTTAGGCTCTGTGACCCGCACGCCGGCGCTCTCGACGCGAAATTCACGAATCACGTCGAGAAGATTGCTCCTGATATATTTCAGTCTGTCGGGGACATCGAATGCGGCAGGGATTTTGATCTCCTCGACGTTCACGATCTCATTGGTAGTATCAGAGTTATAGATGGCGAATGTGACCGCGCTCGGCTCTGCCCGAATGCCTATCGTGATCATGGCTGGTTCCAGAGGTATCGGTGATCGGCGGCAGGGTGTGGGTCAACCCCAAATTCGGACCTGGGCTGATCCCTTGCAAGCTGGCACAGTCGACAGCCAGAGCCGCGGCCCCATCGCCGATAACGATGTATCGCTCAAAAAATGGCTCGGGTCACGGGCGGCGGGCGGTCTGGTGTTTCCCGAGCAACTGTTTGACAAAGGCCTGGCGCCGGAAGCGCCGGTAACCTTGGGCCGTCTATTCGGACCGCTCCGAAACGTCTGCCGCGTTGCACTCGAGGCATCACATGCAGCCCCCAGCCGGGCCTGGCGCGATTGATGTCAAAATCCGGAATTTGGCGGAGCTTCCAGAGCAGCCGTCACGGATGCTAGCCTTGCCCCGAACCGTCTCCACAATGTTTCGGCAGCGAATGAGACTTCTTGCCATCAGCGATCTGCATCTGGGTCGTGCAATCAATCGGAAGTTTTTTTCGACCATTGGCTCGTCCCGAGATGACTGGCTGATTCTGGCCGGCGACGTTGGAGAGGACGAGACACACCTCGCAATTGCATTCGAGCATTTGGCTCAGCGCTTCGATCGTCTGATTTGGGTTCCGGGGAACCATGAGTTGTGGACGACCAGCCATTCTCCTGACGCGACGCGTGGGGTGGCTCGTTACGAGGTGCTGGTCCAGTTAGCTCGCCGCTTTGGCGTGCTGACGCCGGAGGATCCTTACGTCGTCTGGCCGGGAAGCGACCCACCTCTCTATATCGTCCCGCTGTTTACGCTCTACGACTACACATTCCGGCCTGATCACGTTCCGGCAGACCAGGTTCTGGCCTGGGCCGCCCAGGACGATATAGGCTGTGCGGACGAATATCTGCTGCATCCGACGCCATATTCAGATCGTGCAGCATGGTGTGCCGCCCGCGTGGCGGCGAGCGAAGTTCGGCTGCAGAGCCTACCTCAGGAGTGCGAAACGATCTTGATCAGTCATTTTCCGCTGCTGCGCAGCCACGCGGTATTGCCTCGTGTTCCGCGCTTCTCGCCCTGGTGTGGGACGACGGCAACTGAGGCATGTCCTACACGATTTCGATCCCGTGCGGTGGTATTTGGGCACCTACATGTCCGTCGATCATTCAGGGAGCAGGACATCAGCTTTCATGAAGTATCTCTCGGATATCCGCGGCAATGGGACCAGAGCCGCTCGATCGCGTCTTACTTGAAGGTCGTCTTGTGAGTGGCCGGTGTTGCCTCGTGTTCGAGCACAGTGGCTCTGCCTATCAGTCCAGACCCGATCGACCCTACCCATGCTCCCCTCTATGGCAGTCACTCGAGCACTTCAGGAATGTGTATTCCTTCTCCCGTGCTGTCCAGCTGCGCGAGTGCTCTGACTCAAACCAGAGATCATGCCTCGTTAACCGACTGATACAGAGGTGATTAATAATCAGGTGTAGGTGTTTCGCCAGTGTCGAACAGAAATCGACAGCGTGCTGGCCCAGACTGCCAATTGCCTACGTTGCCCGTCTGCCGGGGCTGCTTCTGGATTGGATTAGATCATCTAGAGCTGAGGCTCGATCGGTAGCCATCCAAACATACGTGCCAAAAAGCGACGAAGCAGCGTGGTGCCAGGCTCATTGTGGAGCTTGCGCATGTGACCCTCGACATGGCCCCGCCAGGTCAGCCGATGGCTCTCCAATTTAACCAACCAGCTGCGTTCCGGATCGGTCAGCCGACGGTGTTCCTCCCGTAATTGGTCAGCGAGGGTGAGATCCTCGATGACGGCACCCATCTCTGTATTCAAATTCGCCGATCGTGGATCGAGATTGAACGAGCCCACGAACATCACCGCAACATCTACGACAAACGCCTTGGTATGTAAGCTGGCCCCCCCTGAACCGAACATGCTCTTCCCCTCCTGGCCCCCGCGCTTGAGTTCGTGCAATTCCACTCCGGCCTTCAGCAGACGCCGACGGTATCGGGCGTAGCCTCCATGGACGGCCAGCACGTCCGTTGCCGCGAGCGAGTTCGTCAGGATCGAAACGGCCACACCACGCCGAAGCAGATTGATCAGAAGACGCGAGCCGCGCCGGCCTGGGACAAAATACGGCGAGACCAAGATCACCCGCTTCTGGGCGCCTCCCAACGTATTTCGGATCGCCCCCAACACGCCTGGCGGTCGGCGGCGTCCCAACCTTTTTCCTGGCGGATCGGCGATGATCTGTATCTTGTCCGCGGTGAGTGGAATATGGTTTTGCTTCAAAAGTTCCGTCAGCTCTGGCAACGCGCGGACGCGCTCCAGGTAGGCTGCGGATGAGGCGGACTCCGCGGCTGTTGGGCGAGGTTCAGAATCTGCCGTTTTTGGGTCTTCCGCTTCTGCGGGTGGGATATTTCCGATCGGTTCGAGCAAGCGACGATTGTTGAACCAGTCGACCCATACGAGAGTGGCGAGTTCCACCGTCTCGGCACTGCGCCACGGGCCACGCCGGTGGATCACCTCGGCCTTGAACAGGCCGTTGATCGTTTCGGCAAGCGCATTGTCATAACTGTCGCCGACGCTGCCGACGGATGGCTCGATGCCGGCCTCACGCAGACGCTCGCTGTAACGGATCGAGAGGTATTGCACGCCGCGATCGCTGTGGTGCACGAGGCCGCCCTGGCGGACCGGGCGGCGATCACACAACGCCTGCTCGAGCGCGTCGAGCACGAAGTCCGCCCGTGCTGAGCGCGATACTCGCCAGCCGACGATGCGCCGGGCAAAGGCGTCGATGACGAAGGCGACATAGACGAAGCCCTGCCAAGTGGCGACGTAGGTAAAGTCCGCCAGCCACAAGGCATTCGGCGCCGGCGCCCGGAATTGCCGGTTCACCCGGTCGAGGGGAGACGGCGTCGATTTGTCGCTGTGCGTGGTCTTCAACGTCCTGCCGCGCACCGCGCCAGCCAAGCCCATATGCTTCATCAGCCGTGCAACTTGGCAGCGTGGTGCTGCGATGGCCTCGCGCTGAAGCTGACGCCAGACCTTGCGCACACCGTAGACCTGGAAGTTCGTATCCCACACCCGCTTTATGTCGGTCTGCAAGGCCGCATCGCGCTGTGCCCGGGCGGACAATTTGGTGGGATCGGCGCGCTTTGCTGTATCGGCATGGTAGGTGCTCGGGGCGATCGGTAGAACCCGGCAGATCGGCTCGACCCCGTAAGCAGCACGATGATTGTCTATGAACGCGATCATGGTTTGGACCGGCGGTCGAGCTCCGCCATCGCAAAATACGCCGACGCTTTGCGCAGAATCTCGTTGGCCTGGCGCAGTTCGCGGTTCTCGCGCTCCAGCACCTGGATCCGCTCCCGCTCGTCGCTGGTCGGACCGGCTCGCAGACCCCCATCGCGCTCCGCCTGGCGCTCCCAGCCTCGCAACGTCTCTGCCGTGCACCCGATCTTGCCCGCAATCGACCCTATCGCTGCCCACTGCGAGGCGTGATCCGCCCCGTGCTCCAATACCATCCGGACCGCACGCGAACGCACCTCAGCCGAATACCGGCTCGCCGTCTTTGCTTTCTCCATCGCTCCAACCTCTCAAGGTTCAGAGCCTCCGGCAAACCCGGCGCGGTTCAAATGGCACGCTGACGTTTTTCGGGTGTGGTGCGAATATGGCTCAATGCGTTGGCGCAGCGGCTATGCTGCCGGAGAGTGACCGCAAGGACCTGGCCATTCAGGCGTTGGCACGATCGGCGACGATCAGTGATTTGTCAGTCCGACACAGCGTGAGTCGCAAGTTCATCTACCAGCAAGCGTACAAGGCTGGTGCGGCGTTGGATAAGGTTTTCTTATCTGGTACGCCGGAAGACGACGTGCTGTTCCACCTGGTCGTCAGCAAGACTTGGTTGCGGCAGGTGATCGTCGCGCTGACGCTGATCTGCCGCAGCTCCTATCGCGGCGTCGTGGAGTTCCTGCGTGATCTGCTGGGCGTTCCCATCAGCATCGGCACGGTTCATCATGCTCCAGTTGGCCATCCGCCAGGCGGGTATCGTCAACCGCGATCAAGACCTATCGGGCATCCTTGTGGGCCTGCATGATGAGATCTTCCAGGGTACTTTGCCGGTGCTGGCCGGTGAACCAGGAGGACCGCGTCGCCGCCTGTTCGCCTAATTGGGCACTCCAACAAACTCGGCGATCGTCCGCTATGTCAACCAGAAAAGGGTCCCGCACCTGTTCCTGGACACCAGTGCCGACAAGTGGGGCAACCACCAGGAGCATCCATGGACGATCGGCTTTTTGCCGAGCAACATGACTGAGGCCCAAGTCTATACCAAGTATCTCCTCGCCCAGAAGGCCGACGCGAAGATCGGTATCCTGTATCAAAACGACGATTTCGGCAAAGACTACATTCGCGGCGTGCGGGACATACTGAGGGGCCGTTACGATGAGCAGGTTACCACCGCCTCGTACGAGGTGACCGATGCGACGATCGACAGCCAGCTTGTCAGCTTGCAGTCTGCCGGCATCGATGTGTTGATGACGGCCGCCACGCCAAAGTTCGCCGCCCAGTCGATCCGCAAGGTCGCCGAAATGAACTGGAGACCGATGCATGTCCTTACGAGGGCGGCGGCGTATGCCGGGGCGGTGATGATCCCGGCTGGTCCGGAGAATGGCGTCGGCATCATCAGTTCAAATTATGAGAAGGACCCGACGGACCCGCACTGGGACAACGATGCCGGTATGCAGCAGTGGCGCGCCTTCATGGCGAACTACTATCCCGACGGGGACCTCAAGGATGGCGCGAACGTAACCGGCTTCAGCCTGACATACACAATGCTGGTCGTTTTGAAAAATTGCGGCCAGGATCTGTCGCGGGAGAACATGCTGAAAGCAGGCGACAAACCTGCATGACCTCGAGAACCCGGTGCTGCTGCCGGGGATCAAGATCAACACTAGCTCAACCAACTATCATCCGATCCGCCAGCTCCAACTCATGCGCTGGACCGGCAAGACCTGGGATCTGTTCGGGGACGTCATCTCGGATGCGTCGGCCTGAGGTGAGCCTGGTCGCGTCGGGACCGATGTCGCGAGCTGCTTCGCCCAGCGCCGTGATACTCGATCCTCGAGCGACTTGCGTTATGCGGCACGGACGATTTGCCCGGACGTTTACTCGGTGGTGTCAGTCCGGCCCACGGTTTCAAAGGTCCGCTGGATCAACGCGGTAATGTCGGTCTCGGCCCGGGCGACGGCGCCAAACGTCTCGGCGCCGTCAGCCTGCGAGAAGGAGATCTTTGCCGGCGAGCGGCCGCCCGCCTGTTGCATCAGCCCCCCGCTTTCAAGATCGCCGAGATCGATCACGGCGTAGCCGAAGCCCTCTATCAGGCTCGTTACTTGCTGCTTCGCATCGGCATCGTTCCCCGAGACAAAGAGCAGGCGACGCGCATCACCTGCTCGTGGACCTTTTTGGAAATTCGCCATGGTGACGGAGTTGAATGCCTTCACGACGCGCGCGCCAGATGCGTAGGTCGCGATGATGCTGCTGCTACTGCGGCCGCCGAGGTCGGCCAGGCGCAAATCCGGCTTGTAGGAGGCGAACGGATTTGTCGCGTCAATCACGATGCGCCCGTTCCAGGCTGGCGCATCAGCCAGGGCCCTTTCCGCTTCGGGCCATGGAACCGCGAGGATGACCATATCGGCTGATGCTGCATCAGCGAGCGTGCCCGCCCTGGCGTCGGCGCTGCCGAACTTTGCAACGGTTTCGACGAGCGCCTCCGGCCCGCGCCGGCTGCCGATGATGACCTTGTGGCCCTTGGCGAGCGCGCAACGTGCGATTGCCCGCGCCACGTTGCCCGCGCCGATGAATCCAATATCCATAAGATACTCCTTGTTCGGTGACCATGCCAGGCCGCTGTTCGGGATCAGCTGAAGTCGGGCGCGAGGCGAAGCGTATTATCTGCCGGATCGGGCTCGGCGCTAGCACAGTGGGCATGACGAACCTCGGTGACTTGGCCAACGAGAGGGAGCGCTGGGCATTTGCGAGGCCCTGCCCGACGCTCCGCAGAAAGACCTACTTCGCAGCGGTCAGCGCGGCGTTCGACAATACACCCAACCGGCCGAAGCGATTATCGAGCGAGAGTTTGCCGGCGCCGAAGGCCACGACCTGAAGGAGTCCACCCAAAATGGCGACATTCTTTAAGAAGTGGATCATCTGGTTCTGATCGGCGAAGTTGTTGTGGAAGAACAAAGCCGTCACCAACGTGAATACCGCCAGGACGGCCGCCACGATGCGGACTTGAAAACCCAGGATCAGCAGCACGCTGCCGACCACCTCGACGAGCACTGCGACGCCGTACGCGGCGGTCGGAGCTGGTAAGCCTACAGCCCCGATGTAGGCTTGGGTCGCCGCTGGTGCACCTAGCTTGCTGAGGCCTGCCATGAGAAAGAGCACGCCGATGAGAATGCGCCCGGCGAAGGCGATTGTGTCGGTTTGCTTGGTCATTGGTCTGATCCTAGAGCTTGGCCGTCGGATCGTTGGCTCACCGCGACCTGGTTGCGTTTGCGAGATCGACGGATGCCCGTCCTGCAGGTGGAACATAGCCATCCACATCTGACAGAAAACTCGTAAAATGCCGAGATTCCGTTCAGGATATTTGAATGCCGGAACCTGGTATCCCGACCTTCGAGCAGCCTAAGGTGTTTCTCACAGTCGTCGAGGCAGGCAGCTTCACCGCAGCCGCCAAGCGGCTCGGCCGCGCGGTTTCGGCGGTGAGCTATACGATCGGCAACCTCGAGCAGCAGCTCGGCGTTTCACTGTTCAACCGCCAGCAGAGCCGCACACCACGGCTCACCGAAGCCGGCTCTGCCGTCCTATCGAAGGCGCGGGTTGTGGCGGTCGGCATCGACGATCTACGCGCCAGTGTCCGTGCCCTGCTCAAGGGTATCGAAGCCGAAGTGACGCTAGTTGTCGATGTTATGCTCCCGAACGCGCGGCTTCGTTGAGCCCAGGGACGGCATGTTCGTCTGGGCACGCTTCCCGCATATCGAGGACTCGCTGGCGCTGGCGGAAACGGCGCAGCATGACGGAGGCTTGATGCTCGCGCCCGGAACGGTGTTTCGCCCGCATTTGGAGCGGTCGCCGTGGATGCGGTTCAACGTTGCCGTCTGCGAAGACCAGCGCGTGCAGGATCAACTGGAGCGACTGGCGTCGAGGAGGGCGGCGTAACGCTACCAGCGGGCAGAGATCGGCAGTTCGGTCATCGCCAGCCTTGACTTGCCTCTCCCGATTACAGCAGGGATCGTCACCGAATGGCCGTGACCGCGCCCTTTTCTGCGCGGGCGCCGCTACTGACCGCTCTTCGAGCGCTAAAGAAGGAGCTGCAGCGTGCGGGCATCCAGCGGGCCCGGCTGGCAGACCAGGGGAAGTACGCTGGGGGCAAAAAGGGACCCAGCCGAAAGGGCGTTGACAATCTTCCAACCCGATGGTGACTGCCTCATCACATAGTCAAGCTCGGTTGGATCTCCGCTGAGATCTATGCACCACGCTGAACTGTGCCACACGCCCCTCAATAGGCTATGATGGCAGATGGCAAATAGGCACAAACTATCGGCGACGGCGATCAGATTGTTGCTGACCTGCATGTCGGCAGCGCGGCTATGCACTATCGATGCGTCCGCCAGCGAGGTGTGCCGCTTCGCTGGCGCCACCGATGGTGCGGGGCATGTTGCAATCACGACCGATGTGACCGCAACGAACGGAGTCACGAGAATAGAAGTCGAGATGACGTTCGAAACGACGGGAATGTTTTGGCTCCCGATTCATTATCTCGTAGACGAGATCAGCACTTGGCGGACGGGAGAAATGGAAGGTGTGGCGGTGAACACCCGCTATCTCGTCGGCGACCACATCGTCCGGCAACAATGGGACACCTTTCAACGCAGCCCCGACGGCCTGCAGGCTCACCGCGTGCAGGCAAAGACGCTTGCCGATTTTCGCCGTCGGCACCCAGGCTTCGTCCAGCATTGGGATCCCGCGACCTTTGGCTCCCCGTGGCTTCAGGACTATCAATCCGCGTCACCGGAGCGCCGTGCCGATCTCGACCTTAAAGCCTTACCGATTCCATCGGGACTGCGCTCCCCGCTCGCCATGGCCTTCTACTGGATTAGATGGCTGCCGCACGGCGGCCAAGACGTGCCGATATTCCTGCCTGGCTTCAAGGCTGATCAGCTTGTCGATGTGCCGATCACGGCGGCCTCTTCGACCGGGGGTTTGCTGTGGCGAGCACCTCTGCATTACTCTGCGCTAAGCAAGACGCCTGCTTCCACCGCCACGGCCTGGACGTCCTCTGACCGGCACCTGCAGCAACTGGCATTCGAGGTGCACGAACCGCGTGGATCCGCCTACGGACTGATCCATCAGGAAGGCTGCGAGGGGGCTTCCATAAAACCGACCGACCAGCCGCCATAATTGGGGCCATCTGGGGCCAAAAGCGATGCCACCGACTGGACCGACAAGGTGAAGAACGCCATCGCCAATCTGGAGGCCAAAACCAGCAGGGTGCTCGAACCCGGCCAAGCGCTCGCCCTCATCGATGATGTCGTGGAGGGAAAGTTTGCCGCTGGGGACCGTGCTACGATCCACGGCATCCCAGAGGAGTTGATCAGGACAACGCTTGGGCAGATCACGAGGGCTGTTGGCACGGGCCGGGCCCGGCCGCTCGCCGCGGGCGGTTGGTGGGAACGCAAGAGCGATGACCAACCCTACGACTTGGCCCCGGGTTTCGCAGCCGCCTGGAAGAAGGCACGCGGCCTGCCATGACCGAACAGTCCAAACCGTTTTTCCTTATCGTCGCCGACCACGATCAAGGGTTCTTTTCCGTCGAAGGGCCAATGACCGATGACCGGCCCTGGCAGAATGCCGCTCGCCATGCTCGCGACCAGCTTGGCTCGCGCATCGTCTGCGGCCCAGCGGGTGTGGATCGGAACGCACTTGCCGCTGAATTCCAGCGTGCCGAAAAACTTGCTGGCGTTCCGCCGGGGAGCATCGTGAGGCCGCGTCAATGAGTGACCGGCGGTGGCGTCGTCCACGCTGGCCAGCAGTGTGCACATCTCGCTGCGGTCCTCGAACCACGCGTGCTCCGAGCCATCGATCCCGCCACGCTGCGCCCGCTGATTTTATCGCGCTGCGCGATCCGGGCAGTTCGACCGTCGGTAATACCCTACGTGACGCGCGCTGGAACGGGGCAGGGCGGCGCTTAGGCAGTTTGCTCCAACCTACACGGGAGGCACCCATGAGACTGTATGCGATCTGCGGTGGCCTTCCTGCCGGCTTGCATTACAGATGCGTCATCCCCAGGTGGCCGATGATGGGATAGCCGCGCGTGTTGGGAGCTTCACCAATGCGGTGGACTAAACCCCCACCGACTGAGGAAAGCCGTCTCGGGTTAACTGCTCCCCCAGCACGATCGCGTGCAGCTTCGGGTTCAGTGCCCTGTTCGCCAGTGGCGACGCGGGGGTAGCCGACCAGGCGGCCTGCGCTGAGCCATCAAGGTGGCTGTGGCCCTGCTCAGCGCCCTATTGCAAATGAACAAGGCGAGGGCGTTTGACGGATTTTGCCCCGACGCTGGTCACGTTGTAACCGCTGACCGCAGGCCGGTTGATGATTAGCCTAACGCTCCGTGGCTTTATCTGGATTGCCGAGACGGCACACGGGCCGAGGTCCATCCCACGCCTCAATTATTGCGTAATCACCAGTCTGGTGCCCGGCTATGGCAACAGCTTCGTGATCGGTCGCGCACTCGATCGGCTTGCTCTTCGGGGCGTGGCCATTCTCGTCCAGCCACAGAAGTCGGTAGGTGGTCATCAGCGTCTTCCTCCGGCCGCCGCATCCATAGGGCACCACCCGCTCCTGTCTCATGATTTATCGGTAATCCGAACCTGAACCGGAAGGGGCTGAATTCTCTTCGGACTCTGTGCTCACACTGCCGCCAGCAACGTGAGCGGGGTTTGTTGCTTCTGGGCTCTATTTCTTCAGATAGTTAAAAGATCGACACGGCGCGAATCGCCGCATCACAAGACAGGATGCCTCAAGCCCAATTCGCGTCGACAATTCATCAAAGTAGCGGAAACGATTCCCGAGGGGAGGCGGCCGCGTTCAGCCATCGCGTCCGAGGGGGGCGGACGCGTTGTCCGGTTCCCGGGAGGTGCGGGCGTTCCTTGATGCGTCGGGCACTGACTACCGCGGCCGGACGGATGCGCAAAAGTCTTCTCCAGGGCTACGCGGATTACCGATCAGAACGATAGGCCGGTCTCCGTCCCAAACCTGAACGGCCCTGAAATCCCCTGGCTCTTTGGCGGCCCTATCGACGGCTTGCTGGTCGGTTGGACACTCGATCTGCCTGCTTCTGCCGATGTGCTCATTCGCATCGATAAAGAGAAGGCTGTAAGTCGCCATGATCTGCCTCCTACGTTGTTTAATTGCGAGGGTCGGCGAATTCGCCACTCGAGGCCGGTTCAATTCGCCACCCCTGGCCACGGGCACCGAGCCGTTAGGTGAGGCCGAACCGCTGCTGACGAACAACTTTATCTGACAAGAAGAGAATTCGTCAATTAGAATATCCTTGCTGCGGTGATGTTGTAACTTTTGCCGTCTGTGTATTGGGTGAATAACGGGGATAACTATACTAAGCTATTTACCTTACTCATCTATTTTCGTCTCCCGCGGTTCCGCCGCCGCCCGGTGGGCGCCGTTGCCGCGCATCGTCTGGATATATATCTCGCGGTCAATCGCTTGGCGCCGTCTGGCTTCTTTGAATAAGTGCCGGCTGATCGGAGGGCCCCGTTCGCGCTGAGCGATTGTAGCAGACCGAGGCGAGGGAGGGACGCCCATCCAGAACGCCCCTACAACCCCGACGCGGGAACCGGCATGTCTGGGTAAAAAACACCCGGCCGCGCGATCGCATCGATGATATCAGACACCAGGCCGGATGTCTGATCGGCGCCGCCGGACTGCGGCCATGCCAGCGATCAGTCGGTGCTCTTCAACCAGCACGACCATGTCAGCCACAACCTCCGCCTCGTCCCGCTTCTGCTGCAACGCCTCGACCCGGGTGATTTCGTCATCTCGATTGGCCGAGGCGATCTCCACATCCAGCCAGACCGGACCGCCAGGCGCGATCAGCTTATGGAAGTGCCGTTTCGGATCATCCAACGCCGCCTCCACCTCGGCGATCGGGCAACGGGAGAACTGCTTCCACGTCGCGCGCATCGGCTGCGCGGCGCTGAACTTGTCGACGGTCGAGGTGGCCTGCCGCCCGTGGAAACCTGCCGGTGCGGGCGTTCGAGGGCCTGGCAGGCGGTGGCTAAGCGCAAAGCCGTGTTTCGAGCAGGCCGCGGGGTAGCGTTTCACCGCTTCGCGCGGGCGAGCTTCTTGAGCGTCGCGATTCCCCGAAAAAAATCATGGGCGGGTTGGGCTGGGCTTCCGACCACCACTGCACCAGCGTCGAGATTCGACATCACACCCGCTTGTGCCCCGATCCTCGACCGCGTCCCGACATGCACATGGTTCGCGAAACCGGCTTGCCCGCCAACCACCACGAGATCGTCGATTTGAACCGAACCTGAGATGCCGACATGTGCCGCGATCGCGCAATGCCGACCGATCCGCACGTTGTGTGCTATCTGCACCAAGTTATCCAGACGCGTGCCGGCGGCGATCACCGTGTCTCCCAATGAGCCACGATCGATCGTGGTGTTAGCTCCCACCTCTACATCATCCTCGATGACGACGCAGCCGAGCTGTGGGACGGTTTGGAAGCCGCGCGGCGTGATCGTGAACCCAAAACCCTCCTGGCCGATCCGAGCACCCGGATATACATATACCCGCGCACCGATCAGTGCGTGGCTGATGCTGACAAGTGCCCCAATCCGACAGTCCGGCCCTAACACTACCCCTTCGCCGATCACCGCGCCCGGGCCGATCTTGCAGCGGGGGCCGATCTCAGTGTGGGCTTCGATTACCGCGTGAGCGCAAATCTCCACCGTGGCATCGATGTAAGCGTCGTTGGCGACGACGGCTGACGAGTGGATGCCTGGGCTGATGCACGGCTTCGGGTGGAACAGCGCCGCTATTTGTGCCCAGCCAGCGACGGGGTCGGACGTGATCAGCCCGACGGTTCCAGACGGCAGGCTCCGCAGCATCTCGGTGTCCATGAGCACCGCACCGGCGCGCGTTTGCGCAAGCGCCACAGCGTGGCGGCGGCTACCAACGAAACCGACCTCATCCGGTCCGGCAAGCGCGAGCGAGGCAAGGCCCGACACGAGGAAATCGTGCGCGGGAGGTGGGCATCCGGCTGCTGCGGCAACGGTTGCTAACCCGTCTTTCGCAACTCGCGCCGAATAATCCTCCTAGGCGGGCGGTTTCCGTTGGTTTGGTCCTGCAAGGTCGGCACCACAGGGGCCGCGGTCATTGCGATATCGGAGTGCCATCCGACATGATCTTTGGCGGCGGTTGGCCTGGCAAACTGAGCTTCAGCATCTGAAGCAGCAGCGCCTGATCTGGCTCAGGCTCGGTGCAACGCGACAGAATGACGGTGCGGCCGTCCGTCGTTGGCAGATGCACATCGACCATTTGAATCGCCGCCATCTTGTCCAGTACAGATCGCGGCGTCAGTCCTGGTGCCCGCGACCGCAGCCGCTGTTTCAGGGTAACTTGCAGGCAGTAAGCCAGGAACGCGACCAGGATGTGCGCTTCGATCCGCGCATCAGTCTGGTGGTAGATTGGGCGGATTGCCAGATCATGCTTCAGTTCTTTGAAGGCCTGCTCCACCTCGGTCAGTTGCAGGTAGAACGCCCAGAGCTGTGCCGGATCGCCGCCCGTCAAATTCGACCGCAGCAGATAACTCCCTTCGCGGCGACGGGCTTCTCGCAGGTTCTGCCAGTTCAACCGAAAGCCGAAGGTCTCTGGTGTGACGGCCTGATCCTTCTCGGGCAACCGCAGGTCGATGATCCGCCAGGCCGCCGGCCCAGCCTCTTTTCGGGCGGCACCCAGCTTGATCAGCAACTGGTCGCGGGTCAGCTTCTGCTGGCGCAACTCATGCAGCCGCGTCACCAGCTTCTTCAGCCGCCGGCGCCGCATCGCCTGCTCCTTGTCGCGGCGGGCACCGCTGCGCGCCAGAATGTAAAGCTCGCCGTCCTGCTCGACCAGCTTGACCTGCACCGCGTCGCGGACTTGCGCCCACGGCTTGGCCAGGAAGTCCTTCTCCATTTGACTGAGTTGCCCGCGCGGCGTGCCGACCAGGTAATGGGTCGGCGTCTCTGCTGCCCGCATTTCGGCCAGCACCGCCTCTGTGGGAATGCCGCGGTCCATCACCCAGGTGCGCCCGGCCTTGCCGTACTGAGCCTCGATGCGTTGCAGGAAGTCGCGCAGCGTCGTCTTGTCCGAGGTGTTGCCCGGCATCACCTCGTAGGCCAGCGGCAGGCCATCCGGCGTCACGATCAAGGCGATCACCACCTGGACGCAGTCGGAGCGTTTGTCCCGGCTATAGCCATGCCGCCGTTTGCCGGCTTCGGGTGGATCGCACTCGAAGTAAGTGCTGGTCAAATCGTAGAGCAGGACTTCGAATTTGGCCTCGAACAGGGTCTTCCAGCGTTGTTGCAGGAAGCTGAACAGTTCCGTCTTGTGCGCCAGCAGCCTGTCGAGGCAGCGATACAGATTGTCCTTCTGCACCAGGTCGAAGTCCTCGCCCAGCAGATCGCCCATCGCGCTTTGTTCATACCATTGCCGGTGCAGCCGCCACTCACTACCCGGGTCGATCAATCGGTAGGCGACCAGCGTCTTCAGCACGTTCAGCCAGCGTGTCGCTTGCCGTGATGGCGGCAACCGCGGCGACCAGAACGCATCCAGTTGAAGCTGATCCCACAAATGGCACGCCAGCCAGCAGCCACCCCATTGCCGCGGCCGGCGAAGCCGCAGGCCGTTGAGCCGGACATGCACCACATCGCAATCCAATGGCGGCGGTGCACGATCCTCGGGGAACAGTGCGATCTGTTTACCGCTCTGCCCGTTCTCGTCGAACGCCTCGATCGTCTGGCACCACGCGGCGCGCTGGCTGTCGTTGATCTCGCCCAGATAAAGCACGTGTCGCTGTACCGTCCGCCCGCCAGAGACCCGGCGGTTCTCCACGATGCTCCAATAACGGTGCTCCTTGCCGTCCTTGCGGCGAAGCTTGTGGCGTAGAAACATGACGCCAGCCTTTCAAAGCCACTGGCCGTTTCGCAAGGGGGTTGGTCGGCACCGCACGCAGTTTCAGACGGTTCGCGCCAACTCAGGCCGCACTATTCCTGGCCTGATCGGCATCCCGCGCTCGCATGATTTCAAAAACCGGGGTCGAGTTGCGAAAGTCGGGCTAACGGATGTGGCCCGGCGCAGCCAAAGAACCGTGGGTTACCCACTCGTGTCGGACGATCCATGCCAAGTTCCTTGTATCCAGGTAGTTCGGTAACCGTTCTACCAACACGTGGCATTAGTTAGGCAAAAGAAGCCGGTATCAGGAAGGGGCCGAGCTGGTGGTGCTGTCGGCCTGCGAAACGGCGCGCGGCAGCATCGACTACGCCGAAGGGGTGAGGGGCTGGTGCAGGCCTTCCACGGCCAGGGCACGCGAAGGGCGGCCCCAGTATCGAAATCGACGCCACTACTTTGACGGGCTCATAACTGTTATCGCCGACGGGTTGAGCCTACTGTGTAGCTGCTTACTAGGCTGTCGGTTCCAACTCGTAGGAGTTGCCGTCGACTGGCCGTTGTTGTCGGTGGAGTGGTGATCATCTTGTCAAGGAACTATCGGGCCGGTACCGTTCGACCCCGCAATAGGACTGCAATAGGACGGGGGTCGCGGATGCGGGGGGCCGGATTGCACTGTCGCCGCCGCGCCGGCTGCTCACCGACTTGTCACACCTCTCGCGCGGGTTTCCGCGGGCAACGCTGCTGACCCGGATCAATGTCGCCGCCCTGGCGGAGCCGCGCGACCAGGCGCGCATTCCCTGGCCGGTGGTGTTCGCCAAGGCCTATGCGCTGGTTGCGGCCGGGTCGCCGCCGCTGCGCCGGGTCTATGTCAAGCTGCCCTGGCCGCACCTGTACGAACTGCCGCAGAGCGTCGCCAGCATCATCGTCGAGCGTGATTGGCCGCACGACGGCGACAGTGGCGAAAAGGTGCTGTTCCTAGGCCGGTTGAAGGCACCCGACACTGCCACCCTGCCCAACCTGGCGACCCGAATGCTAGCGCTCAAAAGCGCGCCGATCGACAGCATCGCCGATTTCCGTCGCACACTCGCGATCGCCCGGCTGCCGCTGCCGCTGCGCCTGTTGCTGGTCTGGCTCAGCAATGCTGGTGCTCGGGGCACGAGTGCACTCTTGGTTGCTCCCGGCCGGCCGGCCCGCACGGACAGCTTTATACAGGTACCGGCCGCGCCTGATTTGGATACAGGTGCACTTCCCGACGGAGGGCGAGAGGACCCCAAAATCCCAAGCTGCTATGCGATGACCGGCTGGCGACGGACAGAATCTGGGCGTCCGGTCGCCAGCATCCGATTCAGCACCGCCACGCCGATGGCAGCCTCAGTTTGCTGGGCCGCGAAACCGCGGGCTCGTAGCCGCGGTCCGATCAGCAACTTGTAACGACCCATTGTCGTTTCTACTAAGGAGCGTTGGCCGTAATCCGTCGCAGTCTGCCAGGCCAGGCGGCCCTGGTCTGCAATCATCGCCAGATGGCGATCACGCTGCGTCGGCGGACCCGGTTCGCCGCTGGGCACAGGCGTCGAGCGCGGTGGGATCACGACCTCGATGCCATCTCCGTGCGCCGCAATCGTCTGGTAGGTGGGCGCACCATCATACGCACCGTCAGCGGTTATCCGGTCAATTGGGTCGTCAATCTGATCGAGCAGCGGCCCGACCTGGGACGGATCGTCCGCGTCCTGATCGGTCAGCGTCTGCGCCACGATCGTGCCTGGCGGCGTCAACCGCCAAATGCAGCTTGCGCCACGTCCGGCGCGATTTCGCACCATGCTTGGCCTCCAGCCATTGGCCCGCTCCGTAGACCTGCAGCCCGGTGCTGTCGATCAACACGTGCAACGGACCGAGCGGTATCGAGGCCGGCCGGATCGCCGGCAAGGTCGCCGTCCGGCGGCTGATCGTGCTGTGAGCTGGCGCTGAGATTGTCAGGCCCATTAACGTCAGCACCGACGTCAACAGGCCCTCGGTTTGCCGCAACGCCAGCTTGAACGCCGTGCGCAGCATCAAGCTGGTCTGAATGGCTGCGTCCGTATACCGAGCCTGCCCGTCGGGTCCAGTGTCTGCCAGCATTCCAAGGCTGCGTCCTCGATCCACAATGTCAGACTGCCTCGCCGCCGCAGGCCCGCCTCGTAGGCCGGCCAATTCCGCACCCTGAACGACATCTTCGGGATGTGGTGTCGGCGATCGGCGTTGTGTTTGTGCGGCATCGGGGCGCTCGAACCAGAGAGGGAAGAGCAATTTACCATGCCTGGACCGGTTGAGTGCACCAACGCCTCATTGATCTGTACCTCTGCTTGCCCATTGCTCCATTGTCCCAGCTTAGAATTGCGATCCGCGCCGATATTCTGCCGTAACGTCTGCGCGAAGCGCCGCATTCCAAAGATGCCGCACTGACGCAGCCAGGAGCGGTGGCGATGCTGGACTAATGGGCGCCCAGTTGGTCACGCCCCAGAACGGCTTCAGGCGCCGACTGCGCGCAACAAGGCCGGAGATCGAGACGGCGCAGGCCGTCAGTTGAAACGCCGTCGACTATATCGGCGAACAGTGCGCGTTTCTCGTCCAGGATCTCGCCGATCCGCGGCTCGATACTGTCGGGCGTGAGGTAGCCGAACACCTGCACCGGGCGGCTCTGCCCGATCCGGTGGGCACGATCTTCGGCCTGGGTCTCCACCGCCGGGTTCCACCAGCGATCGAAATGAAACACCACCGAGGCCGCGGTCAGGTTCAACCCCAAACCGCCGGCCCGCAGCGAGGAAACCAGAACATGCCGGTCCGGATCGACGGCGAATAGTGCCATCACCTCGTCGCGCGCGGCAGGGGACACGCGGCCCGTTAGCAGCAGTGGGTTAAACGGCTTCAGCGTTCGGGCGATTGCCTCGGCACCGAACGGCTCCGCGACGAACTGGCTGAACACCAAAGCCTTCTCGCCCGTCGCAACCACATCGCCCAACCGACGGACCAGATCCTCGAGCTTGGCGGAGGCGCCGGTACGCGGGCACGCATTGCAGATCTGCTTGAGGCGCAGAATCAGCTCCAGGACATGGGTCACCCGCCGTTCCGCCCCCAGCGAGCGTAGCCACACCAAGACCTTGCGAAGGGCGATGTCATAGCCGGCGCGCTGCACCGGCAGCAATTCCGGTGCGATCTCGAACACAGTCTTCAGCGGCAGTTCGGGCAGCACGTCGACGCGCCGCCGACGAAGCTGCACTTGGGACAAGGCCCGGCGCAGCCCTGCGACCATCTCGGCCGGGTCGCACAGACCAGGGGCGACGAAGTCGAGGATGGAAACCGCGTCATCCGGACGGTTCTCCAGCGGCGTGCCGGTCAGCGCCCAGGCACGCCGCCGAGGCAAGGCTTTGACCGTGGCAGCGATGGCGGTATGCGCGTTCTTAATGCGTTGCGCCTCGTCGGCGACCACGACCTGCCACAAACGCCGCCGCGGGCCGTAGGGGGCTGGCAGCGCCATGTCGCCGCGCAGGGCATCGAAACCGGTCAGGTAGACCTGCGCCGACGCCAGCCAGCGTCGACGCCGCTCCTCGGGTGCACCAATGCACGTGGACAACGTCAGTTCCGGCGCCCATTCGCGAATCTGGCGCCGCCACTGCAGCACCAGCCCGGTCGGCACCACGACCAGCGCCGGCCCTGGTGCGCCGCGTTGCAACAATAGGCGGAGCGCCCCGATCGCCTGGATGGTCTTGCCCAAACCCATCTCGTCGGCCAGCAGTACCTCCCGGTTCCGCGAGAAGCCTGGCGATGCCGGCCTTCTGATAACGCGGGAGCGACGCGCGCCAAATGAACCCCTCGGTCGCAAGCACGGCGGAGAGCGGCACGAGTGCCATAAGTCGCTACGATTCCTCCTCGTCGAGGGCGCGCGGCTCCGCCAGAGTTGCATCTTCGGTGTAGTTGCTGGCGATACTGTCGGAGATCAGCACGACATCGCCGCCATCCAGCCGGAGCAGATCCCACTGCGTGATCCAGCCCTTGATGTATTGCCGTATTGTCCGCGAGCTGGTTCGCTCCGGCGGTGGCAACGGTGGCGCAGGCCAGTTGTAAGCGGCACTGTACAAGCGCTGTACTTTGTCGTGGCAGGAAGCCAGGTCACTCAGCGTGGGGGACAGCAAGCGGTGCTGCAGCACCGTGCGCTCAATATGACGAATGCCCGCCACCGCCAATGTGGCCTCGGTGGTGCGTCCCTTCAATGTTAGCCTTTCCGGCAGCTTCTCGCTGTCTTGACGGGCGTTGATAACCGCCGTTGCGAAGTCGTCCGTGATAGCATAGGCGACGACAATGCCGGGCAAGCGGTGCTCGTCATCCAGGCTGAGCCACGCAGCGAGCGACGCGTAGGAAAGAGCGCGTTGCAGCGGGGTATAGCGGCCGATCAGTTCGATTTCGTCGAGCAAGATGCACCAGCCGGCATAGCCAGCCGCTCGGAACAACAATGGCACAAAACGGGTGAGCTGGGCGGTGAATTCTGCGGCAGGCACCGGCTTCAGCGAAAACATCCTGCCGGCCCCGGCGCCGCTAAGTGCCTTGCGGATCGACGGAGTGCTGACCTTGGTGCCGGCCCACAGGCGTGCAATCCGGCGCAGCATCTCGGGTGGTGTGGAAGCGCGGCGCAGCAGAAACAGGCAGGCAGCGAAGATCGGTGCGAAGCCGGCATCGCGCGTGCTGACGGCAATTTCCAACGCGTCCAAGGCCTCTGACTGTTCGCGCAGGGTGGAAACACACGCTGCGATTGGGTCGTCCGGTCGGTCGGGCAACACAGCATCGCGGAGGGCAGCGGCGAGTACGTGGCCCGGATGCGACAGGGGGATTTCCTTGCTGACGACAACGCGGCTAACCACGAATCCCTGCTGCCGCGCCACCTCGGCTAGATAGCCAAGCATGTGAGATTTGCCAGTGCCGAACCCGCCGGCCATTCCGATACCCGTGGCACCACGCCAAACGCCAGTCTCCCCGCCATCGGCTCCAGCAGCAGTCAACACCTCCTCGAAGGCGTGCTCGATCGCGGTCTGTTCGGTGCCCATCTGCCGAATGGCGGCCCGGTTGGGCACGCCAGCTCGCAGCGCTTCGATCGCCGTGCGGGGCTCAACCGTCACGCTGCCAGCCACACCAGCGGGGCCACCGGGTTCTGCCGGTCGCCGGGCCGCACATCCGGCCAGACGCGCATCTGCAGTGCGGCGTACTGCCCTAGCGCGCGGCGCGGATCGCCGGTGGCCAGCGCCGCGTCAGCCAGAACAGCGACGAACAGGCCGGGCAGGTTTTCCGCATCGTCGATGATCTCCCGTAGCACCTCGTAGGCGTCCATCACTGCGGCCGGGGAATAACGCAGCGTGCCTTCGGCCGCGGCAGCGCGGGAGAGCTGTCGCACGTCCAGCACAACGAGCAACCCGGCCGCACCTGCCTTGCGCAGGAAATGGCACAGCGAAACCAGCATGGAGCGCGCATTGGTGCGG
The DNA here is from genome assembly GCA_963772355.1 of uncultured Alphaproteobacteria bacterium. Classification (GTDB taxonomy): domain Bacteria; phylum Pseudomonadota; class Alphaproteobacteria; order Acetobacterales; family Acetobacteraceae; genus Rhodopila. The sequence continues at coordinate 6,932 of CAVYXX010000069.1, read as the reverse complement.
GAGATGCGAACCGAAATGTCAGCCAAACGCAGCAAGGCAGGTGCCACCTTCTCGCCGCGCAGCCACTGCATCACCGGTTCGGCGGTGTCCGTGCCGTCCGGTTCCAGCCGCGACAGGCACAGCGACAACATGGCGGCACGGAAATCCTGCGCCAACCGGCGGTCATCCCATAGATCGGCAGTCAGCCACTGATCCAGGTGGCGGCTCAGCAGGTTCGGCGCCACAGCGAACGTGGCGGCCAGGTCGGCCAGTGCCATTATTTCATTCGGCCGCGGCCAGGGATAGGCGCGTGCGCTGAACAGTTCTTCCAGATAACGCTGCAGCAGGCGGTCCCATGGCAGCGCGTGGGCGATGGTGAAAAACACCTCCTGCATCAAGTGCGTCCGTGTGTGCCCGGCGTCAACACGGACCGTCAGCATGTTCTGCGCCTGTCCAAGCCGGACCAGGCAGGCCGCAGCCGTGCCGACGGCATCGTCATCCAGGATGGCGAGCTTCACGGCAGCGCCACCCGCCGGCACGAATGCCGACAAGTATTCGCGCTCCACAACCAACAGCCACTCAGCGAGCGGCAACGGCGGTGTTGTCAGCACGTCCATGGGGCGATTCCATGATGAAGCGGACAGCGAAGTAGTCGTGCTGCTCGCCGGTCTCGTCAAACAATGTCAATCGTTTGCCGCCCTTGCGGCCGGTGGAGCCGCTTAGTTCAAAACCGCGCCCATGGCTGTCCGTCGCATCGGGCTGCCGGTCCAACCGCAGCAGGTCGGCGATGAATTCCTCCTGCGGATAGTCGGCGCCGGCGGCAGGCAGCACGGTCATCAGATCATGCAAATCCGCTAGCGAAACCAACGGCCCCGGGCCGGGCCGGGTGGGACGCCATGCGGAATCCTCGGCGCGAGCCTTGCTGTCGTAAAGCAAGAACAGTCGGTCGAGAAATTGCCGGGCGTTGAATTGTTCCGGACGCTGCTGCAGGACCTTGAGCTGCGCCGCGACGAAGCTTGGTCGGATGCGCTTCTCGAGCCTGCGCCCGACCCGCACGCCTTGCGCGCGTCCATCGAGCCGAAGCGCCACGGGATAGGCGGTCACCCGCCCATCGCGCCGCACTAATACCACCCCGGCGGCCTGAGCCGCCGCCGCCAGTTCGTCAAGCCATGCACCACTGGCGAAGGCCGCAGCGACATCATAGTCGAGTGCCGCCGCGGCGGCGGTCAGTGGTTCACTCGTCCGATCCGCGTCCGCCTGTGCGGCTGCGATGGCTGCGGGTAGGCTGGCCATCGCCCCTTCCATGGCAGCCCGGCGTAGGCGACGCGCCGTCTTCAAAAGGGCAGCAGCCCGTTTTTCCGCGTCCGCCAACTGTGCGTCCAGCGCGGCGAGTGTGTCCTCCAACGCACGCATGCCCCGAGGCGAATTGAGAGGTTTGGGATCCATTGCAAGGAACCTATGGCGGCGTACTGCACCCAGCAAGGGACAAGCGACAAGGGTAATCTAGAGGCCTCTGTGCGGTCATGCGACACTGACGAGCCAAGCGCTCCGAAGGCGACTTCCTTGAAGCGGATTGAACTGAACCGCGGGTGGCGGGGTAATGCTTAGGGCATTTTGGATCCATGCGCCGCCCCCCTGGGCCGATTGTGATGAAGCGAGGCGCTTCGGGCGACCTTCTATTGAATTGGCGTGCAGTAGCGACGGCTCTTGACGACCGAGAGAGCAGTCCATGTTAGCCACCAGGTGAAGACCCAGGAGGCGGCCATAATCGCCGACATCTGCCAGACCAGCAGATGGGAATGCCAGAACAGCCATAGCGGCGCTGCTTCCGCGATGAGGCTGGGAGCAAGGATCGCCAGTTCAAAGGCCTCGCTGACTACCTGCCTATTGACGCGAACCTGCAGCAGCCGCGACATGATCCAATTCCACGACAAGCCTCCTATTTGTTGCCGGATCGTCGCTGGCTTATCCGCGAAATATGCCGCCGAATATGTCATCTGAAGGTCCTTGAAGGGCCGGAAGGAACGCACCGGCGAAGGCTGTGAGGCAACGATGGCGCGTCGGGAAGCGGAGTAAACTCCTAATGGCCGCGTCCCCGGTAAGCCAAGTTAGGATCGTCTTCAGGGGAATGAAAATGTTTGTGTTATGTTCCACGAAAACTTACGTCACCCGTGGCGGGATAACCAATTCGCAACCAACCACTCTTCAAAATCCCGCCTGCGCGTCTAGGCAGCCGTTCACGGCCACGTCGGCGGGAGACGAGGCGCGCAAGCCTGTGCGCCGCGCGCTAAGCCGTGAACGGACCGATCCTAATCCAGGATTTCCGGCCTCCGCTGCTTTCTGAATTGCCGTTACAAACAGCACGGCTAACGGCGGGTGGATGCCGTAACGTCCGAAAAACAGATCACCGATCGCCCAGCGGCGATGGTACGTGAGCCAACGCTGCGCCAGATGAAACGGGCGGTCCTGCAGCATATGGCAGCGCTGGCAGAGGCACCTCAGGTTGGCGAGCCGGTTGTTGGCCGGATCGTTGTCCAGATGCGCGGCGGCGAGCACGACGCGGGTCAGACGGACCTCCGCGGCATCGATCAGATCAGGCCAGCGCGCGGGACGACCACGCCGGTCACGCCATGTTCGCACTGTCTCGTCGAACCAGCGGCCGTCCGGCAGGCACCGGACTAGCGCCAGGTGCGGGCGGGCGCAACGCTGACAGCGACCCCCAGCGCGCTCAAAGCGGACGCGTCGACTGAATGCCGCCCAGTCCGGCGGATAAAGCGCCCGGTATTCGGAGCGGATCGGCACCCCCTGCCCTACGCTGCCATCTTGCCGATCGGACGATCGACCGTGACGCGGCCCATGACGAGACGGTTGGCGATCACGCCAACCCCCAAGGTCTCATACTCGCGTTGCCTCGACCAAGCAGCGAGAACGATGGCTTAGGAGCCCTTGACCCGTTTCCGGCGAAGGTTGCGGCCGACGTGGGAAGCATAGGTGTCGCCGAAGGTTGGCATGGGGCGGGCTGACCGGGCTGGATTCTGTCTCTCAGAGTTCTGGACTGGTCTGTGAGCTGGATCAAGGGCATGGCAAGTCAACCGGGGGACCGTTCTCTAACCGCGTCCTTCCCGTCAATAGCCTTTTGCTTGCTCACGAGAGGCCTGGGCTCAGACTGAAACATCGGCCAATTCCCCCGGCGAAAACCATCCTATATTCGATCATTCGCCAGGTCCGACATCGCCGGTCATACATTTCTGGACAGTCCTGCGGCGGCGGTTAAATCAGCCCTTCATCTTTTTCTTCTTCCGGTCCTCTGCCCGCTTCTCTTTCTTGGACTTATCCGCGGCGTCGGAGGCTTGCGCCTCTGCCCTGAGCCTTCGCTCCGCTTCTAGCCAGTGGTCGAGTTCGTGCCCTTTTGGCCGTCCCTGCTTCTCCCAAAGCTGCTGGGCGAGGTCATGGACGCGAGAGGTATCAAGCAAGGTGACGCCCTTTCATCGAGATGATTTCAGAGCCAGCCTGGTTACCAGGGAGCGCGGATTTGCTACAATCGCTGCCCTCGACGTCTATACCTCCCTCGGGTCAGTCAGGCCGACGGGCGGACTGCCCCGGTGCGTGGCGGAGCTGCGCCTGTATCGATCGCGGAGAACCGCGAGGGATGGCTTTGCGGCTATTCGAATGGTCAACTGGTCATCGGCGAGGCCGAAAAGCGGACCTGCTTGCGACGACAATGGGGCCGGCCCATCGAGAAGCGCCCAGGCCTTGAAGTCCGCTTCAGGTGCCGCAGCAGCCAGATCACCTCGATATTGCGGTGCGTCTCGGCTTCAAGGTGGCGGCCCTGACCGGACGCGGTAGATGGAGAGATTCAGCAGATCCTGGGGTGCATAACCCGGACGGCCGATCATCTTCGGCTTCACCCGGGTGAGGCCTTGGGCCGCCGCTGGTGGGGCCGGAACCGTCCCATGGCATCTCGACTTCGACTGGATGGCGGAAGCATCTGTTCCATCTGCTGGCTCGCACCGCCGGCAGGTAGTGGGCGCGCTGCGCGTCCCGCGCCCGCACCCTCAGTCTCGCCGGCGCGCGGATCCTGGCTAGCCATTGCGCGCCGCCGCTGCGCGCCGCCATGCGCTTGCGATCGCGCGGGTGGGCCATAGCAAGGCCTGCCCGTTCGACCGCACGCCCTTGTGCCGGTGCCGGATGCTATCCTTCGGCGCGGGCCCTGACGATCCGGACGCGCTGGACTGGCTTTGGACGCACTGGGGACCCACGCAGATGCTGCGCCATGTGGTCGAGGACGAAGCGGCCGCGGACGTGATCGGGATGCGGCGGCCTGCGGCGGCAGGGAAGTGGGTGTGGGGATTGACCTTCTGGTCGGCCGATCGCACGCCGTGGCGGGCGCGGCGCAGGTCGCCGTGCGTTGGCCGACGCTGCGGTCTGAAACGCGCCCAATCTACGACATGCCGTGACCGGCAGCGTGGAGAGTTTTCACACGGCGCGGTCTGCCGATGCGGCGGTGACGGCATGGGAAGATCCGCCGCGGCGCTCGATGGACCAGATCGGCCGTCGGCCCCGTGATCAGCAGTCGGTGATGGAGCCAATCGGTGTGTTCCGGCCGCAGTGCTGAGCCCCGCTCGCGCTGGATCGGGTCGTGAGACGGTGCGGCGGCGGCCGCACTAGCAAGATCGGGCTGCGCTGGCTGGGTCGCTGCCGCGACGAGTGGATCGGGTTCGACCACGTCCCCGCGCAGGGCGGTGGTCGGACGTCCCGGCAAGGGCGCGCCGCTCTCGGTGGCTGGGTCGGTTGCCTCCCGATGCGAAGCGGTCCTCGTTGGCTGGGTCCCCAGCCACACCAGCAGAGCGTCGGCCGCCGCCTCCGCCTTGGTGGCAGCCGCTTGTGTGGCTGTGACGGCGGGCCGGCGGCTCATCCGGCCGTTCGCTCCAACGCCTTGCGGGATTTGGCGGTGCGTCGCAGGGCGCGACGCGCCAGGATCCGGCGGATGGCGTCGGTGCCGAGTTGGTGATCCTCAAGCGTTCCCCAGCGATCGATTTTCCGGAACACAGGACCGAATTGGGTTTCCGAGGTGTCGAGCCAGTCATGTACCGCTTGGAGCGGACAGACGGTTCGGTCGGCGCTCGAGCGGATGACAACCGGGACCCCCCTGCCCTCACCTGGCGTTCGTCGTGCGCCTCGGCCGGCGTTGCCGCCCAACGACACTTCGACCGCCGTGGTGTTGAAGCGAATATGCTCAACGTCGAGACCGACCAGCTCGGCGCGGCTCAGTCCGTTGGCGGCCAGCAGCAACACCGCGCGATCGCGCGTGCCGGCCAGATCCCGCGGGCAGCGGACGGCCATACGGATCAGCGTGGCCAATGGCTTGGGTGCCGTCCGTCGGGGCGTTGCTGTGCGGCGTGCCGCGCGCAAGATCGCCGTCACCGCAGGATCTGCGGCGGGCGAGGCGAAACCGCTCTGGCGATGTCTTTGCGCGATTGCCGCCGCACGGCGACTTAGCGCGCCGGCGCTCAGCGTCTTCGCGCCTTGGGTCAAAAAGGCCGCAACGGTGGGGGCATCGGCCGCCAGCGGGACCAGGCTTTGCTCGCGGCACCAATCCTCGAATGCCCTCCAATCCGCCGCGTAGAGCCGCTGTGTCTCGGCACTGGCGTTTCGGTTGTGCCGCGTTGCGACCGCCGCCGTCGGATCGGCGGACTTCGCGCCAGGCGGACCCGTTTCCGGTCGATCGGACGGGTTGAAATCGGGATCGGCCCCACCGCCGGCCGGCGCCGTGTCGGTCAGTGCCGCCCTCTCCGTCGTCATCGCGGCTGCACCTCTCGCTAGTATGGTTGCCGCTCTAGGTCGACGACCCCGCTGCCATCCGTGGCCATAAACCGGGTGGAGCACGATTTGCGCAGGGATTTTAATCACCTCCGAAGATTATGGCAAGGCTTATTAAGGCGTGGTAAATCGCCTTGGGCGATTTCTAGAGCTCCGGAGCGTGGGAATGCTTCGCGCCGCCGTCATCTGGCGTGTCCCGGCCCTCCGATGAGCGACGTCCCGTGCCCAGGCCCGGCCGAACTCAGGCGAATTGGACGGTTGGGGCCGCTTTGGGCACAGATTTCAGCAAGAGACCGCGGTAAATTCGCCTCTGGAATTGGGCCGCATGGGTATCGCTGTCGTGCTAGGATCGTGCCATGCCCATCGTGCAGGCCCCCGCCCTACCGACCGGCTTGCGAGCCAGCCTGCAGCTGGCCAACACCTGACGCCAGGGTCGGTCTTCTTTCCCTTTAGTGCGAACAAGGGCGACGGCATGCCCCACCGGGCCAGAACGAGTTCTCTGCCATCCCTGCCGTCCCTGACGATGGGCGCGCCATAGTCGGGGAAGACGCCGGGGAGCGGCGGAAGATTGCCGGTTCGATCGTGCATAGCCCGGGTGGCGGCGATGATGCTGAAAATGGATATAGGGGCGCGCCGATTGCCCTATACTCCTGTATTACGTCGTAATACACTTCAAAAAAGAAGAATAAACTAGTATCGATCAGTTTATAGGCGCGGAAGCTTAGGCTCGCTGAGTAGCCCAACAAAGCTCTACGTGATCAGGAAGATGTCGGCTTGCCATCAGGATGGCGCCTTCAGTGACGAGCGCGTGCGCTCCTCCCGAACGAGCAGATCACGCCCCTGAACATCGCGCGAGCGCTAAGCGTCCAGGGCCGGCTAAACGAAGCCCGCGCACATCGCCCGGCAGATTGGTATCGCCAGGAGCAGCGTCAACAGGATGCTGAATGGCACCAGCCGCCAGGCAGCGACCGTACAAACTGGCCGGCTGGTTGCGCGCCTGCTCGATGAAATGACGGAAGAGCGCGGGCTTGGTGCAAACGCCATGTGATCGACGTAGCCGTCCAAAGACTGGTTCATTCCAAAGACGAGCTTCGCCATGCTACAAATCTCCACCCCAGGTTCTGCTGGATAGC
>CAVYXX010000068.1:0-113459 GCA_963772355.1 uncultured Alphaproteobacteria bacterium | reverse complement strand
CAGTGCCCATCACCTCCATGATTTGGCCATAGGCCAAATCCTTGTCTCCGCGCACGAAGATCCGCCGCTCCGGATTATTTTGCGAGATCGCTTGCAGCTTGGAGACCAGATCGCCGATCTCAACCGCTTGTTCCTGCAGGAAGATCGAACCGTCGGCCTTGATCGTGACAGTGAGCGGCTCACTGTCGCTGTTCAATGGCTGGGCATTGGTTTTGGGCAGATCGACCGAGACACCGGAGGTCATCAACGGTGCGGTGACCATGAAGATGATGAGCAACACCAGCATCACGTCGACCAACGGAGTTACGTTGATCTCCGCGAGTGGGCGATAACGGCTCCGGCTTCTGCCGCCATTGTTCGTGGTGAACGCCATTGTTCAGGTTCGCTCCTCGGTCTGGGTCATTTCAGGACCGCTCCTCGGTCTGGGTCATTTCAGGACCGTTCCTCGCTCTGTCGCGACAGGATCGCGCTGAACTCGCTGCCGAAGTTGTCCAGGCGCCCAGCGAAGCGAGACAGGCTGTTGCTGATCTGGTTGTAGGCGAGCACCGCCGGGATCGCCGCGACCAGGCCGATCGCTGTAGCGAACAGCGCTTCGGCAATCCCAGGAGCGACAACCGCCAGGTTGGTGTTGTGCATGGCCGCGATCGCGGAGAACGAGTGCATGATGCCCCAGACGGTGCCGAACAGGCCGATGAACGGGGCAGTCGCGCCGACACTGGCGAGGAAAATCATCCACCGTTCCACCCGGTCCATCTCCCGTTGCACCGTCACTGTAATGGCGCGGTCGATTTGCTCTCGCACGCTAGTGTGGGAGATGTCCGCGCCGGCCACGCGAACCGAGCGGCGCCACTCGCCCATCGCAGCGGCGAAGACCGCCGCCATTGGGTGCTTGGGATTGGTGCCTTCCCGGTCGAACAACTCGTCCAGGCTTCCGCCAGACCAGAAACGGTCCTCGAACCCGTCGGCTTCCTTGTTAATCTTCCGCAACGTGCTCCATTTCTCGAACACCACAGCCCAGACCCAGACGCTGGCGCCGAGTAGCCCGACCATCACAAGTTTGACGACGATATCGGCTTGAATGAACAGGCCCCAGAGCGACAGATCGCCGCCGGCCGTTCCAAGATTTACTGCATCCACGACCCGATCCACGATCTAATCCCCTTCTTCAGTCGCCGCGGCGACGTCATGACGAACCACGGCCTCCTGCGCCACTTTATGACGCAAGGCCAGCATCCCCTCTCGCCATTGAGGCGGGATGCGGGCCGGTTTGTTTCCCCCGATTCGGACGCAGGCGAGCTTGATGCTTAGCGTCGCGCAGACCCCGTTGGGACCGCGAACGGTCTGGCGCAATAGGACGGTTGCGCCGCCCACGTCCATCGTTTCCGTATCGACCACCAGGAGGTCGTCGAGGATAGCGGGGCGCACATAATCTATTTCCGCGCGGCACACCATGAACATAAGGCTAAACCGTTCGACGAGGTCCGCATGCGGGATTCCCGCGTCACGCAAGGCCTCGGTGCGTGCGCGTTCGGCAAATCGCAGGTAGTTTGCGTGGTACACGACGCCGCCTGCATCCGTATCCTCATAATAGACCCGCAAGGAAGTGCGATGGGTGGATTGCGGATGAGCAATCATTTATCTAGCCATTCCCTTGTCTGGATGGCCGTCGGGCTTTCTGTATGCGTCAGAGCCGGCCGCAGCCGAAAATTTAGGCTACAGGATAAGCCTCGCAATCCCCAAAGGCTGGTCACCCCTCCCCTCCGAGCATATCCAGCAACGGCGCATTGGACCGGGGCACTTTCAGGCCAAGATGCTTCCAGCCCGGTTCCCCCAGCATCCGCCCGCGGCTGGTTCGGAGGATCAGGCCCTCCTGGATCAGGTACGGCTCGACCACGTCCTCCAACGTGTCCCGCGCTTCGGCCAGGGCGGCGGCCAGGGTCTCGACCCCGACTGGGCCGCCGGAATGGTGCTCCGCGATACGACGCAGGTAGCGGCGGTCCATCGAATCCAGGCCAAGGCGATCGACCTCCAATCGGTTCAGCGCGGCATCGGCGACCATGCGATCGACCGGAGCGTCGCCCTGAACCGCGGCGAAATCGCGCACCCGACGCAACAGTCGTCCGGCGATCCGAGGCGTCCCGCGCGATCGGTTGGCGATCTCCGCGGCGCCTTCCTCGGTTAGGCTCAGCCCCAGCAGGCGCGCTCCGCGCACGATGATCTGGCGCAACTCCTCCGGCGTATAGAACACCAGCCGCAGCGGGATCCCGAACCGGTCCCGCAGCGGCGTCGCCAACAGCCCCGCTCGGGTGGTCGCGCCGACCAGCGTAAAGGGCGGCAAGTCAATGCGAACGCTGCGCGCGGCCGGCCCTTCGCCGATGATCAAATCGAGCTGGAAATCTTCCATCGCCGGGTACAGCACCTCTTCGATCGCCGGCTGCAGGCGATGGATTTCGTCGATAAACAAGACATCCTTGGGTTGCAGGTTGGTCAGAATGGCCGCGAGGTCGCCGGCCTTGGCGATCACCGGACCGGATGTCGCCCGGAACCCAACACCGAGTTCCCGAGCCACGATCTGGGCGAGCGTCGTCTTACCCAGGCCGGGCGGCCCATGCAGCAGGATGTGGTCGAGCGATTCGCCACGCGCCCTGGCCGCCTGGATGAAGACAGCGAGGTTCTCGCGGGAGGCCTTCTGACCCGTGAAATCGGCTAGAGTTTGCGGCCGCAGCGAGACTTCCGCGGCATCTTCCGGCTGACGGGCAGCGGAAACTTCTCGATCGATTGGCAGGTCGTCGCTCATCCGGCGGCCCGCTGCGCCAGTTCCTTCAAGCTGTCGCGGATCAATGCGTCCAAAGTCGCGGCCTCGCCAAGGCGTTCCAGGACCCGGACGACCACCGGCTGCGCCTCAGTTCGTCGGTAGCCCAGATTGACCAGAGCGGACAGCGCGTCGTCAGCCGGGGTGGCGGCAGCGATCGGGGTGTACGATACGCCGGTGGAGGTCGGCATGGTGCCGGTCTTGTCCTTCAACTCCGTCAGCAGCCGGATCGCCAGGCGTGGCCCAACGCCCTGGGCGCGCGTCAGGCTTGCTTTGTCGCCAGCGGCGATCGCGCTGATCAGATCACGCGGCGACAGCGCCGACAGTATAGCAAGAGCGACCCTGCCCCCGACACCCTGCACCGTCGTCAGCAGACGAAACCAGTCGCGCTCCGCTGAGTTGGCGAAGCCATAGAGGACGATGGCGTCGTCGCGAACGTGCGTTTCGATCAGCACTTTAGCGGCAGTCGGCGGTTGCGGCAGCGCGGACAGGGTGCGCGACGACGCCTGCACCAGATACCCGACGCCGCCCACGTCGATGACACAGGTGCCATCGGAGAGCGCATCCACTCGTCCGGTGAGTTGGGCGATCATAGAGGTACGGTCCTGCGACGTCGTTTTACCAAGCGGGAGCAGCGAATTGGGCGATCCCGGATGATACCTCATTTCAGGCAGGCATAGCAGCCGTTCGTTGGCATTGGACCTGGCCCACGCGGGCGCCCCTCCGACAATGTCCGGTAGGGGCGCGGCCCTCCCGTTAATACACTGACTAGACCAAGGCGGTAGGACCCCGGACACCAAAAGGGCGGCGGATTACTCCGCCGCCCGAGCCCGCGATCAACGACCGCGTGAAACAGCAAGTTAGGCTAGTGAGGAACGAACACAGGGAAATTCAACAGCTGTTCGAACACGACCGTAAGTTCGACACCAACGGCCATACCGTTCTCGACGTGCGCCGACGGATTGGTCTGGGTGAACGGCTGCACGGACCATGCAGCGTAAGGCTTTGCCGTCAACCCCTGGCAGGAGCCCAATGCCGTAATTGACTTCGAACAAGAATGTCTTGTCGAAGGGGGCGCCCGCATGTGGGTTGCCCGTGCAATTGATTGGAAGGCAGGCAGTGGCTGACTGGTTGATGGTCGCCATGGTGCCGACGATACCAAAGGTGTCCAACGGCCGCACCGAACCCCACGGGGCACGATCGTACAGACCGGCGTAGTACTGACCAGTATAAGCAGGGCTCTGATTATACCATATCGCGCCGCCGAACAGTGTTATGCTCTGGTTGGTCTTGGGATCCGGCCGCCAGATTGTCTGCTGGAGCTGTATGTAGCCAGCCTCCCGGTTTGTCACGGTCGGATTACCGGCCTGGTTACCCTTGTTGTATTGCGACGTGTCGTACCAGAAGCCAGCATCGTATTTCGAGGGAAGCCTGACGTCGCTGAAGCCAGTCAGGTAGCCAATTTCCGCCGGAATGAATGCGCCGGTCGAGCCTGCCGTTCTCCAGTCGAAGCCAGCATTCATGAAGCCGGTGCCCAGGGGGGTGTCCTGATAGGCGCCAAGCTTGAAATATATCTGCGGCGTAACTGCAACGTTGAGGCGGCCGCCCCATTCGGTCGCTGGATAGGCCCCGTTTTTGTTTTGCGAGTACCAAGTGCCCGGCTGGGAGCAGAACACGCCAGTCACGAAAGCACACGATAGGTCGCTGACCGCGAATTCAAGTGTCGGTTCGGTGCGTCCAACCTGAAGGTCGATTTTGTCCCCGAGGAAGCCTTGCTCCCAGTAGAACTGGGTCAGGCGGTATTTGACCGGACCGGCGTTCTGGTTCAGCCCGATATCGGTGCCGCCGGAGTTCGATCTGCCGTTACGCTCTTCAAATATGACGTGCACCGAGGCCGAGGGGATACCTAAGAGTTTGTCAAGATCAAACGTAACGCCGGCGTTGGTGTGTCCGATCGGAGATGTGCCTACCTTCGGAGTGCCCGGCCACGAGCCGGGAAAGGTCCTCGGTATAACCAAGATTGAAGTATATGCCAGCTTGCCCCATCTGCTGGCCCATAGCCGTGATTGGGTCGAACATCGGTATAGGACCACCAGCAGGCGCGCCCTGCGCATATACCGCTGTAGAAATACCTGCCCAGGCCCAGGCGAGTGCCGTCGCCCCCAGGCATAAGCCATAACGCATTTTAGTCACCATTTAGTCTCCATTTTTGGCAGCCACTTGCTGTCGCTTGTCATCGACGCACGTTTATGACGACCGGCGAGAACCGCAGCGTCAACCGCCTCGGGGCGAAAAGACCGGCCCAACGCCCAACATGTAACTTGAGAGTTGCCACGGTGTGACATTTTTGCAAATGCCGCAGCTGGCGCAAGGCGAGATCGCCACAACCGGAAGCAAGAACTCCGCTCCTGTCCACCCGTGACAGTGCGGAGTTTCAGGGAACCGGACTTATCCCCGACGGCCCAGCCTCGGGAACCGCACCTTCGCGCCGCTGGCTTCGTCCCACAGAGCGAAGCTCAGCGCGCGAAGGGCTCGCCAGAATGTCAGCCCCGGTGACGTGGGCCGCCAACGCTGGCTCGGCGTAATGCCGCCTGTAACCGATAGTTCGGCACAGGCGGCATTAACAGCAAATTTAGGCTAGTGAGGAACGAACACAGGGAAGTTGAACAGTTGTTCGAACACCACCGTAAGCTCGAGACCAAACGCCACGACGTTTTCGTACCTCCCAGCCGCATTGCTCTGCTTGAACGGCTGCGCGACATAGGCGAAGTAAGGCTTTGCCGTCACCCCTGGCACAATCCCGATCCCGTAATTCACTTCAAACATCGCCATCTTGTCGAAGGGGGCGCCCCGATGCGGAGTGCCGGTGCAATTGATTGGACTGCAGGCCGTGTCTGATTGATTGATGGTGAGCAGGGTGGCGGCCAGACCAATGGAGTCTAACGGCCGCGCCGCACCCCACGGGGCGCGATCGTAAAGCCCGGCGTAATACTGACCACTGTACGCAGGGCTCTGATCATACCATTCGGCGCCGCCGAACAGTGTTATGCTCTGGTTGGTTTTCGGGTCGGGCCGCCATACTGTCTGCTGGAGCTGTATGTAGCCGGAGCTTCGGCCTGTCACGGTGGGGTTTCCGGCCTGGTTACCCTTAGTATATTGTGACGTGTCGTACCAGAAGCCGATATCGTATTTCGAGGGAAGCTTGACGTCGGCGAAACCGGTCAGGTAGCCAACCTCCGCGGGGATGAACGCGCCGGTCGAGCCTGACGTTCTCCAGTCGAAGCCAGCCGGCATGAAGCCATTGCTCAGGAGGGTGTCCTGATAGGCGCCGACCTTGAAGTATATTTGTGGCGTGATCGCAACGTTTACACGGCCGCCCCATTCTGCGGCTGGATAGCCTTTGTTAACGTTTTGCGAGTACCAGGTGCCTGGCTGGGCACAGAAGATGCCGGTCACGAAAGCGCACGAAAGATCGCTGACCGCGAACTCAAGCGTCGGTTCGGTTCGGCCAACCTGAATGTCGATACGGTCGTTGAGGAAGCCCTGCTCCCAGTAGAACTGCACGAGGCGGTATTTGACCGGACCGGCGTTTTGTTGCAGCCCGATATCGGTGTTGCCGTTGTTCGAATTGCCGGAGCGTTCTTCGAATATGACATGCACCGAGGCCGAGGGGATACCTATGAGTTTCTCAAGATCGAAGGTAACGCCGGCGTTGGCGTGTCCGATCGGATTCCAGCCTTGCTCCCGACCGCCGGCCGCGACCCGGGAAAAGTCCTCAGTATAGCCGAGATTGAAGTAGATACCGGCTTGCCCCATCTGTTGTCCAAAGGTGGTCACCGGGTCGAACATCGGGATGGGACCGCCAGCGGGCGCACCCTGTGCATGGACCGGTGTAGAGATACCTGACCAGGCAAATGCGAGTGCCGTCGCTCCCAGACAAAAGCCATAACGCATTCTATTCATCATTTTGTCTCCATTTTTGGCAGCCACTTGCTGTTACTTCTTATCGACGCATGTGTATGACGATACCGCACACTTTATCCCGGAAGATGTTTTTGGTCGGTGTTCCACCCTTGGCGGATCATCGCCCTCATCAAGCCGGACGCAAGTATTATCTCGTTACCTTGTCGAAACCAATGGCCGCCGGATTACCGCTAGTCGGGAGGGCGGCCACAAGGAATTCCGCACGCAGCGCTCGTGTTAAAGACTGTATACAACAATTGTTTATCATTTTTTTTAGCCACCCTCCCAGAACAGCGCCTATTCGACAAGCCGGGGGACAGTGCAGATCTATCTACACTTGTGGTCTGCTGTAGAACCGAGGCGCTTCACCGTCACCCAGTTCGCGGTTGCTATAACAACCACACCCCCCAATCGTCGGCTTGCCGCCGCCTAACCCTGCCTTTGTTCGAAATGTATCGTTGTGCGAACGCTAGACCGGCTAGAACCGCAGCGTCAACCGCCCGCGGCGAAAAGACCCCTCCAACGCGCAACATGTGACGCAAGAGTTGCCACGGTGTGACATTTTTGCAATTCAGAAGTGGCGCGAGGGGAGATCGCCGCTAGCGGGAACCAAATCCCCGCTTCCGGTCCAGGCGCCGACCGTCCGAAGGGTCGGCGAACCGAGCTTGGATGTGTCGAACCTATCGACGCCGCCGCGGGAACCGCACCATCGCGCCGCTGGCTTCGTCCCACAGAGTGAAGCTCGGCGCGCGAAGCGCCTGCCAGAATGTTAAACCGGTCACGTGGACAGCCAAGGCCGGCTCGGCGCGATGCGCGGCCTGTAACCGGTAGTTCGGCACGCGCGGCGCCAGGTGATGCACGTGATGGAACCCAATATTGCCGGTGAACCACTGCAATATCCTCGGTAGCCGCAGCCACGAACTGCCATGCAGGGCGGCCCCGACCGCTGTCCAATCGGTCTGGCGTGCCCACAGCGTCTGCTCGAACCGGTGCTGCACCGCAAATAGCCACACTCCGATGATCGAGGCCATGACGATAACCGGAAGCTGCACAAGCAACACAGGCTCCCACCCAATCAACAAGGTCATCGTGAGCAGGAAAGCGCCGATCCCGAGATTGGTGACATAAACGCTGATCCGCTCTTTCCGCCAGCCTTTGGGGGTGTCGAAGGGAAAGCGGTAAACAAGGATGAACACGACCGGCGGCAACAGGAGTTGCGACACCAATGGATGTAAAGCGGCCCGGTAGAACCGCTGACGCATTGGCGACAGCGCCTCGTATTCTCTCAGGGTGAGGCAGCCGGAATAGATGTCGGTGCCGGAGGGGCGCTTGTCGAGATTATTCCATACCGCGTGGTGGGCAGCGTGGTGCCGGCGCCATAGGGCAAAGGGCGTAAAGGTGGTCAGGCTGCACAGCCAGCCCACGACCTCGTTCGCCAGACGCGATCGGAAATAGGCGCCATGCCCGCAGTCGTGCTGAATGATGAACAGGCGAACCACGAAGCCGGCCGCCGGCAACGCGAGCGCCAAGCTGACCCACGGTGAGATGTGGTAGTATGCGTAATACATGAACGCAACCAACGCGACATAGGGTGCGGCGGTAATGCCAAGCTGCGAGATGCTCCGGCCCGCCGATGGGGCCTGAAAAGGCGCAAGTCTGACGAGCAAGGTCCGGCGGTCGGGTGCCAACCCGGCTTCCTGCGGCATTGAGGGTTGGGGATGCATCGGGGTCTTTTCGTGGACTGAGGTTGGCGGCGTCCGGATTTGGACAGCTTCGCCTTCAGCGTAGTCGTCGATTGTTTAGCTGAATTGGGGCATCCAGGGCACGATTCAATTACGATTTCCAACCATCCGGCGTTTGATATATCAAATCGCTTATAAGCAGCGCGATTCCGAGGTGGAGTTGGGTATAGGTCATCGGGATAATGAAGGGCTCGAAGCTCGCTCCGGGCGGTTCTCCCAGTCGCCGCAGCCCCGCTACCGCTAATCCCCCGCGCCCGTCCGCCCAGCGCTAACCATTTGTTAACCTGCCCCTAGTATTCCAGCCTTTTCGACGGGCCCGGCCGATGGCGTCACCTGAACTCCTGACTCAGGCACTCCGGTCACTGTCGTCCAGTGCGTGGCAGGAAGCGGAAACAGCTGCACGCGCAGCCATAGCTGACGATCCGGACAACCCACATGCCGCGCTATTGCTTGGACTGGCCGTCGCCGCCATGGGGGAGGCTGACCGCGCCGCCCCGCTCCTTGTGCATGCCGGGGCCATGCGGCCAGACGCCTGCCATCCGTGCCTCGAGCTCGCGCAACTGAAGCCGCCGCTGCCGCGAGCGCTGGTAGCTCGGCAGTTCCGAGCATGCCTTCGCCAAGCTCAATCGGGCGACCGGCTGCGGCTGGATTTCGCCACGTTCCTGCTCGACACCGACCAGGCGGCAGAGGCGAAAGCAATCCTTGCGGCCGGACCGGTGTCCTTCGCAGGTCACCATTTGATGGGTCTGGTCGAGGCGGAGCTTGGCCATTTTGGAGCCAGTATCGATAGCTTCGAGCGTGCCCTGGCCCTGGAACCGGACAACGCTGGAAGCTGGTCGAACCTTGGCATGATGCTGAAGGTCGAGGGTCGGTTCGACCAAGCGGTCGCAGCGCATGATCGGGCTGTGGCATTGGATCCAGCCAATCACCGGCTTCGCGTCAACCGTGCAGTGGCCTTGCTGAAAAAGGGTGACTGGGAGGCGGCGTGGCTGGATTACGAATCGCGGCTGGTCCTGACCGGCTCGCCCCTGGTCGACCACGATCGGCTTTTGCCAACCCTGCGTCCCGCCGACCGCCTGGCGGGTTTAACCATCCTGGCGCTGCATGAGGACGAGTTCGGCGACACCTTGCAATTCCTGCGCTACTTGCCGCTGCTGGCAGAACGAGGCGCCAGGGTGGTGGCACGCGTGCCGCCGCCGCTAGAGAGGGTAATGCGGATGGTGCCCGGCGTGATTGACGTGGTCACCGACCCTCAGCGCCTGCCGCCGCACGATTTTGTCTGCCCGATGTTCAGCCTGCCACGCGTCTTCGGCACGACGGTCGACACCATTCCTCCCGCTCCGGTTCGACTTCCGGACGCTTCGCTGGTGCGGTATTGGGCAAGCCAGCTTCCAAGCGGCGGATTGCGCGTCGGATTGGTGTGGGCAGGGCAGGCGAGGCCATCTTTGCCGGGATTTGGCACTTTGGACCGCCGCCGCAGCGTAGGATTGGCAATGCTGGCGCCGTTATTCGACGTGCCTGGCGTCGCGTTCGTCAGCCTCCAGGCGGGACCGCCCTCGCGGCAGATGCAATCTTCGGATCTGCTGCTGGCCGATCCGATGCCTGATGTCAGCGATTTCGCCGATACCGCCGCCATCATTGCCGGATTGGACCTTGTGATCAGCGTCGACACCTCGGTCGTGCACTTGGCGGGCCTGGTGGGAAAACCGGTCTTCCTCCTGGATCGCTACGACGGTTGCTGGCGCTGGCTGAGCGGCCGATCCGACAGCCCTTGGTATCCGCGGCTGACGATTTTTCGGCAACAGCAATCCGGTGACTGGTCCCGGCCAGTAGAGCAAGCCAAAGCTTCGTTGGAGGCAATGGCGCTGGGCCGAGTGTTGGCTTCGGGCAACGTCCACGCCGATCCGGTCGTCACTTGACGGCTGGGTTCATTGCCTGGAGACAAGCGCCCCACTCCAGGTGAATGGACCTCAAAATGAAGCGGTTGCTGCGGACCTTGCGCGGGGAACCGGTCTGGCCACCCCCGATATGGCTGATGCGCCAGGCGGGCCGCTACCTGCCGGAATACCGCGCCATCCGAGCCGGGGTGAAGGATTTCGTCTCGCTCTGCACCTCGCCGGGATTGGCCGCGGAAGTGACGTTGCAGCCGATCCGCCGCTACGGCTTCGACGCCGCCATCTTGTTCAGCGACATCCTGATGCTGCCCTGGGCGCTCGGACACGGGCTTGAGTTCAGGGAGGGCGAGGGACCGGTGCTGCCGCGCCTGACTGATGCAGCTGGTGTCGCCGCCCTGGACCCGGCCAGGATGATCGGCAAGGTCGAGCCGATCATGGAGACGGTGCGGCTGGTCCGCTCAGGGCTGGTGGCCGAGGGGTATGGCGAGACAACGCTGATCGGGTTCGCCGGCGCACCATTCACGGTCGCGTGCTATATGATAGAGGGTGGCGGCTCAAAAGACTTCGCCCATGTGCGCGGCATGGCCTATGCGCAGCCGGAGCTTTTTCAACGGCTGATGAACCTGCTGACGGAGGCGACTATTGAGTATCTCTCCGCTCAGGTGGCCGCCGGCGCAGAGGCGCTAATGTTGTTTGACTCCTGGGCGGGCGTGCTGGCGCCGTCGCTATTCCGGGCGCACTGCGTTCAGCCGGCGGCCCGCATCGTCTCGGCGCTCAAAAAGCGACATCCGGAGGTGCCGGTGATCGGGTTCCCGAGGTTGGCGGGGGTGATGACGCGCGACTACGGGGCGACAGGGGTCGATGCGGTCGGCGTAGATACCGGCAGCGATATCGCGATCGTGGCTTCGATGCTTCCAACGGATGTCGCGGTGCAAGGCAACCTGGATCCTCTGGCGGTGGTTGCCGGAGGGGCGGCGATGGCAGACGGGGCAACGGCGATCCTGAACGCGATGCGCGGCCGCCCATTCATCTTCAACCTTGGGCACGGCGTGGTGCCGCAGACTCCACCGGAGCATGTGGCGGCGCTGTTGGAGCTAGTGCGTGGGCGGTAGGGTCGCGATTGTCCTGTTCAACCTGGGGGGGCCGGATTTACCGGAGGCAATCAAGCCTTTTCTGCGCAACCTTTTCCTCGATCCTGCGATCTTGCGCGTGCCGTTCTTCGTCCGGCCATTTCTCGCCAGGATCATTGCTCGGGCACGGGTCGCTCCGGCGACCGCCAACTACGCGCTGTTGGGTGGCAAGTCTCCTCTGCTGCAGTTGACCCAGCATCAGGCTACTGCTCTGGAAGCCGCGCTGCCCGAGATGGAGGCAAAGTGTTTCATCGCGATGCGTTACTGGCATCCTTTCGTTCTGGAGGCAGCGCGGGCGGTGAAGGCATGGGAGCCGGATGCCGTGGTGTTGTTACCACTGTATCCACATTTCTCGACCACGACGACCGGCAGCTCGCTGGTGGGGTGGCGGCAAGCGGCGGCGCGGATCGGGCTCGCCGTGGAGACGACGACGATTTGCTGTTACCCGGTTGACCCGGCCTTCACGACTGCGACCGCGGCGCTGGTAAAAGCAGAGTATGATCGTGTTCGCGCCGCCCTCGATCCCGCCGTACCGCTGCGCGTGCTGTTCTCCGCACACGGATTGCCGGAGGTCATCATCCAAAACGGCGACCCATATCAATGGCAGGTAGAGCAGACCGTCGCCGCCGTGGTTCGCTCTTGGGATGAGACCCTGGATTACACCATCTGCTATCAGTCGCGGGCGACGCCGCAGAAATGGATCGGGCCGAGCACCGATGGGGAGGTCGAGCGGGCGGCGAAGGACCGGACGGCGGTGCTGGTAGTGCCAATCGCATTCGTTTCAGAGCACACCGAGACACTGGTGGAGCTGGACGTCGAGTATCGCGACCTCGCGGCGAAGCTGGGCGTACCGGGATACTTCCGTGTCCCGGCGCAGAATGCGGATCCTGGCTTCATCGCGTCGCTGGCGGGAATTGTTCGGCGGACGCTTGCGTGCGGGCCGGGCTTGTGCAGCGCCGCGGGCGGCCGGATTTGCGACCCTCGGCAGCGCGCCTGCCCATTATCCCCCTCCAGCAGCCGAAGCAAACCTGGCGCCCCTGCCCCCGCCTGACGCGAATCAAATTTCCTCTTGATGGCCCTACGATATCAAGCCGCCTTCGCCATCCCGCGCAGCACGTACTGCAGAATGCCGCCATGCTGGTAGTAGGCGACCTCATCCATCGTATCGATACGGCAAATTACCGGCACCGTATCGACCTTCCCGCTCGGACGGTGGATCACCAGCGACAGATCCATGCGCGGCGTTATCGTATCCAGGCCAGTGATGTCGATGATCTCGTCGCCGGTGATCCCGAGTGTTTTACGATCGGTGCCAGCTTTGAACACCAGCGGCAGCACACCCATCCCAACGAGGTTCGAGCGGTGAATTCGCTCAAAGCTCTCCACTACCACAGCCTTTACGCCCAACAGCATCGTCCCCTTGGCCGCCCAGTCTCGCGAGGACCCGGTGCCATATTCCTTACCGCCGAAGATCACCAGCGGCACGCCCTCCTTCTTGTACCGCATCGCCGCGTCGTAGATCGGCATCTCCTCCCCCGACGGCAAATGCTTCGTCATGCCGCCTTCAACATTCTTCAGCATCTCATTGCGGATGCGGATGTTGGCGAATGTCCCGCGCATCATGACCTCATGATTGCCGCGGCGCGCCCCGTAACTATTGAAGTTGGCCTGCGTGACCTGCCGCTCCAGCAGATAATCCCCCGCGGGCGACGTTTTGCGAATTGAACCGGCCGGGCTGATATGGTCCGTGGTGATGCTGTCGCCGAGCTCCGCCAACACGCGCGCACCGATTATATCGCCGACCGCAGCCGGCTCCATCGTGATGCCATCGAAATAGGGCGGATTCTTGACGTAGGTGGAGCCGTCCGACCATCGGTAGGTGGCATTGTCGCCCTCGACCTGAATCGCTTGCCACTGCTTGGGCCCCTTGAACACCTCACCGTAGCGCTTGAGAAACTGGTCGCGCGACAGGCTTGTCGCAACGACGTCGGCGATTTCCTTGTTCGTCGGCCAGACATCGCGGAGATAGACCGGCTGACCGTCCGACCCGACACCCAACGGTTCGGTTGCAATGTCGACCGTCACTTTACCCAGCAAAGCATACGCCACGACCAGCGGCGGCGACGCCAGATAGTTCGCCCGTACATTGGCGTGCACGCGCCCCTCGAAGTTGCGGTTGCCGGAGATGACCGCCGCGCCGACCAGCTTGTTGTCCTCAATCGCGTCCACGATCGCGTCATCCAGCGGGCCGGAGTTACCAATGCAGGTCGTGCAGCCATACCCGACCGTTTCGAATCCGATGGCATCCAGGTCGGCGGTCAGGCCGGACTTGTCCAGATATTCCGTAACCACCTGAGACCCAGGCGCCAACGAGGTCTTCACCCAGGGCTTCGGCTTCAACCCCTTGGCATGGGCCTTCCGCGCCACCAGACCGGCAGCCACCAATACCGACGGATTCGATGTATTGGTGCACGAGGTAATCGCCGCGATCACCACATCGCCATGCGTCAGCTCGTAATTCTTGCCCGCAACCTTCACCGATGTCCTGGCTTCGCTCGCCGGCACGCCCAGGCCTTTGGTCAGATCGGCTTTGAAGGAGGCAGCGACATCCTTGAGCAATACCCGATCCTGCGGCCGCTTCGGCCCCGCCATGCTCGGTTGCACCGTGGAGAGGTCCAGTTCCAGCGTGTCGGTAAAGATCGGGTCGGGCTGCCCAGGCTCGCGGAACATGCCCTGCGCCTTGAGGTAGGCTTCCACCAACGCGATGCGGTGCGTGTCGCGACCGGACAGCCGCAGATAATCCAGGGCGATTTTGTCCACCGGGAAGAACCCGCAGGTAGCACCGTATTCGGGTGCCATATTGCCGATGGTGGCACGGTCCGGCAGGCCCAGATCGTCCAGACCAGGACCATAGAATTCGACAAACTTACCAACCACACCTTTCGCCCTCAGCATTTGCGTGACTGTGAGAACGAGGTCGGTCGCGGTGACGCCCTCAGCCGTCTTGCCGATCAGGCGGAAACCGATGACGTCCGGGATCAGCATGGCGATGGGTTGCCCCAGCATCGCGGCCTCAGCCTCGATACCACCGACGCCCCAGCCGAGGATGCCGAGGCCGTTCACCATCGTGGTGTGGCTGTCGGTGCCATACAGCGTGTCGGGATAGGCGAACGTCGTCCCGCAATTCGTAGAGGTCCACACGCACTGGCCCAGATATTCCAGGTTCACCTGATGGCAAATGCCGGTGCCGGGGGGCACCACGCGGAAGTTGTCGAAGGCATCCTGACCCCAACGCAGAAACTTGTAGCGCTCACCATTGCGCTCGAATTCGATATCGACGTTCTTCTGCAACGCGTCGGCGCTGCCGAAAACATCAACCATAACCGAGTGATCGATGACCAGATCGACCGGGATCAGCGGGTTGACCCTGACCGGGTTGCCGCCGAGCCGCGTGATACCATCGCGCATTGCCGCAAGATCGACCACGCCGGGGACGCCGGTGAAATCCTGCATCAGAATGCGAGCGGGCTTAAACGGCACTTCCTTTGCCGACGAAGCTTTCTCCAGCCAGCCCGCAATGGCCTTGGCGTCATCCACCTTGTAGCTACGACCGTCTTCGAAGCGAAGCGCGTTCTCCAGCAGGACCTTCAGGCTGACCGGTAGACGGGAGATGTCACCCAGCGTCTTCGCCGCTTCCACCAGCGAGAAATAATCGTAAGCCTTCCCCTCGACAGTCAATGTGCGGCGGGTTTTAAGCGTATCGTGCCCGACTGCGGTCATGCGCCCGTTCGCCCCGGTTCGCGGGGTGCCTTCCGTTAAGGCGGCGTGGGCTGGAGAACACGCCGCGGATGAAATATTCACAACTGCGGGCTTTAACCACACCGGCCGGTGATCGTCCATCGGCCTTGTGCGCTACTTTAACGAAGCGGATTGGGGGCGGAATTGCTGGCGGCGCAGGACTTGGCGGTGTTTCGCGGAGAGAGGCTGGTGTTTCGCGACCTCGCGCTGAGCGTGCCAGCCGGCGGTGCCCTTGTGCTCGCCGGACCGAACGGGTCCGGGAAATCAACCCTGTTGCGGCTCTTGGCCGGATTAATCCGACCGGCGGCGGGCCGGCTGCTATGGGACGGCGCCGACGTCCTTTCGGACGTTGCCGATCATGGGCGGCGCGTGGCCTACCTCGGACACCAGGACGCGATAAAACCCGGCTTGACAGTCACCGAGAACCTCCGCTTCGCCGCCGCGGTTTCCCGACGCTCAATCCCGGCCGCGCTGGAGGCGGTGGGGTTGGAGGCGTTGGCCGATCTGCCGGCACGGATGCTGTCGGCGGGTCAGAAGCGGCGACTGGCGCTGTCGCGGCTGGTGTTATCAACCGCGCCACTGTGGTTGTTGGATGAGCCTACGCTGGGCCTGGATTCCGCCTCGGTCGAGCGGTTTGGCGGATTGCTGGCGCGCCACCTGAACGCTGGCGGGTTGGTGGTAGCGGCGACCCACCTGCCCCTGCCGCTGCCGGACGCGGCCTGGCTGCGGCTCGGCTGATGACGGTCTTCTGGGCAATTTTGCTGCGCGATCTTAAGCTTTCGGCGCGGCACGGCGCCGACACCCTGGCTGCATTGCTGTTCTTCATAGTAACGGCGGCGCTATTTCCCCTGGCGATCGGGCCGGCTCCCGAGACGCTCGGCCGGATCGCGCCCGGCATCGTTTGGGTCTGCGCATTACTGGCGACATTGTTGCCGCTGGAACGGCTATTCGCGGCTGATCTGGAGGATGGCTCGCTGGACCTGCTGCTGCTGTCAGGCCTGCCCGCGTCCGGCATCGCCGCGGCGAAGGCGGCGTCGCACTGGATGGTGACCGGAATTCCGCTGCTGCTGGCCGCGGGACCGGTGGCGATCATGCTCCGCATGCCGGACCGCGCCATTCCTGCTCTGCTGTTCGGTCTGTTGTTGGGCAGTTTGCTGTTGTCACTGTTCGGAATGATGGGTGCCTCGATCGTGCTAGGTGCGCGACGAGGCGGTGTGCTGCTGCCGCTGCTGGTCCTGCCGCTGGTCACGCCGGTATTGATATTCGGCGCCGCGGCGGCGGATGCGGCCGCGGGAGGGTTTTCGGCGCGGCCACATTTGCTGCTGCTAGGGGCAATGCTGGCAGCCGCACTGCCGCTGTGTCCGCTGGCGGCCGGGGCGGCGTTGCGCGCGGCGGTGGAGTAAAACGTTGTCGCCAACCCGTTTGATCGAAGCCGAGAGCCAGGAGTAGGACCATCTCGCCGGCCGAGAGCCCATTCACGATATATCTTGTCGCACCCCTCGGTCTTGAGTTGGTCGCGCTAAGCTGGCGAGGGTCGTGCTGACGCGGGCCTGCCGTATTTCATTGCAGAAAATGCGACCTCCTTTTCGGTGGAATCTTTCCTAACTCGTAAGTATTGAAAGCATAGCGTAGAGAAAAACTTTCAAAAATCTTGATTTATACAACATTTGTATTTGAGAGGCGACTTCCAATCGAGTAACCGCTCAGGGTGGAAAAGCGCTTCTACATGGATTGTCTCGGGAAGGATCGGAGCCTATGGGAACGCTGGCATTTCGGTGCGAGCCCGAAATACCGCCCAAGGCACGCATTCATCCGAGCCGATTTGGACGGTTGCGAAGGTCGGGAAGCGGGTTGAGCGACGGATAGGATTAGCCGGGCTTGACAATGATCTTACCCGGAAATCCGTTTATACCCGGTCACGACGACGACCGGCCGCGCCTTCGAACGAACAGCCGCTTCCGCGGCCAGCCGCACGTTCGTCTTGCCCATGTCCATTGACCCGGTCCACCACCAAGCTTTCGCGTCGGGCACGGCCTGCGGGGCCGGACGGGCATGTGGCCACGGTTGGACGCATCAATCCCGGCAGCGAGCCGCTGGGCCTTCGGCCTATGGCAAGTCGTAGCCGCGGATGCAGACGATTGTCTTGTCCGCCTGCTCTGGCTTCGGATGGGTGAAGCCGAGATTGGTAGTGCAGATGGTGCCCTTATACCAGGCAATGCTGGTGTTGTCGTCCAGCGGCGCCATCTTTTTGTTGGCGACCAGCGCCCGCTTGCTTCCGTCCGGTGACAATACCCAAAGCTCGCTGCGTATGATTTCCGATACGTAGATGTTGCCCTTGTCATCGAAAGCAATGCCGTCAAACGGCGAATAGCCGCGCGCCACGACCGTTGCCTTGCCGGCGGTGCCGTCGGGCGCGATCGGCACCTTCACCAGCATCGGGTCGCCGTCGGTGACGGCATAGATGCTCTTGCCGTCGGGCGCGATCGCAAGGTCATTGACGCCTAGCGGGAAGCCGGAATAGGGCTGCGGCGACCAGTTCAGCAACGGGTCGGCCGACCATAGGTCGACCTTCTTGCCGTCGGGCGAAATCTTCCAGATGCCAGCATAGGTCAGGTCGGTCATGTAAACATTGCCCCGGTCGTCGATATCGACGTCGTCGGGAAAGCAGAACGGCCAACCGTCTGCCTTGGTGGCAAGCGCCGTCACCTTCTTGGTGGCCAACTCGATCTTGTACACGCCCGAGGCTGTCACCTTGACGTCGCGGCAGGCGGCATGGAACTGGTCGCCCAGGTTGCTCGCCTCGTACATCGGCGAATCCTGCTTGTAGGCGACGTACAGGTTGCCTTTATTATCAAGCTCGACGCCGACGGTGGCGCCAGGGGACGTGTTGCTGTCCGACGGGATCGTGGCAATCAGCTCCTGTTGGCCGTCGGGCCTCACCTTTATGATCTTGCCGGTGTGGATCAGCGACGTGTAGTAGTTGCCATCCTTGTCAACGGTCAGCCCCTCGGGCGTGTCGTCGAACTTGGACAGCACCCAGGATTTATATTGGGCATGCGCCGCGCCCGTCGTGCTCAACACGCCTACGGCTAGAAACAGGGCCAAAGCTCGCATGGTACCCTCCCTTCGGTCACCCCCGGCCCCATCGCCGGACCGGGCGTTCTGGGTTCTTTATTATGGCCATTGTGCGCAGGTTTGGCCGGGCGACAAGTCGGCGGCCTTCTCGGCCATCCAATAACCCAATTTTTTTTGGAATAGACCATCTCTATTTTCAGATTTCAAGATCTGCCCTGCGAAAAACATGTCATGTCGACGGCCGATCGAGCCACTGAATTCGCGCAACCGACCCCGTCAGCCGACGCTTTCCAGCGCTCCGCGCGTTCACGGCGCGCGTTGCCGAGCCGCATTCAACTAATCGAATTCCGTGTCTTCGTTCATATTGGCGACCTCGTGGACCCCATCGATGCTGCTCAGTGCGGCAATAAGGCTCGAAATTGGTCGCTTTCCCTTGACCTGCATGTGGAGTGTCACGGTGCCTTTTGCCGGTGTCTGCCCAATCTCCACGCCTTCGTCATCGGCCATGTCCTCCGCTTCCTCACGACTTTCGATGAAGCTGTCTTCTCGATCGAGCCGCACATGGTTGATGGCAAAACGAAGCTCCGTGCATCGGATGAGGATGGTGCGCAGCAGCTCGCGACCATCCTCATAGGAAATCTGAATTTCGGTCACCATTCGGCGTGAGCGTGGCAGTCGTCGTTCCAGTTTCGGAAACACAAGCATGATGATGAAATGGCCCACCGTCGTCGCCACGGCGAGCAGCGGCAACCCTGCACCGCAGGCCATACCGAGCGCGGCGGTAAACCAGATCGACGCCGCGGTCGTCAGCCCGCGCACCACGTCGCGCCGCATGAAGATAACGCCGCCCCCGATGAAGCCGATCCCTGAGACGACCTGCGCAGCAACACGCGACGGATCAAGGACGACCCGACCGTTCGCCAGGATGTCCATGAACCCGTATTTCGACACCAGCATAATCAGGGCGGCGGAGACGCCAACGAGGGTATGGGTTCTGAGGCCCGCGCTCTTCTGGCGAATCTCCCGTTCCACGCCCACTATGGCGGACAGGACGAAAGCGAGCGTCAGCTCAGCAAGTTGCAGCCAACCCTGGCCGGTGAAATCCAGAAACCCCGCCAAACGACACTTCCCCTGTTTCCAGCTAGATGTTGTGGTCTCTGCGTCTCCCCGTCGGCACCCCAGCCCGGCAAAGCGTATGACGTTAAACTGTGTCCTGGCGGCATTCGCTCAAAGGCGGGCGTAGCCGCAAAATCAGCCCGCCACCGTGCATGAGAAATGTGCATCAGAAAACGCCAATGACAACCCTTTCTTCGAAGCTTCCCAGTAGAGGGCGACAGTGCCACGATGGGAGAGAGGGAGGGCCATATGAGGAAATACCAACTGATTTTGATCGCTTGTCTGTCGGTTGCAGCCGGCCAGTGCTGGGCTGATGAGGATAAGGCACAAGCGCCACCTGATCCGGCCGTATTCTGCTATTTGAAGGGACAGGCATATTCCGAGGGAGCGGTGGAGAAAAACCAAATCTGCGAGCGCGCCACGGACTCGAAGAACCTGATTTGGAAACCGCACCCTGGCGAAAGTAGTGCCTCGTCGGCAAAATAGTCGGCGTTCGCGGATTTTTGTGTTGTGCAGATTCCGTGATTTATGACGTGTCTGCGTTCGCCGGCCGCGCCGAAGCACTGGAAGTGCTACGCGCATGGTTATCCGGCAAGAGGCACCAGCCGCACATGCGCGTCCGGCTCCCGTCCATCCATATCAACGTCGCCGATGCACCGCGCTTTCTATATGAATTTGCGGATTTGCAGAGACGTACAACCCTCTTGCAGTCCCGCGCCGCGCCGGTGGCAATTACCCTGTCAGCCTCTGTCGTAATGATGGCTCGCCACTCAATAACCACAGCACCCATTTTATGATTGAGACGAGCACAAGAATATACTTTGCAATCACGATAAGTAGTGATGACTTTTCATACGAAAATTAAGCGCAGCAGCGAAGACTATCATCGGACCGCCTCTCGTGCGTGGCAACGACCTGACCCGAGGGAAATAGTCTGGAAGTGTTTAGAGTGTCGTCTTGCCGGTCGCCTTCAATGCAGCGCTTCGTCGATCATCCGGGAAAGCTCGGTCGGCCGGATCGGTTTCTGTAACAAGGTAAAGCGGGCTTTCGAGCGTGTTTGGTTTGATGCTGCCTCGATATCACCTACATGCCCGGTCAGGAGGAAACTTGGCAGATCCGGATGCCGAACTTGGGATGCGCGAATGAGTTCCAGCCCGTTCATGGCCGGCATCTGGAAGTCAGTCACCATCGCGTCCACCGGCGCCCCGCTGTCGATATGCGCGAGCGCATCAACCCCACTCTCGGCACCCATCACCGCGAATCCAGCGTCCTCCAGCAGCTGCACCATGATTTCGCGCACCATCGGATCATCGTCGACCATCAGGACATGGCGTGCATCCCTCAAGGCGGTCACGGGAAGCTCGGCCTGAGGGCGCAACGCCGCTTCTATCTGTGTCTGCGGCAGCCAAAGTTCTACAACCGTCCCACGATGCACCTCGCTCGTTATGGCCAGCCCGCCTCCCGATTGTTCAGCGAAGCCCCTGGCCATCGACAGCCCGAGCCCAGTGCCTTGTCCTCGGGGCTTGGTTGTGAAGAAAGGCTCGGCAGAGCGGTCGAGCGTTACCCTGTCCATCCCGACGCCGTTGTCAGCTACGCTGAGACGAATATACCCGCCGGGTCTGAGCAGCGGCTGATGGTCGAGTTCGGTGACGATCTCGCTCTCTGCCGAGAGGGTGACGTCGCCTCCATTCGGCAGGGCGTCCCGTGCATTGGACGCCAAGTTAAGCAGCACCGTTTCAAGCTGGCGTCGATCGGCAAGAAACCACGGCAGGCCCGGGGCGAAAGTCGAATGGACGGCGATCGAGGGACCAAGCGTTCGTTGCAGCAAGTCGCGGATGTCGGTCAGTATCGCCGCCGGGTCCACCGGCTCGGGAGCAAGCGCGTCTTGTCGCGCAAATGCCAGCAGGCGCCGGCTGATCGAGCCGCCCCGCTCGGCTGCTTCCAGCACCATGTGCGCCAGACCTCTTACTCGGTCGGGATCGTTCGGACGCCGTTCGATCAGTGCGGCGTTTCCGGCAACGGCTTGCAAGGTGTTGTTAAAATCGTGCGCGATGCCCCCTGCAAGTTGCCCCAGGGCGATCATTCGCTCTGCGTGGGCCGATTGGGCCTGAGCCTGTTCGCGCGCGGCAACCTCCTTCTGGATTTGAGCCTCAGCCAAGAAATGACCAATGAACAGGAAGGCATTCCAGTTGATGCTGATTATGACGACGCCGGTATAGACCGCCATCAAAGCGGCTAGGCCCAGGTAGACGGCCGATCCACCCTGGAGCAAGGCAAAGAATGCCCCGGCTGCAACCAACAAGACATAGGTGACCCCAGCCAGGGGGACGGTGGTCAGCACGAACCCGCCGGCGCACATCATGCCCGCCGTCAAGCAACCGACCAACAACTGAGTGGGAGCCGGGGCCCCTGGAAAGGTCATTGCCGGCACTGCGCCCCATAGCGCGCCATATAGCCCGCCATGGATCACCGACCTCCGAAGCGCCGCAGATGATACCGGGCGGCTTCGCTCGCGATGCCGACCCTTCCACCAACTGCGGCCGTACCTGAGCACCAGTGCGACGAACAAGCGGACCAGACCCAGAGCGGCCAGCCAATCGGGCCAACGCTGCCGAGCGTCAGCATCAGAACTACGACGTTGAGGCAACTTGCGCCCATCGCGAGCGGCGTCAGGCGCACGATCGCCTCGATCTGCGCTGCTCTCAGGCGCGCGGCACAATCCTCGTCCGCCGCCGCTAAGCCCAGACCAATCGCCAGCGCCCGGGGGAGCCTGCTCGACCAGGCGCTCACGATCTTAGCGGCGCCTCCCGGCGTCAACGACCCCAGATGGCCGCTGATTCGATTATTTAGGCGCGTTTCAGGCTGTTCTACTTTTAATGCGGCGCTCAGCGGGACCAAGGTGCTCATTCCGGGCGCTTTCGGCTCTTTGTTCAATTCTCGATCTTTGCGGCCTGATCAGCATCGTTGCGACGATCCTCTGGCCGGCGGATGGGGCAATCCCCTACTCGCCATCTGCACTTTTTGCAAAGACCACACGCCGGAACCAAGATATTGCATCAAACGGCTGCAACCAGAGCCGTGACATCGCGCTTCAGGAGTCGGTCCTCTACGCGCTGCGTCCCAGGAACGTCGGATCGGCGCCACGACCGTCATACCGGTAATCTCAGGACGAGCGTAATATTTCTGGGTTAGCGTCGTCTTGACTGGCTATCTGGCTACCCGCCGAGTGCGCTCACGAAGCGGCTCCTCCCCTGCTCCGTTCGGTCCTGCCCCGCGCACGCCCCCGTGACCAAACGGGAGCTGCGCTCGGGAGCGTGCTTATCAGCCAAACTTCAGGTTCAGCCCCCAGCCCGGCGCAGAGCGGGCAAGGAGGCATGGACGAGGCTCTCGATGGCGGCTGACGACGGCGTCCGCCACCGCCACCTCAAGCCACTATTGTCAGCCTGAGCAGGCTTTACCACCGCTCGGATGATCGCCCGCGGCCTCCGCGGCCGACTGGGACATGAACTCGCCCGCCTTTGTTTTGCCATAATAGCGGTCACCGGGACAGTGGTAGACCTTGGTAGACGTGTTGACCCAGACTTGGCCTGGTCCACCCATCTTGCCCGCGGTGTTGGATGAGCCTGCCGTGTTTGTCGCTGTCTTGCTGGGCATATTCGGCGGCGGCGCCGTCGGGGCAGCATTAGCCGAGCGGCTCGGTGGAGGGGCGGCGGGGGCCATTCCTGGATTGCCTGGAGCAGTCGTCGCCGCGGCGGCAGTCCCCCAAGAAGCGACGCCCTGATGACCCTTACAGGCACCCGAGCGGGTCGTACCGGAGAAGTCAGTGCCATCCTTGCAGGTTGCCGTCACCGTCGCGGTTTGGGCGTAGGCGATCGGGGCAAGGAACAGCCCAGCACCGAGTATGGTAGATAATAATACGGCTCTCATCACGATTCCCTTCGCGTACTGCTCCTTTGTCTTTAAGAATGGCTCCGCCGGGAGCAAGACAAATGCGTGAGCAGTCAGATCACGATAAGGTCTGTTTGTAGACGTTATGGTAATGTTTTCAATATAAACCTGCTCGTTTGGACTAGAGTAGACTTGAGTATTGCATCTAAAAGATTGCATAATGTCGACTCAATGCCACCCTGGCGTGCATTGAAATAGACCTGGACCTCCATAAATTAGGATTTGGCTCAAGGAAAAAGTTGGACCCAAATTTTTGCAGACGGTTTCCCTGGAGCAGCATCTACCTGACTAGAGCAATCGGGCTGATAAAGTTGCTCGTAAAACAGCGCACTGACCGCCTACGGTCAACCTGAACGCGCCGTACCGCTCCGGGTCGGGCGTAGGCGCCATGGGCCAGTCCCGGCCGTCTGAGCTTCTTCGGGACGCGCGGATGATGCCAACGTGCTGCCTACCGGCCTTATCGGGCCAGGTGCAGCCGATTTCGTGCCGCTGCTTTTCGCACTGGCTGGGGAAACACAGGCTGGTTCGACAGGCAAACGAGGCTGGGCCGCCCAAGCCGTCTACTTGGGAACGCCCTTACATGCCTGACTTAACCTTGTCAGCGGTATTCGTCACCGCGTGGCCTGCGGCGCTCACGTCCTGACCGATCCCAGCCGTCGTGTTGCAGGCGTTCAAGAGAACGGTAGCGCCTGACAGCAGGGCAATGTTGAACAAGATGATGGCGATAGGTCTATACACGGAAAGGTCTCCCCGTTTCGCTTGGCAGTCGGGGTGTTAGACTTCGAACTGATCCGGAGCAAGAGCGCGCAACGTCGAAGGGCAGCGGCGCAACTGTGGCGCACGACATTGATCCCGCCCTGACCGGCGATACCCATTCCGCTGGCTGCGCCCGTTTAGGCACCGTCGTTTGCGGCGCCCAGGGCGACACGCCGTCCGTCCTCCCTGAGCGCTATCTCAGACCAACAACCCCACTGCCTCCCACGGCCGCGGCCACATCACGAACGCCTCCACTGGACGCCCAACGTTTTTGAGCGCCAGCGGTCCGAGCGCCTCCGTCGCCAGGCCAAGCCGCGCGCCCCCACGCTCGTGCACCGCACGCGATACGCAGACGCCGCCCGGCGGGCAGACCGCCTGCAGCCGAGACGCAACGATGACACCGTCGCCATGGAAATTCATTCCATCCATAATGATGTCACCCAGATCCACACCGATCCGAAACCGCATCCTCTGATCGCTCGGCCTGCAATCGCTATTGACTGCCGTCGCGGATTGGATGGTCACGGCGCACTTCACCGCCTGTGCGACGCTCTCAAAGATGATCAGCATCGAATCGCCGCCGGTCTGCACCAGACGTCCTTGGTGGTGACGAAGCGCCGGCTCGATCAACTCGCGATGCAGCGTGCGCAGCCGAGCGACCGTTCCAGTGTCGTCAAGCGCAAAGAGACGGCTGTATCCGGCCATGTCCGCAAAGACGACCGCCATTAAACGCGTGATTGGGACGCGTCCTGGGACGGTGCTGGGCAACGCTACCGGCCAACGTCTATTGACCGAGTTTACCCAGCGCCTCCACGCTGGCGCGTGGCTCCCACCGGGAGTGACCGGAACCGATTTTGGGTTTGAAACAACCAGAGATAGCCGTGACATCGTAAGCCTCGTCTGAACGAGGTGCAGAAAGACGGGGATTGTTTTGGTCCAGGAAAATGCCCCGTCCGAGAATCGGCGGGACATTGGACGGCGGCTAAGCCTCTTGGCCGGACCGCGTGCTGCCCCATACCCCTTGACAAAGGGTCATACCGAAAATCCGGTAGATGTCGGGCAGAAACCTAACCATAACCGGCCGGTAGCACGCTCCGAGATCGACCGTAAAGCTCAATCGATGCTGTCAACATCTATGTGATCGCTGGCACCCAGCGAACAAATATCGTTACAATCGCCGTTCCAGATCCTTGCCGGTAATGTCCGGAACTTTACAGCAGAGAAGTGCGCCAGAAACGTGTTAGACGGCGCCCCAGAATGAAACATTCGGCAGGACTAGACGGATGAAGAGATTTTTTGCTGCCACGCTTTTGTTGGCAGCCCTGTGCGGTTGCGGACCGAGCTATTCGCCCAACACCTATTCGGTCACCGCCGTGCAACAGGCCAACACGGTGGCGCAAGGTGTGGTCATTGGCCTGCGCAGCGTCAACGTTAGCGCCGCGGGCACGGTCGGCACGCTGGCAGGTGCGGCGGCGGGGGGCATTGCCGGCTCCCAGGCCGTGTCCGGGCCGGTCAGCGCTTTCACTGCGCTCGGCGGTTCACTTGTGGGAGGCATCGCTGGGTCTGCGGTAGAACACGGGACGGCGGATACCGCCGCCTTCGAATACATCATTCGTAAGGCGAGCGGCGATCTGGTCAGCGTAACCCAGAAGGATAAAACGCCGCTGGCGCTTGGCCAGAAGGTGCTCGTAATCGCGGGCAACCAGGCTCGGGTGGTTCCGGACTACACCGTGCCTCCCGAGAGAGGGCGCCACTGCCACCAAGCCACCGAAACCGGAGGCCGTGCCAGCCGCGCCGGCGGACCCCAAACCCGGTGACCCGGCAAGGGCGGATACCGCGCCGTCCGCCGCGGCCGTGCCGGCTACGGACGCTGCCACTCCGCCTCCTGAGGCCAAGCCGGGAGCACCGCCACCAGCGGCGCCGTCAGCATCGGACGCCAAGCCAGCGGGCGCGTCCGACCATGCTTCCTGACCGGCGCGCTAACATCGCCCGCTAATCAAGAGAGACTTTCGGATTTCCCGAAGATGCAACCGTAATGAACCCCGGCGAATACGGACGTTCGGTCGGTTCACTTTTTCATCATGGCAACCGAAGAGAGCGGGTGAACCTCGCGTTTGGCGACGACGTCCTTCGCTGTCGCGCGTATTTTTTGTAGTGATCGGATTTCAGATGCGCATCGAACGCGGCGGCGTTTTCGTAGACCTCGAAGATGAACAAGTGGTTCGGGTCCTTTTGTGAGACCGTAATGTCGAACTCGCTGCAGCCCGGCTCGGATTTTATACTCGCTGCGCCGACCTCCTTGATCGCGGCCAGGTAGTTCTCGATCTTGCCGGGCACCACGTCGATGTCCACCGCATTAACGTAGAGCGGGTCAGCGTGTGCCCCGGCGATCGACATCAGAACACTTGTGCCGACGATCGCAACACCCCAGAGGATTGTCTTCAACATGGCGTTCCCCCGTTGCAGTAAGCCCCCATCCGACACCAGAAACATGTACGCTTCAACGGTGTGTACACCGTCCGCCGTTCAGATCAGCCAGGTCGGTGAAATTTTGGGGCGCACAGCAGAAGTCAAGAATTTCGTGTCGAATATGGGTCGCTGATAACGCTGGGTTTTTCCGGTGCGCAAGTCCAGCGCGAATTGAGCCGTATAACGTGAGCTTTTGTAAGTCGGGTAGTGTCCTAATTTAGACCGGGCGTTGATGCCGGATCATATTCTCCAACGGGCCGAATGCCGTCGAAATCATATGGGAGTTCGTCCGATCAATCCTAATCGTTCTGGTTCTTTGGTTTTTCTGGATCTAGAAGCCACTGCGGGAGTGTTGCCAAAACCACAAGATAACCATTTATCGCTATTAGAATCCACACCCACCAAGCGGGGGGCATCGCACTTTTGATAGTGGTCATAGCCTCAGTCAACTTATTGGAAGGCAAATCGATGTTGAGAAGCGTATTCGAAGCAGCGATGTTGCTTATGTCCCAGACACCAATGCCGACTATTCCCGCCGAAAGAGAAATGGTGAGAGCCACCCACAACTTTATGTAAGCTTTCGGGTGCTTGTATGCGACAATGGTCACGGCGCTTATCGCGGCCAGCGCTACTCCTGCGACGAGCTTTCCCATGGTATCATCCACGAGATGCGCTCATGCTTTTCGATGCTCTGTATGAAGGCGGCTCGCACGGTGTTCCCATTTCGCACACCACGCTTTGATAGCGTAGCTGCGTGCGCGGTTCTGCCGGATTTGGAAGCTCTTACGAAGTGACATTGTCGCGCTGAGGAACGCGCACTCATCGAGCTTGTTAGGCAATCGCGCGTAGTGCACCATCAATGGCAGCCTTTCATACGGACAACCGCGAGATCGTCTGCGCGCTGACATTATAGCTGCGGCCTATCGAGCGCAGCGTTTCCCCGTCCTCGTCCCGTCGCTTGATCGCCTCGCGCTGCTGGTGCGGGGTGAGCTTCGGCTTGCGCCCGAATTTCACGCCCTTCGCCCTTGCGTCGGCGCGGCCCCGCGCGGTGCGTTCCTTGATGCGGCGATGTTCCAGCTTGGCGGCAACACCGAAGATCGCGAACACGATCTCGGCGAAGTCGGACGTGGTATCGAGGAACGGCTCGGCCAGTGAACGAATACCGGCTCCGGCCCGCTGCACGTCGCGAGCGATGTTGAGAAGGTCGGTTGTGTCGCGCGACAGGCGGTCAACAGCCGGGACGATCACCACGTCATCATGCGCGAGGACGGCCACCAGCTTTCTAAGTTGTGGCCGGTCGGCGGTCGTGCCGGTGATCTTCTCGCGATATATCTTTTGGCAACCGGCGGCCTTTGGCTGGGCCGTCGCGCCGGTGAGGTCTTGCGCCTCGGTCAAGACGCGGGCGTATCCGTAAATCATGCTCCATATATGGAACAGAATTCAGGAACGAAAAAGCAAAATTTTATCAGCCCCTTGAGTTTGTTCCATATATCTTGAGATTTGCAAACAGCCGCATTGGATGGATTGCTGACCGTAGGCTTTCGAGCGACAAATCTTTCTGCCGTATCCAACCGTCCGCGCTGGCAGTGCAAACTTTCTTGCATAGGAGTTACAATGAAATTCCTGAAATTAGCAGTGACTGCTGCTTTGTTCGCTGCTGGGCCTACATGGGCGCAAAGTCTGAATGCGCCCCAGAACAACGCCGCTAGGTCTGCGAAACAGTACCTCAGCATATCGGGCTTCTCACGGACGGGACTTATTCGCCAACTGTCATCAGATGCTGGCGATGGTTATGATATTGCCGATGCTACCGTAGCAGTAGATAGCCTGAACATTGTTGGAATACGGAGGCGGTAAGATCTGCGAAACAATACCTCAGCATATCGGGCTTCTCGTGCAAAGGTCTCATTACTCAACTTTCATCGAGTGCCGGAGATGGGTACACTGTGAGCCAGGCAACCTATGGGGCACAACAGGCGGGTGTTTGCAAATAGGCCGAGGGTGCGGACAACAATGGGTTCCACCGGACCATAGCAAAGCGGCGCTAGCAGCGGAGGCCCGCTTTGGAACGAAAGGGACCATCCGAGCTTGGTACAAAAACCTTGATTAATGAGAATTCAGCTACCGCGCCGCGCCCTGCATCTGGAGGGACAGGGCGCGTAAGCGTTCCATTGGAAGAAGCAATCTGGCTCACTTGTGCCATGGTGCGGCGTTTTGAGCGCCGATTTTCCAGAAATTTATACAATTTGGCCGGAAACTGGCCGGGACTAAGGCATTGCGGCTGTGTTTGCATCCTATCACCAGATGGTGACGCCATTTTACCCTCCTCACGTCGGCCCTCGTCGGGCTGCATGCTATGCTGAATTCGCCGACATCCCGAGGAAAGTCTCATGAAAACAGATAAGCTCGTAGTAATAGGTATCAAGCACACATTGAGGAAATTCAAAGATGCTGGGCTTATAGAAGACGATATTTCCTACCCAAAGCATGCAGTCAGTGGCTTACAAGATGAAATATTGTCTGTTGCTCAGAAGTGGTATGAGATAGGTGCAAAAAGAGGTGCTCAAGAAGTTCTTCAAGCTCTGCTCGATGCAGATTTTGAATTTCACCATAGCAAAGGGGGAGCGGTAGAAATTAAGGCAACAAAATCTATCCTCTGGAGCCGCTCTCTGAAAGTCACGGTCGGCAATACTAAGCAGACAATCCCGAAGCAACAATATGAATTAACCCTTGAGCAACTTGGATTTGAGTAGCCATCACCTACCCCTGCGCGGCGCGACGCGACTTACCATATTTCGCCATTATACGATTTTGGGTCGCGTTATGCGTTCGGAGAGAGTATGGGTGGGGCTTGTCCCAGACGGGGATGAACAGAAAGCAGCACGGTTCGCAACACGGTAGGCAGGTTATAAATCAGAAAGTTTTTTGCCTTTCCCTCGTGGAAGTATCGGAAATTCTCAAAGGCATCACGACTTACCCTGAGATTGGCATCTAGGTCGAGGTTCTCCTTCGGAAACTGCTTGCGAAGGGGGGCGGTGGTGTTAGGCCACTCGCTGCGGACAGCATCCTGAAATGGCCGAGAGAGCCTGCCAGACAGAACGTTTAGCTCATGCGCTTCGATAACGCGGCCGTTGTTTTCGGCTGCATAAGCCGCCTTCATGTAAAGCTCGCACGTGAAGGCTGTGAGCATCATCTGCGGGAGACTAGTGGTCGCGATGGCATCTAGATTGTCTGCAAATGCGGCCTGCATCAGCAGGATGGTATGGTGATATGAGGTAGCTACCTGAAAGGCAGCTACCGGGTCGATGCGTTTGGGTAGCCGGTGTTTTGCCATATCTTCGTCTGCTTACGTGGATTGTCGAGAAAGAGGCCCCACCGCACCTTCCGCGCTTGGGGTATGACTTTACCATCAGAGACGGTTTCATCGCTGATACCGTTCCCCCGCGCAGTCAGCTACTTACCATATTCGGGGGTATACGATAACGGCGGCAGGGGTCGCCCCGCCCGGCTCAGTTTTCATTGGTTTCGTGGGTTCCCAAGAGTGATGAGCAGGCTTCAAATACTGACTTTGTGTCCACGGAAACCTTGTCGCTTATCTTCTCGAGCGTTTTGTTATTGCCGTCTTCTTCGTTTGTTAATTCCTCTATTCTATCAACAACAATCTGTTCATTGTAATGGTAAGAACTCTGAGTCTCTTTAGAGATTTCTCTATCTCTTTTTACAGCATCAATACGCTGGCTGGTCAGCGCATTAAGGGCGGCGCTATCGCCGTCGATGGCCTTGTGTGACGACAGCCTATCGTTTTCCAGCATTTGGACTTCATCGTGCAGGGCGGACTGCATTGACCGGCACGCCTTAACCCCATCACTCTCGGGCTCGGTTATTTCTATCCCCCATAATTTGAAATCTTTGTGGGAATTCTCGAACCAATATAGAAGTATAACCCCAGCGATGAGGAGAAACACGAGAATCGGGATAAGCGTCACCGCTTTCGCTGTGTTGAGGAAATCCAACCACATTGCCTGCCCCTTAGCTCCGGCGGAATCTTTTAGGCCGGTGTCCGGGCCGCGCACCGCTGCCTGTCCCGCCGACTTACCCATATGACCGCAATCAAGCTATGTTCGGCTGGCCCAATAAAGGAACCCCACCTATGCCTGCCCCCAAAGAAGGAAACCCGCTGTGGGGACTGCGTATGGCGCATTTTGGCCCGTGCCACCTTATATATCACCGTTTCCTTTTCGCGAAACGACGGTTCTCAGACCCACTAACTCAGGAAGAGGCTGCTGATGAGTTTCTTGCCTATACTCATCTGTGGATGGCTTTGTTGTACGTCACCGTAGAAGGCTTCCTCCAACTCAAGATAGATAATCCGAAAATTGGCTCCTTGCTTAGCGAGCAGCGCCTTGATGACCTTAGGCTGTTTAGGAACTCGGTCTTCCATCCCCAAAAGAGCTTCGATAAGCGGGAGCGTATGCACGCGATAGAAAAACTAAATTGGGCACAGGACCTTCACATTGCTTTCGTGGATTTTTTTGCCTCTCAGGATGAGGTGCCAGATGCCTGAATACGCCCTCATTGAGCGCCCGACTTTACATACATCGCGGTGGGCAAAATTGGCATTTCTGGCGGTTTCTGCCGCTCTCCCCGCCATCTGTTGTCATAACACTCCTTATCCGGGCAGATTTTGTAGGTCACCGATAGAAATGTCACCTGTGTCCCCGATAGAAATGTCACTGAGGCAAGCTGTCGTCGAGACGTTCGGGGTGACGTGCGATGACGGTGATCCAAATGAGCGGTCAGGAACTGACCCGGCTTCGTATCATGATCGACTTGGCAGACGGCCGGATCACAGTCGAGGCCACCGCGGCGTTGATGGGTCTGGGGCGGCGCCAGGTTTTCCGGCTGCGTCGTGCTTTCGCTGCTGATGGCGCATCGGCGCTGAGTTCCCGCAAACGCGGTCGCCCGAGCAACCACCAACATGGCGAGACGTTCCGGCGCACCGTTCTGGCATTGGTCCGGCAACACTATCCCGATTTTGGTCCCACGTTCGCGGCCGAGAAGCTTGCGTCGTGTCAGGGCCTTCACCTGGGCGTCGAGACGCTGAGACAATGGATGATCGCGGACGGCCTGTGGATCGACCGCGGTCACCGCCAAGCCTCTCCGCACCAGCCTCGGCGGCGGCGTGAATGCCTGGGCGAACTGGTGCAGATCGACGGCTCGGAACACGCCTGGTTCGAGGATCGTGGCGAGAGGTGCACGCTGCTGGCGTTCGTCGACGACGCTACCAGCCGGTTGATGCAGCTGCTGTTCGTTGCCTCGGAATTGGCGTTCGATTACTTCCGCGCGACACGCGCTTATCTGGAGGCTCACGGCAAGCCGGTTGCCTTTTACAGCGACAAACACGGCATTTTCCGAGTGAACGCCAAGGAGGCCCTCGGCGGGGACCGCATCACGCAGTTTGGCCGCGTACTGTCGGAACTGAACATCGACATCATCTGTGCGAACAGCCCGCAGGCGAAGGGCCGGATCGAGCGCGCGTTCGGCACATTGCAGGATCGGCTGGTGAAGGAATTGCGTCTAGCGGGCATCTCGACGATTACGGCGGCAAACGCGTGGCTGCCCGGTTTCATCAGCGGATACAACGCCCGTTTTGGCCGCCAACCCCAGAACGCCAAGGACCTGCATCGGCCTCTGACCGGCGCCGATAATCTGGACGAGATCCTGGTGTGGCGGGAGGAACGGACGGTCACGCTCAACCTCACCCTGCACTACGACCGGATGATGCTGTTGTTGGACCCGACCCCATTTGCCCGCGGGTTGGTGCGCAAGAAGGTCGACGTAGTGAACTATCCCGACGGGCGGTTCGCGGTTCAGTTCGAAGGGATGCCGCTGTCGTTCCGGGTGTTCGACAAGATCCAGACCGTGCAGCCTGGCACAATCGTGGAGAATAAACGGTTGGGCGCGGCGCTGGCGTTGGTGAAGGAGCAGCAGGCCGCCTACCCACCACGTCGGTGCCGCCACCATCCCGCCCGGCAACGACCACCAAACAATCTGGAGGCGCCGGGAATGCCGACGAAGAGCCGGCTGTCGCGCCGCGAGGCCGCCGCGGCGTTGGCCGGACAGCCGGTGCTGGAACCAGGCTGACCGCCCGGTCTGTCCCATTGTACAGCGTTACGTAACGGAGAACGATGATGCCAAGAGGCCGTGAATCCGAGGGCGAAGCGCCGTTGAGCAATGCTGCGCGTCAGGCGCGCTATCGAGCGCGCCACAAGGAGAAGCAACCCTCCGTCGTTGTCCGCTCGCGCCGCGCGGTTGACCGCCGGAGCCGCCTCCAACATTGGCACGATGCCGTCGCCGAACTGGTCGACCTGCAGGCCGGTTATGCCGCGTGGCTCGACGCCTTGCCGGAGTCGCTGCGCGACACGGCGACCGCGGAGGCACTCCAGGCGATCATCGATCTGGACCTCGACATCCTGGCCGCAATCGAGCCGCCGCGCGGCTACGGGCGCGACTGACACCTGGTCCGGACGGACGCACGGCAGAAGCATCGTGCGGTGAGGGCGAGGGCCTCAAGGGCTGCGCTGCGCGCACCGGCAAGCCGGCTTCGGCCCTTGACCCCCTCGCCCTCACCTAGTGTTTGGCAGAGATGCCGTTTCGCTCAACGCATGTCCGCCGCCGGCGAGTGTGCCATTTCTACTTTGCACGGAGTGACATTTCTAACGGGGAGAATTTGTGACTTTTCAAACGGGGAGCGACAGATTTTCCATAAAGCCCACGTTATGCGGCTAAGGCCGCCGGGGTCTCTCCCAAACCTCATACGCCCACCGCGCGGCGCCGCGCCAGATCTTGCTGTCAGGCCACCACGACGGAACCGAAAAGAATTTATTCTTGCATTCTAACGAAATCCCCCTTAAAGTGCGCGGCGAACAAACATCGAACGACAGCCCAAGGCCACCACCTCCATGTCCCTCGCCAAGACGATCCCAGCCGCCATCCTGGAAACCGTCCTCGCCCGCCTCGCCCCGCTATTCCTCACCGGCGCCGCCGGCGACATGAACGCCGCCCGCGAAGCCGCGTCCCAGATGCTCGCAGCCTACGATCCCCAGACCCAGGACGAACTCAATCTCGCCGCCAACATCGTCGGCTTCTGCTTCCAGGCCCTCGAAGCGCTCAGCCAGGCCGCCACCCCGGACATGCCGCTGACCAGAACCCTCCGTCTCCGCAGCGGCGCCGTCAGCCTCAGCCGCGAATCCCACAAAGCCCAGCGCCGCCTGGACAAACTCCAAGCCGCCCGCCGCGCGGACATCCGCGCTGAAACCCAGCCCGAACCCACCCAGCCCGAACCAAAAATCGAAAAAGCCCTCGACCTGATCGGGGACACAAGCAAGATCGTCGCCGCCGCCAAGACCAAGAGCCTGACCTGGACCCAGGCCTACGAGCAGCGCCAGCGGGACAACCGCCTCGCCGCCAGCCGAAAGCGAGCCGAAGCCCGGATCGCCGTGCAACCAAACGTCACTGCGGTCGGCGCCCTATCGAACCATCCAGCGATCGGTCAGGCCGTCTGATCCAACGCCCGGAATGCCTCACACCCCCAGGACGTCAGGCCGCGAAACTCGACGGGTCTGCCGACAAAAGACTATGGAACCGGTCCAGGCGGCCCCTTCAACTCCACGACGTTGCCTTCCGGGTCCGACACATAGATCGAAGGCCCCTGCCCCTCGGCACCATACCGCGACGCCACCGGAGCAGGCTCGGCGCCATGGGCGCGCAAATGGGCGTCGATCGCCGCGGCATCGAACGGATCCACTCGAAGGCAGAAATGATCCAGGTTGCGCCCCTCCTCGCCCGGCGCCGCGCCACCTTTCCGGCCCAGCGGCTCGTCCACCGGCACCAGATCGATCAGCGCACTTCCGGCCCGAAGCTGATACAGCCCAAGATCCTCCTGCACCTTCTCCACCGGGCAGCCCAAAACGTCGGTATAGAACGCCATCATCGCCCGCAGGTCGGTCACCCGCAGCACAACATGGTCGAGGTGCTTGATCGTTAGCATCGCTTCGTCCTTCCAATCCGCTTGGCCAAGCCGCACAATACGACCATGTCCCGACGTTCGGTAGAAGTCACGACCGATCTTGTGCTGCGCGCCTATCGCCATGGGCTGTTCCCGATGGCGGAAGGACGCGCCGGCGACAAGCTGTTCTGGCTGGACCCGATCAAGCGCGGCATCCTCCCGCTTGACGAATTCCACCTCTCCCGCCGCTTGCTGCGCACCGTCCTGTCCGGCGCCTACGCGGTCACCGTCGATTGCAATTTTGCCGGCACCATCGCCGGATGCGCCACCCCGATGCCCGATCGCACCGACACCTGGATCAACCCGCAGATCGAGCGCCTGTTCACGGATCTATTTCGGATGGGCCATGCCCATTCGGTGGAGACATGGCAGGGCGATACGCTCGTCGGCGGCTTGTACGGTGTCGCCCTCGGCGGCGCTTTTTTCGGCGAGAGCATGTTCAGCTTCGCCCGAGACGCCTCAAAAGTCGCCCTGGTACATTTGGTCGCGCGATTGCGCTTGGGTAATTTCACGCTGCTGGATACCCAGTTCGTCACCGGGCATCTGGCGCAATTCGGCGCGGCGGAAATCCCACGCGATCTCTACAAACAGCTCCTGGCCGCCGCGGTGGATCAGCCGGCGGTATGGCTGAACGATCCGGGAACGGAAGCACTGGAAGCCGAATTCCGCGCCATGATGAACCGGTCAGCCGACGCGGACGATACCGGGAGCGCCAAAATCAAGAGCAATGCCAAGATCTGATGCAAACCCCGGTTTTGTCATGAGCCCCGCTTGAACTCCCTGAACCCGCCGAGCGCCTGGGCCAGGCGCCACCGACGACCCATCGGCGGCCGTCCCACGCACGCGCCCAGATAAAGCGCCGAGGCAGCGCACATCAGC
The DNA here is from genome assembly GCA_963772355.1 of uncultured Alphaproteobacteria bacterium. Taxonomy (GTDB): domain Bacteria; phylum Pseudomonadota; class Alphaproteobacteria; order Acetobacterales; family Acetobacteraceae; genus Rhodopila. The sequence continues at coordinate 77,808 of CAVYXX010000068.1, read as the reverse complement.
ATCGCCAGATCCGCCGCATCCGCCAAGGAGGGCGCATGAAGTCGCACCAGACTGGAGACAAGCATCAGCATCGCGACCGCCCGATGCGGCTGCATCGCCAGACGCAGCGGATTCGCCAAGCTGTCTCCGGTGCGCCGAAACAACGTCCGCAGGCTTACCAAGGCAACGAGACCCAGCAGCGGCAACGCCAGCCCGAAGACTGCTGCGCCGTTCCACGCCGCGACAGCGGCGGACAACGCCGGCTCGCACGAAACTATCCAGGCCAGGCATGCGATATCGATACAGAAACAAGCGGTGGTGGTTCGGCTGAGCCCGATACGATACGATATCAGATCGGATGCTGGCTGAAACAGTCGCTCGAACAGCACGTCGTCCAGCGGCGCAAACGCCCTCCGCATGCCAGATCACCTTCACGAGAATGTGACCCCAGAACGACTTTTGTGCGACTCGAGTCAAGCGAATCAGAACAGATTCGTAGCGATCGCGAGTGACGCCACGATAGCAGCCGCCCCAATCACTGCCGCGCCGTAGGTTAGGCTGCGGATTCGCGTGACCACCGAGACCGATGCGAGCACGATGGCGATCTCCAACGCTCCGAGCGCGTATTCATAGCTGTGGTAGCGGTGCCATGCCTCGTCCCGAGCGGCTTCCTCCTCCTTCGCGGAGGCCGCGAGTTGTTTCATGCCCTCGCCGCTCTGGGGGTCGTCACGCATGCGTTCGTTGTACTCCTTGGCCTCCTTGATCCGAGCCTGGATCGCAGGATCCTCGGCGTTGGGCAGGCTGGCCAGCAGGTCGGCCTCCGAAGTCCGAACCACCGCACGTAGGTTCTTGGCCTGATAGAACGCCCAGTCGTTCGACAACGTGATGTGATGCGTGAGATAGGCATTCTGCGAGGATTTGGCGCCGATCCCCGCCATCGCCAGCACCGCCGCGAGCACTGACACCAGCACCGCGACCCTCCGTGCCCAAGGGTCCGCATGTGAGGTATGCTCTTCGATCGCTTCTTGCGCCCGTTCCAACGATTCGCTCACCTTGGCACTCCTTGCACGCGTCAGGTCTGGTCTTAAACGGGAGACCCCGCCAGATGAAGATCCTCGACGAGATTCGTTTGGCCGGGCCGAACCCGTGCTGGAGACGCCCACGTTGCTATCGCCGCCCTCAAGCTAGCTGGATGGCGCCGCCGGCTGTCTAGCACGCGTGATTTCGGTCGATCGCAGGCCCTCCGTGACCATTCCACCTCGATGGCCATCACGAGTGATGCAGCCGCGACGGCTTTTGCCAGGTTGACAAAGAAAATCTGAAAAAAGTTTCGCGGTGTTGACGGGTTCACAGTCCGGTCCGAGCCGTGCCCGTAAGGTCCTCCTCGTCGAACAAGCCGAGCCATAGGGGTTCGGACCATCAGGAGGACATCACATGCGTTCCATGCTTCTCGCCGGCTTCGTCGCCTTCACCGCGATCGCCGCGACATCCATCTCCCCCGCCAGCGCCCAGACCACCGGTGGGATCGTCATCACCCACGGCGGCGGAAACCTGAACGTCGCAAAGGGCCCGCTCAGCCAGGCCGATCAGTCCGCCACCACCCTCGGCGGTGTCGCTGGCCGTCATGGCGTGGCCATCACCAACGGCGGCAACAACCGCAACTTCGCTACCGGCCCGCTCAGCTTTGCCGGCCAAGACACCACCACGGTCGGCGGCACGGCACTCGGGCGCGGTCGGGTGATCACCAACGGCGGCAACAACAACAACTTCGCCCGTGGCTTCGGCAGCACCGCGACACAATCGACCCTGACACTGGGCGGAACGGCTTTCGGACGTGGCCGGTCGGTCACCGATGGCGGCTTCAACACCAACCTGGCGGCCGGCAAGTTCTCCTCGGCTGATCAGCAGGTCGCCACGCTCGGCGGCACCGCAGGACGCAATGGCCTGAATGTCGTCAAGGGCGGCGCCAACAAGAACGCGGCGCTCGGGTTCGGCTCCTCGGCCTCGCAGCAGGTGTTCACCGCCAATCAGTAACGCCAGACAGCGTCCGGCCCCCCAGAAGTGGGGGCCGGCTCACCTTTTTATTCGCAGGAGGAAACCATGAACCGCGTTACCGCTCTGGCACTAGCCATGCTCACGATCACAGCGGCTCTGCCGGCGGCGGCACAAGAGAGCGGCGGCTTGCGTCTCCGCAACAATCCGCTTGCAACGCTCAATTTGATCGATGCCAATCGAGGCTGCCCACTCTCCAGCACCAGCGTCACGGTCGGGGTTAACAAGGCCTTTGCAACCGGTTCGTCAGCGACGCAGCGGCTCGGAACCTTCGCCGGGCCGACGGGTAATGGCGGATGCCGGCCCCTGGTTAACACTCAGGTGGCGGTCGGCGCCAATCTCGCACTGGGATCCGGTTCGCAAGCCGGCCAGACGATCAGTGTCCAAGGGCAGCGTGGGGCTCTGGCCACCATCGACTTCACTCGCGGAGTGAACATAGGCGCCGGAGCGGGCTCCATCGCGGCCCAACGCATACAGAATTTGACTACCCGCTGACTTCAGCGGCAGCGCGGTTGCTGGCTTTAGACCACTTCGGGCCGCCAGTTGCGCAAGCTTTCAGGTAATACACTCAAGAAAGAGAGGGTTAGGGCGCCACCGGTACGAAGCCTAACCAACGGAGAGAAATCCCTTCTACGTCAAATATTTGAAATACACTGCCCTTCGACTCGATGCAGGTATCTCGTAACGACATGGAATTGGGTGGTTCTGACAATTCTATAACCCCAGGCGATACGCCATTCATGGCAAAGTCTGTCTGGTGTACTGACTTCAGCAATACTGACGTTTCAAACGACGACAGAGGAACGTTTATCCACGAGTGTGTGCACGTCTGGCAATTTTTCCACGGCATTACGAAGCTTTCTGCGATAAAACTTTTCGTCTGGTATCGTAGCGACTACTCTCCCAAAGCCTACCGGTACGATCTGTCGGAAAACGACGATCTTACCGACTATAACATGGAACAGCAGGCTGCTATAATTGAGGATTGGTGGCGGGTAACAGTCCGCTTATCGCCGCTGTTCAACGTGGGCGGAGATCGGACCTTGTCAACCTATAACCGCTTCGTTGATCAAATGCGAAGCGCGGGAATGCCAGTCAAGCCAATAATTCCAACGTTCAGGTATCGTCACTGACGAGCCTGGGGTCCGGACTCGATCCGCACCAGATGCGACGACGTAGCCGGCCTCTTATTCTTGGGTTATTCCAAAATGAGGGACTGGCCCAAATCGGGTTTCGTGGCAAACTCGGTCGCAAACGTGCATAGGCCCGTGCTGATAGAGCTACATTTAGCAAGCGGCCTACGTGGCAGAAGGGGTGGCAATGAACGTAGCGGACTGGCTACGATCGCTTGGCCTTGAACGATATGAACCGGCATTCCGCGAGAATGATGTCGGCGCCGATTTGCTGCATCAGCTGACCGCGGAAGATCTGAAGGAACTCGGCGTCGCCACGGTGGGTCATCGTCGCCGTTTATTGGCTGCGATCGGTGCGCTCCAACACGACGTTGTGGTGAATGAGGCGGTTGGCCACGGTGGCGAAAGCCATCGGTCAGTAAGCGCCGCCGAGCGGCGGCATATAACTGTCCTGTTCTGCGACATTGTGGGCTCGACCCCGCTTTCGGCTCGGCTTGATCCGGAAGAACTTCGTAAAGTGCTGAGTACCTACCAGGCGGCCGTGGCGAGCACGGTTTCCGGCAAGCGAGGCTATGTTGCCCGCTTCGTCGGCGACGGGGTGCTGGCCTACTTTGGATGGCCGAACCTGGACGAGGCGCACGCCGAGAGCGCCGTGCGCGCCGGTCTGGCGATCCCTGCAGCAGTGGGTCGCCTGCAGCTTTCAGTGCGCGTAGGGATTGCGACCGGACTGGTTGTCACCGGCGATCTGGTCGGGGTCGGCACCGCCCAGACCGTCACCGCTGTGGGAGAGACGCCAAACCTTGCCGCACGACTGCAAGCGTTGGCCGAACCCAATACGGTCGTGGTCAGTGATTCTACCCGACTGCAACTCGGCCAGATGTTCGCGTTGGAAAATCTGGGACTCATTGCGCTGAAGGGGTTCGGCGAGCCGGTCCAGGCGTGGCGTGCGACAGGGGAGGCCGGGGCAGCAAGCCGCTCCGAGATGGTTCACGCCGGCGCGCCGATGCCGTTGGTCGGCCGTGATGAGGAGCTGGATTTGCTCATGCGCCGGTGGCGGCAGGCAAAAGCCGGCGAGGGAAAGGTCGTGCTGATCTCAGGCGAGCCGGGGATCGGGAAATCACGCTTGCTCGCTGCGCTGGAGGAGCAGTTGGCGGCCGAGCCGCACACCAGCTTGCGCTACTTCTGCTCACCGCATCACCAGGACAGTCCGCTCTATCCGATCGCTGCTCGGTTGGAACAAGAAGCCGGCTTCGGCCGGGGCGATAGCGCCGCGGGGCGCCTGGCGAAGTTAGAGGCTGGGCTGGCGACCACCGAACCTGCGCGCGATGATGTGGCGCTCCTCGCGCGGTTGCTGTCGATACCGTTGGACGAGCATCATACCGTCCCGGAGGAAAGTCCGCAGCGGTGGAAGGAGCGGACATTCGCCGCGTTGACCCGTCGCGTGGCCGGTCTCTCGCGCCAAGCGCCGGTGCTGATGGTGTTCGAGGACGCGCATTGGTCGGACCCAACCTCGATTGAGCTGCTCGACAGCCTGATCGAACATGTGCCGGAGCTCCCGGTGCTTCTGGTCGCCTCGTTCCGTCCGGACTTTACCGCATCCTGGTTCGGACGTTCAGGCGTTAGCCTAATGGCCCTGAACCGGCTCGGCCGCCTGGATGCGACGCGGCTGGCCGCGCAGGTTACCAGTGACGGCCCATTGTCATCGTCGCTGGTGGACCAGATCGTGAAGCGGGCTGATGGCGTCCCTCTTTTCATCGAGGAGTTGACGAAGGCGGTGCTCGAGGCACCCGAGCGCGATGCCGCGAGCTCGGCGCTTGCGGTCCCGGACACGCTCCAAGCTTCGCTGATGGCCCGCCTCGATCGGCTTCATGGCGGGCGAGAGTTGGCGCAGATCGGCGCGGTGCTCGGTCGCGAGTTCAGCCATGAAATGCTCAGCGATGTCGCCGGACAGCCCGCCGCCGCTCTGGAGAGCGCGCTGACAGAGCTTATCCGTTCTGAATTGGTCTTCCGGACCGGGACGCCTCCCAGTGCGCGCTACACCTTCAAGCACGTTCTTGTGCAGCAGGCCGCGTACGAAACCCTGCTCCGCAGCCGCCGCCAGGATCTGCATGCGCGCGTCGCCAAGGCAATCATGGAACGACTTCCGAACGAGGCCGAGCACCGGTCTCATCTGCTCCTCCATCATGCAACATTGGCCGGCAACCACGAACTGGCGGCGCTTGCCTGCGTCAACGCGGGCGAGCGTTCACTGCAAATCTTCGCGCACGAGGAAGCGTACAGGCTGGCCGAACGCGGGCTGAAGCATCTCGACGGGCTGCCGGATGGCGAGCAAAAGGCCCGATTTCTCGTCAAATTACTGGCGGTCAAGGTTCATGCTGCCTACAAGCACGGGGACGAAGTTCCGGTGTTGTTAAGCCGTCTGCAAGAAGCTGCCGATACCGCGACGGCGTTGGGCTTGCACAACGAGGCTGTTTCCGCTCATCACGCGCGATCGTGGCTTCAGCTGTGGTTGAATGACACCAGCGGCGCAAGCCGGAGCGCGTTGAGGGCGGAGGAGGCTAGCCGTAGGGCCGACGAGATCACCCGCTGCCACCAGCTAGCCAACACCGGCCGGTGTTTGCTGGAAGTGGAGCAGCACATCCCCCGCGCGCTTGCATTGGTCGATGAAGCCGAGACCATGGCTAGGACTTTGCAGATAGACTTCGTCGAGCTGCAGTGGGCACTTTCCCATGCCATTCGTTGGAAGGGAGATCTCGATCGCGCGCACGCACTGATGACCCGGGCCGTGGAACTTGCCCGGGAGCGCGAGGAACGTTGGCGCGAGGTCGAATGCCTGATTTGGTTGGCGATGATTGATCTCGACCGTCGGAATTCGTCGTCGGTGGAGCAGTATTGTGACGAGATTGACAAAATTGCCGGGCGCCTTGACCACGCCCTGCCGCCGATCGCAGCAGTGTTCCGCCTGCTGGCCCAGTCGATCGCGGGCAGGAACGGGCTAATCTCCGCACTTGACCAAGCCCTGACGTCGTTGCGTGACTTCGATGACAAGGCGCACCTCGCTTACGCGCTCAATTTCGCCGCCGACGATGCTCTTACGCGGGGCCAGTACAGCCGAGCTCGGATTGCGGCAACAGAGGCGCTGATGGCGGCGCAAGCGATGTCTCGTAGCACGGAAATCGTTGTCGCCGGCTCGATGCTTGCTCGCGCAGACTACGCCGACGGCGATCGATCGGCGGCGATAGCCCGCATTCGCGGGCTGGATTTGGAGTGGGATCGCGCCGGCCTCAGTGAGCGGGCAAGAGACCATCTTGAACGGGCTACCCGGGACATAGGGTTGGCGGTGGAGCGCACGCCCAAAGTCTAGCTGAAGGAGTCGCCTAGTCCGCATACATTCGCAGTTGAGGAGAGCAACATGGGTCTGGTCGTCGTCGAACGCACATTCGAGCATCCGCAAGCAGATACTGATTTGGATGCAGGTGCCAAACGAGAAGCAAAGTGTAGGGAAATCCGCTCTATAACCTGGAAGCGGAGCGTGATGTCGCGAGACCGGCGTCGCATGATCTGCGAGTATGAGGCGCCCGACGCGGAGACAGTGCGTCGCGTGCAGCTCGAGGCTGATTTACCTTTCGACCGTATTTGGTCGGCAGAGCTGCACGAGTAGCAGTAGGGTTCGCTTCATTAATGCCCAGACAGGACACAAAAAGGGCTGAGGGGGAGCAATGTCGTCCAGCAAGGATAACAAGGTTGCGCTCGTGACCGGTGCCGCAATGGGCATCGGGGCAGCAATTGCCGAACAGCTCGCGCGGGACGGAATGACCGTCCTCGTTTCCGATCTGAACCGAGAGGAGGCGGCCAAGACGGCCGCCCGCTTCCGTGCTACTGACCTGTCTGCCCAGCCCATCCAGCTCGATGTCGGCAACCCAGACTCGATCGCGGCGGCATTTAGCGAGATTTCAGCCAACCATGGCCGTTGCGATGTGCTGGTGAACAATGCTGGAATTGCCAAGACCTTCCCGTTCATCGACTTCCCGCTCGACAACTTCCTGGCGACCATGGCGGTGAACGTCACCGGCACGCTTCTGTGCAGCCAGCATGCGGCACGCCTGATGCTGAGCCGACGTTGGGGACGCATCATCAACATAGCCTCTGTGGCGGGCATGCGCTCCGTCGGGCAGGGGCGGACGGCATATGGCACGTCAAAGGCCGCCGTGATCGGGTTGACGCGGCAGATGGCCAGCGAACTCGCGCAACACGGCATCACTGCCAATGCGATTGCGCCCGGGCCCGTCGACACTCCGCTTACAGAGGTGTTGCACTCGGAGGCGTTTAGGGCAGCCTACACGAGTGCTGTGCCGATGCGGCGCTATGGCCGCCCGTTGGAAGTCGCCGCGCTGGTCTCGTTTCTGGCTTCAGACAAGGCCGACTATATCACGGGGGCGGCTATCCCGATCGATGGCGGCTTTATGGCCGCCGGCGCGCTGGGGTGAGGGTCTGGTCACCTCGGTTGGCAAGGCGTTCGACTGTGGGCGGCGCGCTATGTGCTGTGGCGCGATGGGGCACCAGTTTCGACGTACATTGCCTGAAGACGGAGCCGGACGTTTGGCGCATTTTAGCGTGAGCAGCCCTACTGACGCGGGGGAAGGGTCCACGCTAACGCCTCAGTCTCAGTGGGGTCTAGGTAATGACCCGTTGGCATGGGAAGCGGACATTCGCACCTGGCTTATGCATATCTTCACACGCTGACTTTATTGATATAATATTCTGGTGCGAATTTCGTAATTTCTGCTTCGTTCGCCTCAGAGTATGTGGTCCCGCGGAATAAAGCAGGAAGGCTCTTTCGAAGCTTCGGTTAGAGATAACGCTAGACGACCCCATGGCCGTAACTGTCTCCTTGCGCTACCTTCACCCGGAAATCGGCGAGGAACGTCATGGCCTTTGAAGATGAATTGAGCACGCGGCTGAACCGCCGCGCGATGCTACTCAGCGGGACAGCCGCTATCGCGACGACTGGGGTGATCTCGGCCGCCCAGGCCCAGGCGACCAATCCAAGCGCGGTTCCAACTTCTGGGTCGTCGGCAAGCGGCGACAAGCCCAACATCCTCGTTATCTTCGGTGACGATATCGGGCAGACAAACATCAGCGCCTATGCATTCGGCGTCCTCGGCTACAAAACGCCAAACATCGACCGAATTGCCCGCGAAGGCATGATGTTCACTGACTATTACGCCGAGAACAGTTGCACGGCGGGTCGCTCCTCCTTCATCACCGGGCAGACGCCGAAGCGCACCGGACTGTCGAAAGTTGGCATTCCGGGCGCTCCGATAGGCCTCCAGGCGCGTGATGTTACCATCGCCCAAGCGCTGAAGCCTTTGGGTTATGCAACGGGCCAATTCGGCAAGAACCATCTTGGCGACCGCAACGAATATCTCCCCACGGTCCACGGCTTCGATGAGTTTTTTGGCAATTTATATCATCTGAACGCCGAGGAGGAGCCCGAGCGTCCCTATTGGCCGAAGGACGATAAGCCCTACATCGAAAACAACTCGCCGCGCGGCGTACTGCGCGCGAGAGCGACCGAGGCGGATGATCCAACGGTTCAGCCGCACTGGGGACGTGTCGGCAAGCAGACGATCGAAGACACCGGTCCGCTCGATCGCAAGCGGATGGAAACGATCGATGACGAAACTACCGCCGCCGCAATCGACTACATGGGTCGACAGGTCAAAGCCAACAAACCGTTTTTCGTCTGGATGAACACGACGCGCATGCACGTCTTTACTCATGTGCGCGAATTGATGCGGGGCCAAAGCGGAATGCCAGGCAACGAATACGCGGATGGGATGATCGAGCACGACGGCGACGTGGGGAAGCTGCTGAAGGCAGTAGACGATCTAGGCATCGCCAACAACACGATCGTTATCTACACAACCGACAACGGTCCCAATCAGTTTTCCTGGCCAGACGCGGCGACCACACCGTTCCGCAGCGAGAAGGACACCAACTGGGAAGGGGCATTCCGTGTGCCCGCTATGGTTCGGTGGCCGGGTCACATCAAGGCGGGCGAGGTCTCGACCCAGATGTTTTCTGGCCTCGACTGGTTCCCGACCCTGTTGGCGGCCGCAGGCGACAGCACAATTAAAGACCGGCTGCTTAAGGGAACGGACCTCGCCGGTACGACCTTCAAGGTGCATCTCGACGGCTATAATCAGCTTGGTTTCTTGACCGGAACAGACAAAACCGGGCCGCGAACTGATTTTGCCTACTTCGATGACGACGGCGATCTTGTGGCTTACCGTCACGGCGACTGGAAAGCAGTCTTCGAAGAGCAGAAGAAGCCCGGTGGCTTTCCGGTTTGGTATGAGCCGCTAACGTCCTACCGCATACCGAAAGTATTCAACCTGCGGATGGACCCTTACGAACGCGCGGATGTGGTGTCCGACCAATATGAAGACTGGCGGGTTAGGAATGCCTATTTGATGGGATGGCTGAATCTTAAAGCCGCGGCCTTCCTGCAGACCTTTATAAACTACCCGCCAAGCCAGGCGCCCGCCAGCTTTACGATCGATCAAGTTCAAGAAGGCATCAATCGCCAGATCGAACGGTTGAATACCAAGGGGGCGCTGACCGATTGAGCCACGACCTAAGATTGGTCGAGTGGATTGTCGGTCCAATGGCCCAATGGCAAACCGCCGACGCCGAACTGTTCCCTACGATCTTTGATCCTCGGTGGAAAAATGCAGCTTTCTTGGCGCTGACCGACAGCCAGCCGACCGCATAACGTCGAGATATGGCAAGCCGCGTCAGACGGAGACCACCTTCTTATCATTGAGGATTTTGGTAGGTGGGGCATCGACCTTCCGCAGCGCACCAAGTGAGGGGTCCGCTTCGTGTCGAAAGCGGCAATCGCGCACCGGCAGTTTGCGCGTCTGACTCAACGAACGTCCGTTGTGTCTCCCGCTTCGTTTAAGAGAATGTGAGTGACCCTCGATCGCGCGACGGCCCGTTCGTCGTCGCGCGCCGCGACAGCTAGGCCTTGCGGCCGCCCTCCCTGACAGCGACCAGGAAATCCGGGCGGCCGACCTGGCCCCCTTTCAGCGCAATCTCCAGCCCGTCGAGCCCATCCTCAGGCGCGTGCGCACGGCACAAAGGCGAGCCGGGGTCGAGCGGCGCGATGGCGGTCAGTGCGTCGATACCCAGCATGGCGGCCGCCCGGCCGGACGTGTCGCCGCCCGAGATCACAGCCCTCGTCAACCCGGCCTGTCGGATCACCGTGTTCAGCACGTAGCCGAGGCCAGAACCCATCCGCTCGTTGACTTCTGCTAGCGCAAGACCGGCGGTTTGCGTCGCCTCGGCAAGGGCGGCCACGGCCGGATCGTCTGGGCCAAGCGCGGTGAAAACGAGCGGATCGCGTCCGTTGCCCAGCGCCGCCAGCGCCTTGGCCGCCGCTCGGTTTAGCTCGGCCTCCCAGTTGGCTGCGTCCACGGCGAGCGTCACGTCCAGCCGGATGCCCTTGAAACCATGGGCGAGCGCATAGGCGGTCTGCCCGGCGGTGGCGGGGGAAACCGAGCCGGAAACACAAGCGATACGGGCCGCCGCGCCGGGATGTGCAGGCGCCCTCGGCATGGGCAGCAATCCACTTTGCTGCCACCACGCTACCAGCGCCGCCTCGAACCCCTGCGACCCCAGGCCGAATATCCTGTCGCCGCCAAACTCCCAGATCAATCGCCCGGCTTCGACCAGGGTCTCGCGGTCCAACACATCGATGGAGATGATGCCGGCGCCACCCGCAAGCGCCTGCTCGAGCCGCTGCATCGCCGCGCCACCCTTCATCGCTGCGAAGTCCACCAGCCCGGTGCGGTGCCCAGTCTGCTTGGCCAGGTGGCGATTGAGGTCGGCCTCGTCCATCGGTGTCGTCGGATGGCGCGACATGGTTGGGTGCCGATCGAGCCGGTAGCCGATACCGTCCGCCATAGCGAACAGATGGCCAAATGCCTGGTAACGACCCATGCCAGGATCGGCGACGACCATTGGTGTCCAAGACGGGCGCAGCAGCGCGATGGCAAGATCGGCGGCGTGGCCGATGGAGCCGATGGCGGGGGCGGAATCGAAAGTGGAGCAGACCTTGTAGTGCAGCACCGGCGCGCCGGTCGTGGCGAGCAGCTGAAAGACGGGCGGCAGGTGCTCGTCCATCCAAGCCGGTGAGCGGGCGCGAGCAACGCCGGCAATTCCGATCCCCCGGTATGCGCGGAATGCTTCGAGGCGCGCCGGGCTGGGTAGGTCGAGGAACAGCACAGTCGGTAGGCCGGCGAAGGCCAGCACCTCCATCGACGCCGAGGACCCGGTGAAGTCGTCCCCATAGAACGCGACCAGCGGCCCCTCGCGGAGCATCCGACCTGGCGTCATGCTGCGGCACCGAGGGCGTGGGCCAGCGCCGGGTGCTCGCGCGCATAGTCGGCGAGCGGCACGCCGGCCACCGCTGCATCCCACGCGTCGCGCAGGGCACGCACGCCCGCCCCCGGGCCGTCCGGGTGCGCCATGATGCCGCCGCCTGCAGTTACGATGAGGTCGGTCGAGCCGAGGCCTGCGAATGTGCCGGGGGCTTGCCGAACCGTCTGCCCGGAGGAGAACACCGGCATGGCGAGGCACGGCTTACCCGGGAACATCGGTCTCAGACACTCCCGCGCCGAGCGGATCACGCTTTCGTCGTCTTCGAAGAATTTGTTGGCGAGGCCGTTGACGTGCATGTGGTCGGCGCCGGCCAAGCGCCAAATCTTCTGCCAAGCGGTATAGGACCAGCCGAGCAGCGGATGTCGGGTCAGCGCGCCCCAGCCGTTGCGATGGGCGTGGATCGGCAGCTCTGTGCTGCGTCCGAGCTCGATCATACCCACCAGGCCTACGGAATTGAGGCTAGCCATCAGGCAGGTGGCGCCTTCGGTCACCAGAAGGTCATGCCGGTGGCGCATCTGGTCGAGGTCGCCGGTAAGATTGAAAGCGTACATCACCTTCCGGCCGGTGTGTTCGGCATGGGCGTTGATCACGCGCATGACGGCGCGCACCCGGGCGTCGAATGGGCAGTGCGGCCCGTCGGACTGCAGTTCATCGTCCTTGATGAAGTCGATTCCACCTTCGCACAGCTTGCGCACCAGTGATGCGGTTTCCTCTGGTCCGAAGCCGACGCTCGGCTTCACGATGGTGCCGATTAACGGCCGATCGTGCACTCCAGCCAGCCGGCGGGTGCCCTCGACGCCGAAGCGCGGACCGGGATAGGCATCGGCAAAGGCTTGCGGCAGACGGATGTCCTCGATGCGCAGGCCAGTGAACTGCTGCAGCTCGAACAGGTTGCCAGCTACCGTTGCCAACAGGTTCGGCAGTGAAGGCCCGAGGTTTTCCATCGGCCAGGAGAGGGTGGCAGCCGCGCGGCGCAGGTTGCCGGGCGCGATCTTAGCAGTGGTGGGCAGCGAGGGGGTCGGCACAGGATCGTCCAGCAACGTCAGCCGCTCAATCCGAGCCGCCGAGCGCGCTTTCAGCTCCGGTGTTTCGCCTGGCACCGCAACGAACGTGCCGCTGGATTGCTCGCCGGCCATGATCTCGACCGCACGGTGCGGATCGATGATCGTCTCGACCAGATAGTCGACTTCGATGCGGGAAGGCGGGATTGGCTCCGGCATCGTCACGCCGCCCGGCATGACAGGCCGCCGTCCACCGGCAGGCTAACGCCGGTTATATAGGCCGCGTCGTCGCTGGCCAGGAACAGGGCGGCCTTGGCGATATCCCAAGCGGTGCCCATCCGCCCGGTGGGGCAGGCGGCGTCGCGCGCGCGCACCATCTCCGCGGCATCGGCATATTGGCCGGAAATCTGCTGATGGATCAGCGGCGTGTTCATCAGCCCAGGCATGATTGCGTTTACTCGAATGTTCTGCGCCGCGTACTGCAGCGCCAGCCCCATGGTGAAGTTGTTCACCGCGGCTTTGGCGGCATAGTAGGCGACGTACGGATAACCAGTGTAGCGGACGGCTGCGATCGATGAGACGTTGACGATGGCGCCCGAGCCCTGGCGCAGCATGTGTGGAAGCACGTGCTTGCAGGTCAGGAAGCAGCCGGTGACGTTGAGGTCGAACGTGCGGTGCCAAGCGGCCTCGTCGAGCTCGATCGGGCCGCCCATGGTGGCGTAGCCGACATTGTTGTGCAGCACGTCAATGTGCCCGTGCTCTGCGGCCACCCGATCGACCAGGTCCCGTACCTCATCGGAGCGTGTGACGTCGCAGATCGCGGCGGAGGCCTGGTTTCCCTCGCCCCGAATGATATCCACAGTCTGCTGCGCGGCCTCTTGCCTGTTATCGACGCAGACCACCCGAGCGCCCTCGCGGGCGAACAGAGTGGCGGTTGCTTTACCGTTGCCCCAGCCCTCTCCGACGGATCCAGCGCCGAAGACGATGGCGACCTTGTTGTCCAAACGCTTGCTCATCGGTTGGTCCGCTTTGCTGCTCTAGGGCGATGCCCGGCCACAGGAAGCCCAAGAAGATCTTGGAAATCAAGATGACGCTGGCGGAGACCCGCGATCAGACCGGCAATTTAGCTGGAGCGGCGGAATCGCGCCAAGTCAGCCTGCCCCCTGTGGGGCTCCAACGATCGCTCATCTCACGTGACAAAGCTAAATCTCGGGCAATGGGCAGGTCATCGACCGGTCCAAGATCGTGCATCGGACGTGCCTCTAGATTAGTCCGCGACGCGCCAGGGGGAACGATGCTTCCAATGCAGGGCGTCGGCGGCCCATGCTGTCGACTTGTCCGTGTGGCAGACATTGCACGCGTTCGGGATTTTCAAGCTGTCGGTCCGATCCGGGTAGACGAAGTGGAAGGTGTGGCTGTGGACGTTCACGTCGGCGATCGTCTGTTCGATCTTCGGCATATGGCAGGCAACACATTGACTTCCCGTGCTGCCCGCGGCGTGGTGCGTGTGCTGTTCGATCGTTGCTGCATGCGGCCCATTTTGCGTATTCGGCCCGTGGCAGGACAGACATATGCTGCTGGCAGGCTGCCGCAGCATGAGCCAGCGTTACGCTCCGCTTGGAATCTTCGCTGGTGAAATGGCCGTTGAGGCGGGGGCACTGCTGCTTCTGGTCGGCCCATCGCGTCCGGTGTTCAAAAGGTCCATTGAATACCAATGTAATACGAGAACTCGTTGCTTGTTGACGCGTTTTGGATCCCGTGTCCCGCCGAGAACAGCAGGTGGTAGCTGTCCGAGAAGTCATAGGCTCCGCCGAGGTTGAAGCCGGTGGTGGGTTCGCTGCCGACCGGAAAGCCGACGCTGCCGGGTCCTGCAGTCGAGAAAGCTGACTGATAAAACAACTCGGCGCCGAGGGTTAGATTATCGGTAATCCGGCGCTGAAGTTCCCATCCAAAGAACCAGTAGTTCCTGTTGCCTGGCCCAGGATTAATCCCGTATCCTCCGCCACCGTAGGTCGTCCACTTGTCAAAATTCTTTTGGATCCACAACGGCAAGAAGGCGTGCGTCACGCCCAGTCCCAGACCGCGCGACGCGTCACCGGTTGCGGCACTCAGGGTCGGAAAGGTTGCAACTTCGGGCCACCAATTATCTTTGCCTGAATCGATGAAGCGGTATTTCACCCCGATTTCGGTATCGCCATAACCGAACTCGGTCCCGGTGACGCTCTGGCTGTTGAAGGCAACTTGCAATTTCAAATGCAATTGCACGTCCGGCCAAGCGCCGAAGTTGATCTCCAAGCCGGGTAGAGCGCCTATTAAATCGCCGTGCACCAGGGTGCCGAGCGAGAAGCCGATAATTTCCCAGTGGCCATACTCCACAGGCTCGGGATCGTCGGTCAGAAAGGGTGATCCCGCTTGAGCTGACAAAGGCATCCCTACGCCTGAGAGCACCGAAAACAGGCCAACCGCGAGCAGGCCCGGGCCGATCCTCCGGCCCCTTCCGAGGTCGTGCATCGGGCGTACCTCTAGACTAATCCGCGACGCGCCAGGGGGAACGATCCTTCCAATGCAGCAGGGCGTCGGCGGCCCATGCCGTCGACTTGTCGGTGTGGCAGACATTGCACGCGTTGGGGATTTTCAAGCTGTCGGTTCGATCCGGGTAGACGAAATGGAAGGTGTGGCTACGGACGTTCACGTCGGCGATCGTCTGTTCGATCTTCGGCATATGGCAGGCGACGCATTGGCTGCCGGTGCTGCCCGCCGTGTGATGAGTATGCTGCTCGATCGTCGCTGCATGCGGCCCATTTTGCGTGTTCGGCCCGTGGCAGGACAGACAGATAGTGCTGACAGGTTGCCGCAACATGGCGTCGTTGTCCGAGCCGTGCGGGTCATGGCAACTGAAGCAGGTGACGCCGCGTGTATACATCAGGCTGGTCACGAAATCGTTGCCCTGCATTCGGTTCTTGTGCGCCGTCCCATCCGCGAAATGCGTGAAAGTGGTCTCGCCGAGCTTGTGATCTTCGAGCTTCCAGAAATCGTTGAGGTCGAGACCCATGTGAAACCCGACGGGCCAGTCGTAGTATTTTCCGTCAATCGGATTTTTAAGCGGCTGCCCTTGCGAGTGACATTGGATGCAGGTGTCGCTCGCACGCACATAGTCGAGGCGCGCCGGGTTCACGACGGTTTCCCGGACCGGCTTGGCGATATGCTCGCTGCCGGGGCCATGGCAGCGCTCGCACCCGACATTCCATTCGGTCACCGTCCTTGTCGCGATGTCGTAGTTCACGGAGTGGCACCCGTCGCAGAGCGGGCCGGTTGGCCGCTGGGCATTATCGGCCGGATAGAACGGCACCCACCAATCCGCGCCGTTGGGAACGAAGTATTTGCGCCATATTTTGTGGGTGACATCCCATTGCGCCGGCAATGGATAATAATCGTCACCACTTTTCTTGAAATAGCGCTGCTTCCACTTGCTGCCATAGACAAAGGCCACGTCGTCTTTCGTAAAAGTGAGGAGCGGGTCCGGCTTGGCGAAGTCCGGGATAATCGCCTCCGGGTGCTGTTTCGGGTCGCGGACGACGTTCGCCATCAGCGTCTTGCTCCACCGATCGTAGATGGCCGTGTGGCACGACCGGCAGGCCTCTGAGCCAGCATAGTGGGCCGGGGGGTCGGGAGATTTTGTCTCGGCGACAGGATCAGGCGACAGCGACGCGACCTTGGGCAGGTGGCGAAGGTAGGTGACAAGCTGCCAGACTTGGCCGTCCGGCATCGACCATGCCGGCATACCGGTATTTCGAATACCGTTCCGGATGTGATAGAAAATCTCTCCATCCGTCAACGCCATGATGTTCATCGAGCGAAGCGCGGGCGGCCTGGGATATTCGCCGGCGCCGATGTCCGTTTTGCCGCTCCCGTCATAGCCATGGCAGACTTCGCACTTTTGCCGGAAGATATCCTGACCTGCCGCGATATCGGCGGGGTCGCCGCCAAGCGGATTAGTCCGCGCCTTATCCTCGGCGGGCACACTGGCTCGCAACAGCAAGGTTGCGACGGACACCTCGATCGCCGGCGGATCGCCACGCGCACTCGATAGGCCGGGAACGACCGATCGCCAAACGGCTGCCCCTGCGAGCGCGATGACCACCAAGACAACGAGCGCGAATGCGATATAACGGCGGTGGAGCATCATACGGCCGCGGGAACACGGGCAAAGCGCTGCATGGATGTTTCTCCTGTGCCGGAAGACCTCCGCCAGACTAGCCGTCTTTTTTTAAGATAGAATTATGTCGCTCATCACAAAGGCTTAAAACTGCCATAAACAATGCATGATTTCTTCATCCGCTCGCGAAGGTCGCTGAGCTCGCAACGAGGCATGGATGCGTCTGCTGGTCGTCGAGGATGAAGCACGGATCACCGAGGTTTTGCGGGCAGCCTTAAGCCGAGCTGGCTTTGCGGTGGACGCGGTAGACACGGTGGCTGACGCTCGCGCGGTAATCCCGCTTGCCCCGTACGATGCCGTCATTCTCGACCTTGGGCTGCCGGATGGCGATGGCCTGAATTTCTAACCGAACTAAGACGCGCCGGAAGCCTTGTGCCCGTTCTGGTGCTGACGGCCCGCGATGCGGTCGAGGCAAGGGTGACCGGCCTGGACGCGGGGGCGGATGACTATCTCGTCAAGCCTTTCGCCATGGCGGAATTGATTGCGCGAACCAAGGCGCTGCTGCGAAGACCCGGACACGCCCTCGGCACGGTGCTCGAAGCGGGCAATATCATCTTCGACACGATCGGCCGTGACGTTCGGATCGGCGCGGCGGTGGTGGCTCTACCCCGCCAGGAACTCGCCATCCTCGAACACCTCATGCGCCGTTTCGGCCGCGTCGTACCGAAGAACGTGCTGGAAGAAAAGCTCTACGGCATCGACGAGGAGCTCGGCTCGAACGCCATCCCGGTTCACGTTCACCACCTCAGGCGGAAACTTGTCGAAGCCCAGGCGGCGGCGGAGATCCATACCGTGCGCGGCATCGGCTATATCCTCGCCGACAAAGTGGGATGATGCGGCTGCGCCTCCGGTCGCTTCAGGCGCAACTCGCTATCCGCCTGGCCGCCGTTATTCTCGTCGCCACCGCGCTTGGCGTTGGAGCGATCGTCTACGAGGGCATGAATGCGGCGGATGCACTCGGCAACGAGCAGTTGGCACGCCGGGCGGCGGAGATTGCGCAATACGTCGCGGCCGGTTCCGACGGGACACTGCATCTGGAGCTGCCGGCCAGGCTCGACCAAACCTATCGCTCGCCCGGCCGCACCGACATATTTGCCCTGCGGGCCGGCGACGGCCGGTTGATCGCCGCGTCCGAGCCCGAATTGGCGGCGGTGATCGCGCAATCATCGCCCGCGGGCACGGCGCCCCATCCTCTTCGGCTGGAGGATTGGGGCTCGACCAACCAGGATTATTACGGGGTGATCGTGTCGGCTGTCAGCCCAACCGGGCCCGTCACCGTCCTGGTGGCGCGAGCTTCGGACGCCGACGCGCTGGCGCACGCCCTGTTGCAGGAGTTCGTGCGGGAGGTCGCCTGGGTAATTCCGCTTTTCGCCGCGGCGACGCTGGCCGTCGGCGTATGGAGCATCCGGCGCGGTCTGCGGCCGGTCCGGCTGGCGTCGGAGCGTGCCGCCTCGATTACGCCCGATCGCAGCGGCGTGCGGCTTCCCGTTGAGGCACTGCCGACCGAACTCGCGCCCCTGGCAGCGGCCGTCAATCATGCACTCGATCGCCTGGAGAAGGCATTCGCGGTGCAGCGCCAGTTCACAGCAAACGCGGCACACGAGATACGAACCCCGCTGGCAATCCTCACCGCGGGTCTTGAGGCGCTTCAAGACAGCCCCGAAGTTGGCAAGCTTCGCGACGACGCGGCCCGCATAAATCGACTGGTCGCGCAGCTTTTGCGGGTGGCCCGGCTGGATGCCGCCCCGATGGACACCAGCAAGGTCATCGACCTGTGCGCCACGGCGGCCGCTTGCGTGGAATATCTCGCGCCCTGGGCGATAGAGCGCGGGCGAGCGCTCGGGTTTGAGGCTGCCGAGGGCCGCCCCGTGCAGGTGCACGGCGATGCGGGTGCGGTGACGGACGCACTGCGCAACCTGATCGAGAACGCGGTTACCTACACGCCGGTGGGGACCGAGGTGACCATCTCGGTTGATCCCGTGGGCCATGTCAGTGTTTCAGATCGGGGACCTGGTGTCGCCTCCGACGACCGAGCACACATTTTCAAGCGATTCTGGCGAGGCCGAGGCGCGCATCATGCGGGAGCAGGCCTCGGCCTCGCAATCGTTGCGGAGATCGCACGCGCTCATGGCGGCGCGGTCGAGGTGGACCAAGCGACAGGTGGCGGAGCTCTTTTTACCCTAAAGCTCCGCCACGTTTGACCGCCAAGGGGGATTCAGCGGGCGGCCGACTCCGCGCCGTCAGTCATTGTCGTTGTCCGGCGTCACGGCGCCCGTTTTTGGGTTGACGGCCAGCTTTTCTGTCTTCCCGTTTTTCATGGCTTTGACGTCAACATGGTCTTTGTCGTGCTCGGTGATCTGAACATTGGTATAACCGTCCGCCTTAAGTTTCTCCTGGATCTGGGCATCGGTCATCTTGTCCGCGGCGAATGCAAGTCCCGGCGAACCCGCCAGCAGGATCACCCCGAGCGCCGCTGTAGAAATCTTCATTTTACTCCTCCATTAACCGGCAAGCGCTTTGACGGCTCGCACGCCGGTTTGTCGCTCCTGCGGTTTAAGACAGTATTATGCCATCGCACTTTTACCCGGGCTTCATCGCCTGTAGGGGACGCACGGGCTTAACGCGATCGCGGGGCAGCGCCGCTCATAATCGTGTAGCAACGAGGCGGGCAATTTCAGCCGGCGCTTGATCCGGGATGGCGAAGACCGAACTGACGTTGATTTCGCAGAGCACATACGTGTCTTGGCCTGCCGCGGCGCGCGGTCCATAGAGAAAGTCGGCATCCCAGATGATCGGCAACGACGCGGCGTCAATGCCTAGCGTTGCCAGCATCTGAGGCGTCCACTCGGTCTCCATTTTGGTCTTCAGTGTCCGAAACGGCTCGGCCGCGGCAGGGTGCATGATCCGCGGACCGGGTTGCGCCGCCACCGAATCCGGTCCTTCGGGGGGTGGCGGGATCAGCGCCTTGATGAACTGGTGGCCAAAGCCCACGACCTTGTCGGCGCCCATATAGCACCGGATCATTCCGTCCGGAAGGCGCGGCTGGAACGGCTGATCCACAATGCAGCCGTCGGGCGTAAAATACACCTCACACCGGGCCATGAAGTCGGCCAACGCGAGCTCCTCCGGCGTGCTTCCGCGCTGCGCATGCAGTACCCGCACTGCCGCGCCGCCGAGAAGTGGATCGATCGGTTCGACCTTCCACACTCCCTGGCCGGCGTTGCCGCGATTCTGCTTCAGCACCCGTGGACCGGCCGTTCGCAATCGCTCCGGAAATGTCTGACGTAACTCCTGCGCGGAGCGGTAGAGGTGCGTATCTGCCCCCCATCCGAGATGCTTGGTGCGGTGCAAGACCTCCTTCACGCCCATCTTAAGGATCACGTCGGGATGCGCGCTCACCCAGGGGCCACGTGCCGCGACGTCGCGCAGCAACGAATCGAGCGCCGCGCGCGTCTTCCCCTCGTGCAACGGATCGACCCATACCAGCACACCGTCCACCGTTAGGAGCTGACTGCGCACCTCGTCTGCAAATTTCTCATCGAAAACCGCCGGCTCGGCGTGAATGCCAATCGCGGCGAGTTCCTCGAACACGCGATGAAAGCGGTTGTTCTGTGGCGTCGCCGTGCGTCGTGCCTCGCGATCACCGCGCCAGACCACCGCCACTCTCGCCATTCGCGCTGCCATTGCGTCCTCTTGCTCCGGGCCGCGTTTCCGACTAGCCGATGTGGAACACAAGCCGATTAAAATGTCATCCGCTCGACTTCGTTTTGCGGCAACACGCTGACAGGGTGCGTCCCGATTCCCACCGACGAACAACCGAACCGGCCTCGGAAAAGCATGAGCAAGCCTAAGGCCGTAGGGTTTAGACCGCTGAAAACCGAGCGGCTGACTCTGCGGCCGTTGCGCGCGCAAGACGCCGAGGCGCTGCACCGTCTGGTCAACGATTGGGAGGTGACGCGCACCCTGGCCGAGATTCCCTACCCCTATCCACGCGATCTGGCGGACGAGTGGATCACCTCGACGGCGGCGCAGCTAGCGGACGGGACCGGTTATCATCTCGCCATCACCGGCACGGAAGGGAAGAAAGAAACGCTGGTCGGCGTCGTCGGCTTGCGCGTGGATGCCGCTCGTCGGACCGGCCGCCTCGGTTACTGGGTCGGCCTCGCCTATTGGGGCCACGGCGTGGCTACCGAGGCGGCGAAGCGGCTGACCAGTTGGGGCTTTGCCAATCTGACGCTCGATCGGATCATCGCGGAGGTGACCGAAGACAACGACGCCTCCCGCGCGGTGCTGCGCCGCATCGGATTCCGCGACGTCGGCACCGGAGCGCGCGAGTCCCTCACCACCGGCGACACCAATATCGTCACCGTGTTCGAGGCGACGCGTGACGATATTTTCGGGCGCCCTGAAGCGCCTGCGCCGGATGCAGCCAGCCCGGATGCCAAGCCGCTGCTGCTGGTCGCCGCTTGTGCCCTGGTCGACGTCGATGGCCGCGTGCTGCTCGCTCGGCGCCCCGAGGGCAAGAAGATGGCCGGGTTGTGGGAATTCCCTGGCGGCAAGATGAACCCGGGCGAAACGCCCGAAGCCGCGCTGATCCGCGAGTTAAAGGAGGAACTGGGTATCGATGTGGCGGCCGCTTGTCTGGCACCCTTCGCCTTTGCCTCGCACGACTATGAGGGGTTTCATCTGTTGATGCCGCTGTTCGTCTGCCGCCGCTGGAACGGCACGCCGACACCGCGGGAGAAGCAGACCCTGGCGTGGGTGCGCGCGGCGAAGCTGACCGAGTATGAAATGCCGCCCGCCGACAAGCCGCTTATTCCGCTGTTACGCGACTTCCTTTAGACCATGATGGTGTGAGGTTGCCCACACTTCGGGTGTCGGCCTCAGGCGATCACGCTCTAGGGAACTCGACCATGCCGACGAAAAATCCTACCGCCTGTCTGCTGGTGATCGGCAACGAGGTGCTGTCCGGCCGGACTCGGGATGCGAACATCCAGTTCCTGGCGACCGGATTGGGCGAGCTGGGGATCCCGCTTCGGGAAGTCAGGGTCATTCCCGACATACAAGAGACGATCGTCGCTACCGTGAACGAGGTGCGCAAAGCGTTCGATTACGTATTCACCACCGGCGGGATCGGCCCGAACTCATGATGACATCACCAGCGAATGCGTCGCCGCGGCGTTCGGCGTGCCGTGGGAGCCGCACCCGGTCGCATGGCCTCGGATGGAGGCAAGCTACAAACCGGGCGAGTTCAACTCTGCCCGTCAACGCATGGCGACAATGCCGCGCGGCGCGAAGCTGATCGAGAATTCCATCAGCGTGGCTCCCGGATTTCAGATGGAGAATGTCTATGTGATGGCCGGCGTGCCGCGCGTCATGCAGTCGATGTTCGAATGGCTTGCACCGCGATTGGAAGGTGGCGCGAAAATTGAGATGCGCGCCGTGCATGTGGTGGGCCTGCCTGAGGGGATCATCGCGGAGGGTCTGGGTTCGATACAAAAACGGTACCCCGATCTGGACCTCGGCAGCTACCCTTTCTATCGGGCCAGCGGCAACGGAGTGGCGTTGGTCGCCAAGGGACCGGACGGAAATGCGGCGGAGAAAGCAATTGCCGAGGTGACGGAGCTGATAATCGGGTTGGGTAAAGTCCCAATCCCCGGTGAACCGCCGGAGATCTGAGCCGGAGGGCCGTCGCGGATCGCGGTCTTTCGCCCATTCAACAAGGAACAACCGGCAAAGACATGGATAACGGTTCAGTCAAACGCGGTGGAAGCGAAGCCGCCATCCGACATCATTACGACGTCAGCAATGAGTTCTATGCTCTGTGGCTGGATCCGAGCCTGACGTATTCGTGCGCGTTGTGGAACGACGATGATAACCTCGAAGGTCTGGACGAGGCGCAGCGGCGGAAGCTTGATTTCCATTTGGCCGCCTCCAGTGCATCGCGAGCGCGGCAAATCCTCGACATCGGCTGTGGCTGGGGGAGTTTGTTGGATCGGGCATTGGGGCATCAGGGGATAGAGACCGCGACCGGCCTAACGCTGAGCGACGCACAATTGCAGTATATCCGGGCGCGCGGCGACGCACGTATTGACGTTCGTAAAGAGAGCTGGATTGACCACGTTCCGACGCAAAAATATGAACTCGATCGTTTCTATCGGAGCGCTGGAGCATTTTGCCAGCCCGGGTGACAGCCCGCAGCAAAAGATTGGCCTCTACAAAGAGTTTTTTTCCAGGTGCCGATCATGGCTGACGCTTGGCGGGGCGATGTCGTTGCAGACGATCGCTTATGGTACTATGCGCCCGGACGAGAACAACGCCTTTATCAGCACCCATATCTTTCCGGACTCAGAACTTCCGCAAGCGCATGAATTGTTGGAAGCAGCCAGTGGCCTGTTCGAGTTCAAATTGCTTCGGAATGATCGTGCGCATTACGCCCGAACATGCGACGTATGGTATCAGAATCTGCGCCGCCGCAGAACTGAGGCAGTAGCGATCGTCGGCGAGGAGAAGGTACGACAATACGAGGCCTATCTGCGGCTGTCGGCGTTTGGTTTTCACTCGGGCAGGGTAGGATTGCTGCGGCTTTCATTGGTGCCGGTGGCGTAGGTTGCCCGGAGAGTAAAGCCCTATCATTTGTCGGCGACCATGCTCCGGTCGCCCGCGAATACCTCTGGCTTGCGGCGGAAAAAATCCGGCGTGCCGTGCTGCGCAAAGAGCATCAGCAGGAGGCCCGTCGCGACCGCGGCCGCAGCGATAATTACCGGCCCGCCGACGCCAAAGACCGAGAGGCGACTGGTCGTCGCCTCCCCCGGGGCAAAACAAGCTTTGATCAGCAGCACAAACATAATGATCGCGCCTGTGGCCGGCAGCACGCCCATTGAGATGAAGTTGTCTACGCTTCTGAATATCTCCCGGCGGTAAAAGATCACACAGGCGGATCCAGTCAGCCCATAGTACAGCGCGATGACAAGCCCGAGTGCGGTAATCGAATCCGTCAGCACGTCGGCGGACAGAACTGTCAACCCAACGTACCAAATGATCGAGACGACGCCCATCGTCACCGTCGCGAAGCCGGGAGTGAGATGGTGTGGATGGATTTTGCCGAAGACGCGGGGAATAGCGCCCGCGTGCGCCATCGACAGGACCATGCGGGCGGCCGGAAGGATCGATGTCTGGGTTGATGCGAGCGCGGACGTCAAAACCGCCAGGACAAGAACTTTGCCCAGCGACGGGCCAAGGACGCTCTGCCCGAGCGGGGCGAGGACGTCGTCAGCGTTTTGTGTCAGTAGCTCGGTACCGGCGACTGCGACCGCCGCGGCCGCGACAAGGGCATAAAGGCCGACCAAAATGATCGTGGAAACCACCGCCGCGTTGCCCGGAACCGTTCGTGGATCCTGCGTCTCCTCGTTAACCGAGATACAACTGTCCCAGCCCCAGTATATGAAGACCGCGAGCACCATGGCCTCGGTAAACTTGCTGAAGTCGCCGATGTGAAACGGGTTGAACCAGTTTAACGAGACGGGTGCGGAGCCCGCGGGTGGCGATGCCGCGTAAACCTGCGCCAGGGCTACAGCGGCGAACACCACCAGGATCACCAGTTCGGCGCCCAGCAGGATTTGCTGCGTGCGCGCGGACAGCGCGATGCCGAGGTAGCAAATAGCGGTCAGGATCACGATCCAGGCGGCGCCGGCAATCCCGATATCAAGCGCGGCCGGGTCGGTAACGCCAAACAGCCGGAACGTGTATTTGCCGGAGATGTCAGCCAGGCTGGGCATCACCAGGATGTTCGTCACGATGATGCTCCAGCCGCCCATCCAGCCCGCGCGCGGTCCCATGGATCGGGTGACCCACGAAAACGTCGTTCCGCAGTCGGGATCGGCTCGGTTCATGTGATAGCAGGCCACCGCGATGAACAGCATCGGAATGAACGCCACGATCATGATGCTCGGTGTGCCGAAAGCCGCGAGACCGACGATCGGGCCGAGCGTGGCGGCGATGCTGTAGGCCGGTGAAGTCGAGGCAAGCGCGATGGTGATATTCGACAGATAGGACAGGGCGTTTTTCTTCAGACCCTTGTCGGTTGTGTGGTTACGATTGTCGGCCATGATGTCACTGTCTCCGCATTTCAGACCGCCCCGGGGACGCGCATTCCGTCAGTGTTGTCCGGGATCCAAACCAGTTGCGAAGATCACCTCAGCACGGTCCGGCAAGCGTGCGATGTGGCGCGGTTGCGACGATGACTGGAAGAGCCAAAACCTGACGTCTTAGCCGCCATCAGCCGCCGGAACCCGATCATCGGCGCCTTGCGCCGACAATCGACGGGTCGCGACCCCGGGGGGACCGGTGCTAGGTGCTGTCAGCAGCAGCAGAACCAGCAGGATCAGTAGGCCGCCCATGATTCCGGCAAATCGCTCGATGCCTGGCAGGATGCTCAAGGGTGGGCCATTGCCCTGCACCAAAGTGGAAATGAACACCATAGCCGCTTGCGTTCCCACATAGCCGATGCCGCGCTGGCTGGCCTGCACATGCGCGCACACCCAGACGCCCACCGTCAGCGTCAGCATCCAGGGCAGGAAACTCTCGACTGAAACGGCCAGGCAAAGAAGCCCAGCCACACCGCCGAACAGGCACCCAAACAGCCGCTGCATTGCGCGCTCGACCAAAAGCTGCTGATCGATCTTGGGGTCGTTGGACACCGACGGCACGGCCATGATCGCCGTCACGGTAATTGCCATCTGCGACAGGCTGGGCAGGTCCAGCAGGCGCCACACCACGGGGATCAGCATCACCGCCAGCCCCGCCCGTATTGCGTGCCGAGTCGCCGGCCATTGCGCGCCCAGCAGATCGGACCAGCCTGGCGTTTTCGCAGCCGGTGTCGCAGCCGCACCTGCTCCCACCAGCACCGCCACCAGCATCGCTGAAATCGTGCCTACGATCACCTCGCCTGTGCGGCTCTCAGCCACATCTATAGCCGAGCCCGGATCGCTCAGCAGCGCCATTAGCACCATGTCAGCGGTGATCGCGCCCAGCAGCCAAGCGTACCCGTGCTCGCTAACCAGAAGGCCCACAACGCCGGTAACGCTGACCGCAAACAGCGCCAGGCTCAGACCGATCGCATCCTGCTTCAACCACGGGCTCAGCAGCAACGCCAGGCCGGCACCGCCGAGCGTGCCCACGATGCGCAGAACGCCCTTCTGGAGCGACGCCGGTGCGGTCGCCTGCGAGCACATGAAGCCGCTGATCGCGGCCCACCAGGTTTCCTCGACATGCACAGCCAGGGCCACCGCGGTTGCCAATGCCACGGCCAGCGAGGTGGTAGCACAGCGGCCGCCTCGCTCGCCACCCAGCCGCATCTCGGCCAACTCGTGACGCAAGCCGACCGCTGCGTCCCAGACCACACGCAGCGCCGGTCCAACGCTGCTCATAATGGGGCGCCGCTCATGGTAGGGCGCCGTTCATGGCAG
Organism: uncultured Alphaproteobacteria bacterium; assembly: GCA_963772355.1. GTDB lineage: Bacteria > Pseudomonadota > Alphaproteobacteria > Acetobacterales > Acetobacteraceae > Rhodopila. The sequence continues at coordinate 51,512 of CAVYXX010000068.1, read as the reverse complement.
AATCAGCACCCTGGCATCCGCGCCCATATAGAGTTTCAGGTCCGGGGGCGGATCGACCAGTGTCAGCGTCACGGGAATCCGCCGTTGCAGCCGGATCCAGTCGGTCGTCGGTGCAACATAGGGCAACAAGCGACCGGGATTCGGATCGCGGCTGATCCCGCGGGCAACGCCGGCGACACGTGCGCGGTGCAGCTGCCACGGTTTGCTGTCCAGCCACACCCAGGCCATGCTGTCATCGCTGAATTGGTCGACAAAGCTCTGCTTGAAGTTGGCCATGATTCGCCAGGCGTGCGCATCGACAATCCCGATCAGCGGCACATCGGTCTGCGCTGTATCGCCCGGCCGCACGGTCAGATTGTTGATTGTTCCATCCACCGGCGCGAGCATTTTGGTGCGTCCCAGTTGCCACTCGGCGGTGCCCAGCGCGGCCGCGGCCCGCTCCTGCGCCGCCCGGTGCATCGCTGCCGTCGCCTGAGCGCGCCCGACCTCGGCCTTGGCCGAATCCACGTCTGCGTCGGCCCGCTGCTGCTCATCCACCGCTTTTTGCAGCTCGGCACGAGGCGCATCCTCCGCCCTCGCCAACACGGCCACCCTGGTATGCGTTTGATTGGCATATGTCGCCGCCGCAACCGCGGAACTCAGCGTCGCTTGCGCCGAGGTAATCGTCTCCTGGTCCGCCGCAACCTGCGCCTTAGCCTCTTCAACTTCTGCGCGGCGCTGGGCAACGACAAGCTCGAACGGCACGGGATCAATGGTTGCCAGCAGGTCTTTCTCCGCCACGGTCTGGTTGTCCGACACGTTGACCGTGATGATCCGCCCGCTCACCTGCGGCGCAACCGCGACCAAGTCCGAGCGCACGTAAGCGTCGTCGGTATAGGCGATGAATGAAGTCGCGATTTCATACGCCACGAATAGAGCCGCGATCGCCGCGGTGGCGATAGCGATCCGCCGCACGCGCGTCATGAGCAGACGCTGCCGAAGACGCGCATTCCGGTCCCCCTTCCCCTGCGCCGCATGGTTTGCGTTTTCAGTGCGTTTGTCGAGCAGTTCCTGGTTAGTCGCCAAGCCGATGGCGCGCGGTATCGCCGCCGTTCGCCCTGCTCGCTATACTCTATTCGTGCCACAACCCGAGACATTACCCGATGACCTGTTCGGCGCCCCGGAGCCGGCGGCGTCGCGCGAACCCGACACCAACCGCCCGCTGGCGGACCGGCTGCGCCCCGCCACGCTGTCCGAGATCGTCGGCCAGGATCATCTCCTCGCTACCGAGGGCTCGCTGATCCGGATGCTGGAGCGCGGTTCGCTGGCGTCGCTGATCCTGTGGGGACCGCCCGGCGTCGGCAAGACCACGATCGCCCGGCTGCTTGCTGCCAGAGCCAAGCTGGCGTTCGTGCAGTTGTCCGCGGTGTTCTCGGGGGTGGCCGATCTGAAGCGCGCGTTCGACGATGCCACCAAGCGGCGCCGTGCCGGCCAGGGGACGCTGCTGTTCGTGGATGAGATCCATCGCTTCAACCGCGCGCAGCAGGATGGGTTTTTGCCGGTGGTGGAGAACGGCACCGTCACCTTGATCGGGGCCACGACCGAGAATCCGTCCTTCGCCCTGAACGGCGCCCTGTTGTCGCGCTGCCAGGTGTTGGTCCTCCGCCGCCTGGACGACCCGGCGTTGGAGCGCCTGCTGGCTCGGGCGGAGGCGGAAATCGGCCGAGAATTGCCGATCACCGACGAGGCGCGTGGCACCTTGCGCGCCATGGCCGACGGCGACGGCCGCTATCTGCTGAACATGGCCGAGCAGATTGCCGCCCTGCCGGCCGACACGGCGCCGATGGATACTACTGCGTTGTCGGAGCTGCTGTCGCGGCGCGCGGCGCTCTACGACAAGGACCGCGAAGAACACTACAACCTGATCTCAGCGCTGCATAAATCACTGCGCGGATCGGACCCTGACGCTGCTTTGTACTGGTTCGCACGGATGCTGAACGGCGGTGAAGACCCTCGCTACATCGCCCGCCGGCTGGTCCGCTTTGCCGCCGAGGACATCGGTATGGCCGACCCCAACGCCCTGCCTCAGGCGCTGGCTGGGTGGGAGACATATGAACGCCTCGGCTCGCCGGAGGGAGAACTGGCGATCGCCCAGGTTGTGGTTTATCTGGGCACGGCGCCGAAATCGAACGCGGTGTATACGGCGTTCGGTCAGGCGAAGGCAGCGGCCAAGAATACCGGCAGTCTGATGCCGCCGGCGCATATCCTCAACGCGCCGACGAAGCTGATGAAGCAACTAGGCTACGGCGCGGGCTACGAATACGACCATTCCGCCGAAGACGCGTTTTCCGGGCAGAATTACTTTCCGGAGGGCATGGATCGGGTGGCGTTCTACCAACCGAAGGACCGCGGGTTTGAACGCGAGATCTCCCGGCGGCTGGAATTCTGGGCGGAGTTACGAGCGAAGAAGTAGCGAGCGCTCGGCCACAAGCGCACCTCGCTTCCTCATCAACTTGTATGCCCAATATCGATCTCGACAATGCCGCTCGAGGCGAGCCTCGTCAGCGGAATCGCGGCGGGCTGATCGGTGCCCCAAGGGTTGAGCAACTGAATGGCGGCCGAACTACCGGTGCCCGTCAGCTTGTCAAACATATAGGCGTGATCGCTGACGAGGCCGTATGGCAGACGCCAGTTTGACGACGTGTCCATCACAATCAAATCGCCCGCCGCGACATATTTCTGCAGCGTCGCGAGGGTCAGGCTGGCGGGAGTCGTGTAGCTTGTCGCTTGGCCTGTCAGTTCCTCCATCGCAACCAAGGGATCGCCGCCGTTGGCGATGGCGTTGTAGCCACCATCGAGCGTTGCGACCGCCTTCTCCAGCACCTGCGGCCAGATCTCCTTCTGGTTGCCGACAACGTCCCGTTTCGCGGCGTTGTTGACGGACTCACTCGAAAAAACGTTGGTGACGGTCACCGTGGTGGCCTTGAAGCTGGTCGTGGTGAAGGTCGGCAGCCTGCCGTTGTTGGCGGTGTAGAGTGTCACCGTTTCCGTGCCGTTGCCATTATTATGGATCATGTTGGTGATCGCGCTCGGGTGGAACAGGGCTTCCTCGCCAAACGACGACAGCAGAAAGCAGTCGCCGAGTTGTCCCTGATTGATGTCGGAGACACTGATGGGGCTCGTCGTTCCGGGCTCGGTCAGGTAGAGAGTTTGCGTCGGGATCGGCACCGCCGCCACCCGCGCGGCGGCCGCACTTGACGCAAAGTTCGTCGCTGGGGCTTGTGCATAGCTGTCATCAGTACAGTCGGCGTCGGAGTAGTCGATTTGTACGAACAGACTATTGTTTTCGGTGTCTTGCAGATGATGCAGGTGAGTTTCAGTTGTCACGGCAGCTTCACCTCCAAAAGTGACGCCGTGATAGAACCGAATCGTTAAAGAACGATTAAAGAACGTTCGCTTTTTGTATTCAACATGGCGCTTTTGGAAAAAGTCATTACTTGAATACTCAAGTGTGCAATTCGAGACTAACCGTCGAGATTTTTTTCATCCGATTTTGCTCCTCACGAGCACAAACAGCGGAGGATCCGCGAGGGGATGACGATGATCCCGATGCCGGTCAGCGCGATCCCGCTTTGATTCGGCGACGGCGTCGAGCCTGCGCTGGAGCGGACAATCCGGATCGGACCCGGATGGCACGGCGGCTGGCTTACGGTGGACGGGCTGCGCCGATCGTGAAACGGCTGCGCGAGCGCCGCCGGGGGTGGATTCCACGATCTCCCTGAGGGTGCAGTGGTGTGGAACCGATCGTGGGGTGCTGCGGGCGGGTCGATAGCTGTGCAGCTATGACGGCGCCTCAGGAGGCGACGGAGGGTTGGAACTCTGGCGGCCTACCGCTCCAAGCGCCAGGAGGAGATCCGTGACCTCGGACAAGCGCAGGCCACGGACCGAGTCAGTCTTTGATCATCTTCCTGACCCGGGTCGTTAGCGCGTCCATAGCGAACGGCTTGGTGATCAGTTCCATCCCTGGTTCCAGAAATCCATTTGCCGTCGCGACGCTTTCGGCATAACCGGTCATAAACAAGATTTTTAGGCTGGCTCGACGCGCCCGAGCGCCGTCGGCTAACTGGCGGCCATTCAATCCTGGTAAGCCTATGTCTGTGATCAGGAGATCTATACGCTGACTGGATTGTAATATGGCCAATCCTGATGGGCCGTCCGCTGCTTCAAGAGCGGAATAGCCTAGGGTCTGCAGGACTTCGACGACCAACGATCGCACGACCGCGTCGTCTTCGACCACCAGAATGGTTTCCCCGTCGAAAATCGGGGCGGTCTCGTCGAGATCTTCAACTTTCACCGTCGGCTGCGCGCCTTCAAAACGGGGCAAATAGACTTTAACGGTCGTCCCATGATCAATCTCGCTATCGATTTTCGCATGGCCCTCTGACTGACGAGTGAAACCATAGATCATCGATAAACCCAGGCCGGTTCCTGCCCCGATTGGCTTGGTGGTGAAGAAGGGGTCGAAGGCCTGTGCGAGGACGTCCGGCGTCATCCCCGTTCCGGTATCCGAGACGGATATACAAACATAGTTTCCGGACGGGAGATCCATTTGTGCCGCCCGCCCGACATCAAGGCTGGTATTCTTGGTTTCGATCGTAAGCCGTCCACCCTCTGGCATCGCATCCCGCGCGTTGATGACCAAATTCAGGATTGGTACTTTCGAGCTGATTGATATCGCAGCGGATCGCCCAAAGCGCCGTCGCGGGGAACATATTGACCGCGATGGTTTCGCCCACCGTTTGACGAACCATGTCGGCCATCGTTTCGATTAAGTGATTCGCGTCAACCACAGTGGGGCTGAGTTGCTGGCGGCGTGAGAACGCCAGCAAACGCTGCGTCAGTCCCGCCGCCCGGTTGGCTGATCCTATCGCGCTGTCGATAAACCGATCGACATCCTGGCAGCGACCAAGCCTGAGGTTCTTTTGCAGAAGAGCCAGAGATCCCAGAATAACTTGAAGCATATTATTAAAATCATGGGCGATCCCTCCCGTGAGCTGGCCGATCGCCTCCATCTTTTGCACCTGCCGCAGAGCGTCCTCGGCCTTGGCCCGTTCGGCAATCTGCTCCCTGAGTTCTGCCGTGCGTTGCTGAACGAGTGCCTCTTGCCGTTGTTCGCTTTCCCGCACGAGGGTATCGGCGCGACGTCGTTCCAGCACCATTTGAATGGTCGCGTGCAGCTCACGTTCGGAGATTGGCTTGAGCAGGAAGCCGTACGGTCGAGTGCCACGCGCCCGCTGTAGCGTGGCTTCTTCAGAATATGCGGTTAGGTAAATCACCGGGATATTGTATGCGTTTGGGATACGGGACGCCGTTTCGATCCCGTCGATTTCACCTTCGATATTGACGTCCATAAGAACAACATCGGGCTTGTCGCGTTCGATTGCTTGCAGAGCCTGGCTGCCGGACGTCGCGAGGGACGAAATCTCATACCCGAGCTTTGTCAGGCGCCGCTCCAGATTGAGCGCAACGATGCGCTCATCTTCCACCACCATCACGCAGGTTTTGGTCATGGTGCGAGCTGGATTGGAAAGCGCAGTACCGAAGGCAGTAGGATTGGCGCGGTTAATTGTCAATTTGCCGCCAAGCTGGTCGGTCAGCAGATGCACCAGTTGCAATCCCAACGTGTCTGTCTTGGCCAAATTGAGGTCTTCCGGAATGCCTTGCCCATTATCGCTGATGCAAAGGATGGCATGAGTTTCCAACTCCCGGGAGAGTTGGATTTTAATCAAGCCGTGTCGTTGATCGGGAAATCCGTGCTTCAATGCGTTTGTGATCAATTCATTGGTGATCAGCCCGCAAGGAACGGCGGCATTGATCGGCAATTGCACCTCGACTGCGTCGATATCAAGGGTGACGCGATCGAGATCGACGCCATAGGACGAAACCAGCGTCGGCGCTATCCAATCAAGGAAAATCCCAAAATCGACTTGTCCAAAGTCTTTAAACTCGTAAAGTGATTGATGGATGAGCGCCATTGATTTGATACGATTTTGATTCTCTCGTAGTATGTCGAGGATAAAGTTGTCCTCTATTCGATCTATCTGAAGATCAAGCAAGCTGTTAATGACCTGAAGATTGTTCTTGACGCGATGGTGGATTTCACCAAGCAGGATATCTTTCTCCCGCAGCGCGGCTTGGATGCGCTCTTCCTTCTGTTTTCGATCCGAGATGTCGACGATCGCCGACAGCACCATATCGCCTTCGTCGGTTTCGATCGGGTTCAGGCCGATCTCGATCGGGAATTCGCTGCCATCCTTTTTCAGGCCATAGAGATCGCGGCCGGCGCCCATTGGCCGCGAGACCGGTCTCGCAAAAAAGGCCATCCGCAGCCCGGGGTGATTGGCCCGGAAACGCTCGGGCACCAGGATCTCAATCGGCTGGCCGAGCATCTCGTCACGCCGTAGCCGAACAATTGCTCGCTCTGAGCGTTGACCATCGCGATATTCCCGGAAGCGCCGATCATCACCATCGCGCTTGGCGCGGATTCGACCACCTGACGGAAACGCTCCTCCATACGTTTGCGGCCGGAGATGTCGACGATCGCCGACAGCACCATGGTGCCCTCATCGGTCTCGATCGGGTTCAGCCCGATCTCGATCGGGAATTCGCTGGCATCCTTTTTCAGGCCATAGAGATCGCGGCCCTCGCCCATTGGCCGGGCAAGCGGGCGAGAGAAGAATGCGGTTCGCAATCCGGGGTGTTTGGCTCGGAAACGCTCGGGCACCAGGATCTCAATCGGCTGGCCGAGCATCTCGTCGCGCGCGTAGCCGAACAGTTTTTCGGATTGGGCATTGACCATAACAATTTGGCCGGCGGGGCCAATCATCACCATGGCGCTGGGTGCGGATTCAACAACCTGGCGGAAGCGTTCTTCGCTCTTGCGAAGGACTTCCTCGATTTTCAGGCGGTCGTCTTCCTCGATAGTCGACACCGTTTTTCTTCCCAGGCCGGAAAACAGCCGGTGACACCTTGTTCAGCAGTTCGGCACACGATCGTGTTATCACTCAGCGTTTCGGTTCCCCATCTTATTCATTCCGATCGCGCTTTTGTGAAGCGTCGGTTGTTGGTTGTCCGGGACCTTTCTCCTTCAGACGCGACGCCGCGATGGAACCAAATCGTTAACGAACGATTTGCCGAACGTTTGGCGCCTGCATCTAATTGGATTCCAATTGGATACTGCGTCTCGCGGATATTATCCCGGTCCAGGCAAGGTCAACCTTGCTGCTTGACCCGCGTGGCCCTCAGCGCCAAACCCCGCCGATGCCCACCGAAACCCAGACCGTGACGGAGGACGAGGCCGACATCCGTCTGGATCGCTGGCTGCGCCGTCACCACCCCGGCTTGCAGCAGAGCCTGATCCAGAAATTGTGCCGCACCGGCGGGATCCGCGTGGACGGCGCACGGGCCGGGACCAACACTCGCTTGACCCCGGGGCAGTCGATCCGCATCCCCCCGATGGAGGCACCGGCCGCGCCTAAACCTGTCAGCCGAATCGACCCCTACGACGCCAAAGACCTGCAGAGCGCGGTAATTTATCAGGACGACCATATCCTGGTGATCAACAAGCCCTATGGCCTGCCGGTGCAGGGCGGTCCCGGCATCACTCGCCATCTCGACGGCATGCTGGACGCCCTGCGCTTCGGCTCCGAACACCGTCCCCGCCTGGTCCACCGGCTAGACCGTGACACCACTGGGGTGCTGCTGCTCGCTCGCACCCCCGGCACCGCGGGCAAGCTGGCCGCGCTGTTCCGAGGCCGCGACATCGACAAGACCTACTGGGCCGTGGTCGCCGGCCGCCCGGTCCCGGTGGAGGGCCGCATCGACCTACCGCTGAAACGCGTTGGCGGGGCCAGAGGCGAACGAACCGCCCCAGCCGACCGAGACGATCCGGACGGCGCCCGTGCCATCACCGACTATCAGACGCTCGATAATGCCGCCCAGAGGCTGGCCTGGCTGGAACTGAAGCCGCTCACCGGCCGCACTCATCAGCTTCGCGTGCACTGCGTCGCGATCAGGGCTCCGATTCTCGGCGACGAAAAATACGAGGAACCGGACCAGAACATGGCATTCTCCGCGCTGATCGAGGGCCTGTCCAGCGATCTTCACTTACACGCCAGAAGGCTCGTTCTGCCGCATCCGGCGGGGGGCACCCTGACTGTCGAGGCTGACCTGCCGCCCCATATGAGGGGTACTTTTAAAGCGCTGGGCTTCCACGCCCAGCCGGCGCAACCTCCCGGGAGAGGAAAATGACTTCATCGCGACGGCCACTCCGGATCGCCCTGATCGCGATCGCCGCGGTCATTGTCGTGGCGATAGGCATCGCAGCCATCGCGATCACCCGCTTCGACCCGAACGCGTACAAGCCGGACATCATCGCCGCGGTGAAACGCGCTACCGGCCGCGATTTGGCGCTGAACGGGAAGATCAGCCTGAAACCCTCGCTGTGGCCGACGATCCAGGCCAGCGACGTCACCTTTTCCAACCCGCCTGGCTTTTCCCGCCCGCAGATGGCGTCGCTTCAGGGCATGGAACTGCAGCTCGGCCTGCTGCCGATACTGTCCGGGCATTTCGCCATTGAGCACCTGCTGCTGATCCAACCCGATATCCTGTTAGAGACCGACGCCGAGGGACATACCAACTGGCAACTGTCGCCGAAGGTGTCCCCAATAACCCCTGCCGGCACTCAGGCCCCGGTCAAATCCGGGAGTGGCCCGAAAACAGAAGTCAGCGTCGCATCCATCCAGATCCAGGACGGCACACTCGGCTACCGCGACGATCGCACCAACAAAGTCACTACGCTCGGCCTGCCGAGACTGGAAGCGACCGCCACGTCCCCTGATGCTCCGCTGCATCTGGATGCGGATGCCACCTTCAACGGCACGGCTTTCAACCTGGCCGGTGATACCGGCAGTTTGGCCCGCCTGCAGGAGCTGAACGCGACAACCCCTTGGCCGGTCAAGCTGATGCTGACGGTCGGTACCGCGAAGCTCGGCGCGGACGGATCGCTGACCCAGCCGCAGCTAGGCAAAGGCTACGACCTGGCGGTCAGCGGCATGGTACCCGACGCCACGTCCCTTACGCCGTTGCTGGGGGGCTTCGTCCCCCCGCCGCTGCATGATGTTACGTTTGTTGCCAGGGTTGCTGACAAAGGCGGCCCGCTGCCGGAAATCTCCGCGTTGAACGTGCGTGCCGGGGCATCCGACCTCGGCGCCCAAGTGGCGGGGTTGACGCTCAGCCATCTGGACGTCGCGGCGGCCGCCTCGGACCAGCCGATCAAGGCTGATGCCGCGGGCCAGCTTGGCGGTCAGCCCATTGCCCTTGCCGTGACCACCGGACCGCTGACCTCGCTGTTGCCAAATGCGACTGCCGCGCCGTTCCCGGTCGATGCAACGTTGCAGGCCTATGGTGGAACGTTGGCGGCCAAGGGCACCATCGCAAACGCTGAGGCGTTGACTGGCGCCAACATCGTCCTGACGGCGCAAATCCCGGATCTGTCGGCTTTCTCGCCGCTGGCGAAGCGCCCGCTGCCGTCGGTAAAGCAGATATCGTTCGGCGGCACGCTATCAGATGCTCCTGGCGGCTTTCACGCTGGTGGCTCGCTGCACGGCATGTCAGTGACGAGCGCCGATGGAGATCTGTCAGGCGATGCCGAGATTGGTCTGAGCAAGAAGGTCTCTTTGACTGCAAAACTGCAGTCCAACCGCATTGACCTGGACGCGCTGCAAGCCGAGCTCGACCAGATGCCGGCCGCCGGTGCGCCAGCGTCGCCGCCATCCGCGGCCAAATCGCCGTCGGACGTCAAACCGCCGCCCCGATCGAAGCGCAGTGAGCGGCTGTTTTCCGATCGACCAATTCCGTTCGACCTGCTGCGGATCGCCGACGTCGATTTGGTCTTGGCCATTGCCGATCTTCACAGCGGGGGCGCCGACTATAAGGCGATCAACACCCACGCAGTGCTGAAAGACGGGAAGCTGGCCATTGATCCGTTTGCCGCCCAGCTGCCGGGCGGTCGTCTGGCTGGAAGTGCCTCGGTCGATGCAACCCAGAGCGCGCCGCCGGTACACGTGGTGTTTCAAGCACCCGGACTGGCGCTAAAGACCATCCTGTCCGCCTTCCACGAACCATCCGTCGCTTCCGGTAACCTGGAAGTTTACGCGGACCTGCGCGGCGAAGGCGACAGCGCGCACGCGATCGCCGCCTCGCTCGATGGGTCGCTTGGCCTCGCCATGGCCGGAGGCACCATCGACAACCGTCTGCTCGGCAGCCTGCTGGGCAAGCTCATGAACACGCTAAACGCTTTAAATCTCGTCGGCAAAGGCGGCGACAGCGAGTTGAGATGCTTTGGCCTGCGGATGGAAGCGAAGCACGGCATCGGGACGATCAACCCGATGGCCCTGAGTTCCTCTTTGCTGACCATGACCGGCGGTGGCACCATCAACCTGGGCGAGGAGACCCTGTCCCTGACGATGGCGCCGCAAGCTCGGATTGCCGGCACCCCAGTGGTCTTTCCGGTTGGGCTCGAAGGCCCAATCCGCGATCCGACGGTCAAGGTTAACGAAATTGGCGCTGCCGAGCGAAATGCCGGAGCGGTCGCCGGCGCGGTGATTGGCGATGCCACGCCGCTGGGGATTGTCGGTGGCTTGCTTGGTGCCGATAAATTACTCGGTGGTCCGACCGACATCTGCCCCGCCGCCCTGGCCGCCGCTCGGGGTCGGGCGGTGCCGGAGGCGGTGGGTAAGCCGGAGGCGAAGCCTGGGGCTAAACAAGGGATACCGAACCCCGGGCAGTTGCTGAAGAATTTGTTTCATTGAAAGGTGGTTGGTGAAGCGTTTCTGGGATGTCGTTGCGGTCGAGTGGACTGACCAGGGCCATAGAATTCTACTGGATGGCAAACCCATGCGCCTGCCGAGCGGCGCCGCGCTGCTGGTCAGGCCGGCCCGTCTGGCACACGCGATCGCCGAAGAATGGCAAGCGGCCGGCGGTGGCAAAGGCGGCGAAATGTCATTCAAGGACACTCCGCTGACCCGCCTCGCGGGTACCGCCCTGGAGCGCATTGCGCCCGATCCGGCCCCGACGGTGGATGCGATCGCCCGCTATGGCGAGACCGATCTGTTGTGCTACCGCGCCGAGACACCGCGGAAACTTGTGCAGCGGCAACATCAGCAGTGGCAGCCTTGGCTGGATTGGGCGGCGTTGACCTACGATGCGCCGTTGCGCGTGGCGACCGGTGTCGGCTACGTGAAGCAGCACCACGATAGCATTGCCGCCCTCCGCCGGGCGGTGGACGCGCTGGACGCGGACGCGCTGGCTGCGTTGGGCATTGCGGTGCCGGCGTTAGGCAGCCTGGTGCTGGGGTTGGCACTCGCCGCCGGGGAAATGGACGCGGAAACCGCGTATACCGTTGGCGCTCTGGACGAATTGTTCCAAGCCGAGCAATGGGGCGACGACTACGAGGCGGTGGACCGGCGCACGAGTATGTTGGCGGACATCGCGTTGGCGGCACGGTATATCGGGCTCACGCGGGGGGATCGGTGAACGCAAAGCGGTTGGTGATTGCAGGTCGGGTGCAGGGCGTCGGTTACCGCGCCTGGATGGTACACAAGGCGGCCGAGCTGAGGATTTCCGGGTGGGTGCGCAACCGGGCGGACGGATCGGTGGAGGCGCTGATCGCCGGCGAGGTCGCGGCGGTGGAGGAACTGTCACGACTGTGCCGCCGCGGTCCGCGGATGGCGGAGGTTTCGTCAATCGACGAGGACCTGGCGGAGCCGCCCGAGGAGCCTGGATTCCATCTGGCGGGATAGCGTCGGCGCAACCGTTTCCCCACCTACGTAGCCTCGCCGGACAATTTTGACCGTGGTGCCCGATTTTCCAGCGGGTAGCGGACGCTTGGCCACGCGGTGGAACCGCTCTGGTGAAGGCCGATCTGACAGATCCCGCGGTCAAATGGCGAAGCCGGCACCTATGACGGGGCCGGCGCAGAATCGCCGCGACAACTGAACTTCGCGCTGTCGAGGGAGAGAAGACCGATGACACGCACCTTGCAATTCGTCGCCATCGTGCTGACCGCCCTAGGCCTTGTTCCGGGAGGTGCACATCTCCTGGAAATGACCAAGAAGATGAGTTTGGACCGAGACCAATACATGACGGTGCAGCAAATCTACCGAGGCTGGGCGTTCCTGGGGATTATCGTTATTGCGGCGATACTCGCGAACAGTCTTGCTGCCTTCGTGATGCGAAGACAGCGGGTCCCCACAGCCTACGCGGCGGGCGGAGCCATTCTGCTCTGTCTCGGGTTGTCCGTCTTCTTCATTTGGACATTTCCGGTAAATCAGGCCACCAGCAATTGGACGGTTGTCCCGACCGATTGGCAGGCCTTGCGGGCGCAGTGGGAATATTCGCATGCTGCGAACGCTTTCCTCACGTTCCTCGCGTTGTGTTCGACCATGGCAGCAGCCCTGACGTGGTCACGTTAGAGCTGCATCTATCTGCTACGCTGTTACACACGATGACTAGAGCGGGATCACGCCTCCTGCGCCGTGGCGGAAACTTGCCAAGGCTGTCGATGAACCTACTATCGGGGCAAAGCAGAGGAAGACGGCCCAATGATCACCAAATTCGACAGCCTGTTCGCGGGTCATACCGATATCGAAGATATTGGCTACGGCGGCACCCCGATCAATGACCGCCGCTACGACAACGCTCACCTGTCCACTGCCCTGTCGAAGGCGCAGGCGATTGCCCAAACGATGGACCGGCTCGGCTACTCAACCTTCTGGATGGCCGAACACCACTTCCAGCGCGAAGGCACCGAGTGCATTCCAAACGTCCTGATGATGGCTCTGCACCTGACCCACCTGACGAAAAGCATCGCCATCGGCTGCGGCTTTAATATCACTCCGATGTGGCACCCGCTGCGCCTTGCCGAGGATTACGCAATGGCAGATATCCTCTCGAACGGGCGTGTCGTGTTTGGCGTCGGGCGTGGTTACCACACGCGCGAGGTCGAAACGTTTGGCTCGCCGCTTATGGATCAGGAGGCAAACCGCGAATTATTTGAAGAACAGGTCGATATTATCTTTAAGGCGTTCAATAACGAGTCCTTCAGCCACAAGGGCAAGCACTACACTCTGCCGCCAGAGGTTCCCTACCGCGGCTATGCACTGAAGGATCTAACGTTGGTGCCTCGCCCCGCTCGCCTGCCGGTCGAATGCTGGCAGCCAATCCAGGGGGGCTCCGAGCGCGCTCTGGCCTTCATGGCGAAACACGGCATCCAGGGCATGGTCGGCGGTGGTTCGGCCGAAGGCGGCGCGATGCACAACGTGGTGCTGAAATGGCAAGGAGAGCATGCCAAAATCGGCAAGCACATCGACCTCGGCGAGCGGCTGTGCTTCGGCTTCCACTTCTATATCGGCGAAAGCAAAGAGCAAGGCATCCGTGAGGCGGCAAAATACTACGAAGAGAACATGAAGATGTTCGGCGAACTGCGGTTGAACCGTGCGATGACCGACGAGCAGATCGAGATCATGCGCGATCCGCTGCGCGCGCCGACCGCCAAGCTGCCGCGGATCGAGGACGCTGTGGAATCCGGCGGTTTCTTGACCGGTTCCGCAAGCGAGATCATCGAGCATCTGAAGAAGCTGGAAAAAGCCTATCCAGGCCTGGATCGGGTCTCCATCAGCCCGTCGCTGGGCGTGCCGAAGTCGGTGATCCTCGAACAGCTTGAACGTTTCGCCAAGGAGGTGATGCCGGCATTCAAAAGCCAGACAGTGAAACAACCAGTGCTGGCCAAGTAAGCGCCGCCACAGCCGGGACGCCTAAAGAGGAAGCTTCGCCTCCATCACTTCGGGATCGTTAGCCATTCGATGCACGGTGAACCCCATGTGCCGGATAAATGCCAGCATCGGCTGATTATCGGCGAGGATCTGCCCCTCGATCTCTCGTAGTCCTCGCGTCCGCCCCCACTCGATCAACCGGTGCATCAAACGCGAGGCCAAACCTCGTCCTTTCATGTCCGCCTGCACGATCACCGCGAACTCCCCTGCCCTTGCCTCGAAATCGCAAGCCAGCCGAGCAACGCCTACCGTCTCTTCAGTCGAGTCTCGCACCGCGATGAACGCCATCTCGCGGTCGTAATCTACCTGGGTCAGCCGCACCGTCTGCTCAGGCGACAACTCCCGCATCGAACTGAAGAAGCGAAAGCGGATATCCTGCGGCGACAGACGCGAGAAAAACGCTTTGTGAGCCTGCGCATCTTCCGGCCGGATTGGGCGGATCGTGATCGCTTCCTCGCCAACGAGCTGGTGTTCCGTCAGTTCCACCGGATATGGGGCGATCGCCAGCCGCGCAACCGGCTCCTGCGGTCCGCGTAACCGCAGCCAGGCATCGGCTACCGCCACGCCGGAGGCGTCCACGAACACCGAAGGCAGTTCCAACACCGCGATCTCGGGAAAATCGACGACTAGCTGGCTGATCCGGACTAATAGTTGCGCCACCACCTCGGCATTTGCAGCCGGTTGATCGCGCAGCGGTCTGCCCAGCATGGCGCCGGTGCGGCTTCTCTGAATTAAGCCATTCGCCAATATCAGGTTCAAGGGCGGCAAATCGACTGCCAGATCGGTCGGATCGGACCGCGTTCCGCCGCCTCCAAACGCGATCATCGGCCCAAACGTGGCGTCATCCGCGACCCGAACGCCGACCTCGCGGCCTCGTCCGGCATGGCGCTGCACTAACAGTTCCCCCGTCCCGCCGTGCCGCAGCGCTCGGGCCGAAAGCAAATCCGCCGCGGCGACGATATGCGACGCATCGTGCAAGTCGAACACCAGGCTGTTGGACAACCGATCGGCTGGTGCCGCGGTATCGCGCAACTTGACGACCGCCGGATAGCCCAGCAAGTCCGCGGCAGTGCCCGCATCGAGCGGATTGGCTGCAAATCGAGAGGGAATGGTCGGAATACCGTAGGCGCTGAGGATAGCCAGCGATTCATCTTGCGCAAAGCACAACCGGCCATTGGCACGAGCGTTCGCAAACCGGCGCCGCACCCAGTCGCGCTCGGGTTCGAAACTCAAAACCGTGCTTGCGGGCAGTTCGCGCGCCGCCTCGCGGTTGCGCCGGTCTCTGACCAGGTCCCGAAAGCCTTTCGCCGCCTGGTCCGGGGTGGCAAACACCGGTACTCCGGCCCGCCCTAGAAGGGTCCTGTGCACCGCTCCGGTGGTCTCGCCCATCGCGCAAACCAGGACCGGCGCTCGCAGATCCTTCGGCGGACGACACAAACTCTCTATCATATCCTCGTCATTGGGCCCTAACGGAGCATGGACGACCATGACGCCGCCGATACTTGGCTGGGCGGCGAGGCCGAACGCGGTTGTGGCGAGTTCGGCGGAAGGGACGTGCAGGATCCCATGGTCCGGTCCGTCAGTCGGAACCAGGCACAGGCCCTCTCGCAGCACGCTATCGGCGGCTAGGCGGCCGGGACCGCTGGCATTGCTGACGATTGCCAAGGTGTTGCCGCGAGCGGGCTTGGCACGCGACAGCGTTTCCGCCGCCGCCAGCAAATCCTCCAGCCGCTTGACGGTGAGGACGCCGGCGCGCCGCAATGCCGCCTCGAACGACAAATCCGCGGCACCATCCTCATCCAGCAGCCGCAGGCCGGCGCGAATCGCCACCACGGGGCGCAGCGTGGCGGCAGCGCGCGCGGCGGATAAAAACAGACGGTGGTTCTTGATCCGGCGGATGTCCAGCAGGATCGCGCCGGTGTTGGCGTCACGCGACAGCCAATCCAGGGTCAGCGCAAAACCGATATCCGCATTGGTTCCGACTCCGACCACATGGCTGAATCCGACGCCGTTGGGCCCCGCCCAGTCGATGACCGCTCGGCTCAGCGCCGCGGACTGAGAAATCAACGCCAGCCGGCCTGGCGGCGGCGGAATATGCGACCGCGTGGCGTTCAGGTTCAGTCGCGGAACTGCGATGCCGAATGAATCTTCGCCAAGCACCCGAACACCAGTGCGTGCCACATGGGCGCCGAGGTCATCGGCCGGGCCGGCGACGATTGCGGCAAAGCAGTCCCGTTCCGCCAACAGCGTCATGGAGGGGCCAACCTGGTCCGGCGCGACCGCCAGGATGGCGAGGTGCGGTGTCCCGGTTAATCGCGAGGCGTCGGTGATCGCCTGCACCTCTCCCTTGTATTGGGAAAGCGCCAAGTTGGCGGCGATCTGCCCTCCCGCTTCGGTGTTCGCGCCAATCACCGCGATCGAGGCGGGGCGGAACAGGTTGGCCGGATCGAACCGGCCGGAGCTATTAAATCGAGGAACTGTCATGGTGCACCGCAACATAAGGGAACCGAGGGGAGCAGGTGCAAGTTGCAATTTGGCGGCATGTGCCGCTGAATAGAGCGAAACGTTAACGGAAAGCAAATAAATGCGAGATTGGTCGCGTTGGGACCCTGAAATGGCCGCCTTCATTGTGGAACAGGAGAAAGCGGCGGCAGCGTTCCCGCCGGTCAAGACGGAGCTGCCTCTGGGGCCTCACCGCCGGGTCAACGACCTGCTGGGCATGCGGACGGCAGCCGGTGGCCCAGAAATGGCGGAAACAACCGATCGGTGGATCGACGGGACAGGCCGGCGGATATTTTGCAGGGTCTATCGTCCGACTACCGGACGCGTTCTCCCGACACTGATATATTTCCACGGCGGCGGTTGGGTGTGGGCGAATGTTGATACCCACGATCGGATGACCCGCGAATATGCCGCCGCCGGCCAGGTGGCGGTTGTCAGCGTGGACTACGCCCTCTCGCCGGAGGCAAAATTTCCTCAGGCCTTACTGGAGTGTGGCGCAGTAGTGCAGTTCGTCGCGGAGCGCGGCACAGAGTGGGGTTTGGATCCGGCGCGCATCCTGCTTGGCGGAGATTCAGCGGGCGGCAATCTGGCGCTGGCGACCGCGCTGCTGCTGCGTGATACCGGCGGGCCGCCTTTGAAGGGCATCCTGGCGAACTATCCGGTCAGCGATTCCCGGTTCGATACTCCGAGCTATCGGGAGTTCGGCGATGCGGGCTACGGGCTGAGCACGGAGCGAATGGCGTTCTACTGGAGCGTCTATGTGCCGCACGAGATCGACCGATTGCACCCGCTGGCGGCGCCGCTCCGGGCTGACCTGGCCGGCTTACCGCCGGTGATGGTGCTGCTGGCGGAGTTGGACGTGCTGCGCTCGGAAGGTGAGGCGCTGGTGGCGAAACTGGGCGCCGCTGGTGTCGCGGTGGAGACCGAGACCTTCCCTGGGACGGTGCACGGTTTCCTGCGGGCGACGGGCTCGGTGCAGAAAGCGCGGGATGCTGTGGCAATGGCCGGAGCGTGGATGAGGCGGATCGGCGGATGAAATCGCAGGTGTGCAATGATTGGGCTTTATCGAGAGCCACCTGCTGCAATGTTCTTGCGGGCCGGCGCGTTCAGCGGTGTGGTTTTGTTCGCCTCTGCTTTCTGATCGTTCAACGGATCAGCGCCCTCGCGCCGCCTCCCTTCCCCAGTTTGCGCGGTCTCCGGGCGTCAGGATCCGTGCAACTGAGGGATCAAGCCACGCCGGCCTGAGCCCGTTATCTACATGGATTCAAGCGGCCTTCTTCTTCACCGCCTTTTTGCCGCCACCGGAGGCCCCCGTCATGATGGACCGCAGAGCGCGCAGGAACGAGGAGCCTTTCGGCGTACGCTGCACCAGCACACTGCGTCGGTCCAGCGGATCGACCTTTCGGCGCGCCAGATCCAATTCACCCAGGCGATCGAGAGCTCTGGTTATCGCCGGCTTCGATATGTTGAGGCTCGTTGCCAGGCCGCGAACCGTGTGCGGGCCATTGTTCAAGTAACAGGTCAGGAAGACCCCGAGCTGACGCGCGGAGAGATCGATCCCGTCCCGGCGAACCAGCGCGACGACGGTGTCGCGAAGAAGGCCCACTTGGGCGTCCGAAACCGGATCAGGAGGAGCTGCCACGTCATATCCTTTCTCAGGGCAAGAGTTTGCCGAACGTAAGTCCCCCTCCTTCGAAAACTAATCGATCCGAAGTTTCATGTCAATTTTATTTCGAAACACGAATAGTTTATTCGTCATACTGATGTAGGGTGGTAGGCAGGTCCTATCTCATTTCGGCATCATTTCGTTACCGATCAGTGCAAAAAGCGCGCGCATCGCCATAGCCTCGCCCCCCTCTGGCCGGCCAGGTCGAGTTTGATCATTCCAAGCGTAGAGGTCGAGATGCATCCAAGGGATGCCAGCTTTAACGAAACGTTGTAGATACAAGCCAGCAACAATCGCTCCTGCGAGCGGCTTTGACGCAACGTTATTGAGGTCCGCGACCGGACTGTTTAACCAGTCATCGTAACCCGGCCATAACGGCAATCGCCAAAGCGGATCATGCACCGTACTTCCCCGCCGCAATAGCGCCTGGGCCAGTCCATCATCATTACTGAACAGTGCAGGAAGGTCGGGGCCAAGAGCGACACGCGCCGCGCCGGTCAGGGTTGCGCAATCTACGAGTAAAGAGGGACTTTCGTCCGAGGCTTCATCAAGCAGATCGCACAGTACCAGTCGTCCCTCAGCGTCGGTATTGCCGATCTCCACCGTCAGACCGGCGCGGGTAGTGATCACGTCGGAAGGCCGCATCGCTGTTCCGGATACGGAGTTTTCGACGCATCCGATTCGCACGGCCAGCCGGATCGGCAGATCCGCTTCCATAATGATGCGAGCAAGCCCAAGCACGGTGGCGGCGCCGCCCATGTCCTTTTTCATACGCAGCATGCCGGCCGACGGCTTCAGGTCGTATCCGCCTGTGTCGAAACAAACGCCCTTGCCGCACAGCGACACTAGCGGTGAGGCTTCTGTGGCGGAACGTCCGCGCCAATGGAATGTCGCCACACGCGGCGGCCGCACTGAGCCGCGGCCTACGGCGGCGATCGCCGGATAGGCTTCCTCCAGCGCGGCGCCGGTTGAGACAGCTGCAACGGCACCGTAGCGATCCCCCAATGAAACGGTGAAATCCGCGAGTTCTACCGGGCCAAGGAGGTTGGCCGGTGTGTTGATCAGATCGCGCACCATCCAGGTTGCCGCGGCCTGCGACAGACTCGTTTCGTGGCCGCCGGGAACAAACAGGGAGGCCGGTTTGCGCCCCGAGTTCACAAAACGATCGTAACGATACGCACCCAGCAAAAAGCCCAGGATGGCGGCTTGGGAGTCATAATCGCCCGGCAGCAGGCGCCATGGGCAGATGTCCGGCAGTTGCAGAGGAAGGTGGCCGAACACAAAAGGCGATGTATCGACGCCGATCCCTAAAACCGCGCCATCGACACCATCGACGCCAGGCAGAAAACGAAGTTCGCCGGACTTTCCGCCAAAGCCGGTATCATGCAGGAACGCCGCCTGACTGGATGGCAGCGTGTCGAGGAACGATGCCAGACCGTCGGGCCGGACGACATGGATCGGGCGGGTTCCATCGGAAGAAGCAACGATGCAATGAAGGGTCTGGTCCAACATAGCCGGGGGTCCTGTAATAGCGTCCCAGTCACGCTGGCGCGGTACCCGCGGGACGCGGATGGGAACTACATAAGGCAGCGGCTGGATTTGTCACCCGGCCGGCCCGCCATGCTGGACAGACCCAGCCCTGCGGTGGCGAAAGCGATATGCACCCGGCTTGCGGTTTCGACCCTTGCGGCATCCGCGGCCATTCTGCCGTCATCAGATAACCGATTTGAGTGGCAACACAATTGCGCCAGTAGGGGCGGGGGCCACAGCAAACCTGAACCGTCTGGTGTAGTCCGGAACAATGTCAGGCATTGCCACCACCCCGGTCGAGCGCGTCAGTTTCTTCGACGAGCAGGTCCGCCGTCGGCGCGGCGCGCGGCGGCTTGCTTTAGTTTGCCTGGCGCTGGCCGGTGGGGTCGGGGCGGTGCTGAGCACCATTCTCGGGCCGCTATTGCTGCTGCTTGTCGCCGGATCGCTGCGATTGCTGGCGAATGCTGGCCTCGCACCTGCTGGCACGTTGCTGCGGGGGATCGAGGCCTGGGTCCGGAGCGGAATCACTGCCGGTAAGCACGCGATGGACCTGATCGGCGCCGTGGCAGGCGTCGCGGATGCGCTGGCAGCGGTGCCCGCCATCGGCCGGGCCGCACAGCTGTTGCTACCAGGTATGCTCGCCGCGATGCTGATTTGGGCGGCTCTGGCCCGCTTCCATCGTCGGCACGCAGCGGAAGCCGCCTGCGCAGCGCTCGGCGCGCGGAGCCCGCGGCACGACGATTTCGAGGAACGGCAGATTGGAAACATCGTCGCCGAGATGGCGCTGGCTGCTGGACTGCCAACGCCGCGCCTGTTCCTGATTGATGCGGACGAGGTTTATGCGGGTATCTTCGGCGCGTCCCATCTCGACGCGACGCTGGTGGTCACACGTGGTCTACTAAATCGGCTCGACCGGCGTGAGACGCTGGGCGTAGCGGCGCATCTGGTCGCGTCGGCGGGCAATGGCGACCTGGGCCTCGCTGCCTCTATTCTGGCGGTGTTCCAGGCGCTGGGCACCTTCCTGACGCTGTTCGACCTGCCCTTCCGACGTACCGCCTGGATCTCGCTCGGCCGCCTCGCCGGCGCCAGTGTTCGCCGCGTTTCGGGCGCCGAGGCGGCGGCGATCGGCGAGAGCCTCACCGCCAGCCTAACCCCCGAGGCCTCTGACGCCATGCTGAAGGTGATGAGCCTCGCGGAGCGCTGGCCTCCGCTGGGCGCTCTGCTTGTTGCACCATTGGTGCCCTGGATGCTGCTAACGATTCTGCAGAAATTCATCGTCCAGATGTGGATGCTGTTCCTTTTCGGCTGGCCGCTGGCATGGCTGTGGCGAACCCGGCGGTTCCTGGCGGATGCCGTCGCGGTGCAACTGACGCGTGATCCGGATGCGATGGCCGGCGCGCTGCGGGGGATCGATGCCCAGCCTGCGCTGCCACCCGCCGCGTCTGCGCTGGAGCTTGGTTTCTTTCACGTGTCAAACCGCCGTCAGACTGGGCTGCGCGAGCGCCTGATGGTGGCGACGCCATTTACCCCTGCCCTCGACGCCCGGGTCGGCCGGCTGGTGGCGCAGGGGGCAAGTGGGGCGGGTGGACTGGGGTTTCTGCAGAAGCTTGCAGGGCTACGCAAGCTGCCGCCGTTCCTCCTCGCCTTGGTCACTGTTCTAATGGCGATTCTCGTGGCGCTGATTGCAACGCTGATTGTGCTGGTCGGCCTGATGCTGGTGGGCGCTACCGCAATGTCGGCGGTCGGCGGTCTCGCGCTCGCGTCGCTCATTCTTCATTTTTGAAAAGGGGATCGCTGCGTGATCTGGATTGTGCTGGGGATCGTCGTTGCCACCCTACTATTCGCCATCTCGGTTTATAATGGCCTGGTGCAGAGGCGGAACCGGGTGCGCAACGCTTGGGCGCAAATCGACGTCCAACTGCTCCGTCGCTCCGACCTGATCCCCGACCTGGTCGAAAGTGTCCGAGGCTATATGCGGCACGAAACGGCGATCTTCGAGAACATCAGCGCGGCGCGGCGGGTGGCCACGGCCGCCGGTGCCAATGTGGCCGCCCGAACAGCCGCTGAGGCCGCGCTGTCGCAGCAGATGCGCGGCCTGCTAGCGCTGGCGGAAGCCGTTCCGGAACTGCGGGCCAGCGACAACATGAAAAGCTTGCAAGAGGAATTGGCGACAACGGAAAATCGCATCGCCTACGCCCGGCAATTCTTTAATGATGCTGTTTTGGACTACAACACCCGCCTGGAAACGGTGCCGAGCAATCTCGTTGCCGCCCCCTGTGGCTTTAGGCCGGAAGCCTTCTTCGAGGCTCCGGCCGAGGCGCGGCAAAAGGTGCCAGTGAAATTCTGATACCGGGAGAGCGGACTAACCCGATCCGGTGGAAACGAGTTAGCTAGCTCATGCTGCCTGCCAGAAGCGCCCTGACCCTGCGGGCGAACGCGGCGGCGTCCTTCAGGGTCTCGCCCTCCCGCACCTTGCGCGAGATCCAGCAGCGTCTCCGCGGTCGCCTTCAGCAGATCCTTGTCGTCCTGTTTCGCCGACAAGGCCTCGATCAGTTTGTGCCGCGGATTGACCTCCAGGATCGGCCGCGCCGGCATCATCGCGCGGCCGGCGCGGCGCATCAGCCGCTGCACCTGCAGGTCCGGCCCGCTTTCGTCCGCCGCCAGCACCACCGCGCTGTCGGTCAGCCGCCCGGTGGCGCGGACGTCGGCCACGTCCTCGCCCAGAGCGCCTCTTCATCGCCGCCAGCAGGGCCGAGATGTCCGGCTGGTCCTCGTCCTTGCCGAACTCGCCCGCCGCCTGGGTCACGCTGCGCAGCTTCTTGTCCTCGAAACTGTCCAGTCCGTTCCGGCCAGAAATTGTCGATCGGGTCGGACATCAGCAGCACTTCGAGCCCTTTGGCGTCGGAAGCCTTCCAGTTGCGGCGACGTCTTCATCGCCTCGACCTTTTCGCCGGTCAAGTAATAAGATCGCCTCCTGGCCCGCCTGCATCCGCGACACTAATCCGCCAGCGACACGACCCTCCTGGGTCGGAGGAAGCAAAGCGCAGCAGCGGCAGGATTTCGTTGCGGTGTTCGGCGTCCTCCCAGAGGCCCTCCTTCATGATCGGGCCGAAATTGTCCCAGAACTTCGCGTAGTCCTCGGCCTCCTTGGAGCGGGTCTTCAATTCGCGTCATCACGCGCCCGATCAGCGCCTTGCGGATGCGGGCCAGCACCGGTGTCGTTTGCAGCATCTCACGCGAGACGTTCAGCGGCAGATCCTCGGTATCCACCACGCCGCTGACGAAACGCAGCCAGTGCGGCAGTAATTCGGCCTTGTCGGTGATGAACATGCGCCGGACATGCAGCCGGACATGGGAGTCACGATCGCCCTCGACCACGTCGAACGGCTTCATGCCGGGGATGAACAGCAGGCAGAAATATTCCAGCGTCCCCTCGGCCCGCCAGTGCAGCGTCGCCCATGGTTCGTCGAAGAAATGACCGAGGTGGCGATAGAATTCTTTCAGATTCTGCTCGGACACGTCCGCCTTCGGGACTTGCGCCACAGCGCGGTGCCTTCGTTGGCGGCCTGGTCCTTGCCGTCGCGCGACAACCGTGATCGGCAAGGGTCACGTGGTCGGCCCATTTGCGGATGATCGTTTCCAGCCGCATCGGCTCCAGATATTCCTCCGCATCGGACTTGATGTGCAGCACGACGTCGGTGCCGGCCTGCTCCCGTTCCGCCGGGGCCAGGGTGAACTCGCCGGCGCCTTCGGAGGCCCAGGTGAAGGCCTCTTCGGACTGCCGGCTTTGCGCGACGTGACCTCGACCCGGTCGGCGACCATGAAGGCCGAGTAAAACCCAACGCCGAACTGCCCGATCAGGCTCGGCCGGTCCTCGGGCTTCGCGCTGGCGAGTTTCTCGCCGAACGCCTTGGTGCCGGAGCGGGCGATGGTGCCCAGATTGTCGATCATTTCCTGCCGCGACATGCCGATGCCGTCGTCGGCGATCAGCAGGGTGCGCGCCTGCTTGTCCGGCACGACGCGGATCTTCGCCTCGGCGGGAGGAGCGAGTTTGGCATCGGTCAGCGCCTCGAACCGGCGGCGATCGACTGGCGTCGGCGGCGTTGGCCACCAGTTCGCGCAAAAATATCTCCCGCTCGGAGTAAAGCGAGTGGACGACCAGATCCAGCAGTCGCCCGACTTCGGCACCAAAAGTATGTTTTTCCAATACGGTATCGTCCATGCGCACCTCCTTGCGCCGCGCTACATGCGATCGCGAGCCTCCAATTTCAATGCATGGGCGCATCTTTACCGTTCCCACCGCAAGGCAGACGCTTGATGTTTCTCGCGAATTCGATTTTGCCCGCGCAGGGGGCCGATTACGGCGACCGGACCAGGTCTGAGGCCGGCGACCCGAGCCCAGGCTCTGGCGGCGGCAACTGAGTGGCTGATCTGGGCGGACTCGTTCAGGTGGTCCGCGGTGTCGAAGAATGCGCTGCGGGGGCAACCCGGGGTCTCCAAGAACTCGGCGCCTTGGTCGCGCAACACCGCTCGTATCGCTGTCAGTTCATCGTCGCTTAAAGGTGAGTTGATGAAGCCGGCGGGCAGGCCGCCGATCACCCGAACGCCATGCGCCTCGGCCCAGCGAAGGAACGTGACGACCAGAAGCGAACCGTACCCAGAACTGATCTGCACGCCGCTGGCGCGGATTAAGGATGATCTACGCACCTTGAGGCCTCGGCCGCTGCGGGTTTGTTGGCGACGACGGGATGTATTCAGCCGCAAACCTGGCGGCACTCTCACGCGTTCTCGGCCGCATCTTGGCCGTGCCGAGGCGAAAGGTGAAGGAGATCGAGACCAGGTGCTGACCCGTCCGGGCCGCTACAAGCCGATACCGACGATCTCCAGGTCAAGGAGCGAGCGTCGAGGACCCTGCTCGATTGGGGTTGACCCGAGCTCGGCTGCAGATCATCGATGACGACTGCGACCGGTTTCGGTCATTCAGGAGTTAACGAAAGCAATGCAAGCATTCCTTTTTGACGACCGCAACGTCACCTGGCAGACGGTGGAGACCATTGGCGCGCAGATCTACGTGCTTGCGGTAGACGACGCGCGCGGAATTGCTGACGTGCTCATCAGGTTTCAGCCGAATACGCCAGGCAGGCTGCACCGGCACGTGTGCGATTTCAGCACCTTCGTTCTGCAGGGCGAATTACGGTTTTGGCGTCCGGACGGCTCGCTGAAGGAGATACGCCCAACCGGAAGCTACGTACAGGTTGCTGCGAACGGCGAGCCGCATTCGGAGGGCGCCGGCGATCAGGTCGCCATTGTACTGTTCAGCTTCCGCGGCAGCACCCACGACATGATTGTGTATCTGGACAAAATCTCGGATGTGGAGGTCCGTCTCGGTTTCCCGGATTTCAAGGCGATACTGGGGCACCAGATCGCCACTGGCGCCACCGCGAAACTCAGCGCGCGCGTCGCTTGAACCGAACTTGCTCAGAGCAACCGTGCAGGGGGATTGGGAGCGGTGTGCACCGGCCTTAATGTGCGCGCCCAGTGAGGCCGGGGTCGCTTGTCCGTACAGTGGTTTTGATCCGAAAGGGCCGGTATTTCGATGCTGCCCGCGAGCGCGGCTCTCAGGGTCTTGCCCGGCGGACGATCCCGGCCATAGAACTCTCAACGCGTGTCGTCGGCCGCGTCCTTGCGCGCTGTGGGGACGTCATTTTAAAGGGGGCCTCTGTGAGAAATTCCAAGATCGTGCTGATCGATCGCCATCCGGGCCGTTCGGCCCAGACGATCGGACTGGCCCAGGTGCTCGGCACAGATCCCACTCTGATCCATGAACCGTCCGTCGGCGTCGTGGGGACTAAAGGGGATAGCCAGTGCTATCTGGGTGTTATGTCGAAGGTGGATGCCATCCACGCGTGCCTGAAGGACCGCATCGGCAGAGGACCGGGTCAGCTTGCGCTGCGTCTGGTGCAGCCCGAATACACCATCGCCACCTCCGACGGCATCCGCAACGGCACTCGCGAGATGCGCTACTCGCTGATTGGCCGCGAGGTGACGCATGACGCGCTGTGCGAACACCTGGAGGCCACCGGTCTAGCCGGCACGATCGCGGTGGTCGCTTGCGATAAGCCGCCTATCGGCACGCTCGCCGCGCTGCTGGAACATAACCAGCCGGCCATCATCATGTCCGATGGGCCGATCCATCCTGGCCAGGACCCTAAGACCGGCGCGGCGCTGGACATCGTCAGCGCCTATCAAGTGGCGGGACATGAAGATCCGGCTTATCGCCACCACATCGCCTGCCATGCGTGCCCGGGAATTGGCAGCTGCGGCGGCATGTTCACCTACAACACAATGCAAACCTTTATTGGTGTCGTCGGCATGCAGCCGTTGCACATGGTTGCGCCGGCATCTGATGACCCGCGCCGGTTGGAAGTCTTTCCGGCCGAGCTGGTCGACTATCTGGCGAACATGATCGCGAAAGATCTGAGGCCGAGGGATATCGTTGTGCGCGACTTGCTGCGCAATGGGGTGATCGTGGCAATGGCCATCGGCGGGTCGACCAACGTGACCCTGCACGCGCCGGAGATTGCACGCGCTGCCGGCTATGCCGACTTCTGGAAAGACGTCATGACGCCTGAGGAGTTCAACAACCTCTCGGAGCATGTCGTGCCGGTGCTGACCGACGCCCGCCCGTATGGCAACTACTCCATGGTCGACATCGACCGCGTCGGTGGCGTGCAGGTGATCGTGCGCGAGCTGCTGGAGGCCGGGCTGCTGAATGGCGATGTGATAACTTGCACGGGCGAGACGCTGTCTGCTCAGGTCAACCGCCTGGGCGCCGGACGTGCGGACGGCAAGGTCATTCTGCCGGTTGTAAAGCCGTACAAGCCGACCGGGGGTCTGCGTGTGCTGGGGGGCAATCTGTCGCCGGATTTCTCGGCAATCCTGAAGCTGGCCGGGGTCGAGGGCGGGCTGGAAAACAACGTCTTTCGCGGCAAAGCCCGGGCATTTGAAGGCGAGCAGGCTCTGTTGGACGCACTCGACCAATCGCCGGAGACGTTCCAGAACCACGACATGATCATCGTCCGCTACGAAGGCCCCAGCGGCGCGCCGGGCATGCCGGAGATGTTGGACTCGACCTCCCGCATAACGACGCTGTGCCGGGAACGCGGCATCATCGTGGGGCTGATGACCGACGCCCGGTTCTCTGGTGGATCGGTCGGGCTTGTCATCGGGCATGTCGGGCCGGAAGCGGCGCTGGGCGGGCCGATTGCGTTCATCGAGAATGGCGACGAGATCGTGGCCGATCTGAACTCGAACACCTTAACCTGCACGGCCCTGAACGACCCCGCCACCTTGGCACGGCGAAAGGCGGTCTGGGAGAAAAAGGTCGCCGCCAACGGCGGCATTCATCCGAACTGCGGCATTGCTGACACCCGCTTGTTGCATCGCGCCCGCCGGATGGCGGTTCCGGCGACGCGGGGTGGCGGTCTGCATCCTAACCGGGAGGTCTGGGTGCGTGAGCCGCGCACTGCGGAACGCTCCGGCTTTACTCCGACGAACAAGTACAGGCAGGCCACAGCGAGATAATCCAGTTCTATTCAGGCGTTGGTCGCGGGTCGTCCTCGAGAGGACAAGATGACGTCTCAGGCGGGCACCTGGAAAAGTCGAGCGATGAATGCTGCCTGGATCTTGATGTCACCGCCGCTGATGTTCTGAACCTGCCCTTTCTTGATTATCGCCATCGCATCGTGGCCTCCAGCGTCCGTTGGGCCGTCCAAAAGCCACCAAAGTCAAGGCCCGGGCCGGTTAATCGTTTCGCCCGCCGGAGATCTTGCTCGACGATAGTGTTCAAGTATTTCACCTGCCGCGGCTGCGATCGGCGCCAGCCGTCGGACACAGGGCACGATTTCGGCTCTCTCGCAGGCCTCGATGTCTCGATCTTGAAATAACCGTTCCCGCGCCCCGAGTGACATCCTGATTCGAGCGCCGTCGGCATCACCTCCACAAACTCGGCGCCCCACCGTCGGCCCAACGTGATGTGCGACGCCGATGCCGGACGCTGACACAACCGGCGCCCCCGCAGGCCCGGACGGTCCATCGCGACCACGCTTACCGTGTTTGCGCTCGAACAGCGTCATGCCCTGCGTTTGCGCCGCATCACGCTCCACCGCCGCTTAAAGCGCCGCCGCAGTGATCGAGGCTTGCGTCTAAATCGGGCGACTTCATCGAAACCCCCAGCGGAGAACGAACCGCCGCGGGGCATACAGACCTCCTGGCCAGCCTATGGAAATCCTGCTTGCTTGCTGCCAACATTCTCGTGGACCGGCACAGCGGATTCCGTCCACCGATCGGCCGGCTCACGCAAATACAAAACAAGCACTGCACATCAGGAGGAAGGGGATGAAATTCACTTATTTCGAATTGATGCCGTGGCCCTACCTACCAGACGATTTCCGCGAGAAACATCGCTCGGTCTGGGTCGACATCGATCGCACGCTCTACGACCCGGTGAAAGGCCACGCAGTCTATAACGAGTATCTCGATATGCTCGAAGAGGCCGATACGATGGGCTTCGACGGTATCGGGCTCAATGAGCACCACCAGAACGCTTATGGGCTGATGCCGTCGCCCAATATCATCGCCGCGTCGCTGGCCCGGCGCACCTCGCGCTCGGCGCTGGTCGTGCTCGGGAATTCGATCGCGCTCTACAATCCACCGATTCGCGTGGCCGAGGAATTCGCCATGCTCGACGTGATTTCGGGTGGCAGATTGGTGGCCGGTTTCCCGGTCGGCACCTCCATGGGACACCAACTTCTGCTATGGTACGGTGCCAGCCTTGACGCGCGAAAAATACGCCGAGGCGCACGAACTGATCATGCGAGCCTGGCACGAGGATAAGCCGTTCGCGTTCAATGGCCGCTATACCAAGCTGCGCTATGTCAATACTTGGCCAAAACCTTTGCAACGGCCGCACCCTCCAATCCACATTCCCGGCGGCGGCTCGGTTGAGACCTATGATTTCTGTCTCGACAATACTTATTCGTATTCTTACCTTAGCTATTTCGGCTATCTGCGTGCCACCTCGGTGATGCAAGCTTATTGGGATCGCGTCGCTGAGCGTGGATTGGACAACTCGCCCTACCGCGCCGGGTTCGCGCAGGTGGTTTGCGTCGGCGAAACCGATGCGGAAGCCGAGAAGCTCTACGGTGCTTACGCGAACTATTTCTACAACCGCTGTCTCCATATCTATCCCGGATTCCTCGATGCGCCCGGGTATCGCACCATCAAGACGATCAAGATGGGGGCGCTGTCGCAATATTCGCCCGACCCCAAATGGGCGACGTTGAGTTGGAAGGACCTGATCGACGACGCCTTTGTTATCGCCGGCAGCCCGGAGACTGTGCGTCAACGGTTGGAAGATCTGGTCAAGACCTTGCGCGTCGGCAACCTGTTCTTGCTGTTCCACATCGGCAACATGCCCAAGGAGCTGACTATGCATTCGACACGGCTGTTTACCGAAAAGGTCATGCCGCAACTGCAAAATCTCTGGCCGGAGTTTGCCGGAGATAGCCGCTTCTGGTGCCATCCCCTGAGCCAACGCGCCGAGCCGGCGCCGATCGTTGCGGCAAGGAGGGCATGATGATCGAGCTCCGGACCATCACCACACCCCTCCTTCCCGTCCAAGTGCTACAGGGCGGCGAAGGGGCCGATCTCGGTACTGCTGCACGACGCCGGCGGCATCACAGCGGAACACCCCTTCCTTAATGGGTTATCACAACATTTTCGCGTTCACGCGCCATTGCTGCCTGGTTACGGCGACAGTCAGGAAGCACCGCACATCCGTGACATGCTTGATGTGACGCTGCACACCTTTGACGTGATCGAGGCTTTGGGCCTCCGACGGCCGACGCTGGTGGGTTGTTCGCTCGGCGGTATGATCGCTGCGGAGATGGCGGCGATCGCGCCCTACGAGGTCGAACGGTTGGTGTTGATTGACCCGGCCGGTCTGTGGCTCGACACGCATCCGATGCCAGATGTCTTCTCGATGATGCCGTTCGAACTGCCGCAAGTGCTATTCCACGACCCCGAGCTTGGCGCCAGGCTGCTTACCGGGGGGATCAATATGGACGATCCGGACTTCTTGATCCCGTTCCTGGTGAACAATGCCCGCACCTTTGGCATGGCCGGCAAGTTTCTGTTCCCAATCCCCGACCGTGGGTTGAAAGACCGGCTGTATCGGATAACCGCGCGAACGCGGATCATTTTGGGCGCGAGCGACAAGCTCATCCCGCCGCCTTACGGCGAGGCCTTCAAGGCCGGCGTCCGAAATTCCGATCTCGTGGTCATCCCGAAGGCCGGCCACGTCCCGCACCTGGAACAGACCGAAGCGACCATCCGTGCCGTAATCGATTTTTGACCGCAGCACCGGGTCCTTGGCAGCGGATATCGAGGACCCGGAAGTCTCCTATTGCCGCTGGCGCTTAGCACCGCCACTACGTGTTGGCGCGTGGCTTTCTGAGACAATTTACCCGCTGCGTTATCCGGTCTTGGGACGCGTCACCGACCATCACTCTGGGTATCATCAGGATCGAAAGTCGAGCGTCGCTCTCAACGACCATGCGGGCCAATGGACTGAAAGCGATGCCATCCAGCGACGTTCGGGCTACGCGTGCTTGAAGCGAGTAATCAGCCCGGCCGATCCCTTCACATGGTCCTTGAGCGCGGCGGCCAACTCTTCCCGCGTCAGACCGGGCTGCAGCGCTTTCGGCTCGAGGTCGGTGGCGACCAACGTCCAGGTGTAATGATGCCAGTCGGTATTCGGCGGGGTGCCTGGGCCAAAATAAACTGACTTCTCCATCGTACTCTTGCGGCCGACAAATTTCTCGGAGGGCTGGCTCAGTTCGCCTTCGGCGAACCCCTTTACGTCTGCGGGGATGCCGTAAATCACCATGTGCGACACGCCGGCCGGGGCTCGACCTTCGGGATCGAACAGCAGGAGCGCGAAGCTCTTGGTGCCCTCCGGTACGCCCGACCAGGCGAGTGGCGGCGAGACGTTCTCGCCGACGCAATTCGGCGATCGCTGCTTGTCGCTGCAGGCATTTTTGACCGCGAGCGTGCCGTTGTCCTGAATTTGCGGCGAGGTCAGCGTCAGCGGCTCCGCTTTGGCGGTGCTGATTGATAGGGCCAACGCGCCCGCCAGGAACAGGCTTCCCAGAGCATATTTCATCGCATTCCTCCATTTGCTGGTCCCGCTCTTGTTACCCGACCTTCTCTGGATTTTCGATCCATCGAGCGCAATGAAGTGCTCACCGCACGTAAAGCACAACCTTCCCCGCGAATTAACTTCGCTCGACAATCAAATAGATCAGTGCCTCGGCAGACGGGTCTGGGTTCTCGACACCGTGCGGAGCGTCAGTGCGACAGCTACAGCTGTCACCCTCGGAGAGTTCGGCTGTTTCGTCGCCCACGGTGACGCGGACGGTGCCGGCGGCCACGTGCATATGCTCGACCGTGCCGGGAGTGTGAGCGGCGCCCGGACCCAGGACGGTCGACGGAGGGATTTGATAGCGCACAAAGTC
Source organism: uncultured Alphaproteobacteria bacterium (assembly GCA_963772355.1). Taxonomy (GTDB): domain Bacteria; phylum Pseudomonadota; class Alphaproteobacteria; order Acetobacterales; family Acetobacteraceae; genus Rhodopila. The sequence goes on along the minus strand of CAVYXX010000068.1, from coordinate 20,367 downwards.
GATGCGGCTTCCGGGAGCTGCAGGTCCCAGACTATCCCAGCGGGCCGGGTGTTCACCGCCAGCACCCTCGCCGCGGCGCAGTACACGAATGCGGGGCGATGGAGCCGCGCCCCCGTCGATCAGAGCAGCGACGCTAACCCCCAACGCCTGCGCGAGCCGCACCATCGTGATGACTGACGGCGACTTCGTTCCACGCTCGATGTCAGAAATCATCGAGGGTGAGATGCCGCTGTGCGCGGCCAGCATCCGCAAACTGAAGCCGACGGCCTCGCGCTGCTGCTTGACGGCGCGGCCGATGCGAAGGCCGATTTCGTCCTCTAAAGTTGACAACATGTCCTCCATAGTGCACAGATGCGCGATCCAAAGCAAGGAGTGAGGCAATGGACAAAGCCGAGTTTGAAACGGAACTGCGTCGTGATGGCTATCGGATCGTGAACAGCAGCGTGAAGCCGAACCTGATTGCGCCGAACCACTGTCACGACTTTGACGCCAAGTCGTGGGTGCTGGGCGGTGAGATCACCATCACACGCGACAATAACCCGGTCACCTTCCGTGCGGGGCAATGCTTCGAAGTGCCCGCGGGCTGCATGCATGCGGAGCATGTTGGCCCGGAGGGTGTAGCCTTGATGTCAGGCAGGCGCCGGAACGGGGGGCCCCTCACCCGCGAGGCCTTCGAAAGCGACCTTCGGCGTGAAGGCTTTGATGTCGTGAACGGAGGGCAGCAGCCCGGCTTCGCGGAAGACGTGCACGCGCATGATTTCGATGCGAGGATCATGGTGCTCGCTGGGGAGATCACCGTAACCCGCGATGGCAAGTCAGACGTTTTTCATGCTGGCGACCACTGCGAGATCCCTGCCGGTTGCCAGCACACGACGCTCGTAGGCGCGGAAGGCGTTGCCTATATGGTCGGCAAAGCCTGTCGCCATCCAGCGACGAATTAGAGCGCGAAAACGTGCTAATTGGGGTAGGGCCGCGTCGGTGTCCCTGCCCCGGGGTGCTCCCAAGCCGCATGACTCCGGATTTCGGTTAAGTGGCTGGGAGTCGCCCGGCGGCGAAACGGCAGTGGCAGCGGATTCCGACCAGGAGTGGATTCTCCAAGACTTTTGAATTGTGATTTCCGCAGAGCGGATCACGCAATCGACGAGGTCGGCTATCGATCCCTCCGCCACCCCAACCAAGACAGTGCCACCAAATTCCATTCCGCCCGTAGTCAAGCCTTCTCGGCGTGGGCCGAGATGGCCTCGTAATCATCACTGTCGCCGGTCGCCAATCAACCGATCGCGTCTGTCGCAATTCCATCGACGACAAGTTCACGGTGCCCGCGTAGCTTATGAGATCAGCCGGGTAGCGATAGCCTGTATACAAAGCGTCTTGGAACGTCGTCATCGAGAGCCGATATCTGACCATGGATGTTTTGCCAAGCCAGCGCCGCTCAACTTGGCGGTGCCGTCCGACCAGGCCAAGGCGATCAAGTCGCCTCCCGCCGACGATGACCGCGAGGGCGATCGCCACCGTGCGGAGGCGGCGGAGATTTGGCGACGCGCCGGACCTGACGCCAGGGGAACATCAGCGGCGAGGCGATGCCGCAGACGCGCTCCTTCGCGAACTGGTCCGCCGGGCAACAGTCCATGCGCCACGGACTAATGTGCGCCGACGCCGGACGCGGCGCCCTTTTTCAGCAGCGCAACCAGTGCAGCCGCGACAAGCAGCACGACGCCGAGCAAGGCGAAGCAGTCGGCGTAGCCCATGATCGTCGCCTGAGCACGGATCGTGTCACCGACAGCGATGATGGCGCGGTGCATCGCGCTCGCGGGATCGGGGAAGCCGTGGGACATGAAAGTACTGCTGCAAGTCGGTCAGCCGGCTGCGCGTCGCCGGTTCGAGCAGCGAGACATCCGGGGTAATGATGGCCGAGTGGAACTGCTCGCGCTTGGTGAAGAACGTCTCGATCGCCGCGGTGCCGATCGCGCCGCCAAGATTACGCATCATGTTGAAGAGACCCGACGCACCGCCCGCCTCTTGCGGCGTGATCCCAAGCATCGCGATCGCCGAAAGCGGGGTCATCACCATCGCCTGACCGATCGCGCGAACGATGTTCGGCCAAAAGAGCTGCGGCCCGGAGTAGTTCTGATCCATCTCCATGTTCATAAAGCAGCTCGCGGCAAAGACGACGAGGCCGATGCCGACCAGCAAACGCGCATCGATGCGCTTCATCAGCAGCGGCACCAGTGGGATCAGCAGCAACTGCGGCAGCCCGACCCAGGCCATGACCTCGCCGATCTGCTCCGAATCGAAACCTTGTGTCGCGGTCAGGTATTCCGGCAGCAGATAGACTGAGCCGTAGAGGGCGAAGCCGAGCAGGAAATTGCCTGCAGTACCGAGGCCGAAATTACGCCGGCTGAACAGGCGTAAATTGACCAGCGGTGCGGGGGTGATCAACTCGAGCACGACAAAAGCGCCGAGCGCGACGGCCGCGACAAGGCTCAATTTAACGATGAATGGAGAGCCGAACCAATCAAAGACGTTCCCATCGTCGAGCACGGCCTGCAGCGCGGCGAGACCGACCGCCATTAGGGCGATGCCCCGCCAGTCGCCTCGGCGCAGCAATCCGAGTTGCATCGCCGATTTGGGCAGGCCGTACCACAGCGCACCCAACATCACCGCGCCGGGGACGAGGTTGATGTAAAAGATGTAAGGCCAGCCGTAATTGTCGGTGAAATAGCCGCCGATCGTCGGGCCGATCGCCGGCGCGAAGGTCGCGGTCACCGAGAATCCCGCGAGCCCGATCGGATACTTCGAACGCGGCAGCATGGTCATGATGATGGTGAACGCGAGCGGGATCATGACCCCACCGGTAAAGCCTTGCAGCGCTCGAAACGCGATCATCTCACCCAGGCTGTGCGCCTGCCCGCACAAAGGCGAGAAAAGGAGAAAAAGTGCCACATTGGCAAGTAAGTAGCGCCGCAGCGAAAACACCTGGCTCAGGAAACTTGTCAGCGGGATGACAATAATTTCGCCGATCAGATAAGCGGTCGAGATCCAGGTCCCGTAGACGCCGCCGGTGCCAATGCCGCCTTCGATATACGGCATCGAAGCGTTGGCGATCATGATATCAAGGACCGCCATGAAGGCACCGAGCAGCGAACCTGCCACGGCGACCCAGGTCCTCAGCGTGACAGGCGCCTCGTCGGAGCGATCGGCGGTCATGACGCGCTCGTCAGGTTCGGCGCTGAGCGGGCCGGCTTCGTATCGATGGTTGGTTCGACCGACATGCCCGGGCGCAATAAATTGGCCAGCGGATCATTTGCGTCGACGATGATCTTGACGGGAATGCGTTGGACGATCTTGGTGAAATTGCCGGTCGCGTTGTCGGGTGGCAGCAACGCAAATTCCTGGCCGCTCGCCGGCGCGAGGCTGTCGACGTGGCCGTGCACCGTGGTACCCGGAAAGGTATCAACGTCGATTGTGACCGGCTGGCCGGGACGCACATCGGTCAACTGGGTCTCCTTGTAATTTGCGGTGATGTAGACCGCCTGTAGCGGCACCACGGCCATCAGCTGGGTCCCGGCCTGCACATACTGGCCGACGCGTAGTGTGCGATCGCCGACGGTACCACCCACTGGTGCCACAATCGTCGTATAGCTGACATTGAGCTCAGCCTGATGCAGCATCGCCTGTTGTTGCGCGAGGGTGGCGTTGGCCTGTGAGAGCTGAGAGCCCAAGACCTCGACCTGCTGCTGTGCGACGCCGACGGCTGCGCTATCGCGTGCCAGCGCAGCCTCTTTTTCCCGTTGATCCGCCTGCCATTGCTGCGCGTCCTGTACGGTGGCAGCGCCGGTGCGCGCGAGGCCGGAATAGCGCCCGTATTGCTGCTGCGAAAATGCCAATGCTGCCTGATCGGTAGTGACTGCGGCTTGCGCCTCCACGATTGCCAGCCGCTGTTGGGCGATCCTGCGCTCCAGGTTATCGATGGCGGCCTGGGCGGCAGCGACATTGGCGCGGGCCGCAGCGAGTGCGGTGAGGTAGTCACGATCGTCGATGCGAGCCAATGTCTGGCCGGCGTGCACCGCCTGGTTGTCGTAGACCGGCACTTCGGAAATATAGCCCGACACCTTGGGGCTGATCAGGACCGAATGCGCCTGCACATAAGCGTCATCGGTCGAGACCAGAAATCGGCCTGTGGTCCAGTAGTAGTCGCTGTAATCTGCCGCGACCGCAAGGAACAGCGGTGCTGCTGCTGCGATCAGCAGCCGCTTCAGCGACCAACGGCTGCGCCGGGTGTCGAGCCTGAGCCGATGGGCTGGCGTCGCGTGAGGTTCGAAGGCGGCCTTCGTGCCAGGCGCTCTTGCCTCAGGGAGCACTCTCGCCAGGACAGTGGATTCGCTGACGTCCATATCGCATCTCCAGCGCAGAACCGCCTAACGCTTGATTACGGTAGGTTTTTGAAGTCTTCGCACAGTGCTGTGCAGGTCGCTGCGCCCGGTTGAGCGCCGCGTGGCTGGTTCGACTTGGCGAGGACTGGAAGTTAGTCTGTGAATTATGGCCGTCGGGGGACGTTTCATTAATCCACCCGACGGACAACGTCGTCAGTCGGGGATTTGGCCGGTGCCGACACGGCCCCCTGAACCGAAGAAGCCGGCCGTATTGCCGTTCGGCACAACGACGCCGCCGCCGCCGGGCATCTCCAAGGTCTGGTAATGCGAAGTGCCGCCGGTGGTGACGCCGAGGCCGCCTTGCGGAAGCTGATAGATTTGCCCGGCTCGGCCAGGATCCGGTGCATTAGGCGTGAACAAGGTGTGTGCACTGTCCGCCACAAGCAGAAGCTGATCGCTGCCGACGGAGGGAGCGGCTTGCATCGGGCCGGAGAACGCGGCGAGCAGGGCGATGGTTGTGGTTAGCATGGTAAAGAGCCTTCTACTCGATAAGCCTTCTGCTTACCGTGGCCGCACATGTGGGCGATGCGGGCGCATCCATAAGGGTGGGTCGGCATAATCATTGTTCATCTGCCCATGCTGGCGGCAGCCTTGCACTCCAATCGCCTCAACCCTCCCAACCTTGGGCCGGCAGAAGCCCATTGATCATCAGCCCGTCTGGCCGCATTTCGTATGATGGAAGACCGGTTGGGTTGGCACTCTGGAGCTGGTTCAAGGCCCGAGATGGCCGGTTGCTTCTAACTGAAGCGGCCGCTTCTTGCGGGTCGTTGGAGGCATGGCCGGCCAGGAAAGGCTCCGCCTGTGCTGCGCCGCCGAGCATCAGCAATCCCGCTGCGGCCGCAAGGAACATCGTCTTCATCGTAAATTTCCTTTCACTGTCTACGGTCTTCGCGGATTTTGCTCTGTGCTTGGAAGAGCCGCCGACCGTGAAAGCAAGATGGGTATCTTCGACCGAACAATCCAAACGATGATTTGAATAGTTCTGATCGACCGATGCGATCGATCGTCGCGGCGTTAAGCCGAGGCACGCACCGACGGCTTGAGCTGTCGGAACCGCGTGGGATCATCGAGTGTATGGCGGAAAGCCAACGCCGTGATGACGCCCACACCCCGCACACGACCGCGCGCCTTTTTGCGCCTGGATATCGATCGATGGTGGCGACCGATAGCTGGTTTGCTCTGCGGTTTGTCCTGGGAGGCGGGAAGGCCTGCAGCTTGTAAACCGTTACAAAACTTGTAAATCAACGGCCGGACCCCATCCCGGGGTCGCGAGGTTGCCGGCATAGACGCTACTGACGGGTCCCGTCATCCGGTTAGGGTGGCGGGACGGGAGACGCGGTCTCGACCGCACCTAGGAGATTCGCCATTGGGGCGATCTAAAAGGAAGGAACGCTGATGGATGCCCTCGAAACGCGTACTATGGCCAAGGTGTCGCGACGACTGATCCCCTTCGTCATAATTTGCTACTTTGTCGCCTACCTCGATCGTGTGAACCTGAGCTTCGCCGCACTTGAGATGAATAAGGATCTGCATTTCACCGCGACCGTTTACGGTCTCGGCGCCGGTGCATTCTTCATCACATACTTCCTGCTTGAAACGCCTTCCAATCTGGTCCTGCTGAAGATGGGTGCACGCCGTTGGATCGCCCGCATCATGTTCACCTGGGGCATTCTTTCGGGCGCCATGGCCTTTATATGGAACGACTGGAGCTTCTACATCGTCCGATTCCTGTTCGGCGCAGCCGAGGCAGGGTTCTTCCCAGGCATCCTCTATTACATGACGCTTTACTTTCCTGCCGCCTATCGCGCCCGCATGATCAGCCTGTACATGGTCGCGATTCCCGTATCGGCGGTCATCGGTTCGCCGTTGTCGACCTCGATCCTCTATATGGACGGCTTCCTCGAAATCAAAGGCTGGCAGTGGGTGTTCATCAGCGAAGCCATCCCCGCACTGATCCTGTCCGTCGTCACCTGGTTCTACATGACCGACCATCCCTCTGTGGCGAAGTGGCTGGAGCCTGACGAACGCGACTGGCTGATCAAGCGTCAGGAAGCCGAGGTACGTCAGCGTGAAGCCGCGCACAGCATGTCGGTTGCGCAGGTGTTGCGCAATCCGCGCGTCATCGCACTCGGGGTCGCCGGTTTCGGCATAGCCTACGAGATCTACGGCATGACCTACTTCCTGCCGCAGATCGTCAAGCAGTTCGGGCTGACCAACATGCAGACCGGCCTTGTCTCCTCCATTCCGTTCGCCGTGGGGGCGTGTGGGATGGTGTGGTACGGAAAGCGTTCGGACCGCGTCATGGAACGGCGCAGCCACACGGCAGTGACTTTTCTGATCGCCGCGCTTGGCTTGATTCTGACGTCGCTGACTCCCAACCCTTATTTCCGGCTGTGCAGCCTGAGTTTTGCGGCCTTCGGCATGTTCTCGGTCCTGCCGGTCTTCTGGTCGATGCCCACGGCCTTTCTCAGCGGCGCGGCAGCGGCGGCGGGGGTGGCCTATATCAACTCGATCGCCAATATCGCAGGCTTTGTCGGAAGCTATGTCATGGGGTGGTTGCGCGATTTGACCGGTAATTTCGACAGCGGGCTGCTTGTGATCGCGGCGGTTTGTAATGTCGCCGCCTTCGCCACGTTGTGTATCCACCACGACAAAGAACTGGAGGAGACCCCCACCACCGACGATACGGCGCCCGAACCGGGCAGAGTCGCCGAGATCGTTTAGACCGGCCGACCGGTCGGTCCTTTCGGGCGGGAAGGCCGTACTTGCCGGGGCCAGGCGACGTGCGACTTTTGCCTTGAGGCCGGCGGTCGTCGCACGCCCCCTGCCGTACCTGTTGGAGGACTGGGGATGAGACCTGTGTCAGGGTCAAAGGCCGCTGGATGTATCTGTATCGAGCCGTCGACAGCTGCGGCCAGACGATCGATTTTCTGCTATCGACGGAGCGCGGCACTCAGGCGGCGAAACGGTTCTTCCGTAAGGCATTGGCCCAGCCTCATTCGGTTAAACCCGCGCACCATCACCGTGGACAAGAATGCGGCTCATCCGAAGGCTGCCACAGAGATGAAGAAGAATGGCGAGCACTGGCGCCGGTCACGGCTGCGGCACGTGAAATACTTGAACAACATCGTCGAGCAAGATCACCGGGGGGGTGAAACGATTAACTCACCCGGGACCTGGCTTTGGTGGCTTTTGGACGAACGCTGGCAGGCTACGAGGCGATGGCGATGATCAAGAAAGCAGGTTCGGAACATCAGCGGCAGGGACATCAGGGCCCCGGCAGAGTTCATCGCCGGACGGTTCCTGGTGGCAGTCCGAGACGTCATCGCATTCTGTCGCAGATAGCACGCAAACCAACGCTAAACTATGCAACAGAACCGGCCGCCTCCCGCAGGGGACACCAGTCGAACCCGTCCGCCCCCTACGGACCGGCGGTTTCCGTGTGATCCTGTAACCCAAACGACCGCCATTTTGAGCCACCTCGAAAATCTCGGTGTTGCCCTGCAAATCGAGTCGGAGGTACTGACTGTCCTTGGCCGCTTGCAGGAAGCGGAAGCTATAGCGCGCGAGGCGCGTGCGTTAGGCCGCATTTTCCTAATTTGCGGGCAGCGGAAACGGGCTGACGACACCCGAGGTTCGACATATACGACCTGCATATGCTTGCTGACCGGATCGACACAACTGATCCAGGTTCCCTCCGACGTTGGCGAGCTGAACAGCCCGTTCGGCTCTGCCTGGGAAAGCACAACGGTCTTTAGCGGATTTTGCGAGGGATTGGTGAATTGGGTGGAATACGGAAATCCATAGCCAGTGCTGTCGCAGATTTTATGGGGATGACCGTTCATATCGACAATGTAAGTTGTCGTGCTGATAGCCTGGTCCCGAATCTCGAGAATTCGCTTGAGCATTTTTCGCTCCTCGAAATTCACGATCGCAGGCATGCCGGTCGCGGCGTTGGCTGCTCGGAGGAGTATCTCCTGTTGATCGTGCTGCAATTGGTCGGATGATTGATTATAGACGAAAAGAAACCAAACTATCACATTAGCAACGAGAACCATGGCTGCCAGCTTAATCATCGCACAGACTCCAGAGTAACGTCATTCTCGTAGGAAGATAGGGCAATTCCGCAACGCAGGCACCTGATTAGACAACGACGGGCCGTTTCGCCGCATCAGCGCGCGCCGATGCCAGGCCGGTTTCGACGGCGGTGATGATGAACCTTGCGCCGGCTGCTTCCCGGTTAGCTTCGCTACGGCCAGCGGGACACACGCGACGTCAACCGGGGTGCGGGCTGGGCGAAGCATTACGGCGGTATTAGCGATTGCGGTGTGGCGGAGTGATCCATAAATCCCGATGTCGGCGAAAGCGAGAGGCTGGTGGGTGTGTTGCATCCTTGTGCTGCCGATCCAGTTGGGTACAAGCTGCAGCACGACGAGACCCGGCAAGCCGCATAGCAGCGGCCGGATCAGGCTTTTCGAAGGTCGGCAATCCACCGCCAAGGTGAGCCTGTGGGCGTTCCGATGGTGTCTGATGTCCCCAATCAGTTATCGCGATCTCGCGCTCATGCTGAAGGACCGCGCCGAGGAGGTTGATCGCACCGCCATCTTGGGAAGGATCCAAGCTTATGCGGCTAAATTGGGAATCGGATCCGCCCTCACCCGCGGATGAGCAAATGACTCCTGGCCGGTGGATGAGAATGTGCCACGGCAAGCGGCGGAAGAGATGGGGTCCACCCCCGCAACCGGCTTGCAGGAGCAGTTGCAAACCACCGTAAGCGGCACGGGTCAAAAGCCCGGGTCGTGAGCGTCACGGAAGGCGTCAGGTGGGAGACAGGAAGGCGAACAACCGTGAACTGCCGCACGAGTGTCGAAAATCGTCAGACGACGTCAGAACCGGTGGGTCTCGTTACGCCGGGATCAGTCTGGAAAGCAGGCGCCTCAACCGAAATGCAAAGCTGCCCTGGCGGGGGACCGGGTGTCATCTCTACTTTGCGTGCGGGGTGACATTCTAACGGGGAGAAAAGTGTCTATTCAAACGGAGAGCGACAAGCGCCGAGGCACATGCCGCGATGCATTGGTGCCGCAAACGGTTCGCATTGCGCCAGAGCGAAGACCTCTATGCCACGGTCAGCCGTCGCGGTTACAAAGCCAGGAGCGGCGCCCGAGATGCGAGCGGGGACCGCCAAGTCTAAGGGAGATGCCGCCGCAGAAAGGATTCCGGCTGCGTTCCTTCGTGAGCACACGTCCAACGCCCTTGAGCGTACCGCCCATGCCGTAGCGGGTGAGCCAGTAGTCCAGCCGCTCACCTTGAAAGTCGTCGATGATATCGGGCACCGTGGTGAGGGAGCGCATATCGGCATTTGCCTCAATTTCTAACTGACGGGTAAGGAACCAGCCGCGACGTTCGGCAAGCTTATTGGCCATATTCACCATACCCATGCTGCGCTCGGATGCCGGCGTGAGCACCCCTTTTGCGCCCAGGAACCGAATCAGCCTGCGGCGTTCGACGCTGAAGCTTTCGGGCATCGTGACGACGAGCGGGTAACCCTTTTGCGCACAGACCATCGCCAGGCCGATGCCGGTGTTGCCGCTGGTTGCCTCGATGACGGTCTGCCCGGGTCCAATTGCTGGTGCGCTCGGCGTCCTCGATCACGCCAAGCGCCAGACGATTCTTGACAGAACCGAGCGGATTGAATGCCTCAATCTTGACGACCAGGTCGACCCCGGGGGGCGCCAGCCGCCGGCGAGAAAGGAGACAGACTGATGGTCGAGCTTCAGTCCGCGATCCTCGAATGGATCCAGCCTGGCGGTGGGCCGGCAAAACCGTGACCAATACCAGGACGAGTTGCGCCGGTTCAGCCGGCGCGCGCTTGCGCGCTTGGAGGATCTGGCCCGGCATCTTTCTACACCATAAGCGTGGGTCCGAACACCTGGAACCCGATGAGGAGATGCTGACGGCGGTGGATGATCAAATGCTGCCGGAAATGGCCGAAGCCTATCACGCGTTGATGGAGGACTGCGTGGCTCTACCGCTGGCGCTGGCGTTCGCTCGAGAACTGGTCAAGCTCTCGGCAGGACGGGAATGGTTCCAGTGTTGCGTCAAGGCAAACAAGGGCCGCGGCGGCGATGTTGAGCTCTGGGTGGAGCAAGCGGCCCGCCCGCTTGTCGGTGTGGCAACCCGAACCTGACGCAGGCAGGGGTGATCGGTGTGTTCGCGACCTCCCAAGGCGTCAGCCAGGCGGACGCCGGGCATCAAGAGGGAGGGTCGCAAGGCCATCTGCCGGTGGCGCTGCCGGCTTGGATGCTGGAGAGCGAACGAACCGCCTCCGCCAGGTTCGAACAAGTGAGCAACATCGCCGCTCCTGCCGGCTGCCAGCTCGTTGATCTTAAATCTATGCGTGGGATGTTTGACCTGCGTCCTGAATTCGAAGATACGTAAACGATGATTTGTTATTCAGAAGAAAAAACTGGCTGCGTGGCCGGCTGCGGCAGTGACGTTACGATCTCAAACGGTATATGGTCCCCTCCCGGGGGGGCGCCAGCGGACCGTTCGGTCGACCGTTCAGGAAGCCAGCGGAAACTGTCGGGCGTTCAGACCGCCCGCGGGGTCGCGGCGCTTACGGTCGTCCTCTATCACGCGACACGCGGGCTGTCGCTTCCTCGGTATCTTGGCTACATCCCATTCGGCAATAGCCTCGGATTTGGCCATGCCGGTGTAGATTTCTTCTTTGTGCTCAGCGGCTTCATCATCATGCACGCTCACACGGCCGACATCGGAAGGCCGGAACGGCTTTACCGATATATGTGGCGTCGGGTCACGCGCATTTATCCAATTTATTTGGTCGTTACACTGATTCAGGCGATTTGGGCTTTTTTTTCCGCGGATTTTGCCATCAGGTTGGCCCCGTCGCACATCGTCCATTCTCTGCTGTTGTTGCCCGAGACAACGGAGCCGCTCGTGGGCGTCGGCTGGACACTCCGATCGGAGATGGTTTTCTACTTGGTTTTTGCCCTGGCCATTCTCGACCGGCGCCTGTGCAAACCGCTCGTCGTTATTGCGCTGATACTCGTAGCGATCGGGCTGATCGCCTTGCCGGCCGATCCCTGGGCGGGCTTGCTCGTCTCCGGTTTCAACATCCAATTCCTGATGGGGATAGCCGCTGCAAGATTTTTGGCGCGACAGCGCGCGCCAAACCCTGTCGGGCTGATCGTCGGAGGCATCCTGGTTTTCCTGGCGGTTGGCGGGATGGAGGTGCACGGGGTGGTTCCCCTCAACGGATTTATTGGCAGAGTGCTCTATGGCGGAGCGTCTACGGCAATCTTGTTGGGGCTGGTCGAAGCGGAACGCGGCGGCACAATCCGGTTCGGTCCCACAGGCGCCATGCTGGGAGATGTCTGGTACGCGCTTTATCTGATCCACCTGACGGTCATCCCATTGGCGGTTCGCGCCCTCGCCCGCTTGGGGGTCCTCGCTGCAATGCCCGCCGCCGTCACCGTGGCCGTGTTGACGTCGCTTTGCCTCTGCGCAGCGATCGCGCTGCATAAAGGGGTGGAAGTGCCACTGGCGACGTTCGTCCGCAGGCACACTCCACGAGCGTGTCGGTAGCCGCTTCGCCGGTTGCTGGTGTTTCTTGCAACGCGAACCGGGTTGAGACGCGAGGCGTAGAGACGCAGACGGGGGAACACCGTTTATCGCAGCGAGCTATCACGCTCCGCCAGGCGTGAACCATGGAATTGTGAAGCCGCGGCAGGCGGTGGCCTTCGCTTCCTGGTTGTCTAAACAGAATACAGAATGGGCCGTGTTGTTCGGCGCTGACGCAAACACGCCGTTGATTGACGCGTTCGACTTCGCCAATACTCTGACGCACTGGAATACCGGCGACCGGCGCCTGCATGTCGAACCTGGAGACGATCTCCTATTCGGCCCTGGCAAGGTGCACAATCTCGATGACGCTCTGCGCCGCTGGCTCGACCTTCGCTCCGATGACAACGGCACGCTGCCAGCTTGGGGCCGTTCGGGCACCTCGCGATCACCCACCGGACTGGAAAGCGAAAGGGCTCGCCGGGCACCGGGCGGCGCTTCGATTTTATCTGGGTCAGCCCCCATTGGGTCGTTCAGCACATCGAACACCGATATGAGGAGGGCATCGCGGCAGGCAGCGACCATGCGCCGGTGATCTTGGACCTCGCCCTGAATGGCTTAGCCAGGAAAGGAAGAGGAGGCGGATGAACCGCCCCGCTATCGAAGCTCCTCGACCTCCCCCTGATGATGACATCGATCGCGCTCTGACGCATGATGATGCGATCCACTTTAAGGAGAGGAAGCCGATGGGTATGCTCGATGGCAAAGTCGCGGTCGTAACCGGGGCCGGCGGGGGCATCGGACGGGCGACGGCGATTGCCCTGGCCGCCACCGGCGCGAAGGTCGTGGTGAACGACATCGGCGCGACGGTCACCGGCGAGGGCCAGGATGCCGGCCCGGCTCAGCGTGTGGTCCAGGAAATCGATCAGGCAAACGGCAAGGGCCAGGCCGTGGCCAACAGCGGCAGCGTTGCGAGTTGGGAGGACGCGCAACGCATGGTGCAGGACGCGATCGACAATTTCGGCCGCATCGACATCGTAGTGAATAATGCCGGCATCCTGCGCGATCGCATGTTCCACTACATGTCGATCGAGGAATGGGACGCGGTGATCAAGGTCCATCTGTATGGAGCCTTCTACGTATCACGCGCCGCGATCCCGCATTTTCGCAAGCAAGAGAGCGGTAATTATACCCATATCACATCGACCTCCGGCCTGATCGGCGCCGTCGGGCAGGTGAATTACGGCGCAGCGAAAATGGGCATCGCCGGGCTGTCGCGCAACATCGCAATGGATATGCAACGATATAACGTGCGGTCGAATTGCATCGGCCCACACGCGTTCAGCCGCATGATCGAGACCGTGCCCGGCCAGACCGAGGAACAACTTCAGGCACGAGCGGCGAAGACCCGTCCGGATCACATTGCCCAACTGATCGCTTTTCTCGCCACCGATGCCGCGGCCGGCGTGTCCGGTCAGATCTTCGGGGTGCGCGGGAATGAGGTCTATTTGTACAACCAGCCCCGGCCGATCCGGATCATGGCACGCCCGGATGGATGGACGCCGGAAAATCTGGCGGAACATTGGTTGCCTGCCGTGAAGGACAGCTTCACGCCGCTGGAACGCACCCGCGACGTATTTCCCTGGGATCCAGTTTAACCCCCCCTGCGTGTGGCCACCCGGACCTGTTCCGGGTCATCTTACAATGACAAACGGTATGACCGCGACGTCGGTCAATCCGGCAGGCCGCCCATGCACAAGGACGACGACCTCATGCCACCCAATCTCCGCGGCGCGGATATCGTTATGCGCACGCTCGAGCGCGCCGGCCACACGGACATCTTCACCCTGTCCGGCAATCATATCATGTCACTGTTCGACGCCGCGATCGAGACGAACCTGTCGTTGATGCACGTTCGCCATGAAGCGGCAACAGTGCACATGGCCGATGCGTACGGACGGCTGACCGGTCGACCCGGAATTGCCTGTGTCACCGGCGGCCCCGGTCACGCCAACGCCGTAGGCGCGCTGTTCACTGCTTTGGGGCAGGAAACCCCGATGGTGCTGTTATCGGGACACACCGAGACCGATCAGATCGGGCGAGGCGGCTTCCAGGAACTGCTGCAGGTGGAAATGGCCGGTCCGGTCTGCAAAGCTGCCTGGATGGCGACGGCCACCGCGACGGTGGGGATGGACGTGGCCAAAGCGATCCGTGTCGCGACGTCCGGCCGTCCTGGTCCGGTAAATCTCAGCCTACCTTCGGACATCCTGGACAGGACCGTGACCGAAGACGCCATCGCATGGCCCACCGACGACGAATTCAACTCTCCGCCCGTGGCCCTATCGGACCCGGCAGCCGATGCGATCATCGCGTTGCTGACCGCTGCAAAGCGGCCGTTGGTCATCGGCGCCCCGGTGCTGGCGACCCGCAGGGGACGCGATCTGCTACGGCGAATCGAGGCCACCTTGGGGATTCCCGCCTGCCTCAGCGAGGGCCCGCGCGGCTTCAACGACGCCAGTCTGGGCGCCTATACGGATGTCGCCAAGCGCACCGACATGGTCCTGCTGTTGGGCAAGGCGCTCGATTTTACGCTGAAGTTCGGCGGTCCACCCTTCCACCCAGATTGTCGCTTCGTTTCCATCGATCCTGACGGGGCCCTGCTGTCCCGCGCGGCGCGCGACAAGGGACCGCTGCTGGCATTCGGTTGCGTCGCTGACACCTATCCCGCCGGCGAGGCATTGCTGCGCCGCGGTGCCGGTCGCGTCGCCGGCGATCCGGCCTGGTTGGCCGATGCCCGCGCCTGTTTCGATGACCGACCCGCCTCGTGGGCTGAGTTGGCCTCCGGAACGCCTGGCAAACTGCACCCGGCCGAGGTGTTTCGTGCGTTGCAACCCCATTTGGCGAGCGACCCGGACAGCGTGTTGATTTGCGACGGCGGAGAGTTCGCGCAATGGGGACAGAGCATGCTGCGCAACGACCGGCGGATGATCAACGGCGTGGCAGGTTCGATCGGGTCATCGTTGCCGATGGCGTCCGGAGCCCGTGTGGTCGAGAAAACCGCACCGATCTTCGTGGTGCTCGGCGATGGTACGTTCGGCTTTCATATGTCGGAAATCGAAACCGCGGTGCGTCTGAACCTGCCCTATGTCGCGATTGTCGGAACCGATGCGAGGTGGAATGCCGAATACAACCTTCAGGTCCGCGACTATGGCCCGAATCGCACCCATGGCTGCGAACTCAACCCCACCCGCTACGATCTAGTGGCAACTGCATTGGGAGGTCACGGGGAACTGGTGCGAAGCGCCGAGGAACTGCCGAACGCGATCGAGCGCTCGGTTGAAAGCGGAAAGCCGGCCGTGGTCAATGTGATGATCGAAAGCGTTCCCTCGCCGGTCCTGAGGCGCGGCTAATTTGCACATAGGCGAAATTATCTTGACCGAAGCGCCATGGCCACGGGATCGTGTTATCCTGGGCCATCCGTCAGGGCTGTATCCTGCCCCGCAGCGCGTGAGGAGAAGTGTGAAATGAAAAAGCTCGCCGTTGCCGCCGCGATCCTGGTGAGCACGTCATTGTCTGCGATGGCGGCTCCGTTTTGCCTGGAGATAACCGGGACTGCACCGCAATGCATGTACGCGGATGGCAACGAGTGCCAGGCCGACGCAAACCGGCAGAATGGTGCGTGCGTGCCCAACCCGGCCAACGTGACGCTGCCTGCCAGCAGGATCGGGGAATTCTGCATGATTTTGCCAATCGGCCTTACCCATTGCGGCTATGCCGATGGCATCGCCTGTGCGCAGGACGCATTAAAGCAGCACGGTGTCTGCACAAAGAGCGCCGGAACGCTGCCTCGCCAGGTTCCGGATCCGTTCGCTCCGAACGCGGGCCGATAAAGCCACGACTGGCTTGGCCCGACTTTTGCCGAGGCCGGTCGTCCCTTTCGCACACCCTTCCTAGCAATCCGCAAATTAAGCGACCGTTAACGCATCTCGGATACGCCCGCTGATAAGCGGTGAGGATGCCGCTTGTGGAACTGGCTCAGACTGGCGATGGTCCGAACACCGGCCAACCTGGCTTGCGAAGGTGTATCGGCGTGCGGGCCCGGATCGGCTTGCCGCTGCTGATACCCGTACTCGCTTTGTCGGCTCTTTTCGGCTTGCTGTTGCAATAGAAGAATTGGTCACCGACATCAGCGCCCTCTCCCATGAGGTGCAACGGGATGGCGGCCTATCGCAGGGTTCCTCGGCAGCAAGAGCACAGGACTGGCCGACGACCTTTCGGGCAACGGCAGCGTACCGACGCCCGGTTCGGCGCCTTCGATACAAGGCTTCGGCACATTCGCATTGATCACGCAGCACCTACAGCCGCCGCTCTAGCCGGCAAACTCTTCGTCGCCCGTGCTGCTTTTGCCAAGCTCGGCACCGTCCGGCAGCATGTCATACCAAGTCGCGATGACCTCGACTTTCTGGGGTTTTCAAGGCCCGGTTATTTCGATTCGCTGTCCGGGTATGCGAATCGGATGACGGAGATATTGGATGGGCGCTGCGCTGGGTCTCACACGAAGGGACCATACCAGTGGGGAACTGCGGGCGCTGTCGAGCAAATGTCCAGACAGTGCGCAGGTTCGTCGACTGCTGGCTCTGGCGCTGGTGATCGACGGCCGTCCGCGCGGCGAGGCGGCGGCACTGGCCGGCATGGACCGCCAAACCCTGTGCGACTGGGTGCATCGCTACAACGCATCCGGCGTCGAAGGCCTCAAATCCCGCTGCCCGCCCGGACGGGTGCCCGCGTTGACCGAGCAGCAGAGGGCCGAGTTGCGCGAACTGGTCGTCAAAGGACCCGATCCAGCAACCGACAAAGTCGTTCGCTGGCGCTGCGTGGATCTGCGGAGCGTCGTGGCGCAGCGGTTTTCCGTAACGGTGCATGTGCACACCATCAGCAAGTGGCTTAATCAGTTCCGCCTAACCCGCCTGCAACCGCGGCCCGTGCATCCCAAGAAGGATCCTGAAGCCGAGGTGACGTTTAAGAGGAACTTTGCCAGCCTGGCCAAGGCGGCGCTGCTCAGCACCACGGCGGCTACGCCGGTACCGCTGGAGATCTGGTTCCAGGACGAGGCCAGGGTCGGTCAACAAGGAACTCACGCCTACATCTGGGCCCCGGTCGGCGCGCGGCCGTTGATGGTGCGCGATAATCGGCATGATTCTGCCTACCTGTTTGGCGCCATCTGTCCAGATCGCGGGGTCGGCGCCGCCATGATCACGCCTCACGCCAATACCGAGGCAATGAACCTGCATCTGGGGGAAGTCAGCACGCAGGTTACCGCCGGCGCTCAGGCTCTGCTGGTTTGCGATGGCGCTGGTTGGCATCAGCGCGGTCGGCAACTGGTGGTGCCTGACAACATCGCCATGCTGACCCTGCCCGCCTATTCGCCGGAGTTGAACCCGATGGAGAACGTCTGGGACTACCTGCGGCAAAACAAACTCTGCTCCAGGGTCTGGGACAGCTACGAGGACATCGTCGAGGCCTGCAAACAGGCCTGGCATTTCCTGATCGACGATCCAGACCGCATTCGCTCACTCGGCCAGCGCAGCTGGGCGTGTGTCAATGTTTAGGCGACTTGGTATCAGTCAACCCGTTTTCACGCCAACGGGCACAGGGCAATCGCACTTCGCCCGTCAGAATAGCGCCAACAGCGTGCGGAGGTAGTTTTCATCCCACGCAGCCCGCTTGAGCTTCCCTCGTAACGACCCTTTAGAACCTTCCTTTTGGATCACGTTCAACGCGATATGCCGCAACACCGCTAGATTATTCGGCCCGTTATCCAACCGCGCGCGCTGCTGGTCCTCATTCATGACGACGTCCAGCCGCCAGTGCAGCCGGTTCTCGACGCCCCAATGGGCCCGAACCACGTCCAGGAAACGCTCGCCGCTCAACGCGGTGCTGAGCAAATAATACGCTGTCTCACGTGTGGTTTTGCCGTGCGTTTCGCGCATCCGCTCCACCTTGCCGATGGCTCTGAGGCCCGGCCAATCATGATTTTCCTGAAGCCAGCCGATGTCGGTTGAAACGCTGGCGGTGCGGGTCTCGATCCGCCCGTGATCCCCATCGACCGTTTGCGCGGTAACGCCGCCCGCCCGGGTTGGATCGTCGAGAAACAGCCTGACATCGTCATGCAGCGTCGCCTGATTTCCTTTCAGCCAGGGCGCATTGCCTCACCTGAAATGCTCCCCAGTGTCGGTCTGTTGCCTCACGTAATTTGCTCCCCGCCGGGGTTCGGCGGGGGCGAGCATGAGGCGGATCAGCATGGCGACACGGGATGAGTTGGTGGCGGTGGTGGCGGAGCGGTACGCCCGGTCCGCTCGCAAAGATCGCAGCCGCATTTTGGACGAGTTCACAGCGGTGAGCGGTCTGCATCGCAAGCATGCGATGCGTCTGCTTCGGATTCGCAGTGAGCCCTCCGGCCCTCGTCGGAGACGTAGGGTTTATGACGACGCCGTGCGCGAGGCGCTGATCTTGGTTTGGGAGGCGTCGGACCGGGTATGCGGCAAGCGGTTGCGACCGTTGATACCTATCCTCGTTGAGTCAATGGAGCGGCACGGTCATCTCAAACTCGCGCCGGAGGTGGGAAGCGGTCTGCTGGCAATGAGCGCGGCGACCATCGACCGATCGTTGTGCAAGGTTAAGCAGCAAGCAACAGGAGGAGGGCGTCGACGATCGGCATCCTCGACCGGGGTCCGGCGCAGCGTGCCGGTTCGAACATTTGATGGCTGGGATGATCCGGCACCTGGGTTCATGGAGGCCGACCTGGTCGCGCATAGCGGGCCGACGGCAGAAGGCAGTTTCGTGCAGACGCTGACATTGACCGACATTGCGAGCGGCTGGACGGAGTGTGCACCGTTATTGGTCCGGGAGCAGACGGTATTGATTGCGGTGTTGAGCGAGGTCCGCAAGCGGATGCCGTTTCCTCTGCTCGGGTTTGATACTGACAACGATAGCGTGTTCATGAATGAGACCGTACAGTCCTATTGCAAGGAAGCCGGTGTGGAGTTCACACGCTGTAGGCCGTATCGCAAGAACGATCAAGCATGGGTGGAGCAGAAGAACGGCGCAGTTGTGCGCCGCATTGTGGGCTACCGACGCTACGTGGGCCTGGAGGCGGCAGCGGCGTTGGGTCGACTGTATATGTCGGTTCGTTTATTTGTGAATTTCTTTCAGCCGTCTTTTAAGCTGGCCAGTAAGAAACGTGATGGAGCGAGGGTCACGAAGCGCTACTACCCACCAGCGACGCCGTATCAGCGGCTGCTGGCCGATCCGCGTACGAGCGAGACGGTACGAGCTCGCCTCAGTGCTCTACAGGCGACTCTGGATCCGGTGCGGCTGTTGAGTGAGATCCGCCTTGCCCAGAAGCAGCTCGTCGAGATTGCAGATCGGCCGGTAACTGGCGAAATGGTGTCGGTGAGTGCGCCAACGCTAGAGCAGTTCCTGGAAGGCCTTCGAACGTCTTGGCACGAGGGTGAGGTACGTCCGACGAGTAAGCCGAAAGAAAAGGGCCGCAAATATTTGCGGACTTGCCCTGATCCGTTCCTGTCGGTGACGGCGCAAATACGTGAGTGGTTCGAGGTCGAGCCATGGCGGACGTCGCGAGAACTGCTCGAGCGGCTTCAGCGGGAGCAGCCAGATATCTACCCGGACAAACTGCTGCGAACGCTACAGCGCCGTGTCAAAGTGTGGCGGCGGGAAAATGCACATCAACTGGTGTTCGGCGGCAGTGCTCCGGGCTATCACGCTGCACAGTCCCCGCTTCAATCCGTTCCGTAACGCTGAACAGTCATTCCCATTATGGTCGTAAACGACAGGCGCTCGTCTTGGTTAACAGTTAAGCCGGTTGGTGTGGGTGACGCTCCCAGCACGCGCTTTGATCGGCCGGAGGCGAGGGCGCTGCCCCCGAACCCCCGGGATATTTGAGGCCCGCTGATGACAAGTTTACGATTGCCTCGCGGCACAGGCGGGGACGCCAATGACCGCGCCCGGTGATGCGACCCGGCACCGGTTGGCGCCGGGTCGTTTGCTTCCGTAAGGCAAGCCTGATCACACCGCATTCAGCCGCGACTTCCGAACGCCACTACAACGGGAGGTGATGGCAACGCCCCTCCCCAAGCGCGGGTAAGGCTGACGAATTGCTCGCGCCAGGACCCATCATGCCGCCGCCCGCATGTGCCAGATCTCAAGCAATACCCGTTGGATGCCGATTGACAAAGTGACGCCGCGCCGGGAGCATTCTGGTGAGGCAATGCCTAACCCGTTCGGGAGCATTCCTGGATGAGGCAATACGACCGGCCATCAGAGCTGTCGCGGA
>CAVYXX010000067.1:0-15746 GCA_963772355.1 uncultured Alphaproteobacteria bacterium | reverse complement strand
CCGCGCCTGGACAATCAGTGTTTGCGCCAAGGCCGCGTAGATACGCCAGTCTCGCGTCTCGTTGGCATCGGCCAGAGTCGAGCGCCGGACCGGCTCACGAAAGCCCATGTGATAGAGTTTCGCGGTCTGCGCCGACAGGCAGGTCTCAATGTCGCGCAGGCTTTCTCGGTAGGTCAATTGGGCAAAGGCCATCGCCCGGTATTGCTCCGCGCAGGTCAGTGTTCGCACACGGTGATCGCCACAATACCGCTCAACCAGCCGGGCAAAGGTCGTCCAGGGAACGAACTCCATCAACTGTGCGAACAAGGTCTGGCCGGCATACATTTGCGGTCTCCAGGCGGAAACCTCGCAGCCTCGCCACGCGAGCAATTCAAGTCGACACCACCCTTTTTCGCCCGGAAACCAGCACAACTCCTGGCGTTCCTGGTCACGCCTCTTCAGTTAACCGGACAGCAGTGATCCAGGTTATGGAATTCGGGACAGGATGGAAAAGTCGATTGCATTGATCGACCAAGCACCGAGGCGCCTCATAGATATGAGGTCAGCCTCAGCGTAAGGATGTAGGCGGCGGCATGGTTGGGGGCGAGCACCGGGTTCAGGATAGCTGCCGCGTCCGGAGTCACCTGCAAGCCTTTGACCAGGGTGTAGTTGTAGTAGAGTTCCGTTCCGTATTCCCAAAGCCGCGGAGTCACGGTACTGCCGCCAATATTGCTGCTGTTTGCTCGGTCCGCGAATAAGCCCAGGCCAAGCCGGTCGTTCGGGTGACGTCCAAACGGGTCGTTGACGATCCCGCCGCCCCCGAAGGAGCTTGTGAGCTGGATCGCGCTGCCGCTGGCGTAGTTGGCGCGCGCGAAAACACCGTATGTCTTGTTCAGCGCTTGCGACATGGCGAAGGACACGCCGGTCGACTGCCTGGGCTGCAGCGGCACGGACGGCTGGTAGTATGCAACGACATTGTAGCTGCCAGTCCCCATGCCGGGAACGCTTGGCGCCCAAAGTACGTTGCCGAACGTCGCATACCGCCCGGTCTGGAAGCCGCGGGTTGAAATCTGGCTCCCCAGAGATATCAGTCGCACTCTGGAAGCCAGCACTCAGGGAAAGGGTCGTGTTCGGCACGGCCGCGGTGACGTAGCCACCAAGGCCGGCAAGCGCATAGGTCTGTGTTGCATTCTGCGCGAGCGGATAAGTGGTGAAGCTTGTCTGGGCATTGCCGGCGTACAGGTCGCCGTCGAAGCCGCCTATGCCGAACTGGCCGCCGGTTATCGAAAGCCAGCTCAATGACCCCGGCAGTGTCTGCGTATAGGTTACCTGCGCCCAGGTATAGCCATTCGCGGGCCAGTCATTCGGTGATGTGATAGTGCCGATCCGAGCCTGCTAAGTCGCCGTGTTTGTCCCGCTCCAATACTGATTCTGCTGGAATGACACATTGATCTGGCCGCTGCCCCGTGTTGGGCTGTTGAATGGAGTCCACGTGATCGACGGTGAGTAGACAAACAGCGACACCGGCTTGCCGCCATAGGGCACCGCCGACTGCAGAAAATAGGATGTTTGCAATGAATAGGCTAAGTTATAGTTGGTGCTGAGGTCATTCTTGAATGAGGTGTATTGGTCGTACAGGGCGTTGTAGTCGCTGAAAAGTTGCTGTGTGAAATCTGTCGGTGCAGATGTCGGATTCTGCACCGTTCCCGTGCGTCGCTGGAAATCACCCGAGGTCTGCGCCTGGGCTAGAGCCGGGATGCCGGCAACCATGATACAGGCAAGGACACTCTCGAACGGCCGCCGTGACACTGATGACCGCATTGAGAGAACCCTCCGTTGTGCTTCGCTGATTAATCAGGTCGTTGAGGACTGACCAATCACGGCGTTGTCACCACTGATGCAAGGTAACCATGTTGCATGGAGAAGGCCGGCGGTAAGACTTTTCGCGCAATGCGCGCGTGCGCGCGAGGAGGTCATCCCGGTCAGCGCCGACGGGAGCATGCAAACCTGTGGGGTTCGTTCCGGCTACTGTAGGTCTTAGGCTCACGGGACGAGGGTGAGCCGGTGGCGAAACTGGTGTGGCGGGTCAAGCTGGTGACGGAGTTGGAGGCCGGGGAGGCGACGGAGGTCGAGGTCGCACGCATCGAACGCGATGAGCAAGCTGGCCTGTCCGATCTAGGGCTCCGTCTCGCAGAGACCAAGCAGCTCACCTCCGCCCTCCAGGCGGAGATCGTCCCGGCACAGCTAACGATCGCCGGTGAGCTTCGCGGCACCTGTGCGGCTTGCGGGCGTCGGTTGGTTAGCAAGGGACATTACACCGCGACATTCCGCTCGCTGTTCGGTGACGTTCCAATTCGGATTCGGCGCTTGCTCACCTGTCCCTGCCAGAATGGGGGCAAAGCAAAGAGCATCGCCGCCTTCGACCTCGAGGCCGCGACCGTGGCGCCCGAACTGGCCTATGTGACGGCGCGGTATGCGGCGCTAGCGCCGTTTGGCAAGGTCGCCGACCTCCTGTCGGAGCTGCTGCCTGTCAGCGGGGCGCAGAACGCGGGCACGGTGCGGAACAGAACCATGCGGGTCGGTGAGGCCGTTGTGCAGCCGAATGTCACGACAACGGCGAAGCCGGCGACGCCGCGGCCGGCCGACTCGGTCGTAGTTGGGCTTGATGGCGGCTACGTCCGCAGCCGGCACCGACAGGACGAGCGGCATTTTGAGGTGATCGCCGGCAAGGTGATCGGCGCTCAGGGCAGCCAGTCCCGCTTCGCTTTCGCGCGCAACAGCCCGGCGATTGCATCCGGCGCGTTCAAGCAGGCGCTCGCAATGGCCGGCGTGACGGCGGATACCCCGGCGACGGTGTTGTGCGACGGCGACGCCGGGCTGTGGCGGCTGCAACGCGAGACGCTGCCGAATGCCACCGTCGTGCTGGATTGGTGGCACGCCGCGGTACGCTTCGAACACGCGCTACAGGCCGCTCGCGGCCTTGGCGCGGCCGACGCACACCTAGCTGCCGAGGCGGTTCGCGGACTGGACCGTGCGAAGTGGCGCTTGTGGCACGGGCGTTGGCCGGGATGCCGGCGCAAACTGGCGGCGCTACGCCGCTGGGCGCGGCGTACATCCATACGCGGCATGATTGGCATCGGGCGCCTGGAACATCACCTCGGCGAGCTGCTGGCCTATCTCGAGAGAAACCAGGGCGCGCTGGTCCACTACGCCGCCCGGCGCCGGAATGGCGAACCGATCTCGACCGCGTTCATGGAGAGTGCGGTCAACGAGATCATCGCCAAACGCATGAACAAGAGGCAGCAGATGCGCTGGAACAGGGCGACGGTGCAGCCCTTCCTCGACGTGCGAACAGCGGTGCTGAACGATACGCTCGAGGACGCCTTTCGCCGTCGCTATCCCCGCTTCCGCCCCACAAACGGCGATGAAGTGGTCGCATTGGCGGTGTAATGAACCCCACAGGATTGCATGCTCCCCCAGCTTGACCCGCCACACCAGTTTCGCCATCGGCTCACCCTCGTCCCGTGAGCCTAAGACCTACAGTAGCCGGAACGAACCCCACAGGTTTGCATGCTCCCGGTCAGCGATCCGATCGAGGCTGCGAGGGTTTACCAAAAGCTCATGTCTGGGATTAATGCTTAGCTCCCCACACGCGATCTGAGCAATCATCCCGCCACGCTACGTGGCGGAACGTAGGACCATTGGGAGTGATCGCCTATTTCTTCGCCAAAGAGGCTGAGCAACCGCCAGCCTAACGGCGTGACTGTGTCGATTACCGATCCAATTGAGGCGGCGCGGGTGTATCAGCGCATCAAGGGGCAAGATTAAGTAACAAGATTAAGTAAAGCGTGCTCCGGAGTGATCCTACGCCGGAACGGACGCGACTACCCCCAGGTGAGCAATTGCCAATGCAGGGCGAGGGCTTCACGAGTTCTCCGCATCAATCTGGCGCCGGCGCTGCGACCATCCTGTGGTGGCACTTTGGCGTGCTTCTGACGTGCCAGCGAGTGATCCATGACCCGAAGCGGAATATCCAATCTGTTGCCCTGACGTTGCCCTTAGGGCCGCCACGTGGCAAGGGCACAAGATTATTTATCTGATTCGAATGCGCATTTCTACTAGACCAACCGGTAGAAACCGACTGCTCCGGTCGGAACGGCGGTCGCGGCTAGCGCGAAAGTTCGAATTGAAGGGTAACAGTCCAAAAATGCCCTAGCGTCCATATATGGGGCCTGCCATTGCGGAACAAGGATGACCGTATATCCGGACGCGATGACAGGCCGTATGGAAGGCTGTCATCACAGCCGGGCAATGCCCTGGGCCGATGACGAAAGGCCAGATCGCGATGGGTCGCGGCGATGGTAAATAATTACCACCGAGCAGGAATTCCGGTGCTTGCTGGGGGCCACGACGAGAAATTGAGGCAGGCGATCCAAATGCAGCTCAACCGCGGCGAGTTCCGCCACATCCCCATCCAGAACCATCGCGAGCGCCAGAAGGCGGCGAACCTGTGCGCCATCGCGATCGAGATCATTGCTAAAGGAGCCTATTGGTTTTTATTTCTGGGCAGCTTCGGGGCTGGTGGGCAGATGCACGCCGGCCATAATTGGGGTTGATGCCTGGGTCCTGTGGAATGATTGGCGCCGCGTCGGCCAGGATGGTGCGGTCAGCGTGTACGAGGGAGGAGAGATGGATGCTGTTCATGGTCATGAGCACGCCGCGGCCGGACAGTCCGTCCGAGGTGCGCGTGAAACAGACCGCGTTTTGGGACTGGCTCGAGCCGCTGAAACAGAACGGGACGGTGAAGGCGGTCTACGTCAAGACGGGGCGGGGCTTGTTCATGGTGCTGGACGTCGACAGCCATGAGACGCTGCATCGCTACATGACGGAGTGGGCCGATCGGGTCCCGGCCGCAATGCAGGTCTGGCCGCTGGTCGAGGCCGGGCACCAGGAGGCGATCGCCCGGGCGGGCGCTCAGAAGCGGTAGAGCGCTCGCGACGTCTCGTAGATGCGGGCCCGGTCGGCGGCATTCGGCACCCAGCTGGCATAGGTGTCCAGCACGGATTGGTACGTCACCTTGTCGGCGAAATCCGTGAAGGGGGCAGTCGCTGCCCCAGACGAGGTGCTCCGGGCCGCCGACTTCGAGGCCTCTTCCGGCTCCTGATTGGGCCAGTATTCGTAGAACTTCTGGCACAGCATCGCCGTTCCGTCGGCGCCGATTTCGATGCAGTAGGGCGGCGCGGCTCTGAAGAAGCGCCGCGCCTCGTGACGCCGGATCAAAGCTCGCCGCATCCAAAGAGGGGGACGCCATGCCGTTTGACGGAAGCGCTGTTCTGCCAGGCTCGCCGCTGGCGATATTGCTTGAGGCCGACCGCAAGCTGACAAGCGAGCGCCGGGCGGCGGCGAAGCTGCATCCGAAACCTGCTCCGTCTGCGGAATTGGTTGCGCGGCGAAGGGCAGAGGCCCGCGAAACCGTCATCGTGCTCGACCTGCTTGAGAAGCTGTTCGCAGGCGGCGCGCACTGGATACAGCGTGCCTATGAGGATTTTGCGGGCAACTACTGCCTCGTCGGGGGATTACGGCAGATCCGTCGCTTCCGGGAACCGGAAGACAAGGCGGGGATGTATCTGCTGCGGGCAATCGCAAGGACTACGGGCGCGCGCCGGTCGCTTGTCGATTTCAACGACAGCACAAACGGCAGCCGAAGGACATACCCCGATATCCGTTCGTCATTGGGCGGGCGCGGGAGTTCGCGCAACAGGATGCGCAAGGGCAGGCGTGAGGCGCGGCGACTTCGTCAAAGCCTGCGGTCTGGTCGCGGTCGGGACGGCGCTGATGCGTCCGGTGCGCGCGCTTGCGCGTCGGTCTGAGCCGGAGACCCCCCCGGCGACCCGCATCGGCGGTACGCCATCAACCGGGAATTCATTGCGCTGGCCTTTGAAATGAAGGCGGCGGGCGCGTTGCGCGCCGACATCATGACAATGGGGCAGGCGACGCTCTGCCATGCGAAGCGAGAGGTCGCCGGCTGCGCGCGCTGGCAATGAAGGCCGCGACTATCGCCCGAGGTTTCGCTCTGGCTTTGGCCTCCGCCAACGCCAGCTGCAACCGATCAACGCGCTGGTCACGAGTTTTACGATTTGCGCCCGCGTTTCGCTGTTACGTCGGCACTCTGCGCATCGGTGGTGGGAAGGATTATCGCTGTATCGTTCATCGTGTTCATGCTCCAGTGGAAGTAAAGTAACAGACGAAACAGAGCGGCGCGCGGCTGCCCCACGCTAATTTTGTTTTGGTTGCACCGAGTAAAAGGGCTGATAGTATTTACGGGCGGTTCAAGACAGGGAATGCCTCCAAACCGCCAAACGATGATGGAAGCCGTCGCCGCGTTATTTGCGTTTCTCGGGGCGGCTTCTCGCTGGCTTGTATTACAGGCGAAGCATCCCCACTTATGTCACGATTGAATTGAATAGCCGCGCGTGTTGGGGTTTCACCAATGCGGTGGACTAAACCCCGATTGACTGAGAAAAGCCGTCGCCGGTTACATGCGCCCCCCGCATTTTCCGACGGCGGCGTCTTCATTTCACGGCGCCGGACAGCGTCTCGACACGCAGCGTCCGGTTTCGCCTCGGCAATTTCGGCACGGCCAGGAGAGGTGGCTGGCCAAATTCGGACAGGTCGATAAGTGGAAGATCTGCCTGAGAGCGGCGAGAGTGCCGCATATCAGGAGCGACAATGGCAAGACGAGCACGTCGGACCCACAATCCGGCTTTCAAGGCGAAGGTGCCACTGGCTGCCATCAAGGGCGAGAAGACGCTGTGGGCTCACGGTGGCGGGGGTTGCGGAAAAGCTCGGCCCTGAAGGACAGCGCCAAGGGGTCCGAAGCTACAGGATCTTGAGGATGGGAAGCGAGACAGGTGACACTGTCAAACGGTGGATTTAATTAATTCCCCCCGAGCCTAGCCTTGGGGGTCGCGGGACTGTCCAGAGTCTGGGGAGATCATGCCGCCATCGCAAGTTGCTGAGATGGTTTGCTCTCCGGATTGAACAGATGGCCAAATCCGGCTCCGCGCGTGCCATTATAGATCGCGCAACGAACCGTAAGAACGGCATCGGCGCCACGCCGTGACCAGCGCATCTGCTGCCGGTGCCGCTCTTCGCGACGGTACCGAATACCTGCCGGGCTCCACCCGGAGTTTCGACATTGCCTACTCTAACCTCCATATGGCGCTCGCCTTCATCGCGGCTCCGGACGAAGGTCGCGTCCAGGCTGATATCGATGGCTGGCGCGTTTGCCGCGCACGGTCCGGTGGCCGCGTCACCAAGCTGATCAGCGACTTTTATTGTATGACCCCCCGCAACGTTTCCGGGCTTGTGCCGGTCTCCACTGGCAGAAGGTGGGCCAGCACCCCGGCCGCGACTCTGTAGGTCAACAGGGCGGACAAATGCGCGTGCAGTTCGTTCAGTTCCGGCGTCGAACGGCAATTCTCCGGCCAGTCAATGCCGGTTTCGGTCCGTCCGCAATCAGCACAGAGCCATCGCCGCAACCTCGGCGCAACCTCACCGAACGGCGTCGCAATCCGCCGCAGCCGCCAGTCCTTAAGCTGACATTGGCCGGAGCAAGAAACGCACGACGGCCGGCGAACCGCGTGATCGCGGGCCTGTGCGGCGACTATCGCCTGTTGAACCCGAGCAAGTAACTCCTTCGCCTCGGACAGTGTCAGTCCCAGATTGGCTATATCGGTGAGACTGGAGGCTCGATGGATCTCAATCAGGTCGATACTCTCCGCCGCGGCGTCAGGGCCGGTTTCGGTCAATTGCAAAACCCACCCCATCGATGATCCCTCCGGGCCAGATACGGTCGGGTCAGTCATATCGCCGTTGGACCTATCTCCCCAAACTCTGGACAGTCCCGACGCGGCACTCGTGGGTTTGTATTTACCCTGGCTTCAATCTGGCGGCGTGGCGGAAGTTGCCATCCGACATCCAGAATACCATTGGCCATTTCATGACCGAAGCGACAACGCTGCAGCGCGCGGACTGGCAGAAGCTGGACGAGACGGAGGTGAAATCGCTGAAGGATCACGGCATGGTCTTCAACACGCCGGAGATCGAACCGTTTCGGGCAGTGGCGCGGAAGAATGGGTTCTACACCGATATGAAGAAACGCATGGGCGACGAGCCGTGGGCGCTGCTGGAGAAATACTCCGGCAAACTGGCCTGAGGGAGATAGCCGCATGACTCTGGGCACGGCCGCCGCGCCAGCGCTTGAGGCCCACGACCGTTCCGAGCTGCGCCAGCGCCCGCTGGGCTGACGCCTTCGTGTGTCCGTACTGTAACCACCGCGAGCAAGCGTATCCCCTCGATCTCGATATTTCCAATCCCCGGCGTCCCGACAGGCGATTGGATACGCGCGCACGAGACACACAGCAGCGGCAAAATCGGTGCCAGCGACCTCTCACTCCAATAGCCACCGCCACCAACTCACCCCGTGTCACTATGCTGATCCGCCTCATGCTTGCCCCCGGCGAGGCGGCATGGCGAAAGGGTGGGGTTTCGTGACGCCGTAGATACGGCCAAAACTGCCGCCTCAGAGCAGGCTAGCCGCCATGTTTACCGTGAGGGCTACGATGATAGTGTTGAACAGGAAACCAATCAGTCCGTGCACGGTTGCCAGCCTGCGCAGCTTACGCGACGTGATCTGTACGTCCGACACCTGAAATGTCATTCCTACCACTAGGGAGAAATAAACGAAGTCCCAGTAGTCAGGTGTGTCTTCACTGGGAAAAACGAGCCCCCGTCAACGTTCGCGGCCCCGTGCGAGGTTGTATATAATACTCGGGTTCTGTTGCAGCTTTGCGCCGCCGACCTGGTCGGGTAAACGCGGTGGGATGACACGACGTCGACAAGCGATCCAGGTACGCCAGGATCGGCCCTTCAAAGGGCGGCAGTTCACTGCCGAGGTGATCCTGTGGGCGGTCCGGTGGTATCTGATGTTCCCGATCAGCTACCGCGATCTCGAGCTCATGCTGCTGGACCGCGGCGTAGAGGTGGACCACACCACCATCTCCCGCTGGATCCAGGCCTATGCGGCCGAACTGGAGAAGCGGATCCGCCCCCACCTGCGGGTGAGTAACGGCTCCTGGCGGGTGGATGAGACCTACGTAAAGGTCAAGGGACGGTGGATGTATTTGTATCGAGCCGTCGACTATGCCTCATACTATTTATTTCTTTTTCTCTTTCTTACTTTTTTTATACACTAACAAATATTTATTAATTAATATTATTATAATAATACATACAATTAAAACACACACTATCACAATATACAATAACCCTTCCTATCCTAAAACCATCACAAAAAAAAAAAAAGAGCTCTGGCGCCGATCACGGCTGCGGCAGGTGAAATACTTGAACAACATTGTTGAGCAAGATCACCGGCGGGTAAAACGATTAACCGGCCCCGGACTTGGCTTTGGTGGCTTTTGGACGGCCCGACGAACGCTGGCAGGCTACGAGGCGATGGCGATGATCAGGAAAGGGCAGGTTCGGAACATCGGCGGCAACGACATAAGGGCTCAGGCGGCATTCATCGCTGGACTGTTCCAGGTGGCCGCCTGAGACGTCATCTCATTCTCTCGAGGATGACCCGCGACCCACGCTCAAGCTTTGCAACAGAACCCCCTCCGGACCCAAAGTCGCATGAGCAACTTCCGCCCGATCAACCGCGACATGGACTTTCTGATGGCTCCGTCGGTCGATGAGTGGCTGCCACAGCGCCACCTCGCGCGGTTCGTTGTGGAAGTGGTCGAGGGACTGGGCCTGCGGGCCATGACCGGCAGCTACCGTGGCTCGGGTGAGGCCTCCTACCACCCACATTGCTTCTTGGCCTGATCATCTATGGCTACGCCACCGGCGTGTTTTCCAGCCGCAGCCTGGAACGGGCGACCCATGATTCGGTGGCGTTCCGCTTCATCGCCGCCAACGAGCATCCCGACCACGACACCATCGCCCCTGCCCGCATTGCCTCACCTGAAATGCTCCCCAGTGTCGGTCTGTTGCCTCACGTAATTTGCTCCCCGCCGGGGTTCGGCGGGGGCGAGCATGAGGCGGATCAGCATGGCGACACGGGATGAGTTGGTGGCGGTGGTGGCGGAGCGGTACGCCCGGTCCGCTCGCAAAGATCGCAGCCGCATTTTGGACGAGTTCACAGCGGTGAGCGGTCTGCATCGCAAGCATGCGATGCGTCTGCTTCGGATTCGCAGTGAGCCCTCCGGCCCTCGTCGGAGACGTAGGGTTTATGACGACGCCGTGCGCGAGGCGCTGATCTTGGTTTGGGAGGCGTCGGACCGGGTATGCGGCAAGCGGTTGCGACCGTTGATACCTATCCTCGTTAAGTCAATGGAGCGGCACGGTCATCTCAAACTCGCGCCGGAGGTGGGAAGCGGTCTGCTGGCAATGAGCGCGGCGACCATCGACCGATCGTTGTGCAAGGTTAAGCAGCAAGCAACAGGAGGAGGGCGTCGACGATCGGCATCCTCGACCGGGGTCCGGCGCAGCGTGCCGGTTCGAACATTTGATGGCTGGGATGATCCGGCACCTGGGTTCATGGAGGCCGACCTGGTCGCGCATAGCGGGCCGACGGCAGAAGGCAGTTTCGTGCAGACGCTGACATTGACCGACATTGCGAGCGGCTGGACGGAGTGTGCACCGTTATTGGTCCGGGAGCAGACGGTATTGATTGCGGTGTTGAGCGAGGTCCGCAAGCGGATGCCGTTTCCTCTGCTAGGGTTTGATACTGACAACGATAGCGTGTTCATGAATGAGACCGTACAGTCCTATTGCAAGGACGCCGGTGTGGAGTTCACACGCTGTAGGCCGTATCGCAAGAACGATCAAGCATGGGTGGAGCAGAAGAACGGCGCAGTTGTGCGCCGCATTGTGGGCTACCGACGCTACGTGGGCCTGGAGGCGGCAGCGGCGTTGGGTCGACTGTATATGTCGGTTCGTTTATTTGTGAATTTCTTTCAGCCGTCTTTTAAGCTGGCCAGTAAGAAACGTGATGGAGCGAGGGTCACGAAGCGCTACTACCCACCAGCGACGCCGTATCAGCGGCTGCTGGCCGATCCGCGTACGAGCGAGACGGTACGAGCTCGCCTCAGTGCTCTACAGGCGACTCTGGATCCGGTGCGGCTGTTGAGTGAGATCCGCCTTGCGCAGAAGCAGCTCGTCGAGATTGCAGATCGGCCGGTAACTGGCGAAATGGTGTCGGTGAGTGCGCCAACGCTAGAGCAGTTCCTGGAAGGCCTTCGAACGTCTTGGCACGAGGGTGAGGTACGTCCGACGAGTAAGCCGAAAGAAAAGGGCCGCAAATATTTGCGGACTTGCCCTGATCCGTTCCTGTCGGTGACGGCGCAAATACGTGAGTGGTTCGAGGTCGAGCCATGGCGGACGTCGCGAGAACTGCTCGAGCGGCTTCAGCGGGAGCAGCCAGATATCTACCCGGACAAACTGCTGCGAACGCTACAGCGCCGTGTCAAAGTGTGGCGGCGGGAAAATGCACATCAACCGGTGTTCGGCGGCAGTGCTCCGGGCTATCACGCTGCACAGTCCCCGCTCCAATCCGTTCCGTAACGCTGAACAGTCATTCCCATTATGGTCGTAAACGACAGGCGCTCGTCTTGGCTAACAGTTAAGCCGGTTGGTGTGGGTGACGCTCCCAGCACGCGCTTTGATCGGCCGGAGGCGAGGGCGCTGCCCCCGAACCCCCGGGATATTTGAGGCCCGCTGATGACAAGTTTACGATTGCCTCGCGGCACAGGCGGGGACGCCAATGACCGCGCCCGGTGATGCGACCCGGCACCGGTTGGCGCCGGGTCGTTTGCTTCCGTAAGGCAAGCCTGATCACACCGCATTCAGCCGCGACTTCCGAACGCCACTACAACGGGAGGTGATGGCAACGCCCCTCCCCAAGCGCGGGTAAGGCTGACGAATCGCTCGCGCAGGACCCATCATGCCGCCGCCCGCATGTGCCAGATCTCAAGCAATACCCGTTGGATGCCGATTGACAAAGTGACGCCGCGCCGGGAGCATTCTGGTGAGGCAATGCCTAACCCGTTCGGGAGCATTCCTGGATGAGGCAATACGACCGGCCATCAGAGCTGTCGCGGAAGACTCCGGGACGTTTTGCGATGGCACGCACACCTATGC
Organism: uncultured Alphaproteobacteria bacterium; assembly: GCA_963772355.1. GTDB lineage: Bacteria > Pseudomonadota > Alphaproteobacteria > Acetobacterales > Acetobacteraceae > Rhodopila. The sequence continues at coordinate 3,563 of CAVYXX010000067.1, read as the reverse complement.
CATCACTGCTACGGGTGCTGCAACTGAGGACGGCAATGCGATCGCTGGCGGCGGCGGCAGGTCATCATTCACCGTCGTAGCGGCGCCGGGAGGCTGACCAGCGCCGTTCTTAAATCATCAAATTCCGTCTCGCCGGATATTGTTCCGGTCAGCACGCTTGACGACGTCCAAATCAAAGTCCGATCTGGACGCCGGTATCCTGCCTCTCGGCGTCCCGCTCGCGGTGCCCGAATTTCCGCTTCGTCCAACGTAGGTGCCGCCACCGCTCAGGCGACCAACTGCCCTACGCAATGACTGCTTTCGCCCATTCTTTTGAGGCAATAGAGGTAATCTGGCCTGGCGTTGCGATGAGGTGGCGCAGCAAGCATGCGCTCGATCGAGGACAGAGATGGCTTAGCTGCTGCTTGGATGGTGTTACCAGAACTGCTTAAGTGTAGGGCGGCAAGGACATTAAAACCTTCTAACATTCTACCACAAGCTGAAAAGGGCGAGACCTATGGTACGGATGCAGAAGACTGCGTTGACCGAGCGACTCCATGACCAGTGCGCGTATGAGACGGGCCTTGCCGCACGGCTCCGGGCGGCCAGTCGCCAAGATCGGCTGTCGCTGTACGGCACCCTGGAAGACGATTACACCCGGCACTTCCCGGAGCATCACCCTGAGGACTCGTCCGCAGCGGAACGCATCGCGGGGTACGAGACCGCCTTCCTGCGCCGCTTCCTGAAGCAGGACACCGTGCTGGCCGAGATCGGACCAGGGCGAGGCCGCCTCGCCTTCGCGCTGGCCCCGCATGCCGCGCGCGTCTATGGGGTCGATGTCTCCGAGATCTACCTGCCGTCCGAGGGCCGGCCGTCCAACTTCGAATTCCGCCTAAGCGATGGCATCAATATGCCGTTCCCGCCGAACACCCTGGATGTGGTGATCAGCAACCAGCTCATGGAACATCTCCACCCGGACGACGCCGCCGACCAGCTTCGGGAGATCCAGCGCGTTCTCAAGCAGGGTGGCGCCTATGTTTGCGTCACCCCGAGCCCGATCAACGGGCCGACGATTCGTCGGCGTATTTCGACGACCTGATGTGCCCAATCAAAAATAGGAACTATGTCGCAACGGGACTGCACCTGAAAGAATACACCTCCCGCGAGCTCACCGCCCTGTTTAGGAGTGTCGATTTCAGGCGGGTCCAGAGCTGGATCGGGGCGCGCGGTCATTACATACCGTTGCCCGGCACGCTGCTCAGCTGGATCGAAAGCATCGTCCAGCTCATCCCGGCCCCCATGCGCAAGCGCTCTTCCCTGCTCGCGCCAGTGCTCGGCAACCGCGTGGTTGCGACGAAGAGGGTGATGGTTATTGGCTAGAGTTTCCGAGCGTTACCGATGCGGCGCGTATCGGTTTTCTCCGCATCGCCCAATGCCCGGGAATAGCCGAGCTAGTCCTCATACAGCCGGGTGTTCCAAAGGCTAAAGCATCCGCACAGACTTATGCAGGCCAGAAGCGTAATAACTCTCGTTCGAAGAGGCCTGGTTTGTCGCGTGCGCGCTGCAGCTAACATTGCAGTGCGTCCTGACGGTATCTATTGGCACATTGAGTGAACAGCAGCATAAGCGGTGGACCGACTTTCCCCCTTGGACATGAGCCGTCGTCCCATCGAGCGCGTTCAACGGATCTCGATCGCAACCAACTCCCACAATATCAAGTTCTCTAATCGCGGCTAAGAAGTCAAGCGATAGTTTCTTTGTTTGACTGGGGCCGTTTCTTCGCCCCGACCTGAGTGCCACGTGGCATCGTGCGCAACCGGGTTCTGTTGCAGCTTTTCGCCGCGACCTGGTCGGGTAGACGCGGTGGCATGACAAGACGTCGACGAGCGGTCCAGGTGCGGCAGGATCGGCCCTTCAAAGGGCCGGCAGTTCACCGCCGAGGTGATCCTGTGGGCGGTCCGCTGGTATCTGATGTTCCCGATCAGCTACCGCGATCTCGAGCTCATGCTGCTGGATCGCGGCGTCGAGGTGGACCACACCACCATCTTCCGCTGGATCCAGGCCTATGCGGTCGAACTGGAGAAGCGGATCCGGCCGCACCTGCGCATGAGCAACGGCTCCTGGCGGGTGGACGAGACATATGTGAAGGTCAAAGGCCGCTGGATGTATCTGTATCGAGCCGTCGACAGCCGCGGCCAGACGATCGACTTCCTGCTGTCGGCCAAGCGCGACGCTGAGGCGGCGAAACGGTTCTTCCGCAAGGCGTTGGCGCAGCCGCACACGGTGAACCCGCGCACCATCACGGTGGACAAGAACGCGGCCTATCCGAAGGCCGCCGCGGAGATGAAGAAGGACGGCGAGCTCTGGCGCCGATCACGGCTGCGACAGGTGAAATACCTGAACAACATCGTCGAGCAAGACCATCGGAGCGTGAAACGACTGACCGGTCCAGGACTTGGCTTTGGCAGCTTCTGGACGGCCCGACGAACGCTGGCAGGCTACGAGGCGATGGCGATGATCAGGAAGGGGCAAGTTCGGAACATCGGTGGCAACGACATCAGGGCCCAGGCAAATTCATCGCCGGACTGTTCCAGGTGGCCGCCTGAGACGTCATCTCATCCTCTCGCAGATGACCCGCGGCCCACGCTCAAACCTTGCAACAGAACCGTCAATGCCGCGGTTTGCGACGCTTGATGACTTGAACGACTGGTTGGAGCAGCGCTGCAAGGCGCAGTGGCATGAGATTGCACACGGCAGCCAGCAGGAATCGACTTTCGCCGCCCGGGAAAGTGAGGCCATTTGTCTGATGCCTCTCGGCCGGCCGTTCGACGGCTTTGTCGAGTCCAGCAAGCGCGTGTCGCCGACCTGTCTCGTTCACTTTGATCGAAACCGTTATAGCGTTCCGGCATCATTCGCGAACCACCGTGTCAGCATAAGGGTTTATCCTGATCGCATCGTCGTCGTTGCTGAAGGACAAATCATTTGCGAACACGCGCGGATCATCTTGCGGTCGCATGATCAGCCGGGCCGGACCGTCTATGACTGGCGCCACTACCTGGCGGTGATCCAGCGAAAACCGGGCGCCTTGCGTAACGGCGCGCCGTTTGCGGAATTGCCGGAGGGGTTCAGGCGGCTGCAGCAGCATCTTCTCAAGCAACCTGGGGGCGACCGGGAGATGGTGGAGATGCTGGCGTCTTATTCTGCATCACGATGAACAAGCTGTGCTGTGTGCCGTTGAGCTGGCGCTCAGCGACGGTGCTCCGACAAAGACGCATATTCTCAACCTTCTGCACCGGCTGATCGATGACAAACCGCCCGCCACATCGACGATCAAGGCGCCGCATTCGCTCACCCTGGATCGGGAGCCGCGCGCTGACGTCGAACGCTACGATGCCCTGCGCGAGGCCATGCAGGAGGCCCGCCATGCGTCATGATCCAGCCGCGGCGGCCATTGTCATCATGCTACGCAGCCTAAAGATGTACGGAATGGCGCAGGCCGCGGGTGAGCTGATGGAACAGGGTGCGCCCGCGTTCGAATTTGGCGGTGCCTATCCTATCGCAGTTGCTCAAGGCGGAAACCGCCG
>CAVYXX010000066.1:0-29102 GCA_963772355.1 uncultured Alphaproteobacteria bacterium | reverse complement strand
GTTCAACGCTGACAGCGCGCCTGGACTGAGTCTAATCTGCAACAGTGTGCGTCCAAAGTGAGGTGACTGACGTGACTGACAACAAGCCGGATTCTAGAATCGGAAAATGTCTAACTCCTAGGGCGGCAACCGAAGTCGGGGGTTGCCGTGGCTGGATTTGGACCGTTGCTGGATTTGTTGGCTGAAGTTCCCGACCCGCGTCGGGCTCAGGGAAAACTCTACAGCCTGCCCTACGTGTTGCTGTTTTCTATTCTTGCCATCGTGACGGGCTGCAATTCGTCCCGTGGCGTCGTCACCTTCATCGACGTTCATCGTCGCAGGCTGAACGAAGCGTTCGGTCTTACGTGGCGTCGAGCGCCCGCGCACACGGCCATCCGCTATATCCTCCAGCGGCTCGATCCGGCTGCGGTAGAGGCCAGTTTTCGTCGCCATGCGGCGCTGCTTCAGGCGGCGCGCGCAACCTCCGGGCAAGGCAGCATCGCGCTGGATGGCAAGACCCTGCGCGGCAGTTTCGACAAGTTTCGTGACCGTGCCGCCGCCCAGGTGTTGAGTGCCTTCGCGACCGATACGGCGCTGGTACTGGCGCATATCGATATCGCCGAGAAGTCAAACGAGATTCCGGCGGCTCAGAAATTGCTCGCCGAGCTCGGGCTGGCCGACGGGGCAATCGTCACGATGGATGCTCTGCATTGCCAAAAAAAACTTATGTGGACGGCCCCCGAGGTGGCAAGCCCTTGCGCACTTTGCCGAAGCGCCTGATTCCATCCCGACCTGGGGGCACCAAACAGAACGAGCCGAGAGACTTCAAGATGGCCGTCTCGTGCTGTCCGGTGGCCCTTGAAGCCGGGTCAATTCCTATGAGCGCTGAGGAAGCGTGTCTTGCAGCGCCACCGATGAGCGCCGTCAGTCCCGTCCGAAGCCTTTTGGCAACTGGACCGCCTGAAGATCTTCAACATGACTGCGCAGCTCCAGCACGACATCGAGCGCTTCCGCAGTCGCGCTGTCTTCCAGGCTGGAGGGCAGGTTGTCCCGCCACTCCTGAAACTGGTCCAGCAGGGTGTCCGCCAAGTCTGCACCGCGTCAGCCCACCGTTCCGGTCGACTGCGCCGATCGGCAGGGCGACGGTGTCGGACAACCACCGGCGGCTTCATCGGCGCAGCCGCGGCAGCAACCTTGCGCCGCGCCCTGCAGGCCGCGGATCGCTCGGCGGGGGTCGCGGCGCGATCGCCGCGGGGTGGTGGTCCTGGCATCCGGGCTTGATATCCCGTGACGCGTCACGAGTGCAATGGACTGGCGTTCCCTCTCATGAAGCGCTGAGCGACGTGGGTGAAAGATCCGGTCAGGTGCGCCCTTATGTCCGGCCTGTCGCGCGGTCCTTGCCGCTGGCCATCATGGGTGTACACATGCGTGTCAGGCACCAATCTTTCGGGCGTGCTCGGGGCACAAATTTTTTTCCGGTGTCGCCTGAACTGTTCTGATCACAGTTTTTCCATCACGCTGGTCAGCGCCTGCTGCCGGATCAGTCGAACTCGCGCCCGACGCCCACCAGCTTGCCTGGGAACGTCACGCCGCGACTTCCGCCGCGGCCGCAATTCGTCCCTTGGCCTGGTAGACTTCTTTGCGCGTCATCAACGCCCAGGCGATGCGCGCCATTTTGTTCGCCAGCGCCACCGTCACCAGCCTGACGGGACGCCGTTCCAGAACGCCTCGGGTCCATGCCCCAACAGCACTGTTCCATTGTTCGGCCCGGTAAACCATCGACGTGGCGCCGAGGACCAGCAATTTACGGATCTCCCGGTTGCCGGCTTTGGTAATCCGACCGAGGCGGGTCTTTCCGCCGGTGGAATACTGTCGTGGCACCAGCCCGAGCCAGGCGGCGAAATGGCGTGCGCTTTTGAACACGCTGATGTCGACGACCGTTGCTACAATCAGCGACGCGGTGATCGGGCCAATGCCAGGGACCGTGAGCAGGCGGCGTGCGGTCTCATCTTGCCGCGCGTGAGCGACAATCTCCGCTTCGAGTGCCCTGATACTTTCAGCCAGTGCGCGGCATTGGTCGAATAATCCCGTGAACACCCGACGCGCCTTCTCCGGGAAGGCCTTATCCGCGTTGACCAACGTCAAAAGCTCCTCGAGCCTGTCGATACCCTTTGGGACGGTCAGGCCGAATTCCGTCGCCAGGCCCCGCATCGCGTTCGCCAGCATCGTCTGTTGCTTGACCAGTAGGGATCGCGCCGAATGCAAGGCCAGGATCCCTTGCTGCTCAATGCTTTTGATCGGCACGAAAATCATGTCAGGCCGCGATGCGGCTGTGCACAGTGCTGCCGCATCGGCCGGGTCGTTCTTCTTGCCCTTTTTCACGAAGGGTCTGACTGCCTCGGGTGCGATCAGTTTCACTTCGTGTCCAAGACTGGACAGGATCCGCGCCCAGTGATGGCCTGCGCCGCACGCCTCCAGGACGACGGTGCAAGTCTCCAGCTTCTCGAAGAACGGGATCAGTTCACTCCTTCGCAGCTTGCGCTTGATCTCCGCCTTTCCGGTCTCATTGACGCCATGGACTTGAAAGACGGACTTGGCGGTGTCCAGGCCGATCATGGTAATGCTCATTGCGGGCGGTTCCCATTCTACAGGTTGTCACGACCCGTACTCTGGCACTCTGATGCCGTTGGGGCCGTCCACCCATCTTTCGAGGTCGCGGCCGAGGCCAATACTGCGCTGATCGTCCAGGTCAAGGACAATCAGCCGGCGCTGAACCAGAAGATACAGGAAATCGCATCGACAACGGCCCCGATCGAAGCGATCGGCAGTCGTACCAAGGGCCGCAATCGCGACGAACGGCGCATCGTCACCGTCTTCGATCCGGCCGAAAAACTCGCCAACACAGAATGGCATCCGTACGTCGCGGCGATCGTTCGCGTCGAACGCAAAGTGTTCACCCGCATCGTGTCGAGTGGCCTGTGGGACTGGTCCACCGAGACCGCGTTCTATGTCTCGAACACAACGCCCACCGCTGTGAACGCAGCCGATGCCATTCGCGGCCATTGGAAGATCGAAACCACATCCCACTACAGCCGCGACGTTACATTCGGCGAGGACAAATCACGTATCCGTAGCAACCCCGGCGTGTTTGCTCGTCTCCGCAGCTTCGCCTTCAACATCCTCAAGTCAAGCAAGACCAGCACCCTCTGCCAGGACCGCTACCGCGCCGCTCTGGCGGGCATCGATAACCTGCTTGAAGTCCTGGCCATTCCATAGCGTTGAACAGCCTTGAGGTCTCAGGTAGTTAGTGAAACCCGGAAGGTGGCGCGGCGATACGCCTAGCCGCGCTCTCGCCTCGCGCCGGTCGCCCTGGACCTCGAGGCCATCCTGTCGCAGCAGCAGATGCGCTGGTCTCCGAGAGGCGCTCACTTGATGCTGAAAGGACCGAACCGCCGTCATGAACGGCACGCTCGACGGGGACTTTGCCATCGCCGATCGCTGCGCCTGCCGGCCATTTCGGCGAGCGGCCTGACTACCCCCACATTCTGGACGGTCTCCATGCCTACAAACGGACAGTCAGTGATCGGCGTCCGCGGTCAGTGCTCTGTCTCGCCCCCGTCGTTGTTTGATGCGACGGACGTCCACCGCCGTCGGATGCCGGCGAGGATCGGCTTCGCCGAATATCGTGCCCTTGCGGAGCTTCTGCGAATAGGTGGTCGGCAGGCTCTCGACGAAAGCCACCCAGCCCGGAATCGTCGAAGTAGGCCAGCTTCTCTACGGCAAATCGGGCAAGCGCATCTGCCAGTTCCGCCCCCGCCGTGAAGCCCGCTTTCAGAATCACGCAGGCATAAACCTCCTCATCCCGGAGCTCATCCGCGACCGGGATGACCGCGACCTCGCTCACGGCCGGATGCGTGCGCAGCGTTGCCTCCACCTCGCCCGCCGAGATGTTTTGCCCGCTGCGGCGGATCATGTGCTTCTTTCGATCGACGAACACCAAACCGCCTTGCGTCTCAGCTAGGATGTCGCCGGTATGGAACCAACCATCCTTCCAGACGGCTCCAGTCGTCTCGGGGTCTCAGAGATCGTCCTCCAGCAGGACACCCCGCCTATCCGACCCCAAGTTGCTCATGCAGCTCGCCCGGGGTGCCTTTGGGTTGCGGGACGCCATCCTCATCGATGAGCTGGTAGTCAAGCCCTGGCATGGTGCGACCAACGGAGCGGGTCTGGCCGTCCCGTTCCGTCGAAGTATCGAACGAGCAGACGCCAATTTCCGACATGCCGTAGATCTCGACAAGCGTCAGTCCGAAGCGCTTCTCAAACGCGACGCGCAGGGCAGGATCTACGCCCGCGCCAAGGCCGAAACGGACCTTGTGACGCCTTTCGTCCGGCTCCTCGGGCCGCGCCATTAACACAGGCGGAATAATCCCGAGGTAATGAATTATCGTTGCCTCTGTCGCGACGAGATCGGCCCTCCAACTCGACGGGTGAAAGCGATCCGGAAAGATCATGCAGTTGCGCGACAAAATTATCGCCGGATTTGCGATGGCAAGACCGTTCGCATAAAACAGCGGCAGTGGATTATAGAGCCGTTCCGCACCGTGCTCGATCGTCATCGTTCCTTCCGCAGAAAGATACCGTTCGGCCGCGAAGTAGAAATACTCGTTGTTGATGATGCAGCCCTTGGGCATGCCCGTCGTGCCGGAAGTCTTCATTCAGAACGCTTTTCTGATTTCACGCCCAGGCGGGGTATTCCTACTTGGCCGCGCGGCGCCCGCGAGCGTGTCCGCGAAGACTGTGGTCCTCGGTGACCGGGATGCGCCGGCCCAGCGCCTTCATCACCTCATGCATCGCCGGCATGTGGTGTAGCAGAGAGCGATCAGATCAACTTCAGAATGGCCGAGCACGTAGCCCAGGTCGACTGGTGTACCGGGTCCTCGAGAGTCAGCGGCACGACCCAGCATCCCAGAGCATTCAGCGCCAGGAAATGCAGCATGAATTCAGGCCGGTTTTCCAGCACCAGCGAGACGCGGTGGCCGTGCCCGTAGCCCGCTCGCGTGTAGTGTTCGATCAGTCGGGTCACACGCTCGGCAACTTCACCATGACTCACAAAAGACCCTCGGGATCATACTCGCGCACTGCGCGCGGCGGGACCGCGAGGCAGGGCAATTCAGGCCGCGTCCGCGCCGTATCTGCAACCGCCGCCCACAGCGTCGGGAGCTCCATCAGTCCTGTCATGTGCCTCGCTCCCACTTCGCCTATGTCGGCCGGAAGTCCACGACCGGTTGGCCATTCTTGTCTGTTCCGAACACCGGCTCGACGGTCAGGCCGATCCCAATTCGGCCGAGCCGCAATCGACAATGTTGGTAATAAACCTGATGCCCGGCGCGTCGGCGAAGATCACCAGCGCCACGACGTAAGGCAGCGTGTGCGCACGAGATTTGTCGAATGGGTGCAGCACGCGCGTGAAGCTGGAGATCTCGGCGCGCCCGGCGATCGGCCGTCATGTGATATCGTGCCCGCGACAATGCGGGCAGCGCGGCATCGGATACCAATGGAACTGACCACAGTCCCGGCAATACGGGAACGCCAGCCGTCCGGTACCCGTCTTCTCGAAGAAGCTGGCAAACTCGGGCGGCGGGGTGTAAGTCGCGGGCTCAGTCACGATGATCGCGCCCCAGGATCATGACACCGTAGTCGGGATTGGACAGGCCGCCGACGAGCCCGATCTCGGCATCTTTACCTGTCCGCTCCAGCCTCTCCCCGCGATTGCCGGACGGCCTCCACCACGTGCTCGACGCCGAGCAAATAGCTGTGCGAGAGGAGGCCGCCGTGCGTATTCAGCGGCAGTCCGCCGTCGAGGCCGATGCCTTGTTCTTGCAGGAACGCCACGCCCTCACCGCGCTTGCAAAAGCCGATGCCTCGATCTGTAACAGGCATGATATCGTGAAGCAGTCGTAGACTTCGGCAAAATCGACGTCATCGAGCGTGATGTCCGCCTGCCTGAGTGCCCTGTCGGTCGCTATCCGAGCGCCCGGGATGCGCATCATACCGCCAGGTTGGGTAAACGCGTCGTCGCCGGTGATGGGCTCGCTGCCGAAGCCGCTGCCCAGCACACGGACAGGTGGTTTCGCCAAATCGCGGGCGCGCTCAAGGGTTGTCATGACGAAAGCACAGGCCCCGTCGGTAATCAGGCAGCAATCCGCCACACGCAGCGGATCCGAGACCACGCGCGAGGCAAAATAGTCGTCATAGGTCAGTGGGCGCGTCATCTGCGACAGCGGATTGAGAAGCGCGCTTCGCCGCTGTTCGACAGCAATCAGCGCCAGGTCACGCTCCGTCATGCCATATTCGTGCATGTAGATGGCGTTCGAGAAGCCCTATGGCTTTACGGGTCAGCCCCAATACTTTGCTCTTTGGGCACGGCGATACCGACCGTCGTGTATTATTTTGGGGTCGATTGGGGCACGCGCGCATCCGGACCGTACGGGTTCCACGATCTCTACGCAGCCAAGTTGCGAGGCCGCTGGAAATCGCGAGTTGGGCTTGAATTGGGCGCTGCCGTGCCAGCGCCCCCAAAGGACATGCCCCCATCATAGCCGCGCTGGAAACCGAACTGCGCACCCATCCACAGTGCCCAGGTCAGCTATAACATGCTAAATCCCTCAGCCGCTGTCGCCTTGCCACCGAACTATCCAGCCCAAGACTACGGTCGGCTGTTCGATCACACACGGAAAGCAGGTGTTGGCGTGATTGGCATCCGCGTTCCTCGCCGCTACCGTCGCATTCCCTCAGCGTTATACCATACGAAGATAATGGGTGCGCCAACCTTGGGGCCATCAGGGGAGAAGTTTGGCAAAAGCAAGCGCGCCTTCTCGATGTGTCGACATGCTGTCGCCGTGATCATAGTCTTTCGGGTAATCGACCAAGATCGCAAGATGAGCCACGTGCTAATCCCATTCGGATCCGTGAAAGGCCACAAGACCGGGCTGCTAGACGCCATTGGCCGGGCCGGATTTCCCGTGCCCTTACAAGAGACTGATCGCGACAATCTATTTCAGAGGCTCTCAGCTGCGCCGCCTAATAATCAGCTGCGCCACCTAATAAGAGTTACGGGGTCGTTAGTACCTCAGGATGGACCGGTAGCCGGTTCGTTACCCCGAGGAAAGTCTACACATCTGGCAGTCACCACGTGATCTCCGCGATAGAGCAAGCTGCCGATGCCCAGCGGTTTCGCCGCCGCGGCCGGCTTCAGAACTGGCAGCGCGAGGTCGCCGGACCTTTGCGCGGCAACCACCTCGCTATGTTTTGCCTGGCGGTTGCGTTCGCAGGCCCCCTGCAGAGGTTACTGGGGGTGGAAAGCGGCGGGTTCCATTTGGTCGGTAGAAGCAGTATCGGCAAGTCCACGATTTTGGTTGCTGCTGGGTCGGTTTGGCGACGATGTAAGTCGAATTCCAATAGACGATCGCCGCGATGACCAGGTTGAGACCTGAAGCACGAAACTGCTGTGCGTCATGGCCTCGAAGAAAAGATCGACACATCAGGTCCGCCCAAGCAGCCTTCCGTGGTGTCGAAGCTGATCAGAGCCAGCGTCTCCGGTGTGGAGCCAGAACGGCGGAATTGTTCGGCGCCGTCCGGGCTCCAAAGTTGCACGACTTCCGTGCGCGGTTTCACGACGTCGGCGTGCGTGGCCGACAGCGGCAGGCCGAGGATGATCAGCAGCAAAAGGCATTTCGGGCCAAGCGGAGAGCAATCCTGATGACGCGCAAGGCGAGCGGCAAGCGTGCCGCGCTCTGTTTGCGGGTCTCGACAGGCGAGCAGACGACCGACAACCAGCGGCGCGGGCTAGAAGCTGTCGCCGCTGGCCGTGGCTGGCTCGTGGCGGCGGTCTACGGGGACCTCTGCCGGTTTTCGTCTTGCCGGTTTCCTTCACCCGGGCGATGCCGGCGTTGATCCGCGAGACGATCATAGAGCGCTCGAATTCCGCGAACACGCCGAGCATACCGAACAGCGCTCGCCCGGCCGGCGTCGTCGTGTCGATCGCCTGCTGGTGAAGGAACAGATCCACCTTGGCGCCGTGGAGCTCGTTCAGCGAGCCAATCAGATCGACGAGCGAGCGGCCGAGCCGGTTAACCGCCCATACCATCAGCACGTCGTACTTGCCGCGTACCTCGTCCTTGAGCGCCCCCTCGAGGCCTGGGCGCTTCTCCCGCCCCTTCTGGCACCGAGGCCCAGTTTGCCGCGTACAAGGAGGCGGAAACTGAGAACGCGGCTTAACGCGGCTATCTGTGACCAGATTGACATCAGGCGCGGGGATGAACCGTAGTCGGCGGCCGTGTTCCCTCTAACGCGTCGCTCATCCGCTTGCCTTTCTCGGACCGGCCGCCAGCGCAAACCACGGCGCCGCAACTTAACCAGCACTTTCTGAATACTTCCGCTCTCTTACCATAATGAACAATTATGCGGTTAAGGCTTGTAAGCCCCCGATAGAAATGTCACACGCGTCCCCGATAGAAATGTCACTGAGGCACACTGCCGTCGGAACGTTCGAGGTGACGTGCGATGGCGGGGATAATCCAGATGAGCGATCGGGAAGTGACCCGGCTGCGGGTGATGATTGATCTCTCGGATGATCGGCTCACGGTTGATGCCGCTGCGATATTGATGGGGCTGGGTCGGCGTCAGATTTACCGCCTGCGTCGGGTATTTTCGGTGGATGGCCCCGCGGCACTGGCATCTCGCAAACGCGGCCGGCCGAGCAACCGCAAGCATGGCGAGAGCTTCAGGGCCACGGTGCTGAGCCTGGTGCGCGAGCATTACATCGACTTTGGACCCACGCTGGCGGTGGAAAAACTGATTGCACGTCACGATCTGCGGATCGGCGTCGAGACGCTGCGGCAATGGATGATGGCGGAGGGGCTGTGGGTCGATCGCCGCCACAAACTGCCCTCCCCGCATCAGCCACGTCGACGGCGTGAATGTCTGGGCGAACTGGTACAGATCGACGGTTCCGAACACCGCTGGTTCGAGGACCGCGGTGAGATGTGTACGCTGCTGGCATTTGTCGATGATGCGACCAGCCGATTGATGCGACTGCGGTTCGTCGCCTCCGAGTCCGCGTTCGATTACTTCCGGGCGACGAAGGACTACTTAGAGACGCACGGCAAGCCAGTGGCGTTTTACAGCGACAAGCACGGCATCTTTCGCGTCAACGCCAAGGACGCGATCGGCGGCGATCGCGTTACGCAATTCGGCCGGGTGCTGTCGGAGTTGAATATCGACATCATCTGCGCCAACAGCCCGCAGGCGAAGGGCCGCGTCGAGCGCGCGTTTGGCACGTTGCAGGATCGGCTGGTGAAAGAGCTGCGCCTCGCCGGCATCTCAACGATCGAAGCAGCAAACGCCTGGGTGCCGGCATTCATGGTCGATTACAACACGCGGTTCGGGCGCGACCCGGAGAACGCCAAAGACCTGCACCGCAAGCTGACCGCGGCGGACGACCTGAGCGAGGTTCTCGCCTGGCGGGAGGAGCGTACCGTCACGAAGAACCTGACCCTGCATTACGACCGCATGATGCTCATACTGGATCCGACACCGCTTGCCCGCGGTCTGGTGCGCAAGACGGTCGATGTTGTGAACTATCCGGACGGCCGATTTGCGGTTCAGTTCGAAGGGATTTCGTTGTCGTTCCGCAAGTTTGACAAGATCCAGACCGTGGAACCTGGCGAGATTGTAGAGAACAAGCGGCTTGGCGCGGCGCTGGCGATGGTGAAGCAACACCAGAACACGTACGAGCCGCACCGGCGTCGCTATCACCCAGCGCGGCAGCGGCCGCCGAACAACCTCGAAGCACCGGGCCAGCCGACAAAGGGACGGCCTTCGCGCGAGGTCGCGGCTGCGGTGGCGGCAGAGCGTGTGGCGGCAAGGTTGAACCCTGACAAACCACACTCGCCGCCTGTTCCTCCAGCCTGAGGCGAGCGTGCCACGGTGCTCGCTCCAGGGAAGGTCTGGTGCTCGCCGTCCTCGCCATGCTCGCGCCGAAGTAGGCGCTGCGCGTGACTGCGGGCGGCTCCGCTCCTCCCATCCCCTCCGCTGCGCTCCGCGTCGCTGCTGTTGTCAGGCCGGGACGGGAAAGCAGCCGCCTCAAACCGAACTGGAAAGCTGTCCTGGTGTCATCTCTACTTGCGCACCGAGTGACATTTCTAACGGGGAGAAAAAGTGTCTTTTCAAACGGGGAGCGACACGGGGTGTAAGCCCCCGATAGAAACGTCACACGCGTCCCCGATAGAAATGTCACTGAGGCACACTGCCGTCGGAACGTTCGAGGTGACGTGCGATGGCGGGGATAATCCAGATGAGCGATCGGGAACTGACCCGGCTGCGGGTGATGATTGATCTCTCGGATGATCGGCTCACGGTTGATGCCGCTGCGATATTGATGGGGCTGGGTCGGCGTCAGATTTACCGCCTGCGTCGGGTATTTTCGGCGGATGGCCCCGCGGCACTGGCATCTCGCAAACGCGGCCGGCCGAGCAACCGCAAGCATGGCGAGAGCTTCAGGGCCACGGTGCTGAGCCTGGTGCGCGAGCATTACATCGACTTTGGACCCACGCTGGCGGTGGAAAAACTGATTGCACGTCACGATCTGCGGATCGGCGTCGAGACGCTGCGGCAATGGATGATGGCGGAGGGGCTGTGGGTCGATCGCCGCCACAAACTGCCCTCCCCGCATCAGCCACGTCGACGGCGTGAATGTCTGGGCGAACTGGTACAGATCGACGGTTCCGAACACCGCTGGTTCGAGGACCGCGGTGAGATGTGTACGCTGCTGGCATTTGTCGATGATGCGACCAGCCGATTGATGCGACTGCGGTTCGTCGCCTCCGAGTCCGCGTTCGATTACTTCCGGGCGACGAAGGACTACTTAGAGACGCACGGCAAGCCAGTGGCGTTTTACAGCGACAAGCACGGCATCTTTCGCGTCAACGCCAAGGACGCGATCGGCGGCGATCGCGTTACGCAATTCGGCCGGGTGCTGTCGGAGTTGAATATCGACATCATCTGCGCCAACAGCCCGCAGGCGAAGGCCTGTGTTTCATACTACGCTCCATTCGCTTGGTTAACGGTAGTGGGGACGAGATGCGGGGCTCCCTGGCCTCCAGGTCTCGCTTTGGCAATTATATAGCCGGCGGGAATTTCCCAGAGTGCGGACATATGGCTGTCGGCATAGTGGTTCTTTATCAGACCTAGCCGGCCCCACTCACGGACGGTGGAGTCGGTAATCTGATATCGTGCGGCGAGTTCCCGCGTGGTCAGCAGACCTCGCCGGTGAAGGCGGGCATGATGACTTGATAAATTGTGATATTCGCGAAGAAAGGCGATCGTCCTTTGACTAAAGGGCTTCCCCTCGCCTGTTCGCAAGCCGCGTTGGTTCAGGATATCGGCGATCTGCTGATCGCGATGGTCATCAAGCAGACGGTCGACTTCGGCGACGATGTCAGGCTTAAACTTGCGTATCTCCACTATGGATAGCGGACGCGGCAAGGTCAGGGTGCGGGTAGCACCGCCGGACAGTCGAACATGGGCGGTGATTGTTGTCTGGCCCTTGAGCAGGGTGACGTCCTCGACGAGCAGACGCAAGATGCGCTTACGCTCGGCCGAGGGAACGCGGGGGTCGTTCCAGACGCGGGGGAATTGTTCGGCGAGTTCGCGAATGCGGCGGCGCGCTTCGTCGTCCAGCGCGGCGGCCTGCTCCTGGGCCCGCCGATCGCATTCGGCGGCGGCATCGCTGTGGATGCGTAGCCTCTCGTTCCATTCGGCTTCGAGCGAATTGGCGACGAGGCGGTTGTCAGGATCGACGTTCATGTATCGGCGGCGCGCCAGCTCGGCCTCATATCGGGTTCGTTCGACGTGCTGGCGGCGCATTGTGTCGATTTCGGCGGCCCGGCTTTCGAGCTCGCGCTGGACCGCCAAAGTCACCTCCAGGTTCATGGGGATGACCAACTCGACGAGAAGAACACCGATGGCGGCATCAACCACGTTGCCCGAAATGGTCTGACAGACCTCACCGCCACGACGGACGAGCTGCTCCTTGCAAATGTAACTAGGTTTGCCCCGGACATCGCCGCGTACCTGGTGGTACTCGATTCCCATGCGATTGCCGCAAATGCCGCACAGCACTCGTCCCTGCAACAGCGCCGGCCCCTCGCGAGGCGGCCCGCTTCGCCGGTCGGATCGGAAGGCGCGGCCATTCTCGATCAGGCGCCGCCGGTTGGCTTCAAAGCGCTCCCAGTCGATGTAGCCGGCATGCGCACCCTTGATAACGAATTTCCACTCTTCGATTGGCAACTTGATGATGTCGGTGCCGCCATCGGCGCGTCGACGGGTGTGCATTCGGCCAAAAACGAAGGCCCCGGCATAACGTGGATTGTGCAGGACCTGCAGGACACGCGAATGCTTCGGCTCCGCCCAGACGAGTTCGCCTTGGTTGGGACCATAGTGCAGGCGCGAGGGGAACTGCAGACCCTGCTCCCGAATGGAGCGAGCGGTCTTCATCGCGCTGCCAGTTCGATCGAAGGTCTCGAACAGCATGCGAATGGCGTTCTGCACTTCAATATTGGGATCGAGGATGATCTTGCCGTCGGGGCGATAGACCAAGCCGACTGGTGGGCGGATCTCGAGCTCGCCGCGACGTGCCTTATTAAGGATGCCGCCACGCAAGCGGCCGCGAATAATGTGGAGTTCGGCCTCGCTCATTGTCCCTTTCGAGGCCGCGACATACTACCCAAGAACAGCGCTTTGACGTTCTGATCCAATACCCGCATCACCCGCGTGCAGGTGAGCGCGTGGCTGTTGTACGTCGTTTGCAGCATGGTGGCAGCAGCCACTTTGTCATCGAGCAACCCGATGGCACGCGAACGTTATTGCCAGTTTGGATGACCGAGCCGTGGACGGCACAAATCGCGATCGTGAAGAAGCCTCGTCTGACGCTCGAGGCATTGTTCACGCTGCGCAGAACGATTGATGGCGCACTCCTATCCTTATCGCCTGCGACTCCGATGAGAGGGGAGTGTGATGCTCGACCGACCAGCCAGCCACCGACAGCTCGATCTGCTCGTTCCCGCGGCCAACGTGCTCGAATTGAACCGAATTCCTCGGACGGCTCGGGGGGAAGTGACGGCTCTGCTGAAATTGTTGATGGCGGAGCACATCGCCGCCGTCCCGGCCCTGCCGTTCGAGGCCGCCGATGAATAAGATTACCGCAGAACATCTGGCGCGTGACGCTTATGTCTACGTGCGGCAATCAACGGTGGATCAGCTGCTCAACAACCCCGAAAGCCGACGGCGACAATATGCGTTGGTGGAACGAGCGCGCTCGCTCGGCTGGGAGAACGTCGTTGTCATTGATGATGATCTTGGCCGATCGGGCGGCGGTCAAAGCCGCCCCGGCTTCGAGCGTCTGCTTGCGGCAATCTGCGCCGGCACGGCCGGCGCTGTGTTGGCGATCGAGGCGTCGCGGCTGGCACGCAACGGCCGCGACTGGCACACGCTGCTGGAATTTTGCGCCTTCGTGAACACCTTGATCATTGACGAGGACGGGGTCACTGATCCACGACTGATCAACGACAGGTTGTTGCTTGGCTTGAAAGGCACCTTCAGCGAGCTCGAGTTGTCGATGTTCCGGCAGCGGTCGCAAGAGGCGTTGCGTCTGAAGGCAGCGCGCGGCGAACTGCACACCACGGCCGCGATTGGCTATCGACGCGGAGCCGATGGTCGTCTGGAACAGGACGCTGATCGGCGGATCCATGAGACGCTGTCGATGGTGTTCCGCAAGTTCAGCGAGATCGGCAGCGTGCGCCAGCTCGCCTTATGGCTGCGGCAGGAGGGGATCGACTTGCCGGTCGCGATCTACGGTCCCCAGGGCCGGGCCGTGCAGTGGCGTCCGCCGCGCTACCATGCGGTTCATCGGCTGCTGACCAATCCGGTCTACGCCGGAGCCTATGTGTTTGGGCGCACCGGTTCGCGAGTTCGGTTCGAAGGCGGACGCAAAGTCGTTATTCATGGTGTCGCGCGTCGGCGGGAGGAGTGGGAGGTGCTGATCCGCGACCACCACCAGGGCTATATCTCGTGGGAGGAGTATGATCGCAACCAGAAGGTTATCGCGGGCAACGCCAACATGAAGGGCACGATGGTGGCAGGCTCGGTGCGCAAGGGCGGAGGGCTGCTCGTTGGATTGCTCCGCTGTGGGCACTGCGGACGCAGGCTCAAGGTGCTGCATCATGCGCGTCGGGACACACGCTATATTTGCAATGCCGAGATGGACTGCGCCTCCGACAAGAAGTGCGTCGGCTTCAGCAATATGCGCATCGATGCGGCGGTGTCGGCGGAAGTGCTGAGTGCAATCTCACCGCTTGCTCTTGATGCGGCGTTGCAGTTGATCGCCGATCGCGAGCGGGCTGGTACGGAACGGCTGCGGCAAAGTGAACTGGCACTGCAACAAGCGCGCTACGAAGAGACACATGCGCGCCGGCAATATGATGCAACCGATCCCGACAACCGGCTGGTAGCCGGCGAACTCGAACGCCGATGGAATGACCGCCTGGCGGCGGTCGCGCGACTCGAGGAGCAGATCCGGAACTTGCAGAACGAACAGCCGCGCGCGCTGCACGACGACGAGCGTGCGACGCTGTTGGCGCTCGCTGATGACTTGCCTCAGCTATGGAACCATCCCGCCGCGTCCAACGAAACCCGCAAGCGGATTTTACGAGCCGTCCTTGAGGAGGTCGTCGTCACGGCGGAGGCCGATCGGCTGCACCTCGTGCTGCATTGGCAGGGCGGAGATCACACGCGGCTTGAAGTAGCGAAGAACCGTACTGGACAAAATCGCTGGAAGACTGACGTCGAAACCGTGCAATTGGTCCGCGAACTCGCTCGCATATTGCCGGACCACAGCATTGCCCCACTTCTCAACCGGCTCGGAAAACGCTCGGCAAAAGGACAGAGCTGGACCCAGTTGCGCGTCCGCAACTTCCGCGGCGTGCATCAGATTGCAGTCTACCGCGACGGCGAACGGACACAGCGACAAGAGCTGATCCTGCATGAAGCCGCGAGCCGTCTTGGTGTCCACAAGATGACGGTTGTTCGCTTGATCCGGGACGGACTGCTGCCTGCGAGACAGGCCTGCGTCGGCGCGCCCTATGTTATCCGCGAAGATGATCTGGATCGGCCGGCAGTACAGCGTGCGCTCGCCACTGGTCGTGCAGTATCACTCAATCCACAGCAAGAAGTTTTGTCTTTTCAATAAGATCATGAGGTCCTGTATCATGTCACCTTCCTGTTGAGCCCGAGCAGGAGGCGATCGTTGAATTCGGCAGGGTCATAGATGCCGTCTTCATCGAGGATCAGTGTGCGGCTCAAGGAACAGAGCTCGATCAGGCGGTGCCAATCAGCCGAGTTGCGGGCCAGCCTGGAGACCTCCAAGCCCATGACAATGCCGGCGTTGCCCAGAGCCACCTCGCTGACGAGATGCTGGAAGCCATCGCGCGCCGTGGCACTCGAACCGGATTTGCCGAGATCGTTGTCGATTACATGGATCCGCTCGGCCGGCCAGCCGGCGCCGACGGCCCGGTCACGCAAAGCATATTGACGTTGGGTGCTCTCGACGTTCTCCGCGACCTGGCGCAGGGTCGACTGTCGGACATAGAGATAAGCATCGCGGCGCAGGTGCTCGGCGGTGACCTTAAGATCAGCCATGTGCCGCAACCTCTCCTGTTGTCAAAGTAACGATTATACCAGCGAGAACGCGGGTTAATTCGCTCGACGCCGGTGCTGGCGGGATCGCTGTGGGCGCGACGGCGGGGGCCGGAGGTGGCGCCTGCCGTGTCAGGTCGCCGAGCCATGCGGCAAGTCCGCGGTGAATGAGGATCGCGAGGCCGCATTGGCCATTCGAATGACCACTCAGGACTGCCGCGCGTAACGTCTCGTAGACGGCCAGCTGGTCGATAGCGGGCGTGGACGGTCCAGCCCGTGTCATTTTTTTTTGCGCGCCAGGGCACGCTCCAGACTGCGCCGGTGGATTTTGACCCCGAACTGACCCTCGATCGCGTCGAGCCGCTGCGACATGCTGATCTCTGGGTTTTTGCTCCGCAGATCGGCATCGAAAGTCAGGATCTCGGTGGAAAGCTTGTGTGCGGCTTTGGGGCCGCGCTGAGCGGGCAGCAAACCGGCCAGCCCAACCGTCGCCAGCGCCGTCTGCGCCTTGTAGAAGGTCGGCCGCGACACCCCGAAGTTTGTTGCTACCGCGCTGATCACCTGGCCGTCCACCTCGTGGCGGCGAACCATCTCGTAGCGCACCTGGACCAGATCGGCAGGATCAAAGAACGGATTGTCAGCGAACAGCGGGTCTCGAATGGCTTCGGGATGGGGATTGAGCGCGCTGTCGCGAGCCAGCGCTTCCCTCTTGCCATTCGCGGTCGCTGCCTTGGCCATTGCCACCCCGTTGTGTGTAATGATAAATACGCCGCACTACATGTGGTGTCAATGGCCAATCTCGAATATTCCTCGAAAACCTCCTGTTAAGATTGGAACGGCCGAGAGATGCGGCGCCATATGCTTTACACATACGGCGAAATAGCCTTTACGCATCCCCGTCACCCTGGCCGGATAGGAGGACGTCGAGCCGGCGACACAGATCCAGCAGATCAGCGGTGCGAAACGCCGCTCGCCCGGCAGCGATCCGCCGGAATTCGTCTTCCTGGCAAAGATCGGTAAACGCTACGGAAATCGATTGCTGCCGCCCGCTGTCATTCAGATAAACAACGCGCTCCTCGCCCCAGTGGATCGCGCGCCCAACGACATCGATCTGTTGTCCGCTGGTGGCCAGAAACGGATGCGTAATCACCGCCTTGGTCGTCGATAGCCCAACACAGGGTGCAGTTGGCAATGCAGTCCAAGGGCCGCGTCGAGCGCGCGTTTGGCACGTTGCAGGATCGGCTGGTGAAAGAGCTGCGCCTCGCTGGCATCTCAACGATCGCAGCAGCAAACGCCTGGGTGCCGGCATTCATGGTCGATTACAACACGCGGTTTGGGCGCGACCCGGAGAACGCCAAAGACCTGCACCGCAAGCTGACCGCGGCGGACGACCTGAGCGAGGTTCTCGCCTGGCGGGAGGAGCGCTCGCGGCGTGGTTCAAATCAGGGTAGCACGCGAAGCCGGGTTAACGCTGACTGAGCGGATGATGGCAGGCTGACGTTTTCGGGTGTGGTGCGAATATGTCTCGACGCGTTGGCGTAGCAGCGATGCTGCCGGAGAGTGACCGCAAAGACCTAGCCATTCGGGCGTTGGCACGGTCGGCAACGATCAGCGATTTGTCGGCCCGGCACGGCGTGAGCCGCAAGTTCGTCTACCAGCAAGCCCGCAAGGCCGGTGCGGCATTGGATGATGTTTTCTTATCTGGCGCGCCGGAAGACGAAGTGCTGTTTCAGTTGACCGTCACCAAGACATGGCTGCGCCAGGTGGTCGTCGCGCTGCCTCTGATCTGCCGCAGTTCGTATCGCGGCGTCGTGGAGTTCTTGCGTGATCTGCTGGGCATGCCCAGCAGCATCGGCACCGTTCATCAGATACTCCGGTTGGCCACGCGGCAGGCGGGAGTCGTCAACCATGACCAAGACCTGTCCGGTATTCGTGTGGGCTTGCACGATGAGATCTTTCAGGGCGCAAAGCCGGTGCTGGCCGGCGTCGATGCCGCATCGACCTACTGCTATCTCCTGGCGGTGGCGGAACATCGCGACGCCGACACCTGGGGGGTGCATTTACTTGACGCTACCAAACAGGGACTGAAGCCTGACTACACGATTGCCGACGCCGGACAAGGCTTGCGCGCTGGGCAGCGGGCTGCCTGGGGCAACACGCCGTGCCATGGCGATGTGTTTTACATCACGCGTCAATACGAAGGCCTCGCCAACACGCTGTCGCGCCTCGCCAAGGGGGCGCGGTCGCGCTGCGAGAAGCTGGAGGCCAAGATTGGCCGCACGGGTCATCTTGGTCCGGACGACGAACTGGCCGTTGAGCTTGCGTGGCAGACCGAGACCCAGGCGCAAGTGTTGGCCCGCGACATCCGAACGCTCACTCAATGGTTGAGCCATGACGTTCTGGCGCTGGCTGGGCCAAGCCTGGCCACGCGGCAGATGCTGTTCGACTTCATCGTCGAGGAGTTGGCGAAACGTGAGCCGGAGGACCTGCGGCGCATTCGCCCGCTGCGCGTGGCGCTGCAAAACCAGCGCGACGACTTGCTCGCCTTCGCTGGCGTGCTCGACGCCAAACTGGCCGACATCGCGCATGCCCATGTCATCCCTAAGCTCCTCGTGCGTGAAGCCTGCGTGCTGCACCGATTGCCGAGCACCTCGACCGCATATTGGCAGGGATGGAATCGACTTCGAGCGGAGCTAGGCGACCAATTCCACCGGCTGTTCGACGCCGTCAATCGGGCTATGGCACAAACACCGCGCAGCAGTTCGCTGGTCGAGAACCTCAATTCACGGATTCGCAACTACTTCACGCTGCGCCGTCACCTGGGTGGTTCTTACTTGGACTTGCTGCGGTTCTTCTTGAACCATCGGCGCTTCATGCGCAGCCGACGTGCCGAACGGAACGGCAAAAGCCCGCGCGAATTGATGACCGGCCAAGGCCATCCGCATTGGCTGACGCTGCTGGGCCTCGGGCCAATTCAACCCCGGCAAGCCTGACTAAAGACTGACCTGGGGAGGGTTGGCCGCCTCCCGCAGTGGACGCCCTTCCGAACCGCATCCAACCCACGGACCGGCGGTTTCCGTGCGACTCTGCAACCCAAAAGACGGCGTGGTTCAAATGAGGGTCACACGCGAGGCCGATTGACGCTGGCAGAGCGGATGATGGCACGCTGACGTTTTCGGGTGTGGTGCGAATATGGCTCAATGCGTTGGCGCAGCGGTGATGCTGCCGGAGAGTGACCGTAAGGACCTGGCCATTCAGGCGTTGGCGCGATCGACGACGATCAGCGATTTGTCGGTCCGACACAGCGTGAGTTGCAAGTTCGTCTACCAGCAAGCGCACAAGGCCGGTGCGGCGTTGGATGAGGTTTTCTTATCTGGTACGCCAGAAGACGACGTGCTGTTCCACCTGGTCGTCAGCAAGACTTGGTTGCGGCAGGTGATCGTCGCGCTGACGCTGATCTGCCGCAGCTCCTATCGCGGCGTCGTGGAGTTCCTGCGTGATCTGCTGGGCGTTCCCATCAGCATCGGCACGGTTCATCATGTGCTCCAGTCGGCCACCCGCCAGGCGGGTATCGTCAACCGCGATCAAGACCTATCGGGCATCCTTGTGGGCCTGCATGATGAGATCTTCCAGGGTACTTTGCCGGTGCTGGCCGGTGTCGATGCCGCATCGACTTACTGCTATCTCCTGGCTGTGGCGGAACATCGTGACGCCGACACCTGGGGCGTGCATTTACTTGACGCTACCAGGCAAGGACTGAAACCTGACTATACAATTGCCGATGCTGGGCAAGGCCTGCGCGCTGGGCAAAAGGCTGCCTGGGACGATACACCGTGCCATGGCGATGTGTTTCACATCACGCGTCAATACGAGGGCCTCGCCAGCACGCTGTCGCGCCTCGCCAAGGGTGCCCGGTCCCGCTGCGAGAAGCTGGAGGCTAAGATTGGCCGCACGGGTCATCTTGGTCCGGACGACGAACTGGCCGTTGAGCTTGCGTGGCAGACCGAGACCCAGGCGCAAGTGTTGGCCCGCGACATCCGAACGCTCACTCAATGGTTGAGCCATGACGTTCTGGCGCTGGCTGGGCCGACCCTGGCCACGCGGCAGATGCTGTTCGACTTCATCGTCGAGGAGTTGGCGAAACGAGAGCCGGAGGACGTGCGGCGCATTCGCCCGCTGCGCGTGGCGCTGCAGAATCAGCGCGACGACTTGCTCGCCTTCGCCGGCGTGCTCGACGCCAAACTGGCCGACATCGCCCAAGCCCATGCGATCCCTGAGCTCCTCGTGCGTGAAGCCTGCGTGCTGCACCGATTGCCGAGCACCTCGAGCGCCTATTGGCAGGGATGGAATTGACTTCGGGCGAAGCTGGGCAACAAATTCCACCGGTTGTTCGACGCCGTCAGTCGGGCGATGGGGCAAACACCGCGCAGCAGTTCGCTGGTCGAGAACCTCAATTCACGGCTGCGCAACTACTTCACGCTGCGCCGTCACCTGGGTGGTTCCTACTTGGGCTTATTGCAGTTCTTCTTGAACCATCGGCGCTTCATGCGCAGCCGACGTGCCGAACGGAACGGCAAAAGCCCGCGGGAATTGATGACCGGCCAAGGCCATCCGCATTGGCTGACGCTGCTGGGCCTCGGGCCACTTCAGCCCCGCCACACTTGACCCGGGGAGGTTGGCCGCCTCCCTACCGAACCCCTTTCAAAGCGAAATCCAGCCATCACGGGCCGGCGGTTTCGGCGCGGCATCTGTAACCCAAAAACGGCCTCTTCTGAACCACGCCCTGTGGAGGCCGAACCGTCTGCTTCCACCCTCGAACGCAGATCGTAGTGCCAATGGGTTGCTTGCGTTACCTCTGGGTTCAGCGCACCTGGCGTCCTGGCGAGGTCAGCAACGCGCTCTGCCCCAGCGCGGCCGGCGTCGTCAAGAGAGCCAGAACGGCAGCGACACCCAGCGAGCGCATCAGTGAGGCGCCGCCGATCCAGCCCGGCCAACCCGCATGATGGTAGCCCTGCTCGCCTTCATCTCCCACGCCACCGCACTGATCGATGCGCCATCAGCCAGCCGCTGCAACGTCTCCTCCCGCTGCTTGCACGGGCCGGAGGTAATCGCAACTCGAGGCCGATTGTAATCGCCACCTGAGGCCGGTTGAAACCGCCACCTGAGGCCGGCGAATTCGCCAGTCTGCTGGTGGAGGAAGCCGCCGCTGACATCGAAGTAATCGCGACTACTGTTCCGCCCTTTCGTCGCCGGTGGCCGGTCGGATTGCTCAGATCGCGTGTGCTGGGGCTAAGGCCGATCCCCGGCCCCCTAAGGTGTAGCGGTGGCACGTCCCTTCCGTCTCCGGCCTGGGCGGCTTCGTCGAGGCGGATGCGCCGCGCTACCACTACTAGTCGCGAACAGAGCTCGATCAGCGGCCCGCGGCCGCCGATTGCTTCAGTGGACACCGCGCCGCCTGCTCTTCCAAAGTCCGCAGGCGTCATGGACAGTAGGCGGACGCCTCCTGGCGCTTGGGGCAAAGGAAAAAGGGATGAGATCTGTGACGGAGACGTTTGAGGTAATGCGTGCGGCCCTGGTCGAGGCGCGCGCCGTAATTTTGACAGTGGTCTCTAACGCGATGATCTTGGAGTTTGACTATGATCCGAGCCAGCACCCAGTGATCAAGCAGATCGACGCGGCGCTGGCTAAGGCAAAGGAGCCCGCAATATCGCCGTAGCGAAAGGCGGGCGGGCCATCAGAAGCCTCGCGCCACCCCCTTGCCGATCCAAGCCCCGGACATGACTTTGAAGTCGGTTGGCAAATTTGCCGACCGATGCGCCGGCGCTGTGAAAAACATCCGGCAGATAGACCCGGAAACGGCGCTCCATCTCCCGAAGTACAGCGGCTTTCCATTCCTCAAAATACACTGGCGAGATGTCTAGACAGCGGTGAACAGCGGATCGGTCACCAGTTCGGGGTCTGCGCCGTCGGCAATCGCGCCAATCGCCAGTTTTGCCTCGAATGGCGCACCGATCTTGCCGACCACTACAAGGTCGAGCGGCGCCGCCAAAACACACGCACGACCTCGAACCCCACCGACACGCCGCCGCGGGGAAGCGCCAGAACGACAGGGTTCTCCTCTTTCAACGCTCGCAGCCGCTCAGCGAGCTGCTTGCCAGCGCCTTGGTGCCGACGGTGGTTCCCGCTGGCGGATAGGCGCCCAGGATGCGTCCGAGGTTCGTTTCTGAAACGCCGGCTCCATACTGCACAGCGGTGTCAAAATAATTGACCCCGGCGTCGAGCGCCAAACCGACCGCCTTGTCCTGGTCGGCAGGTGACCCGCGGACCATCAAGCCGCCGACGGCGCCGCAGCCGAAACCGAGAATCGAAAGCCTTAGCCCCGAACGGCCGAAAATTCGTGTTTCCCATGGTCAGCTCCCTCGCCCCGCATCAGTTGCACAACCCGCGAACCGTGCGCTCAGTTTGCACGACGCCACGCTCAATTCCAGCACCAGAGCCAAATCCCGTCAGATGCGCCAAAGCCAACGGGCGTCGAGGATGCCGTGGATTTCCATTGGGCGGCCATTTCCAGACCTGCAGGATGCTCCCCGTGCTTCACGGTGCGCCGTTTCGACGCGTCCGTGTTACCCAGAAATCGGCGATTTCGAACCGCGCCACTGGATCTCCCGCCATCACGGCAGTTGGGCGAGCCTTTGTCCCAGGAAATCGAAGAACCGGGGGGCGTCGAGGGTTTCCAGAACGAGAGCAATGATTGGATCATTGGAACGGCCCCATCGGTCGATCAACGTGCGGCCTCGGCTCGGGCCGGGTCCTAAGTCGATGCTGATGGAGCAAGAGCGGGTGGTGAAGAGGTCGGGACGGATTAGCCAGGCAACCGCGCAGGGGTCGTGCAACTATGATCCCCCTAGACGATGGGATGGGGGAACTGTCGCCAGAATATCGCAGGCCGTGGTGAGGCATCGGCCTTTGCCTAGCACGTGCCAAGCAGCTAAGCGGGACGGCGTCACGAGTGCCTGAGCAGTTAGTTCCAGGGTCGCGAACACCACTGGGCGCCCGCATTGGAGCAGGACGGTGAGGGATTCCGGGTCGCTCCAGGCATTGAACTCCGCGGCGGGTGTGACATTACCCTCGGCCCAGGCGCCACTCATGAGAACGATTTGGTCGACGTTGGCCGCGACTGAGGGTTCAGTGATCAGGGCAAGGGCTAGATTGGTGGCGGGGCCTATGCCGACCAGGGTAACCGGTTCGGGAGAGCTGCGCAGCTTTTGGCGGATGGCGTCGGCGGCAAGTTCGGCGACCGGTGGAGCGCCGTCCGGCAAGTCGATGCCGCCGAGGCCGTTCTCCCCGTGGACCGTTATCGCGCTGGCGAAGGCACCAAGTAGCGGACGGTCAGCGCCGGCGTAGACCGGAGTTTTCGAGCCAGCCAGCGTGGTGAGGGCGCGCGCGTTGCGCAGCGTGTGGTCCAGCCCGACGTTGCCGCCAGCTACGGTGATGCCGAGGACGGTCAGTTCGGGCGAGGCGAGCGCCAAGAGGATGGCGACCGCGTCGTCTGTGCCGGGATCGCAGTCCACGATGACTGGTATGGGCACGGTCGTGGTCCTTCCCCAGCCGGCCGGCCTACCGGCCCAGAAGCTTCACGGCCGCGTCGCTGACTTGTTGGAGCTCGGCCTTCGATGTGCCTGCGCGGGCACGCAGGGTAAGACTGTGCATCGTCGCCGCGGCGATCTGGGCCCGGCCGCGTGCCTCCTCGGGATCGAACCCGGCATCGTGAAATTGCCGCGTCAAAGAAGCGTCCGCGGCCGCCACCAGCATAGCGAGTTGAGCACTGGCTGCCGCATCGTCGCCCGCTAGGTCGGCGAGCGCGCAAGTGACAAGACAGCCGCTCGGTTGATCTGCGCCCGACGCATTAGCGATCACCGCTGCAAAGAAGGCGGTCAGGCGGTCGCGCAAGTCGTTCGAACCTTCGAGCGCGGTCATGTGCTTAGTGGCGATCGTCTCCGCGTATCGCTTGACTGCCGCGTCGAACAGCCCGCGCTTGTCGCCGAAGGCCGCCATCAGACTGGGTGGGCTGATGCCCATGGCGCTGGTGAGATCGCGGAACGAGGCGCCATCATACCCCTTGGCCCAAAAGATCGGGATCGCGCGATCAAGTGCCGCCTCCAGGCTGAAGCTCCGTGGCCGACCTGGTGGGCGCTTCGCAAGCTTTTCCATAGCAGTTGTTACATAACTCCTTGAACCACTGATCGAGGCCTCCTTATATAGCATCTGCTATTGAATACGACAGTCTGGCCCACATCACAAAAGGCAACATCATGAGTATCGTTTCGACCTCCCGCTTGCTCGTTCCGGCCCTTTTGGGGGGCGCCTTGCTCGCAAGTCCCGCCGTGGCAACCGAACTGAAGGAGGGCCAATCGGTCGCGACACAACTCTCGGCGGAGGCTTCCGCAGTGACCTATTTCGTGGATCGCCCCGACGGCTTCCATGTCATTGTTACCGTGACGACGGGCAACAACGCCGGCGCCGATGCACTACACCAGCCGCCCGCCATCCAATTCAGCAGCCGAATTCTTCCCGGGCAGACAATTGACCTGTCGATGCCAGCCGCAGGCGGGCCGGGCGATTCGGTCCTGGAAATAACCAGGCGTGCCGAACGCGTCGCCGTCGAGACCAAGCACTCGGTGGCGCTGGTCAACTGACCATTGGGCGGCCGGGCACGGCACCAGCCCCAACGTGTTTACGGCGCTTCGTCCCTAACGATCGCGCGTGAGGGT
This sequence comes from uncultured Alphaproteobacteria bacterium, assembly GCA_963772355.1. Lineage (GTDB taxonomy): Bacteria > Pseudomonadota > Alphaproteobacteria > Acetobacterales > Acetobacteraceae > Rhodopila. The sequence goes on along the minus strand of CAVYXX010000066.1, from coordinate 4,602 downwards.
GCCTGGGACGCCGCACGCCCCGTCAGGAGAGCAATGTGCGGCCGTGCGCGCGATGCCCTGACCGAAGCGGAACAGCGGGCTGCACGTTGTTCCGAAAGCGCAAGTGGCGCCGTGGCGGGGTGAGGTTCTGAGACAGCTTCCGTGACGGTTGCTGAGGGGCGTAGGTTGCCGCCATCATGCCGGTTGCCAAAGGCCAGAACGGGCGTCCATGTAGTATCTGTGGGCATCGCCAATGTCGACAGATAGAGATGGCGTTAGCTGCCCGAACGAGTTTGCGCGTGATCGGTAAACGCTACGGCGTTAGCGCTATGGCGATCTCGCGGCATCGGGATCGCCACATGCGGCCGCAGCCAGTGGTCCAATCATCCGCCATGGCGCTTTACGAACGCATGGACGGGGCTGGCGGATCATCGCCGCCGTCGGGTGGCCAACCCGCGGCGACGACGTTGGACGGTCCAGCGCGCGCCGTCGGGCATCCGATACGCTGGTGGGGGCCGGACAAGCCGCGGCCGGGCCTGGGCGTGCGCTGCGAAGTGTGCCGGGGCAACGAGTTCTGGGATGTTGCCAATTGGTGGGGTGGTTGCAGCCACTGCTGGTCGCCGGCGATCACCGACGGTAGAAAGCGAACCTTTACAACGTGAAGGGGGCTTGAGCAATGTCTTCCCCGCCGGCCGGCGACGTGATCGGCAACTTGGTTGCGCTCGTGGAGCGACAGACGGCCAAACTCAGTAACGCGGAGGCCTGGCCGGTCATCCTCGATATAGCGAAGGCTGAAGGTGTCTCCGGCAAAGGCCTGGGCGATTTTCGGAAAGCCGTCTGGCGCGCCCGGGGCGCTGCAAGCGAAGCAAAGCGGTTGGAACGTGCGGCGAAAAAGGCGCCGGCTCGGGAGAAGAGTTGGGACAAGCTGCGCCGTCGTGTTGAGCTATCCAGAGAGCGGAAGACCCGCCCTGACAAGCTGCGCGCGCTCAACTCGCTGCGCCGCGATATCGTTATCGACGTCGACGAACGATGAGCGCGATGTCGGTATCGTCCCCCCGCGGCAAGCGGCCCCCGATCAACAAAACCACGACGAGACTGATCTGCCAGAGACTGATTCAAGGAATGAGTATGTCGCAAGCATGCGCAACCCATGACGTACCATCATCTTCTGCTGTCTACCTCAGAACGGCCGACGACGAGGCCTTTGGGCGTGTTATCGCGCGAGCTCGGCGGGCTCAGCAGGACGCGCTGGCGGATAGCATCCAGGATCTGGCGGCCTCGATGACGAACGAGAACTGGCAGGCAGTCCAGGCGCAGATCCGGGCAATCCAATGGCGTGCCAGCAAGCTACACGAGGCCTACCGCGATACAGTGCAGCACTCCGGGGCGATCGAGGTTGAGGTGAAGCCGCTGGCGCTGGACTATGGGCGACTGGCGCCGCACGAAATGGTAGAGTTCCGCCGCATGCTCGCGAAGATGGAGTTAGATGATACGGCGACTACTCCTTTGATCGAGGGCGAGGCCGAGGACGATGGCGACTCCTGAAATCGACGATCGCACGCTGGAGCAGATGGGCGCTGTCGCGGCGTATTGCCAAGCAGCGGAAACCCTTCAGCGCGCTGAATTCCGCTGCGTTGAGCTTGGGCTATATCCCCGAAGCCTTGCCCTGCACGAGAGGGCACAGTTTTTTGCGCTGATGGAGAAAATGGAGGGGCCGCCGGTGGAGCACGATGGTGCGTGACGCCGGGCTGGTCACCGAGCTGGAGACCCATGCACCGATGACGCGCGAGGAACTCGAGGCGGTCGACATGTCACCGCAAGGCGACCGGCCGGATCAACGGCGTTCAGGAGCGGAACAAGGCGAAGCGGCGCGAGCGCGACCGTCAGTACGGGGAAACGGCTGTTGGTGGAGCACTAGCCGCCCGTTAACGCACAGGGTGCACGTTCTGCACAGCACATTCAGACAGAAACGCACATGGCACGCATGTTCGCATACTGCCGCGTCAGCACCCTCGGTCAGACCGTCGAGAACCAGATCCGCGAGATCGAGGCCGCTGGCTTCCGCGTGGAGAAGCGGCGCCTGGTCACCGAGACTGTGTCAGGCAATTCCGCGATCGAACAACGTCCTGGCTTCTTGAAGTTGCTCGATCGGCTCGAGCGCGACGACGTGCTGGTGGTGACGAAGCTGGATCGTCTGGGGCGCAACTCCATCGATGTTCAGACGACGGTCAAGCGGCTTGATGAAATGGGCGTCCGTGTTCACTGCCTGGCGCTGGGTGGTGTCGATCTGACAAGCCCAGCCGGTAAGATGACCATGGGCGTCATCGCGGCGGTAGCGCAGTTTGAGCGTGACTTGCTGATCGAGCGCACGCTGGCCGGGCAGGCACGCGCCAGGGCCGAGGGAAAGCGCTTTGGCCGCAAGCCTGTGCTGGATGGCGAGCAACGGCAGAAGGCGTTGCAGAGGCTAGCTGAGGGCGCCTCGATCAGCGCGGTGGCACGAGAGATGAAGGCCAGCAGGGCAACCATCATGCGGGTGGGACGGGCTGGAGGGCCGGCGCTGCCTGGCTGATGGCGCTCGCTGGTGCCGCTGCTACCCTGGCGTTGCTCGGTCATGTACCCCAGCCGGCGCATGCCGGGGAAGGCGCCGCTCGCTGGCGCGTCTAGTTACGGCAAGGACGGAGCCGATTCACTCCCCCTCGACCGTCAGGATTTTGTCAGGCGGGATCAATCTGACAACTGACGCGTGGGCGGTGCGATTTTGTCCGTCATGGTCTGCCGCGAAAGTTTGAGCCTCTTGCTCCGTCTCGAACGGTCCAACGGCGGAAACAATTTCCCGCGTTTTAAGATTACTCACCACGATTACAAACATCATTCCAATCCTTCTTGAGCCACGGCGGCGCAGCGTCAAGCATCCCTGCTCGGAGGAGGTCGCAGCACCGGGGAAACCCGGCCGGATCGATCGCGGTTGTGCGTAGCTCACGCGTGATGCTGGCCAGTGACTCGCCGCTTTGTCCGAGTTCGCCCCGATTGCAGACTGTGGCCGGGCGCGCTCTAGTATCTGCCAAACCGGGCGTTTGGTTACCTAGGATGATCCGGTATCGCCCGCTCATGAAGGCAGAGATTTATGGAATTTGGCACGTCGATCTTTTTCACCGACTATTCGATCACACCCCAGGCGCTTGCCGTGGCGCTCGAGGAGCGTGGCTTCGACTCGCTGTGGGCGGCAGAGCACTCGCACATTCCGGTGCCGCGACGCACCCCGCCGCCCGGCGGCGGCCAGTTGCCCAAGCGCTATTACGACGTCATGGACCCGTTCGTGACTTTGACCGCCGCCGCGGCTGCCACCAAGCGGCTCAAGGTCGCCACCGGAATCTGCCTGGTCATCCAGCGCGATACCATCCAGACGGCGAAGCTCGTCGCCTCGATCGATCAGGTGACCGGTGGACGATTCCTGTTCGGCATTGGCGGCGGCTGGAATGCCGAGGAGATCGAAGCGCATGGCACCGTTTTCGCCACCCGCATGCAGAAGATGCGCGAGCAGATGGAGGCCATGAAGGAGATCTGGACCAAGTCGACCGCGGAATACAGCGGCGAGATCGTCAAGGTTCCCTCGATGCAGACATGGCCCAAACCGACACAGAAGCCATATCCGCCGATCCTGCTTGGCGGCGCGTTTCCCTGGGCGGCACGGCGCGCGATCCGCTATGGCGATGGCTGGTATCCAAACGCGATCAGCGGCAATCCCGACGACTACATGCCTCGCTTCCAGCAGATGGCCGCCGAAGCCGGCCGGGATCTACAGTCCTTGCCAGTGACGATCGGGGGCGCACCCGAAGACCTCGCCCAGTTGCGGCGGTTCCGCGATCTTGGTGCCGCCCGGGCAGTTGTGACCCTTCCGGCGGAGGGAGCGGACAAGATCCTTCCGGTGCTCGACCGCTGGGCGGGATTGATCCGTCAACTGCGCGCCTAACGGAGCGGTTTCGAGGACAAGCTGCGCGGGCCCGCCGGTTTCACGGCCGAAATGGCTCTGCAATCCTACGCGTTGGGGGCAGCGGCCGAGGGCACCGTTCTCGCTTATGCCGAAGTGACCGGCGAGACATGAAGGCTTACGAAGCGCCCGCGCGGCTAGACCTATATCCGAGGGGGAGAAAGGCCCCGCCTGTTTCGTGTTCTTTTCTAACCATCTGTATTTTGGGAGGAGCGGGACGGCGCGGCGACTTGCCATATAAAGCATTATCGGACAGTGGCGTCGCGTATCGCCTCCTCCAGCACTGCGCCCCGAGATCGCGGCGTGCTCCGTTGTGTGCATGAGTAAGTTGCAAGATCGAATGATCGCCGGGTTCACAGCCGGCGAGCGGGACTACATTCGCCGCGAACTGGACATCTTCTTTTCGACGTTGCCGAGCGTGGCCGAGGGCTTTCACCTCAAGACTTGGCGCGGTGGTCCGATGCCGGCAAGCCCAAGCTGCCGCCGACGGCGAAGTGGGTTGATCTCTCGCGGTTGCCTCCTCGCCAACGACGACCCGCTCCAGGATAGGCAGCTACGAGCGCGGTGGAGATCTGCAACTCGGTTGCGTCGTCCGCATCTGTGACGATATCGAAGCGGGACGACTTCTCGCGCAC
>CAVYXX010000065.1:0-51377 GCA_963772355.1 uncultured Alphaproteobacteria bacterium | reverse complement strand
AGAGAACTTCGTCCAAGCCGCCTGACGGTTTGTGGTAGGTGAACGCCCGGATCGAATAGTGATGGCGATCGTCGAGAAATACGCCTGGAATCTGAGCTAGATGCTGCCTTAGGATTCCGAGTTGCTGAATGGCCTCGGAATCGAGCAGAACCCGTCCTTGCTGAGCGACGGCGTCCCAAAGATAGCTTCCGTGCTCGGTGATACCGCCCGCAAGCTGATAGGCATCACAGTATTCTTTGACCTCGGCAGCGCTGCGGGCGGTATTCAGGACGATGGTGCGATCGTGCGCACGCAGAACTGAGAACGCCTCTATGCCTGCGGCCGTGGTGCAGGGGAAGCCGAAGGCACGACGATCGATGACACCGTCTACATCGACGACGATAATCGGCGATTGCCAATGGGCGCCAGACGTTGGTTGGCAAAGGCGACCGCATTCACGCGCGGCGTGGACCGTCAGGAAGTTCCACGCCCGGGCGTAGCGTTCATGGAGGGCATGGGCCCGTGCCGCGTCATGGCTCTTGTCGAACAGCTGTTGGCGCGCGCGTTCCATCGCCCAAACACCGGCGAGCAGCTTTTGCTGGAACATTCGATTGGCTATCGTTGCGTCACCAGACAGTTCGGCGTAACGGCGGAGGAGCGTCTCTTCTTCGCCCCGGTCAGCCTCGAGCTCCAGGATCGTCTGTGCGAGGTCGAATGCCGGATCAGTATTGTTGACTTCACCCTTCCCCATTCCGTGATGTTCGAAATCGGACTTCAGGAAGCCATTCGGTGCTGCGATCCACTCCTCGACTTGCATCTTTCCATCGATCAGCGTGGGCTGCGGGCAGGACGCGGCGAAGAGCCAACGCTCCACCCGCGGACGCATCAGTTGATCTACCAGGAACGGTGCGTATGACTTCGCGCAGATCTTCGCGAGCAAACGGATGCCGTTCTCGTGCCGTTGCGGCCCCGCACCCGATCTGGACGCGACGCGCAAGCGCAGGCTACGAACTGCGATGTAGTTGGCGGATGCGTCGAGCAGTGACTCTCGGGGCAGGGTTGCAGGCTGTGGACTCCACTCTGTGTACAGGATGCCGTCACGCAAGCCCAGGAGGCGGGGGACCAAGCCCGACAGCTCTGTTCCTGCAATGAACGCGTGGTAGCCCAACCAACCCCATCCCACGCTTTTTGCAAGGACGAAGCGGGTCTCCTCGCCGCGGGCGCTTCTAATCTTGACCTCAAACACGCGTTTCAATCGGGCGCCGCGATCGTCGAATGACGCGCTATTCAGGCGCGCCTCGAATTGGTTTGTGCGGGCGGTTTGCGCGACTTGGACGAAGCGAAAGCCCTCGCTGTTGTAATACTCCACCAAACGGTCCCGCACAGGGACGAGATCCATGAGTTGGAATTTGTGCCATCGTTCCGCGGGCAACGATACGACGAGCGTGTCGGTGAGTGCACCAAAGCAATTTCGGCGGGCGGGGTGGAGCGGGACGAGGGCGGTGATTCTGTCGCGCGCGAACCCGGCGCTTCGAGTGAGGTCGACGGCACGAAGCACCGCGCCGCCGCTGTGTGGCGCGTCATCGACAATGACGCCGGTATAGCTTTGTCGCGCATATCGCTTGAGATCCGCACTTTCCTGGCGACCTGGCGCCTTGTCGGGCTGAACAGTCACGAAGGCAACGGATTGGTATCCCTGGTTTTGCAGAAAGCACCGTATCAACGGAGCAAAAAACGACCCCGACGTGCGCAGGCCAATCAATAGAATGGAACGAGACCGATCCGGAAAGCTCGCGATGAGTTGTTTGCCTAGCGCAAGAATGTCGTGATGGGTGAGGTCAAGGCGGCGAAACGGCGATGGTACGCCGATTGACTGTGCCTCCAATGCCGATGGCAGCCCTGATCGTGCCAGCGACGCCAATCCTCTCGCTGACGCGAACAGCCGGTCGGAACTGGGCAAGTTCGGGAACAGAAGGCAGGGCAGATACTGATCCAAGGCCGAGAGCATTCGATATCGCCATTGACGCACGAGGTCCCGCTTTGGCGGCGACGCGCCCGTCACGCTGTCCAGTATCCGCGTTGCAAGACGGCCGAGACGATGACCGGTCAGGCGCTTCGGTAGCTTCAGTCCGGGTCCGCGCAAGTATTCGTCCACGCAGTTCAACAACGCCCCTGCCAGGAGGTATATATTCGTGGCGACTTCCGCGGTTTGCCAGTCGCATAGATCAAGAGTCAGCTTGCTGATTTCGTCAGCTAGTCGTTGCCTGGCATTTCCAATTTTGAGATGAGGGTCCAGGCACCAGGCGTATCGGCGATAAAACACGGCTTCCGACGACAGCGGAAGTGGCCGCGACGAGGTGTGTGGATCCTGGAACGGATCTCCCGCTGAGGCAAGCGCGCAGGCCGATGTCATTTCTACCCCACCCGGCTCAGAGGGCGGCGCGCGGGGCGAAGCCCGGTCATAGACTTCCATTAGCACGTCGTAATTTGCGTCCGCTGTGAACTTATTTACGAATTCACTTCGCGTTGCCCTTTGCATTTCTGATTGAATTGATAGGTTCGAAGCAAAATATCGGACCTTACGCGCCAAATCTTCGCCGTCACCTGGGCGGAAGAAGAGACCGGTTCGTCCATCCTCAACAATTGTTGCCATTGCCCCGAAACCGGCGACAATGACCGGTGTGCCTTTTGCAAAAGCCTCAACCAGAACGCGCGGAAACATCTCATAACAGTGGGACGGAACCACTACGAATGCGGCGTCCCCGATCAAGGCAGCGACCTCAGCCGGGGATCTGCTGCCCAACCACTCGATAGCCGGGTTCTGTGCGGCGGCTTCCATTACCAAAGGAGCCAATGGCCCATCTCCGGCGATCTTTAAGGGTATTGCTCCGCCCAGGTGCCGCCATCCTTCCAGCAGCGTCTCGATGCCTTTCTCCGCGGAGAGGCGACCGATATAGGCGGCATATTTGCCGGAATGCCCGCCGGGGCCGGAGTTTGACAGGACGAAGTTCGGTTTGACGTCGATGCGATCTGCCGGTAAGCCGCCACTGATAAATTTTTCGCGTCCGAACTCCGTCAGGGCGATATAACGGTCGACGGATCGCGTCCAGGTGCCGACCGCCCGGTGGATCGCCGACATCGCTGCAACGGCGGCAGTTGCACTTCGACTGTTGTGGTAGCAGCCCTTGGCGATACCCGGCCACGCGACGGGACGGCCCAAGCAGGCTTCGCACACCTGCCCGTCCCGATAGAAGACGCCGTTTCCACACAGTATTCGGAAGTTATGCAGCGTCTGGACAACTGCCACGCCTTCCGCCCGAGCCGCATAATAAGCGGCGGGGGAGATCAAGGGGAAAGTATTGTGGAAATGCGCGACCCGTGGGCGGTGCCGCCGGAACAACTGCCGCATCTCAGAGAACGACTGAAGGCTCCAAATGGTCTTGAGGCCGATATCGAGCGTGTTCATCGTCTTTATCTGGTCGTTGTGTACCATGAATGGTATCACGTTGTGGCCGTGCGCCTGGAGAAGAGCGATTTCCGCGGCAACGCAATGGTCCTCGCCGCCTGGCTGCTGATAGAAGTTGTGCGCCACAACGATGTCCATCTCTAATCAACCTTGCGGTTGATATCAGGCTTCGGCTTGGTGGTGACAGCCGTGTCGGAGACGGGCCATTCGCAAAGTTGACCATTCGTTACCGCCTGCTCTGGTGGGCAGACCTCGCTCAGCAATCGCAGAACGTCCTCCAACCGCTGCCATTGATCCAATTCTTCCAGTTCCCATGAATGACCCCACAGGTGAAAAATGCCTCCATCGCGCGTTGCGCGTTCGAGCAACTGTCGGGCGATGGTGTCCCATTCCCGTGGACAACCGCTGCGGATGTATTTCCATAGGGCTAAGTACCTCCCCCGTTTCACAGAGTTCTTGAAGTAAGCGGTGGGGCGATGTGGAAAGGCCTGACAGGTTGTTGCCATGATTGCGATACCTCGCACAACGCGCGGAAATTCCAGCGATAGAAGCTCGACCGTGCGGAGGCCGCGATAGCCGGCGCGTCGTACCATGCCAATGTGCTGTGTCGAGAATTTGCCACTTGGCGGGCAGAACATGCAGCATGCGCCCCCCAGAGTGTCCTGCAACCATAAGCGTCCGCCGGCGATTTGTTCCCACGCGATCGCCGAACCGACACTTGTCAATACGGTGTGGGCCAAAGTGTGCGCGCCGATTTCGAAGCGGGTGCTCAACTCGCGAAGCTGTGGAACCGTCATGGTTTGTTTTTCCGCGCGCATCGGCACATAGAACGTCCCGCGCAAGGCGTATTTGTTCAGAAGTTCAGCAACACGAATATCAAGGGGATGGCCGTCGTCCCAACTCGTGGTCACACAGGTTTCCCGCACCATGACAGAGTATCCTTCTTCTGCTGCTGCGCGGAGGCGCCGGCTGCATGGTCTTCATGCCTGGCTGCGGAAAGCTGTAGCGTGTGCGACACATGCACGACCAGGTGGTCGATCCGGCGAGCGGCGATCCTTTTGAGCAGCAAGCGCCAAAGTCCCCGTGGCGACCATGACCCTTGAAGCATTATGAAATGAGCATGGCCGAGATTGCGGACCTGCGTGACGAACGACATCTTCGCAGAGAGCCCGGTTATCGAATTAAGTTTCGTACAAAGAACGACCATGACGAACTCCATACGGCGTTTGCGTAAACTGCGCCGCCCGATGAACCGGCGCAGCTTCGTCGCTTCCTCGTAGAGGAGATGCCCGAGATCGCAGGAGGCATGAAACCAGGGATCCTCGGTGTTGCCCGCCTCGCAAAACTTCGCGGGCTCGCTGGGATCGATGAGGGAGATTGTTTTCTGACTCGAGTCCGCCAGCATATTCTCGAAGTTTAGGTCACCATGCTGAAGGCCCCGGGACCACAATTCCTCCAGAGCGGAAACCACGGCGATCGCGAGGCGATCGGACTCGTACGGCTCTGGGTATGCATTCCGGCCGGATGACTGCAGGATCGGCCTTCCCGGGACTGCGGTCATCACGAGGGCTAATGGCACCGCGCATACTAAGAGTGGTACCGGCACCATTGTCGTCCAGTCGGTGCCCGCGTGACTGGCCAAGGCTTCACGACACGCGGCAAGCGCTTGGAAGCGCGCCTGTACTGTTTCGACTGTACAGGTGATTGCCGGTTTGTAAACCTTGATAGCCAACGGTGGGGGCAGGTGGGTTAAGTCGGGGACAAAGCTCACCCCAAAAACTACTGCTTCATCACCCTCGCCGAGTTTCCTGATCTCCTGGATACGCCCCATCGCGAGGATAGGTTGTTGCTGCAGGATCGCCATGAGATTGGTGCGCGCGCGGCGCCCTATCCCGTGAGCTGCTTCCGCCGTGTTCTTCAGGCCGCTCACAACAAAAGCGAATGCCACCCAGCGACCCACCATCCCGGCGATATGGCCCGCCATCGATCCATAAGCTGCGCCGACGATGCCAAACCGGTATGCCAGAGACGAGCTGAAAACCACACTCACCGTGGCGCCGCACAACCCCCCCCAAAAAATAGCGTGCGGATGCTCCATGCTTGCGAGTGCGTTCGATGCCGGCATACCGACCGCGGAGCCAAGCAGTCCAAGCCCCAGTACAAGTAGTATCTGGTCGTGGCCCTTGTAGGCGGCGCTATGAAAAAAGAGCGCCATAAGCGGATCGCCAAAGGCCCAGATCAGCACGCAAAAAGCGCTCATCACAGCACCCACCAACGCCGCGTCAAGGATGACCTGTCGCCGCACAGCGCCGACGCCGCTCGAGGCTCGAGTCCGGACGGCCCGGGGCATCAGAACGTTACCGAAACCGATGAGCATTGGGTTCGCTGACGATACGATCAATAGGCAGGCAGCGTAAATACCGCTCGCAGTGGCGCCTGCCTCCAGACCCAGGATCCAGAAGGCGGCGGAGCCTTGTATCGCCGCGGTGATCTGGCTGGCGAAGAGCCAGCGTCCCAGTCTCCAACTCCTTTTGATCGATGCGCGCAGGCTGCTCGCAGCGATCTTGATATCTTGGCGCATGCCGAAAAGCCAGATGGCGGCGGCAGTGCCACACCCGGCACAAAGAGCGATGTAGGCTGTGGAGGCCCGAATATGACCGCCGAGAACCAATAGGGCCATAACGGAGCCTTGCAGGGTGACAGCCGCGGCGTCGAGAAACAATACCCGCGCCACCCGGAGGTGTGCAAAGCCATTTTGCCGCGCGAACTCTCGCAGCAACACGCACGGCACCACGGGCGCGAGCATCCATGCGATCTTGGCCGCCTGATCTCGGTCGCCGAGCACCGGTATGCTACAGGCAGTGATGATTAGAATGGATATTATTAGTATTGAGAACGAAACGCTCTGGATTAGCGCGTTACCAAGCCGTTCGGGGGCATTCTTGTCGTATTGGACGGATGATTGAACGGTATAGGGAATGCAGATCAGCGATTCCTGGACGCCTGCCAGCAACATCAGCAGAGACATGCCGACCGAGTAAATCCCGAGCTCGCCCGGGCTCGATAGACGCCCGACAGCTAAGGCCATCAAAAAGCTTGCGCCGCTCACGATCGCTTGGTCCGTCATCGACATCACGTGGTCGTTCTGGATAGCCCTGAACAGCTGCCTGGCGACAAGCCTGGTGCCTGCAATGAATCGACTTCGGTCAAGACCAGTGCGGGATCGGATGAATATTGGAAGTCCGTTCATTCCGATGCCGGTTCGTTCGAGCGAGCGAGTGTGGAGAAAAGCGGGGACCGGCGGACGATGTCGCCAAGCGCCAGAATGCTGAACATGGGAACGATGTAGGCGTATCTGCGCCACAGCCGCCCGGGTTCCGAGCAGAGGCGGAACGCCCACTCCAGTCCGTTCCGCTGCATCCATAGCGGGGCTTGGCGCTTCGAGCCAGCGAGAAAATCGAATGCCGCCCCGACCCCTATCATTACCGGCGCATCAATGTGTTCGCGGTGGCTTGCCATCCACATTTCTTGCTTGGGCGTGCTCAGTCCGACCCAGACAATATCGGGTTTTGCCTCATTGATCTGTTGCGTAAATGTGCGATCCTCCTCTGCCGTCAGTGCTCGGAATGGAGGGCATATCGCTCCCGCGATTCGGAGGTCGGGATGACGTTGCAGGAGTGCCTGCTTTAGCGTTTCGACCACAGGTTCGGTGCTGCCATAGTAGAATTGGCGATAGCCTCGACGCGCCGAGCGCTCTGTGACTGCGCGCATAAGGTCGGGACCATAAACGCGTCTTGTGCGAGACCTGCCAAGCAGTCGGGCAAACCAGACGAGGGGCATCCCGTCGGGAGTCACCATGCCGGCCTCGTTGTGGATGGCGCGCAAGTGCTGGTTACGCTGGCACTCGACGAGGCCGTGGGCACCTGAAACACATACGTAGTGACGTATCTGGTTGTCGATCCAGCCTGCAACGCTATCGACGGCGTCGCTTAAATTGATCGCACTGACCCGCACGCCCAGAATATCGATGCGAGGCTGTTCAAAATTGTCCCGCAGATTGGGTGTCGTATGTGTCCCGTGTTGAAACACTTGTCTCCCCTAACGCAGCGCCACAATCCTGCTCCGCAGTGCTATGTCTGACAAAGGTTCCTTAGGAGGGGGGGAAACATCTTTTGATTGCATGGGTGGCCCGGAAGGCTTACCTACAAAGAGCAAGATTTGGTCGAGCGCTTGGATTCTGCTGCTGCTGGCTCGCTTGGCTTACTTTTGCAGCCCAGCCTTTGCAATGACCTGTTGAGCCGCGGCGGGCCAGATGCCGTCCGCGATTGTCATGTTGCTGGTGATGGTGTTATCGGCGCCGCGGTTCACGACCGATGACGTATCGCTCCAATTATCGATAATACGATTGTTGTGTATCGACGACGTCCAGACGTGCAGCCATTGGTCGACGTCTTCGCAAACATTCCTGGTCCAGGTCTGATAGGCCGATCCCTCGTCGGGGTATAAGCAACCGTATCCCTGGCCGCCGTTTTTGATATAATTGTCATGTACAGAACTATCTTTCATTGGACCGAGCGTGTAGATGGCTGCGGAGTCACGGAACGCGGCCGAGAAGTTATGTATGTAGTTCCACGATATTTCGTTATAACGAGCGTAAGACGGCTCTTTTCCCCATCCCCAACCGACACTGATCGCGATGTGGGGAATGTCAGCAATTTCATTGTGCTCTATGAGCAGGTGGGTTACGTAGAGGGCCACGATGGCACCATCATCGGGATAGTCGCGGCTTACTCTTTCGATATCGTTCTCCGCGATGATCACATTAGAACTCTGGGTGCCCGGGATGGTGTTCCTGCCATCGTCGATGTCGCCTATCTGTACTGCGCCCCCGGCCGTGTCGATAAAGCGATTCGAGCGGATCTCGATATGTTGGCTGGCATTATCGAAGGTCAGTGCCCTTGAGCCAAGTTGGGTGAATAGATTGCCGATGAATGATATATTTCGTGCCCTCGAAAAATAGAGTGGCGCGTGCATCCGGATAAGGGTGCCGGTCTCCCCAACCCTGTGATAGCCCGCCTGAAGACCAACATATCCGTCGGTTCCTTGATCCGGGCCGGTCCAGTTTGAATGGGCGAACGTAATGTCCTTAAACAGGATGTCGTGCGCTGAGTGGCCGACGATCATGTCCTGCACGCAGGGTGAGATCACTTCGGCTGTCCGCATGTCTTCGCCGTTTCGCGGCATGTAGTACAGATAGCCGGAGCGCCGATCGAGATACCATTCGCCGGGGATCTCCAAAAGCTCGTAAGCGTTTTCGATCCAGGAGGGAGACTTCGCGCCGGCGTCCCACTTGGAGGACCATAGAGAGTTCCTCCAGCAGGGATCGACAAGTTTAATAAGACCGCCGGCAATCGAGGAAATCTTGCAACGGTTCATCATCCACTTTCCTAGGAAGACGATCTCGACGTCCGCCAGATTTTTCCAAGCCTTTAGCGACGTATTCGTTACGCCAAAACCTCTTTGGCTCCTGGTGAATCCCGTCGAACTCTAGGTCTCCGCGAGCGCGCGTGGCTCGGCGTCCGTTGACATAGACTTGGCGAAAGATCCAACCGGTGCCTACGTTAGCGCGATAAATATTGCGAGCTTCGTCGTATAGGCTCCAGCCCGAGATCGGTTTTCCACCGCTAAGGGTAGCGTGCTCACCCGGATAACTCTCATATACGACCCGGAAGCCATTTTGCCCCGAGTTTGCCGGACCCATTTTTAGGGTCGATCCCAGGTAGTAGATTCCGCTACGAAATCGTATTGTTATGTCGCATCGCATGCCGTTATCGATCAATCTGCTTACTGCCTCCTTGGCCCTTTCGGCATGTAGGAACGGTTCGATCACGCTGCCCGGATTGAGGTCGCTGCCTGATGGGCTTACGTAAAGTGAGCATTGGTCGGTTGGTCGCGACGATAGGCCCTTTGACGGTGGCGCAGTTCGGTCCGCAGGCGGGATGGAGTCTGCAGAATGATCGGTATCGGAGGCTGATGCGGCGCTTATTGGAGGGCTAATCGAGAATAGGTTGAGGCAGGGAACGACGATTAATAGAGAGCGACGTTTGAGCCGCCTGCCCTGCCGCAGCCTACGCATTGCTTGTTCCTCTGGATCGCATCGAGGATTCGCGTGCCAACACCTGTTGCTCGGCAATCCGGTTGTACCGCTATAATGCTATGCCTTCTGCCTTGCGGAATCCCAACCGGCTCAATGCGCCTCCCACGGCCGAGTAACCCCCACTATAGCGACTATCGAGCGCCCCATTCTCGACCTTGGTGAGCACGATCCGGGTGCGCGCACGTTCAATCTCGCTGAGTTCGCCGAGGGCCATTTCAACGGCTTGGCGGTCCGTGGAGCCCCACCTGACCGCCAAAATCGTCTGACCCGCGACCGATATGGCGGCCAATGCGTCGCCAAAAACCAGCAGCGGCGGCGTGTCTATCAATATGACGTCGTAGTATGGTTTGAGGTTCGAGATCAGCCGCGGCAAAGCAGCGAGAATGACGCTTGATCTGTCCCCCATGTTCGCCAAGGTGAGGACGTGCAGGCCGTGTTTCCCGAAGCCGTTCCATTTCGAACCATCCGGCATGCACGTAACTGACGTCACGGGACAGCCATGCGCTGCTTTCACAGCCCTACCGACGCCGGGCCGCCGAAGGTCGGCGTCGATAATCAGGGTGCGAGCTCCGTCCTTTAGGAACTGCGTGGCGAGGGCCGTTGCGAGCACGGACTTTCCTTCGCTGGAGACGGCAGATGTAATCGCGATCGTCATAGGCTTGCCCCGACCCCAAGGTGTGGATGGCTCGAGCAAGCCTATTGCTGACGGCGTGAAGTCCGCCGCCAAATTTTCATCGGTTGAGCGCGAGAGGCGGAGTGCCACGCCTTCAATGGACGCCTGGAAGGTGTCGGGCCGATACCCTCTGGTGGTCCTGCGGAGTTTTGGGACCGTGCCGACGACTCGAACCCCTGTTAGGCCACCGAAGTCCATCGGGTCGCTGAATACGCGGCGCTGATGCTGAATCGCCTGGAGTGCGCCGATGACCATCGCGGCAAGCGCGCTGCCCAGAATAGCCAACGGCAGAAATAGCCGGCTGTGAGGGAACGTGGGTTCCACAGGCGGCGTTGCGTCGGCTGTAACGCTGGCCGCGACGTTTTGCCAACTAACCGCCTCGATCGCTTCACGCGCCTGGCGAAGATAGGCTGCGTAGAGATCGGAATCGGCATTTGCCTGTCTTTCCAAACCAAGCAGATTTACACGCTCGACCTGTTCCTCGGCGATCTTGGCCTTGAGCCCTTCTACGCGCTCGCTGAAGTATTTCATCACGTCGGAGGCGTTCAAGTCATCCCGCTCAGCGGCGTCAAGCAATTTACCGACTTCCTGGTTGATCTGCCCCTGGATGGCGACGATTTGCGCCTTCGCTCTCGATGTCAAAGCGCTATCACTAGCGTAGGTTGCCAAAGCACTTGCCACCTTTGCCTGTTCGACCGACAGTTGAACAGTTAGGTCGTTGATAAGCTTCGAACCGACAAGTTCACTCGCGGTCTTGATCTTGCTCGGGTCACGGCGGACTTCGCGCAACGTATTCAGTCTCACGCGCGCCGATATCGTGGCAGCATCCGCGGAGGATGCGTTTTGCAGCGCGTGCTCGAGTTCCTCTACCGCCGGCGAACGCCGTGCGGAGGCAGCGTCCTTGGCCATTTCGATCAGGCCGGTTTGAGCACGGTAGCGCGCGACGGCTTCGTCGGATTTGGCAGCCTGTATCCCTAGCGTATTGATCCGACCTTGCAGCCAATTGACGTAGCGGCTGCTGCGCATCTCGATCTGATCGGCGTGCCGGTTAAGGTATTCGGAGACGATGGCGTTCGCCACCTTGGCCGCGACGTCGGGGTCAGGCGCGGTGAAGGTGACCTTGATCAGTCGCGTTTCGCGCTCAGCGGCAACCGTCACGTGACGCTGAAAGAGAGAGAACCTTTCCTCCTCCGTGTTCATCGCGTTTTGGTCAGGGCAGTATTGGGCGCCAATTTCTGTGGCGGCGCACACACGGCGGATCTGCTCACTGAGATGGTCTTCGGCCCAGACTATGATCTTTCTGATTTCGCCTTTTTGGCCGGAAACTGGACCAAAGGTTCCAGATTCCCAGGCCTTGAAGACGATGCGAACAACCGGCTCCGCACCGACTTTTTGAGCTTCTGTATTGACGACCACGGCGTCCGCGGCGGCCGAGGTCACTGGGTTTGCCGGGGCGTTCGGCTGCCTCTCGGGGAGGACCTCGAGGATGGCTTGCGCTTTATAGGTTGGGGTCACGAGGTTCGCCACGACCAAGCTGGTCAGCAGAAAAACAAGAAAAAGCACAATAATCAGGCGGCGGCGGGTCCAGATTGCGCGCCGCCAATCGACGGGGCGCGCGTACTCTTCAAATCCTGCCGCTTCGTCAAACCCCTTTGTCAATACGCCCATGTTGATCACCCCGGTCTCAACATATCGCCGTCCTGACGGGCTTTAGTGCAACTGCTCCTGGATAGGTCGTGTCCACCTGCTCACCGGGCGTAATTTGCACCACGCTGACTGCGGACTGCGTCGAGGGATGGTCTAGCCGGTTCGGCAAGATCTCCCAGGCGGCCGGGACGTGGCGATGTGCGCCGCAGGAGGCGCGTCCAAAGTCTTTGCCGGTCATGCTATCCGCCGTTCGAGAAACAGGTCTAAGTTCCTCATCTGACCTGACCACTTGCCAATGCCACGCTGCCGTTTGGTCGGACGCCATCCTAGCTCGACCTGTCCCGAAACCGCTCTGGCAAAGAGGGGTTAATACCAATGCGGTGAAATGGGTCGTATCGGCCGGCGTCCGCGGGGGCTGGGACGTTCATTCCGGTGGTCGAATCGCAGTCGTGGCTTCTACGGGATCGGACGTTTGGGGGGCTCGTTCGGGGCAAAATGGGAGTAGCTCAAGAGTGCCGCAGGGCGCGCATGCCGTCTGGGCAGTGAGGGGATCGTCCGGGCACTTCGGCTCTCGTCGTGGCTGACAGACTCGCCGTCGATCAACTCTACCGCGCGCTCGATTTCCTCGCGATCTGGTCGGACCGGATCGAGCGCGAGGTCTACCTCCAGGCCGCCGATAGCTGACTGGCTGCGTCGCCGACTCACATCGAAAGCTTCATCAATAGTTATAACGACACCGCGCATCTCTCCCGCGATCGACGGACGCACGGCTGCTTCATGATGCGGGTACGGGTGAGGGCCTCAAGGGCTGCGCTGCGCGCACCGGCCAGCCAGCTGCGGCCCTCGACCCCCTCACCCGCACCCCGCGTTTGGCTGTGATGCCGTTTCGCAAAGCTATGTCCGCTGCCCAAGGGTGTCATCTCTACTTTGCGCGCCGGGTGACATTTCTATCGGGGAGTATTCTCCGCCCGGCACGCCCGGGCCGCCGTTCGATTGGATAACACATCAAGGCGCTGGTATCGGCGACACAAGTGGTGGCGCGGTTGCTTCACCCCTAGCTAAGCTAGTTAGGAAGTCGGTCTCGCACTTGCGACACTCCCGCCGGCCACTGAGTGAAACAGCCCGCGGAGGGTTTACAGCACTGTAAGGTAAGTCGAAGCAGGAAAGTGTTTTCGGCCTTCGTCGGATCGACCTGCAACACTCAGCCCGCCGTTATTGGGTTCCGGTTCATATTCGGGCAGCGCTCTGCGCAGCGCCTCGGGCGCAGTATAGTGCAGGTGGCTGAGGCTGAGCGCCACCTTATATCGGGGGCTGTGCGAGAGAACGGCCATGAGCATCGCCGTTTCCATCCATTGCATGTAGGTCTTCAGGTCACGCTGGAAGGCGTAAGGCAGATAGATGTCGTGGATATGAACATGGACACCAGGGGCCAACCTAGGTAGCACCTCAAGATAGAGCCGCACAACGTCGCCGCAAGGGCGAACGGCGTGTGAAGAGTCGATGAACAGGAGGTCACCAGCCTTCAAGTCGTCGAACACCGCCAATTCAACCTGCTCCACTGGCCGGCGGATCAAGGTAACGGGAGAGCCTTGCAATGCAGCCGATGGGTAAGGCTCCACGCAGGTGATCAGGCTGCCCGATCGGCCGTCCCGCTGGTTGGATGAGGCTGCGGCTAGCATGCATTGGGTGGACACGCCTGAACCGACCTCGATGATCCGGGGCGGCGCGATGGCTCTAACCGCGCAGTGGAGCATTTGAGCTTCGATATAGCCGTATCCCGGTCCGGCCTGGGCGGCGGCGGCGGCCTTGTAAACCGGGTTACCCGCGACCTCCACCTGGCGCCCCTTGGTCCAAGCGTTCAGCGTGGCGATCTCATCGTCGAGGTCTATATAGATCGAGGATAGATCAAGCGGCCTGTTCCAGTCATCTTGGCTCTTTTTAAGGTCGCTCCAAGCTGCAAGTGGAACGTAATAATGGCGTGGTGCGATAAAAAGACCAAACCGTTGAGCGACTGCAAACAGGCTTAGGCTGGAACCCTTCGCAAGTTTTTTAAGTGTCCTCACGGCCTTAACCTCCATTGTATTCCCTCAATAATCTTGTGCCACTCATTATCAAGATTAGCCAAGTCAAGAAGATGAAAGCTCGGCTGAGCGGGCGAGTGCTCCGAGCGCAGCGCCGCTGTTCGGCCACCCAGATTTGACAGACGAGACCGTCCAGAAGGTGGGGGTAGTCAGGCCGCTCGCCGAAATGGCCGGCGGGCCCCCAGCGCTCGACGATGGCTTCGCATCAGCGCGCTGTCGCGTAGTCGATGAATATAGCGGGTTGTCCCGACACGTATGTCTCCAGATCGCCCAGAAGGCGCGTCACCTTGCGCGGCGGTCGAGTGCCTTAGAGACCGTCCAGGAGGTGATGGTGCTATGGGCCGCCCGGTCGTTGTAGCCGGGAGTTTGGGATGAAGTGGCGGGTCATATTGGAGCTGGTCGGACCGGACGCGACAGTTGGCGTTCATGAGGTCGGCGGTCGCCCGGGCGGTCGAGTGCCTTAGAGGCATGCCACTGCGCCGTTGTTGCGCGATATGCCAGCTCGCCACTTCGGGTCGCAGCGTTGCGCCGCAGCTCCCGCGAGATCGATGGTGGCATACCGCCTGCCTTTCTGAACCATCGTGTTCCTACCGGCTGCGATACACCAGCTTCGACCGCTGCATCCTCACTCGCCTTGCCTGCCGCAATCGCCGCCCAGAACCGTCGCCGTTCATCGCGCCCTGCTACCGGTGGGCGACCTGGCGAGACCAATGGCGCGCGCCCTGACCGATCCGACGCCCCTACGTCTCGTCATCGCAGCTCCTTCTTCAGGTGTTGCGACAAACATTTGAGCCCAAGCTAGGATCCGCGATCGGAATGGTGGATGCAGCCCTTGGGTGGCTGGCGGCCCCTCACGGCAGACTTCAACGCGGCGACGGCAATGCGAGCCTCCGTCGACCGGCTAATGGAATAGCCGATCACGAGCGGCGTCTGCCGCCTGTCTGGCATTAAGCTTCTTTGGCGTTGGCGATCGTATCATCCACGTCTCGGCATCGGCTTGCGAAACACCGGCCTTGGCCGCCACAAGCTGTGCAAGATAGGTGCGATCGGCGGCGGAAACGTCTCCGGTTCGGATGCCGTTGGCAAGGTGCCGGTCGCAATGATGCCAGCAAGATGCATCGACGATAAATGGGTTCGCTCTTCCTCTGGTCGAATCACTACCATTCGGTCACACCTGTCCTAGTGCCCCGAGTCGCTCATATTGCGGGATACAACCTCTTCAGTTTTACGCGGGCATCGGCGGTGGTGAAGTGCCAATCGGCTTTGACATGTTTTCCCAAGCGGCGACTTCCTCGGCCAGGGTCAGCTTGTCGGGGATACACCGATCGAGACATTGACCCGACAGAACGCTGAGTTCGGATTAAAGCCATGTCCAGCCAACTGCCGTGTTTTGGCGTGTAGTGCCACTCGAACCGCTCAACCAGCCGACGTGCCTCGGCGGCCGGAAAGGCTTCATAGAGTGAAGCTGGCTTGTGGGTACTGAGATTGTCTTGCACGAGGGTGATCTTCTTCGCCTTCGGAAAATGCGTATCAGACAAATCCTTGAGGACGTGGGCGTAGTCTACGGCGGTGTGGCGACCGGTGACCTCGACATGCCGCCGGCCTTCCAGGGGGGCGAACATCATGAACAGATTGGCGGTCCCATTCCGCTCATACTCGTAGTCGTGCCGCGCAGGGTGCCCTGGTGTCGATGGCGGTCTAAACCCGCGTCTATCTGGCGCCGGATGCCGACCGGGTCGCTTGCCAGCGTTGGCTCTGGCGGGCGGAGGGGCCTCAAACGGGCTGCCGATGCTGAGCTGATGTTGCTGTTCCGCGTCGGGCTGAGCTGCCGCCCTGGGTGGCGCGTAGTAGTTTGCTGCTTTCGAGGGGCAGGCACGGCGCCGATATCAAACTTGACGGTTCCGCATCGACGCCGTGCCCCACACGTGCTGGGCACGCATGCAGGGGCAGTATCCCGGCAATCGCGGCGGTCGTCCATGTGGCGATCGCGGTTTCGACCATACCGACGCGGGATCAGCGCGGCTGTTCCTTTGCGCGGACTGTCGGATGCAGGTGCTGATCTGCAGCTGCTGCGACCGCGGCCAGATTTATTGCGCCGAAGGCTGCGCCCAACGGGTCCGGCGCCGCTCGCAGCAGTGCGCCGGACAGCGCTACCAGAATAGTCCGGCGGGGCGACGCCGCCATGCCGCGCGACAAGGTCGTTACCGGGCCGTATTGCCTCATCCAGGAATGCTCCCGAACGGGTTAGGCATTGCCTCACCAGAATGCTCCCGGCGCGGCGTCACTTTGTCAATCGGCATCCAACGGGTATTGCTTGAGATCTGGCACATGCGGGCGGCGGCATGATGGGTCCTGCGCGAGCGATTTGTCAGCCTTACCCGCGCTTGGGGAGGGGCGTTGCCATCACCTCCCGTTGTAGTGGCGTTCGGAAGTCGCGGCTGAATGCGGTGTGATCAGGCTTGCCTTACGGAAGCAAACGACCCGGCGCCAACCGGTGCCGGGTCGCATCACCGGGCGCGGTCATTGGCGTCCCCGCCTGTGCCGCGAGGCAATCGTAAACTTGTCATCAGCGGGCCTCAAATATCCCGGGGGTTCGGGGGCAGCGCCCTCGCCTCCGGCCGATCAAAGCGCGTGCTGGGAGCGTCACCCACACCAACCGGCTTAACTGTTAACCAAGACGAGCGCCTGTCGTTTACGACCATAATGGGAATGACTGTTCAGCGTTACGGAACGGATTGAAGCGGGGACTGTGCAGCGTGATAGCCCGGAGCACTGCCGCCGAACACCAGTTGATGTGCATTTTCCCGCCGCCACACTTTGACACGGCGCTGTAGCGTTCGCAGCAGTTTGTCCGGGTAGATATCTGGCTGCTCCCGCTGAAGCCGCTCGAGCAGTTCTCGCGACGTCCGCCATGGCTCGACCTCGAACCACTCACGTATTTGCGCCGTCACCGACAGGAACGGATCAGGGCAAGTCCGCAAATATTTGCGGCCCTTTTCTTTCGGCTTACTCGTCGGACGTACCTCACCCTCGTGCCAAGACGTTCGAAGGCCTTCCAGGAACTGCTCTAGCGTTGGCGCACTCACCGACACCATTTCGCCAGTTACCGGCCGATCTGCAATCTCGACGAGCTGCTTCTGGGCAAGGCGGATCTCACTCAACAGCCGCACCGGATCCAGAGTCGCCTGTAGAGCACTGAGGCGAGCTCGTACCGTCTCGCTCGTACGCGGATCGGCCAGCAGCCGCTGATACGGCGTCGCTGGTGGGTAGTAGCGCTTCGTGACCCTCGCTCCATCACGTTTCTTACTGGCCAGCTTAAAAGACGGCTGAAAGAAATTCACAAATAAACGAACCGACATATACAGTCGACCCAACGCCGCTGCCGCCTCCAGGCCCACGTAGCGTCGGTAGCCCACAATGCGGCGCACAACTGCGCCGTTCTTCTGCTCCACCCATGCTTGATCGTTCTTGCGATACGGCCTACAGCGTGTGAACTCCACACCGGCGTCCTTGCAATAGGACTGTACGGTCTCATTCATGAACACGCTATCGTTGTCAGTATCAAACCCGAGCAGAGGAAACGGCATCCGCTTGCGGACCTCGCTCAACACCGCAATCAATACCGTCTGCTCCCGGACCAATAACGGTGCACACTCCGTCCAGCCGCTCGCAATGTCGGTCAATGTCAGCGTCTGCACGAAACTGCCTTCTGCCGTCGGCCCGCTATGCGCGACCAGGTCGGCCTCCATGAACCCAGGTGCCGGATCATCCCAGCCATCAAATGTTCGAACCGGCACGCTGCGCCGGACCCCGGTCGAGGATGCCGATCGTCGACGCCCTCCTCCTGTTGCTTGCTCCTTAACCTTGCACAACGATCGGTCGATGGTCGCCGCGCTCATTGCCAGCAGACCGCTTCCCACCTCCGGCGCGAGTTTGAGATGACCGTGCCGCTCCATTGACTTAACGAGGATAGGTATCAACGGTCGCAACCGCTTGCCGCATACCCGGTCCGACGCCTCCCAAACCAAGATCAGCGCCTCGCGCACGGCGTCGTCATAAACCCTACGTCTCCGACGAGGGCCGGAGGGCTCACTGCGAATCCGAAGCAGACGCATCGCATGCTTGCGATGCAGACCGCTCACCGCTGTGAACTCGTCCAAAATGCGGCTGCGATCTTTGCGAGCGGACCGGGCGTACCGCTCCGCCACCACCGCCACCAACTCATCCCGTGTCGCCATGCTGATCCGCCTCATGCTCGCCCCCGCCGAACCCCGGCGGGGAGCAAATTACGTGAGGCAACAGACCGACACTGGGGAGCATTTCAGGTGAGGCAATGCGCGGGCGCGCGACAAAAAAGTGACGCATCACGGTTCACCCCCACCGCGACCCGATGATCTTCTGGCGCCTGGCTCGCCGATGAGCGCGAGCGACGCAGCTGTTCCGGAGGATCGGCCCCGGCGAACGATCACGCACTGTCATTGGTGTGGTCGTCGGTGCCCGCAACTCGTCCGCCAGGGGTTCATGCGCCGCCGCGGTCGTCGCCAAGACCGGCTGTAGCGCGACCCGACCGGATGGGACCCGACCATGGTGACGCCGCCTGACATCGAGGCACAGATCCTGCGCTACTACCACGCTGAGAAGTGGACGATTGGCACCATCGCGCGTCAGCTGCACATCCATCATAGCGTGGTGCGGCGAGTGCTGGCGCAGGCCGGGTTGCCGCGGGTCGGGCCGCCGTCGCGACCCTCGAAGATCGACGCGTATTTGTCGTTCATCCGCCAGACGCTGGAGAGCTTCCCGACGCTGACCGCCAGCCGGCTGTATGTCATGGCTTACGAACGCGGCTACCGTGGCAGCGCCGATCACTTCCGCCATCTGATCGCCTGTCACCGACCGCGTCCCAAAGCCGAGGCGTATCTACGTCTGCGCTCGCTTCCCGGGGAAGAGGGACAAGTTGACTGGGGACTATGCCGGGCCCGGCATAGTCCCCACTATGCCGACTCCGGGACTATGCCGAGCGCTGACTGCGAGTTTGGTTTTCGGCTGAGTGGCAGACCTGCGTTCGCCGAAATACTCGGCATAGTTTTCATCCGGCGAGCTAAAGCGACTTGAGGAAGGCGAGCAACGGATCGGGCGGCTTGTAGACGCCGGGAAGCCCGTCATGGGCTATGGTTTTGGTAAGAATTTTCTCTTTCATGGCGAGATCCGCTTCCAGATAGACGTGGGTGGTCTCCACTGATTCGTGGCCGAGCCAAAGGGCGATAACGGTGGTATCGACGCCGGACTGTAATAACTCCATGGCCGCGGTGTGCCTCAGGACGTGAGGCGATACCGTCTTATCCTTCAGTGACGGGCAATGTTCGCGGGCGGAAGCGACATGTTGTGCCAGCAGGTACTGGACCCCATCATTGCTCAGTCGTCCCCCTTGACGATTGGGGAACACAACTCGGCCATCGCCGCGGACCGGTTCGCTTAACCAGGCTTGCAATACCGCTGCTGTTTGTTTCGTCAGCGGCGTACAGCGCTCCTTTCGTCCTTTGCCGACTACGTGGACATGAGCGCTGGGCCTGACTTGAACGTCGCGATGGCTCAGGCCGGTCATTTCGGACAAGCGCAGCCCGGTCTGGACCATGAGCAGCAACCAGGCGTGGTCACGACGGCCAGACCAAGTATCACGATCTGGCGCAGCCAGCAGAGCATCAACTTCTGACCGTGTCAGATAATGGATCTGCTCGTGAACACAACGCTTGCTGGGGATGGCTAGTACCCGCTGAAATCGGTTCGGACTGGGCCGGCATTTCGAATGAGGCATAGCGGTAGAACGAGCGAATAGCCGTGAGCCGAAGATTCCGACTGCGAGCTCCGATGCCCCGCCTGTCCTGCAGGTCGTCCAAGAAGGCGCTGATCAAAGGGGCATCGATTTCTTCCATGGTGAGCTGCGACGGGTCTTTTGCGAGCTTGGTCTTGGCGAACAGCAGCAGGAGGTGGAAAGTATCCCGGTACGATATAATCGTGTGTGGGCTGGCGTTCCGCTGCTGGGTTAGCCGTTGGGTAAAAAAGCGGGTCAGCAATGTGGCGAAGTTGGCGGCAGGCTTCATGGCACCGCCTCCCAGTGCTGTTCCAGCCGGTCTCTGGCCGCCGCCAGCAATGGTGGGGAGGCGGACAGATACCAATAGGTATCGCTGACTTCGACATGGCCAAGGTAGGCCGAGAGGACCGGCAGCCGTCGTTCCACGTCCTGGCCATCGTGATACCATTGCAGAACCGTGGTCACGGCGAAGCGGTGGCGTAAATCGTGCAGGCGCGGTCTACGCCGTTCGTTCTGCCTAACCAAACCAATCGTCTTGGCCAATCGTTGAAAGACCCCATCGACGGCGTCGTAGCCGAGGCGCGCACCCCGCCGATTGACGAACCAGTGGGGGATCCGCCGTTCAGCCAGGAAGCGGGCCCGGCGTTCCCGGTAATCGGCGAGCACTTTCACGGTAGTGGCGTGCAGTGGAACCAGTCGGGACTTGCCGAATTTCGACGAGCGAATGATCAGGATGGCGTCGTCTAAATCAACGTCGTCCATGGTCAGACCGAGCGCTTCGGCAATCCGCAAGCCGGAGACGGCGAGCAATCCGAGCAGGCAATGGTAGGTATGATTTCTTAAGCCGTCTTTTGCCCGCAGTTCCAAGGCGGCGAGTAACAGGGCCCGGATGTCCTCGTCCGAGAAGAGGTAAGGAGTTGGCCGTTGATAATGGAAAGGCAGGAGCCCGACCGGCGGAATCTCGGTTCGTGCGTCAATCGCTGCGCAATAACGGGCAAAGCCGCGTACAAAGCTTAACCGCTGCGCCCACTGTGCTGGTTGAACGGAGGTCGGCATCTGTGCCCAGGCCAGCGCTTTATCGATCGAGATGTAATCGGCCTTGGCTTGCTCCAGGAAATCGATGAACGACAACAGGCGCGTGCCTTCGCTATGAAGCTTGAACCCCAAGCCACGCCGCATGGCCAGGTAGTCGCGAAGCGCGTCTCGCATGTCACTCATGCCGCATCTCCCGGCCAGGGCAGGCCCAATGGTCGGAGTGCCGTGAAGTCAACCTTCGCGTAAATGCTGGTCGTCTTCGGATGTCGATGTCGGAGAAGGCTTCCGATCTCGGCCAAGGTCGCGCCCTGCCGCAGCAGGTCGGCTGCGAGCGCGTGTCGGAATTGATGGGCTCCTCGGGATCTTGTTTCGACCCCGGCTCTGGAGATCGCCGTGCCAACGATCGTAGCAATGGTTTGTGGTGCGCCAAGTTCGCGGATCGGCGCGCAGACGCGTAGGAACAATGCCCGGCAGTTGCTGACCGGACGTCCCCATTGCAAATATTGAGCAATCGCTTCGCCGACGTCGGTTGGCAACGGTAAGACCGCGGCTTGGTCCCCCTTGCCGACCACCGCAATGGAACCGGCCTCCCAGTCGATGCTGTCCAAGGTCAGCGCGACGATTTCGCAGGATCGCAGGCCGAGGCGGGCCAGCAGCAGCAGGATCGCATAGTCGCGCCGTCCAATCGGCGTATCATGCGGGCACTTTGCAATGACCGCCCGAAGATGCTCCGGGGCGATCGCCCTCGGTATGGCGGTCATCGACCAATTGGGTACGGTCGGAACCGCAGCGGCTAGATCAAACCGGGTCTCTCCGCAAAAGCGGACGTAGCGGAGAAAGGAACGCAACGCTATTGTCGCGGCCTTGGCCCGGGCCGGACTAAGGCGGGCTGCCTGTTGTTGGACAAACTTTATGGCGTCCAGGCCGCGAAGAGTAGCGAGATTAACGGGCCCGATTCCAAATCGCTCAGACAGAAAACTTTCAGCAAACGGACAATATTGGGCCAACGTCCTGGTGGACAGCCCCTGTTCCTTCCGTAAGTAACTGGCATATGCCGCAACTATCTGTTCGATCGGCGTCGGCTCGCTGATAGCGCTCGGCACGCCGCAAACACCCAACCGACGAAGCAAATCGATCAACCGTCGCAGCGTGGCAGCCGCACCCTGCCGAACCCATCCCTGGTGTACGGGCTCCTTCAGAAAACGCCGCGGATGTTCGTCAGTCAGGGCTTCTGCAGCGATGTGCTCAGACTGGAGCCAGTGACTGAACTGGGCTGCAGCCCGAACTTGGCGACCCAGCCAGTGACGTTCGAAGCCTTGTTCGTTAAGCCATCTCGCAAAAGTATCAAGGTATCCCACCAGTGGTCCCTCGGGGTCTCGCGCCAAGGTCCACAATCTGTCGTCGTTCGGTTGCATTCTCGCTCTCCTTCCGAAGCTGGAAGGAGCAAAAAACTATGCCGACCCAAGTATTGTCAGTTGGGCAGAAAACGCCGCCGTGTCCACGATGCTCGGCATAGTCCCGGACTCGGCATAGTGGGGACTATGCCGGGCCCGGCATAGTCCCCAGTCAACTTGTCCCTCTTCCCCGGGAAGCGTGCGCAGACGTAGATACGCCTCGGCTTTGGGACGCGGCCGCTGACAGGCGATCAGATGACGAAAGTGATCAGGGCTGCCGCGATAGCCGCGTCCATACGCCATGACATACAGCCGGCTGGCGGTCAGCGTCGGGAAGCTCTCCAGCGTCTGGCGGATGAACGGCAAATACGCGTCGATCTTCGACGGATCGCGGCGGCGGCCCGACCCGCGGCAACCCGGCTTGCGCCAGCACTCGCCGCGCCACGCTGTGGTGGATGTGCAGCTGGCGCGCGATGGTGCCGATCGTCCATTTCTCGGCGTGATAGAAGCGCAGGATCTGTGCCTCGATGTCAGGCGGCGTCACCATGTCGGGGTCCCATCCGGTTGGGTCGCGCTACAGCCGGTCTTGGCGACGACCGCGGCGGCGCAGGAACCCCTGGCGGACGAGTTGCGGGCACCGACGACCACACCAATGACAGTGCGTGATCGTTCGCCGGGGCCGATCCTCCGGAACAGCTGCGTCGCTCGCGCTCATCGGCGAGCCAGGCGCCAGCAGATCATCGGGTCGCGGTGGGAGTGAACCGTGATGCGTCACTTTTTTGTCGCGCGCCCGCGCATTGCCTCACCTGAAATGCTCCCCAGTGTCGGTCTGTTGCCTCACGTAATTTGCTCCCCGCCGGGGTTCGGCGGGGGCGAGCATGAGGCGGATCAGCATGGCGACACGGGATGAGTTGGTGGCGGTGGTGGCGGAGCGGTACGCCCGGTCCGCTCGCAAAGATCGCAGCCGCATTTTGGACGAGTTCACAGCGGTGAGCGGTCTGCATCGCAAGCATGCGATGCGTCTGCTTCGGATTGGCAGTGAGCCCTCCGGCCCTCGTCGGAGACGTAGGGTTTATGACGACGCCGTGCGCGAGGCGCTGATCTTGGTTTGGGAGGCGTCGGACCGGGTATGCGGCAAGCGGTTGCGACCGTTGATACCTATCCTCGTTGAGTTAATGGAGCGGCACGGTCATCTCAAACTCGCGCCGGAGGTGGGAAGCGGTCTGCTGGCAATGAGCGCGGCGACCATCGACCGATCGTTGTGCAAGGTTAAGGAGCAAGCAACAGGAGGAGGGCGTCGACGATCGGCATCCTCGACCGGGGTCCGGCGCAGCGTGCCGGTTCGAACATTTGATGGCTGGGATGATCCGGCACCTGGGTTCATGGAGGCCGACCTGGTCGCGCATAGCGGGCCGACGGCAGAAGGCAGTTTCGTGCAGACGCTGACATTGACCGACATTGCGAGCGGCTGGACGGAGTGTGCACCGTTATTGGTCCGGGAGCAGACGGTATTGATTGCGGTGTTGAGCGAGGTCCGCAAGCGGATGCCGTTTCCTCTGCTAGGGTTTGATACTGACAACGATAGCGTGTTCATGAATGAGACCGTACAGTCCTATTGCAAGGACGCCGGTGTGGAGTTCACACGCTGTAGGCCGTATCGCAAGAACGATCAAGCATGGGTGGAGCAGAAGAACGGCGCAGTTGTGCGCCGCATTGTGGGCTACCGACGCTACGTGGGCCTGGAGGCGGCAGCGGCGTTGGGTCGACTGTATATGTCGGTTCGTTTATTTGTGAATTTCTTTCAGCCGTCTTTTAAGCTGGCCAGTAAGAAACGTGATGGAGCGAGGGTCACGAAGCGCTACTACCCACCAGCGACGCCGTATCAGCGGCTGCTGGCCGATCCGCGTACGAGCGAGACGGTACGAGCTCGCCTCAGTGCTCTACAGGCGACTCTGGATCCGGTGCGGCTGTTGAGTGAGATCCGCCTTGCCCAGAAGCAGCTCGTCGAGATTGCAGATCGGCCGGTAACTGGCGAAATGGTGTCGGTGAGTGCGCCAACGCTAGAGCAGTTCCTGGAAGGCCTTCGAACGTCTTGGCACGAGGGTGAGGTACGTCCGACGAGTAAGCCGAAAGAAAAGGGCCGCAAATATTTGCGGACTTGCCCTGATCCGTTCCTGTCGGTGACGGCGCAAATACGTGAGTGGTTCGAGGTCGAGCCATGGCGGACGTCGCGAGAACTGCTCGAGCGGCTTCAGCGGGAGCAGCCAGATATCTACCCGGACAAACTGCTGCGAACGCTACAGCGCCGTGTCAAAGTGTGGCGGCGGGAAAATGCACATCAACTGGTGTTCGGCGGCAGTGCTCCGGGCTATCACGCTGCACAGTCCCCGCTTCAATCCGTTCCGTAACGCTGAACAGTCATTCCCATTATGGTCGTAAACGACAGGCGCTCGTCTTGGTTAACAGTTAAGCCGGTTGGTGTGGGTGACGCTCCCAGCACGCGCTTTGATCGGCCGGAGGCGAGGGCGCTGCCCCCGAACCCCCGGGATATTTGAGGCCCGCTGATGACAAGTTTACGATTGCCTCGCGGCACAGGCGGGGACGCCAATGACCGCGCCCGGTGATGCGACCCGGCACCGGTTGGCGCCGGGTCGTTTGCTTCCGTAAGGCAAGCCTGATCACACCGCATTCAGCCGCGACTTCCGAACGCCACTACAACGGGAGGTGATGGCAACGCCCCTCCCCAAGCGCGGGTAAGGCTGACGAATTGCTCGCGCAGGACCCATCATGCCGCCGCCCGCATGTGCCAGATCTCAAGCAATACCCGTTGGATGCCGATTGACAAAGTGACGCCGCGCCGGGAGCATTCTGGTGAGGCAATGCCTAACCCGTTCGGGAGCATTCCTGGATGAGGCAATACGGCCCGGTAACGACCTTGTCGCGCGGCATGGCGGCGTCGCCCCGCCGGACTATTCTGGTAGCGCTGTCCGGCGCACTGCTGCGAGCGGCGCCGGACCCGTTGGGCGCAGCCTTCGGCGCAATAAATCTGGCCGCGGTCGCAGCAGCTGCAGATCAGCACCTGCATCCGACAGTCCGCGCAAAGGAACAGCCGCGCTGATCCCGCGTCGGTATGGTCGAAACCGCGATCGCCACATGGACGACCGCCGCGATTGCCGGGATACTGCCCCTGCATGCGTGCCCAGCACGTGTGGGGCACGGCGTCGATGCGGAACCGTCAAGTTTGATATCGGCGCCGTGCCTGCCCCTCGAAAGCAGCAAACTACTACGCGCCACCCAGGGCGGCAGCTCAGCCCGACGCGGAACAGCAACATCAGCTCAGCATCGGCAGCCCGTTTGAGGCCCCTCCGCCCGCCAGAGCCAACGCTGGCAAGCGACCCGGTCGGCATCCGGCGCCAGATAGACGCGGGTTTAGACCGCCATCGACACCGAGAACGACCACGAGAAGTCTAGTGGCGGCCACCCATGCCTGGGGTTGTCTGGCTCTTCGCTGCCGGTTCCGTCGGTTCTGTAGCAGCACGATAGGTCATGGTGCCAGCGCCGAGAGCCATAATAAAAACGACAATGATCCACATGACTAAGGCTTTCAGGAGGTTGCCTGCCGAGAACGCTAAAGCGCAGTGGGATGTCTAGTCAGCAGACCTAACTCCCGCTTTTTTGAAATGGTTCTGACGCCGCCGCCTGACGCCAGTTATCTGCTCCCTCCCTGCCTGGCCGCTTACCGCGCCCGACACATGCGTGCCGGAAACGAAGGTCCTGACGTCCGCGAACGTATGGCCGGTCCTGGGTTCGACCGACGTGAGCGCGTACCAAGCGCAACCGCCACTCGCGGCAGGGATCGTGAACGCCTCCTCGCCAGCGGGCAGCTCGACTTTGGCCACACCCGGCTATGGCGTCGAGCGTGCACCCGAACACCACTCGCGTGGTGATGACGCTGTCCTTCCTTTGTCTGAGACATGCTGATACTGATCCAGCCGGACTTTTCGGCGGTATGGCCCAAGGGGGCTAACACCGCTGCTGGGCCGCAACGACGAAGTGGATTTGCTGCTTCGCCATTGATCGCTCACCAGAGACGGCGAAGGCCACATAGTTTTCCTCGGCCGGACACATAGCCAAGAAAAATTATCCGGTGAGCCGGGGCTCGGTAAGAGCGGGACGCCGAGGGGGCGAGTTTACTGAGGTCGGTAGACTGGCGGCGGCGCTCCTGCAGAACCGTGCTGGCCGGCGGTATAGCCCTGCTGATAGGCGCTTTGCTCGTCGGCCTTCTGATTTTCGTTGACATGGTTGTACACCAGCCCGCCAACCAGCCCCGCGCCGGCACCGATCGCGGTGCCAAGCGCCGCGTTGCCGGCAAGGGCGCCGATGATCGCGCCGCCCGTGGCCCCGCCAAGGGTGCCGATGCCCGCGGCCTTCTGCTGCTCCGTCATGTTCTCGCAACCACCCAGTATCGCGAGGCAGGCAGCAAGCGCGACAAATCGTCTCACAATCGCAAACTCCCTACACAGTTACGGGTTGCCCAGGCAGGGAAAGCGCTGAGTGAGAAACTCATACACTCCATCAGCCGGCGGAAGGCCGGCCCCGGAAGGGTTCGCCTTGCCCAGGCCACGAACTCGGCGATCTCCTGGTTACGAGTTGGAGAGGGATTGGGAATGCAAAATGCCGGCTTTCCGTGGGTTGCATTGATCTGGGCCAAAATATGGTAGGCGCCGAGCAGATAGCCGCGGCAGAAATTCTGCGCGGCGGTTGTCATCATGGCATTGGACGACGACGTGTCGGCGCACAACTCTGCCAGCGCGGCTGTCGTCGGCACGGTGAGGGTGTTCTCGGTGGGCTCGCTCTGGGCACCCACCGGTATGGTCGTTGCCGCAACGATACAGGCCGCAAAAGAAAGCGCGCGTTTCATCTTTCCCCCTCAGCTCGCACACCAGGGCTGCGCCCCAACCTCTCATTAGAGCGTGGTGTGCACGCTCGAGCCTCGCTCCGTACCGTCATTCGTGGCGATTCGCAGGGGCAACCCTTGCCACACTGGTCGGCATTATGCTTGACGGTGGTTGCGGCGACGTGCGTTCTCACATTGGCGAAAGTTGTTGCCCATGAACAAACAGGGTCTTGCGGACTAGCTCGCGAGTCGTAAAGTCGGGGCATGGTCACCTACAAGCTTGAAACGAAGTCGACAACCTCTTGGGACGATGGGTGGTAGTCGCTGTGTTGGATAACAGTTTGTCCTGGGAAGTTGGACCATATATAAATTCCTTGTATATAAACTCGTTGTCGGATCCGCCGGTTCCTCCCGGCGGTCCACCGGGGGTTCCTGATCCGGATGAACCAGTGCCGATTGAGGAGCCGCCCCGCCCCATCCCAATCCCCATGGACCCTCCGCCGAAGCCTATCCAGGCAATGATGGTGACGACTTGATAAGGGTCCAAGGCGATCTGGGGACGGTCTCAAGGCTCTGTTGTTCATAGACAACAATCCAATACGTGGCACCCTAGCGCCAAAGCTCTACTCGTCTCTGTCGATCTTCACGGTGATACCCATTCTGGCGAAGAACACGGCAGCCCGCGCCTCACCCTCCGGATCCGCCGGCAGCAGTTTCCACGCCCGTCCCTTGGGCGTATGCTGGACGATCCGAGGCACTTTGATCGTGGCCGCCTGGGCGGGCTTGGGGCGGCGCTTTCGGGGGCGTGTGTGCTGACGATGGTCATGGTCGGGTCATATGGTATGGGCCGGGCCGGTCGTCCTCCCGGGCGTCGGAACAAGCGAACGCTGGAGGTTATTGAGGTATATGACCCTCCAGATTCTAGGCTGACCCGGACTGTGGGCTATCAGCGTGGCCGCGAAGGGTCTGGCCCCTCGGCTCGCCGTGGGGTTTTGCAACCTGCAGCCTGCTCGAATCAGTGGACGTTCAGAGCCCGCCTATTATCCAGATAACCAAGCCGACGAGACCGGCAGCCAAGGCCAGCACCGCGATAAGCCGCAGGGCGTACTTTCTCTCGACTTCTCGTTGCAGTGGACCTGCCGCGGTCATCAATGCGAGCTAGCTGATCAGGCGAGCCACAAGGCGCCAGACCGAGAAGAAGACCGCGATTGCAACCAATGTCACAACGGCCAATTCCCAACGGTTGTCGGTCACCGGAACTTCCCCCCATAAAAGGTGCCGCACGTCGCGTCGCCGATCGATTAAACGCGCCCCGCTGAATGAGGTTTTCGATGGGTCAGGAGCTAAGGCAGCGGAAAATCGAGCGCCCTCTCGACCAGTTGCCCATTCCTCGACGAGACAGGGGTCATACGGTCGGCCGAAAATCCTGTTTCTGGACGAGGGGACGGCCCATCTCGATATTGATAACGAGAGGGCAATCAACGAACGGCTGCGCAATCTCGATATTGCCGCATCAGCGTCGCGCACCGCCCCGAAATAGCTGTTGGCACTGACGCCGTGGTTACGATCGGCTGCCACTGAATAAGAACAGTACACGCAGCGTGATGACGAACTGGACAGCGAACAAGAAGAGGCACTCATGGATCTCCCACTTCCAATTCTTGATCCGCTCACGACTACGACAGACGGTAAAACGATCGCCGTTGTCTATCTGGCGCGATCAGCGGCCGGGTCCGTGAGCGATTTTGAGCCGTTCATCAGATCATACCGGCAGCATGACGCGGGAATTCCGCACGACCTAATCATCGTCCGAAAGGGTCTTCATGAGCTCTCTGGCTCTCAGACTGCGTTGACCGAGATGCTGAACGGCATTCCGCATCGCGCGGTGGATGTTTTGGATGACGGCTTCGACATCCAAGCCTATCTCAAGGTGACGCCGTATCTGCGGCACGACCGCGTCTGCTTCCTGAACACTTTCTCGCAAATTGGAGCCGCCAACTGGCTGAGGAGCCTCAGTGCGCCGCTTGACCACCACGATGTCGGCATGACTGGAGCGACCGGGTCATACGAGAGCCTTTTCACGTCGCTATTCTTCCTCCACAAGGTAGTCTGGTTAACTTCCGTCCAAAGCATTCAATACTCTCCGAAGATCGCTGCGCAGTTCCGTGAAATACTGAGCGGACAAGCGCCGAATTGGCTCGGCAAGCGCGGCAGCATCTGGAGACAAATCAAGCGTGAACTAGCGCGTCCAATACTCGGGCGTCCCTTCAATACCGATGAGATAGAAGCAGGATTCGATATGCAGTGGCGATCGCTGACGCGATCTGGAGCGGCGCTCTTTCCATTTCGGGACTTCAGACCGTTCCCGAACCCGCATCTTCGCAGCAACGCTTTCATGATTTCGCGTCAATTGTTAATCGACCTCGACTTCAAGCTGGAGAATACTAAGGCCGCCGCCAATCGGTTCGAGAGTGGTCCGGACGGATTGCCGACAGCTCTGGCGCGCCGAGGCTTGTCTTCCGTTCTCGTCGGTGCCAACGGCGTCGGCTATGAAGTCGCCGACTGGCCGAAAAGCGATACCTTTCGTCTGGGCGACCAGTCCAATGTGCTGGTGACCGACAACCAGACGCGTGGCTTCGCGGCCATGTCGAAATGGCAGAGGGCATTGCATGAGCGTATGACCTGGGGTGACTTTTTGTCGGCGAAGCAGCCAAAAATCATCGATTTCGGCGTGGAGTTCCCCCGAGACACCCTTGATCTAGCACCGTCTTTTGCCGAGCCTCGGCCCGTTGCCTCAAGCCCGAAAGACTTGTTCTTCTCTGTCGTCATTCCTACCCACAACCGACTTGAGCTGCTTCGCGATGCACTTGCCTCCATCTCAGGGCAGTCTGGACAAAATTGGGAATGCGTGATTTTCGACAATGCCTCTGAAGAGCCTATTTCGGACTATATCGCCTCACTCAACCATCCACGCATCCATTGCGAGCGTTCCGAGATATTCCTACCTGTCACGTCCAGTTGGAATCGTGCGATCGATCTCGCGAAGGGCGATTACGTCACTCTTATCGGTGACGATGACGGCTTGATTCCGAATTATTTCATTAAATTAGCTGAGATCGTGGAACGGTTCTCTAACCCTGACGTAGTATATGCGTCCCTGTATCAATTCTTTCATCCGATGGTCGCGCCTTGGGAGCGCGCGGGCTATGTGGCGGACGTTCGGAATGCCTTTTTCTTCAAGAATCGGACTGAATTATTTCAGTTGAGCGGACCGCACGCCGAAAGAGCGGTTTCGGGTTCGCTGACGCTGCATCGCAATTTTACCTATAATATGCAAGCCTTCGTCTTCAGCCGGAGCTTCCTAAACAAGGTTCGACGGGAGGGCGCGATATTTCATTCACCGTTCCCAGATTATTATTTGGCAAACATGGCCATGGGTATGGGTGACACCATTGCCGTATCGCCGCAGCCTTTGACGGTAGCCGGCGTGTCGCGTGCTTCGTTCGGATACACTTTGTTCAACGATCTTGAAGCAGAGGGCGCGACGCTGCTTAATACCAAGCTGCGAGAGGATCCACTATATGCTACCTGTGAGCCGCATTTGCTGCCCGGGCCAACGTATAACACGAACTACATTCTAACCATGGCGCACGTGGTGCAGAAACTTGGGTATCGTTCGCCGGGGCCGGTCGATTACTGGCGTTACCGGCGGCTGCAAATATTTGCCTCCTCGACGTCCGAAATGGATATCGGGCTTTTCTAGCGGGACTGGCGTCCCCACTTGATGCGCGCCTTGCGGCAGTATCATCCTCTGGTTCGACTGGGCAGCGACCATCCTCTCGTCCCGACCTGCCATACGCCCCGCCGGCGCGCGCAGTGACGGTCCAGGATGGCCACCGGCCATCGCGCAGCGACGCGCAGCGTCCTGGAGGGTCACGAGCACGCTGGCATACTGACGCAGATCGAGATGAGCGTGAGGGGTATGGACGCGAATACGGTATTGGCTTTGGGGCTTGGAGTGACGCCGCCGTGGCGACTGGTCAATCAGCGCCTGGAGACCGGCAAGCAGCCGCACGAATTACACTTGGAGGTTGCCGCCGACCGCGGCAGCCTGTTTCCCTGCCCGGTCTGCGGCAAGCCCTGTAAAGCCCACGACTTCGCCGAATTCACCTGGCGCCATCTGAACTTTTTCCAACACCATTGCTACATCACCGCCAAGATCCCGCGCACCGACTGCGGCGAGCACGGCGTGCTGCGGATTACCGCCCCCTGGGCACGCGAGGGCAGCCGCTTCACTCTGTTGTTCGAGCAGGCGGCCCTGATGTTGGTGCGCGAGATGCCGGTGTTGGCTGCCGCCCGCATTATCGAGATCACGGACAAAAGGTTGTGGCGTATCGTCGAGCACTATGTCGGCCGCGCCGTCGAGCGCCTCGACCTCCGCAAGCTCGCTGCCGTCGGCCTGGATGAGACCGCGGCCAAGCGGGGCCACACCTACGTGACCGTGTTCATCGATCTTGATCGCAGCGAAAAGCCGGTGGTGTTCGTGACCCCGGGACACGGCAAAGAAACGGTGGTCAAGTTCCGCGCTTTCCTGGCCGAACATGGCGGCTCGGCCGACCGCATCGCCGAGGTGGTCTGCGACATGAGCGGCGCGTTCATCGCCGCCGTGGGCGAGAGCTTCGAAAACGCTGCGGTCACCGTGGACTGGTTCCATGTCGTGCAACTGTTCACCAAGGCGGTCGACGAGGTGCGCCGGGCCGAAGCCAGGCAGAACAAACTGCCCAAGGCGCTGCGCTGGGCCGTCCTCAAGCGGGCCGACGGTCGCCTCACTGAAGCTCAGGTCGCGGCCTTGGCCGAACTCGAGGCTTCCGATCTGTTCACCGCGATTGCCTGGCGCATCAAGGAAAAGCTGCGCTGGGTTCGCCAGGCACAATCGGTTCAGGCCGCGCGCTGGCGTCTCACCAACTTCCTGCGTCATGCCAATGACCGGCTTGATCCGGACCCGCTGCTCGATCCGGTCCGCAAGGCTATTGGAACCGTCGAGGCACACAGCAAACGGATCCTGCAGCGCTGGACCTCGTCACACAGCAACGCCCGCCTGGAAGGGCTGAATGGCCTGTTCCAGGCGGCCAGGGCACGCGCTCGCGGCTACCGCTCCGTCACCACTTTCGCCACTATCATCTACCTGATTGCCGCACCGCTGGGAGATCTATTCGAATCCACTTAGCCCGTCGGAGTCCCAAATATTTGCGGTGATCACCGCGCAGGGTAGGCTTGGATGGATGCGGACGGAGACGGGGGCCGCTCTATGGGCGAAGCTGACGGGGCCGGAAAAACTTTGGGCAGGCTATATTGGCGTGCTTAATTGGCGCGCCAAGGCTGGCCACGTTAGAAGTGTAAGGCGGGTGGAAGCCGTTAAAAAGGAGGTCGAACCATACGGGTTCGCGAACATCATGTTGAATAGAGTTGCCGGCCGCTTCGCCCGCCTGCCGGAGTTGTTCGACGCGCTGGAAGCTGGGACATATCCACCCCCGGCGGAGGGGGTTGTCTTGCCCAAGATCACACCCGCAAATCAATGCTGCTCCTCGTCCGATGGAGCACCGCGTTGGTGCATGGATATATCCCTGGTTGTGGGAGTGGATACTTCTACGCGCAAAGCGTAATCGACCGTTCTGCCTTAGAAGACCTGGACGGATGGCGAGGTTGGTGGCCGGCCCGTAGGATCGACGATCGTCCGATCCGACGTCCCTAGCTGTGGAACCCATGCCGTACAAATTCAACGAAAGTCGCCGCCATAAGATCCCGAAAGCCAGATACCGTGTGACGAACTGGCCGGAATACGATGTCGGGCTGGCACGGCGAGGAAGTCTGACGATTTGGTTTACCGAGGAAGCCGTGGCGGCATGGCACGCACCGGCGACCGGAGAGCGAGGCGGCCATCTGGTCTATTCGGCGATGGCCATAGAGACCAGCCTTGCGCTTCGCCTGGTGTTCCACCAGCCGCTGCGTCAAACCGAGGGGCTACTCCGTTCGATTGCCGATCTGCTCGGGATTAATATTGCTATCCCGGATCATACGACGCTCAGCCGTCGCGGCGGCGGTCTGACGATCCTGCCGAAGCAAATCGATCGTGCGGAGCCATTGCATCTTCTCGTCGATAGCACAGGTCTGAAGATTTACGGCGAAGGCGAATGGCTCGATCAGAAACACGGTATCCGGTCGCGTCGGCGGTGGCGCAAGCTGCACCTCGGCATCGATGCCGATACGCATGAAGTCGTCGCGGTGGAATTGACCCCGGATGATGTTGGCGACGTCTCAGAAGTACCGGATCTGCTTGACCAGATAGCGCCCCCTCGGTGGCGACCTGAACCGGATCAGGTGTGACGTCCAGCTTGGTGAAGCCGAGCCGGTCGAGATGCGCCAGCCAGGCGGCCTGATCGGCGAAGTCTGTCTGCGGTTGCGCCACCAGGCTGGCGATCAGCGGGGCGGACAATGAATGCTTTCGCATGTAGCCGTAGGCGGCGTCGTTAAGCACGTAATCGGTATGGCCGGCGCGCAGCAGGTCGAGGAAATTTAGCCGGCTTTTCGACCTGCGTGTGCCGAACCAGGTGAACCAGGCATTGCCGATCTGCGTGCAAAACCCGTTCTTGCCAGCATGCCGCGCACCGGTGTCGTCCGCCGACACATATGGCGATGTCTCCAGCCCGGCGCGCAAAACATCCCGGGCTTCGGCGACGAAGCTTTGTTGTTTGTCCGTCAGCAGGCGTTGCAGCTGCCGCTTCGAGATCGACACGCCCAGCGAGCGCAGCAAGGCCGCCAGACGGGGCAGCGTCGATTGACCCTGATGATACTGCATCAGCACGAAGCGGCGCAGTTCGGGGCCGAAATGGCCCTCGATCCCCTCCGGCAGCGGGGCTAGGATCGTGCGACCATCGGGCGTTATCCAGCGTTCGCGCTGGTAACAGGTGGCCTTGGCTGAAATCATCAGATCCTGCACCAGAAACGGCTCGTGGCCCTTGAAACGCGAGCCCTCCGGGACCGCGACCTTCACCACCAGGTCGTCAACTTTGACCCGAGGCGTCACCTTGCCACGGAACCGCCGCTTCCCCTTTTTCGCTGGCTTCAGTGGCTCCGTCGCGTTGTCCATGCCGCTCGGCTTGATAGTGGGGCGGCCCTTCAGTCCTTTCAGGCAGGCGATCTCCTCGCGCTGTTCGCTGACCGTCTGTTTCAGGGCAGCGACTTCGCCAAACAACTCAACCAGCAGAGCTTCAAGCTCCGCGCGGCTCAGAACGGAAAGTGAGGATGACGGCAGCACATCCGCACAGAATCGCACCGAGTTCGAGCCGGAGCAAGAGAAAAATGCAGGTTTCCCCGCACTTTTGCCCCTATTACCCTGAATCCGATTTAGGCACCACAAATTGACATCGATATGAAGGGCCAGTTCGCATGCCGGGAGCGGCGGCACGCCGCGATACCCCTTGACGCAACAATACCTTGCTAAGGTAGTTCAACAATTGAGGACACCACTCCGAATTGCCGGTCGTCAAGCCGGTTCGCACGTTGATCCTCAGATTTCGGGGGTCTCTTTTAGCACCACACTTTGCTTAGTCCCCGGAGAACCCGAGGAATTCTGCGGCTTCGGGGCCGCAAAATCGTCAAAGTGTGGAAGTTGGGTTAGGCTTGCTGAGTAGCCCAACAATGCTCTACGTGATCAGGAAGATGTCGGCTTGCCATCAGGATGGCGCCTTCAGTGACGAGCGCGTGCGCTCCTCCCGAACGGCAGATCACGCCCCTGAACATTGCGCGCGCTAAGCGTCCGGGGACGCGGAAGCGAAGACGGCGTGTCGTCTCACAAATGTATTTCGAGGATCGTCACCTCGACACCGTGGATTTCAGCCGCGACGCCTACAGGGACGACCTCTCGCTCGAAGGCGGCCGATGGTGCGGGGGCGGCGCTCTACGTGCCGCCGCTCGCAGACGTTCCGATCTTAACCGCTGAACCATTGGGGCCGTCTGACCCGCTTTAGGTTTCCTAAATTGAAGGCGAGCTAACTCTTTCCGATAATGCCTTCGACCCGGCTGGCGAGCGTTTCTAACGTAAAAGGCTTCATGAGCATGTGCACGTCCGTTTCCCGACCGCCTGCCCGCGTCGCTACGGTTAGAGGATAACCTGTAATACAAAGTACCTTGAGATCCGGTCTATCAAGACGCGCCGCGTCGATCATCTGACGGCCATTCAAGCCGGGTAACCGACATCGGTGATCAGGAGATCAATCCGCACGTCCGATTGCAGCACCTTCAGCCCTGACGTTCGCCGTCCTCACCTCGATCGCCGCATAGCCAAGTCCGCCAAGCACCTCGGTGATCACCGTGCGCACGGTCGGCTCGTCATCGACGATCAAGATCGTCTCATCGTATCCCGCCTGCGGTGCCTCTGCCCGCTCCTGTCCTGCCGCACCTCTGCATCAGCGCTTGCCCGCATGTTGCGGCAGGTAGATGCGCACGGTGGTCCCTACACCCAGCTGGGAGTCGATCAGCACCTGGCCACCGGATTGCTTGGCAAAGCCGTAGATCATCGAAAGCCCGAGGCCTGTGCCCTGGCCGGTTGGCTTGGTTGTGAAAACGGCTCAAAAACGTGCGCCACGATATCGGGCGGAATGCCATTCCCTGTATCGGTCACGCCAATGACGATGTATTGGCCCGGCTCCATGTCGCGTGCCTGCGCCTCGCGGTCGCTCATCGTCGCGTTGGTGGTCTCTATCGTGATCCGGCCGCCATTTGGCATGGCGTCGCGGGCATTGATGCACAGGTTGAGGATCGCATTCTCCAGCTGGTGGGGTCGCACAATGCTGACCAGAGGCCGGATGCGACGTAGTTTCCAGCTCGATCTCGGCCCGACGGTGCGTTGGAGCAGTTCCTGAAGCATTGCCGATTAACAGGTTTGGGCTGATCAGCTTGGGATCGAGCGTTTGACGGCGGGCAAAGGCAAGCAGCCGGTGCGTCAGCGACCGCCGCACGCGAAGCGGCATCTTGAGCGGCCGTCATAAAGCGCTCGAGATCGGCGATCCGGCCTTGCGCCACCCGCCTCTTCATCAGCTCCAGGCTGCCGGTGATCCCAGTCAGCAGATTGTTGAAGTCATGCGCCATCCCGCCGGTAAGCTGACCCATGCCTCCATCTTTTGCGACTGGAACAGCAGTTCGCGTGATTGCTCCAACTGCTATCTGCGCGTCCCGCCGCTCGGTCAGATCGCGGGTGATCTTGGCGAAGCCGATCAGCTTGCCTTCATCGTAGATCGCATCCACCACCGCGCTGGCCCAGAAGCGGCTACCATCTTTGCGGCACCGCCAGCCTTCCGCCTCGTAGTGTCCATCACGACGCGCGGTCGCAAGCGCCATCTCTGGCAGACCGGCGGCGATGTCCTCGGCGGTGTAAAAGCGGGAAAAGTGCTGACCGATGATTTCGGAGGCAGCATAGCCCTTGATGCGCTCGGCACCGGCGTTCCAGTTCGTCATCCGCCCTTCCGGGCTGAGCATGTAGATGGCGTAGTCAGTCACCCTCTCGACCAGCAGGCGGAACCGACGCTCGCTCTCTAGCGCGGCGAGCTGCGCCTCGCGCTGTTCGGTCATATCGCGGGTGATCTTGGCGAAGCCGATCAATGTGCCGTCCTGGTAGACCGGCGTCGATGACCACCATAGCCCAGAAGTGGCTGCCATCCTTGCGGCATCGCCAGGCCTCTGCGGTAAAACGGCCGGTTTCGACGGCCATCCTGAGCGCCCGCTCGGGAACGCCGGCGGCGCGATCCTCTCGGTGTGTAGAAGCGCGAGAAATGTTCGCCGAGGATCTCATCCTCGGTATATCCCTTAATTTGCTCGGCGCCGGGGTTCCAACTCGCCACCCGCCCGTCGGGTCGAGCATGTAGATGGCGTAGTCCACCACGCCCTGGATGAGCACCTCATACGGGTTGGCGGAAAGTTCGTCGGAATCGATCATATTGGGGCTCGCCGGGAGGCTGTCGATGTTTTCAGCACCGCTCATCAACCGATTCAACCCAGTGCGCCTGACGCGATTGGAAGCAAAAGCGCACCACTCGTTTCGGTTACACCACTTTCTGATTGCAATGACCGCCCCCGTCGCTTTGAGAGCGCACTATGCAGCCGCTGCTAGCTCGCGAATATGACGAATGACATGGCGATGCTCGTATGGCTTCGTCAAAAATCGGCTTTCTGCTGGAAATGCGGTGCTATCCGGGTGGGGCTGGGCGGAGGTCACAAGCAACCCGATCCACGGCCAGTGCTTCGAGGTATGATGGGCAAGGGCCAAACCGTCCATCTTTCCGGGCATTTGAATGTCGGTAAACAATACGTGGATGCGGAGGGCATGGCTCTCTAAAACAAGCAAGGCAGCTTCGGCATGCTCCGCTTCCAATACTTCGAAACCCTCATCAAGCAGTGCCTGAACAATAACCAACCTGACCAGCTCTTCATCCTCGGCAACGAGGACAAACGTTTGATCCGGCATGATTTCGATACTCCCATCACACACCATCAACCGCCCACGAGGCGCAAAGTTCCTCACCTTTGCAAGCGGCAACAGAAACAGGCATCAACCGAAGCCGCGATGGATGACCACCCTCACGATGATCGCCGTAGGCACGTCGAATTTGCGTGTGCTGCATTGCGGAATCCACAACCGCTTAGAGGCTCGTCCGATTAGTAGTCGGCGCCGCTGAGCGGGCAGCCAGGTTTGGAAAAGGAGAGGATAGGCGATGCATTCGATCTAACGTTCGTTACTTCTGGCGGTCGGTTTGTTAGCGTTTCCCTCGCTGGCGCGGTAGATGATCAACAATAAAGTACCGTCCCTTTGGGTCCGACCACCGCCGGAACGACGCGGCGCCTTAGCAGCTTCGCCCGTGCTTGCTCGTCCGCCTCGCGCCACTGGCGACGTTTAATCTCGACCTCCCGGAAACCGACCGTCATCTGCGTCGGACGCAGATCAGTGAGGGGAACCCCTATGGGGATTGGGTCAGACATTTGCTTGAAGCGACAGATTTTCAGTAGACCCGACGCCATTGCAAGCTCGCGGCGTCTCTGGCAACCCCTTATCAGTCCAACGGCACGTCTGGGGGAGACGCCATACCTCTTCGGCATAATGGCTTCCGGCCGGCAAGAATTTGAGGGCGATCACAGGCGGCAAGTCGCCAGCTCGGCCTCTGCTTTTGCATGATCCCGGTCGATTTGGTAGTTCGTCTGCCCGCTGAGATCGCTCGCCTTCGCGATGCTACTGGCCACTTCGGCGTCGCGCGCTGCTGTGTTGGATTATCCACCGTATGTGAAGGTGGGCATCGCATTCAGGGCGTCCTTGCTCGCGCCCGGCATAGTGATCTTTGTCTGGTCCTTGTCCGCTTCCAGGTGAAGTTGATCATACGAAACCGCAACCAATTTGTTGCCCATGCCGAGAAAGCCCCCAACCGAGACAACACCTATGACGGGAAGCGTTGATCGTTACGCATTACGGCCGGCCGCTGACCGACGTTCGGTTCATCGCTTCGATCTTGTCCATCCCGTTCGAACAGCGCTACGGGACGCTGTCGATGACGCCGCAGAAGCATAAGGACGAGACGCTGCGGACATTGGGGGACATCATTGAAGCGGCCGCCCGCCAGCACCCCAGCGTGCTGCTGTTCGAGGACGCGCACTG
This sequence comes from uncultured Alphaproteobacteria bacterium, assembly GCA_963772355.1. Lineage (GTDB taxonomy): Bacteria > Pseudomonadota > Alphaproteobacteria > Acetobacterales > Acetobacteraceae > Rhodopila. Next base: position 12,541 of record CAVYXX010000065.1, on the reverse strand, counting down.
GGCCGACCCCACCACTCTGGAGGTGCTGGATCTGCTGATGGACCGGGCGAGAAACGTCCCCCTGCTGGTCGTCCTGACCTACCGGCCGGAGTTTCGGTCGCGCTGGTCCGAACACGGCCATGTCGGCGCGCTGAATTTGTCTAAGCTGACCCGGGCGCAGAGTGCAGCGATGGTCTCCGCACTCGCCGGGGCAAGGCGCTACCCGAAGCGCTGTTCGAGCAGATCCTGATCCGGACTGACGGCGTGCCGCTGTTTGTCGAGGAGCTGACCAAGTCCATTCTGGAATCGGGCGAACTGAGGGAGGCCGGCGATCATTACGAATACGGCGGCTCCGCTCGCGCCGTCACTATTCCGGCCACGTTGCGGGACTCACTGATGGCGCGACTGGATCGGTTCATGCCGGTGAAGGAAATCGCCCAGATCGGGGCCGCCACACCAGTGCGGCCACCCCTTCAACCTCGGATATGCACTGAGTGTAGGGGCGCATGTACGCGATCATCGCTACGACCATGAGGACCTGCACAGACGCGCCGAAGAATGTGAGCGCTTGGGCCGAGAGAACAGCCTGCCCGTGCTGTGGGCGCTGTTCGCACCTTGGTTGTACGGTCTGGCACTGATCCGGGAAGGCAAACCGGCCCAAGCAATTGCCCCGCTCAAGGCCAGCATCGCGTTTTGGGAAGCGACCGGCGGTAAGCTCAACAGCCCGAGCCAAAAAGCACACCTGGCTAACGCGGTGGCGCTGACCGGCAACCTGGAAAATGCGCTGCTGGTGATCGAAGAAGCCATCGCCCAAATCGAGCGCCCTGGGTGGGAGGAACGCTATTTCTATGCTGAGATCCTGCGCCTCAAGGGCTGGATGTTCTCGCTCCAGGGCGACATTGAAGGTGCAGAGCGGAAACTTTCTCGCCTCGCTCGACTGGGCCCGGCGCCAGCACGCGAAATCGTGGGAGCTGCGCACCTCGACCAGCCTGGCACGCCTATGGCAGAGCCAAGGTAAACGCCAAGAGGCGTATGAGCTGCTCGCTCCAGTTTACGGCTGGTTCACCGAAGGCTTCGACACCAAGGATCTCCTGGACGCGAAAACTCTACTTGCCGAACTACGGTGATGATACGTATTCGGCGATTGAATGCTCTTCCAGCCTAGACAAGCCCGCAGCGGAACCGCCAAGGGCCGCCCCCGCGTAGGCGATCTGGACACGCGACGGCAATAGATCCAGGCTGTAACCGACACGTTCAACCGGTGCGATCATTGATCTCCGGGATTTTCTGCGCAAGCCAGCAACTGTGGCATGTGGGTTGCAGCGCCACTGAACTCCTCACCTACGGGCTGCCCCTCGGAGAATGAGGGCTTACCGACTGCATTGGGGCATTACGCAAGATAGGAAAGCAATCGCCGCAACTCGCAGGTTGCCCGGGCGTTCACTGCCCTTGCGGTATAGAGTAACATCTGGTTGGTGTCGCATATGCGTGGCTTGTTGAGATTGTCATTCACCGCATTTCTGCTCTTCATCTACGTGTCGGCGGCAGCGGCGGTCGAGTTGGACGGCGTGGCGATGCCAGAGGCGCAGACTGTTGCTGGGGCACGGTTGGCGCTCAATGGCTTGGCTTTGCGGACATATTCATTTCTCAAGGTACATATCTACGTCGCCGCTCTCTACCTTGAGCACCGTACTTCCGACGCGAAAGCGATCCTCGATTCGGAGCAGACCAAGCTGCTCCGCTTCGCGTTTTTGCGTGACGTAGATGCGGAGACGGCCCGGAAGTCCTGGGCTGAGGCGTTCGAGAGAAGCTGTCCTGCGCCCTGCCATGTGGCCGCGGAAAGCATTGACCGCTTCCTGGCCGCCGTGCCCTCGGTCCGCCAGGGTGAAATCAGCACACTGTTGTTCCACGACCGGGGCATGGACTTCCTTATGAACGGCCGCTTGGTGGGCCGAGTGGCCGACACCGAATTCGCACGAATTATTTTGGCGACCTTCATTGGCCAACATCCAACATCAGATGAAGTGAGGGCCGGCCTGCTCGGCGTACCAGAGTGAATTTGGTCGTGGCTTTATCGGCCGTCTAGCCTGACCCACCCGACAATCGCCATGGCACGCGTCAGCCTCGCGGAAAATGGTGGCAGCCGTGGGTAGCTGGCCGACACGTAGACCGTGTTCGGGCTGGTCTTGGCGACGGTGATGCGCACGCCGGACTGAGACGACCCGCGCGCGTCCGAGATCACGTCCCCGTCGTAGACGCCCGCCGCGATGTCGGCGAGATCAGGGCGCGGTTTCGGCGCCTGGGCGAAATCCGCGCGCGGGACAATCGTCCCGGCAGTCAAAGCCGCTGCAATTACACTCCAATATTTCCGGCGCTATAGCATTTTCTCTCCGGATGCCAATTAAACCTGAATGATATGGCATCAAAGTTATCGGCGCCAGCTCTCCTGTAGCTTATTGGCTCTCAAACCGGTTTACTGGCTCACAGATCCGCCTTCGAGCCAGGACATTCCGCACCTTCGTCGCATCCCACTGGCCGCCGCGTGACGTCATCACGCCCCTGGCCGTCAGTTCCGCCGCGATCTGGTGCAGGCTCCTGCCCTCGGCCTTCAGCACCTGGATCGTAGGCCAGACACGGGCAGCAAACACATCAGCTTGAGCAGGCACAGCGGCAGTTCCAAGGCGATTATCTGGCGGCCGCCCAGGCCGCCCACGATAGCCGCCCAGCTTCTTCTTTGACTGAGCCAGCGTCGCTTTCGTGCGGGCGGATATCTGTTTCGCCTCATGTTCCGCGACGGCTGCGAGAATATGGATCGTGAAGTTGGGTGCATGCGGGTTGTCACAAGCAAGGAATGGAACTTTGGACTCCATCAGATTGGCTGTGAACGCCACATTGCGCGATAACCGATCCAGTTTGGCGATCACCAACGTAGCCCCGATCAGACGGCAGGCATCAAGGGCGAGGGCGAGCTGCGGCTGCGCCGACTTGTTGCCACTTTCGACCTCGACGAACTCATCAGACAGCGACCACGACCCGCCGTTCAGATATTGCATGACCGCCGCACGCTGCGCATCGAGGCCGAGCCCCGACCGACCCTGTTTGGCTGTGCTGACGCGGTAGTAAGCGACAAACCGACCCTCAGCCATCTGTGTAGTCTAATGTATGGCTTCCCATCCATGGTGATTTTCTCTGATGGGGAGTTCGGATCGAAGGGCGGATACCGTGTCACGATATTTTCCTGTAGATCAGACCGTGTGTCGTCCACTACCACCTTGGCCTCGATCGTGGGCGCTGGCTTCCGTGCCATCGCGACTATATCGGCAACGCTCAGCATCGGCGATGGTGGTGGAGCAGCGACGCGCGAGCTCGCGCGTCTTGTAGTGGGTTTGTGTTCGTGGCGGTCAGGGGCGGCTCAAGCGTCAAACCACAGGTTGGCAGTCGATCTCGGGCCGGAAGGGCGGGCTCCAGAGCGGGGCGTGGTGACCTGACCGATTGACGCCGCCTCGGCCCCCACTGTCCAGAGCCTAAGGGCTCATCCATCGTCCCAGGAGGCGAGCGTGATACATGCTGATGCGGGAACGGATTAACTCCTTTACATCGGCGAACAGGCTTCTAAGCCGAACCGCTCGGAGCGGCGGGCGTTTCGGAAGGTGGAACATCTCGATTTCGGGAGTGGCTCGTGACATCGACGCCAAAGATGATCGTGCCCGCAGGCCAACCTACTGCTGCCGCATGGCTTGCGGACCTCTTTGGCCTAGAGACTGGCGCCACAAGCCAATTTAGTCGGCCCGGCCGGTTCGCGGTGGTTAGGTTGAACGGGACTGATCTCGACTTCTACGGGGTCGCGGCAAAGTAGCGACGATGCCATCGGAACGGCGAGCGCTCGTTGGTACCGCCAGTCGTTTCGCGACAGCTTGCGCCGGGTCGTGGGCTTTTACCTTAGCGCTCGCCCTGGCGGGGGCGCCAATTTCATCGTTGCTGGCTGCTTCTCCTGGCGCTTGACCCGCAGCAGGCGGCGGCGGACCTGTGGGCGGTGTAGCGGTCGGGGTCACCCTGGTGCGGCAGCGGCGTCAATAAAGCGGTCTTACCGAAAGCCGCAACACCACCACGTAGCCGCACCGCAAGGAACCAGGCAACCGGTGGTGATTAGCAGGAAGCCCGTCGTGAAGAGCCACTAGCTGAGGTCATTTATGGCGGCCTGGCGTGAGCTAGACTCAAGGGTTCGCGACCTGCATGCGCCAACCAGTGGCGCGCGATCTCAGGAGAAAGCCCCGTCGTGGCCGCCTACCGATGCATCATCACAGGCAAGGTGGAATGCCCGAGGATGTACCGCGTCACGCCGCCGAGAATCTGTTGTCGCAGACGAGAGTGGGCATATGCGCCCACGGCCAGCAGGTCGCAGTTGAACTCTTTGGCCGCCGCCAGCAGACCAGCGCCGACGATGTTGTCGATTGGTTTGAACATCCTCAGATCAGCCGGCACGCCATGCATCGCCAAGTGGGTCTGAAGTTCTTGCGCCTGCGGGCCATGTCGCTGATACTCTTCAGCCCAGAGAATGCGCACAGCTTCTGCGCGCTGCAGCCAAGGCATTGCCGCCTGCACGGCAGCCGAGGACTCAGCCGAGCCGTTCCACCCGAGGCAAATCCGCCTGCGACCGTCGTCGGCGACACTTGGGGGGCAATCAGCAGGGGGCGCCCGGAATCAAACAGCACCGCGTGTAGAACATCCGAGGAGGACACCTCTTCTGGGGTGGCAGGATGGCGCACCACGGTCAGATCGGCGAGCCTCGCCTGTTGCGGGAGGATATCCAGCTTCCGTCCGGTCAATATGAGAAAGCTCGCGGTGGCGCTTTCCGCTCCGGCGGTGGCTTCCGTCACTTTTACCCTGTGCTCAACGGTGAAGCGTTGGAACATCGCGCTCATCGCTGGGGCTGGCGCCAGATCCATTTGCACGTGCAGCACGGCCATGTGCGCGTTCCAGAGCTGCGCGACTGTCCAGGCGGTGGATAAGGCCGCCTCTCCCGCACCGGTGCTGATCAGCGGCAACAAAACCTTGCGGATGGCCATGATCTAGACGCTCCGAAAAGGGCCTCTTTTATGCAGAGATGAAAGCCGTATGGAACGTGTCAACGCCCCTTTTCGGAAGCGCGTGAGTTGTCCAAAACATTCATAGCCTTCGTACTGCGCCTGTCGGTCACCGTATCAAGTCCAGGCGAATTTCGCAGCTTGTTTGTAAACCGACGCCACTCCCGATAATCTTTATCGGCGGACACTTGGACTAACAGGGCGATCCGGGCAATGTCGGTGGTCACTTTCGACGTACCTTGCCGAGTGCCGCTAGGGGGTATCGCGATGCAGATGCGGATCATTTGGGGGAAAATCCTGCCCGGCCAATGGGATGCTTTCGAGGCCGCCTTCAAGAAAGCGCTGGAAATTCGTGGTGATGTGAAGGGGCTGAAGGGGCAATGGCTACTTCGAGACGAGAATGATCCCGATGCAGGATATTCGATCTCGCAGTGGGAAAGTGCTGACGATATGCGGGCGTTCTGGGACAGCAAGAAGCGCCACGAGGCCATGGCCGTCCTTCAGCCGTTCTACGTGAACCAATATACGATAACCAACTGTGCGGTTCGGATCGCATCGTCTTATTAGCCGGGCGCGGGTGTGGCGATGCGGCGCGCCATTCGGTGCCACGATGGTTCCTTCCTCAATTCTCGCGAAAAGTATCTCACGCTGCTTAGCGTGTATGAATGCACTCTGTTATGGCACGGAGGAAATCGCGGTGCGATCAGGTGTTAGCGGCGGCGCGAATCCGCGTCTGAACGACGCGTCTTGATCCGCCCGTGGAGGCCGGCAGCGATCGGGAGGTCGCGTCGTCGTCCGCCTCTGCAATGAGAATGCCGTCGTGCTCGCAGCCGTCCAGGACGCTGCGCGCCGCCTACGGCGATGCCCTGCGGGCATCCTCCTGGACTGCCGCTGCGCGCGACGGCGTGGGTGCGCGCAGGTCGGGACGGCAGGATGACGGTGCTTTTACCTGCGCTTCCCAGCCTTTCGGCACCACCGAAATGAAGCCCCCATCCGCAAGATAGAATCTCACGCAATCGGCAGGTTGATCATCGAATGCAGTTGTCGGCGGGATAGCACGGCACTCGGCCTTGCGAGCCGCCGGGAGTTGAGCAGCCCATTCGCGTTCTTTTTCATCCTTGGCAGCAACGCGCTTCTTTAGATCTTCTGCAATCCGCTGCACTCCCCAATCAGTGAGGTAGTCCCGTGTTTCGGTGTCTGAGATCTTCACATGAACCGTCGCGGGAGAGTTCGAAGGGGACCAAATTATATTCCTATTGGTCAGCATGACCGAGAACACGACCGCACTCCACAACCCCGAGACTATTACCCACAGGCGGAACGTCCCGCGTCTCCAATCGATGCTGGTATTCGTGATATCGCTCGTTTGGTTTATGGGCGGTTGGTCATCTAATTATCTCGTGTTTTCTCTCAGCGTTCGCGCGTTCAGTCCTGCACACCAGCGCGAAACGCATAGCCACTAATCTGACAGGCTTGGCCCGTCGCCGGCATCCTTCGCAAGCAGCGCCGTCTCCTCGACTACACCCTCGACCACCTTCGGCTCGCCGCCCAGCGCCTGCCGCAGCAAAAACCTGATCGACGGCGTTGAGTCCTTGATCTGTGCAGCCCCGATGTCAGGCGTCATATCCAACCTCGATCAAGGGTTCATTTCCGCCGAAGGCCCGATGAACCAGCTCCGCCCCGCATCGATATGACCGAGACCGGAGTTTGTTCTCCATGACCGCGCCGCATCTGACAATTGTTGGAACGTCGTCCTCGTCCGTCGCCCCGCCTTTCTTCCTCATCGTCGCTGATCACGATCAAGGGTTCTTTTCGGTCGAAGGGCCGATGACCGACGACCGGCCCTGGCAGAATGCCACGCGCCATGCTCGCGACCAATTTGGCCGGCGCGTCGTATGCGGCCCCGCCGGCTCGGATCGAAACGCTCTCGCCGTCGAATTCCAGCGCACCGAAAAACTTGCCGGTGTTCCGCCGGGAAGCATCGTGAGGCCACGCCAATGAGTGCGCAACTCCACTATTTTGATCGAGCCGTTACCCCGGGCGGGATGGTCCGCCTAGGGTGAAAAGAACTGTCCGCTTCGGAGCGGCGTCGGCTGAACCGGACAAGTTCGCGCTGCCGGCGGAGCATCACGAGCAGGCTGGGGCGGCGCAAACCTGCTTGCCGAGGTTTCAGGCGCACGAGCACAATCGGGGTCCCGCAACGATTCGGGAGCGTTTTACGTGTCGGTTCGCCTGTCGGGTCTTGCGAGGCGCGAATATTGGCTTCTCGCGGTGCTGCTGACATGCGCCGCTTTCGTATGGTACGGCGACGCTTTCGCGGCGCGCTTGTCGCAGCCAGCGTATTTGGTGGGAATATTCGCCTGGCTGTTCGTGGCCATCCTCGGCTCGGCGCTGTCGGTCGTGCGCCACGCCGACCGACTTGCGGTGCGGCTCGGCGAGCCGTACGGCACGCTGATCCTGACGCTCTCGGTCACGCTCATCGAGGTCGCGAGCATCACGGCGATCATGCTGCACGGCGAGAACAACCCGACGCTGACGCGCGACACGCTGTTCGCGGTCGTGATGATCATCCTCAACGGCATGGTCGGGCTGGCGCTGCTGGTGGGCGGCCTCAGGCACCGCGAGCAGCACTACAATCTGCAGGGCGCGAACGCGTATCTCGGCGTGATCCTGCCGCTGATCGCGTTCAGCCTGCTGTTGCCCGACTTTACGCAGACGACGCCGGGGCCGACGCTGTCGATTGGGCAGAGCGCCTTCATCGCAATCGTGGCCGTGGGCCTCTACGCTACCTTCCTCGCGCTGCAGACCGGGCGGCACCGGAACTACTTCACATTTGAAGATGGCGACCTGCTGGAGAAGGCGGAGGAAGGGGCGTCCGCGGGCATCCTGCCGCATGTCTTGCTGCTGGTCGCCTACATGGTGCCAGTCGTCTACCTCGCCGAGCAGCTCGCGCGGCCGGCGGACTACATGATCGAGACGATGGGTGCGCCGGACGCCGTGGGCGGCGTCGCCATCGCCATCCTAGTCGCTACACCCGAAGCAATCGGCGCGGTGCGCGCAGCGCTCGCGAACCGCGTGCAGCGGTCTATCAACATCTTCCTTGGCTCGGTGCTGTCCACGATCGGCCTGACGATCCCGGCGATGATCGCCATCAGCTACCTCACCGGCCACCCGCTGATCCTGGGCGTGGAGCACACCGACGAGTGGCTGCTGATCGTGACGCTCGGCGTCTCGATCGTCACCTTCGCCAGCGGCCACGCGAACGTCATGCAGGGCTGCGTCCATCTCATCCTGTTCGCGGCGTATATCCTGCTGATGTTCCAGGGGTGAGGGCCGCGTCGTAGTGAGCCTGGCCCCTTCTTCGGACCACTTTAAATGAGAATTTTCCAGATCGTTCCGCATCCGCTCAGGCATGCCTGACCCAACTTCCGCATTGTGGTCGATAATATAAGCTGATATCAATTACTTAGACCGAGCTTCCCTCTTGCTGATACTATCAAACCGGCGGAAATCCCGGCGGAATGGTTATGGAACTGTTCGAGCCGTGGCCATGTAATCACGCTTTGGTGATTTGTACCAGGGAACCGAATCGGCTTTTGTTTGGCCATGTATATCGAAGCCGTCCCGAACCGGAATTCGCCTCCTGCCATCCTCCTGCGCGAGACTTACCGCCAGAACGGCAAGTTTTGTAAGCGCACCCTCTGCAACCTCTCCAACTGGCCCACTGCCCATGTCGAAGGCCTGCGCGGTGTGCTCAAAGGGGGCACTGTCATCCCCGCCGGGCGCGATGCTTTCACCGTCATCCGCAGCCTGCCACACGGCCACGTCGCAGCGGCCGTCGCGACCGCCCGCAAGATCGGTCTCGAGGGCATCCTCGGCGCCGACGGCAATCGATGCCGCGACCTTGTCCTGGCGATGCTCATCAGCCGCATCCTCGATCCGGTCTCGAAGCTGGCCACGGCACGGGCACTCTCGCCCGCCACCGCGTCCACCAGCCTCGGCGAAGCGCTCGGTCTCGGCGATGTCGATGATAACGAACTCTACGCCGCACTCGACTGGCTGCTGGTGCGCCAGCCTGCCATCGAAGCCATCCTGGCCAAACGCCATCTGACCAATGGCATGCTGGTGCTCTACGACGTCTCGTCGAGCTACATGGAGGGCCGATGCTGTCCGCTGGCCAAGCGTGGCTACAGCCGTGATGGCCGCAGAGGCACACTGCAAATCGTCTACGGCCTGCTCTGCGCCTCCGACGGATGTCCGGTCGCAATCGAGGTGTTCGACGGCAACACCGCCGATCCGAAAACCCTGGCGCCACAGATCGAGAAGCTGAAGCAGCGCTTCCACCTCGATCGTGTCGTGCTGGTCGGCGACCGCGGCATGATTACCGAGGCGCGCATCACCGAAGACCTTAAAGCGGCAGGCCTGGACTGGATCACCGCGTTGCGCGCTCCGGCGATCCAGGAACTGCTGAACAGCGGGGCGTTGCAACTCACGCTGTTCGACCGGCGCGATATCGCTTCCATCACCTCGCCCGACTTTCCCGGCGAACGGCTGATCGTCTGCCGCAATCCCGACCTCGCCACCGAACGCAGCCGCAAGCGCGAAGACCTGCTGGCGGCGACGGAGAACGACCTTGCGCGCATCAAGACTGCGGTCGAACGCAAGCGAAATCCGCTGCGCGGGACGGCCGAGATCGCGCTGAAGGTCGGCGAGGTGCTGAACACGCACAAGATGAAAAAGCATTTCGATCTGGAGATCACCGACGCCGGCCTCAGCTTCGCCCGAAAGACCGACGCGATCGCCGCCGAGGCTGCCACCGACGGCATCTACGTCGTGCGCACCAGTCTGGCTGAGGACACGCTCGGCGACCCGGAGACGGTGCGCAGCTACAAATCCTTGAGCCTGGTGGAGCGGGGCTTTCGCTGCATCAAGACCGTCGATCTGCACGTCCGACCGGTGTACCACCGACTGGAGGATCGGGTCCGGGCGCACGTGTTTCTCTGCATGCTGGCCTATTATCTCGAATGGCATATGCGCCAGAAGCTGGCGCCGATGCTGTTCGACGACACGGACAAAGAGGCAGCCGAAGCGCAGCGTCGGAGCGTGGTGGCACAGGCGCAGCGTTCGAAGGCCGCGATGAAGAAGCAGACCACCGGGCTGACCGAAGATGGCCTGCCAGTGCATAGCTTCCACTCGCTGCTGGCCGATCTGGCAACGCTGGCGCGCAACACCATCACCACCGCGATCACGCCGCACTATCCGCTCACCGTGCTGACCCGGCCAACCCCGGTTCAGCAGAAGGCGTTCGACCTCCTGGGTATCAAACGTGCCCAGTAGCGGAGGGGTAATTCGATGAATGATGAATGTATTTCAGTCCCTTACGTTCAGCAAAAGAGGGAAACTCGGCTTAGAGCGCCGATTTGCTTTTAGGCACCGCACAGTTTAACCGGAAGAGGAACTATACCGGCCCACAGGCCCCTCCCCCCTGTGCGCCAACCCAGTGGGCCGCGATCGGCCTGCCTCACGACATGATCAGCATCGCCGCTAATGGCGAATTCGACCCGAAGGAGCGGGTCGGCTTGCGCATCCACCGCGTGCTATCGGCTAACCAGTCGTAGGGAAGGCGACGGGCGCGGCGCATGTCGGCCAGAGCCGTTTGTACTTTGGTGTAGCCGAGCTCGGTTTTCTCGACGACGCCCGCGACTGTGGCTCGGTAGTAAACCTGCCGCACTGTCATCGGCCTCTGGCTTTCCACGATGGCATCGCCCGCTTGGGGTTTGACATGATGGCCTCCTATCCCGGAAGGACCGTACTGGATCGCGAATGACGGCATGCCTCGTGTGTCGGCTCAGGCGAGGTGCTGGCCCGGCTCCGGGCTGGTGAGGGTGCTCGTGCTTCCGATACCTGGTATCCCCCTCAGGTGTTATAGTCGTAGGGAATGATGCCCTTTGGGCTATCGGTGGGGGCATGTGCGGATATTTAAAAACAAGTCGTTCACGAGGTTCGCCAGGAAGGCGCGCCTGCCGGATTCGGACTTGCGCGAGGCCGTCGCCGCCGTCGAAAGGGGCTTGATAGATGCCGACCTTGGGGGAGGCGTGGTCAAGCAGCGGATTGCGCGGGCAGGGGGCGGCAAATCGGGCGGCTTTCGCACGATCATCCTGTTCAGGGCAGGGGCGCGGGCGTTCTTCGTCCACGGCCTTTGCCAAGAGCGAGCAGGACAATATTCGGGACGACGAGTTGGCTGCGTTCAAAATGCTCGCGGCGGAAATGTTGGGCTATGACGAGGCGGCGCTTGCCAGAGCAATCGCCAATGGAACGTTGACTGAGGTAAATGACGATGAAATAGCAGCAAAATAATGGCCTCGATACACGAGACCGCCGAGGGACTGCACGACGCGGGCGTCATGGACAAGCAGACCATGCGCAAGTTCGATGAAGCCTGTCTGACGCCGGTGCGCCCGCTGACGGCTGCGGAAATCCGCGCGCTGCGGGAGCGGGAAGGGGCCAGCCAGGCTGTGTTCGCCCGCTACCTCAACGTCACCGCCGGCCTATCAGCCAGTGGGAGCGCGGGGAGAAGCATCCGCAGGGGACGCCGCTCAAGTTGCTTTCCCTTGTCGCCAGGAACGGGTTGGGGACGGTCGCATAATTGGTGTGCCGAATAAACTGAGCGATGAAGAAGCGAATAAGTCTGCGGTTTGAAAGCCTCAAAGCCAGTGCGATTAGGCAGCTTGGGGAGTTGCAGACGATCACCGAGGCGGAGCGGCTGACCCTACAGGAACAGTATGATGCCCATTCCGAAAGATGGCAGCGAGGCGCGAGAGGCGAGGCGACACAGGACGAGATCGACCATCTCCAAAGATTTGAGGACGACATTCAGAACATGCTTGATTTGCTCGAAGATTTGAAAATACCTCATTCGAGTACGCGCCCGTAGCTCAGCGGATCAGAGCAGTTGACTTCGGATCAACCGGTCGGGAGTTCGAATCTCTCCGGGCGCGCCAAACGCCGCTTGAGTGCAATTCTGGCAGATATCGCTGTAATATAAGATTTCAGTGCGGTAGGCGGCTTTCGTCCTTTTCCGGTCACAAAGCTCAAGGGTGCGGCAACCGCAGGGTTTGCGCCGGGTTGAGCTTTTGTTGTGTGAAGGGAAAGAGATGCTGGACGAAATCCTGGTCCTTGTGGCCGAAGACGAGGAACTGGTGTTTGGTTACTGTGACCGCGCTGGAGGATGAAGGCTTCGAAGTGATCGAAACCGAACACGCTGAAGCCGCTCTGGGCGTTCTTCAGAACCACGCGGCACGCGTCAATGTGCTGTTTACCGATATCCAAATGCCCGGCACCATGGACGGTCTGGCCCTCGCGCATCATACCGCGAAGAACTGGCCCAAAATCGCGCTGCTTCTTACCTCGGCGCTCCCCGCCCGCGTCAGCAGAATCTCCCCGAAAAATGCCAGTTTTTGGTGAAACCGTATCAGCAC
>CAVYXX010000064.1:0-31244 GCA_963772355.1 uncultured Alphaproteobacteria bacterium | reverse complement strand
AGCCCTCCCCTCATTTTGAGGACTTCCGCGTGACGCAAGAAAAAATCAAGAAAGGCCGAAACCTTGTGGAAACGAATCCAGGTGGCGCTCGCTGGGTTCGTCTGTTGCTTTCTGGCTGAGCGAGATTCCCCGGCGTGAGGCGCACCTTCAGGCTGATGTCTTCTTCGAATTGCGGAGCCGTTCATGAGTGCGTGCAAGACATTCTCCCATCCGCAGGTGCATCAGTTGCTGGACGAGGTGCTGGGGCCGGGCCTGCACGCCAAACGCATCGCCTCGCTCGCTGATGCCGCGCTGGGGGTGATGCACACGGCCTCGTTGGCGGTGTGCACGATTGGCCATGGTCTGGCGGTGGCGCGCAGCCTGAATTTCCGGTACGCGGTCAAACAGGTTGTACGGATGCTGTCCAACCCGGGCATTGCCAGGCGTTACGCGCGGTCGTGCGCTGGCTTGGATCACGCGATGAGCGAGGGGTCGTCCTGTCCGGTCTGGGAAACACTGCCGGCGGAACGGCAGCATGGCCTCGTGCGCACACTCGGCCAATGGCGATGCGCCAGATCCGCACCCCGCCAACCGCACACCAGACATCGGGGAGACCGCCGATGATGACAGACGGGGATCTCACGCCACCGCCGCCGGGCGGCCTGTCCGAGAAAATCTTTCGGCGGCATCGTGAACGTTTGGCGATTGTCTACATCGTCAGTCGACGGTTCAGCAGGTCGAACGTCATCAGGAATCGACCCTCCTGCAGTACGCTTTGGTTGATCGCGCCTTTCATCTCGGCTGGGCGCGGGAGAGTATTGTGGTGGTCGATGACGATCTTGGTCGCTCGGGTGCTACGATCAAAGGTCGGCTCGGCTTTCAGCGCCTAGTGGCCGAAGTCGGCCTCGGCCGTGTTGGGCTGGTGCTCGGCGTGGAGATGTCGCGCCTGGCCGATCGAACCGGGACTGGCATCAGCTTCTGGAGATCTGCGCGCTGTTCGACACGCTTATCGCCGATGTTGATGTCGATCAGATCCTGGCGCTCTGGGTGCCGTTCGTGATCGGCGCCCGCAGCTCGCTGCTGGTGGCCATGGACTGGACCGACTTCGATGCCGATAACCAAGCCACCATCATGCTTTCCCTGATCACCGAGCACGGCCGCGCCACGCCGTTGGTCTGGCTGACGGTCAACAAGGCCGAACTCAAGGACCGGCGCAGCCTCTACGAACGCCGCGTGTTGGTCCGCCTGGCCGAGATCGTGCCGGCGGGGGTTGGCGTCTGCATCGTCGCCGATCGAGGCTTCGGCGATCAAAATCTTTACCGGCTGCTGACCGGGGAGTTGCACTTCGATTACGTCATCCGCTTCCGTGGCAATATCAAAGTGACGGCTGCCAGCGGCGTCACCCGCACCGCTGCGGCCTGGGTGAGCCCGAGCGGGCGGGCGCGTTGGCTCCGGTCGCTAAGTTTTTCGGCCAGTTCGCGGATCGTCCATTCATCCGGTTGTCGCTCCGGAATTGTCCGGGGTCGGCGCGACCCGGGCTCGATGACACCGGCCGTGGTTAGAAGGCGGCGCACCATTGGGGCGTTGAAGGTGTCGCGTCGGATGCCGAGTTGGGCGATTTGTCGAAACCTGTCAAATTATGAGCGGTATCTTGTATGGTGTATGGAGTTTAGTCTGCGAGATAGCAAGGACCTCCGCTTCGGCATGGGGATGGGATCGGTGCACGTGAGCACCCCGGAGCGACGTGATCGGCTGTGGCTGATCAACGGGCTCGCGGTCGTCCTGTTGACACTTTTGGGGGCTGCAAGTGAGGCGGTTGGCTACGACCGGATGTTGAAGACCAACACGTCGAAGCGGCGGGAGCATTCGCTGTTTCGACAGGGCTGTATGGTCTACGACCTGATCCCCACGATGCCCGAGCGTTGGCTACAGCCGCTGATGCTGGCGTTTACCCGACTGCTCGCCCAGCAGCCGTTGTTCTCTCGAACTCTAGGCCTCGTGTAGTGACGTGGTGTATTTATGAGGGGAGTGGTAAGGTGTGCCCCTGCAAGCGCAACGTTCGAAAACCTCAACGCCTGGCATTTCTGTTTTGAATTCGTGCTGAAACCAGTGCGTAGGACAACTATACCCTACGCACTTTTGGCGTGATCCCGAGTAGATTCGTGTAAAGTCGAGGATGGGCGCGGTGGCTCAGGCCATTCGGCATCACCCCGTTTCCCGTCCCCGCTCATCAAACCAGCGTGCGGATTTCCCGCACTCCGGCTCTCCGACTGGCTTCATCTCGCACCTGTCGGCGGCGCGCCAATGTGCATCCGGCGTAGCCGGAGCACGCCCAGCTTTCCGAAGACCACAGGGTCCGAGAATTGCCGTGTGCCTCGCGTGGGCACCTTATGGCGCCGCGTCAGGAAGCCGCGAACCGCCTCGTAGACATGGTGGTCCGCCGCCCGGTAGGCCATCAGCCGCGTGCCGTAGCTGAAATAAGTTGCCCAGCCACGCAGGAGATTGTTCAGCCGGGTGCGCACCTCATCCCAAGGCGCGACATTGGAGGGGACCATGATCTCCCCCACGCGCGACTTGAGGCGTTGCACGCTCTTCTGCGATGGACTCGCGCCCAGATACCAATGGCCGTCCTTCCGGTAGTAGTGCGGTCCGAAGCTGTAGCCCAGGAAGTCGAAGTGTTCCTGCCGTGCATTGCGCACGGCGGTCTTCGTTTCGTTAACGGTGAGCCCGAGCCTGGTCATGACCTGCCGCGTCCACGCCAAAGCCTCCGCCGCATATCCGCGGCTGAGGATGACGAAGTCATCGGCATAGTTCACGACGTGCGCTCTGTAGGCCTCACCGCGGCCCTGGTTTCGCCAGTGCCGGAGGAAGCGGTTCATGTAGCGGTTGGCGAGCAGTGGGCTGATCACCCCGCCCTGCGGCGTACCGCAGGTGCTTTGCTTGCCGCCGCTCATGCGCCGCCGTCCATCCGGGTCCGTTTCCTCGACCGGTGCCTTGAGCCACGCCTTGATCAGGCGCAGGACATGGCGGTCGACGATCCGCGCCGCGACCGAACGTAAGAGTTCATCGTGCGGAATCGTATCGAAATACTTCGACAGGTCGGCGTCCACCACATCGGTGAACCCCTGGCACAGCAGTCGGTGCACCGCCTTGACCGCATCGATGCCGCTGCGGCCCGGTCGGTAGCCATAGGCAGTGGGTTCGAGGTCCGCCTCGAAGATCGGCTCCAGCACCAGTTTCGCAGCGGTCTGCACCACGCGGTCCCGGATCGTCGGGATGCCGAGTGGCCGCTCGCCGCCGCCGGGCTTCGGGATCATCACCCGTCGCACCGGTTGGGGCTGGTATGTCTTGGTTCGTAGTTCCGTCTCGATGCCGTCCAGCCAGTTCTCCAGCCCTGCCGCCTCGATCGCCGCGAAGTTCACGCCATCAACGCCGGGTGCACCCTTGTTGGCGCGCGCCAGATCGTAAGCATGGCGCAGGATGTCCGCGCGGTAGACCTTGTCGTAGAGCAGGTAGAACCGGAAGTTCGGCTCCGCCTTCGCCTTGAGATAGAGCTTCCTCTGAAGCGTCCTGATCTTATCGGGTGTTGTCAGGCTCATCGCCAATCACCGATCCTCGGCTCCTTCGAAAGCGCACCAGAAGTCAGGGTCCTTCCCTCCGCTGGCGTTACCCAGCCTCAGCAGTACTACGACCCTGTCCGACACCCGCCTGAGCCGCCGTCCTGCGACGACGTCGAGGCCGCTACCCTCGCCCGCGACGGGTCTCCCCCAATTACCCGGCTCACCCTTCCGACATGCCGTGCCCACTACCCCGATGGACCGGAACGGGTGCGTCTGTCGGTTGCTTCCCCGTCCCACTTGGGCCTTCCCCGTTATTCAGGCGGGTCGGCGTCCATGACTTCACTTTCGAGGCCTGCTCAGGCTTCACTCACGTTACGGCCTGCCGGATTGCTCAACCGCCCAAAGGCGGCCTTTGTCACGAGGCTTCGGCCCGCCCGGTTGCCCGATCGAGCCGCTCGTCAGCTACCAGGGTCTACCGACAACTCCCTGGGTGGATCCTTCCTCCACTGGTGAACCGCGCCGTTGGGGCGCACTGAATAAGATAGGCTAGCCGCTGCGGTTCCGACCGTACCCAATTGGTCGATGACCGCCATACCGAGGGCGATCGCCCCGGAGCATCTTCGGGCGGTCATTGCAAAGTGCCCGCATGATACGCCGATTGGACGGCGCGACTATGCGATCCTGCTGCTGCTGGCCCGCCTCGGCCTGCGATCCTGCGAAATCGTCGCGCTGACCTTGGACAGCATCGACTGGGAGGCCGGTTCCATTGCGGTGGTCGGCAAGGGGGACCAAGCCGCGGTCTTACCGTTGCCAACCGACGTCGGCGAAGCGATTGCTCAATATTTGCAATGGGGACGTCCGGTCAGCAACTGCCGGGCATTGTTCCTACGCGTCTGCGCGCCGATCCGCGAACTTGGCGCACCACAAACCATTGCTACGATCGTTGGCACGGCGATCTCCAGAGCCGGGGTCGAAACAAGATCCCGAGGAGCCCATCAATTCCGACACGCGCTCGCAGCCGACCTGCTGCGGCAGGGCGCGACCTTGGCCGAGATCGGAAGCCTTCTCCGACATCGACATCCGAAGACGACCAGCATTTACGCGAAGGTTGACTTCACGGCACTCCGACCATTGGGCCTGCCCTGGCCGGGAGATGCGGCATGAGTGACATGCGAGACGCGCTTCGCGACTACCTGGCCATGCGGCGTGGCTTGGGGTTCAAGCTTCATAGCGAAGGCACGCGCCTGTTGTCGTTCATCGATTTCCTGGAGCAAGCCAAGGCCGATTACATCTCGATCGATAAAGCGCTGGCCTGGGCACAGATGCCGACCTCCGTTCAACCAGCACAGTGGGCGCAGCGGTTAAGCTTTATACGCGGCTTTGCCCGTTATTGCGCAGCGATTGACGCACGAACCGAGATTCCGCCGGTCGGGCTCCTGCCTTTCCATTATCAACGGCCAACTCCTTACCTCTTCTCGGACGAGGACATCCGGGCCCTGTTACTCGCCGCCTTGGAACTGCGGGCAAAAGACGGCTTAAGAAATCATACCTACCATTGCCTGCTCGGATTGCTCGCCGTCTCCGGCTTGCGGATTGCCGAAGCGCTCGGTCTGACCATGGACGACGTTGATTTAGACGACGCCATCCTGATCATTCGCTCGTCGAAATTCGGCAAGTCCCGACTGGTTCCACTGCACGCCACTACCGTGAAAGTGCTCGCCGATTACCGGGAACGCCGGGCCCGCTTCCTGGCTGAACGGCGGATCCCCCACTGGTTCGTCAATCGGCGGGGTGCGCGCCTCGGCTACGACGCCGTCGATGGGGTCTTTCAACGATTGGCCAAGACGATTGGTTTGGTTAGGCAGAACGAACGGCGTAGACCGCGCCTGCACGATTTACGCCACCGCTTCGCCGTGACCACGGTTCTGCAATGGTATCACGATGGCCAGGACGTGGAACGACGGCTGCCGGTCCTCTCGGCCTACCTTGGCCATGTCGAAGTCAGCGATACCTATTGGTATCTGTCCGCCTCCCCACCATTGCTGGCGGCGGCCAGAGACCGGCTGGAACAGCACTGGGAGGCGGTGCCATGAAGCCTGCCGCCAACTTCGCCACATTGCTGACCCGCTTTTTTACCCAACGGCTAACCCAGCAGCGGAACGCCAGCCCACACACGATTATATCGTACCGGGATACTTTCCACCTCCTGCTGCTGTTCGCCAAGACCAAGCTCGCAAAAGACCCGTCGCAGCTCACCATGGAAGAAATCGATGCCCCTTTGATCAGCGCCTTCTTGGACGACCTGCAGGACAGGCGGGGCATCGGAGCTCGCAGTCGGAATCTTCGGCTCACGGCTATTCGCTCGTTCTACCGCTATGCCTCATTCGAAATGCCGGCCCAGTCCGAACCGATTTCAGCGGGTACTAGCCATCCCCAGCAAGCGTTGTGTTCACGAGCAGATCCATTATCTGACACGGTCAGAAGTTGATGCTCTGCTGGCTGCGCCAGATCGTGATACTTGGTCTGGCCGTCGTGACCACGCCTGGTTGCTGCTCATGGTCCAGACCGGGCTGCGCTTATCCGAAATGACCGGCCTGAGCCATCGCGACGTTCAAGTCAGGCCCAGCGCTCATGTCCACGTAGTCGGCAAAGGACGAAAGGAGCGCTGTACGCCGCTGACGAAACAAACAGCAGCGGTATTGCAAGCCTGGTTAAGCGAACCGGTCCGCGGCGATGGCCGAGTTGTGTTCCCCAATCGTCAAGGGGGACGACTGAGCAATGATGGGGTCCAGTACCTGCTGGCACAACATGTCGCTTCCGCCCGCGAACATTGCCCGTCACTGAAGGATAAGACGGTATCGCCTCACGTCCTGAGGCACACCGCGGCCATGGAGTTATTACAGTCCGGCGTCGATACCACCGTTATCGCCCTTTGGCTCGGCCACGAATCAGTGGAGACCACCCACGTCTATCTGGAAGCGGATCTCGCCATGAAAGAGAAAATTCTTACCAAAACCATAGCCCATGACGGGCTTCCCGGCGTCTACAAGCCGCCCGATCCGTTGCTCGCCTTCCTCAAGTCGCTTTAGCTCGCCGGATGAAAACTATGCCGAGTATTTCGGCGAACGCAGGTCTGCCACTCAGCCGAAAACCAAACTCGCAGTCAGCGCTCGGCATAGTCCCGGAGTTCGGCATAGTGGGGACACTTCGGCCATCTCGAGATCGGCCGGGCACGGCGTCCGCTGATGGCGTTCGTCATTGTGCTGAGCTACTCGCGCCAGATCTTCCTGCGCTTCTTCCTTGACGCTCGTATGGAGAACTTCCTGCGCGGCCACGTCGCCGCCTTCGAGGCGTGGCAGGGTGTACCTCGTGTCCTACGCTACGATAATCTCAAGAGTGCGGTTTTGGAACGACGCGGCGATGCGATCCGCTTCCATCCAACTTTACTCGGCTTTGCCGGACACTATCGTTATGAACCCCGCCCAGTGGCGGTGGCGCGGGGAAACGAAAAAGGCCGCGTCGAACGGGCCATACGTTACGTGCGGGACGCGTTATTCGCCGCTCGCACGTTCGCCGATCTCGCTGATCTCAATGCCCAGGCTGAGGCTTGGTGCAATGGGCTCGCCGCCGATCGGCGCTGCCCCGAAGACCTCAAACGTAGTGTCCGCGAAGTATTCGCTGAAGAAGCACCCGACAACCCGGCGCCGCTGCTCGAACGCGTCGCGGTCTCGGTCGGCAAAACCCCCTATGTCCGCTTCGATCTCAACGACTATTCTGTACCTCATACCAACGTTCACCGCATACTGACGGTGCTCGCCGACCCGCATGAGGTTCGCGTAGTCGACGGCGGCACGGTGCTCGCCTGCCATCCGCGCAGCTACGACCGTGGCGCGCAGATCGAACAAGCCGGCCACGTCGCGGCGCTGCTGGAGCAGAAGCGCGCCGCCCGTCAGCACCGTGCCACCGATCGCCTGGTCCACGCGGCTCCGGCCAGCCAGACCCTGTTGACCCGCGCCGCCGAACGCGGCGCCAATCTCGGCACCGTCACCGCCGCCCTGATGCGCTTGCTGGCGCAGACCAGCGCCGCCGAGATGCAGGCTGCCGTCCTCGAGGCGCTGCAGCGGAATGTGCCGCATCCGAACGCCGTGCGTCTGGCGCTGTCGCGGCGGCGCGAGCAGCGCGGCGAGCCACCGGCGATCGGCATCACGCTGCCGGCGCATCTGCAGGCACGTGACACCACGGTGCAACCGCACGCACTCGAAACCTACGATCAGCTGAAGGAGCGTAACGATGCCTGTTCCAACGCCTCACCCGCCGAAGAGTGAAAACGCCACCCTGCGCGCCCGCGCCGAGGCGCTGCACCTGCACGGTTTGCTGACACACTGGTCCGAGGTCGCGACCCAGCCCTGGCTGGCGCCAATGCTCGACTGGGAGGAGCAGCAACGCGCCCGCCGCAGCTTGGAGCGTCGGCTCAGCGCCGCGCATATCGGCCGCTTCAAACCACTCTGCGACTTCGACTGGACCTGGCCCAAGCACTGCGACCGCGCCGCTGTTGATGCGCTGATTACGCTCGACTTCCTCAAGGAGGCCGCCAACGTCGTGTTTGTCGGGCCGAACGGCGTCGGCAAGTCGATGTTTGCTCAAAACATCGCACATCAGGCAGTGATCGACGGCCACACCGTGCTGTTCACCAGCGCCGGCCAACTGCTCGGCGATCTCTGCGCACTCGACAGCGATTTCCACCCTGCAGCGCCGCCTGCGCCACTATGCCAGACCACAGCTGCTCGTCATTGATGAGGTCGGCTATTTATCCTATTAGCGTTGGTGCACATGGCCGGTCCAGGGATGATAGGATGGCCTCCACCTCTCTGGTTCTGATTATCCCGATGCCGCACAAACACAACGCCGAGCGCCGTCACCACATCCCGAAGATGTCGTTCAAAGTGCAGAACTGGCCGGCCTACGAAGCGGGTTTGCGCCGGCGGGGCAGCTTGACGTTGTGGATCGAGGACTCGGCGCTGGAATGCTGGCAGACCACTGGGCCGAGCGGGCAGGCTCGGTATATGGACGCAGCCATCGAGACCAGCCTGATGCTGCGCACGGCGTTCAAGCTGGCGTTACGCCAGACCGAGGGCCTGATGACGTCGGTGCTGACGTTGATGGGCCTGACGATCTCAGCGCCGGACCACAGCACGGTCAGCCGCCGGGCGGAGACACTGCCGGTGATCCAGCCTGCCACCGTGCCACCCGGTCCGTTGCACGTATTGATCGACAGCACCGGGCTGCAAGTCTACGGGGCGGGTCAATGGCTGGAGGCGAAGCATGGCGCGAAGTCGCGCCGGAAATGGCGCAAGCTGCATCTGGCAGTTGATGCTGCCAGCGGCATGATTGTGGCGCAGACGCTGACCGACCAAGATGCCGACGATCCGTCCCAGGTCGGCCCGCTGCTCGATCAGATTGACGAACCGATTGGCCAGGTGACGGCCGATGGTGCGTATGATGGCTCACCCACCTACCAGACAATTGCAGCGCACAGCGATGGCATCGAGGTGGTGATCCCGCCGCGCTCGACGGCTGTCCCGAGTGGCGAACCGGGTCCCCCGACACAGCGTGATAGCCATCTGGCGATGATCGCGGAACAAGGTCATCTGGCTTGGCAGGCCACAACCGGTTACGGCCAACGGTCCTTAGTAGAAACGACAATGGGTCGTTACAAGTCGCTGATCGGACCACGGCTGCGAGCCCGCGGCTTTCCGGCTCAGCAGACCGAGGCTGCCATCGGCGTGGCGGTGCTGAATCGGATGCTGGCGACCGGACGCCCGGATTCTGTCCGTCGCCAGCCGGTCATCGCATAGCAGCTTGGGATTTTGGGGTCCTCTCGCCCTCCGTCGGGAAGTGCACCTGTATCCGAATCAGGCGCGGCCGGTACCTGTATAAAGCTGTCCGTGCGGGCCGGCCGGCCGGGAGCAACCAAGAGTGCACTCGTGCCCCGAGCACCAGCATTGGACTTGTGCCCTGGCGGGTTGGCCGCGACGGATGCCTAGTAGGAAGTCGCGCCTTTGAGCGCCAATACAGGTTCTGGCAAGCGTCGTGCTGGCTCGTTAGGAGACGAGGACAAAGATCATGACAGATGAAACAATATGCTGGTTTGCCGGCGTCGACTGGGGTTCTGAGCAACACCAGGTTTGTATTCTCGATGGCGTCGGCAAAGTAAAGGGCGAGCGGGCGTTTTCGCATGGCGGGGCAGGCTTGGTCGCATTGTGCGACTGGCTGGTTTCCGTGGCAGGTTCTTCTGGCTCCGTGGCGGTGGCGATCGAGGTGCCACACGGCCCGGTGGTTGATGCTTTGCAAGACCGCGGCTTTGCCGTGCACGCTATCAACCCCAAGCAGCTTGACCGTTTGCGCGACCGCTTCAGCGTCGCCGGCGCCAAGGATGACCGACGCGACGCACGGATCGCGGCGGCTGGGCTGCGCACCGATCCGCAGCTGTTCCGCCCGGTGCGGATCGGCGATCCCATGGTCATTGAGCTGCGCGAGTGGTCGCGGCTGGCGGCGGAGTTGCAGCAGGAGCGCGTGCGACTTGGCAATCGTATTCGTCCGCAACTGTGGCGTTACTATCCGCAGTTGCTCGAACTCACCGACGACGTTGCCGCCGAGTGGATCCTGGAGCTGTGGTTGATGGCACCGACCCCAGCGAAAGCGGCGCACCTGCGCAGGACCACGCTGGCGCGTCTGCTCAAGCAGCATCGCATCCGCAAGATCAGTGCTGAAACCGCGCTTGATATATTGCGTGCGCCGGCGCTCACGGTGGCCGCGGGCGTCACGGAAGCGGCCGTCCTGCATCTGCGTTCCCTTGTCACCCGGCTCCGCCTGGCGAACCGGGAGTTCCGCCAGGCCGACCGCAAACTCGACGATCTGTGTGCTGCACTGGTCCAGACAGAGGCGCCAAGCGAGACGGCGCGGAGCGATGCTGCCATTCTCGCTTCTCTGACCGAGTTCCGCGACATAATGCTCACTTGACTATGTTATTGGAAGACCAAGATTTTCTGATCGGGATTTGCTGTTAGCGGACGTTGCCCGACGAAGCGAAGCGGACGGAGCTTGGCGTTTTCAACGCTCTGCGCCGTTATCACCCAAGGCGCCCCCTTGCAGAGATGGCGGCCTTCCAGAACGCCGCTGCGGATCATCCGCAATGCGGTCATGGGGCTGATGCCAAGTGACGCGGCAGCCTCCTCGAGCGTCAGTTCGCCACGGTCTGCACGTTCACCGTCCCGATAAACCGCGATGTCATGTTGGTTGCGGAAAGTGCAAACGCGGCTCTGCGTCCAACTGTTATTCCGGCCAGTCACTTTGCCTGAGCGATTGAGAACCGCGGCGATCGCCTTGTCCGGTAACAGGCGCGCCAGACCCCGGATCAAATCCTCGGTCTCTTCATCGAGCGTCCAGCGATGCCTTCCGTGGGTATTCTTCTTGACCATCAGCTGGGTGTGATCGCCGCCTTGCCAGTGTAGGACAAGCACGACGTGTCCTTCCTCGAGACGTACAACGAGCTCATGCAGAACCGCTCGAACAATCCGTTTGCGCGTCGCGGTTGTCGCTGCTGGATGCGACCAGGCCAACTCCAGGTCGGCGCCCAACTGCATGAGCCGTTCTCGTTCGGCATCACTCAGGGCAGGCTGCTTCTGGGTGTGGGTCGCCTCGAGCTGATCTTCGAGGTGGTGCACCGCCATAAGCGTCTCGTTCCAGCGCCGTTCGAGCTCGCTTGCGACCAGGCGATTGTCGGGATCTACCGCATCGTATTGACGCCGTGCATGACTGGCCTCGTAGCGGGCGTGCTGAAGCGCCAACTCCATCTGTCGACGTTTCTCGGCCACTTCCGCGGTCCGGGCAGCCACCGCGTTCAAGGCCGCTTCCACACCCAAAGGCTTGAGCAGCCTCAAGACCTCCGCGCCTACCGCCTGATCGACGCGCAAGCTGCCAAAGGAAATGCATCGATCGCCACCATGGTTGATATGAGCGCCCCGGCAGTGATAGCGACCGGCTTCCCCGGACGGGCCGCCGTAGGCCACGTGAAGCTTGCGCCCGCAATGGCCGCAGCGCAGAAGGCCTGCGAGCAGGGTCTCGCCGCGTCGAACGGCGCCTCGCGTCACCATGCCCTTGCTGGTGGCATTATCGGCAATCAGCCGCTGATTCCTCTCAAACTCTGCCCATGAGAGGTAGCCGTCATGGTGATCGATGATCAAGACCTCCCAGTCGCGACGGTTTTGTCGAAAGCCCCGAACCACACGCTTGCGCCCATCGGCAATACTGACCCGGCTACGGGTCCGGCCAAACGCATACGCCCCTGCGTAAATCGGGTTGGTCAGGATATGATGGATAGTGTTGTAAACAGGCAGTTTCCAAACTAGGCTGCGCCCATCATCGATTGTATAGTTCACCGCAGGCAGCAGAATACCTTCCTGCCTTATCCAGAGATGAACCTGTCTAATACTCTGGAATTCAGAAAACTTCCTGAATACGAGCTGGATAGCTTCGCGCACCCTGGTATCGGGATCAATATCGATTCGATTGTGCCGGACCTTTACATAGCCGATCGCCACCGTCAGGAAGAGCTCGCCACGACGAGCCTTTTGTTTGAGCGCCTCCAGCGAGCGCTGCCGAAGGATCGAGAGCTCCAGTTCGCTCATCGTGCCCTTCGAGGCCGCGACATACTACCCAAGAACAGCGCTTTGACGTTCTGATCCAATACCCGCATCACCCGCGTGCAGGTGAGCGCGTGGCT
Organism: uncultured Alphaproteobacteria bacterium; assembly: GCA_963772355.1. Classification (GTDB taxonomy): domain Bacteria; phylum Pseudomonadota; class Alphaproteobacteria; order Acetobacterales; family Acetobacteraceae; genus Rhodopila. Next base: position 18,923 of record CAVYXX010000064.1, on the reverse strand, counting down.
GTTGTACGTCGTTTGCAGCATGGTGGCAGCAGCCACTTTGTCATCGAGCAACCCGATGGCACGCGAACGTTATTGCCAGTTTGGATGACCGAGCCGTGGACGGCACAAATCGCGATCGTGAAGAAGCCTCGTCTGACGCTCGAGGCATTGTTCACGCTGCGCAGAACGATTGATGGCGCACTCCTATCCTTATCGCCTGCAACTCCGATGAGAGGGGAGTGTGATGCTCGACCGACCAGCCAGCCACCGACAGCTCGATCTGCTCGTTCCCGCGGCCAACGTGCTCGAATCGAACCGAATTCCTCGGGCGGCTCGGGGGGAAGTGACGGCTCTGCTGAAATTGTTGATGGCGGAGCACATCGCCGCCGTCCCGGCCCTGCCGTTCGAGGCCGCCGATGAATAAGATTACCGCAGAACATCTGGCGCGTGACGCTTATGTCTACGTGCGGCAATCAACGGTGGATCAGCTGCTCAACAACCCCGAAAGCCGACGGCGACAATATGCGTTGGTGGAACGAGCGCGCTCGCTCGGCTGGGAGAACGTCGTTGTCATTGATGATGATCTTGGCCGATCGGGCGGCGGTCAAAGCCGCCCCGGCTTCGAGCGTCTGCTTGCGGCAATCTGCGCCGGCACGGCCGGCGCTGTGTTGGCGATCGAGGCGTCGCGGCTGGCACGCAACGGCCGCGACTGGCACACGCTGCTGGAATTCTGCGCCTTCGTGAACACCTTGATCATTGACGAGGACGGGGTCACTGATCCACGACTGATCAACGACAGGTTGTTGCTTGGCTTGAAAGGCACCTTCAGCGAGCTCGAGTTGTCGATGTTCCGGCAGCGGTCGCAAGAGGCGTTGCGTCTGAAGGCAGCGCGCGGCGAACTGCACACCACGGCCGCGATTGGCTATCGACGCGGAGCCGATGGTCGTCTGGAACAGGACGCTGATCGGCGGATCCATGAGACGCTGTCGATGGTGTTCCGCAAGTTCAGCGAGATCGGCAGCGTGCGCCAGCTCGCCTTATGGCTGCGGCAGGAGGGGATCGACTTGCCGGTCGCGGTCTACGGTCCCCAGGGTCGGGCCGTGCAGTGGCGTCCGCCGCGCTACCATGCGGTTCATCGGCTGCTGACCAATCCGGTCTACGCCGGAGCCTATGTGTTTGGGCGCACCGGTTCGCGAGTTCGGTTCGAAGGCGGACGCAAAGTCGTTATTCATGGTGTCGCGCGTCGGCGGGAGGAGTGGGAGGTGCTGATCCGCGACCACCACCAGGGCTATATCTCGTGGGAGGAGTATGATCGCAACCAGAAGGTTATCGCGGGCAACGCCAACATGAAGGGCACGATGGTGGCAGGCTCGGTGCGCAAGGGCGGAGGGCTGCTCGTTGGATTGCTCCGCTGTGGGCACTGCGGACGCAGGCTCAAGGTGCTGCATCATGCGCGTCGGGACACACGCTATATTTGCAATGCCGAGATGGACTGCGCCTCCGACAAGAAGTGCGTCGGCTTCAGCAATATGCGCATCGATGCGGCGGTGTCGGCGGAAGTGCTGAGTGCAATCTCACCGCTTGCCCTTGATGCGGCGTTGCAGTTGATCGCCGATCGCGAGCGGGCTGGTACGGAACGGCTGCGGCAAAGTGAACTGGCACTGCAACAAGCGCGCTACGAAGAGACACATGCGCGCCGGCAATATGATGCAACCGATCCCGACAACCGGCTGGTAGCCGGCGAACTCGAACGCCGATGGAATGACCGCCTGGCGGCGGTCGCGCGAACTCGAGGAGCAGATCCGGAACTTGCAGAACGAACAGCCGCGCGCGCTGCACGACGACGAGCGTGCGACGCTGTTGGCGCTCGCTGATGACTTGCCTCAGCTATGGAACCATCCCGCCGCGTCCAACGAAACCCGCAAGCGGATTTTACGAGCCGTCCTTGAGGAGGTCGTCGTCACGGTGGAGGCCGCTCGGCTGCACCTCGTGCTGCATTGGCAGGGCGGAGATCACACGCGGCTTGAAGTAGCGAAGAACCGTACTGGACAAAATCGCTGGAAGACTGACGTCGAAACCGTGCAATTGGTCCGCGAACTCGCTCGCATATTGCCGGACCACAGCATTGCCCCACTTCTCAACCGGCTCGGAAAACGCTCGGCAAAAGGACAGAGCTGGACCCAGTTGCGCGTCCGCAACTTCCGCGGCGTGCATCAGATTGCAGTCTACCGCGACGGCGAACGGACACAGCGACAAGAGCTGATCCTGCATGAAGCCGCGAGCCGTCTTGGTGTCCACAAGATGACGGTTGTTCGCTTGATCCGGGACGGACTGCTGCCTGCGAGACAGGCCTGCGTCGGCGCGCCCTATGTTATCCGCGAAGATGATCTGGATCGGCCGGCAGTACAGCGTGCGCTCGCCACTGGTCGTGCAGTATCACTCAATCCACGGCAAGAAGTTTTGTCTTTTCAATAAGATCATGAGGTCCTGTATCATGTCACCTTCCTGTTCATGCCCAGCAACAGCCGATCGTTTGGGTGGCGCGGGTCGTAAACACCGTCCTCATCCACAATGATCGTACCGACCAAGCCGCAGAACTCGATCAGGGTGTGCCAGTCACGCCCGTTACGCGCCAGTCGCGACACCTCGATGGCAAAGACTGATCCGACCCGACCTTCGCAAATGGCCGCCAGCAGGCGTTCAAAGCCAGGCCTGCTGACGCCGGATCCCGAACGGCCAAGATCGTCGTCAATCACCACGACGTCTTGCCAGCCCAAGTGTCTCGCACGGTCTGCAAGACCATACTGACGGCGGCGGCTCTCGTGGTTGTGCAGCAGCTGATCCGCCGTTGATTGACGGATGTAGATATAGGCCCCGCGGGTCAGGTGCTCAGGCGTTATCTTCGTCATAGTCCGCCTCCCGGACCGCGGTCGCCGTCGAAACCTCGATCAGCATTGCCTGGAGCAGCGGTAGCATCTGCCTCTTCTGAACTGCCGATAGAGCCGGCGGCGGTTCCTCCGCCTCGAACAGATCTCTTGGCCGATGGATCACGGTGCGCATCTTCCTGCCCTTTCTCCCGATTCGAGTCGGATCGGAGAAAGACTAGGAGTGCATCGATCTCGATGCGCAGATCGCGCAGATGCGGCAACGTCAGCAGCGGATCGGGACAAACAACGTGACGGGAGGCCGCCTCCTGCATCATCCAGCACGGCACATGCGTCAACGTCCCGTCCGGCTGGCGCACAACAAACACCTCCGATCCTGCGAAACGCTGCCGCTTCAGGATCTCTACGCTCTGACCGTGGCGCGGGTGATACCGATAAAAGATCCGCCCGTCGGCGTCGTGATATTGGGCAGTATGCCCCTGGTTCGCCGGGCGTCGGCAAAACCATCCTCGCCACCCTGCTAACCGAAGCGCCCGGTCCGCTCACCGGCAGGGACCACAAGGCGCTCAGGACCTTGTCCGGAGTGGCGCCGGTCACCAAGCGCAGCGGCAAGAGCTGCGTCGTTGTCATGCGCCATGCCGCCCATGCACGGTTGCGCGAGGCCGTATTCCATTGGGCCCGCGTCGCGGTGCAAAACGATCCGAAAAGCAAAAGTCGATACGAAGCGCTGCGCGCACGCGGCCATTCCTACGGCCGTGCCCTGCGCGGCGTCGCTGACAGGATGCTCGGCGTGGCTTGCGTCCTGCTGGAACGGCGAGAGTTATTCGACCCCCAGCATGGCATGTCGACCGCCATCGCATAGATACATCCACGCCTTGGTTCGACTGGGCCGATCCGTTCGCGTGGTAACCGCACGCTCTTGTCGCGTGCGCTTATCGATACCCCTGCGATGGGCAGTTTCTCTGTTCGGTTGAAGTGCCGTTTCTCCGCCCCGGCCTGCATGATCTCGCCGCGCCGCGCGGAGCGGCGGTCCAGACTGGCCAAAGGCCACCGCCGGAGGCGGCGCGAAGCGGTCTGGACGGCTGCGAGCACGGCGCGACGCTTGATCAGGTCGGGCCTGCCGCCGCGTCATTATCCTTTCCGCGGTGTGTTGGTGGCCGAAACCTCAGCCTTCGAAAATCTCGTCAGCCACCCCGCCAAAGACTTGACAGCGGGTAGGAAGTCCAATGCCGGACATGGGCGAACTTTTTCGGGTCCACGAGACGGCGGTCTGTCACCATCGCGCGCAGGGCCGTTAGGCCCGCCTCAGTGAAGAACAGCCGCGGAAATTGGCCCTCGTTATCAAGCCGCATGAGGCCGCGCGCGATCAACCCCTTCGCCGTCGGCGACAGCTTCGGCTTGCCGGCGTCAGGACCACTGCGCCAGGTCTTGAGGTGAAAGCCCTCGGCCACGCTCGGCAATGTCGAAAAGAAGATGTCCAGTTCGCGGCGAATGTAGTCCCGCTCGCCGGCTGTGAACCCGGCGATCATTCGATCTTGCAACTTGCTCATGCACACAACGTAGCGCGACGCGATCTCGGGGCGCAGTCCTGGATGAGGCGATACGCGACGCCACGGTCCGACAATCCGTTAATGGCAAGTCGCCGCGCCGTCCCGCCCCTCCCAAAATACAGATGGTTAGGAAAGAAAACGAAAACAGGTGGAGCCTTTCGGCCCCGCCTGCGGGATCGATCAGGCGGTCTGGAATGCGGCCATTTCGACCGCGGCGCCGCGGCGGCTGATGCTGGCGGATGCTGGCGCGGGCGCTTCGTAAGCCTCCCATGTCTCGCCGGTCACTTCGGCATAAGCGAGAACGGTGCCCTCGGCCGCTGCCCCCAACGCGTAGGATTGCAGAGCCATTTCGGCCGTGAAACCGGCGGGCCCGCGCCGCCTTGTCCTCGAAACCGCTCGGCTCCGTTAGGCGCGCAGTCGACGGATCAATCCCGCCCAGCGGTCCAGCACCGTTGTCCGCTCCCTCCGCCGGAAGGGTCACAACTGCCCGGGCGGCACCAAGATCGCGGAACCGCCGCAACTGGGCGAGGTCTTCGGGTGCGCCCCCGATCGGGCATGCCCGCGTCAAAGCCAACATCATAAATGCTTCAGTCAACCAATCGTGGAACGGCCGTGATCAGCAAATCGCGAAACTCCTGCCAGACAGCTCGCACCCGATGATCCGGCGCGACATGCCGAATCAGTAAACCGTGGCCCTGCTCCGCATCGCTGTCGAAACCTACATGCTTGACTAAGAAATGCCGGAATGCTTGCAACAAGCGGGTGTTCCAATCGGGCGCCCGCAACATCGCCCTGAACACACTCTCCAACCCGCCGCATTCGTAACTAGCGATGCTCATCACCCTGGTCTTGTCATCCATCCGGCGGCTACGTGCGAGGTAAGCCTCGCCCGCCATCTCGATCGTGGCCTGTCGCTCGTGATCGACGAGTTGCCCTAGTTGCAGCGTGCGCCGCATAATTCGTCGTGGTTTAACTTTTCTGCTGTCGCCGCGACGCCCGGCCACGGCGGCAGATTGTCAGTCGCGCATTCCTCCTGAAAAAGACGTTGTACCTGCAAGTCGTCGGGATATTTCCTGTGCAAGACCTCCAAGTTTTCGCGGAATTGAATGGAGAAAAAAATAGTAGGCCCAGGCTACTGCCGTTAGTTGGAATCGGTCTAACGGGGCCCACTCCAAGCGGCACACCTCATTGACAGCTGACTCATAGCCTGAAGTAACCTGATCCATGTCTTATCCCCGTTTCACTTCGTGGCGTTCGAAGACTGCGACCGACACAAAGGCGAGGTGGGCCAGACGCAGATCGTTCGTGGCCGTCCGTAGGATCGGGGAGCGTTAGGATTTATTTTGGGCCGTTGTTCCCACATGCAGCAATATCGCCCTTATCCATCTTGAGTAGTCCACGACCTCTGTGTTTCCCGCTGGTAGGGTTACAATGAACAGATCCCGCGGTCACGAATTCACCCGAAACCGCCTGCTGCCGTTTACAGACGTCGCATGGTTTTGTAGGAGCCTTTTTGGCCTCCGAGCTGCGGCATTTGTTCCTATCGTGCTGATCACGACTGCCGTCGCACGATCGTGAGGCGCGCAGCGTCGGTCGCGGGGGTTCCGAGAAAGCCCCTCGGGAGGAAACTTGCCCCCCTGCGTCGCATTACCCCGGGGGCTCTTTCCCGCCGGCTGGAAACGAACCAACGTTGGTTAGTTCTCTCACCCGGATTTGCCCGTCGGATAATGTCAGCTCTGCTGCCCTACCCAAGTGTTACCCTTGGCGACACTTACGCCTCTTCAGTTAACCGGACAGCAGTGAGCTCGATCATGTACGCGTGGCGCACCTCCGCGATCATCTTCCGCCGCGCAGCCGGGGGAAGCGGGTCCAGCGCGAGCGCATCCGAAGCGGAGTCACCACCACCGGCTGCCCGCGCCCCTTTTCGTTGGAACCGCTATCGGGCTCCTGGGGCGGGGGCTTTATCCACCGCCAGCGCAGTAGGTGCAGCCGCCCTCCTGGGCGCGGTTGACACCCCAGGTTCCGGACGGAATGATCGTGATACCGGGCACCACGTTCGCGGCCCATTCCTTTGCCGCCTCATCCGCGCTTACTCCGGCGTTGCCTGCAAGCATTTTGCTGAAGAAGATCAGTGCCATATTGCACGCGCCGAATACGGTGCCCTTGGCAAGCAGTCGGTCAACGGCCATGTCCTCCACGAACAAAATACCGGGCTTGGGTTGCAGGAACGGATTTTTCACCGCCGGCGCCTTGGTCTCCGGGTCGCTAATCTTTAACGCCGCACCTATTTTGTATTTTTCCCACATCGCGCCATTAAGAGCAATCGGGAAGGCCGTATGGCGGAGAACAACGACCGATGTCGCCGAACCGGCCGCATTCGTGGCCAGAAACGTGTATGCGAACGCTAGTGGGGAGCCGGAATTGACTTCATAGGCATCGACGACCTGGCGGTGGCGCCCCTTTAGCTTGCCTGGCCAGTCCGGGCCGTCCGATTCCGCAGCGTCGGTTGCGGCGCGTGCCGCTGTGGAGGTCAGACCTGCAAGTCCGATCGCCACGGTACCGGCCAGGCGGCCGAACAAGCTCCGGCGCGGGGCTGAGAAAGTTGTATCTTGACCAAATTCGTTCATTTTTGCCTCCATTGAGTTTTTGCTGTTGTTTTCCTGCTGTGGCATTGTGTTTACTGTGTTTGTTTGTTTTCTGCGTCGGCACACAGTGGCGTTTCGCGGATAGTGAGGCGTGGTGAAAGACTTTAGTGGTTTCCAGCAACGCGGTCTTGAACGAAGATCACGTCCCGAGGAGGAGACGCGTCAGCCTCCCCTCGATCTGAATACTTCCAATCCGCCGCGCGCCGAACCCTTGACCGATCTCCGGCGTGCGCGCAGCATCCCGGCGCGGGTCATAGAGCCCCGCCGTTTAGGATGTATGTGTGAACACTCGCCCCCTGTCCGTCACAGCAGGGGGCTTTTCGTGTCTGGCGAGGTAACCCCGGTGTGACATTCGGCCTTCTATTAGAAAAGCCGAAAGTCTGGGCTGCTGGCGACGGACGCTCTAGGGCTTCAGCGTCATGACGATCGCCGCTCGGACCGACGAAAAGCCGAAAGTCGCATGACCAGGCTGCTGGTGCGAGCTAGTGGCTCTGCACGACGGGCTTCCTGCTAATCACCACTGGTTGCCTGGTTCCTTGCGGTGCGGCTACGTGGTGGTGTTGCGGCTTTCGGTAAGGGCGCTTTACTGACGCCGCTGCCGCACGAGGGGTGACCCCGACCGCTACACCGCCCGCAGGTCCGCCGCCGCCCGCTGTGGCTCCAGCGCCAGGAGAATCAGCAAGCAACGATGAGACTGGCGCTGCCGCCAGGGCGAGCGCTAAGGCAAAAGCCCACGTCTTGTTCAGCATTACACTTCCTCCTTGTGCCGCGCACTGGCGCGCCTCAACGCCTCGGGAAGGAGTTGGTGGCTATCACCTTCGATGCTTCACGCTGACTCGTCGGACACAGGGCCGAAAGTCGGTGATGCCGCCACACGTCGGTTAGATTGGATTGCCCGCGTTCGATTCTTCGCATCTGAGGTGCTGCCGCTCGGATGCGCGGTGGTATGCTTCTGGCGCATGCTTAGATTAGACGCACGCGTTATTTGAATAAGTTCCGGCTGATAAAGTTGAATACACTAGGGCAATCGGATTTGAATAAGTTCCGGCTAATTAAAGTTGAATACACGAGGGCAACCGGCCCGTCCAGGAAATAAAACGGTCCTCCCGGGAGGACCGTTTCACGAGGCGTTCTGCGCAAGCGATTTTTGGGGATGGATGGCTTTGGACAGCAGGCAGCAGCCTCGGAATACCGAAACCTTCCCCATGGCGGGCGATCAGGGTGTCCAGATCATACCGCCCTGACCGCTCGCACTGGCTACAGACCACGGCCAGCACCATGGTGTGCTCAGCAACGTCGCCCAGGGTGATAGCCTCCCTTGACACAACTGCCTCCTCCTGCGCGGCCAGAACCCCGAACCGGCTTGGCATTGCCGAAAAAGTGAAATTCAACTGAATTAACCGTCGTGATCGCTTTTCTATAATTGCGATAGCCTCTCAAAAACCGCGTGAACATACCATGCTGATGTGGACCCTCGTGACTGCAACAGCTTGCGCCTTGGTCATCTGGGGTGCGATTGACTGGTCGGCCCGTCCGAAACGTCAAGCGCCAAAGCGGTGGCCACCGATTACTCGCCTCGACTGAACACGGCACCTCAGTGCTGGCGCTGTTTGGCGACGAACGCGTTTACTCTGCCAATCCGTAAGACCGGCCGCTGACTTTGATCTGATGCCCAGCGCGCCGCACGCACTGCATCGCAACGGTAGTTTGATCAGCGGCACATCACCGAACCCCGCCGCGACAATCGCCGCCAAGTCCAATTCGCGCCAGCGGTCGCAATGTGGGCATACGGCGTCAACACGGTGCACGTTGACATAATCCCTTGCGGTCGGCGGATCGGCCATCAGCGCTTCGTGCGGTTAGTGGGCTTTGCGGTGGTGTTTCTGTCGGCATCGACCCCGCTAGAGACCCGCCGACGGTTCCGACGCTTCGGTTGCGGCTGCCTTGCCTTGGATGACGTATGCGGTAAGTGCCCGAGCCACAAAAAATTCTATAGCCGCGTAATGGCTGCTACCTTTTCTCCGTCATACGATGACGCGTCGCGCCGGCCCCTACAGCCGCCTCGATCTTCCGACACTCAGCGGCAAGACGCGCGAGGGTGCTTTCTTGCGTGGTGTCCGTGCCGAGCTGGTCACCTGAGTGGGCAGCCTCGCCCGACTGATGACGCGGCTGGACAGCCTCAAGGGCGCTGCCGACAAGCCGCCGGCCCTCCAAGACTACCTGGCCGCCCGTTCCGCCCAAGCACCGGCCGCGGCATGACCGGACGCCCAAGCACCTACAGCCAGGAGATTGCTGACGAAGTCTGTCGGCGCCTAGCAGGGGGAGAAAGTCTGCGGGCGATCTGCCGCGATGAGGGGATACCTGACGAATCAACCGTTCGTTTGTGGGCTTTGGACGATCGCGAAGGCTTCGCGGCGCAATATGCGCGCGCCCGCGAGGTCCAATTTCTCGCCATAGCCGACGAATTACTAGAGATCGCTGACGACGGCCGCAATGACTGGATGGAACGCGAGGGCAAGGACGAACGCGGCGGATGGGAACTAAATGGCGAGCACATCCAACGCTCTCGTGCCAGAATTGACACTCGCAAATGGCTTCTGAGCAAGATGCTTCCCAAGGTCTACGGCGACAAGACTGAAGTTGCGGTTAACTGGGGCCAACGGCGGTCCGGTGCAGACCGTGAGCGCGACGGTTGAGATTCCAGCTAACGATCCGATTGAGGCGGCACGTGTGTATCAGAAGCTAATGTCGGGGGATGGGTGATCATAACGGTCATTCGAAGATGACCGTTATTTGGTGGCTTTACCGCAAGCGATCTGAGCAAACCTTCCCGCCACACTCCGAGGCGGCACGTATGCCCACGATCCATCGTACATATGCCCGCGGCAGTCGAACAGCATTCTTTCCGGCGCCATGACATCACCGGGTGCACCGTGGACGTAGACGTTCAACTGTACACCCCCGCCAGGGTATGGCGTAACGTCCTCGATTTGGTAGCGCTGGCCGTTATCTGACTCGATAATCGGCCCGGTCAGATTACGAGGGTGAACGCCTGTGCGTAGGAAAGTGTGGCGAGCGCGGCCCGTCAGTGCCATTGAAGGCTAGTTTCGAGGAGAAGTTCTCGGATGATGTCTCCGGAGTGTGCAAAAATTTTGGTGATGCTGAAAACTCTAGCTAGTGTGCCGGCTGTAAGGTTGATCTCGCCTCCACTTGAAGATCCGCCAGCATGAGGCGGCCGCCGTTCAAGATTTCGACAGGCCATCCGGCGGGACGCGACTGCGGCGAGCGATCGCGCATCTCGATCCGGAACTCGGCATCACAAGTTTCCGGTGAGGCATTGCTGACCGGGATGACCTCGCGCGCACGCGCGCGTATTGCGCAGCAAGTCACCCGGCCATCTCACTTGTTTGTCGTTCTTCTCTCGTCTTGCCTCCTCCCATCACTTCACCACGAAGGTTCCCTTGAGGCCCCAGACCGTTAGGACGCTCGCCATCGTGGCTGCCGCTGTCGTGGTGTTGTGGGTGATCCTAGGAGCCAGCGGCGTGATGCTGAGGATGATGATATCGGTGTGGGGCTAGATGAAGTCAGCGCTCGCGGCTCTCGATAGATGCCGAAGCCCAAACCGATCAGCGCGCGTCGTTACCGTCGCGGTCACCGTTCGCGGGTCAACGGGTGAGACCGTGCGCCGCGACGCCAACCCAAAACGCTCATCATTGTGCGGTCCCGCCGGGCGGCATCCTCGCATTCGGCTCCGCGGCCGGCCAGGTGGGAAGTTGCGTTTCGGTGTCATCCTGGGCAGGAAGGCCATCTCCTTCGCCGCAGTGTTCAGCCCTGCCCTTCGAGCGTTGTGATGTGACCCGTCTTGTGCTCAATCCGGTGACAGGAAAGAATGCGGACATGCGCGGGGGATTCTCATGTCGACGAATCTTGTCCTGATTGTCTGTAGTGCGGGACTTGCGAAACTAGGAGGCACCCAAGGGGGATTCAACCTCAGCGATTTTGGCACCACCATCGGCGGCAGAAGCAGACGAGCAGGGTCGGGGGGTAAATGATTTGACGGTTTCGATCGTAACGCTCGGGGAACGCGAGAGCGGTACGGCGCGGCTGGAGCAGGCGGTCACCGCCTATCGCGACGCGCTGCTGGAATACACGCGCGAACGCGTGCCGCTCGACTGGGCGATGACGCAGAACAACCTCGGCACCGTACTTTCGACGCTGGGGGAACGCGAGAAGGGCACGGCGCGGCTGGAGGAGGCGATCACCGCCTTCGCAGACGCACTGCTGGAATACACGCGCGAGCGCGTGCCGCTCCAGTGGGCGATGACACAGAACAACCTTGGCATTGCGCTTCGGAGGCTCGGGGCACGCGAAAGCGGCACGGCGCGGCTGGAGGAGGCGGTCACCGCCTATCGCGACGCGCTGGAGGAAAGGACGCGCGAGCGCGTGCCGCTCGACTGGGCGATGACACAGAACAACCTCGGCGTCGCGCTTCGGACCCTCGGGGCCCGCGAGAGCGGCACGGTGCGGCTGGAGGAGGCGGTCACCACCTATCGCGACGCGCTGGAGGAAAGGACGCGCGAGCGCGTGCCGCTCGACTGGGCGATGACGCAGAACAACCTCGGCACGGTGCTTTCGATGCTGGGGGAACGCGCGAAGGGCACGGTGCGGCTGGAGGCGGCGATCACCGCCTATCGCGACGCACTGGAGGAAAGGACGCGCGAGCGCGTGCCGCTTGACTGGGCAATGACGCAAAACAACCTCGGCACCGCGCTTCGGAGGCTCGGGGCACGCGAGAGCGGCACGGCGTGGCTGGAACAGGCGGTGGCGGCCTACGAAGGGGCGTTGGAGGTTTTTTCGGTTTCTCACTTTGATTACTATGAAACCATTTGCCATGCCAATCGAGAACGAGCATTGGCTCTGATTGAAGATAGACGAAAGTGACAGAGGTCGCCGCGGGCGAAAATCAAGACTGCTGCAACAGCGAATTTGGGCCGAAGATGCAGGGGTTTTGAGAGACGCGCATCACTGCAACTGAGCCCAGATTGGATTCGGCCACCCGTTCACACAGTCCAAGCGCTATCCAGTACGTGTCGTTTCCGGGCTCTTAAGCAAAGCCACGCTCTAAATCTTGGCGGCACGGTATTTTGGATTGGGACCCAGAACTGCATCTCTTTCCCGTCGAAGGCGCGGTCACACGCAATCATTATGAAGGAAGCGCACTGCTCGATGAAGACTATCTCTTTCTGGCATTTCAAGATGATGACGACGGCGCCGCCAGCCTTGCTGATTTATGCCGGTGATCGGCCGGATCAGCACATCCGCTGGGTCGAACCAGCGCTGGTGGCGGAGGTCAGTGTAGCGCGACACGACGGATGGCCGGTCGCATTGCCTCACCTGAAATGCTCCCCAGTGTCGGTCTGTTGCCTCACGTAATTTGCTCCCCGCCGGGGTTCGGCGGGGGCGAGCATGAGGCGGATCAGCATGGCGACACGGGATGAGTTGGTGGCGGTGGTGGCGGAGCGGTACGCCCGGTCCGCTCGCAAAGATCGCAGCCGCATTTTGGACGAGTTCACAGCGGTGAGCGGTCTGCATCGCAAGCATGCGATGCGTCTGCTTCGGATTCGCAGTGAGCCCTCCGGCCCTCGTCGGAGACGTAGGGTTTATGACGACGCCGTGCGCGAGGCGCTGATCTTGGTTTGGGAGGCGTCGGACCGGGTATGCGGCAAGCGGTTGCGACCGTTGATACCTATCCTCGTTAAGTCAATGGAGCGGCACGGTCATCTCAAACTCGCGCCGGAGGTGGGAAGCGGTCTGCTGGCAATGAGCGCGGCGACCATCGACCGATCGTTGTGCAAGGTTAAGCAGCAAGCAACAGGAGGAGGGCGTCGACGATCGGCATCCTCGACCGGGGTCCGGCGCAGCGTGCCGGTTCGAACATTTGATGGCTGGGATGATCCGGCACCTGGGTTCATGGAGGCCGACCTGGTCGCGCATAGCGGGCCGACGGCAGAAGGCAGTTTCGTGCAGACGCTGACATTGACCGACATTGCGAGCGGCTGGACGGAGTGTGCACCGTTATTGGTCCGGGAGCAGACGGTATTGATTGCGGTGTTGAGCGAGGTCCGCAAGCGGATGCCGTTTCCTCTGCTAGGGTTTGATACTGACAACGATAGCGTGTTCATGAATGAGACCGTACAGTCCTATTGCAAGGACGCCGGTGTGGAGTTCACACGCTGTAGGCCGTATCGCAAGAACGATCAAGCATGGGTGGAGCAGAACAACGGCGCAGTTGTGCGCCGCATTGTGGGCTACCGACGCTACGTGGGCCTGGAGGCGGCAGCGGCGTTGGGTCGACTGTATATGTCGGTTCGTTTATTTGTGAATTTCTTTCAGCCGTCTTTTAAGCTGGCCAGTAAGAAACGTGATGGAGCGAGGGTCACGAAGCGCTACTACCCACCAGCGACGCCGTATCAGCGGCTGCTGGCCGATCCGCGTACGAGCGAGACGGTACGAGCTCGCCTCAGTGCTCTACAGGCGACTCTGGATCCGGTGCGGCTGTTGAGTGAGATCCGCCTTGCCCAGAAGCAGCTCGTCGAGATTGCAGATCGGCCGGTAACTGGCGAAATGGTGTCGGTGAGTGCGCCAACGCTAGAGCAGTTCCTGGAAGGCCTTCGAACGTCTTGGCACGAGGGTGAGGTACGTCCGACGAGTAAGCCGAAAGAAAAGGGCCGCAAATATTTGCGGACTTGCCCTGATCCGTTCCTGTCGGTGACGGCGCAAATACGTGAGTGGTTCGAGGTCGAGCCATGGCGGACGTCGCGAGAACTGCTCGAGCGGCTTCAGCGGGAGCAGCCAGATATCTACCCGGACAAACTGCTGCGAACGCTACAGCGCCGTGTCAAAGTGTGGCGGCGGGAAAATGCACATCAACTGGTGTTCGGCGGCAGTGCTCCGGGCTATCACGCTGCACAGTCCCCGCTTCAATCCGTTCCGTAACGCTGAACAGTCATTCCCATTATGGTCGTAAACGACAGGCGCTCGTCTTGGTTAACAGTTAAGCCGGTTGGTGTGGGTGACGCTCCCAGCACGCGCTTTGATCGGCCGGAGGCGAGGGCGCTGCCCCCGAACCCCCGGGATATTTGAGGCCCGCTGATGACAAGTTTACGATTGCCTCGCGGCACAGGCGGGGACGCCAATGACCGCGCCCGGTGATGCGACCCGGCACCGGTTGGCGCCGGGTCGTTTGCTTCCGTAAGGCAAGCCTGATCACACCGCATTCAGCCGCGACTTCCGAACGCCACTACAACGGGAGGTGATGGCAACGCCCCTCCCCAAGCGCGGGTAAGGCTGACGAATCGCTCGCGCAGGACCCATCATGCCGCCGCCCGCATGTGCCAGATCTCAAGCAATACCCGTTGGATGCCGATTGACAAAGTGACGCCGCGCCGGGAGCATTCTGGTGAGGCAATGCCTAACCCGTTCGGGAGCATTCCTGGATGAGGCAATACGACCGGCCATCAGAGCTGTCGCGGAAGAGGTCAGCTTCTCGGCCTGGTCGGGGGAGGGGAGGGTGCGCCACCCGGTCTATGTTGGCATGAGCGAGGACAAGATTGCCGAACAGGTGGTGAAGGACATTCCCGACCCGGAGCGTGAGAGGAAGGAATATCGGCCGCTGCCGGCCATCACGACGCCGACGAAAGTATCAAAATCAAGGTGGAAAGGTTCTATCCCGCCGGTGCAGCGGCGTTGATGCGGATGAGGGTTGTGCCCCAATGGGGGTTCTTTTTGGTCATGCCATCATCTCCTTCATGCGCCGGCACGCCAGATCGAGATCCTCCGTGGCAGCAAAAACCTGTCGTCGGCCGGATTGCGTCGCTATGGCGTGAGGACGGCGAGCTCGGAGAATGTTTCGAAGTCGCCGGTGTTGAATGTGTAAATTCGGCGGATGTCGTTCGCCTGCATGGTGGCGATGATCTGCAGATCGAACACGTCGCCGCCGGTCACAGGGTGGCGTAACTGCACGGGCCGGAGGTAATCGCCACTCGAGGCCGATTGTAATCGCCACCTGAGGCCGGTCGAAACCGCCACCTGAGGCCGGCGAATTCGCCAGTCTGCTGGTGGAGGAAGCCGCCGCTGACATCGAAGTAATCGCGACTACTGTTCCGCCCTTTTTGGCGGGGTAGCAGTAGTGCCGAGACCGAGGGCGGAGATGCGGCGGATCAGGGAAGTGTTACGGTTGCGTGCGGAGTTAGGGCCGAATCTGAGTGCCATATCGGCAGGCGCGAAGCTGGCGCGCTCGACGGTGCGGGCGTATCTGGATCGAGCGGCGGCGGCAGGGCTGGACGCCGCGGCCGCCGATGGGTTGTCGGAGACGGCGCTGGAGGTGGCGCTTTACCCGCCGTCATCGGCCACCGATGGTCGCGCACTGCCCGACTGGGCGGAGGTGGATCAGGAACTGCGGCGCCACAAGCACGTCACGCGCAAGCTGCTTTGGATGGAGTACAAGGCAGCCGATCCGGACGGTTTGGGGTTCAGCCAGTTCAAATTGCGGCTCAGCGAATGGCAGAAGGCCTCGGGGCGAGGCCTGTCGATGCGCCAGGTGCACCATGCCGGCGAGACGGTGCAGGTCGACTACGCCGGCGACACGGTCGCGGTGATGGACGACGGTACGGCGCGTGCGACGCAGATATTCGTGGCCTGCCTGCCGTGTTCGGGGCTGATTTACGCTGAGGCCAGTTGGACCCAGGCGACGGAGGACTGGCTTGGCGCGCATGTCCGTCTGTTTGCCTTCCTGGACGGCGTGCCGGCGAAGGTTGTGCCCGACAATCTGAAGGTCGGCGTCACCCATGCCTCGTATTACGACCCGGTGATCAACGCCAGTTATGCCGCGTTGATCAAGCATTACGGCACGGCCGTGGTCCCGGCACGGTCACGCAAGCCGCGGGACAAGCCGGGGGTCGAAAATGGCGTTTTGCAGGCCTGTCGTTGGCTTCTGGCTCCGCTCCGCCATCGCCAGTTCTTCTCGTTGGCTGAGCTAAACCAGGCGATCGCGCTGCTGCTGGTCGAACTGAACGACAAGCCGATGGCGCCGCCGCGCGAGGGTAGCCGGCGCAGCCTGTTTGAAGCGGTCGAACGCGCCGCCCTCAAGCGCTTGCCGATCGAGCCCTACGTGATCGGCCACTGGGCGATCGGGGCAACCGTCAACCTCGACTATCACGTCGCGGTCGATTGGAACTTCTACTCGGTGCCCTATGCGCTGGTGCGCAAGCGCGTCGATGTCTTCCTCACTCGGACCGGCGTGCAGATTTTCCATCGCGGTGAGCGGGCCGCCAGCCATGCCCGGGTGGCCGGGCAAAATCACTGGGCCACGCTGGGCGAACACATGCCGCCGGGGCACAGCGCGGTGGCCAAGCGGACGCCGGACTGGGTTCGCGACCAGGCGGCCAAGGTCGGTGTGGCCACCGCGGCCTATGTCGAGCGGCTGCTGACCGGGCGCGATCATATCGAACAGGGTGTGCGGTCCTGCCTCGGCATTCTGCGCTTGGCGACCCGCTACCCGGGCGAGCAGTTGGAGGCCGCTTGCGTGCGAGCGCTGTCGGCAGGTGCGAGTTCATCAGGCTTTGTCGAGCACCTGCTCAAGAGCGGGCGGCCACTCGTCGACCCCGTGGCCGAGGATGGCGTCGGCCATCACGGCAACATTCGCGGCCCCGGCTACTACCATTGACGATCGGCGCCACCGATCCAGCAACAAGGACACAAGATGCACCAGCCGACCATTGAGAAGCTGCACGACCTGCGCCTGGGAGCCATGGCCAACGCACTGACCGCGCAACTGCAACAGCCCGAGATTGACGCCATGCCGTTCGCCGAGCGGCTGGCATTGCTGGTCGACATCCAGCATAGCGCGATGCTCACCGCGGCCTTGGCGCAGCGTCTGACCCGGGCGGGCATGCGTCAATCCGCCTGCATGGAAAATCTTGACCTGCGTACGCCGCGCGGACTGGACCGCACGACCATACAGGCCTTGGCCAGCGGGCTATGGATCCGCCAACACCGCAACGTTTTAATCAGCGGGGCGGCTGGCGTCGGCAAAAGTTGGATTGCCTGTGCCCTGGGCAATCAGGCCGCCCGCGATGGCGTCTCGGTGCTTTACAAGCGCCTCTCGCGGCTGCTCGACGAGTTGGCGATTGCCCGGCTGCATGGCCGTCAAGCACGGTTGTTGAAGACACTGGCTCGCACCCGGCTGCTGATCCTGGACGATTGGGCGATGGTCAAGCTCACCGCTGATCAGCGCCGCGACCTGATGGAGGTCATCGACGATCGCCACGACCGTGGCTCGACCATCGTGGCGACCCAAATCCCCCAGGACAGCTGGCACCTTCAGATTGGGGATCCGACATACGCCGACGCGATCCTGGATCGTCTCGTCAACAACGCATATCGCCTCGAGCTCACGGGCAAGTCGATGCGCGGCAACGGCGCCCGTCGGGCGGTGGCGGATCCGGTTGGAGATGAAATAGGCGAACAAAGTAAATAGCTTAGTCTAGTTATCCCCGTTATTCACACGTTACACGGTCGGCAAAAATTACAGCATCAATCACAACAAGAATATTCTAATTGACGACTTCTCTTCTTTCCAGATAAAGTTGTTCGTCAGTGGCAGTTTGCCTCGCCTAACGGCTCGGTGCCTGCGGCCAGGGGTGGCGGTTTCGACCGGCCTCGGGTGGCGAATTGAACCGGCCTCAGGTGGCGAATTCACCGGCCCGCGCAGTCGTGCTGATACGGTTTGGCCAAAAACTGGCATTTTTCGGGGAGATTCTGCTGACGCGGGCGGGGACGCCCGAGGTAAGAAGCAGCGCGATTTTGGGCCAGTTCTTCGCGGTATGATGCGCGAGGGCCAGACCGTCCATGGTGCCGGGCATTTGGATATCGGTAAACAGCACATTGACGCGTGCCGCGTGGTTCTGAAGAACGCCCAGAGCGGCTTCAGCGTGTTCGGTTTCGATCACTTCGAAGCCTTCATCCTCCAGCGCGGTCACAGTAACCAAACACCAGTTCCTCGTCTTCGGCCACAAGGACCAGGATTTGGTCCGGCATCTCTTTTCCCTTCACACAACAAAAGCTCAACCCGGCGCAAACCCTGCGGTTGCCGCACCCTTGAGCTTTGTGACCGGAAAAGGACGAAAGCCGCCTACCGCACTGAAATCTTATATTACAGCGATATCTGCCAGAATTGCACTCAAGCGGCGTTTGGCGCGCCCGGAGAGATTCGAACTCCCGACCGGTTGATCCGAAGTCAACTGCTCTGATCCGCTGAGCTACGGGCGCGTACTCGAATGAGGTATTTTCAAATCTTCGAGCGAATCAAGCATGTTCTGAATGTCGTCCTCAAATCTTTGGAGATGGTCGATCTCGTCCTGTGTCGCCTCGCCTCTCGCGCCTCGCTGCCATCTTTCGGAATGGGCATCATACTGTTCCTGTAGGGTCAGCCGCTCCGCCTCGGTGATCGTCTGCAACTCCCCAAGCTGCCTAATCGCGCTGGCTTTGAGGCTTTCAAACCGCAGACTTATTCGCTTCTTCATCGCTCAGTTTATTCGGCACACCAATTATGCGACCG
The DNA here is from genome assembly GCA_963772355.1 of uncultured Alphaproteobacteria bacterium. Lineage (GTDB taxonomy): Bacteria > Pseudomonadota > Alphaproteobacteria > Acetobacterales > Acetobacteraceae > Rhodopila. Next base: position 247 of record CAVYXX010000064.1, on the reverse strand, counting down.
TCCCCAACCCGTTCCTGGCGACAAGGGAAAGCAACTTGAGCGGCGTCCCCTGCGGATGCTTCTCCCCGCTCCCACTGGCTGATGAGGCCGGCAGTGACGTTGAGGTAGCGGGCGAACACAGCCTGGCTGGCCCCTTCCCGCTCCCGCAGCGCGCGGATTTCCGCAGCCGTCAGCGGGCGCACCGGCGTCAGACAGGCTTCATCGAACTTGCGCATGGTCTGCTTGTCCATGACGCCCGCGTCGTGCA
>CAVYXX010000063.1:0-48830 GCA_963772355.1 uncultured Alphaproteobacteria bacterium | reverse complement strand
TGATCAACACGAGGTTCCGCCACGGCTTCGGACATCGAGGGGCTGGGCGAGGAGGTCCGCCGTCGCGTGCTGGCGGCAACCGGTGTAACGCTGGAATGGGAAATCCGCCGTATCGGGGTTCCGGCCGGACGGCCAGAGGTGGTGGCATGACCCGCGTTGTAGTGCTTTATGGCGGCATCTCCGCTGAACGCGCGGTCAGTCTTTCCAGCGGCATTCAAGTAATCGCGGCGCTACGCCAGAGTTCGGCTTCGTGGTCGATCCGGTCGATGTAGGTCGGGATCTCGGCGCGGTCATGGCTGCACTGACGCCGAAGCCTGACGCCGTGTTCAACGCTCTGCACGGGCGCTTTGGTGAGGATGGCGCAATTCAGGGCGTGTTGGACTGGCTCGAGATTCCCTACACACACTCCGGTGTTCGGGCGTCGGCGCTCGCAATGGACAAGCAGGCGGCGAAAGCGCTGTTCGCGTCAGTAGGTTTGCCGGTTGCTCCTGGCCGGATGGTTTCGATCCGCGAATTGGAGGCGGGGGACCCGCTGCCGTTGCCTTATGTGGTGAAGCCGGTGAACGAGGGATCGTCGGTCGGCGTCGCGGTGGTGCGCGGTGGCGACAATCGTCGCGCGGAGATTGCGCGTGGTTGGACCTTTGGAGCCGCCGCGTTGGTGGAAGAATACATTCCGGGGCGGGAATTGACGGTTGCGGTAATGGATGATCGCGCCCTCGCGGTGACAGAAATCCAGGCGGTGGCTGGGACGTTCTACGATTACGAGTCAAAATATGCGGACGGCGGATCGCGGCACATCATTCCGGCGAAGGTTCATCCCGATACCTACAGTCAGGCGATGGAGGTCGCGGTCGCAGCGCATCAAGCGCTTGGTTGCCGCGGTGCGACCCGGTGCGACTTCCGTTACGATGACACGACAGGTGAGCCTGGCCGCCTGGTGCTGCTGGAGATCAATACACAACCGGGCCTGACGCAGACCTCTTTGCTGCCGGAACAGGCGGCGCATCGGGGTATTGGCTTCCCGCAACTGTGTGCCTGGATGGTGGAGAACGCCGCATGTCGGGCGTAAAACGATCTCCGCGCAATTCAGTCAAGGATAGGCCCTCGGGCTTGCGCTTGGCGCTACGCCGTCAACGCTGGCTGCTGCGGCCGGTAGGATATATCGCCGCAGTATCGCTCGTCGGGGTCGTGCTAATTGGCATTTTTCATTCCGCCTTCCCGCATGGTACCGCCACGCTGTCCAGCGTGCGTGAGCGGTTGGGGGCCGCGACCGCCGCGTCGGGTCTGAGGGTGATGGACATCGTGATTGAAGGACGCGCCAACACGCCGGAGCCGTTGTTGAATGCAGCGATCGGCGTGAACAAGGGCGACCCGATACTGGGCTTCTCGCTGGAGGAGACCAGGGCTCGGATAGAAACAATCCCGTGGGTGGAGCATGCGACGGTCGAGCGGCGCCTGCCGGGTACAGTGATCGTCAACCTCCAGGAGCGTCGCCCCTTTGCGGTCTGGCAGAGCCAGAAGAAATACGTTTTGGTCGATCGGACCGGGCAGGTCGTTACGGACCAGGATGTGGCGCAGTTTCCCAATTTGCCGCTAATCGTCGGCCGTGGCGCTCCGACCGCGGCAGCCGTGTTGCTGGACGCGTTGCGGGAGCGGCCAGCCCTCGCGGAAAGGGTCGAGGCCAGCGTCCGCGTCGGGGAGCGCCGCTGGAATCTGCACATGATCAACCACACCGACGTCCTGTTGCCGGAAGGACATGAAGTCGCGGCACTGGACAGGCTGACGCAGCTTCAACAGCAGCACGCGGTGCTCGACCGGCCCTTGGCGGCCATCGATTTGCGGCTGCCGGACCGCCTAGTGTTTCGTCCGAGGATCGAGGCGAAGGAAGACCCGGTGCTGCCGCCCGCGCCACCCGAAACAATCCCGCCAGCGGTTCCCGTCATCGCCAAGAAACCTACGTAGGAGCACGACCGGATGGCCGATAATCCCCGTCGCATCCTTCCTCCCACGGAAACCGGGCCGCCGGAGACAGAGTCTACACGCCATTTCCGTTCCGGACCGTTCGGTGTAGTCGATATCGGCACCACCAAGATTGCCTGTCTAATCGGCCGAACCGAAAGCGACGGCTCGCTGCGGGTGCTTGGCTTTGGCTGGCAAAAGGGCAGGGGGCTGAACAGCGGTGACATCACGGATCTAGAGGCCGCTGAGAAAGCCATCCGAGCGTCCGTCGGGCAGGCGGAGGATATGGCCGACGTGAGGCTTCGCTCCGTTACCATCAACCTGACGTGCGGCCAACCGGAGTCACGGCTGTTCAACGTGCAATGGCCGGTGGGTGGGCGCGCGGTGACCGAGAATGACATTCGCGGCGTGATGAACGAGGGGCGTTGTCGGGCGGAGGTCGATGGAAGGGAACCGATCCATGTCCTGCCGTCGAATTTCACCGTTGACGCCACCGACCACGTGGCCGATCCGCGCGGTCTGTTCTGCACGACGCTGACCGCGAGATTGCATGTCATTGATGCCGCCGCCACCGCGTTGCGGACGATGGAGTCCTGCATCAGCCGTTGTGACCTGGAAATCGAGGATTTGGTGTCAGCGCCGTTGGCCGCCGGATTATCGAGTTCTAGTGCCCGAAGAACGCGAACTTGGCGCGACGATCATCGATATGGGCGGCGGCACGACCAGCATGGCTGTCTATGCCGACCAGCAAATCATTCACACATCCCAGCTCGCGATCGGCGGGTTGCATGTCACCAAGGATCTGGCGATCGGCTTGTCCACGACACTGATCCATGCGGAACGATTGAAAACGCTGTTCGGCAATGTGGAAACCAGTCCGGACGACGATCGCGAGATGTTGCCGGTGCCTTTGGTAGGCGAGGAAGACCATCAGCTTGCGAAAGTACCGCGCAGCATGGTGGTCAACATCATCCGCCCGCGGATCGAGGAAACCTTCGAGTATGTGAAGGATCGTCTTGATTCGTCCGGAATGGGACGGGCCGCGGGCAATCGCGTCGTATTGACCGGCGGGGCTTGTCAGCTTCCGGGGGTTCGCGAAATGGCGGCCAGGATGCTGAGCCGGCAGGTGCGGCTCGGGCGGCCTGCGGCATTGCGCGGATTGCCGGAGCTCGCGTCCGGCCCGGCTTTTTCCACCGCTGCCGGCTTGTTGTCCTGGGCAGCCGGCGATGGAAGGACCTTTCAGGACATCAACCTGGATGGGGACCCGCAAATCGGCCTGTTCCGTCGATTTGTCAATTTTCTGAAAGAACGTGTCTGAACTCGTCGCGAATTGAGAGTGTGACGTAATCACTAACCAACAGCCGTGCCCGTAGACGCGGGGGAGAGATAAATGACCCTTAACCTGACGATTCCAACAATGAACCATACCGACTTTTCACCACGTATCACTGTCATCGGAGTTGGCGGCGGTGGTACGAATGCCGTCGATAACATGATCGCCGCGAACCTTCAGGGCGTGGAGTTCGTGGTTGCGAATACCGATGCGCAGCAATTGATGCACAGCCGGGCAGATCGCCGGATCCAACTCGGCCCGCATATCACGCAAGGGTTGGGTGCTGGCGCGAAGCCGGAGATCGGCAAGGCTGCCGCGGAAGAGGCGTCGGACGAATTGTATCGACACCTTGATGGCGCTCACATGGTGTTCATTACCGCCGGCATGGGCGGCGGTACGGTACCGGAGCGGCGCCGGTCATCGCGCGTATGGCGCGTGAGCGAAACATCCTGACGGTCGGCGTAGTAACGAAACCGTTCGGGTTCGAGGGCGTGCGGCGTGCGCGCTCGGCCGATCACGGCATTGAAGAACTGCAGCAATACGTTGATACGCTAATCGTGATCCCGAACCAGAATCTGTTCCGTATGGCCAATGAACGCACCACCTGGCGCGATGCCTTCAAGATGGCTGATCAGGTGCTTTATATGGGCGTGCGCGGTGTGACGGACCTGATGATGGTTCATGGACTCGTCAATCTCGACTTCGCCGACATCCGCACGGTTATGGCGGAAATGGGCAAGGCGATGATGGGGACAGGCGAGGCCGAAGGTGAGAACCGCGCCATCCGGGCTGCTGAGGCCGCGATCAACAATCCGCTTTTGGAAGATACCAGCATGTCGGGTGCGCGTGGCCTGTTGATCAACATCACAGGCGGAGAAGACTTGACGCTGTTTGAGGTCGATCAGGCGGCGAACCGCATCCGAGAGGAAGTGGATGAGGAAGCCAACGTAATCTTTGGTTCAGCGGTTGATGAAACGCTTTCCGGCCGGATCAGGGTGTCTGTGGTGGCAACGGGCATCGAGTTCGCATAAGACGATCGAACAGACGCGGCCGAAGCTGGTGGCTGTCGGCGGTGGCGCGGCGCCCGCTCCGGCGCCGATCGTGACGCGCAATTCGGCTTCATCCACAGGCGCCCCGTCGTTCATGCCGAGCGCTGTGCAAGCCGCAGCGCCGACGCTTTTGCGGCAGGCGTCATCACAGTCAGAGACGGCCGCGCCCATGGAAGCCCACGCGCAACAGTCTGGACTGCAGGGCCGGCCGATTCAGCAACAACACACAGCGCGCTTACCGGAGCCGTTGGTGCTACTGAACGAAAAGGCAAGTCTATTTGCCGCGTCGCAGCGCTCGACCGCGATGCCGCCACAAGAAACGCCGATGGCTGACCCCGGGCGTCCGAACTTGTTCAACGCCGTGACAGGGGCGTTCCGACGGCGTGCGATGCCGGCCTTCGGGCCGTCGCCTCAGCCGCAACCGATACGGCGCGAGCCTGCTATGGAGGAATACCAGCCACAGAGTGCTCCGGCGCCCGTACAGTCGATGGCCGATCAGACTGGATTGGAGATTCCTGCGTTTCTGCGGCGACAGCATTCGCATTAGTAGGTGCCGGCTGCGAAGAGCAGATACCGGTCGGCGTCCGCGCTGACCGGTATCACGCCTTCTGACGGCTCGAGTAGAAATTTTAGCGATCAATGGTCGTGACCATCTGTGCGCTCGGTAGCATCTGCGGCGAGTTCATCGCTGAAAGGCTTCGCGGGAGCCGATGGGGTGTGGTGGTTAACCGACGTGCGGTAGGTGGCAAAGTCTGCTATGCGCCTTTTGACGGCGAGCCTACGATATTACCACCATGCCGGAAAACACCAGTCCGCTTCCGTCGATAGACGCGCTGTTGCGCGCGCCTGAGAGCGAAGTGTTGCTGGGCCGGTTTGGCCGAACCGCGGTGACCTCGGTGCTGCGGGACCTCCTGTCTTCCCGAAGGTCAACGCACGCGTTCGGTGCGTTGCCGGCTGATCTGATCTGCGAGGCGGCTGATCATCTGGCGATCCGATTTGCCCGTAGTCAGCGACCGGTGTTCAACATGACCGGGACGGTCCTTCATACCAACCTCGGCCGAGCGCCGCTGCCTCCGGAAGCCGCCGAGGCAGCGGCCGAGGCGCTGCGGAACGCCACGACGCTGGAGTACGATTTGGCGACGGGCCAGCGTGGGGAGCGGGACGATCATATCAGCGGTCTGTTGTGCGAACTGACCGGCGCCGAGGCCGCGACCGTTGTCAACAACAACGCCGCCGCGGTCGTTCTGGTGCTGAATACCCTGGCTTTGGGCAAGGAAGTTCCGGTCTCGCGCGGGGAACTGATCGAGATCGGGGGGGCGTTCCGCGTGCCGGACATCATCAGCCGATCCGGCGCTGTCCTGAAAGAGGTTGGGACGACCAACCGGACGCATGCGCGCGATTATCAGGAGGCCATTGGTCCGCAAACCGGTGCGCTTTTGCGGGTGCACCGGGCCAACTACGCAATCGTCGGCTTCACCGCCTCCGTGCCCGCCAAGACCCTTAGCGGGATCGCACATGAGGCCGGCCTTCCGCTGATTGAGGATTTGGGCAGCGGCAGCCTGGTCGATCTGGAGCAGTTTGGCCTGCCAAATGAACCGACCCCGCGGTCGTCGTTGATCGCCGGGGTCGACGTCGTCACCTTCTCGGGCGACAAGCTGTTGGGAGGTCCCCAAGCTGGCCTGATCGTGGGTCACAAGCAAGTGATTTCAGCGATCAATCGCAATCAACTCAAGCGCGCTCTGCGTCTCGACAAGGGGCGCCTCGCGGCATTGGAGATCGTGCTGCGGATGTATCTAAACCCGGAGCGCCTTGCTGAACGGCTGCCGGCGCTGCGTCTGCTGGTTCGCTCTGAGATCGATATCCGAGCGACGGCCCAGCGGATTCGTTCCGTTTTCGAGGCCCTATGGCCGGAGCGGGAGATCTCTGTCGAGGCATGCCGCAGCCAGATCGGATCGGGTGCGCTGCCGGTTGACCTGCTGCCCTCCGCCGCTGTGACAATTGGTGGGAAGCCATTGGAAGAGATTGCTGATTTTTTTCGATCGCTACCGCGGCCGGTGATCGGAAGGATGGCCCGGGGGCGGCTGCTGCTTGATTGCCGAAACCTGGAGCAGGCCGACGAGAGGGGCTTCATTGCCCAGCTCGTACAATCCGGGAATACTGTTTGACGGAGGAGAACCGGCCCCGGTGGGCCGGCCGGACTTCAAACCCGGTTGGAGCTGCAGAGCGGTTCCGGGCAGGTTCGACTCCTGCTCTCTTCCGCCCGCGAAAACTGGTCCTGCTACCGAATCTAATGTGGCCCTATTGCAACAGTGTGGCTTGATTAAAGCGCCACCCTCTCGCTAAAGGCGAAAACCAACGTTATGGTTGTAGCAGGGAAAAGGTTCTCGGCGGCTACTATTCGGAACAGCGTCGCACGGCTGCAAACTCAGAGGAGAGGTTGAATGAATTTTCGCAACGCCTTATTGTCAGCAACATTGCTGGCGCTTCCGGTCGCGGCCAGCGCGCAGCCGATCACCGGACTGTATATCGGGGCCGGCGCCGGTGTGAACGTCATGGCAGGCGAGAACGCGCAATTTGTGCGCAGTCCTTTTGCCGGCAACTCGAAACTCGACACACATTTTGGCCCCGCGGGCGAAATGAGCCTTGGATATGGCTTTGGCAATGGGCTCAGGGCCGAGATCGAGGGCGACGTCATGCAGAATAGCCCCGACAGTTTCCAAGGCGCCCGCTCGGTGTCGGGTCAGGAGCTGAAGTATGGCGGCATGTTTAACGTGCTGTACGACTTCGTCGATCTGACTCCCTATGTGACGCCATATATTGGTGCGGGTGTCGGGTATCAGTGGGAGCAGTTTCATAATTTGCGCCTGGTCGCGCCAGCAGGGGCTGCCCTGCAGACCGGCACGAGTTCCCAGGGCAGCTTCGCTTACCAGGGCATCGCCGGTGTGGCTTTTCCGGTTTCGCCCGCTCTGGCGCTTACGCTTGATTACCGTTTCATGGGGCTTACCGGTAATCGCAACTATGGTGCGGCGGTACTCACTCCTGGTGGCGCGGTCACCGCGGCGAACATTAAGTCCACCAACAACTACAATAACATGGCTCTCGTTGGCATCCGGTACGCGTTCAATGTGCCGCCGCCTCCGATGGCCCCGGCTCCGGCCGTGGTCGCGCCATCGCCGATCTCGCGGTCGTACCTCGTGTTCTTCGATTGGGACAAAGCTGATCTGACCGACCGGGCTCGCCAGATCGTGTCGGAAGCGGCAGCGAATTCGACCAAGGTGCAGTACACGCAGATTGAAGTGAACGGCTACACCGATACGTCGGGCACGCCGAAGTATAACGAGGGCCTATCCATAAGGCGCGCCAAGACGGTCGCCGCGGAACTGGTGAAGGACGGGGTGCCGTCGAGCGCGATCGCGATCCAGGGATTCGGTGAGACTCACCTGCTGGTTCCGACGGGCCCGGGCGTTCGCGAGCCGCAGAACCGACGCGTCGAAATCATCATCAAGTAGATTTCGTCAGGCAGGGTGAAATTGAGAGATTGGGGTGCCTTCGGGCGCCCCTTTTTCGTTCGGGTGCGAGTGTGTTCAGAATGTACCGCAGACTTGTTCCACTGTCATACCGGCAAGCTGCTGATGGAATTTGATTTGGTAATCCCGGCGGATCCGATTGACCGCCACTAGGCTGTCAGGTGTTTCTGGCAGAACGGCGATTAGAACTTTGGTCTTTTCCTTAATGGTCTTCCGAGTGATTGGGTTCATCCAGGCTCCGCTGGCATCCAATATAGTGTAGCCGTTCGGCAGACCGGCAGTCACGGTGTCGTCAAGAAATGACTGCCACTCCTTTTCGGTCAGGTTGCCGCGACCGGGGATGGCTGTGCCCAAATACAAAGTGAATGCCGTCATGGGCGCCCCCATACCCGGAGCGCAAAGTTGGCGGTTGGGAAGAACGGCGCATGCGCCGAGGCTGACAATCTGGCCGACGGTGACCATTATGATGACAAACCGCGACATGGGGCCCTCTCAAAAGCGCGTCCGCATCGCTTCAACGCTCGCGAGTGGATGGATGTGGACCTCCCAGCCGTATGCGGCGAAACAACTCCAACTGTCCGGCCGTTGTTTCGTCCCAACTGAACAACTTGGCGTAAGCTCGTGTTGCCGCACGATTCGGCAGATCGGCAAACAGTTTACGCACAGCCGCCGCGATTCCATCGGGCGTATTCGGTTCATAGATTATCCCGCCCGTGGGAGCGTGGACGACCTCCGAGTTGCCCCAGACATTGGCCGCGATCACCGGCGTGCCGCAGGCCATAAATTCCAGCAGAACGTTCGCGCACCCTTCGCGCGAGGACGCAAGCACAGACGCATCCGCTGCACCATACAGAGCAGGCAACTCCATGTGCGGCTGAGGCCCCAGCAGCCGCACGCGTTCGGTCAAGCCATATTCCGCGATAAGTGTTCCCAATCGCTGCCGCTCCAGCCCTTCGCCTACTATGATCAGTTCGAAAGCGGGAAGCTGGCGCATCGCCTCGATCGTGCGGTGATGTCCCTTGCGCTCGATCAGAGCGCCGACAGAAATTAGCACGAGACCTTTCAATCCCAATTCGCTCCGGACCGCTAGGCGATCGTCATGAGGACGGAACAAGCCGGTTTCGACGCCGTTGCGCAGCACCGTAACCTTTTCGTCAGGTGCGCTCAGTTCGACCAAAACATCCTTGAGGGCTGCGCTTACGGCGATCAGCGCGCTGGCGTCGCGGATCGCGCCCTCGATCAGTCGGCGCGGGACCCGGTAACGCGGGATCAGGTTAACGTCTGTGCCACGGGCCGTCATAACCACGGGCAGCCCGAAACGGCGGCCGAGCCAAGAGGCGGCGACACCGTCGGGATAGATGTAGTGGGCGTCGATGGCATGGAAGCTATGGCCCTCGGCGAGCAGGCGGCTGACCTGAGGGATCATCGCCTGATACAGCAGCCAGGGAGCGATGGACATCCCAAGCTTGGGAATGACCGGATAGCGTGGGTGGTGGATCGCTATGCCGTGTCGTATTTCGGCCTCCGGCGCGCGGGCATTCACCGCCCAATCGCCGAACCACTGGGACCGGCTAGGGAACCAGGGTACCGGCGCCAGCACGAAACTCGTCGCTTCACCGCTGGCCACCAGGTGGCGCAGCCGATTCTCCACGAAGACGCCATGGTTCGGCCGGGCAGCGTGCGGAAACAACGTCGAGAAGGTCAGCAGGCGGACAGCCTCCATCTATTGGAGTCCGTCCGATGAACCCCAGAGCGTCTGGGCCCTAATGGCCAACAAGGCCGGTCTCAGATCCCTTTCGACAGATTATCCAGCAGCTTTTGCGCCAGTTCTTTCTCCTTGAACTGTTCCCGATTGGCAACCACAGTCTCAAGCGCCTTTTTGGCTGCGTCCCTGTCGCCTGTGTCATTCAGTGCCACTGCGAAGTGGTAGAGGATGCGCGGATCGCCGCCAGCACCGCCCGTCGCCTGGCGGAGCAAGGTCGTACCGTCTTTGGGGTAGCCGCTTGTCGTGAGGATCCAACCTAAGGTATCAGCCGTTTGCGGGCCGGGGGCCAGCACATAGGCCTGCCGCGCCAGCGTTTGGGCCGACGCATCCTTGCCCTGCTGCTGGTAAACCCAGGCCAGGTTATTCAGGGCCACCGGGTTATGGGGCTTCTTCTTGAGTAACAACTCCAGATATCTGGATGCCTCGGTCCAGTCGGCGCCGGCGATTTTGATCTCGGCAAGTTGTTCCGTCGCGACGAGGTCGTCCGGGTGATTTCCGAGCCAGTCTAGCAGCAGCGTGCTGGAGTCGTCGGATCTGCCAGATCGCAGCAGCGCTCCGGCCAGGCGAGTTACGAGTAGGCTGGATGGGGTAGCGGTAGGCGTGGTTCAAATCAGCGGTCTTTTGGGTTGCAGAGTCGCACGGAAACCGCCGGTCCGTGGGCTGGATTCGGTTCGGAAGGGCGTCCACTGCGGGAGGCGGCCAACCCTCCCCAGGTCAGTCTTAAGTCAGGCTTGCCGGGGTTGAATTGGCCCGAGGCCGAGCAGCGTCAGCCAATGCGGATGGCCTTGGCCGGTCATCAATTCGCGCGGGCTCTTGCCGTTGCGTTCGGCACGTCGGCTGCGCATGAAGCGCCGATGGTTCAAGAAGAACCGCAGCAAGCCCAAGTATGAACCGCCCAGGTGGCGGCGCAGCGTGAAGTAGTTGCGCAGTCGTGAATTGAGGTTCTCGACCAGCGAACTGCTCCGCGGTGTTTGCGCCATGGCCTGGCTGACGGCGTCGAACAGCCGGTGGAATTTGTCGCCCAGCTTCGCCCGAAGTCGGTTCCATCCCTGCCAATAGGCGGTCGAGGTGCTCGACAATCGGTGCAGCACGCACGCTTCACGCGCGAGGGGCTCAGGGATGACATGGGCTTGCGCGATGTCGGCCAGCTTGGCGTCGAGCACGCCGGCGAAGGCGAGCAAGTCATCGCGCTGGTTCTGCAGCGCCACGCGCAGCGGGCGAATGCGCCGCACGTCCTCCGGCTCACGTTTCGCCAACTCCTCGACGATGAAGTCGAACAACATCTGCCGCGTGGCCAGGCCCGGCCCAGCCAGCGCCAGAACGTCATGGCTCAACCATTGAGTGAGCGTTCGGATGTCGCGGGCCAGTCCTTGCGCCTGGGTCTCGGTCTGCCATGCAAGCTCCACGGCCAGTTCGTCGTCCGGACCAAGCTGACCCGTGCGGCCAATCTTGGCCTCCAGCTTTTCGCACCGCGACCGCGCCCCCTTGGCGAGGCGCGACAGCGTGTTGGCGAGGCCTTCGTATTGACGCGTGATGTGAAACACATCGCCATGGCACGGCGTGTTGCCCCAGGCAGCCCGCTGCCCAGCGCGCAAGCCTTGCCCGGCGTCGGCAATCGTGCAGTCAGGCTTCAGCCCCTGCCGGGTGGCATCGAGTAGATGCACACCCCAGGTGTCGGCGTCGCGATGTTCCGCCATGGCCAGGAGATAGCAATAAGTCGATGCGGCATCGACGCCGGCCAGCACCGGCTTTGCGCCCTGAAAGATCTCATCGTGCAAGCCCACACGAATACCGGACAGGTCTTGGTCATGGTTGACGACCCCCGCCTGCCGCGTGGCCAACTGGAGCATGTGATGAACGGTGCCGATGCTGATGGGCATGCCCAGCAGATCACGCAAGAACTCCACGACGCCGCGATACGAACTGCGGCAGATCAGAGGCAGCGCGACGACCACCTGGCGCAGCCATGTCTTGGTGACGGTCAACTGAAACAGCACTTCGTCTTCCGGCGCGCCAGATAAGAAAACATCATCCAATGCCGCACCGGCCTTGCGGGCTTGCTGGTAGACGAACTTGCGGCTCACGCCGTGCCGGGCCGACAAATCGCTGATCGTTGCCGACCGTGCCAACGCCCGAATGGCTAGGTCTTTGCGGTCACTCTCCGGCAGCATCGCTGCTACGCCAACGCGTCGAGACATATTCGCACCACACCCGAAAACGTCAGCCTGCCATCATCCGCTCAGTCAGCGTTAACCCGGCTTCGCGTGCGACCCTGATTTGAACCACGCCGTCCTGTCGATCTCCGACCCGGTCGCAACCCCCCGCTGCGACCTAGACACACGCCCGGACTCTGTCCTTTGTAACCCATGGAAAAACCGGGGATTTTCAGCACGTCTGTCTAGTGACCGCGAACCCTGGGGAAGTGGCGGTGATCATTCCGCCAAGAATAACAGCCGTTGCAGGTGAAATGACGGCGTGCGGCGTGACAAACATATCACGACCTTTGCAGAGCAGGGGCGCATGAGTTGGCGACGAAGCTCGGGCTAAAAATCGGCGTAGTTTAGTGAGACGACGACGATGTTTCGTTACAGGACCGTCATCGGCCGACGACTTCACCCACGGACTCTGTCCAATCAGCGGGCTGAGGCAAACGTCAGATGCAACGTGCTCAATCGGATGACAGTCTTCGGCATGCGGGTCTGTACCCGGAACCGCTGACAGGCAGGCCGAGAGAAGGAATACAACCGCCAGTCTATTCGCGCACCAATGCGCCGTTGCTCGGCAACTTCCCGATGGGGCGCCGAATGGCGCGACGTTGGTAGTGTTCCGATGGGCGCTCGCTACATGACCCGAAGGAAAGAGGGCCGTTGCAGAGTAACTACGTCCTGGTTCTTCCCCCACCCCCCCTCTTGATAGGACTTTAAGGTTACGGTCGGGTGTTCGCCGATCGCACGGCACACCCATTCCGGGCGGTAACAGGAGAAACCGTAGCCGCCCAAGGACACCTCCGCCCCTTGTTTCTCGACAACGTGCTTGATGAGGCCGGGGCTGTAGGGGGCGAAGCCAAAACCTAATTTGTAAAAGTCTTCTTTCATCGCGAAGAATTTTTCGGGAGCGATATGCGAACGGGTCATACGGTGCTTTTCGATGACCCATAGAGCGAATCGCCCGTGCGTCGTAAACACCAGAAGTCCATCAGGAGCCAGACACGCGATCAGATGAGCGAGAAGTCGGTGAAAACCGTCCGCGGGTAGGTGGGTAAACACGGACCCGACCCAAATCAAATCGAACGCCGTCGGAAAGCAGATTTGGGCAACATCCTCATGACCGACGACCGGTATAGCACCAAAAGTCTCTGTGCAGAAACGTACGGCATCGGGTATCAAGTCTGTTGCGGTGATCTCAGCCTGCGGATGTTCTGATCTTATCGCGCGCATGACACGCCCATAGCCGCACCCGAAATCAAGGATGCGCTTGACGGACGACCCCTCGATGCCGGCGCAAACCAGAGAGCGTTTAATACACAAATATGCACTTTGGGCGTTTGCAAAATACTGTTCGGGGGTACCGATGTTCATGGTGTCGCGCGGCGAAATCGTTTCGATCATGCTTTAGGTCCCCTACAACACAGTCTCAGTCTATCTCTAGGTGATAATTTAGATCAACGCCGGCACCTTCCCGAGCAATGTGGTGATCGAGCCTGCATTCGCCTGGGTCCGGCAACCCGGCAGGGTGAGTGGGTTATCCAGAAGGAAGGCTTACCATGGGTGTTGGACTTCCTACCGGCTGTCAAGCCTCGTCTGGGGTGATTTGAAGATATTATCAATTCTCAGCCCTCCCCTCATTTTGCGGATATCGGCGTGGCGTAAGGAAAGACTCAAGAAGGGCCGGAACCTTGCGGAAACGAATCAGGGTGGTCCACGCGGGGTTCGTTTGTTGCTTTCTGACTGAGCGGGATTCCCTGGCGTGAGGCGCACCTTCAGGCTGACGTCTCGTTCGATTCGTGGAGCCCGTCATGAGTGCGTGCCAGACATTCTTCCATCAACAAGTGCATCAGTTGCTGGACGAGGTGCTGGGGCCGGGCCTGCACGCCAAACGCATCGCCTCGCTCGCCGATGCCACGCTGGGAGTGATGCACACGGCCTCGTTGGCGGTCTGCACCATTGGCCACGGCCTGGCGGTAGCGCGCAGCCTGAACGCCCGGCACGCGGTCAAACAGGTTGATCGGATGCTGTCCAACCCGGGCATTGATGTCGATCAGATCCTGGCGCTCTGGGTGCCGTTCGTGATCGGCGCCCGCACCTCGCTGCTGGTGGCCATGGACTGGACCGACTTCGACGCTGATAACCAAGCCACCATCATGCTTTCCTTGATCACCGAGCACGGCCGCGCCACACCGTTGATCTGGCTGACGGTCAACAAGGCCGAACTCAAGGACCGACGCAGCCTCTACGAACGCCGCGTGTTGGTCCGCCTGGCCGAGATCGTGCCGGCGGGGGTTGGCGTCTGCATCGTCGCCGATCGGGGCTTCGGCGATCAGACTCTGTACCGGCTGCTAACCGAGGAATTGCACTTCGAGTACGTCATCCGGTTCCGCGGCAATATCAAGGTGACGGCAGCCAGTGGCGTTACCCGCTCCGCTGCAGCCTGGGTTAGTCCAGGCGGGCGGGCGCGTGTGCTGCGTAGGGCGATGGTGACAGCGGATCGCTATCCTGTTGGCACCGTCGTCTACGTGCGCGACGCGGCGTGTCGGTCGACCACACAACGATTTTCTGCTGGATCCAAGCCTATGCGCCCGAATTGGAGAAGCGGGTTCGCCCGCATTTGCGCACCAGCAACGGCTCCTGGCGTGTGGGTGAGACCTATGTGAAGGTGAAGGGTCGGTGGTCCTCTATCGAGCCGTCGACAGCCGCGGCCAAACCATCGCTTGGGCTCAAACCCGGGAGAGGTGGATTCGCTTCCTTGACCGCGGCCGCTTAGGCACCGGCTCCCGCCAAGATCTGGCACGCCGACTTGATTACGCCGTCAACACGCAATTCCGCGATGCGATCTAAATCGGTGATGTTACGTTTGAATTCGGCGTCTGAATCGGAGAGGGACGCCCACCGGCGCCAGTGCCAGGCGACTGCAAAATCCTGCCACCTGTGCCCGGGGAGAGAGACATCAATTCCCGCATCGATGTAGATTGAACGAATATTGTGGATCTTCCGCGTGAATCGCGTTCTGCTTGAAATCGCCATATGTGCGATGATTAGATCGCGCGGAGCAGCGCGGCGCAGTGGGGGATCCGTCTCGATCACATCATGCTGACCGGGGGTCAGCCCTATGAGCTTCGACGGCCTGACCATGACTTTCGGCATGATTCTTGCCCGAAGCCAGGGCAGCCCAGAGTTTTGTTGCAGTTCGCGCCGTAGGTCCGGAGCGCGCTCTGCGAACAACAGCACTTGGTCGTAAGTCTCTGGTTTAATCTCAGCCGGAATCAGCGGACCGTCTGGTCCCAGTACGACATTGTAGCGTTCGACCGTAAGGACATCCGCGGCTTGGAATGCCGCGCAATTCTTCAGGCTTCCCGAAGCCGGCAACCAGAACTCATCAGCGTCCAGGAAAATCACCCAATCGGCCGGCGCATTTTGGCATCGTCCCAAGGCATGGCTTTTCCAATCTTCTTCTATCTCGTCCCCGCCGCCTAACACCTCGTTTGTGAGCGTCAGGACGTTGAAATTATCCGACCGGTGTTCCTCGAGAATTTCGGCCGTGCCGTCTGTCGACGACATGTCGCACACCATGATGTGTCCCACGCCTATAGAACGAAGATGGGCGATGCATGGCTCGATCAGTTCGATCTCGTCCTTGACGCCGAGGTAGGCAGCAATTCTCGGTTCGCTTTTCATGCGGCGTCCAATGGCTTTCTGCGCGACCCATGGTCCCGAATTCTCCCGACGACGGTCGTAACCGCCCGCACAATGCGCAAGATGGATTCTTCTGTAAAGTCGGGCGCCATGGGGATGCCGAGCAAATTCGCACCGATGGCTTCGGTCACGGGCAGATCTTCTCGCTCCGCAGCGGCGAAATGTGTCTGTTTGTGGCAGCCCTCACCATACCACAAACGGTATTCGATGTCGTCCTCATCGAAGGCGCGCATCAAGGCGTCCCGTTCGGCGTGGTCGGCGGCGCGATAGAGCGCGTACCCGCCGTCGATGTGCGGCCACGCCAGAAAGCGCTCGGCAAGCTCCGCGCCGACGAAGCGTGCCCGATAAAGCGAAGCGATTCGGTCGATGGCCCGCAGCTTTGTCTCCCATTCATCCAGAGCGGCCAACCGACGGCGGCCGAGTATTCGTTCATCTTACCGTTGATGCTTGGCATGAGGCTATCGCGCGCGCCGTCAAACCCAAAATTGATCGTAGTTCGAATGAGTTCGAGGTTGGTGCAGGCAATGCCGCCGCCTTCGCCGATGCCGAAGCTCTTGGTAGCCTGGAAACTGAATACGGACGGGATCGGGCCAATGTAGCGCTCGGGATTCAATTCGGTCACGGCAAAGGCGGCGGCGCTATCAAACACGACCGGAATTCCCGTTTGTTTCTGAAATGCCAGCCAGTCGGACTGCGGGCCTGTAGACGGCATAACGTTGTTCCAACCGAAGCAGTGAGGAAGCCATGGCCGTCGCACCGAGCCCAGCACGCGAAGCCGTCCGCGGGACCGTTCCCAAGATGATCGAGGTCGCCGAGGAGGTCATCTACGGCGACATCTGGGAGCGACCGGGGCTAAGCAAGCGCGACCGCAGCCTGATCGTCGTCGCTTCGCTGATTTCCCAATACCGCCCGGAACAGCTGAGGGGCCACCTCGTTCGTGCGCTGGACCACGGCGTGACAAAAGACGAGATCGCCGAAATCATTACCCATCTCGCGTTCTACTCCGGCTGGCCGGGGTCTATGACGGCCGCGAATATCGCGCGGAAGGTCTTCGAGGAGCGCGGCCTTGCCTAAGGCTTAAATCGTCCGTAGTACAGAGGTCGCTGAAAATCTCCGCGAAAGCATAAGGGTAGGTATTGTCACTGGCGCGAAGGCGTAACGCTCTGATGGAAGGCGTAACGCTCTGATGCCTGCGGCTAGAGCCTGATAGGTTTGTTTGGCCGATAATCTGCCTCAGTGAAATAGCGGCCATATTCGTTTGGCTCGAACTCATCAAGCAAGGCACCGGGGGCGGTGTCGCGTCTTGGATGCTGCGGGCGTCGGCCTTGATTTTGGGGAACACCCGCTCGACTGGGTTGAGATCAGGACTGTAAGCGGGCAACTGACAATGAAAAGTACCATCGTTAGCATTCACTCTCAGTGGCAGGCGTGCCGCGATACAGAACCATGAAGGAGTCTGCGATGCAGATAATCGATGCCCAAATTCATCTCTGGGAGCCGGCGATGCCGCCGTCATCCATCCGCCAGGTTGGGACCCCGGCTCGACCGATATGGTATTCGCGGCGGTGCAGAATTATCCAGGCCGATTCGCGATTATGGGTTCGGTGCCGCTGGAACAACCAAACTCACGCGCCCTGATCCCAGGTTGGCGAGCCCAGCCGGGCATGCTCGGTCTACGCTATACGTTCCTGCACGATCCCGCACGCCAATGGCTGGAGGATGGCACCATTGACTGGCTTTGGGCGGCCGCCGAGGAAGCCGGTGTTCCAATCGCTTTGCTGGCGACCGATTCGCTGAAGGAACTTGGTCGGATCGCCGAACGCCACCCCAAACTTCGATTGGCCGTCGATCATCTGGGTGGCCGAGGCGGCCTGACCACGCTGAAGGACGCAGAGGCTATGACCCACATGGCCGACCTCCTGGCATTGGCGAAGTTCCCCAATGTAGCAATCAAGGCAACCGGCGCGCCGGGCTATTCCAGCGAAGCGTATCCGTTTTCAGCGATGCACACTTACTTGCGGCAGATCTACGATGCATTTGGATCCAGCCGAATGTTCTGGGGCACGGACATCAGTGTGCCGCGGCAAGCCGTCCCCATGGGCGCTAAAATAGTTGCCTTCTGGGGTATTTGACATGGGGTTTGCGTTTCCGGGGCGCATTTGCGAACGATTTATCAATGTCCCCAGTTACCCGCATCATCGCTTGGATCGTGATCGGGCCGCGAATGGCGTCAACCAGTGCCCATACTGCGACTTTCTGCGCTGTCCACAGTGAAGGCAGATATTCGGCATCGAAAAGGTCCTGAGGGGAAAAACTCCAGGAAAACCTGGCTCAAGTCGTCACATGGGACGGCCCCCCGCAACCGGCTTGCAGGAGCAGGTTGCAAACCACCGTAAGCGGCGCGGGTCAAAAGCCCGGGTCGTGAGCGTTACGGAAAAGGCGCCGCGAGGCGTCAGATGGGAGACAGGAAGGCGAACAACCGTGAACTGCCGTTCAAGTGTCGAAAGTGCTCAGACGACGTCGAAACCGGTGAGTGATGTTGCGCCGGGATCAGTCTGGCCGATACCTGCTTACGGGCCAGGTGGCGTCCGGCATAGAGGCAGCGCGATCCTGTTTCAGGCTCTTACGTTGAACCGCGGGAACCTTCGGCGGCGATGCGAAGCGAAAGGCACAAGCCGACAAGGCGAGGCCGATAGTAGCGATGCGCCGCCAAGGGACGGAGCCGCTCGTAGTAGTGATGAAGCCGCTGTAACGGCGGTAGAGCGAAGGGGCGGCGTCATCCAGCAGGCATGGGAGGTCAACCGGGCGACCGGGAGGAATCCCCCATGACCTGCAAGCCTTATGACATTCCCAAGACCTTGGTGTGGGAGGCATGGTTACATGTGAAAGCCAATCAGGGCGCCGCGGGGATCGATGCCGAGACGATCGAGCGGTTCGAGGAGAAGCTGGGTGGCAACCTGTACAGGATTTGGAATCGGATGAGTTCCGGCAGCTACTTTCCGCCGCCGGTGAAGGCTGTTCCGATCCCAAAGAAGTCAGGGGGCGTCCGGATATTGGGCATTCCGACGGTAGCCGATAAAATCGCGCAGACGGCGGTGAAAATGTGGCTTGAGCCACGGCTGGATCCGATCTTCCGCACTGATTCCTATGGCTATCGGCCGGGGAAGTCGGCACTGGCGGCAATCGCCGTTACCAGACGCCGCTGCTGGGACTACGACTGGGTCGTCGAGTTCGACATCAGGGGCCTGTTCGATCGAGTTAATCATGATTGCCTGATGGCCCGCGTGGCCGCGCGGATATCCGACAAACGCGTGCTCAAACTCATCCGGGCATTTCTAACTGTCGGGGTGATGGAAGACGGCTTGGTTCTTCCGGTGGACGAGGGGACCCCGCAAGGCGGTCCGCTGACGCCCTGAACGCAAAAGGTAACTTTGGTCTCCTGGCTCGCCTGATCGGGATGGCGGCGATTTCGGGTCGGTATCGTTCGGTGGTTGGGAGACAGGAATTGAGTGGCGAACGATAATGCTTTCGTCCTCGATCAGGATCTCCTTGACGATCAGCCGCACGATCCGCTGCCGCTCTTGAATGTCGAGGGTATCGGCGGCACTACGCAATTTGGTGAGGAATGCCGAGAGGGTCTCAGCGAGACGCAGATAAACGGCGCGATCGTTGACTTGATCGAGGATGGCCTGAAGTTCTGTCTGTAGGGCATGCTCGCGTTGCCGCAGTTCCGGCATGCGTCGCCGCAACTCGTCTAGTGACAGAAGCTCTTCCTGGTAGGCGGTCAGCAAGCGATCGATGCTTTTGCGGGTGCGCGCCACCTCTCGGTGCAGGACGTTTTCCCGCTGCCTTGCTGGATCGGCCGTTCGCGCCGCCGCCAGCCGCCGGTCGAGCTCGGTCTGGATCAAGCTGGGATCCTCCAGCAGTCGGACAATTTCAGTCCACACAACCCGATCGAGGAGATCCTGGCGTACTGGCCGGTTATCGCACACTGGTCCGCCAAGATGCCGCCAGGCGTCAGACCCCAAGCATCGGTAATAGTGGATTTTACGAGCGCTCGACCTGGTCGATGTTCGCGACATCGCATAGCCGCATTTCCGGCACGACACCAAGCCCTGCACGACGCTGGGTTCGATCGTCCGTCGTGGCGCAAACGTTTTGTTTTGCTCAAGCAGTTCTTGAGCTCGCATGACAGTATCGTCCGCAACGATCGCGGGAACGGCAATTTCAATCCAGTCGGCGCGCGGCCGTTCGTGGTGAGCGCTGTCGCGCGAGCCGACGCCCCCGCGCAGCCGCAGCGTTCGGGTGATGCGTTGACGCGGTGCAGTCTTTGGTTTTCCCAAAGCACGCCGTCCCCTTGTAGGCAGGATTGCGCAACATCGCCCAAACCGTGGAGGGCTCCCAGCGGGAGATTTGCTTGCGCGTCGGAACACCGCGCTCGTTGAGCTGGCGCGTGATCGCGCCAATGCTCATGCCAGCACCGACATAGTTCTGGTACACCATCCGCACGATGGCGGCTTCGGCATCGATGATTTCATATCGGGCGGCCGCAGCGTCGTTCTTACGAATATAACGATAGCCGTAAGGTGCACCGCTGAGAACGTTGACCTGTCCTTGGTGGGCGCGATGGCGCTTGCCGCGGCGGGATCGTTCAAGGATCTGTGCCCGCTCATACTCGGGGATCATGCCTTGGAATTGCACCAGCAGTTGGTCCTCTGCAGTCGCTGCCTGTGGCGCTTTGATGAAAACGGTCTCGACACCATGGCGTGCGAGTTCTTCGATCAGCAAGACCTGATAGGCATATTTGCGGCTCAGCCGATCGGGCGCGTGCACCAGCACGGCTTCGATCTGACCTTCCGCCGCAAGATCGCGTAACCGCTCAAGCCCGGGTCGCACCAGCGAGGCACCGCTATAGCCCTCGTCTTCGAAGACCCACTCTGCCGGCACCTGGTAACCGCGGCTCCGCGCAAACTCGATCAGCGCCGCCGTCTGGCTCGCGATGGTGCTCTCCTCCCGCTGCTTGTCTGACGACACCCGCGCATAGATTGCCGCGATCGGCATTGTCATTCTCCATCATCTTTAAACCCTCGCCGGTAATCCGCACCTGATCGGGAACCAACCGCTCGTAGACTTGCTGAAGTTTGCTACCAAGCAGACGATCAAATGCGTAATCGAGCTGGACTTGATACCGATCCCGACGCGACCACCGGTCAGCCATGCCCGCGTACGGCGGTCAGAAAAGCCGTGATCGCCCGAGTGACGATCTCGCTGAGTGTCAAACCGCTGATCACCGAATAGGCTCGCACCTCGCCTACAATGTTGGCCGGTATCTTGAGCGTGATCGGCACCGATGGCGCGACGACGGGCACCGGATGGCCGATCGTCTCCGCTTCCTGCAGGTAGCGATAAGCCTGTCGTCGTGAAAGCCCGAACTGACGCGATAGCGATACAACCGCTTCGGCCATGCTTGTGCCGCGCGCCAGCAAGCTGTGGGCCGCATTCAGCCGTTCTGACCTCTGGGCATCGGTTGATCGCGCCATGTGACATATAGATATTACTCTTTGCGACGCAAATCAAGCACATTCCCAGAACGCCACTGCCGAATCTCGCGCTCAAACCGGAAGTTACCTTTTGCGTTCAGGGCGTCGTCTCGCCCCTCTTGAGCAACCTCATGCTCAACGATCTCGATAAGGAACTAACCCGGCTGGGTCACCGTTTCTGCCGATACGCGGACGACTGCAACATCTACGTTCGCAGTCCCCGCGCCGGCGAACGGGTCATGGCCTCGGTAAGCCGGATCCTGACCATCAAGCTGCGGCTGAAGGTCAACGAGACGAAGAGCGCTGTGGCGCGACCGGAGGAGCGGAAGTTCCTGGGGTTCAGCATCTCGAATGACGGGAGCGAGCGGCGCATCGCGCCAAAAGCCCTCGACAAATTCAAGGAGCGGACCCGGGAGCTCACCAGCCGGACGCGGGGGCTCAGTCTGTCGCAGTTTGTCGAGGAGCTGACACCATACCTCATCGGGTGGCGCGGCTACTTCGGCTTCTGCCAGACCCCTCGCGCGCTCACGATCCTGGAAAGTGACCCGTATGCCCGGTGGTGTGGGAGGGGCGGCGCCGTGAGGCGTCCCCCTTGTACGTTGCGGCTTGTTCGGCGAGAGACAATATCTCGCCGAACAGCAAGGAAGGCGGTGAGCCTCATGTCCCCCTTTGGTCAAAGAACCCGTGGGATAGATAGGGCCCCGCTTCTCCGAGCTCCGCTGTTCATGCCGGACGGTATCCAGGGACGCGAGATACCGCTGATCCCGCGTACAAGGTGGCCCGACGCGGAGCCTTGCCGTGTTCACCTCCTGAAATGGTAACAAGACGTGAGTGACTCTATAGTTGGAATTGACGTGTCCAAGAAGACCTTGGACGCAAACTGTACGAGAGGTCAGCGGAAGCAGGCCAGGATCTTCGACAATAGTCCCGATGGCTGGAAGGGAGTGCTGTCCTGGCTGAAAGCCATGGGCAGCAAACAAGCCCACATATGCATGGAGGCGACCGGTCGTCACAGTCTCGGGGTGGCCCTGGCGTTGTATGATGCGGGTCACGTCGTCAGCGTGGTCAACCCAGCCCAGATCCGCGACTTCGCCCGCACCAAACTTGGTCGCAACAAGACCGACAAGGTCGATGCTGCCCTGATCCGCGAATACACCGCGCTATTCAGTCCGCAGCCGTGGACGCCGCCGTCGCCCGCGATGCGGCGGCTGTGCGAACTGCAAACCGTGCGTGCCGGCCTGGTGGCGAACCGGGCGGAGTGGAAAAATCGTCTCGGCAGCGGTCTTGGCGACAGCATGGCCATCAAGGTGGCAACTACAACGATTGACTATTTCACCAGTCAACTCGCGACGATCGACAGGGCCATTGGCGAGACGATCGACCAGAACGTCGAATTGCGCAGCCGACGCGACCTGCTGCTCAGCGTCATCGGCGTCGGCGAAACGCTGGCTGCCTTGCTGCTGACGGAAATGCCCGAGCCAGCGGTTCTGCGGCGAAGTGGTGAGATCGTCGCATATGCGGGGCTCAATCCGAGCCATCACCGCTCCGGCACGTCAATCGACCGTCCGACGCGCATTTCCAAGATTGGCAATGCCACTCTGCGTTCGTCCCTCTACATGCCGGCCTTATCCCGTCTTCGCGGATTGGAGGGTTTTTGAGAGGCCGCTCCGTTGTTTTTCAACAGGTTGGACGCAAAGGTCTTCACTACATCAGGGTGCGGGGGTGGCCGCGACGGTGGTGATTCTAGGTGGCGGCTGCGGCGGCAATTGAAGCTTGAGTTGCTGGATCAGAAGCTGGAGCTCGGGCTCGGGCTGGGTGTAGCGGGTCAGCCGCAGTTCCCGCCCATCGGTCGTCGGCAGATGCACATCGATCATCTGGACGGCAGCGAATTTCTCCAGGGCGCTGCGCGCGGTCAGTCCAGGGGCCAGGGCGTGCAAGCGGCGTTGCAACGTGACCTGCATGCAGTACGCGAGGAACGCGATGAAGATATGAGCCTCGATGCGGCGCTCCTCCTGATGGAAGACCGGACGTATCGCCAAATCCTGCTTCAGGTTTTTGAACGCCTCTTCAACCGCGACCAACTGGATGTAGTACTGCCACAACACTGCGGGATCGTCTTCGGTGAGGTTCGTCCGTAGCAAATAGCGGCCTTCGCGCCGGCGGACACGGCGAAGCTTCTGGCGGTTGAGGGTATAGATGAACATGGAACTTTCCTTGTCCATCTCGATCTCGATCAGACGCCATGCAGCCGGTGCGCGCGATCGCGCAGCGCCGAGTTTCATCAGCATCTCCTCGCGCGATATTTCCATCGCGGCGAGATCGGCAAGCCGCTTCCACAGCCACTTCAGTTGCCGCTTGCGCATCGCGCGTTCCTTGGTAACGCGGTCCGCACTCTCGGCGTAGACGTAAAGTTCGCTGTCCTGTTCAAGTAGTTTGACTTGCACCCCGGCCCGCGCCTCGACCCAGGGTTTGGCCAGCAGGGGTTTCTCCAGACACGACAACCGTCCTTTCGGTGTTCCCACCAGATACCGCACTGGCGGATCGCTGGCACGCATCTCGGCCAACACCGCTTCGGTCGGAATACCGCGATCCATGATCCACACCCGCCGCGCACGGCCGTATTGCTGCTCGATCTTGTCTAGAAACATCCGCAGCGTCGTGCAATCGGCCGTTTTGCCGGACAGCACCTCGTAGGCCAGCGGCAAGCCGTCAGGGGTCACCACCAGCGCAATCACCACCTGCGGGCAGTCCGGCCGCTTGTCGCGGCTGTAGCCGTGCCGACGTTTGTCGCCCTCGGGCACGTCGGAGGCGTTGATCTCGAAATAAGTGCTGGTGAGATCGTAGAGCAGCACGTCGAAGTCGGCGTTGAACAGGTCACGCCAGCGCGCCACCAGATGGGAGAACAAATCTGCTTTGTGGGTCAGCAGAAAATCATGACAGGCATAGAGTTTATGTGGCTCGGCCAGTCCGAAATCCGCACCCAGCAGGTCAGCCATCGCCGTGCGGCCAAACCATTCGCGATGCAGTTTCCATTCGCTGCCAGGCGCAATGAGCCGATAGCAGGCCAGCACCTGCAGAACCTGATCCCAACGCGTGCCTTTGCGGCTTCGCGGCAAACGATCTGACCAGAACCGATCCAACTGCAACTCTCGCCACAACTGCCCGGCCAGCCAGCACGCCCCCCACTGCCGCGGCCGGCAGAGCCGCATTTCGGACAGTCGAAGCTGCACGATCGAAGCGTCGGCCGCGACCGCGGCGCAGTGATCTTCGGGAAACAGCGCCAGCGTTTGCGGCTGCCCGGCGTCATCATCGAGGACCTCGATGGCCTTGCGCCAGACCGCTGCCTGCGAGGAGTTGATTTCACCGAGGTACAACACGTGGCGCTGCACCACACGGCCACCATGAAGACGTTGATTCTCGACCACGCTCCAATAGTTGTGCGTCTTGCCGTCCTTCTTCCGCTGGGTGCTGGCTGGCCGATCAGAGCTTCGCTCAACCGGCGCAACAAATTGTGCTGGAGGAGAGCATCGAGGCGGTGCGTCTGGGCGAACAGCGGCGCGGCGTTGTATTGGCCGTCCGAGAGGCCCCTGCATAGCGGCAGCCAACTCGGTTTAGCAACTCGATTTTGGGGCCAATTGAGCTGCCACGAGGTAACGGTCACAAGTGCCATTAAGGCCAGTCTGTGGGTGTAAGTGTATCCCAGACGCAGCGAGCCGCGCTTCAACTAATCGAACTCCGTGTCTTCGTTCAGAGTGGCGACATCACCAACTCCGTCGATGCTGCTCAGTGCCGCAACAAGGTTTGAGATTGGTCGCTTTCCCTTGACCTGCATGTGGAGCGTGACGGTGCCTTTTGCCGGTCTCTGCCCGATCTCCAGGCCTTCGTCACCGGCCATGTCCTCCGCTTCCTCACTTTCAATGAACCCGTCTTCCCGATCGAGCCGCACATGGGTTGATGGCAAAACGAAGCTCGGTGCGATACACAGATACATCCCCCGTCCCTTGACCTTTACGTAGGTCTCATCCACCCGCCAGGAGCCGTTGCTCACCCACAGGTGGGGGCGGATCCGCTTCTCCAATTCGGCGGAATAAGCCTGGATCCAGCGGAATATGGTCGAGTGGTCCACCTTCACGCCCCGGTCCAGCAGCATGAGCATAAGATCGCGATAGCTGATCGGGAACACCGGACCGCCCACAGGATTACCTCGGCGGTGAACTGCCGCCCGAAGGACTGATCCTGTCGTACCTGGACAGCTTGTCGACGTTTGGTCATCCCACGGCGTCCACCCGATCAGGTCGGCGCCGCAAAGCTGCAACAGAACCTGGCGAAGAGCTTCGCCTCCTTCGACCTCGAGGCCGCGACCGTGGCACCCGAACTGGCATATGTGACGGCGCGGTATGCGGCACTAGGTACACCCGCAGGAGATCCGAACTCTCTTGGACATCTCACGCCACCAGCGGCTTGCCCTTCATGGTCCAGCGGAACGGCTTCGCCATGGTAGCATTGAAGTAGGCGATGAAGCTCTCGATCCTCTGCCGGAGATGCTCTTTGGAGGTGAAGTTGCCGCGGCGGATAAGCTTGCGAACCAGGATCGAGAACCAAATCTCGATCTGATTGATCCAAGAGGCATGCTTGGGCGTGAAGTGGAACGTAATCCGGTGACCGGCATCGCGCAGAAACGCCTCGCGTGTCGCCTTTGACAGGAGGATGCCGGATTTCCCCTTCTCCCCGAGGTCTTCGTTGATGCCGCAGAACTGTGCGACCAAACGGACCACTCCTTCGGACATGTGGGTGTTGAGGTTGTCGCAGACGTGGTTCAGATGAGGCCGTTTTTGGGTTACAGATGCCGCGCTGAAACCGCCGGCCCGCGATGGCTGGATTTCGATTGGTAGGCGGTTCTGTAGGGAGGCGGCCAGCCTGCCCGGATCAAGCGTGGCGGGGTTGAAGTGGCCCGAGGCCCAGCAGCGTCAGCCAATGCGGATGGCCTTGGCCGGTCATCAATTCCCGCGGGCTTTTGCCGTTCCGTTCGGCACGTCGGCTGCGCATGAAGCGCCGATGGTTCAAGAAGAACCGCAACAATTCCAAGTAAGAACCACCCAGGTGACGGCGCAGCGTGAAGTAGTTGCGCAGCCGTGAATTGAGGTTCTCGACCAATGAACTGCTGCGCGGTGTTTGTGCCATAGCCCGACTGACGGCGTCGAACAGCCGGTGGAATTGGTCGCCCAGCTTCGCTCGAAGTCGATTCCATCCCTGCCAATAGGCGGTCGAGATGCTCGGCAATCGGTGCAGCACGCAGGCTTCACGCACGAGGAGCTCAGGGATGACATGGGCTTGCGCGATGTCGGCCAGTTTGGCGTCGAGCACGCCAGCGAAGGCGAGCAAGTCGTCGCGCTGGTTCTGCAGCGCCACGCGCAGCGGTCGAATGCGCCGCAGGTCCTCCGGCTCACGTTTCGCCAACTCCTCGACGATGAAGTCGAACAGCATCTGCCGCGTGGCCAGGCTCGGCCCAGCCAGCGCCAGAACGTCATGGCTCAACCATTGAGTGAGCGTTCGGCAGCGTGGTGCAGGGATCAGACGTGTGAGCGCAATGGGCCCAATCCCTTTCGGGGTCAGACGATGCGGACATAGTTCGGGCGTCCTAACTCCAGCATACGGTTGAGCCGTTGAGCGCCTCAACCGCCACGTTGACTTCAGTCATCCGACGTTCGTCTATACGCGAGCGCAGTCCGTCGCCGATCACCTGTTTCCATCGCCCGATCGACGCCTCGACCTTGGCGCGCTTGTTGTAGCCGGAGGCTTTCTGCCAGGCCCTGCGGCTCGTCTCGGCGATGCACTGGAGGTGACGGTCGCGCTGCGTTGGCGCGGTCGCCGCTTTGTCGCTCAGCACCGCTGTGCGGCGCGGCGGCACGATCACTGCAGCATCAGGGTGACGCTCGGCAACGTCGGCGTAAACGCCATCCTGGTCACAGGCGCCATCAGCGGTGACCGAGGCCAGCCGACCGGTGACCTTATCCAGCAACGGGCCAACCTCGACCGCATCGTCCACTTCTTTACTCGTCAGCGCGGCAGCCACGATCTGCCCGGTGTCGGCATCCACACCGAGGTGCAGCTTCCGCCACGCTCGGCGTGTCTTGGTGCCATGCTTCTCGACCAGCCATTCGCCCGCACCGCACAACTTCAGACCGGTGCTGTCCACCAGCAAATGCAAGGGTTGCGCACCGTCGTCGGCGCCGGCGTTGCCGGGCTGCGGCCGCGGCACGGTCAGCGTTGTCGAGCGACGGCTGAGGGTCGTGTGGTCCGGCACGCGCAGCGCCAGGCCGAGCAGATTGATGATCGAGGCGATCAGTCCTTCAGCCTGGCGATAAGCAAGACGGAACACTGCGCGCAGGGTCAGCGCCGTCAGGATTGCCTGCGGCGAATAGCAGGGTTGGCCACCTCGTGTTGTGCGTGGCGCCGCTGCCCACGCTGCGACCGCCTCGTCGGTGAACCACACCGTCAAACTGCCGCGCTGACGCAAGCCAGCCTCGTAGGCAGGCCAGTTCGTGACCTTGTGCTGCTGGCGCGGGATGTGGTGGCGGCAATCCTGGTTTAGCTTGAATGGCAAGGCAGGCATCCGGAGTTGGAGACGGGCGCCCTTGCTATGCTAACGGGCTTTCCAGCACCCGGAGCCGATCCATGCACCACGCTTCCTGACGCAGCAAGGCCAGCAGCAGGGTGTTCCGCTTGCCCGATTGGGTCATGCCGAGAAGGTCGTCCACCTCCAGCGCCGCTGCCTCGGCAGCGAACTGGCGGAGCTTGGTATGGGCGATACCTTCCAGCAGCGGATCGGGATCGATCAGCCGGGCCAGCCAATCAAGCCGTTCGATCCAAAGCCTGATTGTCGTCGGGGTCGTTGGCCCGGGCGTTTGCTTCAGGCGGTTGAAGCTGGTCGTCGTGCTGTTTGCGGGCCTGACCAGCAGAGCATCCAATATCGTCAGGTGTTCCGTTGTCACACGCATGGACACACGATCGTAGATACGCGCGTGGACTTCCGCGCGCAGCCGATTCACCAAGCGGTCAAGAGTGCTGAACGCCGGCAAATCAATGGACGCGGCCTGCTGCAACGCTTCGATCGATCGATTGATGAGGTCCACAGGGTCGCTCATGGTTTCGGCCGCTTCCAACACAGTCCTCTTGACCAGAAGCTCGGCCGCGTCTCCATAAGCCGTGGCCGAAAGATAAAGCCGCACCGCTGCCTGATAGCGGTACAACGACTTTGTCCGGCGCAATTCATCGAACGACGACCTCACTACTGCCAACCCGAGCTCCTCCAATGCTGGGAAGCATCCGAGATCCCGGCGCGCTTTCAGCAACGTCGCCAACACCAGTCGACCCGTGTCACCCCGAGCGCTGGCTTGAACGAAGGCAAGGTCTGCCTCGGTCAGGTCATATCGCATGCCCAACTCTTCGCGGGTTAACCGTGGGCCCGGGCGCGGGTAGGCCGTGCGATCGTTCGCCGTCCGAGACCCGCCTGCGCGGCGTAGGTACGAAGACCGTTATACTGCAGGTCCGGCTTTTGGTCCGCGGTCCGATGTCGTTCAGGATTACTGCGATGTCGGCGTGTCAGGCCGTCGGGAGGGTCGCCCTCACCTCAACGCCCTGATGTCGGCGGCCAGAAACCGTGACCTCGACTGCGTGTTGGTCTGGAAATTCGATCGCTTCGCGCGCAGTACTCGGCATCTGCTGGCAGCGCTGGAAGAATTTAACCATCTCGGCGTGCGCTTTGTCAGGGTCCAGGATCAGATCGACACCGACAGCCCGATGGGCCGCGCGATGTTCACCATCATCGGCGCCACGGCCGAGCTGGAGGCGTCGCTCATTAGCGAGCGCGTAACCGCGGGAATGAGAGCTGCCGAAGCGCGCTGAAAGCATCTTGGGCGTCCAGCAATACATCAGCGCATCGTCAACGAGATCGAGGCACTGGCGACATCCACTGACCTCAGCATCCGACAGATCCAGGCAAAGATCGGAGGTCGAGCCAGCCGCGGGATCGCCGGCGAAATCACGAAACGTGCACGCGCCATATAGCCTGGGCGCCCTTGTGACCAGTCGCGAACCGCTTGGCGAAGAATGCCGAGGCGGTCTGTCGTCTCCCGAACGGCCGCCGGGAAGGCCGCTTCTGGCTGGTTGGGGATGTCCACAACACGCCGGGGCGCAGCCTTTATGTGCGGCTGAGTTGCTCGGCATGCGATGATCGCGCTGTCGGCAGATGGACCGACGCGGCAGCGGGTCAGCATGGGGATCTGCTCGATCTGATTGCGGCTGCGCGGCGCCTGGCTGGCCTTGGCGCCGCGCTGGACGAGGCCAGGCGGTTTCTCGGGTTGGCATCATCGACGCCGGCACCGCCATTTCCTGCGTCCGGCGGGTCCGCCGCGCGCGAAGCGTTCCCGCGCCCAACCCCGATGACCGCGGTCCCGGGGACAGCCAAAGCCGCGTGCCGTTTGTTCGAGATGTCGAAGCCGATTGCGGGCACACTCGCCAGCACCTATCTGGAGGCGCGCAGGATCCCCGTCACCCCGGATATGACTGCGCTGCGCTTTCATCCGCGATGTTGGGATCGGCCGGCGGTTGACAGCCCGAAGGACGTCCGCGACACTTGGCCGGCGCTGATCGCGGCGGTCACCGACAAAGACGGCGCGGTCACCGGTGTGCAGTGCACTGGGCTCAATCCGTCCGGCGGTGCCAAGGCGCCGGTTGCTGTGCCGCGGCGGGCGCTGGGTCACGCGGTTTGCTTCGGGGCAGCCGACGACGTGATGGCGGTGGGCGAGGGCATCGGACGACGCTGTCGCTGCGACCGATCATGCCCACCCTGCCACTGGCCCTGTCAGCCACGAACCTCGCCGGCCTACTGTTCCTCGTCGGTCAGGGACACTTAGTAAATAGCTTCTTGATTTATTTTGTGGAGCACACGAAAACCGACTGTACCCACCCCGCAGGATTTGGTTTATGGAAGGCATCAACCTTCCAACCAGCACGCTCAACTAGACCGGTCATAAAATCCTTAGAGTAATATGCATATGTTAGAGTATTTATTGGGTCACGATCATCAAAGTCTCTTATATTATCATCAATAAAAGCAGAAAAAAACAATTTAGTACTCTCCTTGGCATGATGACGCGAAATTCTAAGCATGTTTCGAGAGTCACTTGGGCTTAGATGTGTAAAAACGGACCAAGCCCATATTATATCAAAAGCACCATCTAAGGGAAATCTATCAAATGACTCCATTGGATCGCCGTTCTTATTATAGCGTGCATTGTGAACGTTCCAGTAAACATATCTAAACCTCTTATCCTTGTTCTCGACCTCTGATTTAAGGAAATCGACCAGTGATTTCACAAGTTCAATTCCGGTGTAGCTCTTTACAGGAATTTTTTTATTTATAAATGTAGCCGTAAAACGCACCCCACAGCCGATATCGAGAATATCCGTTTCGCTGTAGTTATCGACTCCCAAACAGGTTCTGGCATATTCAAGAGAACTCGCACCTGTGTTCTCAAGGCCGACTTTTTTTATATTGGCATTGTTTCTGTTTAGCATCCACTCAGGAACTACCAGCTCCATGATCGTTTCCCTTTTTGAACTAGGATCAGACTATCAGCTGATATCCTATATTACAATCCATCGCCGTCTTCAAGTTATCGGCCTGTGCAGCTGAGAGGGGCCGAAAACCGGCACAAGGGTTTTCAAAAGTTCCCTTCGGAAGGAGGATTTTGGTCTGAGGCCATTGTTTGCGACGGGATTTGGGAGGGCGAAGTCGAATCCAACTGGTAGCGGGTTTTTCAAGTTTGGAGAATTTGGCCACAAGCCGCGGGGGTCCTAGGTTTTCTGCCGACATCACCGAGCCCGGTAAGATCCAGCTATCTGGAGGGACATAATGGCTGGAAGTCAGGGCAGGCAAGCGATTCCCACGAAATAGGGGCCGGCGCAGTTTGAACAATTCGTCCTGCGGCGCCTTTCTGTCGGTAGCCGTGGTCCAGCGCCGAAGCTGACTTTGTGTAAGATCTTCAACTACATTTTGCGACAGCTCGACATGGGTTGTCAGGGGAAGGAGCTACCGATCGAACGGGATGACAAAGGTCATCCCGAAATCCACCATACGCGTACCTATAATGCCTTTCGGTGGTGGGGGGCCGATGGCTTCATTAATGCCATCTTTGTCGACCCGGTGTCGGAACGACTTGCTCGACACCACCGCATTCATGGCGATGGAACCACAACGGCAGCCAAAAAGGGGTGGCGAAAAGTTCGCGGCCTTCTGTGACCGGCGGTGCAACGTGATCTGTTCCGCGACACCTCTGATGGCCGGTCGTCCAAACAGGGTTCACCACACGTGATGACCTCGACATGAGGTATACGGGCACCCTTACACCTGCCGTATGTGCATCCTTAGCAGGAGCGGGCTCTGAAACCAAAGTCGGCGTTGGGTTCATGGCCGACTTCCATCACATTATGGCCCCGTGCCACAATGTGATGCCGCCGTAGCGCTTTCGCTGAAGGTGGCTCGTTCGTCGCTGTACTGCCGCTCGGCGACGGTGAGTGAGGAGGATCTACGGCTGATGCGGCGGATCGACGAGTTGTTTCTGGTGACGTGGTCTTATGGTGCTCGCCGTATGGTGGCGGTGCTGCGCCAGGATGGTTGGAAGGTCAACCGCAAGCCGGTGCGACGGTCTGGTGCGTGTGATGCGGATCGAGACGATCTACCAGAAGAGGAACACCAGCCGCCGTCTTTCGGATCATGTTGTTTATCCTTATCTTTTGCACGAATGGGGACCACCTCATTTGACCGATCTTGAGGTCCGATGCACCATCCGCGTTTGAGACATGCGGGCTAATCCGACAGAGGCTTGGCTGTCGAAAACCAGGGGTTATGCGCAGATGAGAATTTTGATGACGATTGCCCTAATACTCGTCGGTTTCTGGCAAATATATTCGGCATCGCCCGCAGTCAGTCAAACAGCTCCGGTCGGAACGGCAAGAGCAGAAGTATGGCATATAGCTGAACTCAGCTTCACGAGCGCCAATGTCTACGACAACCCATATCAGCAAGTTGCCCTCGATGTGCATTTCACCGGTCCCGGCGGAGTCACCATTGTGCGTCCCGCTTTTTGGGACGGCGGCCGGGTTTGGAGAGTCCGCTTCGCTCCAAGCATTCCCGGAATATGGAAATTTACCACCATAGCAACAACTTCCAAAGGGACAGACGACGGGCTCGATCACCAAACGGGCGACGTTACGGCCGAGCCATATAACGGTTCCATACCCATTTATAAGCACGGATTCCTGACTGCCTCCCAAAATGGGCATACCCTCGCCTATCGCGATCAGACCCCCTTCTGGTGGATGAGCGATGTGCTGTCCCCAGCAGACTATCTACGTGTTGGTGAAAGCAATAAGCCGTTCTGGAATCCGCCTGTAGCGCATCCCCACTCTCAAATCTACGGAATACTCGATCGCAGAGTGGAAGAGAAGTTTACCGCCATCGTATATTGGTTCGAACGTCCCTGGAAATATTCTTCTGCATTCAAAACCCCCGGCGATATGATTGACGTTGAGAAATTCGAAAGTCAATTCGATCCGATTATCAAAAAAACTGCGGAAGACGGTTTGGTTTCCGTCATCCTTTTTGGCTACACGGTCCATGTTCTCGAGGAGCGCAACCAACCGGGCGTCGATAAAATGAAGACATACGCCCGCTACCTGATCGCACGCTACGGCGCCTACCCGGTTGTTTGGACCGCGGCCGAACCAGACAGCGACCATGGCTTTCCCCAACCTGAGGCCGAGGATCGCTGGGGTAATGTCTTGTCCTATGCCGCATCCGTTGATGGTTCCAGGCAGCCGATCGGTCCTTGGTATCGTCAAACAGCAATTCCGGGCAGCACCCTTCCAACCGCCTATCTGAACAAAAGTTGGGTAAGCCTTATTATTACTCAGTGCGGCGCGATACCGCGAGTAAACGTTTATGACTTTTACTACAACAGATACCCGAAGATTCCGCTCGTCGAAGCTGGCGGCTGCGGCTACGAAGGATTTCTCTATACAAATCAAAGCCTCGTAACTGACAACATTACACGCCGTAACGCATGGCTTGCAGTTCAGGAAGGTAGTGGGGGATTTGGTTATGGAGTTGATGGGGTTTGGTGCCCGAATTGGGATGGCACAGCGGCAAGCAACATGTGCCCGAACGTGATCCGAAGAAACAAGAAAGCTCTGTCCGCGTGGTACACCGCGATTGATGCCCCGGGTAGTCGCGAGATGTCTTACCTTACCGCCTTCTATACCAATCTCCCCTGGGCGGATCTGGAGCCACTTCGGGGAGACAAATCCATACTTGCGCAGCTCAACAGTCATCCGATCAATTCAGATTCACTCGTGGCGAAGGCGGACCACGGACGCAATTATGTTGTCGTCTACATACCCGCAGAAAGCCCCTATCTGTTGAACGGAGCCGATGTGGCCGTGTTTGGGCTCGGCCAGAGGCAGTACGCCGCGCAATGGTACAACCCGAGAACCGGTGTCTATACGCAAATTGCGCACGGGGCAGCGTCAACGGGTCCTTACAAGACATGGGTCATACCGCGGAGGCCCGACAGCAATGACTGGGTGTTGCTGCTAAAAGCGGGCGGAGAGAAACACTAGTCCCCCCGTCGACACGCGGCACAGGTACGGTCAGACCAGCCTTTCAAAGGCCGCCAGTTCACCGTCGAGGTGGTTCTGTGGGCGATCCGATGGTATTTGATGTTTCCCATCAGCTACCGCGATCTTGCGCTGAAGTTGCTGGATCGCGGCATGTCGGTCGACCACACAACGATTTTCTGCTGGATCCAAGCCTATGCGCCCGAATTGGAGAAGCGGGTTCGCCCGCATTTGCGCACCAGCAACGGCTCCTGGCGTGTGGGTGAGACCTAT
Source organism: uncultured Alphaproteobacteria bacterium (assembly GCA_963772355.1). Classification (GTDB taxonomy): domain Bacteria; phylum Pseudomonadota; class Alphaproteobacteria; order Acetobacterales; family Acetobacteraceae; genus Rhodopila. The sequence continues at coordinate 14,797 of CAVYXX010000063.1, read as the reverse complement.
GTGAAGGTGAAGGGTCGGTGGTCCTCTATCGAGCCGTGGACAGCGGCGGCCAAACCATCGACTTCCTGCTCTCCGCCAAGCGCGACGCCGAGGCGGCGAAGCGGTTCTTCCGCAAGGCATTGGCGCAGCCACATACGGTGAACCCGCACACCATCACGGTGGGTAAGAATGCGGCCTACCCAAAGGCCGCAGCCGAAATGAAGAAAGATGGCGAACTATGGCGTCGATCGCGACTGCGACAGATGAAATACTTTAACCATCGGCGGGTAAAATGGCTGATCTGTCCTGGGCTCGGCTTTGGCAGCTTCCGGACGGCCCGACGAACACTGGCAGGCTACGAGGCGATGGCAATGATCAGGAAAGGGCAGGTTCGGAACCTTAGTCATCCCCTCATTTTGCGGACTTTTGGCCTGGCGTAAGGAAAGAATCAGGAAAGGCCAAAACCTTGTGGAAACGAATCCTGGTGGCCCTTGCCGGGTTCGTTTGTTGCTTTCTGGCTGAGCGGGATTCCCCGGCATGATGCGCGGCTTCAGGCTGACGTCTCGTTCGATTTGTGGAGCCCGTCATGAGTGCGTGCCAGACATTCTCCCATCGTAAGCGCCCGGCGTCGGACGTGTAGCCGGGTGGCGGTGAACCACCCATGCTTTGCCTAGCTGGAGACTCCTTCTGTAGCTCCAGAAGGAGGATCTGCGTGTCTGATGTGGAGATCGTCGCTCGGGTCGAGCGACGGCGGAAATGGACGATCGAGGAGAAGGCCGCACTGATTGCGGAGGTGGAAGCCGAGGGCGGCAAAGTAAGACTGGTCGCCCGCCGGCATCGCGTGCCGGAAAGCCTGCTCTACAACTGGCGTTCAGCATGGAAGGCTGCGGCGGCTGCCGCAATTGGTTCGTCGGAAGCGGTGGAGTTCGTGCCGCTGGGGGTATTTGGCGAAGCGAACACCGGAGCGCGGTCGATGCTGCCGCCACCAGCGCCACCACGATCGCGGCAGCCTGAAAGCAGAGCGGGAGCGATCGAGATCGCCTTGCCAAACGGCAGCCGCGTCAGTGTTGATGCCTTCGTCAACGAGAAGGCGCTATCGCGAGTCCTGCGCGCGATGAAGGGCTCGACATGATCAGCCTGGCGCCAGGGACGAAGGTCTTCCTTGCCTGCCGCCCGATCGATCTGCGCGCCGGGTTTAATGGCCTTGCGGCGAAGGCGCAGCAGGTGATCGGGCAAGATCCGTTCAACGGTCATTTGTTCCCTTTCCGCAGCAAACGTGGTGACTACTTCACTATACTGGGATGGCAGCGGGCTGTGGCTGCTCGCCAAGCGGCTCGAGAAGGGGCGGTTCGTGTGGCCGCCGATCGTCGATAGCGCGATGATGCTGACGCCCGCGCAGTTGGCTGTGCTGATCGAGGCGATGGACTGGCGCCGCACAGTAGCGCCTCCTGCTCCGATTTCGACCAGTGCTTGTCTAACAAAGCACCGACTCGTATTCTACCATGGTTGACCAGAATATGGTCGAATATAGTCTGGGCATGTCGCTCGTCACCGCCGAACTCCCCGCCGATATGGTCTCGCTGCGCGCCTTCGCGTTGGCCTGCCAGAGCGAGTTGAAGGTGGCGGAGCTCTCGGTGCAGTACAAGGCGCTGGAGATCGAGAAGCTCAAGTTGCAGATCGCCAAGCTGCGCCGCATGCAGTTTGGCCGCTCGTCGGAACGCATTAGCCGCCAGATCGAGCAACTCGAACTGCGGCTTGAGGAACTGGCCGAAGCCGCCGCGAAAGCCGACGCTGAGGCCGATAACCGCCGAAACCGTGGCTCCGATCCGCGCGCGCGCCAAGCCGAAGCGCCATCCGCTGCCGAATCATTTGCCGCGCCGGGAGGTATCGCCAGAGCGAGATCTATGCCCGCGAGGGGCTCGAACTCGACCGCTCGACGCTAGGCGATTGGGTAGGTCAGGCGGCCTGGCTGCTCGACCCGGTGGTGGCGAAGATCCGCCAGCATGTCTTCGCGGCCGAGAAAATCCACCGCGACGACACCACCGTGCCGGTGCTGGCGCCGGGGCTCGGGCGGACCGCGACCGGGCGGTTGTGGGTCTATGTGCGCGACGATCGGCTGTTTTGTGGCCCTGCCGCTCCTGCCGCCGCCTACTTTTACAGCCCCGACCGTGGGGCCGAGCACCCGACGGCGCATATGGCGAGCTTCACCAGCTTCCTTCAGGCGGACGGCTACGCCGGGTTCGAGGGGTTGTACAATCCGGCCCGGACCAAGCCTGGCCCGATCATGGAAGTTGCATGCTGGGCCCACTGCCGGAGGAAGTTTTTACGACGTCTGGGAGGCGACGAAATCGCCGGTTGCCAAGGAAGCTCTGGATCGGATCGCCGCAGTCTACGCCATCGAGAACAAGGCGCGGTTCGCCCCTGCCGCCGAACGAGTGGAACATCGGCTTGAGACGGTTCCGCTACTCGATGCATTCTTCGTCTGGGCAGGTGCGACGGTGGTCAAGCTGTCGGGCAAGTTGGAACTGGCCAAGGCGTTTCGTTACACGATCGCGCGGCGCAAAGAACTCACCCGCTTCGTCACCGACGGGCGGCTCGAGGTGGACAACAACGTTGCAGAGAACGCGATGCGTAGTATCGCTCTCGGCAGGAAAACTACCTCTTCGCCGGTTCGGATTCAGGCGGTGAGCGGGCAGCCTCGATCTACACTCTCGTAGCCACGGCAAAACTCAATGGCTTGAACCCGGAAATCTACCTCAGGGATATCCTGGCCAAGATCACCGAGGGCCATACTATCAATCGCATCAACGAACTGGTGCCCTGGCGGATGATCCCAGTTGCCGCCACCGCACAGCCATAGCCGACGCCATCGGCAACTTTGAGCAGACCCTTCTGTAGTTACAGAAGGTCTGCTCGCCGTGAGCACGGCGGCGATACTCAGCATCCAAACGGTTCAGCGCTGTGCCGTGCGAGCAGGGTCGGCCGCCATGTCAACTCGCCAAGAGCTACGCCGCTGACCACTCGCTTACCTCCCATCAGCAGGTGCATCAGTTGCTGGACGAGGTGCTGGGGCCGGGCCTGCACGCCAAACGCATCGCCTCGCTCGCCGATGCCACGCTGGGAGTGATGCACACGGCCTCGTTGGCGGTCTGCACCATTGGCCATGGCCTGGCGGTAGCGCGCAGCCTGAACGCCCGGCACGCGGTCAAACAGGTTGATCGGATGCTGTCCAACCCGGGCATTGATGTCGATCCAAAGCTTTCCTCCCAATCCCGCTCCAGCGTCCGCGCCACCAACCGGTTCTCCGGTTCTGTGCTAGCGTAACGGCGACGCGCCTCGTCAACCTTGTATTGCGCGCGTTCCAGGCGCTGACGCCACTGTTGCTCCAGCGCGGCGCGCTCGGCTTGCAGATCGGCGGCGTGCGACCACTCAATCAGTCCTCGGCTACGATTGTGGCCGGACGGCACACCACTGTAAATCGGGATAGATACAGTGTTGCCTGTCAAGCGCTACATTTGGATTTCCTCGATTTTGCTGAGCGTGTCGACGTGCTCGCTGCAGTCAAGGAGATATTGTCTCTCGCCGAGCAAGCCGCAACGTCCAAGGGGGGCATCTCACGATGCCACCCCTCCCACACCACCGGGCATACGGGTCCGTACCACGGCGGTTCGGCGGATTAAGCGCCCACCAGCGTCTCCATGGAGAACAGGCCATGATCTTTGAAGCGTTTGTTGCTGAAGGCGCGATGCATCGCGCTTGCCGAGCTCAGACGCCAGGGTCCCTTTGGACTGAAGATAGCCGCACTGGCCACCTTGTCCGGGACTTTGAGGCGACGGAGTTCGCGATAGCGGTTGCCGCGCGTCTTCCACTGAACCCAGACGACGCAACGCAGGCGCCGCCGTGTCCAGCCATTCAGTGAGCCCAACTCGCGCCATTGGCTGAAGCCGAAATAGCCAGCCCATCCCCGCAGTAGCGGGTTCAGGTCGGCAATCATCCGTTCCAGGCTGACCCCGCGATGACGCCGTGTCAGGTCGCGGACCCGGTCTTTGAACCGGGCCACGGCCTTGTCGGCGATGCGTCGCCGTGGCTGTGGTTCGTCCGTGACGGCAAAGCCAAGGAACGGAACGCTGCCATGGCCAGGCGACGGCACTCTTTTGCGCGTTGACCTGCAGCTTGAGGGCGTCCCTCGACGAAGCGGGTCAAGCTCGTCATGACCCGGTGGCCGGCCTTTTCGCTGCGGACGTAGAGGTTACAGTCGTCCGCGTAGCGCACGAACCGGTGGCCACGACGTTCAAGTTCGCGATCCAGTTCGTCCAGTCACGAGATTCGAGAGCAGCGGCGAGAGGACGCCCTGAACGCAAAAGGTAACTTTGGTCTCCTGGCTCGCCTGATCGGGATGGCGGCGATTTCGGGTCGGTATCGTTCGGTGGTTGGGAGACAGGAATTGAGTGGCGAACGATAATGCTTTCGTCCTCGATCAGGATCTCCTTGACGATCAGCCGCACGATCCGCTGCCGCTCTTGAATGTCGAGGGTATCGGCGGCACTACGCAATTTGGTGAGGAATGCCGAGAGGGTCTCAGCGAGACGCAGATAAACGGCGCGATCGTTGACTTGATCGAGGATGGCCTGAAGTTCTGTCTGTAGGGCATGCTCGCGTTGCCGCAGTTCCGGCATGCGTCGCCGCAACTCGTCTAGTGACAGAAGCTCTTCCTGGTAGGCGGTCAGCAAGCGATCGATGCTTTTGCGGGTGCGCGCCACCTCTCGGTGCAGGACGTTTTCCCGCTGCCTTGCTGGATCGGCCGTTCGCGCCGCCGCCAGCCGCCGGTCGAGCTCGGTCTGGATCAAGCTGGGATCCTCCAGCAGTCGGACAATTTCAGTCCACACAACCCGATCGAGGAGATCCTGGCGTACTGGCCGGTTATCGCACACTGGTCCGCCAAGATGCCGCCAGGCGTCAGACCCCAAGCATCGGTAATAGTGGATTTTACGAGCGCTCGACCTGGTCGATGTTCGCGACATCGCATAGCCGCATTTCCGGCACGACACCAAGCCCTGCACGACGCTGGGTTCGATCGTCCGTCGTGGCGCAAACGTTTTGTTTTGCTCAAGCAGTTCTTGAGCTCGCATGACAGTATCGTCCGCAACGATCGCGGGAACGGCAATTTCAATCCAGTCGGCGCGCGGCCGTTCGTGGTGAGCGCTGTCGCGCGAGCCGACGCCCCCGCGCAGCCGCAGCGTTCGGGTGATGCGTTGACGCGGTGCAGTCTCGGTTTTCCCAAAGCACGCCGTCCCCTTGTAGGCAGGATTGCGCAACATCGCCCAAACCGTGGAGGGCTCCCAGCGGGAGATTTGCTTGCGCGTCGGAACACCGCGCTCGTTGAGCTGGCGCGTGATCGCGCCAATGCTCATGCCAGCACCGACATAGTTCTGGTACACCATCCGCACGATGGCGGCTTCGGCATCGATGATTTCATATCGGGCGGCCGCAGCGTCGTTCTTACGAATATAACGATAGCCGTAAGGTGCACCGCTGAGAACGTTGACCTGTCCTTGGTGGGCGCGATGGCGCTTGCCGCGGCGGGATCGTTCAAGGATCTGTGCCCGCTCATACTCGGGGATCATGCCTTGGAATTGCACCAGCAGTTGGTCCTCTGCAGTCGCTGCCTGTGGCGCTTTGATGAAAACGGTCTCGACACCATGGCGTGCGAGTTCTTCGATCAGCAAGACCTGATAGGCATATTTGCGGCTCAGCCGATCGGGCGCGTGCACCAGCACGGCTTCGATCTGACCTTCCGCCGCAAGATCGCGTAACCGCTCAAGCCCGGGTCGCACCAGCGAGGCACCGCTATAGCCCTCGTCTTCGAAGACCCACTCTGCCGGCACCTGGTAACCGCGGCTCCGCGCAAACTCGATCAGCGCCGCCGTCTGGCTCGCGATGGTGCTCTCCTCCCGCTGCTTGTCTGACGACACCCGCGCATAGATTGCCGCGATCGGCATTGTCATTCTCCATCATCTTTAAACCCTCGCCAGCAATCCGCACCTGATCGGGAACCAGCCGCTCATAGACTTGCTGAAGTTTGCTACCAAGCAGACGATCAAATGCGTAATCGAGCTGGACTTGATACCGATCCCGACGCGACCACCGGTCAGCCATGCCCGCGTACGGCGGTCAGAAAAGCCGTGATCGCCCGAGTGACGATCTCGCTGAGTGTCAAACCGCTGATCACCGAATAGGCTCGCACCTCGCCTACAATGTTGGCCGGTATCTTGAGCGTGATCGGCACCGATGGCGCGACGACGGGCACCGGATGGCCGATCGTCTCCGCTTCCTGCAGGTAGCGATAAGCCTGTCGTCGTGAAAGCCCGAACTGACGCGATAGCGATACAACCGCTTCGGCCATGCTTGTGCCGCGCGCCAGCAAGCTGTGGGCCGCATTCAGCCGTTCTGACCTCTGGGCATCGGTTGATCGCGCCATGTGACATATAGATATTACTCTTTGCGACGCAAATCAAGCACATTCCCAGAACGCCACTGCCGAATCTCGCGCTCAAACCGGAAGTTACCTTTTGCGTTCAGGGCGTCAGCAGGCCACCTTGAGGCCAGCGACGGCGCATCTCGTGGGAGAAGATGGGGGTCCCCTCCCGGCTGGTTTCGAACAGCCCGTGGTTGAGCACACCGGCTGTCAGGTAGCTCCGGATAAGCCGAAGCACCCGCCGGTCCGGGATGCGCGCTGCCACCCGTGCCATGAGTTTGTCGTGATTAACTCGGTCGAACGATCACTCGACAGACTACCCACCATCACCCGCTTCCGGCGCAAGTAACGGTCCTCCGCACTTGCCATGCTCTGGAAGGAAAAAGCGTCTCTGTTCTTTCGTCAACAAAAGAAAGACGGTCGACTATATCTTCTGCTCGCGCCCCCGAGTGCCGATCCCATTCTCATTCCAGCCGACTGGACTGATTTCAATAACCGAGAACTTTCCGCTGATCCGGAGAACCACGCCGTCTCTCCCGCGAATTTGTCCTGCGCGCTCGGGTCGATTACTGACTTGCTGCGAATGCGCACCGTGATCGACGGTTTGCTGCGAAGCCTGTCCGCTACCGCCCCCGACAACCAGCAGCGACTCGACTCGGAGGGCACCAGTGCAACTGTCCCTGAACTTCCTCACCCAGTCTCAACCCGCAACACCGCTCAACCGACTCGAGCCAACGCAACGCGCCGAAGTTGTCCACACCCTCGCCGGGATCATCACCAAGGCGGCCAGCCGAGCCGGGCGGCCGATCGTCAGGGAGACCGCAACGACAAGTCCAACCGGGGAGGCCCAGCATGACTGATCACACCGCCATCGGCCCTGACCATCTTCGTCGGGGCGCCTTCGTCTACATTCGCCAGTCCTCTCCGGCCCAGGTCGAGAACAACACCGAATTGACCCGTCGCCAATACGCGCTGGTCGATAAAGCCCTGAGGCTGGGATGGCCTAGTGCCGCCGTCTCGGTTGTTGACGATGACCTCGGGCCCTCCGGCGCCCAGGCGGCCGGTCGTTCCGGCTTCGCCCACATGGCCACCGAGGTCGCCATGGGCCGGGTCGGCATCGTCCTGTGTCTCGAGGTCTCGCGGCTGGCGCGCAACAATGCCGATTGGTATCGCCTACTCGACCTCTGTGCCCTCACGCGAACGCTGATTGCCGACACCGACGGCCTGTATCACCCGGGCGACTTCAACGATCGCCTCCTGCTCGGGCTCAACAGGAAGGTGACATGATACAGGACCTCATGATCTTATTGAAAAGACAAAACTTCTTGCTGTGGATTGAGTGATACTGCACGACCAGTGGCGAGCGCACGCTGTACTGCCGGCCGATCCAGATCATCTTCGCGGATAACATAGGGCGCGCCGACGCAGGCCTGTCTCGCAGGCAGCAGTCCGTCCTGGATCAAGCGAACAACCATCATCTTGTGGACACCAAGACGGCTCGCGGCTTCATGCAGGATCAGCTCTTGTCGCTGTGTCCGTTCGCCGTCGCGGTAGACTGCAATCTGATGCACGCCGCGGAAGTTGCGGACGCGCAACTGGGTCCAGCTCTGTCCTTTTGCCGAGCGTTTTCCGAGCCGGTTGAGAAGTGGGGCAATGCTGTGGTCCGGCAATATGCGAGCGAGTTCGCGGACCAATTGCACGGTTTCGACGTCAGTCTTCCAGCGATTTTGTCCAGTACCGGTTCTTCGCTACTTCAAGCCGCGTGTGATCTCCGCCCTGCCAATGCAGCACGAGGTGCAGCCGATCGGCCTCCGCCGTGACGACGACCTCCTCAAGGACGGCTCGTAAAATCCGCTTGCGGGTTTCGTTGGACGCGGCGGGATGGTTCCATAGCTGAGGCAAGTCATCAGCGAGCGCCAACAGCGTCGCACGCTCGTCGTCGTGCAGCGCGCGCGGCTGTTCGTTCTGCAAGTTCCGGATCTGCTCCTCGAGTTGCGCGACCGCCGCCAGGCGGTCATTCCATCGGCGTTCGAGTTCGCCGGCTACCAGCCGGTTGTCGGGATCGGTTGCATCATATTGCCGGCGCGCATGTGTCTCTTCGTAGCGCGCTTGTTGCAGTGCCAGTTCACTTTGCCGCAGCCGTTCCGTACCAGCCCGCTCGCGATCGGCGATCAACTGCAACGCCGCATCAAGAGCAAGCGGTGAGATTGCACTCAGCACTTCCGCCGACACCGCCGCATCGATGCGCATATTGCTGAAGCCGACGCACTTCTTGTCGGAGGCGCAGTCCATCTCGGCATTGCAAATATAGCGTGTGTCCCGACGCGCATGATGCAGCACCTTGAGCCTGCGTCCGCAGTGCCCACAGCGGAGCAATCCAACGAGCAGCCCTCCGCCCTTGCGCACCGAGCCTGCCACCATCGTGCCCTTCATGTTGGCGTTGCCCGCGATAACCTTCTGGTTGCGATCATACTCCTCCCACGAGATATAGCCCTGGTGGTGGTCGCGGATCAGCACCTCCCACTCCTCCCGCCGACGCGCGACACCATGAATAACGACTTTGCGTCCGCCTTCGAACCGAACTCGCGAACCGGTGCGCCCAAACACATAGGTTCCGGCGTAGACCGGATTGGTCAGCAGCCGATGAACCGCATGGTAGCGCGGCGGACGCCACTGCACGGCCCGACCCTGGGGACCGTAGACCGCGACCGGCAAGTCGATCCCCTCCTGCCGCAGCCATAAGGCGAGCTGGCGCACGCTGCCGATCTCGCTGAACTTGCGGAACACCATCGACAGCGTCTCATGGATCCGCCGATCAACGTCCTGTTCCAGACGACCATCGGCTCCGCGTCGATAGCCAATCGCGGCCGTGGTGTGCAGTTCGCCGCGCGCTGCCTTCAGACGCAACGCCTCTTGCGACCGCTGCCGGAACATCGACAACTCGAGCTCGCTGAAGGTGCCTTTCAAGCCAAGCAACAACCTGTCGTTGATCAGTCGTGGATCAGTGACCCCGTCCTCGTCAATGATCAAGGTGTTCACGAAGGCGCAGAATTCCAGCAGCGTGTGCCAGTCGCGGCCGTTGCGTGCCAGCCGCGACGCCTCGATCGCCAACACAGCGCCGGCCGTGCCGGCGCAGATTGCCGCAAGCAGACGCTCGAAGCCGGGGCGGCTTTGACCGCCGCCCGATCGGCCAAGATCATCATCAATGACAACGACGTTCTCCCAGCCGAGCGAGCGCGCTCGTTCCACCAACGCATATTGTCGCCGTCGGCTTTCGGGGTTGTTGAGCAGCTGATCCACCGTTGATTGCCGCACGTAGACATAAGCGTCACGCGCCAGATGTTCTGCGGTAATCTTATTCATCGGCGGCCTCGAACGGCCGGGCCGGGACGGCGGCGATGTGCTCCGCCATCAACAATTTCAGCAGAGCCGTCACTTCCCCCCGAGCCGCCCGAGGAATTCGGTTCGATTCGAGCACGTTGGCCGCGGGAACGAGCAGATCGAGCTGTCGGTGGCTGGCTGGTCGGTCGAGCATCACACTCCCCTCTCATCGGAGTTGCAGGCGATAAGGATAGGAGTGCGCCATCAATCGTTCTGCGCAGTGTGAACAATGCCTCGAGCGTCAAACGAGGCTTCTTCACGATCGCGATTTGTGCCGTCCACGGCTCGGTCATCCAAACTGGCAATAACGTTCGCGTGCCATCGGGTTGCTCGATGACAAAGTGGCTGCTGCCACCATGCTGCAAACGACGTACAACAGCCACGCGCTCACCTGCACGCGGGTGATGCGGGTATTGGATCAGAACGTCAAAGCGCTGTTCTTGGGTAGTATGTCGCGGCCTCGAAAGGGACAATGAGCGAGGCCGAACTCCACATTATTCGCGGCCGCTTGCGTGGCGGCATCCTTAATATGGCACGTCGCGGCGAGCTCGAGATCCGCCCACCAGTCGGCTTGGTCTATCGCCCCGACGGCAAGATCATCTTCGATCCCAATATTGAAGTGCAGAACGCCATTCGCATGCCGTTCGAGACTTTCGATCGAACTGGTAGCGCGATGAAGACCGCTCGCTCTATTCGGGAGCAGGGTCTGCAGTTCCCCTCGCGCCTGCACTATGGTCCCAACCAAAGCGAACTCGTCTGGGCGGAGCCGAAGCATTCGCGTGTCCTGCAGGTCCTGCACAATCCACGTTATGCCGGGGCCTTCGTTTTTGGCCGAATACACACCCGTCGACGCGCCGATGGCGGCACCGACACCATCAAGTTGCCAATCGAGGAGTGGAAATTCGTTATCAAGGGTGCGCATGCCGGCTACATCGACTGGGAGCGCTTTGAAGCCAACCGGCGGCGCCTGATCGAGAATGGCCGCGCCTTCCGATCCGACCGGCGAAGCGGGCCGCCTCGCGAGGGGCCGGCGCTGTTGCAGGGACGAGTGCTGTGCGGCATTTGCGGCAATCGCATGGGAATCGAGTACCACCAGGTACGCGGCGATGTCCGGGGCAAACCTAGTTACATTTGCAAGGAGCAGCTCGTCCGTCGTGGCGGTGAGGTCTGTCAGACCATTTCGGGCAACGTGGTTGATGCCGCCATCGGTGTTCTTCTCGTCGAGTTGGTCATCCCCATGAACCTGGAGGTGACTTTGGCGGTCCAGCGCGAGCTCGAAAGCCAGGCCGCCGAAATCGACACAATGCGCCGCCAGCACGTCGAACGAACCCGATATGAGGCCGAGCTGGCGCGCCGCCGATACATGAACGTTGATCCTGACAACCGCCTCGTCGCCAATTCGCTCGAAGCCGAATGAAACGAGAGGCTACGCATCCACAGCGATGCCGTCGCCGAATGCGATCGGCGGGCCCAGGAGCAGGCCGCCGCGCTGGACGACGAAGCGCGCCGCCGCATTCGCGAACTCGCCGAACAATTCCCCCGCGTCTGGAACGACCCCCGCGTTCCCTCGGCCGAGCCCGCCTTCACCGGCGAGGTCTGACCACGCGGGAACTCGCCCCACGATATCAGATTACCGACTTAACCGTCCGTGAGTGGGGCCGGCTAGGTCTGATAAAGAACCACTATGCCGACAGCCATATGTCCGCACTCTGGGAAAGTCCCGCCGGCTATATAATTGCCAAAGCGAGACCCGGAGGCCAGGGAGCCCCGCATCTCGTCCCCACTACCGTTAACCAAACGAATGGAGCGTAGTATGAAACACAGGCCTTTTCGTTACCGCGTGCCACCGCCACCGGGCGGGGTTCATAACGGTAGTGTCCGGCAAAGCCGAGCAGTGTCGGATGGAAGCGGATCGCATCGCCGCGTCGTTCCAAGACCGCACTTCTCAGATTGTCGTAGAGCAGGACGCGTGGAACGCCCTGCCATGCTTCGAAGGCGGCGACGTGTCCGCGCAGGAAGTTTTCCATACGGGCATCAAGGAAGAAGCGCAGGAAGGCCTGACGCGAGTAACTCAACACCATAACGAACGCCATCAGCGGACGGCGTGCCCGGCCGATTTCGAGATGGCCGAAGTGTCCCCACTATGCCGACTCCGGGACTATGCCGAGCGCTGACTGCGAGTTTGGTTTTCGGCTGAGTGGCAGACCTGCGTTCGCCGAAATACTCGGCATAGTTTTCATCCGGCGAGCTAAAGCGACTTGAGGAAGGCGAGCAACGGATCGGGCGGCTTGTAGACGCCGGGAAGCCCGTCATGGGCTATGGTTTTGGTAAGAATTTTCTCTTTCATGGCGAGATCCGCTTCCAGATAGACGTGGGTGGTCTCCACTGATTCGTGGCCGAGCCAAAGGGCGATAACGGTGTATCGACGCCGGACTGTAATAACTCCATGGCCGCGGTGTGCCTCAGGACGTGAGGCGATACCGTCTTATCCTTCAGTGACGGGCAATGTTCGCGGGCGGAAGCGACATGTTGTGCCAGCAGGTACTGGACCCCATCATTGCACTCAGTCGTCCCCCTTGACGATTGGGGAACACAACTCGGCCATCGCCGCGGACCGGTTCGCTTAACCAGGCTTGCAATACGCTGCTGTTTGTTTCGTCAGCGGCGTACAGCGCTCCTTTCGTCCTTTGCCGACTACGTGGACATGAGCGCTGGGCCTGACTTGAACGTCGCGATGGCTCAGGCCGGTCATTTCGGACAAGCGCAGCCCGGTCTGGACCATGAGCAGCAACCAGGCGTGGTCACGACGGCCAGACCAAGTATCACGATCTGGCGCAGCCAGCAGAGCATCAACTTCTGACCGTGTCAGATAATGGATCTGCTCGTGAACACAACGCTTGCTGGGGATGGCTATACCCGCTGAATCGGTTCGGACTGGGCCGGCATTTCGAATGAGGCATAGCGGTAGAACGAGCGAATAGCCGTGAGCCGAAAGATTCCGACTGCGAGCTCCGATGCCCCGCCTGTCCTGCAGGTCGTCCAAGAAGGCGCTGATCAAAGGGGCATCGATTTCTTCCATGGTGAGCTGCGACGGGTCTTTTGCGAGCTTGGTCTTGGCGAACAGCAGCAGGAGGTGGAAAGTATCCCGGTACGATATAATCGTGTGTGGGCTGGCGTTCCGCTGCTGGGTTAGCCGTTGGGTAAAAAAGCGGGTCAGCAATGTGGCGAAGTTGGCGGCAGGCTTCATGGCACCGCCTCCCAGTGCTGTTCCAGCCGGTCTCTGGCCGCCGCCAGCAATGGTGGGGAGGCGGACAGATACCAATAGGTATCGCTGACTTCGACATGGCCAAGGTAGGCCGAGAGGACCGGCAGCCGTCGTTCCACGTCCTGGCCATCGTGATACCATTGCAGAACCGTGGTCACGGCGAAGCGGTGGCGTAAATCGTGCAGGCGCGGTCTACGCCGTTCGTTCTGCCTAACCAAACCAATCGTCTTGGCCAATCGTTGAAAGACCCCATCGACGGCGTCGTAGCCGAGGCGCGCACCCCGCCGATTGACGAACCAGTGGGGGATCCGCCGTTCAGCCAGGAAGCGGGCCCGGCGTTCCCGGTAATCGGCGAGCACTTTCACGGTAGTGGCGTGCAGTGGAACCAGTCGGGACTTGCCGAATTTCGACGAGCGAATGATCAGGATGGCGTCGTCTAAATCAACGTCGTCCATGGTCAGACCGAGCGCTTCGGCAATCCGCAAGCCGGAGACGGCGAGCAATCCGAGCAGGCAATGGTAGGTATGATTTCTTAAGCCGTCTTTTGCCCGCAGTTCCAAGGCGGCGAGTAACAGGGCCCGGATGTCCTCGTCCGAGAAGAGGTAAGGAGTTGGCCGTTGATAATGGAAAGGCAGGAGCCCGACCGGCGGAATCTCGGTTCGTGCGTCAATCGCTGCGCAATAACGGGCAAAGCCGCGTACAAAGCTTAACCGCTGCGCCCACTGTGCTGGTTGAACGGAGGTCGGCATCTGTGCCCAGGCCAGCGCTTTATCGATCGAGATGTAATCGGCCTTGGCTTGCTCCAGGAAATCGATGAACGACAACAGGCGCGTGCCTTCGCTATGAAGCTTGAACCCCAAGCCACGCCGCATGGCCAGGTAGTCGCGAAGCGCGTCTCGCATGTCACTCATGCCGCATCTCCCGGCCAGGGCAGGCCCAATGGTCGGAGTGCCGTGAAGTCAACCTTCGCGTAAATGCTGGTCGTCTTCGGATGTCGATGTCGGAGAAGGCTTCCGATCTCGGCCAAGGTCGCGCCCTGCCGCAGCAGGTCGGCTGCGAGCGCGTGTCGGAATTGATGGGCTCCTCGGGATCTTGTTTCGACCCCGGCTCTGGAGATCGCCGTGCCAACGATCGTAGCAATGGTTTGTGGTGCGCCAAGTTCGCGGATCGGCGCGCAGACGCGTAGGAACAATGCCCGGCAGTTGCTGACCGGACGTCCCCATTGCAAATATTGAGCAATCGCTTCGCCGACGTCGGTTGGCAACGGTAAGACCGCGGCTTGGTCCCCCTTGCCGACCACCGCAATGGAACCGGCCTCCCAGTCGATGCTGTCCAAGGTCAGCGCGACGATTTCGCAGGATCGCAGGCCGAGGCGGGCCAGCAGCAGCAGGATCGCATAGTCGCGCCGTCCAATCGGCGTATCATGCGGGCACTTTGCAATGACCGCCCGAAGGTGCTCCGGGGCGATCGCCCTCGGTATGGCGGTCTTCATCGACCAATTGGGTACGGTCGGAACCGCAGCGGCTAGATCAAACCGGGTCTCTCCGCAAAAGCGGACGTAGCGGAGAAAGGAACGCAACGCTATTGTCGCGGCCTTGGCCCGGGCCGGACTAAGGCGGGCTGCCTGTTGTTGGACAAACTTTATGGCGTCCAGGCCGCGAAGAGTAGCGAGATTAACGGGCCCGATTCCAAATCGC
>CAVYXX010000062.1:0-220700 GCA_963772355.1 uncultured Alphaproteobacteria bacterium | reverse complement strand
CAGCAACGCCCGCCTGGAAGGGCTGAATGGCCTGTTCCAGGCGGCCAGGGCACGCGCTCGCGGCTACCGCTCCGTCACTACTTTCGCCACTATCATCTACCTGATTGCCGCACCGCTGGGAGATCTATTCGAATCCACTTAGCCCGTCGGAGTCCCGTCAAAATGGGGCGGATGCGAGTCACCGGCCAAATGCGGGGCAACGTTGCGGCTGGCGCGACCGAATGGCTGACGGGACGTCGCCGCCTTTGGCGACGACCCCTCAAATTGCTCGGAAGAAGCACGAACGCTTGGGAGACCAGAGGCTATCGAGGACCTTCATCACGGCCGTTGTCGAATGAACTTTTCCGGTGTCCCGTCTTCCGGGTTCACGAATATGATGTCCTTTGGATCGCGGCGCGGCGTGTCGATCGAGAGAAACACAACGGGCCACTCGAAGATGTCGGTAGGGCGTGGACGGTTCCACGCTTGAAGAACAGCAAGTTTCCAGGCGTAAATTCGCCCGTATTTTCTGGGCTTCCCATCCAGAAAGTGCCTCTGCCGGACAGTACCGTAAAGGTATTCGTCGCAGGTTGCGTGATAATGCGGCGGAGTTTCTTTGTAGACGCGGAAGATGCGGGCGCTGGCGGCCTCTTCGTTCGTTAGGTAGGTATCCAATAGAAGCGTATCCGACGACTGCGGAAATGATCTCGCGATTTCATATACGTCGAATAGGCCGAAGGGGCGATCATTTGTTAGTTCCATCACACTGAGCTCCAAAGATTTGTGTTCGTCTTGTAGCGGAGAGGCCGCCTCCATCGCCCTTCAGCCAACTACACGTCCAGTAATTTTGCGAGGGGCGCGGTGACCAATGTTATGAGTGCCGAGACGGCGCTGCTGCGATGGCGCTCCACATGTCTGACTACATGGAATGCACGTTCTGGCAGGTCGAACTGAACCTGGTGCAGTAGGCCCGCTTCCAGACTGGGCGCGGCCACTGATGCGGAGATCGCGGTCGCCCCCAACCCCGCCTCGACAGCGGCACGTACCGCTTCGTTGGATGGCAATTCCAGGGCAATGCGCAATTCCAAGGGCGATATGCCCAAAGCCTGTAATGCGGCTTCGAAGACTGATCGTGTCCCGGATCCCGGCTCACGCAGCACCCACTCGACTTCGAGCAGCCTCCCCTGTTCGAGACGATCAATCCTTGACCAGGGATGTTCGATCCCGGCGACGATCACCAACTGGTCGCGGGCGACCTGCTGCGTCATCAACATGGGGTTGTCGACCGCGCCCTCGATGAAGCCAACATCGGCGGCCCCTTCGTGCACTGCGTTGGCAACCTGCGCTGTGTTGCATACGCCGAGGCGTATATCAATTCCAGGATGCGCACGACGAAACGCCACCAAGTGACGCGGCAGCCAATAGCTGGCGATCGTCTGGCTCGCCTGCACAGCCAATGCGCCACGCTTAAGCCCACCCAGTTCCGAGAGGACCAACTCCGCGGCTTCTGCGCGTACCTAACACCGCCCTCGCTTCGGGGAGAAACAGAATACCTGCCTCGGTCAGTTCGATGCCACGGCCGACGCGATGAAACAGTTTCGCACCGTGCCGCTCCTCCAACGATGCGATCGCCGCACTGACCGCCGATTGCGCCAGGTTGAGCGCCGCTGACGCGCGCGTCATGTGCTGCCGCTCGGCGACAGCGATGAAGACGCGTAGTTGTTCCAACGTCATGCGCGGCATGTTGCTATCCATCGCGGAAGATAAAGTAGCACAACCGGTCTACCGACACCTGAATCCAAATTCCGCTCCCTGCTTCATTTTCACCTTCATCGCTTTGCGGAGCGTCTCGAGTGCCTGAATTTCGATCTGGCGAACGCGTTCACGAGAGATGCCGTAGTGTATCGCCAATTCCTCAAGTGTCGCAGGGTCTTCCTTCATCCTCCGTTCGGTCAGGATGTGCCGCTGCCGGTCATTCAACACTTTCCACGCATTGGCGAGCAGCGCTCTGCGGCTCGAGAGTTCTTCTTGCTCCGCGATGGTCGTTTCCTGGCTCTCGGCCGCGTCTTGTAGTAAATCCTGCCATTCTCCATCGCCATCGGTGTAGACTGGCACATTGAGACTGTGGTCGGACACGGCCATACGACGGTTCATATCGATCACGTCTCGGGCCGAGACATCCAGAACTTCGGCAATTCTAGAAACCTGCTCCGGCCGCAGATCGCCATTGTCGAGAGCGCGCATTTGGCCTTTCAGACGGCGCAGATTGAAAAACAATTTCTTCTGTGCTCCCGTAGTGCCCATCTTCACGAGGGACCAGGAGTGCAGCACATATTCCTGGACCGCAGCGCGGATCCACCATATGGCATAGGTCGCTAGGCGGAAGCCGCGATCGGGATCGAACCGCTTGACCGCCTGCATCATTCCCACGTTACCCTCACCAATCAATTCACCGAGCGGCAGGCCGTAGCCGCGATAGCCGACAGCAATTTTTGCCACGAGCCGTAGATGTGAGGTGACGAGTCTATGAGCCGCACTCACATCCTGCTGGTCTCGCCATCGACAGGCGAGTGCAAATTCCTCTTCGGCCGAGAGTATGGGAAACTTGTTGATGTCGCGAAGATAGCGTGAAAGGTCCCCATCGGGGCCGAGTTTGAGAACGGCAGAGGCCATTGTGCACTTCCTTCGGCTGAGCAGCGGTCGGTTCCTATCAGATCACCAAGGGGTACCGTTGCTGCGGGTTGCCACTGCTCCCCGCAGCCCAATAATCAAGCAGGCTGTCAAGGAAACGTGTAAAACTTAATGGCCTCCAGGGGAGCGCGCTATTGGCCAGCGGGAAGGGAAGACTACCAATAGAGAACAGGGCACCTATGCCAGAGTATAAGCTGCCTACGACAAACTGCGTCGGCGAACGGAGCCGCACCTGCTAAAGTGAGGTCGCTTCGTCTATTCACCTCTCTGGCATATATACAATGCCGCCGTGTGCGGGCCGCTAGCGCGGCGATATCGGGTCCGGGGGTTAACCAGTGTAAGGCCAGTAACAGCCGGCACCCGGCATGTAATTGTTGGGGTAATTCGAGCAGTACGACGGGGAGACGTATCCGGGATACGCCATGCCGAAACCATAACCGAAGTCGTAGCCATAGAAGACACCGCCAGGGCCGTACACAGCACGACCGCCGTGCCTACCGAAATGCGCGAATTTGCGCCCACCATCCAAGTGCGCGAAATGATCCCTACCACCCAAGTGCCCCGTGAACTCATGAGCACTGAAACTGCCCCCGTGACCGCCGCCTCCATGGGCAGCGAACGCGGCCGGTGAGACCGCTAGGTCGAGCGCAATAAGGGCCACCGATGAGATTAACTGTAAACTTTTCATTTGCTTGCTCCTGCGAGTGCGTTGCAACGCGCATATAGGGCTGCAAAATCTCAGCAAAACAAAGTTGCCGCGCAGGCCAGCCCCGAACGAAATGCACGAGGCCGCCTCCTTGTGCCGCGGCAGCACCTCATTCTTTCTGAGATGGTCCCGTTCGTTCGGACAGTCCAGCGGCCTGGTTAAGCTAATTCCTGGTTACCTCATGCCGCCAGTTTGGTCGTCGCCGGGTCCCTGGTTGGCCCAGGACTGGGCAACGATTGCACCAATCCATAAGCCTCATCGGGCGTTCGGTCGGCAAGGGCTGAGTGCGGACGTCGGCTATTGTAAAGGTCGATCCATTTCGTCACACCAGCCCGTAGCTCGGAACCCGTCTCGAAAACATGGAGATATACACACTCGTATTTAAGCGACCGCCAAAGCCGCTCAATGAAGACGTTATCCAACCAGCGGCCACGACCATCCATGGATATCCGAATCCCAGCATCCTTCAGCACGCCAGTAAACCGCGGGCTCGTGAATTGGCTGCCCTGATCGGAATTAAAGATTTCGGGCACGCCAAATCGCTCGATCGCCTCCTCCAGCGCCGCAATGCAGAAATCAACCTCCATGGTGTTGGAGATGCGCCAGGACAGCACCTTGCGGCTCGACCAGTCCATCACAGCAACGAGATACAGAAAGCCGCGCCGCATCGGGATATACGTGATGTCCGTGCACCACACCTGGTTCGGCCGATCGATGCTCAGATCGCGCAGAAGATACGGAAATACCACATGTTCGGGATGCGGCACGCTGGTCCGTGGCTTCTGATACACCACAGCCAACCCCATCCGCGCCATCAACCGGCGCACCCGCTTGCGTCCTACGCAATAGCCGCATCGTCGCAAATGCCGCGACATCTGACGAGCACCGTAAAACGGCGTTTCCATGAACTGCTCGTCGATCAGGCGCATCAATGTCAGGCTGAACGCCCTCTCCCCAACGGGCGCGTAGTAGAACCCCGACCGACTGATCGAGACCAATTCGCACTGCCGGACGATCGACAGGTGGGGATGCTCCAGAGCAATCAGGTCGTGCCTTCGGGCCACGCTCATCGACCGAAGGCTTTCGCCAAAAAATCCCGTTCCACAACCAACTGACCGATCTTGGCGTGCAGCTGCGTCACCTCGGCCGCGGTCACCGCCGTCTCGGATGCCTCCGCCTTCGACGAGAACGTCGCCGCCATCCCTTCAATAGCAACCTTCTTCCAAACCCCGACCAGCGTCAGATGAATGCCGTGTTTCGCACCAATCTCCGCCAGCGTCTGCTCGCCCTTGATCGCTTCCAGCGCAACCCGCGCCTTGAACTCCGCCGTATGCCGCTTGCGCGTCACTTTGCCCATCAAATCCATTCCAACCTTCAGTCGGAATTAGCTTAACAGCCTGTCCGAAAACCGGGGACCACCTCATTCGCCCCACCGGGCAACGCCCAATTATACACGGCAAGTGTCCGCGTTTACGTGGCGGATCCCGCGATGCAACGCGAAATCTTTGCTTGGAGTTGGCTATAGGCTGGCGGCATGTCTCGATGCAAAGACTGCATTTGGCTTCGCTCGCATGCGAGACGAATTGCCTTTCATCGAAGCCGGGCATCTCGCCCGACTGGAAATGGAGAATCTCAATGAAAACCATGATACTCGCTGCCTTTGCCACACTGGGCCTGGGTGTCGGTGGTGTCTTTGCCGCGGGTGCAGGGGGCGCTGGCGCACCTGCGGGCTGGGTGCCGCCGCCTTATGGCGCGCAAGCGTTCTCCGGCCACCCCAATGAGACCGCGACCCAGTTCCTTGGACCCAACACGGTTCTGGGGAAGATGTTCAGGTACAACTCGGATCATGAGCAGATGGCAGCGACGACCACCTCAGCCAAGGGCGGTTAATCCGACGTTCGGATACAAATAGAGGCCGGGGAAATCCACGGTCTTTTTGCTGTCGCCTCGCTCCTGTTAGACATCAAGCCAAACTAACACTGGAGCTAATAATCCTGGCATGCCCGTTTACCTCTTCATCTCAAGACGAAGAGTTGGGGGTCAAGGCGCTCGCGTCCGACAGCAAAGGAGCGCATTCGCCGACACGTGCGTCGCAGACCTCTTATACCGCGGGATAGGTGTCCTGTTCTCTGTTGATAGTCTTTCCTTCCTCTTAGCCAATAGCGCTCTCCCCTTATGCCGCGTTAGGTTTCGTCAGTTTTCTCGCTGGACCGGCTTTAAGCTCTGGGACGGCGGGAAGCCGCAACAATCGCGGCGCCGGCCCCCTTGATCATCTGATAGGGAACCTTCGCGCCTGCACATTCACCAGGAGAAACGGAAATGGCATTCGCAATCAAAGGAATCAGCGTCCCTAACAGCAAGCTTGTGCACGAGATAACAGAGCTCGTGCGAGACACGGAAACACCCCTGCTGTTTCACCGTTCCAGCCGCGTCTTTTACTGGGGCGCACTGACCGGGGCGCGGCGCGGACTGACTTTCGATCCCGAGCTGCTCTACGCCGGCGCGATGTTTCACGACATGGGGTTGACGAATTGGCACAGCAGCCTCGACGAACGCTTCGAGGTGGACGGCGCGAACGTCGCGCGCGACTTCCTGCGCGGCTACGCGATATCCCAGCAGGATGTCGACACGGTGTGGGCGGCGATCGCGCTGCACACCACGCCGGGCATTCCACAGCACATGCACCCGGTGATTGCGCTGGTGACTGCGGGCGTAGAGATGGACGTGCTGGGTATTGCCTACTCCGACTTCTCTGACACAGAGCGCGAGGCGGTAGTGCAGGCACATCCGCGCGGCGGCCAATTCAAGGAAGACATCATCCAGACGTTCTACGACGGCATCAAGCACAAGCCGGACACAACCTTCGGCAACGTCAAGGCCGACGTGCTCGCCGACAAGGACCCGCATTTCACCCGGGGTAGCAAGCAGCCGCCTTAACCGCGCTTTACTGCTTCGAGCGCGGCAACACCGCCGTCACGCAGCCCGTGCATGAATGCGTTCTCCTGCGGCAACAAGCGAGCAACGAACGTTGCCGAATAGACAATGCCGTAGGAGAAGACATTGGCCTTGCACCCCGTGCCCAAGCGGTTCGCGCTGGTGCAAAGGGTCGCCGCGGCTATGATCACGGCGACAGCATGTCAACACATCGAGAAGGCGCGCTTGCTTTTGCCAAACATCTCCTCTGATGGCCCCAAGGTTGGCGCACCCATTATCTTCGTAAGGTATAACGCTGAGGGAATGCGACGGTAGCGGCGAGGATTCACCGAAGGTCGGTCACCGCCGCTCACCCGCGAAGCCAGCGGTCAGAGCACCTAAACGGTCCAATGCAGCTTGCGGCAGTGGGCCTTTCAAAACGGCGGTAAGGCTTGCTTCAAACTGTTCTATCGTTGCCATACCGACCAGAATAGTACCCATTGCTTCATGGGTAATAGCGAAGCGGGTCGCGGCTTCAGCCAGGCTGTCGGCGAAACCGTCCGTCACCAGCGGCATCAGCCGTTTGGCGCGTTCCTGGTCCATCGCATAGCTGTGCGAAGATCCGATCGGCTCGGGCGGTGCGCTGGCGGTAGGATGGCGTTCGGAGATGCCGCTAAGTGCACCGGCGGCAAGAACGCGGATGCCAATCACGCCAACACCTGCTTTCCGTGTGTGATCGAACATCCGACCGTAGTCTTGGGCTGGATAGTTCGGTGGCAAGGCGACAGCGGCTGACGGGTTCAGCATGTTATAGCTGACCTGGGCACTGTGGATTGGTTCGGCATCGATAATCTAAGTCAAAGCTTCTGTGTCACCAATCGCGGTGATGCCCAGGAAGTGGGCTTTTCCGGAACGGCGTAGCGCCTCGAACGCAGGAATGACTTCGTTACGAACCTGCGCAATGCTGAGCATTTCGCCGCCGCCGCTCGAGGTAATCGGATTGTGCAGGTGAAAAATGTCGACGTGATCCATCTTAAGACGTTGCAGGCTGCCGTCCAAGGACTCGCTGATCGTCTTCGCGATGGCTCCGGTATTCGCTGATGGAACACGAACCTTGGTGCCTACGGCAATTCCCTTTGGCCTATAGGCACCCAGGATGCGCCCGAGGTTCGTTTCTGAAACGCCAGCTCCATATTGGACAGCCGTATCGAAATAGTTGACCCCAGCGTCGAGCGCCAAACCGACTGCCTTGTCCTGATCGGCAGGTGATCCCCGGACCATCAAGCCGCCGACGGCGCCGCAGCCGAAACCGAGAATCGAAAGCCTTAGCCCCGAGCGGCCGAAAATTCGTGTTTCCATGGTCGTCTTCCTCGCCCAGCACCAGTTGCGCAAACTGCGAACCGTGCACTCAGTTTGAACACACTTAAGTTCCAGCACCAGCGCCCAAGCCCGTCAGACGCTCCGAGGTCAACGGGTGTCGAGATGCCGTGGCGTCGGCGCCCCTTGTCGCGCGACAGGATGCGCCCTAGCAGCCGACACGCCGGGGCTGATAGATTCCGCCTATCAGCAGGAGCTTCCCCACGATGATGCGAGGCGGATAGGAGGGACGCTATATGCAGGAAGGCGAAGAGAGCCATGCAAGAGACGCGAATGAATGCCTGACCGGATGGCGTTCTGCCGGTTCGCTGGGATCCCGACACTGCTGCCCTTAGCGTGCAATCGCCAACGGAAGTCCAATCTAAGGGCACGACACAAGTTGGATAGCCGCATGATCACGTTGGCACGGCCTCAGGGTTTAGGGTGTCAGCCAACCGCACGATCATATCACTGCGTTCCTCAGTTTCTGCTCAGCGGATCGCGCAAGAGCGAGCCACTTATGCGAATTAGCTCTCCCGAAATCTCTGGCCTTACCGGCCTTCTTGTGTTGGCACTCACACTGTGTAGCGGTTTTTTTGCCTCCACAAACGCTCAGGATGTCCCAGCGGCTCAGTCCTCAGGGTTAGGGCCTGGGGCATGGAAATTCCAGGTCGTCGATCACCAGAGCGTGAAATCCCTCGCTGACGAAACCGCCGCCGCCACTCAGAATGCCCCTCCAGTCCATGGAGCGAATTATACTTTTGCTATGCTCTATCCGCCATTCGTCAAAACCATTGGCTTCAATAATCTCCCCTATTCGGCCGAAGTATCCCCTACTTCTCCCGCAACCACAGCCGCTGGCGACCTTGACGAGCAATTTTACGCGCCGAACGGCCAGCTGGTAACCGTCGTTGTCAAATCGCCGGTAACCGATAAGGAGTATTCGGTCCCCCAAATTACTCCCGGTGCCGACCCGGCCAGATATATTCAGGGCGCCATCGCCGCCGCTGGTCCGAATACGGTCATCACCTTTCCCAAAGCCCAAGTCTACAATTTCGCGGCGATCAATTGTACCAATCCAACGGCGCCGGACTATACCGGTGCAAACCTGCAGTTCGCAAATGCGCAGGACGTCGTGATTGACGGTAATGGCGGGTTGCTAAATTTTTCTTCTCCCTGCCCAGGGGTTTATATGGTCAATCTTAGCCGGGTGGTCTTCAAGAACTTCACGATTGACTGGCCACATTTGCAATTCGCTTCGCTCGGAACCGTCACGGCCATCGGTGGAAACGGCAGGACCGGATACACGTATAATCTAAAGCTCGAGCCTCAATTTATGGGCGGTGCGTTGAACTCCGTTGCCGCGATCACCGCGTGGGACCCAATCAATAATTACTGGTCCATGGACAGATCAAATGAGGACGTTTCTTATCGCCGTAACCTAGTAACCTTATCGGCCAGTGGCGATGCGACGAATGTTCCAAGTTATGGAATTCAACTGACCTTAGGGGAAACTTTGCTGGTCAGGCACATGGTTGGCGCTCCTGTATTTAATGTTGCCGGCCAGGACGTAACGTTGGACAACATAACGATAAAGTCAGGTCCCGGCATCGGTTTTCTTTTTGGTCAAGGCCGTGGCTTTCACATCAACAATTGCCAAATAACGCGTTCGGATGGCCGCCCAATATCGACGATGGCGGATGCTGTTCACTCAGGCTCGACGGCTGGCGATATCGTGATTGAGAATAGCACCTTTGCTTATCAGGGCGATGATGGCACGAATTTTCATACGACCATGAACCCGATTACCGTGGCCAATACCAGTCAGATAACCATTCCGTCATGGATTTATTCGCTCCCCGGCGATCCGATAGCTCTTTTCGATCCGCTAATGGGGTTTACCGGTTATTCGGCAATCGCTACCAGCGGGGTGAAGAAAAACGGCAATGGCACCAGCACGATTACCTTAGTCAGCTCCATTCCCGGCGCCGATCTCGGCGGTTTTGCTGCCGACATGGCCATGCCAGCCGCGCGCTATATAATCCGGAACAATCAATATCTCTATAACCGCGCACGCGGTGTCCTCTTACAATCGGCCTATGGTTTGGTGTACGGGAACACCTTTACCGGTCAGACCATGCAGCATATTTATGTCGTATCCAGTGCATTCTGGGGTGAGGGCGCAGGCGCCCAAAATCTCTTGATTGCCGGTAATCGACTCTCTCGATCGGGCAAGAACAAGGAACTGGCCTCTGTGGTGGTGGCACAAGAAAGCGTCAAAGGCGTGAGCTATGTGTCCAGTAGTGCCCCAGCAGGGACGTCACCGATCCCACCGACGCAACAAAATCTTGTTTTTGTGAACAATACGATCAGCGACGAGCCGCGGGCAGGAATTTATCTTTCGTCGGTCAACAATGTAATTCTTTATGGGAATAGGTTCATTAATACGAACCAATCATCTTCCAGTGGAGATTTGGCGGCGACAACACCGTCTCTCGCTCCCACGAATTATCCCATCGTCATTGACGACGCCAGCAATGTTTATCAATGCGATAATCAGTTCCTGGGCTGGGGTTCAACCATAAGCCCTATATGGTTTGATCCCAACTCGACATCGGGCCTTGTGTTCGGGTGCCGAAAGTAGGCCGTGAGATTACCTACTCGGCTCAACCGAACAGCGGCATCGCAGCCGCCGCACTGGGCAGCCGAACGCCGCTGCCGGCACCTGCCCAGCGGTACACGCAAAGGGTGCAATTGCAGCTATCCTGTCACCAAGGCGGGAAATTGCCGCCACTGGAACCGGTCGAGACAGCCGCACGGGGGCTTCCGAAGAATGTCTTCCACGAAAAACCCCCGTTTATAGCCCACGCAGCATTATACCTGGGCCTAAGTGCACGCCTTTCTCAGCGTGTTCGGCACACCACGAAATCTGCAGCCGCACTACAAAATCGCGCCCACGGACACCCCCCCTGTGTCAGAGAAGTTGCCGCCTAAATAGGATCGGAACCTTTGGGGGCGCGGATAGCAGAAAGTGGCTCGATACGGACAAGCGTACAAAGATCGGATAGTGGCGAGGCTGTTGCCGCCGGAAAGTTCGGCGATCGACTTGGTGTCGCGTGAAGTCGGGATCAGCGTGGCGACGTTGGAACGCTGGCGGGCGGATGCCTTGGCCATTGGATCCGCCGCTGGCAGCCCGCGCTGGACGGCAGCGGCGCGGCTGCAAGCGGTGATTGTCACAGCGGCGATGGATGAGGCGACGCGCAGTGCCTGGTGCCGCGAACAAGGGCTGTATCCGACTGAGCTGGATACCTGGAAGCGGGATGCGATCGCCGGCCTCGGCGAGCCGCGGGCGGCCAGTGCTGAGGAAGCCCGGCAGGACCGTCGACGGGTCAAAGAGTTGGAGCGGGAGCTTCATCGCAAGGACAAGGCGCTGGCCGAAACGGCCGCCTTGCTTGTACTGTCAAAAAACCAGCTCGGATCGGCGCCCCGCCTGTGGCGGTAGAAACGGGTTGCGTTATTTTGAGCCAGAGAGGAGCGGCCGGAGAGTTTTTGGTGGATTGACCCCGTCAAAAAACATGGTCCATGGGCTGTTGCGGACTTGCGAGTGGTGACGCCTCCGGGCGATCCCGATTAGGAAATTGATCATTCTCCGTGGCCCAGCCTCTCTTTAATTGGCTTAGGCAGGAGGCTTATGACATGTCGCAAACGAAGCGAGCTCGCCGGTCGCGGGAACTGTCTCCAGTTCACCCAGCCGCAGCGGCAATTGATATCGGCGCCACCATTCACGTCGCGGCGGTCGGCTCGAACCGGGACAAAGAACCGGTTCGGACTTTCCGCACTTTCACGGCTGATCTCCATCGGCTTGCAGACTGGTTCTCCGAGTGCGGCATAAAGACGGTCGCGATGGAATCGACCGGGGTCTATTGGATCCCAGTGTTCGAGATCCTGGAGCAACGCGGGTTCGAGGTGATGGTGGTCAACGCACGGGACGCCAAGCACGTGCCTGGGCGGAAGACCGACGTCTGCGACGCGCAATGGCTCCAACGCCTTCACGAATACGGTTTGCTTCGCGCCAGCTTCCGGCCACAAGCCGAATTGGCTGCGCTACGTGCCTACCTGCGGCAACGGGACCGGCTGTTGGACTATGCGGCGGCGCATATACAGCATATGCAGAAAGCGCTGATGCAGATGAACCTTCAACTGCATCATATTGTGTCCGACATTACCGGTGTGACCGGCATGTCCATCATTCGGGCGATTGTCGCTGGCGAGCGTGACCCAAATGTCCTAGCCTCGCAGCGTGATCGGCGGTGTCATGCGTCCGTAGAGACAGTGTGCCAGGCACTGGTCGGCAATTATCGGGAGGAGCACATCTTCGCTCTGACCCAGGCGGTCGAACTATACGATGTCTATCAGACCAAGGTACTGATCGTGCGACACGCAGATCGAGGCAATCCTGAAGCGGCTGAAGCAGAACGCGCGACCGCCCAAAAGCAAGCTTCCTCCCGCCCGGCGGAGGGCACGTCAGTCCAATGAACCAGCGTTCGACGTACGCGGGGCACTTCATGCGATCCTTGGGGTGGACCTGACCCAGATCAACGGCCTGGGTCCGTCCCTGGCGCTGAAGCTGGTCGGAGAGTGCGGCACCAGCCTGACAGCATGGCCGAGGCGAAGCACTTCACCTCATGGCTTGGCCTCGCGCCGCACAACAAGATTTCCGGTGGCAAGGTGCTGTCGTCGAAAACCCGGCGCACCGGCAACCGAGCAGCATCCTGTTGCGTCTCGCCGCCGGAACCCTCGGTCGGACCGACACGGCTCTTGGCGCGTTCTACCGCCGGCTATCGGCGCGGGTTGGAAAAGCCAAGGCGATCACCGCCACCGCGCGTAAGATCGCCACTTTGTTCTACAACACGCTTCGGCACGGCATGGCCTACATCGATCCCGGCGCGGGATACTATGAGGATCGCTACAGCAACGCGTGCTGAGCAACCTGCAACGACGGGCGAAATCATTGGGGTTCGTGCTGCGGCAGAGGCGAACCAGACGCCGCCCAGGTGGGTGTTTCTTAGGAAACTCTCGGCGGTCTTCCACGAAGGCGAGGACGCATGACCCGCCTGGAAGATCGCCAAATCCTGGTGCGTGACATTGAACAAGCCCGTGCGGACGGAGCCCGGCTCGCCCCGGCCTGTGCTCTGGCCGGCATCGACGCCCGCACGCTGCGGCGCTGGAAGGCCGGTGACGGTTTGATACAGGGAGATCGTCGGCCGGACGCCGATCGTCCCGTCCCATCGCACGCTTTGAGCGAGGCCGAACGGGCCCAGGATCATCGCGGTGGCCAACGAACCGCGCTTCGCCGAGACGCCGCCGGCGCGGATTGTCCCGGCACTGGCCGACGAGGGTATCTACATCGCCAGTGAGTCCAGCTTCCATCGTGTGCTGCGCGCACATGGCCAGATGAACCGCCGGGGACGGGCCCAGCCGCCGCGGACGTCGCGCCCACCGACCACGCACATCGCCACCCGTCCCGGCGATGTCTGGTGCTGGGACGTGACGTTCCTGCCGGCGCAAATCCAGGGATGCTGGTTCTACTTCTACCTGATCCTCGACCTCTACAGCCGCAAGATCGTCGGCTTCGAGGTGCATGACACCGACAGTGCCGAGCACGCGGCTCACCTGGCCAGGCGAACGGCGCTCGCCGAGGGGGTGCATGCCAAGCCGGTGCGCCCGGTGCTGCACGGCGACAACGGCGCAACCCTGAAGGCAACGACGGTTTTGGCCATGCTGCATTGGCTCGGCATCGAGCCATCCTACTCGCGTCCGCGCGTCAGTGATGACAATGCTTTCGCCGAGGCACTGTTCCGCACAGCGAAGTATCGGCCGGAGTTCCCGCTCAAGGGGTTCGCCGATCTGGATGCCGCCAGGCAATGGGCGGCGCGCTTCGTGCATTGGTACAATCAAGAGCACCGCCATAGCGGCATCCGCTACGTCACCCCGGCGCAGCGCCATGCCGGGCAGGACGGCCCTGTGCTCACCGCCCGCCACGCGGTCTACCAGGCCGCGCGGCAACGCAACCCGCAACGCTGGAGTGGGTCGACCCGCAACTGGACACCGGTTGGCGTCGTCACCCTCAATCCGGAGCGCGACAGCTGTCGTCCGGGCGGCAACCTCACAAATCCAGCTTTCCGGTTCGATCGGCGAACCTGCTTTCCCGTCCCGACCTGGCAGCGCCCAAGCCGCGGAGCGCAACGAAGGAGATGGGAGGAGCAGAGCCACCCGCAGCCACGCGCAGCGCGCCCTGTCGCGCGCGAGCATGGCGAGGATGGCGAGCACCGGACCTTCTCCGCAGTGAGCACCGTGGCACACTCATCACCAGTCGGAAGTCCGCATCTCCGGACATCTACGCCGCAAGCACAGCGGCATCGTCGGTAAGAAGAAATCATTACGGAATTTAAGCGGCAACTACCTTGACACTCACCGCACCGTTGACGTTATCGGGCTTGGCCCGCAGGGCCGCGAGCTGGTGCCGATGCGCTGGGGCCTCATTCCCGGGTGGTGGAAGAAAGCGGCGAAGGAAATGGCCGCCAACTGCCATTGCGCCTGACCCCCAGTTCCTGGGCGGTCCCGCTACCTCGCGAGCGCAACGAAAATCACTGGTTACTATGCCGCCGAGTGTCGCCTGCGCTAAATGGCCGCGGGCATCGCCTTGCCAGACTTAGTGACCCTTGCTATGCGGTGACATCGCCGTCTATCCGCAAGTATGGCCGACGCGCCACGGACGGATATTAATGCTCCTGGAACCAATTGCCATAGCCGGAATCGGTGCTACCCGCCCTGTGCGGCGCTCCGATAAGGGCCTGCGCGTCCTGGTCGTTGAAGCCATCGAAGCGGCGCTTGCCGACGCGGGCCTGGACCCCGGTGCGGTCGACGGCGTCATTAGCGATGAACTCGTTATGCCGACGACCGTGCCGCGCGACTGGGTGGCCGCGCAGTTCGGTTTCCAGCGCGGCTATGATGGGGGCATGTCCTTTGGGGGCGCTGGCACGGCAGCCGCCCCAATTCAAGCCCAACTCGCGATTTCCAGCGGCCTCGCAACGACCGTCGTGTATTATTTTGGGGTCGATTGGGGCACGCGCGCATCCGGACCGTACGGATTCCACGATCTCTACGCAGCCAAGATGGCGTTCGAGAAGCCCTATGGCTTTACGGGTCAGCCCCAATACTTTGCTCTTTGGGCACGGCGATACATGCACGAATATGGCATGACGGAGCGTGACCTGGCGCTGATTGCTGTCGAACAGCGGCGAAGCGCGCTTCTCAATCCGCTGTCGCAGATGACGCGCCCACTGACCTATGACGACTATTTTGCCTCGCGCGTGGTCTCGGATCCGCTGCGTGTGGCGGATTGCTGCCTGATTACCGACGGGGCCTGCGCTTTCGTCATGACAACCCTTGAGCGCGCCCGCGATTTGGCGAAACCACCTGTCCGTGTGCTGGGCAGCGGCTTCGGCAGCGAGCCCATCACCGGCGACGACGCGTTTACCCAACCTGGCGGTATGATGCGCATCCCGGGCGCTCGGATAGCGACTGACAGGGCCCTCAGGCAGGCGGACATCACGCTCGATGACGTCGATTTTGCCGAAGTCTACGACTGCTTCACGATATCATGCCTGTTACAGATCGAGGACATCGGCTTTTGCAAGCGCGGTGAGGGCGTGGCGTTCCTGCAAGAACAAGGCATCGGCCTCGACGGCGGACTGCCGCTTAATACGCACGGCGGCCTCCTCTCGCACAGCTATTTGCTCGGCGTCGAGCACGTGGTGGAGGCCGTCCGGCAATTGCGGCGAGAGGCCGGAAGCGGACAGGTAAAGGACGCCGAGATCGGGCTCGTCGGCGGCCTGTCCAATCCCGACTACGGTGTCATGATCCTGGGGCGCGATCATCGATGACTGAGCCCGCGACTCACACCCCGCCGCCCGAGTTTGCCGGCTTCTTCGAGAATACGGGTACCGGACGGCTGGCGTTCCCGTATTGCCGGTACTGTGGTCAGTTCCATTGGTATCCGATGCCGCGCTGCCCGCATTGTCGCGGGCACGATATCACATGGCGGCCGATCGCCGGGCGCGCCGAGATCTTCAGCTTCACGCGCGTGCTGCACCCGTTCGACAAATCTCGTGCGCACACGCTGCCTTATGTCGTGGCGCTGGTGATCTTCGCCGACGCGCCGGGCATCAGGTTTATTACCAACATTGTCGATTACGGCTCGGCCGAATTGCGGATCGGCCTGACCGTCGAGCCGGTGTTCGGAACAGACAAGAATGGCCAACCGGTCGTGGACTTCCGGCCGACATAGGCGAAGTGGGAGCGAGGCACATGACAGGACTGATGGAGCTCCCGACGCTGTGGGCGGCGGTTGCAGATACGGCGCGGACGCGGCCTGAATTGCCCTGCCTCGCGATCCCGCCGCGCGCGGTGCGCGAGTATGATCCCGAGGGTCTTTTGTGGAGCTATGGTGAAGTCGCCGAGCGTGTGACCCGACTGATGGAACACTACACGCGAGCGGGCTACGGGCACGGCCACCGCGTCTCGCTGGTGCTGGAAAACCGGCCCGAATTCATGCTGCATTTCCTGGCGCTGAATGCTCTGGGATGCTGGGTCGTGCCGCTGAACCCCGAGTACCGGTATGACGACCTGGGCTACGTGCTCGGCCATTCTGAAGTTGATCTGATCGTCTCTCTGCCACACCACATGCCGGCGATGCATGAGGTGGTGAAGGCGCTGGGCCGGCGCATCCCGGTCACCGATACGACAGTCTTCGCGGACACGCTCGCGGGCGCCGTGCGGCCAAGTAGGAATACCCCGCCTGGGCGTGAGTCAGAAAGCGTTCTGATGTACACTTCCGGCACGACGGGCATGCCCAAGGGCTGCATCATCAACAACGAGTATTTCTACTTCGCGGCCGAGCGGTATCTTTCTGCGGAAGGAACGATGACGATCGAGCACGGCGCGGAACGGCTCTATAATCCACTACCGCTGTTTTATGCGAACGGTCTTGCCATCGCGAATCCGGCGATGATTCTGTCGCGCAACTGCATGATCTTTCCGGATCGCTTTCATCCGTCGAGTTGGTGGGCCGATCTCGTCGCGACAGAGGCAACGATGATCCATTACCTCGGGATTATTCCGCCTGTGTTAATGGCGCGGCCCGAGGAGCCGATCGAAAGGCGTCACAAGGTCCGTTTCGGCCTTGGCGCGGGCGTAGATCCTGCCCTGCGCGTCGCGTTTGAGAAGCGCTTCGGACTGACGCTTGTCGAGATCTACGGCATGTCGGAGATTGGCGTCTGCTCGTTCGATACTTCGGCAGAACGGGACGGCCAGACCCGCTCCGTTGGTCGCACCATGCCAGGGCTTGACTACCAGCTCATCGATGAGGATGGCGTCCCGCAACCCAAAGGCACCCCGGGCGAGCTGCGTGTGCGCCGTTCGGGTCCGGATCCGCGGCGTGGTCTCCTCAAGGAATATTTTCGAGACCCCGAGACGACTGGAGCCGTCTGGAAGGATGGTTGGTTCCATACCGGCGACATCCTAGCTGAGACGCAAGGCGGTTTGGTGTTCGTCGATCGAAAGAAGCACATGATCCGCCGCAGCGGGCAAAACATCTCGGCGGGCGAGGTGGAGGCAACGCTGCGCACGCATCCGGCCGTGAGCGAGGTCGCGGTCATCCCGGTCGCGGATGAGCTCCGGGATGAGGAGGTTTATGCCTGCGTGATTCTGAAAGCGGGCTTCACGGCTGGGGCGGAACTGGCAGATGCGCTTGCCCGATATGCGGTCGAGAAGCTAGCCTACTTCAAGATTCCGGGCTGGGTGGCGTTCGTCGAGAGCCTGCCGACCACCTATTCGCAGAAGCTCCGGAAGGGCGCGATATTCGGGGAATCCGATCCTCGCCGGCATCCGACGGCAGTGGACGTCCGTCGCATCAAACAACGACGGGGGCGAGACAGAGCACTGACCGCGGATGCCGATCACTAACTGTCTGTTTGTAGGCGTCGGCGCTGAGTTCCTCGGTGATCGGACGCTTCAGGCGGCGGGGGATCGAGTTGAAGGGTTCTGTCAGCGCTCGTGCCAGCAAGTATAGCTGGCTCGATGAAGACCAGATTGGGCCCATTGCGCCAACACGCGCGGTGCGAACCGGCCGGGGTTCACGACCAACCAGCGCAACGGCGTCACCGCCAAACGGTGCTGATCAACGACGGCAAGGAGCGGATCTGTTGATTTCCGCCGAGAACTGACCCAGGTTCCCACTGAGAAGTGACCCGGGTTGATTTATGATTTGCGTGGCCAGGATCAGCGCCGGGATGGTTTCGATCATCGCCTTGGGCCTCTCTGCCCATCGGTGCTGTTGTAGTTGGCGTCCGGCGCCACCTCTGTCCGGGCAGCATGGGTGACGGTTTCGATTAGCCGAGGGTGATGAACGCGGTGTCACCAGGCTGGATTATGAACCAGTCCGCTGGTTCGGTCGGTGGCTGTATCTGTGTATCTCCGCTAGCGAGACCGCAAATGTCGTATGGCCAGGGTCGTCGGGGGCAGGCTGGGTTGGCAGCGACGTGTAGACATGAACCCGCAAGTTCGGGCGGAGACGGTTTCGTGGACGTCATTGGTGTCCCTCGCGGTCGGCGAGGGTTTGAGGCGGGTGATCGGCGTCCAAAAGGGACCCCTCTGACGATGGGCTTCACGATGGTTTCCGTGGTGCACGGGAGCCTGAAGCGGGATGCTGGATAAGATCGATTCCATCAAGTCGGCGCTCTCGCAACCAATTTGTTGCTCATACCGAGAAAGCCTCCAGCATTTCGATCAGGTAAAGGACCTCCCAGTCCTCCGCGCGGAACTGTTGCGCCGTCGTGGCTACTCTTCCGTCGACATCGCGAAAATCTTGGGAGGCAACTGGATGCGCGTGTTCGGCCAAGCCTGGAATTCCTGAGGTTAACGGGGTGACCGGAGGGCGCGGTCAGCCCGCAGGAGGAGGGCAGCTTAAGCGAGCTCGGCGGCGAATTTCAAGCGCGTCTTCTATCACCATGGGCGACGAGCTGCTCGCTCATGAACCCGCGAGCAGAGACTTGCCATATATCGATGTTATGCGGTCTTTACTTTTAACAGCAATATAGAGATGGCACCCCTCTGCAAAATAGAGACGACACTCCCTCGGGTTTTGGGGTCCCGAGAGATGCGTCATGACGGTGCTGTCGATGAGCAAACAAGAGTTCAGCCGGCTTGAGGTGTTGTTGCGGGTTCAATCAGGACGGCTGCGTGTCGCCGACGCCTGTGCGCTAATGGGTCTGCATCGTCGGCAGGTGTTCCGCCTGCTGCGTGGCCTCAAGTAGGATGGTGCTGCAAGCCTGCTGTCGAAGCGACGCGGTAAGCCGAGCAATCATCGTCTTTCGCCTGAGGTTCGCACGTTGGCACTGTCCATCGTATCGCCTGGATGAAGTAGGCTCCATCGGACGCTTGGAGGGAAACTCCGGATTTTCGACCCCAGGCTGATCGCCGGAGAGATGACACCGCTGTCAGGCCGTTTGCGCGACAAAGGTCGGCGACTGATATTTTTCGTTCGGGTCCTTTGTGCGCCGTTGATGTAGATCGTTACAGGCATTTTGCGTATGGTACGCACATGGAAGAATTCGCCACGCGAGTCGTCCTGGAGCCCGGCAAAATCAGCCTGGCGTCATGGCGTGCCATCTATCGCGGAGCCTCGGTGGCACTGGATCCCGCTTACTATCCCGCCATCGATAAGGCTGCTGCCGTAGTTGATACCATCGCGGCGCAGAGCGAACCGATCTATGGGATCAACACCGGTTTTGGAAAGCTGGCTAACATTCGGATCGGCGCAGCCGATCTGTCACAGCTACAGCGCAATCTGGTAATGTCGCACGCGGCAGGTGTCGGTGAAGCGATGCCGAGGCCGGTCGTCCGCCTGATGATGGCCTTGAAGATCGCGAGCCTCGCGCACGGCACCTCCGGCGTCCGTGTGGAAACCGTTGGCAGGCTCGAAGCCATGCTGGCGCGCGACCTGATCCCGTGTGTACCGTGCCAAGGGTCGGTCGGTGCATCTGGCGATCTTGCGCCACTCGCGCACATGGCGTCAGCCATGCTTGGGGTCGGCGACGTCGCATTGGCAGGCGCGGTAATTCCGGCTGCCGCCGCGTTGGCCCAAACCGCGCTGCCACCGCTTGAGCTCGGTCCAAAAGAGGGACTGGCGCTGTTAAATGGGACGCAATTCTCTACGGCCTATGCTCTGGCGGCTCTGTTCGAGGCCGAGACGTTGTTTCAGGCCGCGCTGGTCATCGGCGCGCTGTCCACCGACGCGGCCCGCGGATCTGATACGCCATTCGATCCACGTATTCATGCACTTCGTCGGCACCAGGCCCAGATCGATGTGGCGCGGGCGTTGCGCGCTCTGCTCGCGGGTAGCGCCATTCGCGCATCCCATTTGGTCAACGACAACCGAGTGCAGGATCCATATTGTCTCCGCTGTCAGCCGCAGGTCATGGGCGCCGTTCTCACCGTCTTGCGGCAGGCGGCGGCAACGCTGCATGACGAGGCCAACGGCGTGTCGGACAATCCACTTGTGTTCGCTGATCAGGCAGAGATTCTCTCGGGCGGCAATTTCCACGGTGAGCCCGTGGCCTTTGCGGCGGACATGATCGCACTCACGCTGTGCGAAATCGGCGCGATGTCGGAACGGCGGATTGCGATGCTGGTTGACCCGTCACTCTCGGGCCTGCCGGCGTTTCTCTCACCGAGCCCAGGACTTAATTCCGGTTTCATGGTGCCGCAGGTCACAGCCGCCGCTCTGGTCTCGGAAAATCGCCAGCGCGCTACGCCTGCCAGTGTGGACTCAGTGCCGACGTGCGCTAACCAGGAGGACCACGTTTCCATGTCGGCTCACGCCGCAAGACGCCTGCTCCCGATGGCGGACAACACAGCGTCAATCGTCGGGATCGAGTTGCTGGCCGCCGTGCAGGGCTGCGATTTTCTCGCGCCGCTCACTTCGAGCGCCAGCTTGGAGCAGGTCCGAGCGCGGCTGCGCGCCGAGGTGCCCCGGCTTGAAGAGGACCGATTTTTTGCCCCTGATATCGCCCGCGCGACGACGCTTGTTCGCTCAGGAACGCTTTCGGCGGCCGTCCACGACACTATCAGCCTGCCCGGCATCGCGGATTGATCGGGAAGCCCCATGAACCCCGTTGCCAATGCCCGCATAATCCGTGCCCCGCGCGGCAATGAGATCAGCGCAAAGTCTTGGTTGACGGAGGCTCCCCTGCGGATGCTGATGAATAATCTCGACCCTGACGTGGCGGAACGGCCGGACGAACTTGTCGTTTACGGCGGCAGCGGGCGCGCGGCGCGGGACTGGGACAACTTCCGCGCATCTTTCACGGCGCCGCCGAAGCGAAGCTGATTGCCTTGGCCTGTTCCAAACTGCCGAAGGGTCGCAAGCGGTGGACGTTGCAACTGCTGGAAGAGCAGGTCGTGGAACTGAAGATCGTTGACCGAGCCAGCGACAACACGATCGGGCGGGCCGCTGCTTTCCGTCCGCCTTCGGTATATACGTCCGGCGGGATGGTTGCGGTCGGTAGGCTCCCCGATGGGACCCGACCATGCAGGTCCTCGAGCCTAAGTTCGAGATCTGCCTCGTAGTCTTGCCATGTCACGCCATCCACCCCGGCGGCGGCTTTGCGCTTTAGCGCGTAGAACGCGGTCCGGAGTGCATCGGCGTTAACGTGGTGGAGGAGCGCGGTGAACTGTTCCTTCTTCCTTTGCCTTGCGGCGTGCCGTACGCGGTCCAGCGCCTGGGTCACGCGAGCCCGGTTCTGCGACCGGTGCGTGCTTTGCCGACCCGCGTTCCCCTTGGTTCCCAGCCTTGGCTCCACCAACTCCGCCCCCGGTCGCCCGGCTTTGTTCGTCGGCTTCGTTGCTACTATTCTGGGATCTGACTTCTCTGGGTCGTTCATCAGCGGCTACGGTTCCTCACCTTCCCGCCACGGACCATGCGACCCGAAGGCCGATGGTCGATCCAGAGATCTCCCGGTTCCCGCCCAAGGAACTTCCGCACATGCCAGGGTCTTAGACCACGCCGAGTCGGACGGGCGCTCGCAGTAGCGCGCCCGGTCGTATTGCCTTCCGATAAGCAAACATCGTCGGCACCAGGGATCAGAACGGTTTCGCCGGCGAGTAGGCCGGCGGAATTCACCGCCGGCCTCTCTCAGAACCCAGCGTGAAGCTCTCACCTCACTGGGCTCCCATCAGGCGAACGAGCCGGTCCTACCGGGTTTCCAGTGTGCGAAGAAGCCCGGGCACTCCCCAGCCAGCCGCGTCAGAAAAAGCCTGGCCCTAGTCTTGTGACCCTTCAAGCTCTTGAACTTCCGCAGAAGGGGGCGGAGAAAGCGGCCCGTCTTGTGACCCTTCAAGCTCTTGAACTTCCGCATAACCCAAGCCTGCAGCGCCTGATTGACATATTGCAGGAAAGGTCCCAATGCCGAGGGCATATACCTTCCATAGTACTCGATCCAACCCCGGAGGAGCGGATTGAGCTGCTGGGCGATATCGGCCATTGGCACGTGGGTTTGTCGTCGAATGCCCAAGTCCCGGACCGTCGCCCGCATGGACTCCAGTGCCGACTGGCTGATCGCCGGGAGAAAGTTGCAGAACACTTGCTTGGTCCGTGCGTTTTCTGCCCGACGGGGCCGAAAGCAGTATCCGAGGAAGTCAAAACTGACGTTCGGATAGTTGCCTTTTCGGTTGCTGTCCTTGCAGTAGACGATCTTGGTTTTGGTCGGATGCATCTCCAGCCCGCACGTCGCCAGACGAGCCTGAAGACCGGCCATTACGGCCTGGGCCTCTTGCTCGGTCCGGCAGTGCACCAGGCCGTCGTCTGCATAGCGACACCACGGGATGTCAGAGTGCGTCCTCCCCATCCAAAGATCGAAAGCATAGTGCAAGAAAAGATTGGAAAGAATCAGGCTAATCACACCACCCTGCGGGGTACCGCGAGTTCGCTCGATCGTCACTCCATCTTTCACCATCGGGGCTGTCAACCATCTTTCGATGTAGAGCAGCGCCCATTCGCACTTCACGTGCTTTCGAACTGCCTTTAGCAAAAGATCGTGTGGAAGATTATCAAACAGTCCTCTGATGTCGAACTCTAGAACCCAGTCATACTTCCAGCACCGCTGACGCGTGACCCCCACGGCGTCCAGAGCCGATTTTCTCGGTCTGTAACCATAGGAGTCCGGCAGGAAGATAGAATTGAGATCTGCCTCTATCAGTTGTTTGACAACCATCTGCGCGATTCGATCGCCGACAGTGGGCACACCCAAGATCCTTTCGCCACCCCCATTCCTTTTCGGAATGGAGACTGCGCGCACCGGCGGTGGAAAGTAGCTGCCCGAACTCATCCGATTCCAGATCTTGTATTCCCCCAATCTTCGTCGAATTGCTCGAGCGTTTGCCCATCCACGCCGGCGCCGCGATTGGACCTGACCGCTTTATACGCTTCGTACACACGCTTCTTGTCGATATGAAACGGCTTGTTTGTCGTGACCGTCGTCATCATCCTGTTTCCAGTTGTTCCGTCAATCCGACCACCTGATCCGACCCCTTTGCTCCGGCCCGATTACCGGGCCCTCAGCGCTCTCAGATCGGTCCGTCCCAGACCTTGGCATCGGTCCTCTGGCCTCGCGGTTTTGGCCGCTTCAGCGTCTCCCTTGCCATCCAAGGTCTGGTTCCTGCAGTTCCGCGCGAAAGCCTGCATCCGCTTCACGCCCCCTCTACGCCGGTTGCTGTCCGTCCAGTAATCTGGTCGCCGACGGGCTTGTCCCAGGGAATAGAGCCGTCCCTGGTTTTAGCAACGTCTACCAATTTCGACGCGTGATCGAGGGTTCACTCTCGTTCGTCTCTCGGATGCTCACCTGCCCGAATCCTACTTCGGACTTTTGATCCAACGCTCACGACAACGTCTTTTGAACGCTGCCGCTTGGACTGGTTTGGAACCTGCTCCTGAAAGCCGATCCCGAGGGGCCCACCCTCATCTTTCGCGCAGCTTGTCCACGCGGTCAGTTGCTCATTTCGAACTCTCCTTCCGCGTGCTGCTGCAGCACACGCTCGATGGCTGGCCTGTGCGCTCCCCTGCCGACGCTTCGCCCACGTCCTCGCGAACGCGTGCGCACGGCTCGGGGCCGGTGTGGTTCGCTACTCCTTCACCGCAGTGGACTTGCACCACCTACTCCTTGCCGGTCTCCCGGCGCACTCACTCGCGTTCGTCTCCTCAAGACCCACCTGACGGAATAGCTTCCGCCTTTTCCAGCAACGCTCACCACGAAGGCTCTTTACCTTCGTAGCTTGTGGCGGTTTGAAGCCTGCCCCTGCAGGCCGGCTTCGGGGGGCCGACCCCCATCTCCGGTAAAGTTCCGTTTCGTCTCAAGCGGAGACGACACGTTCACAGCACACGACTTCCTCGTACTTGATGGTTCGCCAGAAGCGCTCGACAAAAACGTTGTCTCGCCCGAACGAGACGGTATCCGCCTTCTTGTCTGTCCGCGCATCCAGTGTGAATTTAGCCGTAAGCGGACCGCAGATGACCCGTCACGTTTCTAGCACCCGTCTCAACGCGTCGGTCGCCAAGGAGCCTGATCTCACAAGCCTTGGTCTCCGCCTCAACGTTATGAGCCTGGGGGGAACACAGCCGGTTGGGTAGGGGGTAAAGAGTGCCGCCTATGGCTCGGCTCGGCTGGAGACCGCCATCGGTTGGTTTGCCGGCGCCCAACCAACGCCATACATAACCCCATGACCATCGTCACATCCCGCCCTCGCAAACGCCCTGCGAAGCCCGCTCAGGCCGCGCTGATCAAAGTGCCGAGGATCGTGCAGCACACGCCACGGGGCAGGGCGTGGAGGCTGCCGCCGTCGGACGATCCGGAGGCCAAGGCGCGGGCAGTCGCGTTCCTGGAGCGGATGGGCATCAAGCGGTGGGAAGAGAGCTCGGAAGGCTAGCCAGAGCTGGGGCGCTGCCACGTATCACGCCGCCGAGGCCCACTGCACAATACGAGCCTGAGACGGCTGGGTCTGGGTTAGTGCAGCGGCTCCCAGGTAATACCAGGCAATACCCTTCGAACGCCCATAATCAGTCGGGATCTTGGCACGTATCTCGTCAGGCACGACAATCGCCTCGGCAACCGTGTCCTCCCCAAAGAAGAACGCCCAATCCGACCACGAATTCACCCAGAGCGTGAACGAGAAAGGCGATATATAGCTACCGGATGAGGAATGCCGGTCTGCTCCGATGAGGCGCACACCCTCACACTTCCCGATCTCACCGTTGTAAATCATCTGGAAGCCCTCGTCGCGGTATTGATACACACCTTTCAGAAGGTTCTTCACCGGGCGCCAAGTGGTAGGCCATGCTAGCCGAAGTATTCATCCCCCATATACGCCGGGATGTTCCGCTCCTTCATTATATCGACATTGGAATTGAACTCCCTGCTGTCCTTGACGGCTCTCGCTGCTTTAGCCACACCGGCTATCGCAGGCAATCAGCAGCAAGCCGGCTCTCCTGCCACCACGCTAGACGTGCGTAACCCACTGCGAGGGCAAATCGGAAGGTCATGCCGTCGGTGTTCCCGCACCCCCCGATATGCCGCGTCCTGATGGAACGATGAGAAACGGGTTGATGCCGAACCCGCCCACCTACGGCTAATAACTATCCCGGCACCCCGTGACGAAAGGGAGATCAGCCGGTCAATAGTGGAACGAGCAAGGGCACCTGCGTCCCTTGTTCTTGCCTCCCCGCGCCAGCGTCACGACGTCGTCGAAACGGTTGACCGCTGGCCACAGACATGTAGGCGAAATTGCCAGTCTCGTGCAGTTGAAGAGCCACCGAACCCAAAACCGGGCGTGACTACTTGACCAGCATCCTCAGAATACTTCCGAAGACTTAAGTTAGCATGCGGCGTCTGATGCCGCGATCCCGGCCGAACGACGCCGGCGCGTCGTGCCGCAGCGATCGGCGATCTGGCGCATGAATTCGATTGAATAGGTTCGGTTCCATGCCCTGGGTCCCGCCCAATGGATCAGCCAGCATAGTCAAATCGAAAAACCGACACAGCGGGAATGATCTACATCAACCCCCCTGTATTCGAGGTGGTCAATCTAGGACACATGGCCATTTTTTGGCTGGCGCTTGGCCAACTTGGTGATTATCAGATGGTCGCCCATGTGCCGAATGCGGCCCCAAAAAAACTCTTTGTTAGCCGGTGGAAGTCGTTTCATAACCTGCTTTCCGACTTCAGCTTTCATCTGAACCATTTGCACATGCTTGGGGTCGGCCAAAAAACCAGGGATATCTTCCCCCCTAATGGCCTTTGCGGACGGCCTTTTTTTGGCCGCGAGGGGCTTTGCTTGATCCCCACGATTTGATCTTGATTTGCCACCCTTGCCATCGGCTAATTGCTTCTCCAGTAGCATCCCTTTGATGTCGTTCGGGCCAACAACCTCTCCGTTCTCGAGTTTCGAAATGACGGCCGTTTGAATTGATTTTGGCGTGCTCGGTGCCGCTAGCGCATATAGCGCGCTCGGCTTCAAACGCGACACGGTGTCGTATTTGGCCGCCAATCGAGCTGCCGACAGGTAACGTTGTGCTGTGCGCGGAGACAAGCACAACTCGGACTTCAGCCATGCCGTGAATTGACCGTGATCAAGTTCCTCTTTGACGATAATCAAATTCTGTCCCGCTTTTATCGAGGCTTTTGCAACCGTTCGCTTGATGGTCAGGGTTGCTTCCCTGACCTTCTTGGCAACGTCCTCTGGCAGAATATCGTAATTGAAGCCGAGGACCGTGGTGTTCCTGGGAGTCTTCAGCATGTGCTTTTTCCACGATGAGGTAATGTATACGCATGCATTCCTTTGGCCTCTTCGCGAGGACGCTTTAACCGTCGGTTGTTGGCATAGCGGTGCAACTTCCCGGCGTGGCATCGTCGGGCTGATTTGACCGGGCAGCACGAGCGATTCCGACGGTATCGGGACGTCGACGCCATCCACAAAATCCCGCCAAAAGGCTATTCAAGGCGATCGAGCCGACACGGCCGATCATCTGACGGCAGGCGAGAGTACAACCAGTCTCGAACGTCTTTCTCGAACCAGCCGATCGAGTTCTTGCTCAGCTGGCAGCGTCTCGGGAACAAGCCGCTCCGCTCGAGGCGATACCGGGTCGAGCGCGAGAGGCCGGTAATGGCCCGGCACTCGGCTTCACGAAGAATCCGCATGAGTTTTCCCTTTCTGCGACGGATCGAGACCATGCCAACATCGCTAGCGCAGCTCGACCGAAGAAAATGGGACCTCTATCGTCCTTTTGTCCGTAGGTATCGGAGGCAGTCAGCCAACTTCTTTGCAGTGACGAACGAGCTCGTGTGTTCGCGGTTGTCCAACGCTGCGTTGATGAGTGCCCGGATCAGCTTACCTGTTTTGACCGGTGAGGTACCAATCTTCTTAGGAAGTTGCTTTTCCATGACTGAATCGAGACGGCCGACTATGAATCGAATGTCGGCGTCGCCCTTTCGCAACTGCATGGTGTCGGGTCGGTCAGCTAGGGATTCGCGTTCGCGAATTAGCAATGGAAGAATGCGCGTCAAAATTTGAACTAGCGAAGCGACGC
Source organism: uncultured Alphaproteobacteria bacterium (assembly GCA_963772355.1). Classification (GTDB taxonomy): domain Bacteria; phylum Pseudomonadota; class Alphaproteobacteria; order Acetobacterales; family Acetobacteraceae; genus Rhodopila. The sequence goes on along the minus strand of CAVYXX010000062.1, from coordinate 193,359 downwards.
TCACCTGATGAATGCACCGTGAAACGGACCGACGTCGACCGGGCGTATCTGCGCGGTGCCCTGCTGAGGAACTGATCTTGATCGAACAGTCGGAGAGCCCTGGAACACGCGGGCTGCGGAACTCAGACCGAATTTTGTTCAGCTGCCGAAAAAAATCCTCCTCGCTCGTGTCCGGGTAGACTGGAATGAGGGCGTAATCGAGCGCCTCGGCAAACTTCTTCCCAGCTTCAATGACCCCTGTGAGGCACTCTACTTGCTCACCGTTCGTGAATTTTAGTGCCGCCCGAAAATCCGCCGGTCCGGTGGCGGCGGCTTCCAACAGATCTCGCCAAAACCTAGGTGGAACCTCAATTCGGCGTGTGAACTCGTCGGCCGCTGCGACCACCCCCTTATTGGTAAGGATGCGGGCAAGCGTCCGATCAACCTCAAACTCGTCCTGCGAGCCCTTAGGACGCGAAACTCGGACCCTGGAGAACCCGGTTTGAGCCTTCACTTCAGCCTGCAGTTCCTCACCGGCACGGAGCAGGCCCGACTTGCGGTTCGCTCGTCCGCCGTTTTCCGCGGGGGCAGGTCTAGAAGTTCTTGCACACACGTATCGGTGAACCTTGGATGCTGCTCTTCTAAAGGCTGGATTCCGTTGAACCCCTAGTCTCCCCCATTCAAGCGTTGAACGCCCGGTTGGCGCAATCTCATCCTGATGTTGTTGATCCGTCCGAGGCGGCGGTAGATCCGGCGCGCGACGGGAGGGAAGCGGGAACCATCTCCGGGTGGGGCGGTCCCCTATCGCCCTTACTGGCGGTGACCTCTTGTTGAATTCTGGGCCAAGGCATCCCCATCGCCCACGCCATCATCGCCCACGCCATCATCGTCAACAACTCCGGTCGATAAACTCTGGGATGCCGCGAACGCAAAGTCGGCGACAGACTTTTGGCGCGTTTCCGAAAAGGCAAATTCTACCAGGAGTTGCGCAGCGGCTCGCGCCTGACGACAGCCGGTATGGCTTCGGCAAGGGAGGAGAACGGTTTACCGGGCGGGGATAAGATTGAAATCCTATCTCCGCTCTCCGGCGATTAATGGAGCCTGCAACACAACTGACTCTTAACAATGACATCAGCTGCGGGTCCACCATGGAGTCGCGCTGTACCGGGGCTGTCCGCCCACCCTTGGAGGATGTTCCTGCTGCTCCGGGACTTCCTGCTGCCGGCCAGGGGAGTAGCCAACGCGGGCGTGCGGATGGTCACAAACGTGTTGGCACTGAAGACAGCAGCGACGCAATGCTGAGCCTTTTCTGAGCCTATTTTCCGCCGGGGCTCCCTAAGTGTTTGTTAAGGTTGGAGCGGGTGAAGGGAATCGAACCCTCGTGTGCAGCTTGGGAAGCTGCCGTTCTACCATTGAACTACACCCGCACGGGCGCCCTTTTAGGCGGTTCTCGCCGGGCATGCAATTAGGTCCGCGCCTCTGCAGGGAAGCAGATCCGGGCCAGCCTGGGCAAACCGCATGTGCCATTCGGCTGAGGGCCTGACTGCCGGACAAACATGGAGAGGGCATCGGCGAACCGGGCATTAACAGATGTTCCGCCGGGCGTTACATCAACGATGACGTAGCAGTTCATCCGGCAGGAGTAGCCATGCCCCGGTTAGTCGCATTCACCGTGTTGGGTTTATCCCTTGGCGCCGCGCTGGCGGCCTGTAGCAATCCACCTCCGCCGGGTCCGGTGGTCCGTGCGCCTCGGCTCCCGCCAATCGATGGAACCTATGGCGGCGTGATGCAGCTGAATCGCGGCACCGCCATCAATTGCGGCAACGACAATCCGATCACGCTGCACGTCGAAAATCATGCCTTTACCTATCAGCTGAACCAACCTCAAGCGGAGTGGAAGCCGGTTATCGTGTTCAATGCCATGATCGGGCCGGACGGAGCATTCAACGCGCAAGTGGGCCCGGACTTCATGAGTGGCAGCATCGCAGGCGGGAATATGCAGGGCTCGATCATTGGCGATGTCTGCGGGTTCAGCTTTAATGCTAGTCGCGGGGGAACTTGGTGAGACTCGGCTCCACGCCACTGGGCTTCGGTTCGGCGGGCGGCCGCCTAGTCGAGAACTTTTGGTGGTGTGAATTTCGCTGATTTATTCGCGACCATCCGCTTGCCTCGGCCAGAGCCAGCGAAGTGGACGTTCTTGCCAAGCCCGCCACTTGCCATCAGCAATGGCTAAACGGCTTCAACCACCATCACGCCTCATCTCGATATAGCCCAACCCATCGACCGTCGCGATCCAGCCCGGCCCGATCAGCGTCGAGGTTTCGTCCTCCGCGACGATCGCCGGTCCCGTAATGGTCGCATCCGGCAAAAGCAGTGCGCGGTCGTAGATCTGCCAAGACGACATCGCCCCGGTCGTCGTATCGCACACAAGTTGCGTGCGAACCGGCGCCGCCGTGGTCGAGCCGAAGTTCTTGGCCCGGGTCGGAACCGTGACCTCGTCAGTAATCGTGGTAACGACCACGGCGAAGCTGATGATCTCCACATCCGAGCCCGGCACCGGGCGATCGAAAAACCGCGCGTACTCCTCATCGTAACGTGATCGAATCAGCGCCACGTCCACAGCACCGAGGACCCAGCTCGGCAGCGGCACCGGAATCTCATGCCCCTGTCCGACATAGCGCATATACGCGGTGCGCGCTTCCACCGTCGGCGCGCCGAAGCTGCCTTTGGAAACTGCCACCTCCGCTTCCCGCCGCATGGCGGCCAGCAGATCGTTCACCGCCGCTACGTCGAACGTCGAGAATCGCTGATACAAACTCCGAACCACCTCATATCCCACCGGCGCGCGCAGGAACCCGATCGCGCTCCCGACACCGGCCCCCGAGGGCACCACGATCCGGTTGATGCCGATCTTCTCAGCGACCCGGCAGGCATGCACCGGGCCGCCGCCGCCAAACGCGATCAACGTGCGGCCTTCGTAGGTCTTCCCCGACTCGATCGCATGAACGCGCGCCGCGTTGGCCATATTCTCGTCAACCATCTCGACCACCCCGAGCCCAGCGAGTTCCGCCGTCAGCCCAAGCTTCGCACCGACATGCGCCAGCAACGCATCGTGCGCCGCAGCGGTGTCCAGTTTCATGGTACCACCGGCGAAACGACCAGCGTCATAACGGCCAAGTATCAGATTAGCGTCGGTCACCGCCGGACGCGTGCCTCCACGTCCGTAGCACGCCGGCCCCGGATCGGCGCCGGCGCTTTCCGGTCCCACCACGATCCGTCCCATCGTATCGACATGCGCCAGCGAGCCGCCACCGGCGCCGATCTCCACCATCTCGATCACCGGAATGCGCAGAGGCAGCCCGGAACCCTTGCGAAATCGGCCAACCCGAGCGACTTCGAATGTGCGGGCGGTTTGCGGTTTGAAATTGTCGATCAGACAAATCTTCGCCGTGGTACCCCCCATGTCGAACGACAACACGCTGTCCAGCCCGCACGCCCGGGCGATATGAGCCGAGAAAATGGCGCCCCCTGCCGGCCCGCTCTCCACTAGACGGATCGGGAAACGGCAAGCGGTTTCGATGGTCGTCAGCCCACCGCCGGACATCATCAGGAACAGTGGCGCCGGCGTCCCGGCCGCGCGCAGATCCGCCTCCAGACGCCGCAAGTAGCGCGCCATCATCGGCTGCACGTAGGCGTTGGCGACGGTCGTGGAAAACCGTTCCCACTCTCGCATTTCCGGAGAAACCTCGGACGACACAGACACTGGTACGTCCGGCAGCGCGTCGCACACGATTTCCCGGATGCGCCGTTCGTGCACCGGATTGACAAAGGCGTGCAACAGCCCGACGGCGACGCTTTCCACACCGGCTTCAGTCAGGGCAGGGATCAGCGCATGAACCGCCGCCTCGTCCAGTGGCAGCAGGATCTGCCCGGTGTTGTCCAGGCGCTCTGGCACCGGCAGCCGCAGGTAACGCGGCACCAAAGGCTCCGGCAGCACGATGTTCAGATCGTATTGGTCGTAACGGCTTTCGTTGCCCATCGCGATGACGTCACGAAAGCCCTCCGTTGTGATCAGCGCGGTCCGGGCTCCCTTGCGTTCGATTATCGCGTTGGTCGCCAACGTGGTCCCATGAATGATCAGTTCGATGTCGCTCGGCGCGACGCCTGCGGCATGAATGATTGTCCGAAACCCCTCCATGACGCCTCGTTCGGGAGCCGCCTGCGTGGTTAGCACCTTGACCGTAGTGCGTTTGCCGCCGGCCTCGAGGGCTAGATCAGTGAAGGTGCCGCCAATATCGACAGCAAGACGCGCAGACCTCATCCGGTTCCTCGGCTAGGTTGATAGTGGGTTCTGGAAGGGTAGGGGCAATCAGCCCAACTTCCTACGTGCTATCGACGATATCACGCGCGGAGATCCCACCACGGCACAGCTTCTCGTCCGAAATCCAAAGCAACCTGCGCGGGTCCCAGCACTTTATCCACACCGGCCCAACAGGTGCGGTCACGATGCCGTCGCCCCGATGTGCAGTCGCTCGGTCATCGCGTAGAACGCCACTTCCAATTAACCCCCCGGAGAGCACATGCGGCGAGAGCAGATACTAATGATCTGGATCGGCGGCTTCGTGCTGGCCGTGGCGCTTTACCTCATCGGACCCGACCAGTTCATCGATGCCATTTGGGCGCTGACAGACAGGATCGACGCCGCGTTCCGCGATCTTGTGGCCCAATTGGGCGCGCAGACTTATGGCGTCGTCCGAGCCTTCGCCATCGCCATCTACGTCGTGTTCGCTGTCCTGTGCGTCCTGGCATCGCGACGGGGCCATCACGGTCTTTGGCCACTGATCGTTGTGACCGCTGTGTTCTTTATGCTGATCGGACATCCGTTCGACACCTATCCGGCGCCGCTCGGCCGCTGGATCGTAGCGTTGATCGTGGTGGTCATCGCGGCCGTCATTATGACCCAACGCGTGACGGCCGCGCCGCCGATCCGCGGCGGTTCCCTGCCACCGTATCCGCCCGGGCGCACCCCATGACCCAGGCGCCCCTCCCGCAAGACCCCTTGGCCCATGATGGTTCATCTCGCCCGCAACAGGCTGCGAGGGCGGTTCTCGCCTTACTGCTCACCTTGCTTGGCTTGTGGACCCTGTATCGCTACCTGCCGGCCCTGATCTGGGCCCCGATCCTCGCTATTGCCGTCTGGCCCCTCTACCAGAGAGCCACCCGCCGCTGGCCTCCCGGCAAGCACAACATCCTGCTGCCGGCGGTTTTCACCCTCGTGATCGGGCTGATGTTCATCGTCCCCCTGGTCCTCGTCGGCGTCCAGGCCGGCAAGGAAGTCCGCGGCCTCTACCACACCATCGACAAAGCCCAAACCGACGGCCTCCCCCCGCCAGAGTGGCTCGGCAAGCTTCCCGTCGGCAGCCAGCAGGCAACCGACTGGTGGAACGAAAATCTGGCCAATCCTGATTCCGCGTCGGAACTGCTCCAGAAAGCCCGCCAGTCGAGCTTTGTCTCGAACGGCCGCGAACTGGGTGGGGAAGTCGCCCATCGCGCCGTCCTGTTCGGCTTCACCCTGCTGACGCTGTTCTTCTTGTTCAAGGATGGTGACGAAGTGAACGCGCAACTGCAGCGCGCCAGCGCCCGAGCGTTCGGTCCTGGTGGCGAGCGGGTGGGCCGGCAGATGATTGCTTCCGTTCACGGCACGGTCGACGGTCTGGTGCTTGTCGGCCTGGGCGAGGGATTCATCCTCGGCATCGGTTACCTGGTGACCGGCGTGCCACATCCCACTCTGTTCGGTCTGTTTACCGCCATCGCCGCCATGCTGCCGTTCGGCGCGTCGCTGGTATTCGGAATCGCAGCGCTGATCCTGTTGACGCAAGGGTCAGTTGTCTCGGCCATCATCATCGGCGTGCTGGGGTTCGTGGTGACCTTCGTGGCCGATCACTTCATCCGCCCGACCCTGATCGGCAGCGCGACACGGCTGCCCTTTCTGTGGGTGCTGCTTGGCATTCTCGGCGGCGTCGAGACCTGGGGATTGCTCGGCCTGTTCCTTGGACCCGCGATCATGGCAGCCCTGATGCTGCTATGGCGCGAGTGGGCGGACCGGCCCGGAGAAAAATGAACTCGTAGAGCGAAGCGATGGCGACTCTCGCGCCGCGCAGTCAGGCGGAACTACCCAGCCCCAAGAATTGTCAGTTGAGTCGCATCGGTGAAATCACGCAGATCCTTGCCAGGGTCCCGAAATAACTGGCGGTCCAGAACAAAGTGACGCGTTGCCGTAACCTTTTCGCAATGCTCGTGGATAAACACGCCGCCGACCGGCTGTTCCTGAGGCGTAGGCGACTGCTGAGTGCAGGTCCATCCGTCCTCGCCAAACCGAGCCCGGATCTGAAGCCCGAACAGAAACGCCTTCTTCCGTATGTACAGCCGGGCGTGAGGGTCGGTGTCGATCTTGATCCCGGTCACCCGCCCGTTGTCGCCAATGAGCAGCGCAAGCTCCACCGGTTGGCCCGCCACCAGTGTCTTGCTTTCGTCGCTCGCCGATCCGACATCGTCATAACGGAAGCTTACCGCTCTGGCCCCGTCCTGGGAGGCCGGGCAGGTTTGATAGCCGCCCCAGTCAGACAATTTCTTTGACGGATCCGCCGCGCAGGCGAACTCCCCATAACCGCTCGTCGGAAGCGCCGACACCGCCATCCCAATACGAAAGTCCCGCAGATCGTTTCCCCCGGCTGCGTAGGCGCAGACAGGCACCATCAAGGTGGCGACGGCGGCGGCACGCAACAGCTTGCTCATATCATTTGCCGGGCGCGTTGGCATCGCCCGCCGCTTCCACCTGCATATGAGGATGCGGAGAAGCCTCGACCGGCCCCGAGGAAGCTGTATCCTTGCTACCCCCCTCGCTCCCTTTCGCATAAACATCGCAGACCCGCGTGCCGGTGCCAAAGAACGCCTGGCATTGGGTAAAGGTGGGATCACCCTGACCCTTGATATGCGACACCACGTATTCGGCCACCGCCTTGATGTCAGCGGGACGGAGAGGCCGATTGGCCTCCGGCGGCATCTTGCCGTCTGCCAGATCGGACTCCTTCAGGCCATAACAGGTGCCGTCTGCATACGCATCGAGCTGGAAATGCGGCATGCCAGCCATCGGCCGCCCGCAGCGGATGGTTTCTTCGATCTCGCTGAGGCTTAATTGCGTTTGCCGCAGATTGGCTGCGGCGCCCCCATAGCTGCCACCGCCGTTGCCGGACCACTTGTGGCAGCCGACGCAATTAGCCGACTTGTAAATGCGCATACCCTCGCCGTCAGAAGCGGGCTGAGCCATCGCTCCTGCCGCTCCGGCCATCCATAATGAAGCGGCGGCGCAAACCGCCGCTCGCACGAAGCCAATACCAGTAGTCACGGCGTGGTCATCTCCTTGAAGAGATCGATCCGGGCCGAAGCGTCTGTCCGGCCCAGACCTTCCGCTCAGTTCAACGAGAACACGTAAAGCGTGGAACTGGGATGCACCGCCTTCAGTTCCGGGGTGGCCTCGATGAACCACTTGTCCCAGGCCCCGCCCTGGCCAACCAGGATGGCGACATACTGCTTGCCATCCGAGGTAAACGTCATCGGTGGCGCGCTCACCCCGCCGCCCGTGTTGAAGCTCCAGAGCTCTTGCAACGTCTTGGCATCCAGCGCCGCGACCTTGCCATCCGGCTGGCCGTAGAACACCAGATCAGGGGTCGTCAGCAGCCCACCCAGCATCGGGTAGGGCGTCTCGTGCTTGCCGACTTCCTTGCCCGTGGTCACGTCGATCGCGGTCACGCTGCCGGTTATGCGCTCCGTTTCGGTCGGTCCACCGCCGATCCAGAGGTCACGCGGCTTGGCCTTCTTGCCCGGATCCTCCGCCTTCACCGTCACGGTGTTGCAGCTTTCGATGACCGGAATGTACCAGACCTTCAGTTCCGGATTGTAGGCTGTTGGCGGCCAGTTCTTGCCGCCCATGTTGCCGGGGCAAATCAGCGTCTTCGGATTTTCCCGGGTCGGCGTAACGGCCGCATTATACTTCTGGATGTCGGCCTTTGCGTCATACTCGACTGGCTTGCCGGTCTCCGCGTCCAGTCCTTTGGTCCAGTTCACCTTCTTGACGAACGGCAGACCCCAGATGAACGCACCATTGTTCCGGTCGACCGCATAGGCGAAACCGTTCCGGTCGGCCTCAAGAACCAAATTCATCGGACGGCCGTTCACCGGGGCGTCGACCAGGACATTCTCCGCCACGCTGTCATAGTCGAACGCGTCGTTGGGTGTATGCTGATAGTGCCACTTGATCTTCCCGGTATCGGCGTCCAGGGCCAAGGTGCTGTCAGTATACAGATTGTCGCCCGGCCGGTATTCCGGATCCCAGTCCGGCCCAGGGTTGCCGACACCCCAGAATAACGAATTGGTCTTAGGATCGTAGCTGCCCGTCACCCAGGTCGACCCGCCACCCATCGCCTGAGCGTCGTAACTGTCCTTCCAGGTGTCGCTGCCAGCCTCGCCCTTCGCAGGGATCGTATAGGTGCGCCACACCTCCTTTTGCGTCGTCAGGTCGGTGGCCGCGATCCAGCCGCGAATGCCGTACTCGGCGCCGGACACGCCCGAGATAACAAGGTTCTTAACGACCAGCGGCGCTACGGTCGTCACTTCACCCTTGTCGGGATTGGCCACTTGGCGCTGCCAGAGGATCTTGCCGGTATCCTTGTCAGTGGCGATCAGCCGCCCATCCAGCGAGTGTGACAACACCAGGTTGCCGGCCAGTGCCACGCCACGGTTGTCGACACCGCAACAGGCCACCGCGCCAGCCCAGTCGTGATCGGTCTTCGGATCCATCGACCAAACCACCTTGGCCTGACCGCCGCGAGTGTCGATCTTGGTCACGGAGCCCCAGCCATCCGTCACGTAAAGGTAGCCGTCCGCTGCCAGCGGGGTGCCTTCAAGGCCCCCATGCGACCAGATGCCGCCGCCCTCAATACCGCCGAGCTGCAACGTCCAGGCGACGTGCAAATTCTTAACGTTATCCTTATTGATCTGCTTCAGCGGCGAGAACCGTTGGGCAGAGTAATCCCGATGGTGCGTAAGCCAATTCCCGGCATCGGAATCGGCATTCAGCAGCCGGTCCGGTGTCACCTCGTCGGCAGCAAGCCCCAAGGCCGGGCCGCCTAAAATAAACGCGACAAGTGCAGCCGCATAGCTGGTTCTCGACATTTCGTGTTCATACCCCCTTTGATCGACCGGAACTACTTCCCGGTGTTTTCAACTTTCGACTTTTCTTGATCGTTCATAGCCTTGACTGCTTTGCTCTGATTAGTCGCTCCGGTCGTTTGCGTCGTTGTAGCGGCTGGCGCCGACGATGGCATCGACTTCTCCATGGCCGGTTTGCCGGGATCCGGTTTGGTGCTGCCCGTCATCGGTGCTTTCGCTGTCGGCTCGGTCTGCTGCGCCAGCACGCCGCCGCCGCCGCCGCTCCATAGCGAAAGGGCCAGAACAACACTTGCACCAAGAGCTAATGGTGATTTCTTCAAAACGTTCACTCCGTTATGCGCCTTGACCGCTATCAGGCAAACCTACTGCCCGATAACGGTCTGGCTGTTGTTTTTTCGCCGTGCCGGAGGGTTGCTCCCCGGCACAGTTTTGCTTTAGCGCGTCTAGGCTTTAAGCCGACTCAAGCTGCTTGCCAATCGGCAAGGTTCTCAGGCGCTTGCCAGTTGCTGCGAAGATCGCATTGCACAGCGCAGGCGCGAACGGCGGAACCCCAGGCTCGCCCACACCACTCGGGGGCACGTCGAACCCTGAAGGCGTGATATAGACATTCGTAACCAAAGGTGCCTCGTCGATCCGCACCACCTTGTGGTCATCGTAGTTCCCCTGCATCACACGGCCTTCCTTGAAGGTTATCTCGCCATACTTTGCGAGGCTAAGGCCTTGGATGGCGGCGCCTTCGATCTGCGAGCGTATCCGCTCCGGATTGACGAACGTGCCGCAATCGATCGCTGTATCCACCCGGGGCACGGTCAGTTTGCCCTTGTCGTCCACCGCGACCTCCACGATCGTGGCGATGTAGCTGACGAAGCTGCGATGCACCGCGATCCCGAGCCCGTGACCTTTCGGCACTTGCCGGTTCCACTCGCCCTTGTCGGCGACCAGTTCCACCACGCCACGCAGACGCCCGGCATCGATCGGGTAGCTCGACAGCGGTTCGCCGTAATCCCAGAGGTCCTTCGACCCAGCGCCGATGTCGACCATGCGCGCCGGTCCGATCAGTTCCAGCAACACCTCCTTCGGATCGCGTCCGGTCTCGTGCGCGATCTCAGAGACCATGGTCTGCACCGCGAACGCACGCGGAATGTTCGACACCGAGCGGAACCAGCCGATCCGGGTGTGGGCGGCCGCCTCCGGGTTCTCGCAGCGAACATTTGGGATGTCGAACGGCATGTCGACCAAGCCCATACCAAGCTCGAACGGAGCCTGGTGTTTGGCACCCGCGACGAATGTCGACAGGATCGTCGGCGCGACGCTGCGGTGACGCCAGGCGACGACCTTACCACTCTTGTCCAGCCCGGCCTCGATCCGCTCGGCCGAAACCGTGTGGAGGAAGTCGTGGCGGACGTCGTCCTCGCGGGTCCACTGCACTTTGACCGGCGCGCCGAGCGTCTTGGACAGCAACGCTGCTTCAAGCGCGAAGTCGCACTTCGACTTGCGCCCGAAGCCGCCGCCCAACAGCGTCACGTTGACGGTGACGTTCTGTTCCGGGATGCCAAGGGTCTTCGCGGTATCCTCCCTGGTTCCGCCGGGGCTTTGCACCGGGGCCCAGATCTCCGCCTTGCCGTCCGCAACATGCGCCACCGCGGCCGGCGGCTCCATGCTGACATGCGCGAAGTGGGGCAGGTAGTACTCACCTACCACGACCTTGTCTGCGGTCTTCAGGGCACCTTCCGCATCACCCTGGTTCCGCACGACTTCGCCCGGTTTACGCGCGGCGTCTTCCAGTTCCGCGCGGTAGCTGACGGAATCGTATTTTGCGTTCGCCCCGTCATCCCACACGACCTTGAGCGCGTCGCGTCCTATGATCGCGGCACCGGTGTTGCTCGCGATGACCGCCACGCCCCCGAGCGGCTGAAACTTCGAGGGCCAGGGCCACCCCTGCACCTCCATAACCTTCTCCACCCCGGGAACCTTGAGCGCGTCCTTCGCATCAAACGAAACCAGCTTCCCGCCAACCACCGGGGGCCTCGCGATAACCGCGTACTTCATGCCAGGCAGCCGAATATCGGCACCATACATCGCCTTGCCGGTGGTGATGTCGTGCAGGTCAACGATGCTGACCTTTTCTTTGCCGATGTAACGGAAGTCCTTTGGATCCTTCAGTTGCAGCTTCGACGCTTCAACCACCGGCTGCATAGCGGCATCGTTCGCCAGCTCGCCATAGCCCAGCTTGCGTCCCGAGGCGGTATGGACGACCTCGTGGTTGACCGCCTTCACCTCGGTGACGGGGACGTTCCATCGTTTAGCGGCGGCCGCTTCCAGCATCATACGGGCCGCAGCGCCCACTTGGCGCATCGGGATCAGGTAGTGACGCGTGCTGCGCGAACCGTCGGTATCCTGGTTGCCGTATTTGACTTCGTCGCCGGGTGCCTGCTTGACAATCACCTTGTCCCAGTTGGCTTCCAACTCGTCCGCCACGATCATCGGAAGGCTGGTGCGGCTGCCGGTGCCCATCTCCGACCTGTGCGCAATGATCGTCACCATCCCATCGGGTGCGATCGACACGAACACGCGCGGGTCGTTGACCGTCCCGTGTGGCATCTTGTCGGCGCCGGTGGTGTAAGTGGCGTTTGCCGCCATGCCGCGGCGCGACAGGACCGGCGCGGCAAGCACCAGACCGGCGGTAATCCCCAGGCCGCGGAGCATCGCACGGCGGGAAACATTCTCAATCCGAGGCGCTATGATATGGTTCATGGCTCAAGCCCCCGTCGAAGCGATACGGACCGCTATTTCGATCCGCTGATAGCATCCGCAACGACAGATGTTGCCCGACATGGTGTCTCGGATTTCATCGTGTGACGGGTGCGGATTTTGCTGCAGCAGCGCCGCTGCCTGCATGATTTGTCCCGCCTGACAGAAGCCGCATTGCGGAACGTTGACCTCGCGCCAGGCCTTCTGGACCGGATGATCGCCGTGCGCGTCGAGGCCCTCGATGGTGGTGACCTTCTGGCCCGCGACATCCGACATCGCCGTGATGCACGCACGAGCAGCCTGGCCCTCAACATGCACCGTGCAGGCCCCGCACAAGGCTTTGCCACAGCCATATTTCGTGCCGGTCAGACCGGCCTCATCGCGCAGATACCATAGCAGCGGCAGCGACGGATCACCGTCCCAACTCCGCTCCTGACCATTGACTGTGAGTTTAATCATTTCTCCACGTCCCCGCTTTCCATGTTGATGAAGCAACTTGCTGTTGATCGCACGCGATCATCTCCGCTGCGCGTGGTCCGCGCAACGCCGAACTGCGTCCCGATAAAGAAGAAGCCAACGCCATCCGGGACAAGCATGCCTGCAAGCAAGAAGCATGTCCACATTGCGCCGCAATATGATTAGTTTCCCGAAAACCCCGACCTTGTTGCTTGTCGGCGTTGCACTCTCGTTCGAGAGCGAAGATCAGGTGAGTTGCGCGCAAACGGGTACAACTTCACGTGTATGTCATCTCATCAGTCCGCGGACACGGCCTCGATGAATGAGGCGAGCGGTTCAACCTCCAGGGCCATCCTGCACGCCGCTATCCAGGGATCGGTTCAAACCGAATCATCTTGACATCGGTCTGATTTTATGATTTTATTCCCATGACCATTTTCCAGTCCATAAACATCTTGCACTCCGACAACTTTATTTCAGTAGCAAAGAGCACTCCTTGCCCAACCAAACCGTTCCGGCCGCTTGGCCCGCTTCATGTCCGAGGCGTTAGCCGCCTTCGAGGACTTCTTCTTTAAGCAGCCCTCACCGGATCCCGCCGTGGCCGCCGCGGTCACTGTTCTTTATGCCGCTTCGCCGCCGGCACCGCCAGGACTGGACCCCGCGTTGCAGGCCGTCGCGCCGCGTCTGACCAGCGCCGATCGCGCTGTCTGGATCTCGGCGCTGGCTGAACCCTTGCTGGCGGCTGGCATCACCACCCCGCGTCGTATTGCCGCGTTCCTCGGCCAGTGTTCGGCGGAGAGCGCGGGCCTGCACGAGCTCGAAGAAGACTTGAGTTACAGCGCCCCGCGCCTCTGCGAGGTTTGGCCAAATCGTTTCCCCAACGCTGAAGCGGGCGAAGCCTGCGCCATGAACCCCGAGGCCCTCGCCAACCGTGTCTACGCCGGTCGCATGGGCAATGGCGACGAGGCCTCCGGTGACGGCTGGCGGTTCCGTGGCCGCGGCCTGATCCAGATCACCGGCCGCACCGCGTATGCGAGCTTCGCTCAGGCAACAAAAATGACCTTGGACCAGGCAGTCGATCAGGCGGTCACCCAAGCCGGAGCCGCCAGCAGCGCCGCGTGGTTCTGGACGACGCATGAATTGAACACCCTCGCCGACACCTGGGCGATCGATCTTCTTACCCGAAAAATCAACGGCGGCACGACTGGTGCGGCGGAACGAAACCGCCTGTGCGAGGCCGCGCTGCAGGCCATAGGAGCTTAGTATGTTCGCCCTTTTGATCCCCTTGGTGCTTAATCTGGCACCGCAACTCGCCGGAATGATCTTCGGATCGAAGGGCGCCGACGCTACTGCCAAAGTGGCTGGAGTGGTCCAGACGGTCGTTGGCGCGGTGGCTGATCTCAGCGCGCCGGGCGGCGTGGCCGCGGCGGTAGCCCACATTCAGTCCAATCGTCAGGCGGCCGCCGACCTGGCGGCAAAACTCGCGGATCTGCACCTGCAGATGCAGAAGCAGCAGGACGCGGAGGCAGAAGCGCTCCGGCAGCAATGCACGGGCGAAAGCCGCACATGCCTCAGCGTGATGTCCAAGCGCATTCAGCGCTGTTCCGCGGGCAAAATGCAGTTCCGCATCATCCGGTGACCGGTCCAGGGACGCGTTCGCCTGCATGGCGACCTGCTCCCACCGTTGCGCCAGCAACAGTGCCCGCACGAGGTTGCGCCGCCGGCCCGCATGCCCCGGTTGGCTCTGCAGCGCCTGGGTCAGCAGCGTCACTGCGTCCTCAGCCTCGCCGTCTCGCAGCGCCAGCAGTCCGCTCACGTAAAGCGCTCGGCCATCATCCGCGTCGGACGAGGGGCAGGATTGGGCAAGCCCCATGTCGGCCGCAGTGTGCATGGAACCATCCTCTGACGGAATGGTTAACGCACACTAAATCAGGCAAAGAATTTAAATGACATCGGGCGAGGTGCGGCAGCGCACGGTGCGCGGCCAATCACACCGCAGCGCATTTCAACCAAGCTGAGGAATCCCATTGTTGGCTGTCGCGCTCGGTGTTTCAGCCTACAATGGCATGAGGACCATCAGATCACCGAGTCGCCAAAACCCATGCTGCATCTGACCAAGCTCGCCGTCGGCGTGAGAGACACCGACCACCTGCATGAATTGCAGGCTGTACGTATGCTGGACCATGCCCCGCTGCGCCATCGCACCCGCAATTTCCCCCGGCGACGGACGGACGTTCTGGATGGCGGGTCGATGTATTGGGTGATCTCCGGAACTATGATGGCGCGCCAACGAATCGTGGATATCATCGAGGACCGGCGCGACGACCTGACGCCATGTACCAGCCTGATCCTGGACCCCGAACTCGTCCCCCTGGTTGGACGTCCCACCCGTCCATTCCAAGGCTGGCGCTACCTCGATCCCGACGGCGCCCCGCCTGATATGCCCGCCTGCAGCGCCGTTGCCGGGTTAGACGGCTTGCCAACATCGCTTCGGCAGGAACTTCGAGCACTTTGCCTACTCTGATTCGGGTGATCCTCGGTGTGCAATTGACGACCGGTGGCGGTTATTGGTGTTGTAACTTCCGCCGCAGATCCCTTTCGTCACGTCGCGAAGGCACAAGACATCGAGCCGATGAGTAAAGTCCATGTGATCGGCGCCGGCCTTGCCGGCCTATCCGCGGCTCTTTCGCTGACCGCCGCCGGCCAATCCATCGTCCTGCACGAAGCCGGTGCCGCGGCCGGCGGCCGGTGCCGGTCATACTTCGACAAGGAACTCGGTCTCCGCATCGATAACGGCAACCACCTTCTGCTGTCAGGAAACACCGCCGCAAAGGCGTACATCGCCGAGACCAAGGCGGAAAATTCCTTCAAGACTCAGACCGAAGCAGTCTTTCCCTTCATGGACGTCACCACCGGCGAGCGCTGGACAGTGCGCCCCAACAACGGCCCCATCCCTTGGTGGATCTTCGTGGCGGATCGCCGGGTGCCGCAAACGCGGATATCTGACTACCTGAGCATGGCGCGAATCGTGCGTATCCGGGATGACACCAGCGTCAGCGACAGTATGCGCCGCGGCCGCCTTTACTGGCGCCTGCTGGAGCCCCTTGCGGTCGCCGCTTTGAATACCCCCTCACAAGCAGGTCTCGCTCGATTGCTTGGCGTGGTAATGCGAGAGACTCTGATGCGCGGCGGCCAAGCGTGCATCCCCATGCTCCCAAGGCAAGGCCTTTCGGAGGCACTGATCGATCCCGCCATCGCCACCTTGCGGGCGCGTGGAGCCGACATGAGGTTCAATAGCCGTGTCGCAGAACTGGCCCTCGAGAGCAACCGCGTAACCGGCATGCGCGGCTCCGACGGACAGATCCCGCTCGGCCCCGACAACTCGGTCGTGCTCGCGGTGCCGCCTTGGGTCGCCGCCGGCCTGCTGCCCGGCCTGGTTGTGCCGGAGGACTTCCAGGCCATCCTCAACATCCACTTCCGCCTCGATGTGGATGGCGACGAGGCCCCCAGGGTAGCAGGCTTTATTGGAGTGACCTCCGGTGCGGCGGAGTGGGTGTTTGTGAAATCGGATCATGTTTCGGTCACCATCAGCGCCGCGAATAGTCGGGTGGATGATCCGGTCCAGAGCATTGCCTCCGCCGTATGGCCAAATGTAGTGGACGCGTTGGGACTGCCTGCTAACCTAAAGGACCGGATGCCCCTGTATCGCGTGGTGAAGGAAAAGCGCGCGACCATCTCCGCCACCGCGCTGCAGGAGGCAAGGCGGCCGCCGACGCGCACCAACCTCGCCGCTAACCTCGTCCTTGCTGGGGATTGGACCGCTACCGGGTTGCCGGGCACGATCGAGGGCGCCATAAGGTCCGGCCGTTCCGCCGCGAAAGCGTTGTTGGCGCTTTGAAGGATGCCATGGCCCTCGATGCCGTAACCGCGCCGGCCGTCGATGACGCCGCGTTGCTATCCGCCGAGACCCGAGCCGCCGATGCTCTGACCCGAAGACAAAGGACGGACGGCCATTTCGTGTTCGAACTCGAGGCTGACGCGACGATACCGGCGGAGTACGTTCTGCTGGAGCATTTCCTGGCGCGCATCGACCAGGATCTAGAGGCGAAGATCGGGGTCTACCTGCGGGGCATCCAGGGCACGCACGGCGGCTGGCCGCTATTCCATGACGGTGCGTTCAACATCTCCGCCAGCGTCAAGGCCTATTTCGCGCTCAAAGCCATCGGTGACGATCCCGACGCGACCCACATGCAACGAGCTCGAGACGCAATTCTGGCGGCCGGCGGTGCTGAACGGACGAATGTCTTCACGCGGGCGCAATTGGCGCTGTTCGGGGCGGTCCCGTGGCGGGCGGTGCCCGTGATGCCGCTGGAAATCATGCATCTGCCGCTATGGTTTCCGTTCCATCTGTCGAAGGTCTCGTACTGGTCCCGCACCGTGATCGTGCCGCTTATGGTGCTAATGGCGCTGCGGCCGAAGGCGCGTAACCCTCGCGGGATCGGGATCCCTGAGCTCTTCTGCACCCCGCCCGAGCAGGTAACGGATTGGATTCGCGGCCCGTATCGGTCCGGATGGGGGCGGTTTTTCAAGGGTGTGGACATGTTGCTGCGTGCCGCTGAACCCTTCTTTCCAAAGGCCGGACGTCGGCGGGCGATCGACAAGGCGGTGGCGTTCGTCACGCAGCGGCTGAACGGCGAGGACGGGCTCGGCGCGATTTACCCATCCATGGCCAATAGCGTGATGATGTTCGACACGCTCGGGTATGCACCCGGCCATCCCGATGCCGCGATTGCGTGGCAGTCAGTGCGCAATCTGCTGGTGATGCAACAGGATCGGGCCTACTGCCAGCCCTGCTTGTCGCCGGTCTGGGACACCAGTCTGGCCGGACACGCCCTCGCCGAGGTCGGCGTTTCGACCGATACCGCCTGTGCCTGGCTGCGGCCTTTGCAGATTTTGGACGTCGTTGGGGACTGGGCGGTGCGCCGTCCCGGGCTGCGTCCGGGCGGCTGGGCGTTCCAATACAACAATGCGCACTACCCGGATGTTGACGATACTGCGGTCGTTGGCATGTTGCTTCACCGCAATGGTAACCCGGCGTATGCCCCGGCAATCGAGCGGGCGCGGGAATGGATCATCGGCATGCAGTCCTCCGACGGCGGCTGGGGTGCATTCGAGCCGGAAAATACGCATCATTACTTGAACCACATCCCATTCGCCGATCACGGGGCTTTGCTCGACCCGCCGACGGCGGACGTCAGCGCGCGCTGCGTGTCGTTCCTTGCTCAGATCGGTATGGCCGCGGACGACCCGGTGATGCTCCGCGCGATAGCTTATCTGCGGCGCGAGCAGGAGGCCGACGGTAGCTGGTTCGGGCGCTGGGGTGCAAACTACATTTACGGCACGTGGTCAGTGTTGTGTGCCCTGAACGCGGCAGGCATTGCCCATGAAGACCGGGCGATCACTCGGGCGGTTGACTGGCTGCTGTCCGTGCAGCGCGAGGATGGCGGCTGGGGCGAGGACGAAGAAAGCTACGGCAGCGCGCCACATGGCCGCTATTTCGAAAGCACACCGAGCCAAACGGCATGGGCTGTTCTAGGGCTGATGGCGGCCGGCGCCGCGGATCATCCGGCGACCGCGCGGGGGATTGCTTATCTGACCTCGACGCAGGGTGCGAACGGCGAGTGGGCTGAGCTGCCCTACACTGCGGTCGGTTTCCCGCGAGTGTTCTATTTGCGCTACCACGGCTACAAGCTGTACTTTCCCCTGCTGGCCCTCGCTCGGTATCGCCGTCTGATGCACGGAAATATGCGCCGTGTAGAAGTCGGATTCTGACCGTTTCGCTTGGTTTCATTGTCGGTCTGGCGGCCGAGGCGCGGATCGCCGGCCGGTTCGGCTGTCCGGTCCAGGCAGGTGGCGGAACACCAGCGGGCGCCGAGGCAGCGGCCAAGCAGTTGGTCGCGCAGGGCGCCACCGCTTTGGTCAGTTTCGGGTTGGCGGGTGGCCTAGATCCGGTGCTGCGGCCCGGCACCGTGATCGTCCCCTCGGGTGTGCTGTCCGACGGAGCGACATTGGCGACGAATTCCCCCTTGGCCGCCTGCTTCGGGGGCCTTACCGGCCACACGATACTGGCGGGCGAGACGGTCGTCGCTGAAGCAGCGGCGAAGCGGCGGTTGTTCGCGGCGACGCATGCCCATGCGATCGACCTGGAGAGCGGATCCGTCGCCCGGACCGCCCAGGCCTTTGGATTACCCTTCGTTGTGGTGCGCGCAATCTGCGACCCGGCCGAACGGGACTTGCCCCCGGCGGCCCTTGTCGCACTGAACCCGGATGGTGGAATCGGTCTGCTGCCGGTGATGCGGTCTTTGATGAGGCAGCCCGGCCAAATCATCGGGTTGATGACGCTTGCCAGGGATGCGGCGCTTGCGCGTCGGGCGTTGATCGGGGTGTCAAGGCGTTTCGCGGCTCCTTGAATTCATCGTCGAGCGCGCGGCGCTCCCGCCTTGGCCGACCGCCGACGTTCAAGTGAGGACTTCCGTCGACAGCCCTATCCTCCCGCCGAGTTTGCCTGTCCGAGGCGGACCAAAACTGAGCCCAGCAGCCAGCGCGTCGGCACGCACTCGCTGCTTAATTTAGGCGAATGAGTTTTTTGGCCTTCTGCACCTGAAGGATTTGCCAATACTGCATAGCGGTAACCATTCCGGCTGGCAGACGGTCGCGCCGCCGTCACGCTAATGTCACCGGCGCCGAATGAGCCAGCCGGGGTGTGCTTCGTTCATAGCGGATGGGTCTGAAACTACCCAAAGGAACTCTTGGGAGGGAGAACCTCTGGCGCTGGAGTTACCGGCTGTTGGATTAGGATGCTGGTAATGCGCATCTATGTATTTGTATCGCAGAAGGACCCAGATTGCGTGGCATTCACCTTGAGTGCAACCGGGGACAACCTGCCCACTTCGCTCGGCCCATGGTTTCAGGAAGTAATACCGGGTATGTCTGTTGTTGATATCGAAAGTGATCCGATAACGGAAGCGGTGCGCCGGGAAGGATATTTTATCGCTACCGATCGGGTTAGCGACTGAGGCTGACTATACAGTCAAACACGCGTATCCGGTGGTCAATCAATTGGTTGCGCGAGATGCCCGACCCATGGGCTTGTCAGACCGCGCATTTAAGCGTTTTGGAAGGCGTCTCGCCGAATATTTGCCGGTATTTGTGGGCAAATCTTCCGAGCTCCCAAAAACCGTGCTCGGTGGCAATCGAGGTGACCCTCGCGATGGCGGGATCAGCTTGCAATAGACTGCGTCTTACCGCGCGCATGCGGCGAAGCACCAGGTATTGCGTCGGGCTTACCCCAAGTTGTGTTTGGCAAGCGGCCCGCAGGGTCCGGCCAGAGACGCCGATGGCCCGACTGACTTCGGGCATGTACAACGGCCGATCGGCTGCCGCTTCAAGTATCGCGTGGAAACGCGAGATCACGGTTTGTTGATGTTGTCGAGCAAGGGTGTCGAAGGGCGGGGTTGGCAAATCGATGGTCTCAAACAGCGCTTGAATAAACGATTGTTCGAGATCGATCGTCTCGGGGCAGACTGAAAACCCCAGAGGGCTTTCCGCGAGATGTCGCGCGGAAACCTGCAGCGCACGTAGCCGGCGCAACGCTGCGGCCGCGGGCGTAAAAACCATTCCGCGCGTCATCCAGTCCACGTGATTTTCGAGGTGAGGAACGCAAAGCGAATCCATGTCTGCCTTAGTGAGAGAAACGGAGGCCCATTTGGTAGGGCCTTGCAACCGAAAAAAGCAGGATACACCTGGCCCGAAGGCCCCAACCTGGTCATACCCGACTTCCGCACCGTTCCAAACGAAACCTGGCCCAGGATCTGTTAGAAAAACGATCCCGAGCCGGCTGCACTCGAAGTGGGAAATGCGGCATAGGCTTTCCGAAGCTTGCTGTGCCTCCAGGCGGCCAAGGGTAAACAAGGTGCTTTGAGCTTTGAAAGATCCCCGCTCCGTTACGGTATAATCGTTATCGCGGTGGGATATCATGGCGGCGAATTGATCAGAGTCGTTGGAAGTCGTGATTCTGCTGGAATACATTCCAACCCCCGCCCTTGTTGAAGTCCGATCATCGTGGCAATGACCGTTCGTGTCTACCCACTATCCACCATGTCTATGAAAGGAGTCGCGGCGTGTTACCTTTTGGAGACGATTCGACATAGATTTTGATCGGCAAATGGACTCTGATGCCGCAAACTCCGGCTGATACTGCCTCGGTGTCAACGGACGCGCGTGAGCGTATCCCCACCACTGGCTAAGGCGTGACGCTCACCACGCCAAATAGTGCTCAAAAAATTAGTCCACTTGGGCCTGATAAGCTGAAGTTTTATCGACAGTAAGAGAATCATCGGATGGTTGCATCTGCGTCCCGATCGGGCTTACGCGACAGCCGTAATGGTCAAGCAGACATCCAAGGTTCACTGCGTCGATCGAGCCGAAGCCGCCCTGGCCTTTCGGCGGCAAATGTTCATCTCTCGACTTCTGCCGAATTCGCTTAAACCGCAACGGCCTTCTTCCGCAAACTCTCCACGACTGCTCCGCCACTATCGTTATCTTAGGGGCGGTATCGCGCTGTCCATCATAGAGGCGGACAACGTCGAAGTCGCTGTCAGGATATCCACTCAGTCGGGCTCGAGCGTTTGTGGTCGTCACAGTGCCTACTGGTGGTTCAGCGCTGGCCCGGAGCGACAAGAAGCCCAATAAACCCCAGCGAGGGTACGCATCTTTTTCACCACCAGCCTGTGACGCCGGACGTGAGCTTGGCACTGGTAATCAGTTGCCGTAACGTTGGTTTGGTCAGGTTTCGTTCCGATTTTCTGATCAGAATCAGACGAAACCAATCGCCTCTCCATGAAAGGATGCTTCGAAGGAGAGGCGGCGGCGAGAAGTGATCCGGCCTTTGGATGCAGCTTATGTGTGCTCCGTGATCACCGTCTTTCCCGGTCTGATTGGAGTACTGTGACGACTCCGTATGCGGCAGAGAACAAATGACTATTACTTCCCGCTGCACTGCATTGAGGCCGGTGGCGAGACCTTCTTCTACGGCGTGGGTCCGGAACTGGAAGCCATGTGTGCTCGCGCGCTGCCGCCGATCGGACGAGATCCTTCACACGTGCCCGATTCATAGATCTGGGGCCCGATGCGGATGAAGGGCCACGTCGTCGTTTCTTCGCCGAGAACTAGTTCATCGTGGTCTTTCTTGCCCAATGCGGTTCCATCCGCTCGGACGGTCGAGACGCCTACGCAACGTGGGGCGCTTGCGCCAATATCCGGACGGCTCACGCGGAGGGTAGGTCCGGTGCGTTCCTAATCAGTCAACCACCAGGACATCCAAACGATAGCCCTCGTGCCGCTCGCGCCTCATGACCGTCAACCTCCCGGCGGTCGCAGCGATGAACGTTTCCGCCGCCTCATTTCCAGGCGTCGGATCGTCTGTCTGCCCGAGCCAATTGACCAGAACGACCATGCCGGCAGGCAACAGGCTCTCCTGCACGCGGCTTGCGCACCGCTCGATATCGGCCGCCGACAAAAAGTACAGCACCTCAGAGAACACCATCAAGTCGAAGCAGCCTTCAGGCCATTCCGCCGGCACCTGCATGCGCCGGAACCGCACCTGCGATTGATCCGCGCAGCGCGATCGAGCCGCTTCCAACGGATCTTCGACAATATCCACGCCCAGCAGAGAGTCACAACGCTCCGCCAGTACACGCGTCAAAACACCGATCGAGCACCCGACCTCCAGACCAGAGGTGAAATGCCGGTCCCCAAGGGCCGATACCGTTCTGCGATACTTTGTCTGCTCATAGGCGCTTGTCCGGAACCCCCAGGGGTCCGGACTGGACTGATACAAACGTTCAAAATGTGTGGCAGCGCGCGATCCGGTCATGGCACGACAAACGTCTCGAAGGGTACTTCAAACACCGAGAGCAAACCGGCAGGCAGCCGGAAACCCTCGGGATCATCGGTGATCAGGTCGCCGTATTGTGACCGGTGAGCCTGAATCGCATCCCGCTTGGCGACTAGGAAACGGCCGATATCCAACCGAAACCCACCAATAACGGTCTCGGGGATCGCCGCGTCGGCTGCCAGCGTCCAACCCCAAACCGGATACGCGATATGCTTGATCCCCGCGCCGGACGCCACGGCCACGCCCAGCAATGCCGCCGCCTCATGGTCGCAGTGCGGGTCATAGCGCCAGGGGGCGACAATCGCCGAGCATCTCGGCTCCTTACCAGTCAGCGCCAGCAAAGTTGCCATGACAGCCTCAAACCCGGGTCCATCAATCGGAGCCGCCGCATCCGGTTGGTTAAGACACACCAGCCGGTCCTCCCCCAGCCCAAGTATCCCGACGGCATCCCGAACCTCCTGTGCCCGGCACGCCCGCAGCCGGGCAGGGGGAAACGACTTGGAGTTCGGGTGCGATCCCGCCCCATCGGTAAGGATTACCACCAGCGGAGGCCGCCCGGCGGCGACACAGGCCGCGATGAGACCCCCGCAGCCCAGGCTCTCGTCGTCCGGATGCGGCGCCAGGATCAGGCAGGTGCCGCCACCGATAATGTCGTCGAGGCTGCCTTCAGGAAGCTCCCGCCAGGCGCGATGACAATCTCCAGCAGTCATGGCCATCGCACGACCCCCGCGCCTGGATGTTCAACGAACCAGGTCGCGGCCTCGGTCAGCACCTCATCGGGGGCCGGCTGACGCAGATACGTAGACAGGTCGCGGCAAATCCGCTCGACCGGGGTGCCTTGCCGGAACGACGTCAGCCCCAGCGACCGCTGGATCAAACGCATCGCATCGAGGCAGGCCGCCTCAACCGCGGTCCGGCCCAGCCCTACCGTCGTGACCCGATAATTGGTATCCGCCGTCTGATCCTCCGCGATCCGCGCCACGGCGGCCACCCACAGGCGGCTGCTCTCGCGAGCAATAAAGGCCTGCCCAAGCCGCGCCTGCGTGTGCGGACTGTCGAGCCGCCCGGAGTCCCTTAGCTGCGCGACAGCGTGGTCGAGCAACGCGATCAGGCCACCCAGCGCCACCGCTGATCCGCGCCATGCCCCGGCGGAAAAATCCGGCTCCCGCAGGTAGTCTCCCGGACCCCCGAGCACCGTGTCCCATGCGGCCTCGCAACCGGTGAAATCCACCGCGCCGGTCACCGCCGCCCGCATCCCTTGCAGCGGAGACAGCAGCGGCTTCACCACCTCCCCGATGCCCAGCGGCAATGCCAGCATCCGCGTGACACCGTCTTCGTCCTGAGCTGTGACCACGGCTCCGGTTGCGTGACCGGCGGCAGAACAGAACTGCTTGCCGCCGCTCAATACCACCTTGCTGCCAATACGCCGCATCCGCAGGCCACCGGCCGGAGGATCAGTCACCCACAGCCCATACAACCGCCCATCCTCGCTCGGTGTTCCGTAGCGCGCGATTAGGTGCAGTGCGTTGACATGAGCCTCCAGAATGCGACCTACCGACAGGTTACCTTGGCCAACCAGAATAAGCAGTGCGGCGAGTTCGTCCGGCGTGCCCGACCCTTGCACCGGCAGTGGAGGCGACAACGCGCCCACTCGGCGAAGACACTCGATCTCCTCGGCTGGAAACCCCGCCTCCCGATCAAGCCCGTCTGCTCGGCTTTGCATCCACGGAACGAGTTCCGCCACCGCCATCCCACACGCAGAAGCAAAATAAGAGCGGGGCATCTCAATCGGCCGCAAGTGTTTCGGGCAACGCGACCTCATGTAGCAACACCTCGGCTGCCGCAATCTCCGCCGGCAAGTCGACGAATTGGACCCGGCGCCGGTGCAGCATCGGACTGCACGCTTCCAGTGCCGCCCACGCCGAACCAAAATGGCGGCGCGCCACGCACGCCGACAGACGCGCCCGAGAGAGGCCGAGATCGCCGGCCAAGGCCGCGTCGGCCCCACCGCTCCACTCCCGGCGTGCCCGACTGCGCAAACCGTAGCGCCGGAGCGCATCCTCCGCCGGCTCGGCCTGCTCATCGGCGAATTCGTCCTGCCGTACCATCCGGCGTCGGATAGCGTCGGCCATGCCGCCATCGGCGCGGCCTTCAATTCTCCCCGAGACGACCACCTGGATGGCCGGATCATGCCGAACACGAGCGTCCATCATCCACAGCGCCCGCACGAAAGCTCGATCCTCCCCAGACGCGATGGCTGGGATCCCGCCGACGCGGCGGTACGCGTCCATAGTGACAGCCAAGCTTGCGCCGGAGGCCTCGGTATGCCGCGGCGGCGCATCGTGCCATTCCGGATCAAGCATCCACGCGAGCGTGTCCAACAGCGCGATCAGGCGGCATTCGCGGGCGTCGTCCTCGTGCAGATGCGCCGGGATTATCGTGGCCTCCACCGGATCGATCACCGCCCGCCCGCAGACGACGTCAGCCCGCTTTTCCAGTGCCTGAACATTCCGCATCACCCAGTCCGGCGGAGCGATCGAGTTTGCGTCGGTGGTCAGCAACATGCCATCGTCACCGGCCAATGCGGCGGCAAGCTGCATCGCCAGGCGCCGCGCATGACCCGCATTGGCTTCAGTCGGTGGCAGATCCCGGCGAACCACCTCCAGTCGGAACCCCAAATCAGGCGCCAGCCCGCGCGCGATCCTTTCGGTCGAGTTCAGTGCAATTGTTCAGCAGCACCACCACCCCGTCCGGGCGGTGGATTTGCATATTCAACGCGGTGAGACAGGGGCCGATCCGTTCGGCTTCATTCCGTACCGGGATAGCGACAATACTTTTAGCCACCGATGTACCACACCATGGAGCGGATCCTGCCAAAAAAGAGAACGATTATGCGCAGGTGGGACACCGGCCGACAGGATGCGATAGTCTGTCACCGAGGTGTTATGATGCTTGTGCTGACGAAATTGCGAAGTATACGGCGGGCATGACACAACCCATCGAAACCGACGTAGCAATCGTCGGCGCCGGCCCCGTCGGCCTGTTCGCCGTCTTCCAGCTCGGTATGCTAAAAATGTCCAGCGCGCTGATCGACGCTCTGGCAGAAGTTGGCGGCCAATGCACAGCGCTGTATCCGGAAAAGCCGATCTATGACATCCCGGCGTATCCGGCGATTGAGGCGGGCGCCCTTGTCACTCGACTAGAGGCGCAGATCGCCCCATTCCACGCGCCGAGACTGCTCGGCCGACAGGTAAACGGGCTGAGCGGTGCGCGTGGCGCCTTCACGCTGACAACCGACCAGGGCGACACGGTCAGGACCAAAGCGGTCATTGTGGCGGCCGGGGCAGGGGCGTTCGGCCCGAACCGACCGCCCCTCGAAGGTCTCGCGGCCTATGAGGCCAGCGGCGCCGTGCAATATTACGTCCGCCGCCGGGAGGATCTGCGGGACAAGCGCGTGGTGATCGCCGGTGGCGGCGATTTAGCCGTCGATTGGGCGCTCGCGCTGAAGGACATCGCCCACGTCGCCGTGGTGCACCGGCGGCCCAAGTTCCGCGCGGCTCCGGAAAGTGCGGCTCAATTGGATGAAGCCGCACAAAAGAACCAGATCGAGATGGTGATCCCTTATCAACTCCACGGGCTTACGGGCGTCGACGGCGTGTTATCCGCGGTGCAGGTCGCCACGCTCGACGGCGTCGTAAAATCGTTGCCCGCTGACGTCCTATTGCCGTTCTTCGGGCTCTCCATGGACCTCGGGCCGATCGCGGCGTGGGGATTGCAGAGCCAGCAGCATCACGTGGTTGTCGATCCGGCCACCGCACAAACCAGCCTGCCCGGCGTGTTTGCAATCGGCGACGTTGCCACCTACCCGGGCAAGCTGAAATTGATTCTACAAGGTTTCAGCGAGGCGGCGGTCGCGGCGCACGCGATCTATCCGATCGTCCATCCCGATCAGGCGCTGCATTTCGAGTATTCGACTACCAAGGGTCTGCCCGCGTAGCAAATCCACTGACGATCACGCATGGCGATCAGGCATGGGGCGGGGGTGAAACGGACCGAGTTTCTCCAGGTGACGGAACTCCGCAAGGACGCGAATATGAAAGAACCGTGACCGATTAGCGGCGGCAATCACATTGATGCTACTTCGCCTTGTCTGTGTGGTGCCGCGTGACCGACATAGCGGCTAAGTACCGAAATAGCAGAAATAGCACGGACGGATATGCAAGCCGACGCAGTTCCAGACCGGTGGCGACCGTTACGCTGACCGGATCTTGTTGATGTCAACGGCATGGTTCGGAGGAGGGAGACGTGATTGCACCACGTGGACGGACTTGGCTTCTTCTGTCTTTGGTAGCTCTGACGCTGAAGGTCGGCGATGCGAGCGCGCAACAGACGCCGCCGCCGGCTGATCAAAACCCCTACTTGAAAGGGTCCGAAGGCTACGACCGAGGGCCTCGCGGGCTCACCAGCTACCAGCCCATTGCAATCGACCAGCCCTTCGCGGCCAGGATGGCCCAGGACGTCGCCGACAAGCCGGGGGTCGAGCGGGAACATCAGGCCCTGCTCGATGAACGCTACGACCTCGGCGATCACGTCGCCCAGGGGGTGACCATGGAACATGGCAAGCCTCTGCAGGAAGGGGTGCGCGTAAAGCTGCCGTCGGGGGTGACGTGGGACCAGCTCGCGGCGATGACGCCGGACGCGATCCGAGAACAGGGCTTGTTTCCAAAGGGATTCCTGCCGCTGCCGCATCCGAAGCACGCCTCCGGCGGCTTCGTGTTCCCGCAGGAGGAGATCGACGCGATAAAGCGCCAGGACGGCCGCGATCTCACTCGCTTCGACATTGATTTTGATTTGCCCGAGCGTTTCCTGGCCGCGTTTCCGCCCGCCATGTATCTGGTCCAGCGTCCCGACCTCGGGGATGTCTCGCAAGGCAAGCTTGTCTCGTTGACCAATTACTTCGAAATGTTCAATGGCATCTTGACGCCGCGGCAATTGGAAGGCCTGCGCCTGCTGCTCACGCCATTCCCGCAACAGCAGTTCAACGCGACCGACGACCGCAAGTCGGCAATAGCCAGTCAGGGAGCGGCCTGCTTCGATTGCCATGCGAACGGACATCAGAACGGCACCACCCACCTCGCACCCGATGCGCGTCCCGAGTGGTTCCGTCACCGCATCAAGACCATATCGCTGCGCGGGGTCGATATCCAGCGGCTATTCGGGTCGCAGCGGGCTTTGAAGACAATTGAGGATTTCACGGAGTTCGAGCAGCGCACTGCCTATTTCGATGGCGATATCGTGACCGCGACGAAAAAGGGTGTAAACCCGCTCGAGCGTGGCAGCCAGGTCGACTTCATGGCTGACTTCGAGGAGATGCTCGACCTTCCGCCCGCGCCCAAGCTCGACTTGTTCGGCAAACTCGATCCTTCTAAAGCGACGCCGGCCGAGATGCGTGGACAGGACGTTTTTTTCGGTAAAGGCCAGTGCGCAAGCTGCCATCAGGCGCCGTATTACACCGACAATCTGATGCATGATCTGAAAATCGAGCGTTTCTTCAAGCCGGAACTCGTGAATAGCGCGATGGAGGTCGGAGATGGGAGCATCAAGACGTTTGCTTTGCGCGGCGTGAAGGACAACCCGCCTTACCTGCACGACGAGCGTTTGCTGACCCTGGACGATACGGTCGAGTTCTTCAACCTGATCCTTGGCGACAAGCTGACATCGGAGGAGAAGCAGGATCTGGTGGCATTCCTGCGCGCCTTGTAGTGTGTGGGGCGCCCGGCTGCAGAATGAGCAGTATCAGATGATTGTCGATCCGGCCGCGGGCAGACCCGCTCGCGCATAGACCCGCGGCTTTCGAGCAACCAAGGATACGCGCAATTGCGATAGCGGAAACATCGCCGCCGCATCGGCTCGGGCGCCCTTCGCATTCAGTAAACGAGAGCACATCGAAGAAGCATACCGGTCACGCTTGCACTGACCGGTATGCGCGCACAGTGTCGGCGGTAAGGCGACGCGCGAAGAGGCGCTCTGATATCAGCCGGCGCAAACGTCTGCGGAGATCAGAGAACTCCCCGAGTCAGTCGCGTTGAGGGACGAACCTTTCCCGGCTTTCTGATCATCGGCGCCGCGCTGCTTATACCAAGTCGCCTAAACATTGACACACGCCCAGCTGCGCTGGCCGAGTGAGCGAATGCGGTCTGGATCGTCGATCAGGAAATGCCAGGCCTGTTTGCAGGCCTCGACGATGTCCTCGTAGCTGTCCCAGACCCTGGAGCAGAGTTTGTTTTGCCGCAGGTAGTCCCAGACGTTCTCCATCGGGTTCAACTCCGGCGAATAGGCGGGCAGGGTCAGCATGGCGATGTTGTCAGGCACCACCAGTTGCCGACCGCGCTGATGCCAACCAGCGCCATCGCAAACCAGCAGAGCCTGAGCGCCGGCGGTAACCTGCGTGCTGACTTCCCCCAGATGCAGGTTCATTGCCTCGGTATTGGCGTGAGGCGTGATCATGGCGGCGCCGACCCCGCGATCTGGACAGATGGCGCCAAACAGGTAGGCAGAATCATGCCGATTATCGCGCACCATCAACGGCCGCGCGCCGACCGGGGCCCAGATGTAGGCGTGAGTTCCTTGTTGACCGACCCTGGCCTCGTCCTGGAACCAGATCTCCAGCGGTACCGGCGTAGCCGCCGTGGTGCTGAGCAGCGCCGCCTTGGCCAGGCTGGCAAAGTTCCTCTTAAACGTCACCTCGGCTTCAGGATCCTTCTTGGGATGCACGGGCCGCGGTTGCAGGCGGGTTAGGCGGAACTGATTAAGCCACTTGCTGATGGTGTGCACATGCACCGTTACGGAAAACCGCTGCGCCACGACGCTCCGCAGATCCACGCAGCGCCAGCGAACGACTTTGTCGGTTGCTGGATCGGGTCCTTTGACGACCAGTTCGCGCAACTCGGCCCTCTGCTGCTCGGTCAACGCGGGCACCCGTCCGGGCGGGCAGCGGGATTTGAGGCCTTCGACGCCGGATGCGTTGTAGCGATGCACCCAGTCGCACAGGGTTTGGCGGTCCATGCCGGCCAGTGCCGCCGCCTCGCCGCGCGGACGGCCGTCGATCACCAGCGCCAGAGCCAGCAGTCGACGAACCTGCGCACTGTCTGGACATTTGCTCGACAGCGCCCGCAGTTCCCCACTGGTATGGTCCCTTCGTGTGAGACCCAGCGCAGCGCCCATCCAATATCTCCGTCATCCGATTCGCATACCCGGACAGCGAATTGAAATAACCGGGCCTTGAAAACCCCAGAGAGTTGAGGTCATCGCGACTTGGTATTACATTGAATGACTGTGTAAACGTGTTGCTCGCGGTCGGGGGCAACACGCCATAGAAGCTGTTGGCGGTCTCACCGGTAACGTAACCCGATTCGGTGCAAGTGGGCTCCCGGTTCACGACCGTGAGGACACTTGATGCGGCGTAGGTAATTGTCCCCGCGCCGGATGACAGCACGGCGCTCTCTCCATTGACCGGCCCGACAAGGTTCAGTTCGAAGGCGACAATAGGCGCCAGGTCGTTCGACGTTACTCCAGAGATCGACTTCCAAGGCTAGCGTCACGTTTGCCTGTGTAGTTCCCCCAGCGTCGATAACGACGTAGGTCGCCCCGGTGATGTTGCTGTTCTGGTCATTCTCCAAGGAAATCACGAGTTTGTATCCCGCGGGTAGTTTCGAACTTGGCGTTGATGTCAGGTTAAAGAAGTCGTTGATTATATTGGCGCCAGTGACGGGCCAATTGTCGACGGCGCCTATGTTGCCGAACAGCGCTATGACGTATTGCTGCCAGGCACTCGTCTCGTTTTTCGGTGAATAGGCATTCAATTGGAAACCAAAGCCGACGGTCGATCCGGATGCCGATTGGCAAACGATGTCTTGCGTTACATCGATGGTGACAGAGAGACCGATTAGCGGATTGCAGTTGTTGTAGAGAATGTAGTTGGAATTACTACCGAGCGCTGATGCTGGGGCGGGCATTGACGGCATTGGCGTTGGTATATCCAATTCCCCGCCGAGGGCTTCCCAACCAGTCACCGACGGAAGCCACGCGCTGCCATTCCACGCTTTGTGATACATCTGGTTGTCCGTCCCGAGGCCGACGATGTCCAGCCGATTGCCGCCCCAGGAAGCAACCGCTGGGGCACTGTCGAAGACACCTCCGAGTGCATCCCAAGCGGTGACGGCGGGAAGCCATTCGCTGCCCTTCCAGGTTTTGTGGTACATCTGGTTGTCGGTCCCGAGGCCGAAAATGTCCAGCCGGTCGGCGGCCCAGGCCGCAACCGCCGGGGGACTGTCGAAAGTACCGCCAAGCGCTTCCCAACCCGTCATCGAGGGAAGCCATTCGCTGCCGTTCCAGGCCTTGTGATACATCTCGTTGTTGGTGCCGAGGCCGAAGATGTCGAGCCGGTTGACGCCCCAGGAGGCAACCGCCGGGGGACTGTCGAAGACGCCCCCGAGGCCTTCCCAACCCGTCACCAACGGATACGCCAGGCCTTGTGATACATTTGGTTGTCAGTGCCGAGACCGAAAATGTCCAGGCGATTGGCACCCAGGAAACCACCGCCGGGGCACTGTCGAAGGCGCCCCCAAGAGCATCCCACCCCGACGTTGAGGGAAGCCATTCGTTCCCATCCCACGCCTTGTGGTACATCTGGTTGTCGGTGCCGAGGGCGAAGATATCCAGCCGATTGGCACCCCACGCGGCGACCGCGGGGGGACTGTTGAAAGGCCCCGCCCAGGGCATCCCAACCGGTGGCGGACGGAAGCCATTCGCTGCCGTCCCAGGCCTTATGATACATCTGATTGTCAGGACCCGAGGCCGAAGATGTCCAGCCGGTTGGCGCTCCAGGAGACAACCGCGGGCGGACTGTTGAACCCGCCCCCCACAGCCTCCCAACCGGTTACCGAGGGAAGCCATTCGCTGCCATCCCAGGCCTTGTGATACATCTGGTCGTCGGTGCCGAGGCCGAAGATATCCAGCCGGTTGGCGCCCCACGAGTTGACCGCGACAGCCATCGTTTTCATGTGGTTATTCTCGCTCTACTTGACTTGTTTAAAGTGCTGAGGATTGTTCGCGCGCAACGGAAACCATGTTCCGCAAGGCAGGTCCGGCGCGCGGCAACTGGGTCGACGCCGAACTTGAATGTCCTAATCTTGAGTTAGCGAGCCAACGTGATTACTTGTGAATTGCGACGACCGTTGTGATCGACAGCCACCCCGAAAGCGTCGGCTGACCCAGTCGACCGCGGCCTCCTGATAGACGAACCCGCGCTATCGGGATGTACGATCCATCGCCCGCGGCCACGCGATCGCCCGCACGCGGAGCAGATATGGCGCCTCTATCCCCATCTGCCGCATCAGCGTGGCGAACAGCCATTCACCCTCGCCGGGTAGCAGATCGCGCAGCACCGGCTGCCTGCGAATGGGAGTCCAGAAGCAAATGGTCGATCCCAAGCATAATCCGAGCTCGGCCGCCGGAACCGGCCGAGGTTCACAGTGTCCTGTCCTCCGGCTTAGCCCCAGGAGCTTGGCTGGCCTTCCCAACGGAAGTTTGTAGCTACGGTCGATCATTGGTTTGCGCCCAGCAGGGCCGCCTTGTTGAGCGCACCGGTTAAAACGAGCTCCAGCATCGCCTCGCCGATCTGAGCGTGCGGCACTTTTCAAATCCACTGCCGACGCTGCCTCTCCCGCTGAACAACCCCGGGCCTGCCGTCAAGCACCTGAGTCCCTCGCCGCTATTAGGTTGGGGTGACCGTCACACTGCTGCGCCAGCTCCGCCGACGTCTTCTCGGCAGGGAGTGCCACCCCTGAAGGGTCAGCGCCCATTGGCCTCGGGGTCGCGGTGCGCCCAGACCGGTGTTGCTGCATTCCCGGTGACGCAGGCGACTGGTACTGGGGGTGCCGGTGGCACCGGTCGATCCGCGCGCGACCTCGTGGTAGTATCGATGATGCAGTCGTCGCGCCAGCGCCTGCATTGCCGCAGCTTGCTACGCAACTGGTGAACGCAGCGGGGATGGACAATGTGTTTTTAGTTCGTATCGGATCGGCCGACAGAGCGTTTTCGTTTGCCCATGCGGCGGTGATCTCCGAAATTATAGGATAAAGTCCGAAACGGGAGATCACGATGCGAGGGAACTGTCTGTGCGGAACAGTCGAGTTTGAAATCGTTGGCGAAACGCCTGGACTTTATCAATGCCATTGCTCGCTGTGCCGCAAGCAGTCGGGTTCGACATCAAATTGCTCGTTGCTCATCGGTTCCGAGAACTTCCGCTGGCTTGGCGGCGAAGATCGCATCTCGTCCTATGTGAAAGAATCGGGCTTCCGGTCCGACTTCTGCTCTCGTTGCGGGTCTCCCGTCCCCAATCCCCTTCGGACCACGAAGTATGTCTGGATCCCGAGCGGTTTACTGGACGGCGATATCTCGCTGGAGGTCGGTGCCCATCTCTGCGTGGGCTCAAAAGCTTCCTGGGATACGATGCCCGCCGAAGCCACGCAGTTCGAACACTTGCCGCCGAACCTCAATACCCTCCTTGAATGTCTGAGGCACCGGTAACGCTTCAGTCGTTGCGGTCATACGGCAGCCCGAGGGCGGAAGATCAACGCGTTTCCATTTCAGTCAAATCTTTCGGGATCCGCCCATAGTCGGCTCAACGGACGACGGCCCTAGCCAAGCGTGCAAAGTCAGGCTGAAAATGGCCCGAAGGAGAAACCGGCATGGCCCGCATCCCACGTCGTGACTACGCCGCGCTATACGGGCCCACCACCGGCGATTCAATTCGCCTCGGCGACACCTCGCTGATCGCCGTCGTCGAACACGACCACGCCCACTACGGCGACGAGTGCCTCCATGGCGGCGGCAAGACCCTACGCGACGGCATCGGCCTGGCCGCCGGCGTAACCAGCGCACAAGGCGTGCTCGACCTGTTGCTGTGCAACGTCGTCCTGATCGACCCGGTGCTCGGCATCGTAAAAGGCGATCTCGGCGTCCGCGCCGGCCGCATCGCTGGGTTCGGCAAAGCAGGCAATCCCGCGATCATGGACGGCGTCGACCCGCGCCTCATCGTTTCAACCGCAACCACAGTCCGCGACTGCGAGGCCATGATCGCAACCCCCGGCGGCATCGACGTCCATGTGCATTTCGATTCCGCCGGTCTCTGCGAGCACGCCGTCGCCAGCGGCATCACCACATTGATCGGCGGCTCGCTCGGTCCGATCACCGTCGGGATCAACTCCGGTGGCCCGTTCAACGTCGGAAAAATGCTGCAGGCGGCCGAAGCATGGCCGCTGAACTTCGGCTTCCTCGGGCGCGGCAACTCCCATCGCGGCGAGTCCCTGCGCGAGCAGCTCGCAACCGGCTGCCTCGGCCTGAAGATCCACGAGGACTGGGGATCGATGCCCGCACCATCAACACCTGCCTCGCCGTCGCCGACGAGATGGATTTCCAGGTCCAACTGCATTCCGACACGCTGAACGAATCCGGTTTCGTGGAAGATACGCTGGCGGCCATCCGCGGCCGCACCATCCACATGTACCACACCGAGGGCGCCGGCGGCGGCCACGCGCCCGACATCATCCGCGTTGCCGGCATTGCGAACTGCCTGCCGTCCTCGACCAACCCGACCAACCCATACACCGTGAACACCTTCGACGAACACCTCGACATGACCATGGTGTGCCATCACCTCAATCCGGCAATTCCAGAGGACGTTGCCTTCGCCGAGAGCCGCATTCGCGCCCAGACCATAGCCGCCGAGGACGTGCTGCACGATCTCGGCGCCATCTCCATGCTGGGTTCCGACAGTCAGGGCATGGGCCGCATGCACGAGGTGATCTGCCGCACCTGGCAGCTCGCCTCGAAGATGAAAGACCAGCGTGGCACCCTGCCCGACGATAAGGCGGGTTTCGGCGATAACGCCCGCATCCGCCGCTACATCGCGAAATACACCATCAACGCCGCTCGCACCTTCGGCATCCAGGACCACATCGGCTCGCTCGAGGACGGCAAGATCGCCGATATCGTCGTCTGGCGGCCGGCCTTCTTCGGCATCAAGCCGGAACTGGTCATCAAAGGCGGCTTCATCGCCTGGGGCGCGATGGGCGACAGCGCCGCGTCCCTCATGACCTGCGAGCCCATTCTCCTGCGTCCGCAATGGGGCGCCTTCGGCCGAGCCGCGCCGGCACTGTCATCGTGTTTCGTCCATCCCCTGGCAATCGAGGCAGGCCTCTCGGATCAGCTCGGCCTTTCAAAATCGCTACTTCCGGCCACCGGCACGCGACACCTGAAAAAGTCCGACATGCTGCACAACGACGCTTGCCCGGACATCCGCGTCGACCCGCAGACCTTCGACGTGTTCGCCGACGGCGTGCTGGCCACCTGCGAGCCCGCCAAAACGCTGCCGCTCGCCCGCCGCTACATGCTCCGATGACAGCAGCTCGCATCGGCATCGGCGGCCCCGTGGGCTCCGGCAAAACCGCCCTGATCGAGCGGCTGATCCCGCGTCTGGCCGCCCGCGGCGTCGATCTTGCCGTCATTACCAACGATCTGGTGACTCGCGAGGACGCCGAACGCATCCGCCGCTCCGGCCTGATCGATCCGGCCCGCGTCGGCGCGGTCGAGGCCGGCGCCTGCCCGCACACCGTGATCCGCGAGGACCCGACGATGAACATCATCGCCGGCGACGACATGGAGGCGCGCTTTCCAGGCCTGCAACTCCTGATCTACGAGTCCGGCGGCGACAATCTGGCGTCCACCTTTTCGCTTGATCTGGTCGACTGGTGGATGTTCGTCATCGACGTCGCCGGCGGCGACGACATCCCCCGCAAGCGTGGCCCCGGCGTGCTGCGATGTGACCTGCTGGTCGTCAACAAGGTGGATCTCGCACCGTTCGTCGGCGTAGATCTCGAGCCTATGCTCGAACAGGCGCGCGCGGTGCGTGACAATCGGCCTGTGCTGGCCACCAACTGCCGAACCGGGGAGGGCATCGACGCGGTGGCCGCCGCGATCGACGCCGCCGTGCTGTTCCGGACCTAGAGCATGATCGCGCGGAGCGGAACGTTTCAAGCGCGTGAATCATGCGATCTGGTCTGAGCATGATCGCGCGGAGCGGAACGTCCCAAGCGCGTGAATCATGCGATCTGGTCTAATCCAAACAGCGCACACCGGCCGGCAGCAGGGCGCCCGCCTGCGCTTCGGCGTTGCGGGCGGCCGGACGGCACTGCTGCATCAGCACGTGCCCTATCCCTTCCATATCACCCGCCCGTTCCATCTCCACCCGGCGCGCCCGGAGCTGGCGACGCTATACCTGCAGTCGGCATCTGGAGGACTCTACGCCGGCGACGATCTTTCCCTGGCGCTGCACGTGGGGCAGGGGGCCGCTGCCCATGTCACCACGCAGTCGGCGACCATCGTCCACGCGTGCCATGACGCACCCGCCCGACTCGCGGTTGCAGCCACCGTCGATCCGAGCGGCTTCCTTGCCCTAGTGCCTGATCCGCTTGTGCTGTTCCCCGCTGCCGATCTCGCAACGGTCACCGAGCTTACGGTGCATCCGGGTGCGCGCGTTATTTTCTCCGACGCGGCCTCACTGCACGATCCGCAAGGCAAGGATCGCCCGTTCCGGCGGTTCCACAGCACCATTACAGTACGCGACCACACCGGGAGTATCCGCCTAAGCGAGCGCGGCGGCATTCATGGCGAAGCATTGAGTGGTCCCGGCGTCCTTGGATCGTGGCGGGCCTGGGGGTTGCTCCTGATTCTGGCACCGGCGGCGCTGCTCCCCGACCCGGCAGCACTGGAGGCAGCAGCCGAGGCCGCCGGTTGTCTCGCCGCCGCCACCACCCCACCCCACGCCCTCGGATTAGCGCTCCGACTGCTGGGTCCGGACGGCGGCACGCTCGGCCGCTGCCTGTCGGCCCTGGCGGCCGACGCCGCTGGGTCTGTTGCCGGCTGCCGGCTGGCCACCCGCGGAAAATAGTAATGGAAACTGGTGGGCTTCGACCCGTGAGGCCGTTGTTCAGGA
Organism: uncultured Alphaproteobacteria bacterium; assembly: GCA_963772355.1. Classification (GTDB taxonomy): domain Bacteria; phylum Pseudomonadota; class Alphaproteobacteria; order Acetobacterales; family Acetobacteraceae; genus Rhodopila. The sequence continues at coordinate 156,934 of CAVYXX010000062.1, read as the reverse complement.
GGCTATGACTGAGGCGAACCGTTCCGTAAAGGCTACGAAAGACACCCGTGACGGGCTACTTCCCGCGCAGCCGGATCATTAGCCAGCGTAGGCCCGCAGTCATTCGCCATGACGTGCTGTTTTCCAATGCCGCGAGGTCTCGCGTGAGATCCGCGAACGCGGCCTCGAGATCGCCGATCCGCTGCCCTGCGCTGTTCAGGTCTCGGCGCAGCCCGCCGGCCTCTTCCTGCGTCGCCTCCAGCTCAGCCGAGAGCGCGTCGTTGTGTCGCCTCGAGTTGCCAAGATCGGCCTCGGCTGTGGCCAGGTAGGCGGACGGCGTCGTGTTGCCCTGCCTCGCCGCGGCCAAATCGGTGGACAGCGAGGTGTTGATCTGTTCGGCCCCGGCCAGATCGGCGGACAGCATCGCGTTGTTCTGCTTCGCGGCGGCCAATTCAGCATTAAGGTTTGCCGCGATCGTGGCATCCGGCATGCTTGCGGTCTCACCTCCGAGCGGCTCATCGGCCGAGAGCTTGAGGCGGTGGACGTTTATAGCCGGGACGTGGTCGGAAATGCGGCCCTTGGAGGCCAGCGGCGTCCCCCCCGCCCTGCGGAATACCCCCACGAAATCCGCCCACCGCTCGGCTTGCGGCAGCCCGATGAAGGACTCGATCAACTCGATCTCGATACCGCGGCGGCCAGCCCATCGCACCAGAGCGACACCGGCGTCGGGGTAGAACCGCCAGCAATCCAGCGGGTAGCGGTGAAAGTCGCCATTAGACGGTACGTTGACATAGAGCAAAGCCGCCGGGGCGAAGGATCCGTGTCAACTCCAGAAACGTGTCCCAGAAGCAAATATCGTGCTCGAACGCCGAACTGGTGACGATGGCATCGGCCGTGCCGGTCGCGAGCGGCAGGGGGGCGCTGGGGTCGACGATGAGATCGACGCCTTTTGCCGGGATGACATCGAGACCGATGTAGTGGACGCCCTCCGGGCAGTGCTCGCGCAGGGACCCGTTAACGTCCTGGCTGCCCAGTTCCACCACCGTGCGGACGTTGGCACCGTAGAGTTTTCGAAGAACAGCCGGCCATGTTCGTGAGCGGTGTCGTGCACGGTGTGGGATGGCCCTGTTTGGTGGCGGTCTCGCGGCTGTGCCGCCGAACAACCCCGTCAGGTTTAGCATAAAGGATTGGGATCAAGTGTGCGAAAAAGCCCGCGACCGGTTTACACTCGTCAATGGTGCCGTGCTGTGGTGCCGCGCAAAATTCCCGCACAGCACACCCTTCGGCGAATACGCGGCGCGTGCAATGTCTCGCGTGGGCCGTCCGTCAACAAGATCGCAGGATGGCTTGGCACGTCCAGTTCCACGATGGAAAAATACTACAACCGCTAGCTGACCGAGCGCGAAGCCCATCTGACGAACGGCCTTGTGCCGCCAGCCCCGATTTCGGCAGGTCTGGTCACACGCTGGGCTGCGATGACAGACTGGCTATTGCTCCGCAGATGGTAGCAAACCAATGGAGCCTGCGGTTCGCGGCGCGAATTCGGCGGGAGGGGTTACGCCATCTTTTTGGTCAACTGTCGCATAGCGTTGAGCAGTTGCTCCGCCTCGGGCTCTGCGCCGTGGGTTAGCGCCGCCTCAAATGCAAAATGCGCCAGCGGATGGCGTCCATCGTTGTGTGGCGTGTCCACATAGGCCATTGACCAGTGTGAAAACAATCGGCGAGTAGGCTCTGTGCACCTCAGGATTTTGATATCGCTATGCCTCGGATCGCGGCGTATCCGATCGAATATTGGCCGCAAGTCGTCGGCATCACCTTCCAGCACCTGCGCGAAACAATTTTGATTGAAGGTCATCGCGCCTGTCACTTGAGCCGCTTTATTGTTCGTCCGCGCAGTGGCCAGAATGTTTCTAATTTGAACCTCAATCTCCGCTGCTGTGCCAATCACGCTGTTCCGGCTGCAATACACAATCCGCAAGAATTTTCTCATGACTGTCCGCGTCAAGTGATGAGATGCCATGATAGCTGTGACGTGTTAATTCTTAGCTAACGCGTATCTGCTCAACCGGGCTGAATGACGGATTTCCCATCCAGGACGGCGCGAATAGCCTGATACGCGTCGTTTCCGCATCGTGATGCGGTGCCATGACGGATCAAAGCCGGCGAACAGATCGGCACCCCAGCTGGAGCGGAAGGCACCAGGGACCTTTCGGTAGGTCGCTGTGGGCCGCAATTCATGCTCGCTGCCATTGTGATCTGGCGGGACCTCGGGATGCTCAAGCGCAACTTCCACAGTTTGAAAGGCTTCCGAGGCCTGCTCCAGGTCGACGGCTATGCCGGGTTTGGCCGCCTGGTCACCGCCGCCGGAAACGAGAACGCCACAGCTGGCGTTCTGTTGGGCTCATACACGGCGCAAGTTCTACGACATCCATATCGCCACGAAATCGCCGCTCGCTGAGGAAGCACTGCGGCGGATTGCTTCCCTCTATGAGATTTGAGGCGGCGATTCGCGGTCAGTCAGCGGAACAGCGCCAATTTGTGCGCCAGCAACGCAGCCGCCCGCTGATCGACGCAATGCATGGTTGGTTGCACCAGCAACTCGAACGCGTCTCCGGGCGCTCGGCACTGGCCAAGGCGATCCGCTATGCTCTCAACCACTGGAATGGGTTGATCCAGTTCCTGCAGGACGGCCGCCTGGAACTGGACACCAACATCGTCGAGCGCGCCATGCGACCGGTGGCTTTGGGACGCAAGAATGCGTTGTTCGCCGGCGCCCCAAGCGGTGGGCAGCATTGGGCGATCGTCGCAACGCTGATCCAGTCGGCGAAGTTGAATGATGTCGAGCCACTGGCCTGGCTGACCGATGTGCTACAACGCATCGTCTCCGCCCGGACCAAGAGCAACGAACTGTACACGCTCCTGCCGTGGAACTCAAAGCTTGAGAACCCGGCCCACGTGTTCAGCTCGGCGTAAAGTCACAAGTGCCGTGCGATCGCCGCAACGCTTACGAAAGCACGCCCTGCCAGGACGGCATCGCGTTCTTTCCGGCGAGGACGGTGTGTGTGGTCGCTAGGGCACGTTGCGCCGTTCCGACCCGACAGGCACCGCTTCAGATCACGTGGCGGTCATTCCCCCGCTCGCCCAGTGGCAACGCCCCGGCCCGGGGTGAAATTCCCCCAAGTCGGCTCGGCACGATTACCGTTTCACGTCCGAGTATGGATACTGAATATCACCCGTCTTCAGTTCCGGCGGCCAGAGAATAACCTCGGTCTTCGGGTCGCGGAATTGCTCCATGTCGTTGGGCTTTACATTCTGGAACTGCACCGCCATCACGCGCGGCTCGACCCATTCGCCATTCGGGCCAAACCTGATATCACCGACGATGGTCTTGAACGTGCCCGTCTGCAACGCGTCGGCAAGTTTGTCATCGTTCAGGCTCTGCGCCGCCTGGACCGCCTGTTGCAGCACCTGCATGTAGGCATAGGCAAACGGCGGCAAGTAATAGCCAAGTGCGTCGATCCCCTGGGCACCCGCCCCCGCTTGGTATTTCTTCAGGAACTCAAGGCTGGCTGGCGAGGCGAGGCCGGACCAGGGCAGCCAAAAGTCGTAATCAACGATGCCGTTCATCAGCGGGCCAAGCTGCATCTTGATCGAAGTGCTCTGGAGCCCGACCATGCCGCCGCCGAATAGCTTCGCTTTCAGGCCGACCTCGTTGGCGGCCCGGATCATGCCTACGGTATCCGGGGGATACGAGGTAACCAAGATAATATCCGGATTGGTCGCCTGGATCGCGCGTACGATGGGCGAGTAGTCGGTCGTCGTTGGCGGATAGGTTTTGTCGTAGACGACCTTCAGCCCGATTTCCTTCGCCACGACGCGCGCCCCATCCATCGCGTTATGCGGGAACTCGGCATCCGCGCCAACAATGGCGAGCGTCGTGGGCTTCGGATCTTGCGCCATCGCCAGGCCGAAGAAGCCGCGCGCGAAGGCTTCTTTCGGCTTCGGGCCACCGATCGGTACCATAGAGAAATATCTTGGGTAGTTGAATTCCGTATTGACCGCGAGACCGAACAGCGTAAGGAACGTCCGATTGTGTCCCATCACCACTGGCACCGCCGGCGCGATCACGTTGGTGCCATAGCCGCTCACAACTATATCGACCTTGTCGACGTCAAGCAGTTTCGTGTAGATCCCGGGAACCGTCGCCGGATTCGACTGGTCATCATAGTATACCAGCTTCACCGGCCGCCCGAGCAGGCCGCCTTCGGCATTGATCTCCTTTTCCCAGATCTGCATCGCGAACAGGGCCGCCCTCCCGTTCGGTGCCAGTCCACCGGTCAGCGCCATGCCGAATCCGATCGTGATCGGGTTCTGCGCTCTCGCAATGAAACTCCCGGCCAGCAGCAGCATGGCGGCGAGTAACGCACGGCCCAGGCGCTTGGATAGCATCAGGTTTCCTCCGCTTTGTTTTGAGTCCAATTTTGACTAGGATTCCCGACACACGGCCTAACTGCCGTCGCCGTGGCCCAAGCGTCGGTCACCTAGCGGTGTTCTCGAAAGGCTCTTACTTGGTCCGGAGATGCGTTTGAGTTCACGATCCGGATAGGCGGCTGCGCTGGAGGCGCGCGCGAGGGCGGACCAGCCAGCTAGCGGTCGGTACGACGCCCTGTCGGGAAGACTTCTAGCCGGGGCATCGACGACGACCTGGAGGAGCGACCACTTGGCGACACCCACGGAACCCACTAAATCGAAATACCTCAGGCATCCAACTCATTAATCGAACTCCGTCGCCAACCCCGGATCGCGCCAATGCGCGAACATCCGGCTGATGTGACCCGGCAGCGTCCGGCGCAAGGACAAATCAGCCGGTATGTCGCTCTCGGCGAACCACGCGACCTCGCTCGTTTCCAGGCTGGTCGCTGCCTCTCCTCCCTCCAGCGCGCATACAAAAAACATCCGTATCACCGAGAACGCCATCGCCGGCTGCGCCTGTCGCGCGCCGTCCCACACCGCGGCCAACTTGACCGCGTGGACCCGATAGCCGGACTCCTCGAACACTTCCCGCACCACCGATTGCGCCGGAGTCTGGTTCACATCCGCCCAGCCGCCCGGCAAGGTCCAGCGGTTCCCGTCGACCACCTCGCGCACCATCAGGATCCGACCAGCCGCGTCAAACACCGCAGCGCGCACACCGACCTTCGGAGTCGCGTAGCCGGTTTCGCCATCGAACAACCCCTCGATGCGCTCCAGGCACGCACCGGTATGCTCCGACATGATCCGAGCGGCCAGGCGCCGAAGCGCGGCGTAGCGTTCCAAGTCGTAGGGGTCTTTGCTGAACGCCAGGCCGGTCTGTCCCAGCGCCTCGATCTCGCGTGCCCAGATCAGCCAGTCGGGATCAGGCACGAGCGCCGCGGATCAACCCGCCAATTCCGTCACCATTGTAACTTGGGCCGAATTGCCGCCGGCGATCTCAACGTCCGTGAGCACCCGCCACGTCCCGTTGATCAGCACTTCACTCGGTCTGAACCGGGCCTTGTACGCCATCTTCCGGCTCTCCGGCACCCAGTAGCCCAAGTAAACATAGGGCAATCCTAACGCCCGCGCGCGTTCGATCAGCCAAAGCACCGCGTGGGTCCCAAGCGAGCGCTTCTCCATGCCCGGAGAAAAAAAGCTGTAGACCGCGGATAGCCCATCACCGAGTTGATCAGCCAGACAGGCGGACACCAGCCGATCCTGGTCGTCCCGGAATTCAATGATGAATGTCTCGACCGGGGTATCTTCGACCATCGCGCGATAGTCGTAGAAGCTCATACTCGCCATATCGCCGTCGCCGTGGCGCACCAGTTGGTAGCGCTGGAATAATTGGAACTGTTCGGCGGTGGCGCGAGCCGGGACGCGATACCCCTCCAAAGTTGCATTCGCTCGCGCGATCTTCCGCAGCGTCCGGTCCGGCAGGAAGGTTTCCACGGGGATACGGATCGGCACGCAGGCCTGGCAAGAGGGGCATACCGGCGCGTAGGCGATATTGTGGCTGCGCCGAAATCCGGCCCGAGACAGGCGATCGTGCAGCGCCTCCGCGTCCGGCCCGACGATTTCCGTCACGACCTTGCGTTCGGTCCGTCCCGCCAGATAGGGGCAGGGCAAGGGAGCCGTCGTGTAAAAGAACTGCGGCCGGCGCGGGGGTTTGTACATTGTCATGAGGCAGACGTTCCACCGTACATGTTCCAGCTTCCCCCTGGCGCGGTCAACGCCTCCGCCCGCACCACCACCAGTCCACTCACCAGGTCGTGCAGCGTGCGATGCCGGATGGTGAACAACGCCACCAGCAGGAGCAGACCGGACGTCGCCATCGTGAGATAGAACATCAGCACCGCGAGCAAGGCCTGCAGGACCGTTGGCGGACCAAGATCGTCGTTGCGCCGCACGATCAGGCCCACAATCCGCTGACCGGGAGTGGCGCTTCCCACGCTGAGTAACGAGAAGAAATGGTAGCAGAGCGGCACGAACGGCAGGATGCTCATGACGCCAAAACCCAGGCCAAGGGTCAGCAGCCCGAACATCACCATCATCCACCACAGCACCCAGACCAGCATCGCGATCAGAAAAACGTCGATCACCCAGGCTACGCAGCGTCGCGACATGACACCGCCGGTCAGGATGCCGTCGTCCAGGTAGGGGCCTCCGAAGCTCATGGTGCCAATCTCATGGTATCAGGTGGACCGTCCCGCCGATGCTGGCCGCTGTCGGCCCAAGGGTTATGGTAGCACCGTCGCGCCAGCGCATAACAAAATCTCTTGCATGGCTGCTGAACGAGTTTCCCGATTGTCCAGGGGTCACCATGAACAGGCTGCGGTCGAGGTCAGACAGATCGTACACGCCGCGATATGCCGCGCCATGTACCGACTGGAATGCCGTGTTGGTGCCCCCCCGGTCGAGCGTGTCGTCGTCGCCCGGGCTCGGCACGCCAACTGAGGTTAGCGCTCCCAGAACAGGTATGTCGCGAAAAATCGGATGAGCGAAAATCGCCTGATGCGCCTCCCCCCACCGCCACGCCGCCGGATCGTCACCGAAACGCGTGCTCAGTTCGCGAACGGCCTCAGTCAACGAATCCCTCAGCATCGGTTTACAATCGCCGTCACACCAATGCGCTCCCGCCGGGGACAGCACGGACGCCACGAAGTCGGAAATCGGCGCACCCACGCCGGCTGTCAGACCGACATGATGCAGCACCGCGTTGTAGAACGCCTCCATCCAGGCGTTGAAGATCAGCGGCGCGGGTGACGCCATCGCAGCCGATCCGTCCCAGCCTCCAAGCAGGTCAAGCGCCTTTTCCGCCGTACCGGTGAGTCCCGACACCGCCATCAAAACCGGCAACACCTGTTTGGCGAAAGGGTCGACGACATCGACCTGCATCGCGGCGAAGTCCGCAAGCGTCTGCCGGTCCGACTGGCTGAGCAACTCCCGGATCCGGTTCGCGCGCCAGGCACCGAATGTGTCGCGGCCCATGAAGACTGGAAAATCTGGCTGCCAAACCGGCTCGTTGGCATTCACGAGACGGCCGGATTCCGGCGAGACGCTGTGTGGCAACTGCTCGCCGGAGGCCCATCCGGTCCAGTCATGCGATCCATCGCCCGGGACCGGTGCGGACCCATCGCCGGCCTTGCGGATCGGCACCCGGCCGGTGACGAACATCCCTATCGTCTTTGCGTCTGCCACGAGAAGATTCTGCACAGGCGAACTGATCGCCGCCGCCGCCACCCCCGCATCCTGCACCGAGCCCGCCCGGTTCAGCGCCAGCAGCCCAGAGGCTGCCGTGTCATTCGGCTGCAGGTTGCCCATCGCCACCGCCAGGATCGGCCCGTCCGGATAGTTCAGGTCGCTGATCACCGGCCCATGTCGGGTTGCCCGCACCGTCAGAACAACGTCGTCCTGACCGCGAACCTTGATCCGCTCCTCCCGCATCGCGTACGGTGCCGGGCCATTCGGGGTCTGGTATTCTCCTGGACCAGCCGGCGTCTCCACGAAGATGTCCTGCACATCCGCACCTGTGGTGGTGAAGGTCCAGGCGATTTTGCCATTGTGACCAAGCACCAGGAACGGCACCCCGGGCGCGGTCGCGCCGGCCAGAACCTGCCCCGGCATGTCAATCCTGGCCAAATACCAGATACCGGGAAAGCCGAACGCCAAATGCGGATCACCGGCCAGCAGCGGCTTGCCCGTCACCGAGTGGCGTCCATCTACGGCCCATTCGTTCGATGCACTCCGGGGCAATGTGTAAGCTTCCGGAAACTGCGGCAGTACCGCTAAAAGCCGCGACGCACTCTCGGCAAACCGGGTCGATGGTGCATTCATGGCATCCGGCGCCGGCACTCCCCTCTGGGAGGGCCAGAGTTGCTCGAGCACCGCTGCTGGGACGCGGCCGGCCGCGGCTTGCCTAGCGAGTTCCTGACGCCAATTCATCGACAGCCACAATCCCATCGTCTTCGCCCAAAGCAGGCAGTCCGTCGCCTCCCATTTCTCGGGTGAACCCAGCACCAGAAATTCCGGCGCGGCGAAGCGTCCCTTCGAATCGATCCAGGCATTCACGCCGCGCGCATAAGCCTCGAAAATCGTCTGGGTATCCGACGGCAACGTCGCGAAATCCGCCACGGCGCGCTGCCGAAGCCCCAGCGTGCGCATCGTCCGGTCGATCGGCAGCGTCGCCGGACCGGCGATTTCGGACAGACGACCAGAGGCCGCCCTCCGCATCAACTCCATCTGGAACATGCGGTCGCGGGCATGCAGAAAACCCAAAGCCGAGGCCGCATCGGTCTCCGATCCGGCACGTATTCGCGGCACCCAGTCGGTGTCGTAGACGACGTCGACCACACCTGACATCCCGGAGATCGATGCCGTTTGCTCTGTTCCCGGCACGGTCAGCCACACCGCGCCGACGACCAGAGCCGTCAGCAGTAGCACAACAACCCCAATCGCTGCGAGCACCCGGGCCAAGCCTCGAACAAGGGAGGTCATGCCGACAAGGTGATCGGATGGACCCGCGTTGGAAAGAGGGAATCATCCAACCCGCCGCAGCCAAAAAATTCCGGATACCGGCTTAGTATTGACTAACGTTGAAATTTTTCATCTTGCGAGCCTCCCAATACGCAATAGATTGTCGGCCTAGCTGCGGCCCGGAAACGTCCGTCCAAAAGTAATGATCAAAAACTAATCATGAAGCCGCCAAACTCAGACGCGCCTGTCCTGCTCGACGCAATCGATCGCCGCATTCTCGCCGCCCTGCAGGAGGACGGGCGCATGACCAATGTCGACCTCTCCAAGCGGGCCGGCATCTCCGCCCCGCCATGCCTGCGCCGGGTCCGCGCGCTGGAGGAAGCCGGCGTCATCCGCGGCTACCACGCCGACACCGATCCTCAGATACTCGGGTGGGAAATCACTTTTTTTGCCATTGTCGGGCTGGAAAGCCAAAAAGAAGTCGTGCTCTCGGCATTTGAGCAACTTGTCGGAGCCTGGTCCGAGGTGCGTGAGTGCCACATGATCAGGGGCGGCGGGGATTTTCTGCTGAAGCTCGTGGCGCGCGATACCGCTCATGAAAACCAGTTGACGCAGAAACTGACCGGTTTGGGCAGCGTCAGCCGAGTGCAGACACTTCAAACGATCCGCACCAGTCGGAACCTTTCCGGTGTGCCGTTCTAGGTTGAATTTTCGGGGCCCAAACGACACCCGACGCTTACGCGGATTTGTCAGGTTAGATACCACGCTAATTGCTGCAAATCATTAAGATAATGGCAAAGAAATGATACCGGCCTCAAACTGGATGCAATCCATAGTTGCATAGCCTACGATCCCCTTGACCTGACCCGTGCATCTTGTATTCCGCCCCTTTTGGCGCGGCGGATACGAATCGGAAGCCCATGGCCGATGTGACTACCCAGGTGAGGCAAGCTGAAGCGCCAGTGGCCAGACGCGCGCCGATCCTTAGTGTTATCGTTCCGTCCTTCAACGAATGCCCAAATGTGGCGCCGATGGTCGCCAAGCTGGATGCGGCCCTCGCTGGACTCGCCTGGGAAGTGATCTACGTTGACGACAATAGTCCTGACGGGACCTCGCGCGAGGTCCGCCGGATCGCTCGGAACGATCCGCGGGTCCGGTGCATCCGTCGGATCGGCCGGCGAGGATTGGCCTCGGCGGTGATCGAGGGCGCGCTGTCATCTTCCGCCGACTACCTCGCGGTGATTGACGGCGACTTGCAGCACGACGAGACCCGTCTGCCGGTAATGCTACGCGCACTCCAGGCCGGCGGCTACGACATCGCCGTGGGCAGCCGGCACGTCGAGGGCGGCGACAGTTCCGGCCTGCCCAGCCGCTTCCGCCACGTTCTGTCGGACGGCGGAATTCTGGTTGGCCCAGGCGTTTCTTCCGGTTCGCCTGACCGACCCGATGAGTGGCTTTTTCATGCTGCCTCGTCCGCTGTTCGAGAACCTCGCCCGCGGTCTGAATGGACAGGGCTTCAAGATCCTGCTCGATCTCGTACTCAGCAGCGCTTCGCCGCTGCGGGTCCTGGAGGTCCCGGCAAGGTTCCGCGAACGTGCCGCCGGCGAAAGCAAGTTGGACGCGCTGGTGGCGATCCAGTTCGTCGGGCTGTTGCTCGACAAACTCTTCGGCGGCCTGCTGCCGCTGCGCTTCTTCTCTTTCGGCCTGGTTGGCGCGCTGGGTATTGTGGTTCACCTCACCGTCCTCCTCCTGCTTCGGCATACGACGGTTCTGGGGTTCGAGGCCGAACAGGCCATCGCGACCGCGGTGGCGATGGTGTTCAATTTCCAGCTCAACAATGTGATCACCTACCGTGACCAGCGGCTAAAGGGGCATCGGCTCTGGCGCGGGCTGCTGCTGTTCATGTTCGTTTGCGGCGTTGGCGGGGTCGCGAATGTCGGCATCGCCAAGGTCTTGTACGATCAGCACACCACCTGGACCGTCGCCGGCGGCATAGGCGCGATGATCGGTGTGGTCTGGAACTATGCGGTCTCCTCGACCTTGGTTTGGCGTTCGCGGTGAAGCCACTCGCCGCTGCGCTCGCGGCGGTCACTCTGGTTCGGCTGGTGGTGGCGGCGATCGTGCCGCTGGCCCCTGATGAGACCTACTATTGGATCTGGTCGCACGCGCTGGCCACCGGCTACCTGGACCATCCGCCGATGGTGGCATTGTGGATCAGGGCAGGGACACTGCTGCTTGGACAGTCCACATTGGGCGTGCGCCTGCTAGGTCCGCTCGCGGCCGCGCTGGCATCCTGGATGCTGTTCGACGCCGCCAACGTGTTGTTTCCTGGCCGTAAGCCCGGTTTGGTCGCGGCCGTGCTGCTGAACGCCTCGCTGCTGCTGGGGGTCGGAGCGGTTATCATTACTCCCGACTCGCCGCTGCTGTTCTTTTGGACAGCTTCGTTCTGGGCCGTGGCGCGCATTGCCGTGGGTGGGTCCGGCGCGTGGTGGCTCGTTGCCGGCCTGGCCGGGGGATTGGCATTAGACAGCAAATACACGGCATCGTTCCTCTGGGTCGGGGTCGGCCTCTGGGTTTTGCTGGTGCCCGCCGTCCGGCCCTGGCTGAGCCGCTGGCAACCCTGGGCCGCGTGCCTGATCGGGCTGGCATCATTCGCACCGGTGCTGGGGTGGAACGCCGCGCATGGCTGGGCCGGTTTCGCCAAACAAAGCGGCCGAGTTGACGATTGGCACCCGGCTCGGGCGATCGGCTTTCTCGCCGAACTGGTTGGCGGCCAAATCGGCCTGGCTACCCCATTGGTCTGGGTGCTGTGCATGGCCGGCCTGGTTGTCGCGACACGCCGAACCTGGGGGTGCCGCGATCCGCGGTGGTCGCTGCTTGTCGCACTGTCGCTGCCGCCGACCGTGGTGTTCCTCCAACACGCGACCGGCGACAGGGTGCAGGGCAACTGGCCGGCGATCATTTATCCCGCCCTGGCAGTCGCCGCCGGAGCAATGGCCCCGCCTCCCCGCTGGTGGATCGGCGCTTCTGCGCTTGGGTTTGCGATCACCACGCTGGCGTACATCCAGGCGGCCACCAGCCTGATCCCGCTGCCCCAGCGCCTTGACCCCATAGCCCTGCGCCTCGCGGGTTGGGACCATCTGGCCGGCCAGGTCGAGGCATCCCGAGCAACCACAGGTGCGGATTTCGTGGCAGCCGATGGATACGCGCTGAGCAGTGAGTTGGCGTGGTGGATGCCCCCCGCGATCAAACTTATTGTAACCGGTGCGCGATGGCGGCTGATCGATCTTCCGCGAGCGCAAATTGGCGGCCAGGTGGGGCTGCTTGTAGCGGATTCACATCGTCGTCCCGATGCCGAGGTCTGGGGTCAAATCGAACAGGTTGGCGTAGCCGATCGACCCGGAACCGCAGAATTTTCACTGTATCGCGTTAATCCCCGCCCCAGCGCCGCGGGGGTCGTGCTGCCATGTCGTTGCGCGGAGCGTTAGTCTCGTCCGAGGAACACTCATCCGGGATGCGATCCACCGTTCCTTGCACTCGGGATAGGCGGCGGTTGTGTGACGCACCTTGGCGTGAGCGGTTTGGTATGGCAGCGACGGGTTGGTGAGCCTTGTCCGATCCGGAGCACCGGGGTCTGATGTCGTTTCACTCCAAGGGCGGCCGGCGAATTGGGTCGCGAAAGGACTTTTAGATGTTGCTCGTTGGGTTCCACTCACTGGAAAGCTTGTTCGAGCAATATGGCTACATCGCCGTTTTTACTGGCATCCTGCTGGAGAGCACTGGTCTGCCATTGCCAGGGGAAAGCCTGATGATTGCCGCGGCGCTCTATGCCGCCAGCACGCACCGCCTGGATATTTTCATCCTGGTGCCGCTGGCGGCGATGGGCGCAATTTGCGGCGATCAAATTGGGTATTTCGTCGGCCGGTGGATCGGTTACCGCCTACTGGCGCGGTGGGGCCGCAAAGTTGGCCTGTCGGATGAGCGACTGGAACTCGGGCGGTTCTTGTTCCGCAAGTATGGGGCGGCTGTGGTGTTTCTTGGGCGTTTCGTCGCGTTCCTGCGGACATTTGCCGCGGTGCTCGCGGGGGCGAACCGGATGCCGTGGCACAGTTTTCTGCTGTGGAACGCGCTGGGCGGGATCTGTTGGACGGCGCTTTATGGATTTGGCGCCTACGCGTTGGGCGACGCGGCGAAGCGGATCACTGGGCCGCTGGGGATTGGACTGGGTGTGGTGGGGGCGCTGGTTTTGCTGGCGATTGTTGTCTTTGTTCATCGTAATGAACGCAGGTTGATCGAGGATGCGCGGCGGGAGATGAGGGGGACGTCGGGAGGCTGAAGATGGCCGATCTTTTGACCCAACTTTCCCACCGTTACGCATCCGACAGCCGGAATGCCGCAGAAAACTGGGGGTTCCGACGCCGACGTCGATTTGTGGTGCTAAAAATGCTGCCCTTCGCGAAGACATTTGATATTGACCGGCTTGACACCGAAGTGGTGGCGTAGCTGTGCGAGGAGCGCAGTTCGCACTGTCGGACGTCGAAAATCGCGGCTAAACTATCGATTGTTCGCCCGGTGCGCATCTCAGACAGCCCTTTGCACACCTTGGAACGTGTGATGCCTAAATCACTCCGCGCTCCACAATGCTTTGATTTCGAGTGGTATTTTTTCGTCTGACGGGAAAGTTGGGTTTGAAGGAACCGAGCAAGAAGCGCCAAATATCCCGTGGGGATGTTGTGGCCTTACTATTGGACATTGAGAATACCCGATGGGTTGGGCCGACCGCCTTGCGAGTTAATACGCGCTCAAGCGTTCGTTGAAGGGACCTATCGACCCAATGCATGTGGATGCATGAAAGATTGTTAAGGGCAGTGCTGCCCCATTTTCTAGCCCATCATTGACAGGGCGCGCGAATAGATGAACACAACGAGTCCCCAACGAAGAAGCGTGTCGGCTAATCTGTCCTAGCCTCTCGAGTGGGTTTGGCGAGTGCGCTGAGAAGGATGACGGAGATCGTGAAGACGACATACACGATCATGACCGATGCGAGGAAGGGCCACATCGCGGTAATTACCGAGTGGCTCTTTACTAAATGTTGGCCAATGTAATCGAAAAAATGCACCGTCGAATAACTTGGTTGACTTCGCCAACTGGGAAGACATAGCGATGATCTCCAGCAACTTGGAGTAGTTTATATCATTAAAATACAACAGAAATAATGGAAACAGTGAGAACGTGCACAATAAGAGCAAGCCCCTATTGTGTACATGATAGTATTGTGGGAAAATGGATTTTCCCAAAGGTGTAACCTTGCAGCGTTTGGATGTAAGCACGGAGAAGGTTATTCCTAACATCGACAGTAAATAGCTTGAGAGTGATCAATACAAAGCTTATCAAGTCTAGGAGGTTGTGACGGTGGGAAGTTTAGGAGCCAGACGGGTTGCCAAATCGGAGATCGCTCTTGCGTTGAGTCCAATTACTACGATCACCAATACCGCAACGTAGGCAAACACACGCCGGGACGATTCTGAGACCTCGCGTGGGCTGTCCTGTGACTGATCGGTGGGCTTTGCCACGACTCGGAGCATATCTGTCAGGCCATCACTGCTAACCTGTCTTATTCAGCGCATAGCAGCGATTCGCAAACCGCAATTGTACAACGCATTGAATCCACGCATAGATCCGGTGTCACGACCGCCCCGTCCACCGGATCGCCGCGAGTTTCGCTATGTCCGCACCGTTTGGCCCCAAAAACCCCCCGCCGTTCGGCTTTCCCGCCATTGATCTCGGACCCGCGCAACCCACTCTACGTGACGCACTGCGTCACCGACATCCTGCGGGCACGAATACTGGCGATCGCCTGCGGCTACGAAGATGGCGACGACCTGGATTTTCTGCGCACTGACCCCGGGTTCAAAGTGGCCTGTGGTCGCCTGCCGGACGGTGGCGATGACCTGTGTTCACAGCCGACGGTGTCGCGATGGGAGAACGCGCCAACCCAGCGCGAGGTGATGCGCATGACATACGCCATGATCGACCTGTATTGCCGCAGCTATGACCGCCCGCCGGCTGCGGTTACCTTCGACATCGACGACACCTGCGACGTTGTGCACGGTAATCAGCAACTGGCGTTGTTTCATGCTCATTACGATGAGCGCTGTTTTCTGCCAATCCACGTTTATGACGCCGCCAATGCCCGTCCGGTGGTGGTTTTGTTGCGCCCAGGCAAGACGCCGAGCGGCGAGGAGATCCGCGGCCATGTGCGGCGCATGGTGCGGCGTATCCGGCGCCACTGGCCGCACACGCGCATCACCATTCGTGGCGATTGTCATTACGGTCGCCATGAGGTGATGACGTGGTGCGAGGCCAACGGCCTGCGCTACATCTTCGGTCTGTCCAGCAACGTCGTGCTCGAGCAAATGGTGGAACCGCTCGCCGACGCGGTGCGCGCGCAGCGTGCTGAAGCGCAGGCGAAGCTGGTTGCACTGCGTCGTGCCGAACCGCCCGTTGATGCGGGCTGGTTGCGCCGCGCCGAGGCGCAGGCCAACGCGGTGCGTCGGCACCCCGAAATCAAATACGGTGCCAAGTTTTGGCGATGCCAGCGGCGCGCCGCCGCGCGCATCGAGGCAACGCCAAAAGGTCTCGACATCCGCTACGTCGTGACCAACCTGGTCGGCGGCAATGCGGAATGGCTCTACGAGACACTGTACTGCGCGCGCGGCCGGATGGAGAATTTCATCAAGCTGCACAAGACGCAGCTTGCCTCCGACCGCACCAGTTGCCGCTCACCACTGGCCAATCAAGTCCGCCTGGTGTTGTACACTGGCGCTTACTGGCTGCTGCTGAAAGTCCGTGGCAGAATCCCCAAGCTGCAGCCACTCGCCACCGCAGAATTCAAAACCCTGCAGATGCGCCTGATCAAAATCGCCGCACGGATCAGTGAAACCGCGACGCGGGTGCGCATTGCCTTGGCGGCAGCTTGCCCAGAAGCCGAACTGTTCGGTGGCTTAGTGCGGAGCTTCCAACCCGCCGGACCATGACCCGTGGGGCGTGTGCCCCTGCAAGCGCAACGTTCAAAAACCTCAACGCCTGGCATTCCGTTCTGAATTCGTGCTGAAAACAGTGCGTAGGACAACTATACCCTACGCACTTTTGGCGTGATCCCGATAAATTCGTTGAATAAGTCAGGCTAGTATGTCTTCAAGCTTCCGCCCGATCGATTTGAGTTTCTTCGTCCGTATGTCCTTTTGTTCAATCAGAATTCGCGGGCTGCATATAAAGTAATCGGCTCGCTTCAAACCGCTTGGTGCGCGTGGGTATTGGGAATCAAAATCAAGAAAGCCGTGCGATCCCAGCAGATGATGGCGGAAGGCTCTCGCAACTAGCGACGGCTGCTCATTTTGAAGCATCTCGCCTAGATAGCTGAAGGAGCCGATGATCCACAATAGGAGCTCCCAGCGGCAGCGCGATTAAATCCGTTGCAGCGCGGAAGCCCATCCGATCGACATTCAAGAAAAGCAGCGATGATGCAATCACGTCGGTATCGCATGCGAACGAGGAGTTTCCCGCAACTTATTTCACTCCTAGGCTCCGCGACCTCTAGTCTCGTCGATTCGCATTGTACATGAGCCAGTCAAAACAACGAAATCCTGTGATTCAAAGCCTTCTAATCCAAATGGCGAGCCTCTCGACCAAGACAAAAAAAATGGAACGTCGCCTCAATACTGCGACCGACACCATGTCGATAGTGTCGGGTGCGTTGATAGGGTATGGAGCCAAGCAACTCATAACAGGGCCTCCTTTAGTACGTTACGCTCCTATGGGTTTCGCATTCTGGGTCGTTTTTGTTGCATTTAGATGGGTTTATAGGCAATGATCGTCAGCACCGCCCGAGTCGAACGAATAGGCGCGTTGAAGGACAGGCAAATGAACACACAGTGGGCTATTAAGTTTCGCAAAGCGGAACGTGAAACCCCGCGAACGGAGCGTTTTGAAACGTTTCTGTTCCTCGAACGACGGCTCCATGAACTGGAAACCGACAATATGCCAAAAGAGTTCATGACGATCCGTGTGCCTGATCCAGAACACGTGACATCCCGGGAACGTCAAGGGTTGAAGGAATTGGGGTTCAAGCCGCTCTTCCGCTAGGCGCGATCCGTTTCGCGGGGCGGTTTATTTTCCGATCATGGCGTCGTGCGTGATTGGCTGTGAGGTGAATGCCACAAATGCCGGTGTGCCTATTGGGTGCCTACATCGGCAGGTCTCACGATGCTAGTCTCTTTTTTGGCAACGAAATCATGGTGTTGTGTTATTCGGACTGCGGGAATTATAATCCCTTGGTCGGCGGGATGCTTTGGCGTTGGTTGAACCCAGCTTTCGTGCTTCTCAAAAAGGGAAACTAATTCGTCGTGGCCGCCCCGACATGCCTATTCGCTCACATGCTTCAATGCCCCCTCAAGATTTGGCTCAGAAACAGCTTCAACCGATCCGTCCTCGGATTCTCGAACAACTCGTTCGGCGGGCCGCTCTCCACAATCTCGCCGCGGTCCATGAACACCACGCGGTGGGCGACCTGCCTGGCGAACCCCATCTCGTGGGTCACGCAGACCATGGTCATGCCGTCGTCGGCCAGGCCGATCATGGTGTCGAGCACTTCCTTGATCATTTCAGGGTCCAGCGCCGATGTCGGCTCGTCGAACAGCATGATTTTTGGCTTCATGCAGAGCGCCCGAGCGATGGCGACGCGCTGCTGCTGGCCACCGGAGAGTTGGCCTGGGTATTTCCTGGCCTGTTCCGGGATTTTGACCCGCTCCAGGTAACCCATGGCGAGTGCTTCGGCCTCGGCTTTTGGCATTTTACGGACCCAGATCGGGGCCAACGTGCAATTTTCCAGGATCGTTAGGTGGGGGAACAGGTTGAAGGACTGGAAGACCATGCCGACCTCGCGGCGGATGGTGTCCAGGGCTCGCAAATCGTCGGTCAGTTCGGTGCCGTCGACGACGATACGGCCCTCCTGATGTGTCTCCAGGCGATTGATGCAGCGGATCATGGTGGATTTGCCGGAGCCGGAGGGTCCGCAGACGACAACTCGTTCTTTCTCCGCGACGGTCAGCGTCACGTCGCGCAGGACGTGCATCGCCCCGTACCATTTGTTGACCTTGTCCAGCACGATCGCCGGCGGTCCCGACAGGTCGGTCTGCATAGCTGCGCTCATGTGATCGGTCCTTGTCAGCGGGCGCGGGCTTGGTTGAGGTCACGCTCCAGGCTTCGGCTGTATTTCGACATGGCGAAACAAAACGCGATGTACACTGCGGCGAGCCCGATATAGACTTCGGTGGAGAAACTCTGCCAGGGTGGGTCACTGAGGGCGACCTTACCCATGGTGAGGAAGTCGAACAGGCCGATGATCATCACCAGGCTAGTATCCTTGAAGAAACCAATGAAGGTATTGACCAGGGGAGGAATGACTAGGCGGAGGGCCTGAGGCAGGATGATGAAGCCGGTCTTTTTCCAGTAGCTCAGACCGAGCGCGTCGGCGGCCTCGGCTTGGCCTTTGGGAAGGGCTTGGAGGCCGCCGCGGATGACCTCGGCCAGGTAGGCGCCGGCGAACAGGATGAAAGCGATCTGCGCCCGCAGCAGTTTGTCGATGTTGACGCCGGCTGGCATGAACAGCGGGAACATGACGCTGGCCATGAACAGGACGGCGATCAGAGGGACGCCGCGGATAAGCTCCACGTACAGGACGCATAGCATCCTGACGGCGGGTAGCTTAGTGGAGCGGCGGCCGAAGGCGACGAGGACGGCCAGCGGGAAGGAGAAGGCGGCGCCGAAGGTGGCCAGGATCAGGGTGATCGGCAGGCCGCCCCAGTAGTCCTCGGTTACCAGCGGAAGGCCGAGGATGCCGCCCCACATCAGGACGCCGACGGCGGCCAAGGTCATGACCCAGATCAGGGCCAATTCCTTGCGCCAAAAACGGCGCATCCCGGAGACGATGTAGAGGCCGATGAACAGCAGGACGACGACGGCGGGGCGCCATTGCTCGTCGTAGGGGTAGCGACCGAACAGGATCAGCCGATATTTGTCGTGCAGAACTGCCCAGCAGGCGCCCACACCCTGGCGGTTATGGCAGATCCCCGTGTCGGCGATGCCCGTGTTGCTGTAGGGCACGGTCCAGACGGCGTTGACGATGCCCCAAGCGAACAGGGTGATCAGGGCTCGGACGATGAGGTAGCCCAGCGCCAGAGTGACGGCGGTGGACCACCAGGACCCGAACAGGTTGGCGCGTGCCCAGGCCCAAGGGCCGATCGAGGCGACTGCCGCCTGCGCTCGGGCTTCGGTGGGGATGTGGTCGGCGGTGGCCGTGGCTTGGCTCATGTCAGCGTTCCACCAGCGCGATGTGCGCGTTGTACCAGTTCATGAACAGGCTGATCGAGAGACTGATGGTCAGGTAGACGGCCATGATGATGGCGATGCCCTCGATCGCCTGGCCGGTCTGGTTCAGTGTGGTATTGGCGATGGAGACGATGTCCTGAAAGCCGATGGCGACGGCGAGAGAGCTGTTCTTGGTCAGGTTCAGGTATTGGCTGGTCATCGGCGGGATGATCACGCGAAGGGCCTGGGGCAGAATGATCTGGCTCAGGACGGCGCTGTGGCGGAGCCCGAGCGCGTTGGCGGCTTCCCATTGGCCTGCCGGGATGGCCTGGATGCCGGAGCGGACGATCTCGGCGATGTAGGACGCGGTGTAGGTCACCAGACCGAGCATGAGGGCGAAGTACTCGGGGCTGAGCGTGGTGCCGCCCTGGAAGTTAAAGCCGTGCAGGGTGGGTCGGTCCAACTGGAAGGGTGCGCCGAGGGCGGCCCATACGATGACGGGCAGCGCGACGAGGGCAGCCAGAGCAATCGGCCAGACGGCGGGACGGATGCCGGTGGCTTCTTGGTGGCGGCGGGCTCGGCGATGCCAGAGCGTGGTGATGACGACGCCCACGATCAGGGCGAGGATGGCCCAGGTATGGGCTGGCTGCCAGTCCAACAGCGGGAGCTTCATGCCTCGGTTTGAGAGGAAGGCGATGCCGCCGAGCTGCCAGGCTTGTTTGGGAGGGGGCAGGCCTTGGAGGACGACATACCAGAACAGCAGTTGGAGCAGTAACGGGATGTCGCGGAGGGTTTCGACGTAGAATGCGGTGATCTTCGACAGCAGCCAGTTTTTCGATAAGCGGCCGATGCCGATCAGCGTGCCGAGGATGGTGGCGAGGACGACGCCGATGATGGCGACTTTCAGTGTGTTCAGGATCCCGATCAGCAGAGCGGTGGCGAACGTATCGGTCGCCGGATTGTAGGGGAGCATCAAGTCGCCGATCGGTATGCCGGCGACACGCGACAGAAAACCGAAGCCGGTGGCGATGCGGCGAGCGGCGAGGTTCGCCGAAGTGTTACGGATCAGATACCAGGCGATCGCAGCAACGATGCCGACGATGACGATCTGCCAGACCACCGCTCGAAATACTGGGTCGGACCAGGACAGCCGCATGCGACGCCTCGGAGCGGCTCGGGGGGCGACCAGGCGCGGATCGGCGGCGGCTTGGGACATCGTGTGGCGGTCTCCGACGCAACTGGCGGGGCAAAATCCGGGCCATATCGCGCGAGACTAAGCCCGGTGTTTTCGCAGCGTGCGGCGGAACGGCTTGGAGATCAACCGGATCACGCCATCGTGGGTTGATGGTAGCGCCGACCGGTCGGTATGATCAGGGCATGAGGACGTCGGAAGAGCCTGTCAGTAAGCCCGAGACGGCGCGAAACCGTCTGTTGAGCGCGGCTCTGCGGATCATTCGGGAAACGGGCTATCACGCGACTTCGGTGGATGAGCTTTGCGCAGCGGCCTGCGTCACCAAGGGCGCGTTCTTCCACCACTTCAGAAGCAAGGAAGATCTCGCTGTCGCGGCGGCGGCGCATTGGTCGATGACGACCGGCGGATTGTTCGCTGAGGCACCCTATCACGGGTTTGCCGATCCGCTGGACCGGGTGATGGGCTACCTCGATTTCCGTGCCGCGCTGATCGTGTGGCCTGCATTCGGCCCGTAGGAAGCTTCGCCAGCCGTCCAGGCGAATGCCGGCTGGTGCCCGGGCAAGAGATACCTCAGCCAGGTCCTGCATTTCAGAAAGCCCGCCGCAGGGCCCTTCAGATGAGTAAACTCGACTGGCAACTCAAGGTTGTCGCCACGAAGTAATTGCTACCCCGGGCATGAAGCGGCTCATCTACGCGCCTGAGTGGCGCTATTGTCATTCCAGCCCGTCCGGCTCGGGCTACTTGATGCACTAACATCCAAACTGCCGGCACGTTCACGCTCTGTCTTGGCCGCCTAGACGGCTTGACCCGGCACCCAAATCTGCCGCCTTTATCACCGGTGGTCTTCTCCTCAATTCCCTTCCTGTTCTTCTTCCTACCGGTCTTCTTGGCCCTTTACTTCGTAACGCCATCGATCCGAGGAAAGAACCTCGTCACCCTGCTGTGCTCGTTGTTGTTCTATGGGTGGGGTGAGCCGTGGTTTGTGTTGGTGCTGCTTGCCTCCATCGCCCTCAATACCTTTGCG
Organism: uncultured Alphaproteobacteria bacterium; assembly: GCA_963772355.1. Taxonomy (GTDB): domain Bacteria; phylum Pseudomonadota; class Alphaproteobacteria; order Acetobacterales; family Acetobacteraceae; genus Rhodopila. Next base: position 135,380 of record CAVYXX010000062.1, on the reverse strand, counting down.
GCGGTGGTGATCGACGCCTGCAGGGGAACCGCCCGCGGCATGGCGCTTGGCATCGCCGTCTCGGCCAACCTGTCGCTGTTGGCAACCTTCAAATATGCCAATTTCCTCGCCGCGAACCTCGACGTTTTGCTGCGGCCCTTCGGCACCGCGGTGAACCTGCCGGACATTCCGCTGCCCCTCGGAATATCCTTTTTTACCTTCCACAGCCTGTCGTACATCATCGACGTCTACCGGCGGCGCTTCCGGGCGAATCGAGATCCCGTCCAGGTCGCGCTCTATATCTCACTGTTCCCGCAGCTCGTGGCCGGACCGATTGTCCGCTACAAAACAGTGGCCCGCCAACTGCAAGCGCGGCGCCATACCCTGTCCCGAGCTTCGGCGGGTGCCCGAATCTTCATTGTCGGTCTGGCACAGAAGGTCCTGATCGCCGACCCGCTGGCGCAACTCGTCGAGGTGGTCTTTGATCGCACGCCGCTGCCCTCGATGGCAGAGGCTTGGACCGGGCTGCTCGCCTACACGATCCAGATTTATTACGACTTCGCCGGGTATTCCAACATGGCGATCGGACTGGGCTTGGTGCTGGGTTTCACCTTCCCGCGCAATTTCCGCCTGCCGTATTCCTCTCTCTCGATTACGGAGTTCTGGCGCCGCTGGCACATGTCGCTCTCGGCCTGGTTGCGAGACTACCTGTACATCCCGCTCGGCGGCAACCGCTTCGGCGTAGTGCGAACCTATCGGAACCTGCTCACGGTCTTCATCCTGTGCGGGTTGTGGCACGGAGCGAACTGGACTTTTGTCGTGTGGGGCGCGTGGCACGGGGGCTTTCTGGTGCTGGAACGCCTGCGTTTCTCGCTCCTCCTGGCTTGGCTTCCTTTGCCCGCCCGCTGGGCCTACACCCAACTTGCGGTAATGGGCGGATGGGTGCTGTTCCGATCGCGCGATTTGCAAACCGCTCGGGTGATCTACGCCGGGTTGATCGGAAGACACGGATTGGGGGCGATGAGCCTCGACATGCACGCTACCCTCAGTACCGGCCTTTCTGTGCTTCTGTTGACGGGTTCAGCATTGGCCGTGCTGCCACGGTGGGTGCGCTTGCCGAAGTTACCACCGAGCCTGACGGCATCCGCCGACACTGTTTGGACTTTCGGGCTGCTGATTTTGGCGATGATCTTTGTCGCCGCCGGCACCTACAGTCCGTTTCTATACTTCCGGTTTTGACCACACATGTTGCGTCACTACCGCCGATACTGGGCACCCCTTTCAGCGTTATTGCTTGGCTTGCCATTGCTTGTTGGCGTCCTGACATCCGGCGGCAAGTCCGTGTCAAGCATCGAGGCAAGATCGTTGGCGCCCCCGCCTGCAATCCCCGAGGACTTCACCGCGTGGCGCACCCTTCCTAGACAGACGGACGCCTATTTGCGGGATCATTTCGGTTTGCGCCGTATCTTCCTCCAGGCATACGGCTTCATCATGAGCCGCGCGCCGTTGCAAACCGGCAAGCCATTGGTTCTGGCCGGCTCGAATGGGTGGATGTTCCTTCGCGCCGATCAAATGCTGCAGCTGAGCGCGGGCTTGATCCGGCGCGATGAACAGGTGGCCGAGACCGCTGATCTTCTGGGGACGATGCACACTCTGCTGGCCGCTCGCGGCGCCCGGTTGCTTGTCGCGTCACCGCCCAATTCCGCAACCATCTACCCGGACCAGTTGCCGTTGTGGGCGAGAAATCGAGGGCAACGAACGGAATATGATGTACTGCTCGACGATTTGGCAGCGCGGGGTGTTCCGGCGGTCGACCTGCGACCTGCCCTCATCGCAGCAAGAGCCGAGGGGAAAGTCTACCATATGCACGATACCCACTGGACCGCGTTCGGTGCGGTGACCGCCTTCAATACCATCGTCGAAGCCGATTCCCGCCCGGACTGGAAACTTGACCCCGCCCGCGTGCTCGGAGCGCCGGAAACGATCTTAGGCGGCGATCTTGCCCGGTTGCTGGGAACGGCGGACGAGGTGAAGGAAACAGACCGGTCGTTGGCCGTGCCGTCCGGAAAACGCGAACCGCTAGACAATGGCAAGCAATTTACCACGGCCTTGAGCACAAGCGACCGCTCGGGACCGACGATCATGATCATCGGCGATTCATTCACCGAAGGCTTCTTTGTCCCTATGCTCCTGCAGGATACTGGGCGCGTTGTCTGGCTGCTTAACAATGTCTGTCGCTTCGACTGGAAATGGATCGACCAACTTCGGCCGGACGAGGTTTGGTGGATGCCGACCGAACGCTTCATTGTCTGTGGGAAGGGTGCCCGTCCGGTCGGCATGCCGCCGCTCCCGGCGACCAGGCAGCAATGATCCTAAGGGAGACCGGCTGGAGGCGGCGATTGCGAACGCGCGCGAGGCAAGGAATGCTCCCCCGTAAACCAACCGTAGCGCATCGTCCCGTCGCTGCGGGCTACTGGCAGTTCTGACCGCACATGTTGCGTCACTACCGCCGATACTGGGCCCCGCTTTCAGCGTTCTTGCTTGCCTTGCCATTGCTTGTGGGCGCCCTGACATCCGGCGGCAAGCCCGTATCGAGCATCGAAGCCCGGTCGCTGGCGCCGACGCCGGCATTTCCCGAAGACTTCGCCGCATGGGGCAATTTCCCAAGACAAACGGATGCCTATTTGCGCGATCACTTCGGTTTGCGCCAGATCTTCCTCCGCGCTTACGGCTACATCATGAGCCGCGCCCCATTTCAAACCGGCAACCCAATGGTTTTGGCCGGATCGAACGGGCGGATGTTTTTCCGCGGCGATCAAATGGTGCAGCAAAGTGCGGGTTTGCTCCGGCGCGACGAACAGGTCGCGCAAACCGCGGATCTTCTGGCGAGGATGCACACCCTGCTGGCCGCTCACGGCACCCGGTTGCTTGTCGCGTCCCCGCCCAATGCCGCGACCATCTACGCGAACCAGCTTCCGTTGTGGGCGAGGAATCGAGGACAGCGCACGGAGTATGATGTATTCCTGGACGATCTGGCGGCGCGGGGCGTTCCGGCAATCGACCTGCGGCCTGCCCTCATCGCAGCGAAAGCCGACGGCAAAGTCTACCGTATGAACGATACCCATTGGACGGCACTCGGTGCGGTGACCGCCTTCAATGTGATCGTCCAAGCTGATTCCCATCCGGACTGGAAACTTGATCCGGCGCGCGTGCTAGGAGCACCTGAATCGATCGTGGGCGGCGATCTTGCCCGGATGCTCGGAACCGCAGACAACATGAAGGAAACCGACCGCCTGTCGGCATTGCCGCCTGGAAAGCGGGAGGCCTTGGATAAAGTCACAGAAAATACAACTGCCCTGGCCACCAGCGACCGCTCCGGGCCGACGATCATGATCATCGGTAACTCATTCACCGGGGACTTCTTCTTGTCGATGCTGTTGCAGAACACCGGCCGCGTTGTTTGGCTGCACCACAGTTTTTGCCGCTTCGACTGGAAATGGATCGATCAGCTGCGGCCAGACGAGGTTTGGTGGATGCCGACCGAACGCTTCATCCCCTGCGGGAAAGGGGGCGTCCGGCCGGTCGGTCTGCCCCCCGCGGACACGGCCGGAGAGCATTAACCGTATCGGGCACCCCGCCCGAGTTCCGCAGCCAGTTGCCAGGGAGCAGTCGTCCGCTACCAGCCGCCGAACCAGATGCCGACACCGTGCACGATCCCGACCGGAAAAAAGGTGGCGCCCGCGATCATGAGTGGGCGATGACCGTTGGTTGCACAAAATATGATGGACGTCAGCCACGCTGAATAACAAGTAAACAGGACCAGCGCGATGCTCGCTGCTGTTCTTATGTCCATCGCCCCACCTTCGCGCCGCATCATCGGCTTGCCCCACTCCAAAAGCGGTTGCCGGTCAGATGGGCATCTGCCCAGGCCACGACAAGCAGCCCCCCGCAATTATTTACGTCCCGTCTCGACCTCACGTGCGCGATCCGAGATTGGTGAAAGATCTCGTCTCAGATCATCCCCTGCTTAACTTAAATAGAGCCGTTGCAGAGTCGCCTCGTCCATCGCATCCGGCGACGCGTGTAACGCCGTGCTACCCCGGGACAGCACATATACGTCCGTTGCGATCTTCAACAATCGAGGCACTGTTTGCTCGGCGACCACGACCGTGGTGGCCAATTCCCCCCGCACCCGTTCGATAACATCGAAAACCGACTGCACCATGACGGGCGACAGGCCGAGGCTTGGCTCATCCAACAGGAGCAGCCGAGGTCCGCCCATCAGGGCCATTCCGATCACCAGCATCTGCAACTGCCCGCCCGAGAGCACACCCGCCTGCCGATGTTGCATCTCCCGCAGGAACGGAAAGTAATCAAACACCAGTTGCATGCGCTCGCGCGCCCCGGCCCGGCTTATCAGCGAGGCAGCCTTGAGGTTCTCCTGAATCGTCAACTCGCGAAAGCACTGCCGGCCGTCCTGCACCAGCGCGATGCCACGACGGGTGATGGTGGCCGGATGGGACCCGATCAGTGATCGACCCTCGAAGACGATCCGGCCGCCGACGATATCACCGAGTTCGAATGGCAACATCCCTGTCACGGCCTTCATCAGTGTCGTCTTGCCCGCGCCGTTGGGTCCGAGCAGGGCGGTGATGCCGCCCTGCTCGATCGTCATGCTCACGTGCTGAAGTGCAACAATCGCCAAATCATAGACCACCGAAACGTCGTTGACCTCGAGTAGCGCCACCGCTTTGCAACTCCTCGCTCAACGAGCGTCAATCCATTCACCGGCAGAAACATACTTTCCGACTTTGATCTCGGCAATCCGCGCTACCGTCGAACCTTGATGACCCGCGAAGTCCAGCGGTGGCGTGATGCCGCCGTCATCAAGTCCCTTGAGCCCCTCGGTGGCATCGCGCACGGCCAAGCGGAAGGCCTTGATGTCGTCTGGAACCTTGCCGCCATTCTTCTTGATCACGACGTCAAGGGCCGACGCTATAACGATCCCCTCGAGCCAGCCCTTCATATAATACACATCTTGCTTCGCAATCTTGTTCTTTTCACGGAAAGTATCGATCTGCTTCATCGCCGGGATATCGGACCCAAACGCATTGTAGATCTGGATCGCTCGGAACCCCTCAGCGGCGGGTCCAAGCTGCTCCGGGATCGCCGGGCTGATGTTGTACATATTGCCTATGAACAACTTCGCCGGCAGACCGATCTTCGCAGCGTCGCGCAGCGCCACAAGAGCCTGAGGCGCCGAGGACTGAATATACACCAGATCAGGGTTCGTCGCCTTGATGCGCAACATCTGCGCCGTCAGATCCTGCGCGTCGTAACGGAACTCGACCTGATCGACCAACTGCAAGCCGAGTTTCTCGATGACGCCCGACTGCTTGATGACATTTACTGGCGCGCGGCCATACTCATTGTCGGCATGCATCAGCGCGACGCGTTTGCCGCCCTTAGCAACCAGATCACGCAACGCAATAATGATCTGCTGCTCATAGGTCGGACCGGCCATAAAGATGAAGGGCAGCTTGACCGGATCGAGCACCTCGCTGGAAAAGGACTGCGTGATATATGGCACTTTGTCCTCTGAGATCTGATCGCGCAGCGCCTTCACCGCGCCGGTGGACCAGCCGCTGATGATGGCCGCGCCCTCCTCGTCGACACAGCGGCGATAGATCTTCAGTTCCTCGTCAAGCTTGTAGCGCCCATCAAGCAGAAGCGTATTGACCTTATTGCCTGCGATGCCGCCTTGTGTCTGATTCAGATACTCAAGGTAGTCCCGGATGCCATAGCTCATCCCATTCACCAGCGCGTCGGGGCCGGTGATCGTACCCCAAATGCAGACGTTCAGCGCCGCGTTCGCTTGAGCCGTGGCACCAACGGTCAGTGCCAACAAGGATCCTAATAGCCACTTTCGCACGACTTTCCTCCCTTTGCCCGGTCCGAGCCGGATTATTGCGAGCCCTGTGCCGCGCCCCGTGCACGGCGTCCTCCGGGTAGCCAACGCAAACCAAGTGCCGCCAATCCGCGCGGCTCGAACACCAGAAACAGGATAATGAGCAAGCCGAACGCCATCTCGCGCAACGCGGACAACACGTCGGCGAGCCCAGCCGTCTCGCCTACCCGCTGTATTGCCTCCGGCAGCAGCACGACGAACACCGCCCCGATGATCGGTCCCACCGCCGAACCAAGGCCGCCGACGATGATCATGGCAACGTAGTCGGCGGAGAGGTCGAGCGTGAACGTCTCAGGGCTGGCCAACCGCGAGGCGAACCCCAGCAATCCCCCCGCGATACCCGCGATGAATCCACTGATCGCGAATGCCCACATCTTCGTCCGAGGGACATCGATCCCCATGCCCTTGGCGACGATCTCGCTCTCCCGAACAACCAGGAATGCACGGCCCAAATTGGTGCGCATCAGTTGCGCCAGCCCGAGCCAGACCAGCAGCAGCACGGCGATCGAGATGACCGCGGTTCCCTGGTCAGAGGCGACCGGGAAGCCGAACACCGTCTGCCGGCGGATCACCAGACCGGAGATACCGTTGGTCAGCGGCTCGATCGTTTTGAACAGGTATTCAAGAATCGTTTGTGCCGCGACCGTCGCTATTGCGAAATAAAGGCCCCGCAACCGCAGCGCCGGCAGGCCGATCAGCATACTTGCGATGCAGCCGGCGATGCCGCCGCCGACCAGCGCCAGCACGTCCCAGCCCGCGTTGCCAAGATTCCCGGCGGCATAGGCGCCAACCCCGAGCAATGCGCCTTGAGCGAAACTGATCTGTCCGCAGTACCCGATCAGCAAATTCAGTGACAACGCCCCGATGGCAGCGATCGCGATCGCATGCATCAGATAAGCGCCGTAGCGGCCGAGCAAGAGGCTGACTGCCATCATCGCCACGGCTGCAACGACAGCGATAAGCAAGCGTCGCGGCGTCATCGCCTAAACCCGCTCGGTGCCGCGGCGGCCGAACAGGCCCTGCGGACGCACTAACAACATCAGCACCAGCAGAGCATACGGCACGACCTGCTGCAGCGCGCCGACCGAGGTCACAGTGGTGTGGTCGCGCAGAAATCCCTCCAGCGCCGGTGTGAGCAGCCCATCGGTAAAGGCCTGAAGGATGCCTAGCAACAGCCCGGCAACGAAGGCTCCCCCCAAACTCGACAAGCCGCCGACAACAATCACCGGAAATGCCAGCATACCTACATCCGACAGCCCCGGCGACAATCCCGTCAGCGTCGCGACCAGTGTGCCGGCCAAACCGGCGAGCGCGGCGGACATCGCCCACGCGATCGATACCTGGTTGCTGACATGGATGCCGACGGCGAGCGCAGCGCGACTATTGTCTGCGGCGCAACGCTGCATCAGCCCAATCGGCGTGAAGCGGTAGAAAGCGAGAAACCCGAAACTCAGCAGTGCCGCCAACAGCCCGGCGGCAATATAGTTATAGGTGACGAAGATACCGGCCGCTTGAACGGCGCCCGCCGGAAACAATTGCGGGAACGCGATCTGGTCCGGACCCCAGATCACCAGGCAGCAGGCGCGAATGAAGATCAGCAGCCCCAGGGTCACCATCATGACCGCCACCACCGGCGCCTTTAGCATCGGTCGCAAAACCAGCCGCTCCGTCAGCGCTCCAAATCCCGCCATGACCACCATCGCGAGGATCACCGCCGCCACCGAGGGGACGTGAAGGCTCAATAGTATGAACGTCACGTAGCCGCCCAGCATGGCGTATGCCCCCTGGGCGAAATTAACGACGCCTGAGCATTTGTAGATCAGCACGATGCCGATCGCCACCAGCGCGTAGATGCTGCCGGTCGCTACGCCCGAGATGACAAGCTGTAGCGCGAGGGTCATGGTTGACCCAAATAAACGCGCCGAACTTCCGCATCCGACTGCACTTCGGTGCCAGACCCCTCGAAGATTTTGCTGCCTGCCGCCATGACTACGATGCGGTCGCAGGTATTCAAGACGACGTCCATCTTGTGCTCGACCATCATCACGGCACACCCGAGCTGCTCGCGTACTCTCCGAATTACCCCAGCCATCGCCATTGCCTCCTGCGTCGTCAGGCCGGCGACCGGTTCGTCCAGCAGCAGCAATTTCGGATTGGCCGCCAGCGCTCGGGCCAAATCGGTGGCCTTCCGACGCCCGTAGGGCAGGGTCTGAATCGGTTGATGCGCATACGGCTCCAACCCCAACGGACTCAGCAGCGTCTCTGTCAGCTCCCCCTCCAACGCCTTCGATGCCCCAAACCGTCGCCGAAAGCCGGGCCGCTGCCGGCTCATCCCCGCGCCGAGCTTCACCAGGTCCATGACGGTTAGGTCGTGCAGCGAGGCAACATTCTGGAACGTTCGGGAGATCCCCAGTCGCAGCAAGATGTTGGGCGACAGGCCCAGCAACTCTTTGTCCTTCCACCGGACCGAGCCGGTGGAGGGCTGATAGCTGCCGCAGATGCAATTAATGAAGGTGGTCTTCCCGGCGCCATTCGGCCCGATCAGCCCAACGATCTCGCCCGGCTGAACCATGATCTCCATCTGGTTCACCGCGATCACGCCGCCGAAACGGATTGTCACGTCGGTCGCGCTGAGCGTCATCCGACCCCCCGGCCATTCCATCGCGAGTCAAATGCGGTGAGATGAATACACGCGAAGACTTGCGATATGCCCAGGGGTCGCGTCCGTGCCCGCTTTACTCGCGACAAGCCGCCCAGCCCACATCCTCCCATCAACCTGTTCGCTCCTGTTTTCGGGACTGGGCACGCACAAAGCCTATCAATACAAGCATGAACCATTACGAGCGAGGGCAGAATGACGGACGCGTCGCCGTCAGTCAAACGCCACGCCTTGTCGCAAGAACGCCTGGTACAATTTCGCCGTGGCTCGCGGCATCGTGGCGCGGATCGCAACCAGCCGAAGTCGGATGGTGGGCGCGACAGGGATTGAACCTGTGACCCCTCGCGTGTGAAGCGAATGCTCTACCGCTGAGCTACGCGCCCATCCGGCCGCAGCGAAGAGGCGCTTCCTACTCGGTTGCCGAACGCGCCGCAACCCTACCGATCTCCCAACCTCCGTTGCAGGAACCACAAGGATAGGCCATCGTCCGAAGGTCCAGCAGACGGGGAACAAGGAATGATCCGCGACGCACGCGGTCTGCATCTCTCCACCGACAGTAAACAAGCCGCCACGCTGTTCGACGGCGCCGTGGAGCACTACCTGAAATACCATGCTGACGCGATGGATCTTGTGCACCAGGCGCTTGCGGCCGATCCGGGCTTCGTCATGGGGCACTGTATCAGGGGTTACCTGATGCTCGCCGGCGCCAACCCAGCGCATCGCCCGTTCATCGCCGATAGCCTCGCCTCCGCCGAGGCCGGCGCCCCCATGACCACACCGCGCGAACAACGCCACGTCGCGGCACTCTCCGCCTGGCAGCGCGGCGCGCTCGGGGACGCATTCGCTGTATGGCGCGATCTGCTCGATGCCGACCCAACCGACCTGCTGGCGGTGCGTATCAGCGACACCACGCATTTCCGCTTTGGCCACACCCAGGCCGTGCTCGAACAGGCCGACCGCCTCGCCCCGGCCTGGTCGCCCGACCTCCCCGGTTACGACTGTTTCCAGTCCGTCTGGGCCTTCGCTCACGAAGAAGCCGGCGACACCGCCGCCGCCGAGCGCGCGATCGACAACGCATATACCATAGACCCAACGAATTTCTTCGCTCACCACGTCAAGGCGCACATCCTCGAAGCGGAGAGCCGCCCGCGCGAGGGCAATGATTGGCTCGCTCGGCAGACCTGCTACTGGCGGATCGGCAACAATCTCGTGCACCACCTGTGGTGGCACCGTGCGCTGATGCAGCTCGACCTCGGTGAACGGGACGCCGTGCTCGCCAGCTATGACGCAAACATCCGCAACCTGAACGCGCCGATGACCAAGGCCGCGCCGGACCAGTTCAACGATCTGCAAAATGCCACCGCCCTGCTGTGGCGGCTCGAGCAACTCGGTCTCGACATCGGCTCACGCTGGCAGGAGCTCGCCGACAAAGCCGAAGCTCGGATCGGCGACAGCGCCTACCTGTTGCTCCCGCCGCATCTGATGCTGGCGCTCGCTGCCACCGGACGCGACGAAGCCGCCGCGCGGTTCCTGGCAGCCTTGCGCGAGCAGGCACAGCAACCATCCCGATGGGACGCGGCAGCGATCGCCGACGTCGTTATCCCGGCATGCGAGGCTGGTCTGGCCCATCGGCGCGGCCAGCACGCCCACGTCGTTGCTCTGCTAGAGGCACGTCTCGATCGCATCCGTTTGCTCGGCGGCAGCAACGCCCAGCGCGACCTGTTCCGTCAGATCCTCATCGATTCAGCCATGCGGGCCGACCGTCGCGACCTCGTCGCCGCCATGATCACCGAAGAGACCGCGACCCATGCCGCTCCCCCGACCGAACGGGCCGGCTATTCGACCGCGACTTGCTGGCTGATGTAAAGGGAGAGCAACAAAATGCCGCCGATAGAACGCCTGATGCTGGACAGCCAACCGAAGCCCGTCAGCCATTATTGCCACGTCACAAAGGCAGGCAACCTCGTCTGGGTGTCCGGCACCGTCGGCATCGCCTCCGACGGCCGCATCCCGGAGGATGTCGTCGAACAGTTCGAGGTCGCCATCACCAACATGGACGCCTGCCTGAAGGCGGTTGGGGCCGGCGCGGAGCACGTGGTGAAGGTGACCGTCTACCTGACCGATGTTGCCGATCGCGCGAAAATCAATCCGATCCGGCAGCGCTACTTTGGCCCGCACCGCCCGGCCTCCACTCTGGTCGAGGTCGCCGCTCTGGTCCTTCCGGAACTGAAAGTCGAGATCGAGGCGCAAGCGGTTATACCGTAGCGGGGCCAACGATACGCGTTACTAAGGAAAACGGCGTTCAATTTCACGGCTTTGTGAGCCTCCTCAAATCAATCGACCTTCTCTCACAGTAACCGACATCTCGGATATTTGTTCCCACTCCATCACTATTGTAGAGTTAAATACGTGGCTTGCTGCGATTTATCCACCCCATACATGACGTGAGGACGCATGGAAGACCCTGCACCCACCGAACCCGCTCCTTTGGAAGGATTATCCTTTGATTTAGAGGATTTGCAGACAGCTCTCGCCTGGGTGAGGAACCGGCCCGCTATTCGGCTGGAGGTTGCGACAGATCATCGCTTCGTGCCGGAGGCTCTCGAAATCTCTCCACCCGGATCAAAGTCACCCCGCTGGTGCATATGGCGGGACTACTCCGGAAACCTGCACCTCGACGACTGGGCGAGGTCTGAATTTGATCTCCCCTATCATACACTTGTTGCCGCCTTAGCGTTTATCGAATTGCATCTCTAGCGAGGCACCGTGGCCTATAGTCACCCACGCACGACATCTGGCGATCAGTGACCCGGAGCCTCGTGCCCAAGTGCGTCGCAGTGATACCCATTTGGAATGGCGTGGCAACCAGGGACATAGCTGTAGTCCGGCGGGTCTCCCGGCGGCGGCGCGATATGCCCTTGCGCATAGTTTGAACCTGAAATGACGATAACCTGCGGCTCGGAGGGGACCGCAGTCCCGACCTCCGCCGGCATCGTATCAATGGGCCATCCCTGCGTCGTATCGATGGGCCACCACGGATACGGCCAAATCCCCGCCAAATCCGGATTGCGAAATGGGGCGCCACGGCGGAAGACACCATTCCGAACACCGCGAGAGCCGGCGAGCAGGCCTGGCGTTCCTATCCTTCCTGACCTAAAAATCGGCGACACCCGCGCCGGAAATCGCCCAATACCGATCCCGTGAGCGCCCCCGCCGCCGCCACCCCGCGCCAACGCTGGATTTCCCGTTCCCAGCAGACCGAATATTACGGCAATCGTTGGAAGCCAGAAGACACGCTCGCCCATGGCAAACCCCCTGGAGGGCAGACGATCGACACTGCGTCAATACACCTGACCAAGTCAGAATGTGCGCAATGTCAAAAGCGCGCAAGGCCTTGGCGACCGGCATACAGTCTAGTGAACAAGATCGGGGTCGGCGACACCGCGTTCTCTGCCACCAATAGTTGCGACCTATGAGATGACGCAACCTTGACGCTACGCCCCCAACCTGGTGCCTTCGAGAGAACCTTCCGCGACTTTATGATCCGAGGTAACGCCCGCTACGACTGTGGCGCCACGACGAAGCGGCGCGTCACGCCATGCGCCTGAAGTCTTATGCCGGCTTCGTAAGCCAGCATACTGCTCACGTGTGGCCCGAGCGCGACTTCTTCCATGCTTCGAAATCTCGCTTCGCTTCATCGCCCACGGCGGGGAACAGTCCGGCCAGCGGCCGGCCACGCGCGACCTCTTCCTCGGCGAACTCGTCATACAGCGTCGTCGCAAGTGCCTCCTGGGCAATGTCGTCGACCATGTCGGCCGGAACCACGACGACGCCGTCGCAATCGCCCACGATGATGTCGCCCGGGAACACTGCCACGCCCCCGCAGCCGATCGGCAGATTGAGGTCGATCGGAAAATGCACGATCGGGCTTGGTGGCGAAGTCGGGCGCTTCAGATAGGCCGGCAGCCCGGTACGGAGAATGCCCTCGGAATCGCGCAGCCCGCCATCGGTAACAATCCCGCTGCAGCCACGGGCCTTCAGCCGCCCGATGTAGAGGTCACCGGCCGAGGCAGCCCGCGCGTCGCCGCGCGAGTCGATGACAAGAACATGACCCGGCGGACACTCCTCCATCGCCCGAGGCTGCATGGCCGCCTGCCCCCGCACGCCGGGACCGTTTTTGTCTTCACGCGCTGGAATGAAGCGCATGGTAAACGCGATTCCCACCATACGCGGCTGATCGATACGCAATGGATTGACGTCCTGCATGAACATGTTGCGCAGGCCGCGTTTGTACAATGCTCCCGTCAACGTCGACGTCTGAACCTTCAAGAGAGCGTCTCTGGTTTCCGGGAGTAGTTCAGCCATAGAAATCTCCTGTCAAACTTTCTGGGTAGGGGGCGTGACCGGCCGTCGCGCGATCATGGGCGCCTCGCGAACTGAACGCAGATCGACTTGCGGCATTGGCAGCCCGAGTTGCTGCATCACGCCGTTGGCCAGCTCTTCGTAACGATTGTAGCTGCGCCGCAGCCGATTGCGCCATGCCCCCAAACCGCCGTTCGCGTGCAACTCGAAAACCGATTCACGATGGTCGAGCGCGGAGCCGGCATGATCCCACGCCATCTGGAGCAGCGCGGATCGTTGCAGGGCAGTATAGCCACCTCCACCAAAGGACTCGTCGAGGCCTGCCGCCAGCTCCGGATCATTTAGATCATGGTCGGATGGAGCAACGACAAGCGAAGATCCGGGTAGTGCTCGTAGTATTTCGCCCATGAGCGGCCGAGCCTTGAGCATGGCTATACTGCCGGCGGAAAGATGAGCGTGGTTTGGGGCGCAAAACCCCTCCGGCGTGAATACCGGGTCGAGCTCGGTTGCGACCAGACAACTGCGGACCGTCTGCACGTCATTGATCAGATCGATTAAGTAATAGATGGTTGCATCGTGAGAAGCCAACCCCATCGCGTGCGTGCAGGCAAACGCGAGCCCAAGAGTGAACTCCGCTTTCGACAGCCAACAGTAAAGCTGATGCCAAAACAGCCACCGCGCTACCGGTTCAGCCGAAGGCTCAGTTAGGAAAACATGCTCCCACGGGATCAGCACGTCGTCGAGCCACATCTGTCCGTCGAGCTCGTCGAAGCGGCCGCTGAGCGGCGCGCTGAACGGGTTCGCCTCCCGAGCTGATCGGCGCCGGCAGATAACGGTTACACCGGGCGCATTCACCGCAACCACGAACGTCGCACGATGGCCCTGAAAGTCGATGCCGCTGTTGGCCCCGATGTAAACATCCTCGGCGTATGCGGGACTCGTGTGCATGCCGATCTTACCGCGGATCACCAGACCCGCATCGGCCTCCCGAACGATCCTGAGCGCCGCGCGTTCAACCGGATCCGGACGCATGCGATAACCGATCGTAGCCGCTCCAGACGCGAACGTCAGAAAGCGGCCAGTACGCGCGATCTTCGCACGATACGCCTCGGCATTCTGAGTACCGGCGGCCGACGCGCCGCACTGTCCAACCGCGTGCAGCACGCCGAGGGCGATCATCTGGCCATAGGCTGGAGTATGCGTAATATTGCCCGCACTGAGAAAGGTTGTTGCTGAGAAGCTCCGGCCCATCCGAGCCAGATCATCGGCACTGCGTGGCACGAGGTAACCAACAGGTTCCCGCGCTCCCTCACACGGCGTCAGCAGCAAATCCTGCCACGCTGGATCGAAATGCCGATCATACCAAGTAACGTATTCTTCCACCATTGGCCGCGTTGCCGGATGGGTCGTAACATCATCAATCCGACCCTCGCCGAGGACCCAGATCCGGCGCCCGTCGCGCAGTGCCTCCCTGTAGTCTGCCCCGGTTCTCATGCGGCCTCGGACCGAGTGCCTGATTCCGCACGCGCCTTCTGTATGGCCTGCCAGATCCGCTCACTGGTCGCCGGCATGTCGAGCTCGCGTACGCCCAGTGGCTCAAGAGCTTTCAGAATGGCGATCATCACTGCCGGAAGCGCGCCGACGCAGCCGGCCTCACCTGCGCCCTTCGCGCCGAGCAAATTCGTTGCAGTCGGTACCGGGTTGCTGCGGATCGCGACGTTGCACATCGTGTCGGCGCGCGGCATCGCGTAATCCATAAAGCTCGCTGTCAACAACTGGCCCGATTCCTTTTCGTAGACCACTTGCTCCATCAGTATTTGACCCACACCTTGCGCCACACCCCCATGTATTTGTCCAGCCAACGTGAGTGGGTTGATCACCGTGCCGACATCGTCGACCACCAAGTAGCTGAGCAGTTCGACAGCGCCTGTCTCGGGATCGACCTCGACCTCGCAAACGTGGCACCCATTCGGATAGGTGGGTCGCTCCGGGGCGTAGGTAGCGCTTTCAATCAAGCCCGGCTCCAAGCCCTTCGGCAGCCGAGCCGGCTGGAACGCCGCGATTGCCACCTGTTTCAGCGTCACGCTGCGGTCGGTGCCGACGACCGAGAACTTCGCATCGTCAAACTCGATGTCGGCGACTGCGGCTTCCATCATTTGCGCCGCGATCTTCTTGCCTTTCTCGATGACTTTATTGGCGGCGATTACCACCGCCGTGCCGCCCGCGACCATCGAGCGCGAGCCATTCGATCCCATGCCGAAGGCCACCCGGTCGGTGTCGCCATCGATGAAGTGCACATCCGCCGGATCGATCCCGATCTTTTCGTGCAGGATCTGCTTGAACGAAGTTTCGTGTCCCTGTCCGTGAGTTTTGGTTCCCAGCAACAGCATCGCGCTACCGCTCGGCTGAAATCGGATTTCGGCATATTCCGGTACCGGCCCCGCCGCCTGCTCAATTGCGTTGGCGAGAGCGATACCCCGCAACTTTCCCTCGGCGCGCGACGCAGCCTGTCGAGCACAAAATCCGCTAAAGTCAGAGACGTCCAGCGCGATCTCCATGTTTTTGGCGAACTCGCCGCAATCATAGATCGGCCCCAGCGGAGCCCTATAAGGCATCGCGCTTGGCTCGACGATGTTTCGCCGCCGCAACTCGATCGGGTCCATGCCGATTTCGCGGGCCGCGACTTCGATGATCCGTTCCATCAGGTAGATCGCTTCCGGGCGCCCGGCGCCGCGATACGGTGCGGTCGGATTGGTGTTCGACAGCACAGCGTCTATCGATACGTAGGCGGTCGGAATGTCATACACCCCGGATACCGTAACGATCATGCCAAATGGGGTGAGAAGCTGGCGATCCGACGCGATATACGCGCCGATACTTGCCAACATCCTGAGCCGCAGCCCGAGGAACTTGCCATTGCTATCAAGCGCGAGCTCGATTTCGCCGATATTGTCCCGTCCGTGCTCGTCCGCGAGGATCACCTCGGAACGCTCGCATTTCCACTTGACCGGGCGTTCCAGTTTGCGCGCGGCCCACAGCGTCAGCCGATGATCGACATACTGCCAGCCCTTCGCACCGAAGCCGCCGCCGACATCATAGCAGACCACACGCACCTTGCTCTCCGGCACCCGGAAGACCGAGTTTGCCAGCATGTTGCGCACCCGGTGCGGATAGTTGACGTCCGCATACAGCGTGTAACGGTCTTCAAACTTGTCATACGAGCCGATTGCGCCCCGAGGCTCCATGTATTGGGCGTGCACCCGCGAGATGACGTAACGACGACGCACGACATGCGCCGCCCGGGCGAAGGCGGCGTCGGTTGCGGTTCGGTCGCCTCGCTCGAAGTTATGCGAGATGTTGTCCGGGTTTTCATCCCATACGCGCGGCGATCCAGGTTCTGCCGCCTCCGCCAGCGACGTTACTGACGGCAAAGGGTCGTAGTCGACTTGGACGAGCTCGCTGGCGTCCTTGGCCTGTTCGAGGGTCTCGGCGATCACCATCGCGACTGGATCGCCAACGTAACGTGCTCGGTCGCTGACCAGCGCGGGCCGTTGGGGGGCGAACATCGGGGATCCGTCCGCCTTCTTCCGCGGCATCATCGCCTTTGGCATGGCGAGCCCGTCTGCCTCGTAGTCCGCGCCAGTATAGACTGCGACCACCCCCGGGGCGGCGAGGGCAGTCTTTGTGTCGATCGAGCGGATCCGAGCGTGGGCGTGGGGCGACCGCACGAAGATGGCGTAAGCCTGTCGAGGCAGAGTCAGGTCGTCCTGGTAGCGGCCCCGCCCGGTGAGCAGCCGGAGGTCCTCGAAACGCCGCACCGGTTGTCCCACGCCGTACTTCATTACCATTTGGGCCTCTTTGAGGGGTCGCCGTGCTTGTCGGCGATCGTTCGCCGTTTAGACAAACCGGGCGGAGATCGATCCGAATGGGCCGTAGTCAACGTGGAAGGTGTCGCCGGCGCGGGCTTCGACCACGCTGGTGAACGACCCGCCGAGGACGAACTGTCCGGGCTCCAGGGCGATGTCGAAGGGGGCGAGTTTGTTGGCCAGCCAGGCAACGCCGTTGGCGGGATGGTTTAGCACCGCGGCAGCGACGCCGGACTCTTCGATGATGTTGTTGCGGTAGCAAAGGGCGGCGACCCAGCGCAGGTCGACGTCCATGGGGCGCATCGGACGGCCGCCGACAATCAATGCGGCGTTGCCGGCGTTGTCGGCTATACTGTCGAGCACCGTCCGGGGCTTGTCGGTTTCGGGGTCGATCCGGTGGGCGCGACCGTCGACGATCTCGGCGGTCGGGACCACGTAGTAGGTTGCACTGAGCACGTCGAAGATGGTGCAGTTGGGGCCTTTCAGCCGGCGTCCGATGACGAAGCCTACCTCGCACTCCAACCTAGGCTGGATGAAGCGGGCCATCGGGATCTCGGCGCCGTCCGAGTAGAACATGTCCTCCATCAGCGCGCCGTAGTCGGGCTCCGTGATGTTGGCCTGGCGCTGCATCGCCCGCGACGTCAGGCCAATCTTATGGCCCTTGATCCGGTTCCCCTCGCTGACCTTGATCTCCACCCAGCGGCGCTGCACGGCGTAGGCGTCTTCGATCGTGAAGCCGGGGTACTGAGCGCTGGGTGGGCGGATCCGCTGCCGCTCCTTCTCGGCCCGGTGATAGGCTCGGGCGATGGTGTCTATGGTGGTCTGGTCGAGCATACCCACCGTCCCGGTCAGGACAGAACGGCGGTGAAGTCGGCCTGGACCATGGCCCGGCTATCGGGAGGCAACGGCAGCGTATGCCGAGCGGGGCGGGCGGCTTCGTCGGGGAACATCTTGAGCCACTCGGCGTTCAGGGCGGCGCGTTGGGTGGCCGGATCCTTCACCCAGAACGTTACCTTGATGATGTCATCGACGGTGCCGCCGGCGGCTTGGATGTCGCTCCGCAAGGCGGCGAAGACGTTCGCCACCTGCTGTTCCAACGTGGGAGGCAGTTCTCTGGTGCCGGGGTTGGTGCCGCCGATGACGCTCGACATGACGATGTTGCCGATGCGGCTGGCGTTGGGGATCGGGTTCTCGTGCCGAGCGACCGGCGCGTTGATGCTTTGGCGCTTGGGCATGGAACGGGGTCCTTATTCGGCCGCGGTTTGGGGGGCGCGGAAGACCGGGACGTCCTCGAGGTCGGACAACGCCTCGGGGCCATCGGTCGGCACCGCCACGGCGAAGTTCAAGGCGGCGTCGATGTCGCCTTCCCACACGTCGCGCGGCAGCTCGTAGAGCAACTCGATCCCATAGCCGTTCGGGTCATTGATGTAGAGGCTGTGGGTCATGCCGTGCTCGACGCGGCGGTTGAACTTTACCCCGCGGTCTTGCAGGTATTTGAGCTGGCGCAACCAGGCCTCCCGGTTCGGGAGCGACAGGGCGATGTGGGCGATCGCCATCGGCATCCCGTTCATGCTCCATTCGGCGGGCGGGGCGGGAAGGGCAGTGTTCTCGATCAGGGCGATGTCATGATGGTTCATCCGGCCATCGTGATCGCCGCTGTAGAAGCGCATCTTCGCCGGGTTGGGCCTCTGGGGCGTGGCTTTCAGCTCGCCGACCTGTTTGAAACCGAGGGTCTCGGTCCAGAATCGATGGGATTCCTCGATGTCGCGGACGTTGAGGACCAGATGATTGAGGCCCGTCGGCGTAACGGGACCGGACGTTGCCGATTGACTTGCTGACATGGTGTTCTCCCGACCTTCGTAATTAGCAGACGACACTGTGGCACCGCGGGCCGTGGCCGAGACATCACTTGTTCCGAAGGATGGTTTGCTCATCCTGCAGCGCCGAATTTGGCGGCCGGTTGTGGATGCTCGACCCTGACCCCTGTGCCATTGATATCCTGCCGAGCAGGTTTTGTCACATCTGGGGCCTTTGGGGGGCCCGGTGGCCGGATTGTGTTGGCCGGGCGGGGCGATAATCGGGCCAATCGGGTTTGGGGCGGAAGGGTTAGCTGGTCAAGCCGCCGCGGGCCGGGTTCGGTTAAAGCGCGCCCGGGTTGGGTGCTGAGGACGGCGGTTGTGCCTGGGTGATCAAGTCACGACGGAATTTGGCCGTGCGATTAAAGCGGGAGGGGATTTTTTTGGCGGACGACGTTTGCGGGAAGGGATTGGTTACCGCGGGAAGGGCCGTCCGGCGCTGGGCCAGTGGGCCGCGATTTGGGAGTGGAAGCGCGCGCGAGCTGATCGGGGCAGGGGCGCGAGACTTATCCGCGAATGGCGGATGGCGCTTGGATCGCGGGGATCGGACGCGGTCTTGGGTCGTCTGTAATTCGCAAGAAACGTGTTGGGGGCAGCGTCAGCGGCGCGGGCGTCTGCCTCGGAGTGCGGAATCGAGCAGCGTTGGCGGCATTGGCTTGCCGGAAAGCAGTTTTTGGGCGACCTCGCTAAGGACGGACGCGCGCAACACGGCGGCTCGGCGCTCGGCCAGCGGCATTTTGGTGAGATCGGCGGTGGATCGGCGTGCGGCGATGATCATGGCGGTGGCCCACGCAGTGCGGCGTTCGTTTTCCTCCTCGGGCGATTCGGTGCGGATCGGGTCAGGAGGGATCAGGGTTTGCTTCCGGCCGGCTGATGTCATTTGAGTTTTCTGGGCGGCGGGAAGGTTGGGTCCGGGGTGCGGCGCTGCGGGTTGCGAGCGGCCTGCAGGATTTCCTGCATCGGGTTCCGGGCCCTGGGGGTGGGGTGCGGGGTTGGGCTGGACGGCCGTTGCGGGGTACGGGCGGGGGCGATTACCTCGGCGAGGCGTTGCTCGGCGGCGGCGATGTCGGCGAAGACGGCTTCTTCGTTCAGGCGTTCGGCTTCAGGGTCGAAGTCCGCGGAGTCATAATACGACGCGTCGATGTCCAGCGGGGCATCACGCAGCACCCGTTGGCAGCGTTCGGCGGCACGGCTGAGGCTGGTGGCGTTGCTGCGCAGGCGGAGGACCTGGGTGACGGAGAGATTGTCGGCCATCGATCGGTTGAGGGAATCGAGGATGGCGAGGCCGAAGGCGATGATCTGGGCGATGTAGAGGAGATCGACGTGTTCGCGGGCCCTGTAGCCTTTGACGGCTTCGGTGGCGGCCATGCGGGCGTATTGGACGTCGCCGCCGGCGGTGGCGAGGAACATCGGTGTTAGATAAGTAATGATGAGGTGCATGAACACCTCGGCGGGGTTGAGCGGAGTGGTGTTGGGTTTTGGGTTCGTCATGTGCCGCCGGGTGGGTGAAAGTTGGGGCGGTTCTAGCGTGGCGGGGGAGGGTTTGTCAAGAAATCTTTCCTATATGATCCTTTCTCGGGCGCAAATCGCCAGAAACGGGCGTCAACGCGGGCACGACCAGAACTTCGCAGCTGACTGGTCTTCCGTAGGAGGCATAGGCCTGCTCGGAGCGCGCCGACTATTTCAGGGCCCTTGCGTTCGATCCGAACCCCAACGTGGCGCTGGCTGCAGCGCCTGGCGCTGCTCGTCCGCTCCAAGAGTGTCCGGAGGCGCGGGAGGTTGTTCCAGCGCTCGACGGAGCGAACGCCTAAGGCATTATCACGGGCACTGGTGTTCGCGCTCAGGGCGGGATAACGTCGATATCTTCGGGGCCTCTGTGGCGCGGAGTTAGTCTGGAATGGTAACGCCGATGGGCCGCCGAGCGCTATTCAGCAACCGCTACGCAACCACCCGTTGATTGGCATTCGGTTTGCCACCTGCCGGGCGTCCGTGGCATAGCGCTGAAGGCGATTCCGCCTGTGATCTGATTGCGGGTCAGGGGGGATCCGCGAATTGGCCCACGCTTTGCACACGAACCCAAGCCAGGCGGTTCGATTGAGATGTCGGAGCTTCTCGTATTCTGGGACTCAAACGAGTGGGAAGACTATTCGCATGGTCTTTTGCACGACCGCCATGGTGCCATTAACGTCATGAAGGTTCCGGCGCGGCACAAGGGAGACTTCGGCTTAGATTACTACTGTCTCCAGGAGCGCGTGGTCTATCAGTGTTACGCGGTGCAGGAACCATGTGAGGTCGCGGATCGCGCGGACAAGCAGAAAGCGAAGATAACAACAGATCTGACCAAATTTTGCACGCGGCCCGAACTGATGGCACTCTTCGCCGGCGTCAAAATAAACCGCTGGATCCTACTCGTCCCGATTCACGACAGCGGACAGGTAAACATCCACCTCACGACGAAGATGACACAGGTCAGGCAAAAACGCTTGCCCTACGCAGCGGACGACTTCGAGGTCCTGATCCAGGATCTCGATTACTTCGACAAGGCATCTCGACAGGCCCGCGCAGCTCAGCGCCAGATCATAACCATTCCGGTTCAGCCAGCTACACAGGCAGACATTGATAACTGGACGCAAGCTTGGAACCCGTTGGTGACGGCCTTGTCGACGAAACTACGCAAACGAATAGGCTCTGATGACGTATCGCTGCTGAACGAAGCGGTTCAGCAATCTGTTGGATGGTTTCTCGAACGAGATAATGTATTGGACACACTTCGACGCGACGCACCCCAACTACACGAAGAACTCGTCGGGGTCATCTCGCGGCACGCAGCCAAACTATCTCTGTTCGGCAAACCGACGCATGGCACAGCACACGAGATCCTGCGATTCGAGATGGAAACACTTGTGAACGAACTGAAGCTGAGCGTCCCGAATTTCTCGGCCGAAAGCGCGCAGAAAATCGCCCTTGGCACCATAGTGGACTGGCTGCTCCGCTGCCCGCTGGATTTTCCCCCGTATGGCCATGCCGCCTAGTTTTTTAGATATCCTTCTCGACGGCCCATTTGAGCTGACATCTCGGCCGGAACCGGTACCTGGTGATTTACGCCTGGCTTGGGGCATAGCCCTCGTCATCCTGATTCTCGGCCGAAGCCGGGCCAAACGGGCCAGCTTGCAGAAGCTGCACTTCATGGCCCACTCGGCTCGTACGCGGGCCTCTCGTGAGGAGGTTATCCGCGTGTTTGCCGGCGATCTCAGCCCAGCAGATCTAGTCGTCCGGGTCGAGCCTTGGTTAAATCGTGCGATAGCGTTTGCCACCGCCGCCGGCCTCGTCGCGCTTGAGCACGGCAGGTACGTCAAGCTGACAGACGATGGCAACAAGACACTTGAGCGTATATCCTCTGGCGAACTCGGTGATGGTGGAGGAACGGGCGTTCCTCGAGGCACTCGCACCCCGCGCGACCGAGGCTGCCATTGAGAAGGTGATGCGGATGGAGAGGCTGCTGTGACGCTTCGCATCCGACACCTGCGTCTGAGGGCTGGGACGAACTCGGGCCCTTTTGGCGCGGACATATCTTTTGAGCCGGGCCTTAACGTGCTGTGGGCTGATAACACGATGGGCAAGTCGACCAGCTTGCAGGGGCTGCTTTACGCGCTCGGTCTTGAGCGGATGCTCAGCCCTCGCCGCGAAATCCCTCTCACCTATGTCATGACATCCCACCTGGAGGATCCCGCAACCGGAATTGAGCACCCCGTCCTAGAGTCATCGGTCTCGGTCGAATTAGAGAATGCGGAGGGCCGCGTGATTACGGTCCGTCGCCCCTTCAAATCCGCAGGAGACTCGCGGCTTCTAACGGTCTTCCAAGGCCCGCAACTGACTATGCCTGCGGGTCAGTTCGAGCAGCGTGACTATTTCGTGCATGATCCTGGCGCGGCGCAACGGGAAGCCGGTTTTCATCGGTTTCTTGCTGAGTTTATTGGTTGGCAACTCCCGCGAGCGCGTCGCTTCGATGGCAACGAAACAACATTGTATCTGGAAACAATCTTTCCCCTGCTGTATGTAGAGCAGAAGGCTGGCTGGTCATCCATGCCCGCCGCTTTTCCGAACTACTTCCAGATCCGCGACGTAGGGCGGCGGGCTATTGAGTTCCTGATGGCTTTGAACACGCACGAGATGGAACTTAGACGGCAGAAGCTAGAACTTGATCTGGCAGCAAGCAATTCGGCCTGGACAGCCAAACGCGCCGAGGTGCAGTCGGTGGCCATGCTGGCCAACGCCCGTATCCAGGGCATCCCGATCGCCCCGACACTCTCGCCCTCGGATATCGAAGGAGCCTTCCTGCTTGCGCCACACCATGATGAATGGCGTCCACTGGAAGAGGTAATGTCGGCATTGCGAAGTCGTGTTGCTGAAATGCGTAGTGCCGAGGTTCCAGATGTTGAAGACATTTCCGAGTCGGCAGCCGAAGAGCTTGATCGCGCCATGGAACTGGCTGCGGAACAAACGCAAAACGGAACGCACTCTTTCGCGCGCGCCAGGCAGAACTTGTGCAACAAGCCTCGGTCCGGCGACGACTCGCCGCGCTTGAGGAGGATCTCCAAAAGAACCTTGACGCCCAGAAGCTCAGAAACTTCGGTTCAAGACTTACTGAAACGTTCGCTCCGGATCACTGTCCGACGTGCGCACAGCCGATCCAAGACACGCTTCTGGCCCAGCAGGCGAGCGCAGCAGTGATGCCGGTAGAGGACAACATTGAATTTATCAGGTCGCAACGGGCGATCTTTCTGCGACTCGGTGCGCGTATCGAAGCAGCCATCGTCAGCATTGATCGTCGACTCGCGGCGGCGACGGCCGAGGTCAATGAGACCAACAGTCACCTTCGTGCGCTTCGTGCCGATTTGACGTCTCCGTCTTACGCGCCATCAGTTGCGATACTCGAAGAACGGTTGCGCGGGGAAGCCCGCCTGGAGGCATTGGAGGATGTGCAACAGCGGTTCGAACAGCACAAGGCAGCGCTATTATCCCTCGCCATACGCCATGCGGAGCTCATTGCCGCGCGACGCGAACTTCCCGAAGACCGGTTGAGCCCTGAAGACAAAGCTAAGCTGGATCGCCTGACAAGACTGATCCGGCAGCAAGCAGGAAGTTATGGATTTAGCACTTTCCCAGCTGGGGAAATCGAAATTGCACCCGATAATTTTCGCCCGCAGAAAGAAGGTTTCGAAATTGGATTTGAGCTATCGGCCAGCGATGCGATCCGGCTGAAATGGGCCTACCATCTCGCATTGATGGAGCTGGCTCGGACCGACAAAACAAACCACCCGGGCTTCATCGTCTTCGATGAGCCTCGGCAGCAAGCCGCTCGCGAGATCAGTTTCCAGCGCCTGCTTGAGCGCCTTCGGTCGCCAAGATTACTGGACAACAGGTTATCTTCGCAACAAGTGAGGACCGGAATCGCCTTGAGGGGTTTCTCACCACGATCGATTGCAGTTACCGCGCCTTCGATGGTTTTATCGTAACACGTCTCAACACTTAACGGCTCGTCTCCGATAGCGGCAGAAAATCCCGAGGGCTCGCATGTTCGTCCTGGTTCAGTTTCCATTTGTCGACCTTCGTCCAATGGTCAAGGGCCAGCTGGGTCGCCTGCCAGTTCCGGACTGGACAGCTGATGATCCTGGCGAAACGTTCGTGCGGGGATTTGGCAAAATGGCTACCCGTCTTTCGCAAGGGTTCGGCTTACTCGGCGAGCGGGCATTCGCCGATTTCAACAATACTGCCCGCTTTCCGAAGCTACTTGTCTACCGTCAGGAGGGTTGGCGCACGGGTATGCCGATCAACCTCTGGTTCAGGCGGCTATATTTCGATGGGAAACTTGCCGGCAGATTTGAATACGGCTTCATGGTTGACGAAGATACCGAAGACCACGTCATTTATAATACGAACGGATTTGCATATAGCATCGGCCAGCTTACGGCAGCGGTGCTTGATATTCCGATAATAGTCCGGTCAATGGATGGCGCAGAGAACCATGTGAAGCTGGCCAGATGTGCAGAGTTGCTCGGTCGTGCCTATCTCATGGCAACCACGAAAAAGCGTGAACTGGCCGATTTTCCGCCTGCCGAGACATACGGGAGGCATGTCGCGTTGGGCAGTCCTTTGATCCATGTTCGTGTCTCAAACGGCAGGTCCGTTAAGCCGAGCCGCGATCGGCGTCAGTTAGATTGCGGCGGTAGTTCCTTATTCATCACGTCTCCAACGCCGGCAACCGTACGCAATAATGTCGTTGTTCAAATGTCGGACAATGGCGTGTTCCTTGAAACTGCACAAGAGCGCGCAATCCGCGTCATAATTTCCCATATGAATGCTCTAATGTTCGCTGAGTCCCACTTCCTGCGCGTAAATGGCGATCTCGGCCTCGGCTCGCACTCTTCACTCTCTGCAGCGGTGGCGGAGATGTTGGACCGGTTTCAACGCCTGGCCCCTACAGGTCCCGAAGCAGAGAATGACAAGGAGTTCGCGGCCGCCATTAAGTTCTTTGCAGACGTTTATAAAGGAAGGTCGGACGAATTGTCGGCCAGATTGGCTGACCTCGCGGCCGAGTTAGCTAAACCGTCGACAGCTGGCACCATAGGCGCATCGATCAAGAGCGCCCTTCAATGGCTCACAGAGTTGGTCATTACGACAGGGGTGAAGACCAGCGTCCAGATCGCGATGAAGGGGCCGTAATATTGGGCAGCGCCGAACGCTCAGCCCGTCTATCCCTTGCGGCGCATCACGCCAGAACTCCCTGCCTTCTTACCTTGGTCATCTATCTCGGTCAAGCAATATGTGGTCGTCCTCGGTGCCGTGATCGCCCGTGACAGAGGCTCGGCACCATCCGGCCGGCTGCCAGCCAGCCCATGAGCTACGTCGGGAGCGAGACTTCTAAACGATGAGAGCAGCAGGGCCCCTGACTGTAGCCATTGGTGCGGCGATGCCCGCCACGTCAGAACCAGCAGCGGACGAACGTGAAAGTTTGTGACGGCGGGCCATAATAAACCCTCATATTGCGCGACGACCTATCGTGCTGCGCTTCGAGAATCCTGGACTTCTATGGTGAGGTGCGACAGCGAGCGGAACCGCGCCAGTTTCGCCCGGTAGTAGTCGGAGCCATGCGGCACCTTCGAAATGATCGAGACTATCGCCCCAAAATGCCCCGGCCCCAAGCGCCAAAGATGCAAATCGGCAAGCTTGTCGCCGTCGCTTTCAATCGTTCGACGCAGATTGTCCGCCATGCGCCGGTCTGGGTTCATGTCGAGCAAGATCGATCCGGTATCGCGGATCAGGCCAGAGGACCAACTCGCGATGACGCAGGCTCCGATGATACCGGCGAGCGGGTCCATCCAGAGCCAGCCAAATGCGCGGGCAAGCAACAGACCGACAATCACCAGCACCGACACTGCCGCGTCGGCGATCACGTGGATTATGGCGGCGCGCATATTGTTGTCCCGGCCCGCCGCACCGCGCGCATGCTCGTGCTCTTCGAACATGACGGCGTGATCGTCCGCGCCGAGATGCACATGCGCGGTGAACGCATGTGGCTCCGGGATCGCCTCGGCTGACTCCAGATAGGTGCCCCGATCAATCATCGTGAATTGCTGGCGCGCCCCGTCGGGCCGTTCGGTGTCGATCGTAGCCGCAGAAGCCATTAGCGCAGGCCCCGCCTCGGCGTGCAGGCGGAAACGCGGCGGCACGCCATCCTCGAACACTTCAAGGGCAACGAGCCCGGCTGCGGTCGTGATGCGGTGCATCGCATCATGGTCATGCCCCTCAATCGCATGTCCGTGACTGTGGCCATGGTGATGCTCGCCCCCGCTTAGCAGCCACGCACTCGCGATATTCACAGCCAGGCCGAGACAGGCAATCGGGATTGCCTCGGCGAAGTGAATCGGGACCGGCGCGAAGAGACGCCTTACGGACTCGTAGCCGATCAGGATCGCGATCATTGCCAGGATGATTGCGCTGGTGAAGCCCGCGAGGTCACCGAGCTTGCCGGTGCCGAAGGTGAAGCGTGGATCGTCGGCGTGCTTGCGCGCGTAGGTATAGGCCAGCGCCGCCAGCAGGAGTGCGCCGGCATGGGTGCTCATGTGCAGGCCGTCGGCAACGATCGGGCGCTCGAAAACGAAGCTGGCTGCGAACAAGTGATGCACCTGATCGCCGGAGTGCGCGGTGCCATGGCCGGTCTGATGGCCGAGGTCGTCGAAGAACACGTGAGCACCCATCTCGTCGATCCCGAAAAGCACCCGAATGCCCTGAACGCCGAAGCCGCCGAACAACTGCTCGAAGTTGTCCGCACCTATCTCAAATGAGGTCCGCCATGAACGAGACCAGCGGCATCGCATTTTCGCCCTCCCACAGTCACGTGTTCCTCGGCGAGGGCCACGAAAAAAGCGAGCGCAAAACGTGGGCCGTTATCTGGCTCTGCGGCGTGATGATGGTCGCCGAGATCATCGGCGGCCTTGTGTTCGGATCAATCGCGCTCGCGATGGCCTCGACCTGGCCCCGGATGCGGCGAACGCGGGCCAAGAGCTTTTGTTTTTCGCGGATGGTGTGGGTCATGATGGAATGATGGGATAGGGGGCCACCCTATACAACTTTAATCCGATCAATCCCGCTGATGATCAAGCGGATCGTGCGATTTCAGCGGCACGAAGCATGCACGAAATCAATCGCGATAGCTTATTGACCCCCGACTATCATGCTTCGTTTCAAGAGGAGTTCCGACAGGATCGATGGATGGCGGTGTCTCGCGTTGCACTGCGAAACAGAGATGGGGTGCTAGCTTACCCCTTTAGCGCCGCTAGGATGGCGTCTCGTACGGCCTCCGGCTGACCCTCGACGGCGCGGGCGATGGCGCGCATCTGGCCGCGGAGGGTGTAGACCTGGTCGAGCAAGGACAGCACCAGGGGCATGGTGTCCTCCGGCACCGCCATCGCACGGCCAAAGTCGTGAATCAGGCGGACGCGGGCGACGTCGATCTCCTGGAATACCCAGTCGGGTTCGGTGCCCTCGGGGCGGACCCAGCCGCGTTCGACCCACGACACAAGTTCCGCCTCCGGCAGGTCGGGGAACAAGGCCACGACGGAGGTGACGCGCATCATGAGCCCTCCCTCGGGTTGGATTTTTTCGTGGGGTCCAGGATTTCAGGAATTCGGCCAGTTCCGGCTCATCGGCCGGGGGCACGACGACGTTCAACTGCACGAACTGGTGGCCGTGGCGGATGCCTTTGCCGCGCAGGCGCAGGCGGGTTCCGGTGCCAGATCCAGGCGGGACGGAGACGCGCACGGGGCCGTGGATGGTTGGGACCTCCAGCGAGGTGCCGAGGACGGCTTCTTTCAGGGACACGGGTACGTCGGTGACGATGTCGTCGCCGTCGCGATGGAAGCGGGGGTCGGGGGCGACGGCGATTTCTATCAATGCATCGCCGGCGGGGGCGCCATTGAAGCCGGGGCCGCCTTGGCCGCGCAGGCGCAGGATGTGGCCGTCCTCGGTGCCGGGTGGTATGCGCACGTCGAGGGTTTTGCCCTCGGGCAAAGCGAGGCGGCTGGTGGTGCCGGTCGCGGCATCGACGAAGCTGACGGTCAGCGTGTATTGCATATCGCGGCCACGCATGCGTTGGCCGGTGGCTCCCCAATCGGAGCGCTGGCCGGATCGGCCGAAGGCCTGCGCGAGGAAAGCCTCCAGATCTTCCTGGCTGAACCCGCCTCCCGCGGTTTCGTAACGTTCCTGACCGGGGGCGTCGCGGTAGTATTGCCGCTGCTGGTGTACTTCATGGCCCTCGGCGTCGATCTCGCCGCGGTCGAAGCGGGCGCGCTTGTCCTTGTCGGACAGCAGGTCGTAGGCCGAGCTGATTTCGCCGAAGCGGGTTGCGGCGTCGGACTTGCCGGGGTTGACGTCGGGGTGATGCTTTTTCGCCAGCTTGCGATAGGCGGCGCGGATGGCGGCCTCATCGGCGGTGCGCTGAACTCCGAGGGTTTCGTACGGGTCTGTCATCGTTGCCGATCACGTGGCGATGCGGCGAGGTCCGATCAAGTGCCGGTCCATTGCGGTTGGCGCTTGGACAGGAAGGCGTCGATGCCTTCCGCTGCGTCACGGGCCAGCATGTTCCGGGTCATGACTTCGGACGCGTAGTCGTAGGCGGCGGCGAGAGGCATCTCGGCCTGGCGGTAGAAGGCTTCCTTGCCGATGGCGACCGTTAGCGGGCTTTTGGTGGCGATCTGGGTTGCCAGGGCGCGGGTGGCGGCCGGGAGGTCGGCTTCCGGAACGACTCGGTTGATCAGACCGAGCTGCTGGGCGCGGGCGGCAGGGATGAGGTCGCCGGTGAGCAGCATCTCCATGGCGGCCTTGCGGGGAACGGCTCGGGAGAGGGCGACCATGGGGGTGGAGCAGAACAGGCCGATGTTGACGCCGGGTGTGGCGAAGCGGGCGGTGTCGGCGGCGACGGCGAGGTCGGCGGAGGCGACGAGTTGGCAGCCGGCGGCGGTGGCGATGCCGTGGACCTGGGCGATGACCGGTTTGGGGAGGTTGACGATGCGTTGCATCAGGCGGGAGCACAGGAAGAAGACGGCTTCGTAAGCGGCTCGGGAGGGGTTGGCGCGGATTTCCCGCAGGTCGTGGCCGGCGCAGAAGGCGGGGCCGTTGGCGGCGAGGATGACGGCGTGGATCGTCGGGTCTCCGGCGATGGTTTCGAAGGCAGCGTCGAGCGCCTCCATCAGGGCGGTCGACAGGGCGTTGCGGGCGGCGGGACGGTTCAACGTCAGGGTTGCGATGTTGTCACCGTCGTGGCGGAGCAGGATATCGGTCATGATGCGGGTGGATAGCACAAGGATGAGGCGATGACGAACGGCGTGACTCCGCGGGGGGAGCTTTCTCTGCGCACCGTCGCGATGCCGGCGGATACCAATCCGAACGGGGACATCTTTGGCGGGTGGATAATGTCGCTGATGGATTTGGCGGCGGGCGTTGCGGCGGGGACTCGGGCGAGGGGGCGGGTGGCGACGGCGGCGGTGTCGAACCTGAGTTTTCTGCAGCCGGTCAAGGTTGGGGACGTGGTGTGCGTGTATACGGAGATTACCAAGACCGGGCGGACGTCGATGACCGTGGGTGTCGAGGCTTACGTGCTGCGGCGCAACCTGGGGGAGCGGGTTCGGGTCACGGCAGCGGAGTTCGTGCTGGTGGCGGTTGATGATCACGGGAAGCCGCGGGCGTTACCCCCGGTTTGATACGGTTGGGGGCGTTTCGGGCTTGGGGCCGTAGGTCGTCATCCAGTGCTGGGCAAGTTGGATTGCATCGTCTGGGGTGAGCCAGGACCACTCGGCGCCGCGGGCCCGAACGGCCACCCAGCGGGTGCCTCCATGCATGTGCTCTTCGACTGCGACAGAACCGATGGTTTGCATGACTTTGTCCTCCTGAGGTTTGGTGTTGTTGGGGAGAGATTATCGCGCGGGATGGGCCGGCGCTGTGACCTCGGCCACAGGATGGGTGGAAAATCAGGTCGTCAAGCAACATGACCCGCACGCACGGTCGCTCGATGAGTTCAAGGCCAGACGATTTCACGGTCATGACCTGGCACCGCGAAAGGCTGGTGGCTTGCACCCAAGGGTGGACATCCCACCCGGGGCGGTGCTTGGTTTTAATCAAGGAAAGGGCTGTCATCGCGCGGCTGATCCAGCAGCGGCGGCTCTGGCGCGCCAAACGGCTCCAACCGAGTGCGTGAATAATGGCGCCCGAGAAGAAGGTACTCAATGAACCAAAGCGAATCCCAGACGTCGTCGACAGCCGGAGCAACGGCAGGCACTCACCGAATTGCCACCGCGACGGAGGTGCCATTACTTGGCCAAACGGGCGCTCCGCTGCCAGTCTCTGCCAGGGAGCAATTGCCGCTCGGCCCGTTGCCCGGGTCCCGTTATCCCGATCCGCACATCGAAACGATCGATGCCAAGCGTTTCAAGGGCAGCCCGGGCACTGGTGCGGTCGAGCGCGTGGCGACCGGCTTTCGTTGGGCCGAGGGTCCGGCCTACCTCCGAGCCGGCCGGTATCTGATCTTCAGCGATATACCGAACAATCGACAGATGCGACTGTTAGAGGATGACAACCACCTCAGTGTTTTCCGCTCGCCTTCGTACAATTCGAACGGCAACACCGTAGACCGCCAGGGCCGGTTGATCACTTGCCAGCACGGTGGACGGCGAGTGGTGCGCACTGAGTTCGACGGTCGCGTCACGGTCATCGCTGACGGCTACAACGGCAAGAAGCTTAACGCGCCAAAGGATGTGGTCGTGGCTTCGGACGACTCGATCTGGTTTTCCGATCCGATGTACGGCATCAGCGGCAACTACGAAGGGCTTCAGGCAGAGCAAGAACAGCCGACGCGGAACGTCTATCGCGTGGACCCTCGCAGCGGCGAGGTGAAGGTGGTGGCGGACGATTTCACTCAGCCGAATGGCCTTGCGTTCTCGCCCGACAGAACTCTATTCGTTGACAGCGGTATCACCCACGGCGGGGAGACCCATATTCGCGTCTTCGATGTCGATGTCACGTCGGGTAGGCTCACCAGCGGCAAAGTCTTTGTCGATGATATTCCGAAGCCCGGTTTCACTGACGGTCTTCGACTGGATATAGAGGGCAACGTCTGGACAAGTATGGGTTGGGCCGATCCGCAGGAGGATGGGGTGCGCTGCTATGCGCCCAGCGGCGACCTGATTGGCAAGATTCATCTACCGGAGACCTGTGCCAACCTGACCTTCGGCGGGCAGTTGCGGAATCGCCTTTATATGTGCGCGAGCACCTCGATCTACGCCCTTTACGTCAATACCCAGGGCGCGGCGTTGCCGTAGGAACATACATCGTCGTTCGTGATCTTCATTAAGTTTGGTCTGGCTCAAACGCCGCGCGGGTCGCCATTGAGCGCAAGATAGCGTCGGGGCCCGACGCGAAACGACATGAGGTTTCCGATGGTCACTCCACTGGCTGGCATAACCGTCCTTGATTTCGGCCAGATCTATCAAGGCCCTTACGCCACCATGCTAATGGCGAAGGCCGGCGCGGACGTGATCAAGATTGAGCCTCCTGGTGGCGAACCGCTGCGTCGGCGGGTGATCGCCACCGGCGGCGAGACCACCCTGCCGATGGCGATGCTGAATGCCAACAAGCGGGCGGTGACGCTAAACCTGAAATCCCAGGCCGGGAAGGACCTGTTGAAGCAAATGGTCGCCCGCGCTGACGTGCTATTGGAAAATTTCTCTCCCGGGACGCTGGACGGTCTCGGCGTCGGCTACGACGTGCTGAAGGACATCAATCCGCGGTTGGTCTACGCCACAGGGACCGGCTTCGGCATCAGTGGGCCTGATCGCGACAATCTTGCAATGGATTTCACCATTCAGGCCGCCTCCGGTATCATGAGTATCACAGGTGATCCCGACGGGCCGCCGATGAAAGCCGGCCCGACGCTGGTCGATTTCATGGGCGGTATCCACCTCTATGCGGCGGTGGTGACGGCTCTGCTGCAACGGATCGCCACTGGACAAGGCCAACTGGTTGAGGTGGCGATGCAGGAGGCGGTGTACCCGACCCTCGCCTCGAGCTACGACTATCATATGCGGACGGGAAAAGTGCCGCCGCGTGCTGGCAACCGCCAAGCGGGGTTGTCGAGCGCGCCCTACAACGCTTTTCAGACCAAAGACGGCTGGGTCGCCATCCACGTCGTCACCGATCTCCATTGGCAGAATTCTGCTGCGGGCGATGGGGCGCGCCGAACTGGCGGACGATCCGCGCTTCAAGACCAACGTCGCACGTACCCAGAACATGGAAGCGACAGAGGCCTTGATCACCGCATGGACGCTCGGCCTCGGCAAAACGGACGTTGTCGCCGCGGCGAAACGCTGCAAGGTTCCGGTTGCCGCCGTGCGCAACGCGGTCGAGGTGATGAACGACCCTCATATGCACGAACGTGGCATGCTGCAGTGGGTCGACCATCCATCGCTGGGATCGGTCATCCTGCCAAATTCGCCGTTGCGCCTGCATGGCTCCGACCGGGTGCAGCCGGTGGGGAGTCCCACATTGGGGCAGCACAATCTGGATGTTTATGGGGAGTGGCTGGGTCTCGGGTTGGAGAAGGTCGAGGCGTTGAAAGGTGCCGGAGCGATTTAGGGGTACCCGCCGGACACCCGCCGCCGTCGCCGACCGCCGCGTGGCGTCAAATCTTCAGAAGACGATCAATTTGTCCACGTCGCGCCCACGCTCAGCCGGCAGATCGAAGTCGAGCGCCGGGCCGACAGGCACGATCCCGGTCGGATTTATGCGTCGATGACTCATATAGTAATGCCGCTTGATATGGCCGAAATCGACGGTCTGGGCGATATCTGAAATCTGGAAAATGTCGCGCGTGTAGGACCACAGGTGTCGGTAGTCGACGATTCGCCGGATGTTGCATTTGAAATGACCATGGTAAACCGCGTCAAACCGAACGAGAGTTGTGAACAGCCTGATATCAGCCTCGGTCATCGAATCGCCGCAAAGGAACCGTGAGCGAGACAGTCGATCTTCAAGCCAATCCAAGGTATCGAACAGCGGCACGACCGCCGACTCGTACGCGGCCTGCGTTGTCGCGAAGCCGCTCCTGTAAACTCCGTTGTTCAGCGTGTCGTAGACCCGCTGGTTGATTGCATCGATTTCGCCCCGCAATCCCTGTGGGTAGTAATCGCCCGGCTTCGCACCCGACTGATCGAATGCGGACCCTAACATGCGTATGATGTCGGCCGACTCGTTGTTGACAATCGTCTGCGTGTGGTGATCCCACAGGATCGGTACCGATGCCCGCCCCGAATATGTCTCGTCGGCTCGAGCATACAATTCGTAGAGATAGCGGCTGTTATATAGCGGGTCCGGGATCACGCCTTCGCCGGCGGTGAAGGTCCAGCCATGATCGGCCATCAGCCAATGCGTCACTGAAACCGGAATGATTGTCTGCAACCCCTTCAAAGCGCGCATGATCAGCGTCCGGTGCGCCCACGGACAAGCTAGCGAGACGTACAGGTGATAGCGTCCCGCTACCGCTCTAAAGCCATCTTGTCCGGTGGGTCCGGGCCGTCCATCCGGTGTTATCCAGTTGCGGAACGCAGTCTCGCCGCGTTCGAAATGACCGTCCTTGGATGTTTCCGGTTCGCGTTCCTGCCAAACGCCGTTGATCATCAGTCCCATTCAGTCCCCCGTTCTCATCCTACCGGGCAATCCTAGATCAACTGCAAATTGGGACGAGGACAGTCCCGATGCGATCTCATCGACCAGTTTGCGGGTCATCGCTTCCCCGAAGGTGGTGAAATCATGCACCTCCAGTACAAAGCTACCGGGCCCACCTGTTACGTTCTCTCGGTAATAGTTGGCCAGGCCGCCCGGCGGCTGCACGTGCGCGAAGGTCCAGGACACGGGGTGGTCGTTGATGATCGCTAGCCCGTTGATGGTAATACCAGCCTTCACAGCGTCATCCCGAGCATCGCCCGCTTCTCGGCCTGCATTATTGGTGCCGTCACCGCAAACGTCGATCACGTGACGGGCAGCGGTCATGCCGGACTCGGCCAAAAGCTGGACAGCCTGGTCGATACCCGCACTGATCGCGGTACGGCCCCAAAATGAACGGGGCGCTGCCGTCAACCGGTCGGCGAATGCCTGAGCCGAGCCCTTGTCCCGGATCACCGTCCAATCCAGCACGGTGCGGACCTCGAAGCTACTGGCGAACTCAACATACGCGACTGCGATCCTGCCGGCGGGTCCCCCCTGGATCGCCTCCAGCACCTTTTGACTGGTGAAGGCGCTGGCGTAGCCGTTCTTTTCCAGCGCGAATTCGCTGTCGTCGATGCTACGCGACACATCCGTCACGAGCACAAGCGCGACATCTACGTCATCCGCCCTCGCCGGGGTTGCAATCAGCAACGGCAGCAGCAACGCGGTAAGCACACCCAAGGCAATCCGGCCCATCGGAGCAGCCCTCCTGCTATCGATCTGACCCCGGGCAGCGGCATCTCGTCAAAGGAAATCCGCCCGAACTTATAGGGCAGGGATCCCGGGTGCCTATTGGCTGGTCCAGATAATGCGGTGGATCCAGTTCACGTCGGCCAAATCGAAGCTGTAGTCTGAATGCTCCGGGTTCAAGCTCTTCAACTCGACACGACGCGCGGAGCGGCGAGCCAACTGCTTGGCCATCACCTGGCCATCCGCGGTACGGACCACCACGCGATCACCACGGCGAATCGGCGCTGAAGGCGAGACGATAACCAGATCGCCGTCGCGATAGACTGGTTCCATCGATTCGCCGCTGATTTCGAGCGCATAGGCGTTGGGATCGGCTATGTCCGGCAGGCTGACCTCGTCCCAACTTCCGCCGACTGGGTAGCCACCATCGTCGAAAAAGCCTTCGCCGCCGGCCTGGGCGAGACCGATCAACGGCACTCGGCGCGACATCGAGCGCGCTCCGCTGCTACTGGCCAGCGCTCGAGCACCTGAGACCAGCGAGGTGAAACTTTCGAGCGATGCGCCAGTCGCATCCAGGACCTTTGCCACACTCTCGGTGCTTGGCCAGCGCGCACGCCCATCCGGCATGGTCCGCTTCGACGGATTGAAAGTCGTGGCGTCAAGTCCGGAGCGTTTGGCGAGGCCGGAGGCTGACAATCCGTTTTCGGCGGCCAATGTATCGATAGCTCGCCAGACATCCTCGTGCTTCATCGAGCAACTCCTGTTCGCATCCGCTTCGTCCGGTTTGGGATCCGGCGAGGTGCAGTTTGAGGGGATCGGTTGCAGATGATTATCCTAGGAATTCGTGCCAAATGAAATAGGAAAATCAACCATTTTGCTTGCAATCGCATGCAACCTATGGTTACATAGACTTGCGACCGCACCACCAGCTGTGAATTGATCGGAAACGCTCTTGATGCCCAACGTTGCCCGCCAGTCCATCCCCGCCATCTGTATTCAGCCGGGCCTTAATCCGCCGACCCAACCATTTTCCAACGCCGAACATGCGTGGCTTTGGACGATGGCGGCGCTTATCGCTCGGCGTGAAGGTGCACGGTTTACTGCCGGCAAGGGTGCAATAACCCGTCCTTGTGATCCTGATGACGTAGTGAAATGCCTTGATGCACTGTATCGGCAAAGGCGAATTGACCTTGCTCATGCTCGGGTGCTGCGCGTCTGGGGAGAGCGTCAGATGCCGCCCAGCGCAGTGGTGGCCGCCGAACGGCAGGATAGGAAGTTGTGGATTGAGGCTCTGGAGCGACTTGAGTGGCCGCTTCGGGTCAAAGGCATCGTCGTTTAATTTCAATAATAGGAAAAATGTCGTTGACGCGGACCTAATGTTCTCTTAATGTGCTCTTGTCAACGGGCGAGGTGCGTCCGTCGATAATCTCTCCCAAATAAAGACTTGTTCAGCCGCCGCCCTTTGTGGGAGGCGGCTTTTTTCGTGGAAAGGCGTGTAATATGGCTTTCGCCATCCGGAATTTGTCAGTTCTTGCTTATGCTAACGGCTTTACGCTTTGGCACTACAAGTCCGGCAAGGATAAGTTGGATTCGGTCAGCAGCGGGAATTACTTGGCCGACGCGAGCGATATGCTGACGGCCGGCGATCTGCTCATGGTCACCGCCGCCGACGGTGAACGCATTCTCTGCGTCACATTGGCTGACATCGAAACAGTGGTCACTGCGCCATTGGGTTAGCGGAAGGACGACGTTGCAGCACATCGGCCGCATGCCGGCGCACGCCCGCGGCGTTAATAACAAAGCGTTCATCAGGTCGCTGATCGCATAGTCCCATCGCCGCAATCCGCAACAGGCATTTACCATCCAGCGAGTCCGGTGGGCGCCCCGCTCGACCACTAAGGTGAAGCCGGTGCAACGCCGATCGGCAACATGTTTCCAGATAAGGCTGATCCCACACGACGACGGAAGATTCCCGATGCGGCGCGAAAAAGCAAATCTCGATGCAACCGGCGGGAAATCCCCGCCAAGCTTCGGCGCGACGTGTCGATGGCTGATATTTCGAAATCTGGGCACCGATGCGCCCATCAACGGAGATAGTTGTGGATATCCGTAACGATTTCGGTCCAACCACCCGCGGAGACGTCGCGGCAAGCGGATCGGAACTTCGATGTGACGACAAAGCGTGCTCGTCCCAGCGATTCCCGTCCCAGAGTTTCCAGGATGCCTGAGCAACGATATTCATACCGGCGTCGCGAGAACGGCATGGCCACCCACGTGATTGAGAATAAACGGATCGGTGGTCATACAATCGGGCGTCCGTGCAATCGCTGTAAACCGCAAGATCAGGGGCTGACCTGATTGGACCCGTTGACCTTCGTCTCAGATCATGCAGCACCGCTGTGGGCTGCTGTTGCCGCCGGAATAAGTGGGCTTGGCGCCTGGCTGATCAACATGCGGCACATCAAAAGCACGGTCGAGCAGACCCGGCTCTCAATGAGTGCGGAGGTGGCAAATGCTGAGGTCGTGGAGCGCGCGGCATTTCGCAGCTCGCTGATGTCCGAAATCTCGGAGATGCGCAAACTTATCAAGGAGTGCGAGGGGGACAAAGAAACGCTTCGCCAGCGCTTGAACACGACTGAAGGGCAGATTTTGGTTCTGAAGGCATCGAATGAGATCATGGAGAGATGGGTCGCTTTCTTCAACGAGAGAGGATTATCTCCTGGCCCCATGCTCCACCCAGAGGACTCTACTGATGGCTCCTCGTAATTTGAATTGCCCTGCCGGATGCCGGCTTAAGCGCACACCTTTGGTTATAATCAAGAGCATCCGAATGGGTCTCGTTGACCACCAGATGTCGGCATAACAGATGGCGGATCTGTCGTTTTTTTCTCCGATTGTAGCTCGCCGATGTGGGCCGTGCTGTTGAGCGTAGTAAGCGGGATCGGCGCCTGGCTGCTCGGTCGGCGGAATAGGGCTAACCTCATTGAGCAGCTTCAGGTTGGAACAAACGCTGAACCATCGGCCGCCGAAAACGGAGCGCGCGCCGCCTTCCGAAACTTGTTGCTGGCGGAGATTGCTGCTATGCGCCAGTCGATCAAGGAATATAAGGCCGAGAGCGAAACGGTACGAGATCGCTTAAATACCGCGGTGGCCCAGACTCTTGTTTTAAGAGCCACTATCGAAATCATGGAAAAGAGGGTGGCATTTTGTAGGGAGCGCCACGTGGCTCGTGATCAGTGGGGACCCGCCAAGCACGAACTAGGACCCCAAGAGGTGACGAAGAGGCCGCTTTGCCGTGGCGCTGCATAAGGAGCCCATGCATTCTCCCTTTCGGGCGCCGATGGTTGCGGGCATAAGCGCAAGCAAATGTTGGCACACTTGGTCTCCGCGACGCTGCCGGCGCTGCGCCTCCTGGACCCGGAGTGGGCACATGCTCTGACCATCCGCGCGCTGTCTTGGGGGCTGGCACCAGGACCTTCTGAACCTGACGATCCCGCTCTGGGCGTCAAGGTGCTCGGGCGCCGATTCAGCAACCCAATCGGCTTGGCTGCCGGTTTTGATAAAAACGCCGCCGCCGGTCCCGCGCTGCTGCGGCTTGGCTTCGGATTCGTGGAGACCGGATCGGTCACACCGCGCCCGCAAATCGGCAACCCCCGCCCGCGAATGTTCCGGCTGACTGAGGACCTGGGCATCATCAACCGCCTCGGTTTCAACAACCTTGGCCTTGCGGTGTACTTGCGGAATCTCGCGAAGCTGTCGAACCGGACCATCCCGCTGGGTGCCAATCTCGGCATCAACAAGGAAGGAGCTGAGCCCGTCCGGGACTACCCTGCG
Source organism: uncultured Alphaproteobacteria bacterium (assembly GCA_963772355.1). GTDB lineage: Bacteria > Pseudomonadota > Alphaproteobacteria > Acetobacterales > Acetobacteraceae > Rhodopila. Next base: position 96,854 of record CAVYXX010000062.1, on the reverse strand, counting down.
CTGATAGGGGCTGTTGGTATGCTGGCCGACTATGCCGTCATCAACATTTCTTCCCCGAACACACCCGGTCTGCGCGACCTGCAATCCGAGGCCCAGCTTCGCTCGATCCTACAAGCCGTTCGCGCGGTCGAGCCCCGCATACCCGTCCTCGTGAAAGTAGCCCCGGATTTATCGCAGGACGGGCTTGGCGCGATTGTCGAGACATGTGTGGAGGAGGGCGTTCAAGGTCTGATCGTCGGTAATACCACGATCTCGCGGCCACGCGGCCTTATTTCGCCGCATGCACGAGAACCGGGCGGCCTGTCCGGACTGCCATTGCGGCCTTTGTCCACCGCCATGCTCGCTCGCACTTTTCTGCTGTCCCGCGGCCGGCTGATTCTAATCGGCGTGGGCGGCATTTTCACCGGGGGAGATGCGCTAACCAAGATCCAAGCCGGCGCCTCGCTTGTGCAGCTTTATACCAGCTTGGTGTTCCACGGCCCATCGCTGATTTCGAAATTGAAGACCGAACTCCTGACCGGCTTGCGTGACGCCGGGTTCGCGAATGTGCAGGATGCGGTCGGCACACGCGCAAAGGAATTGGCCGTTTGATGGAACATTTGTCTGGCTTTGCGCCGCTCGCCGATCGCTACAGCGGCTTTATTCTCGATCTGTGGGGCGTAATCCACGATGGGGTGAGCGCCTTCCCCCATTCCGTCGAAACTCTCTCGCACCTGCGACACGCCGGCAAGCGGACGCTGCTATTGTCGAATGTGCCACGCCCGAACGAGGCGGTGCAGAGAATGATGCGCCGGATGGGAATCGAGGACCCTCTATATACAGGCGTCCTGACCAGCGGCGAGGCAGTGCGGCACGCGTTGCGTGACCCTCCCGATGTATGGTGGGCCGAACTCGGTCGCCGTGTCTTTCACCTCGGCCCCGACCGCGACAAGCCGGTGCTCGACGGACTCCCCTTTACCGTCGTCGGCGACCCGGGCGACGCCGATTTTGTGTTGAATACCGGCCCGGACGACCATCGCAACCCCAGCGACCTGACGGAATTCGAGCCGACCTTGGTCGAGTGCGCGAGGCATCGGCTGAAGATGATCTGCGCCAATCCTGATCTCGAAGTCATACGTGGCGGTGTTCGCGTACTGTGCGCGGGCGCGCTTGCGGTCCGCTACACCGAACTTGGCGGCGACGTCCGCTCTCTGGGAAAACCTGATCCCGCTATTTATCAGCCGGTGCTTGAACAACTGGGCCTACCGCCGGATCAGGTATTGGCGGTGGGTGATTCGCTCCGCACCGACATCGCCGGAGCCATCGGCGTCGATCTGGCCGCCTGCTGGATTCTCGACGGCATCCATGGCGCGGGTCTTAAGGCCTCGGATGGGAGCTTCGACGCCTCCAAGGCCGAAGCGGCCGCCCAGGAGGCTGGTATCATACCAACAGTGACGTTGCCGCGCTTCGCCTGGTAACAGCCGGTATCAATAGGGTCATGGTTTCTAACTCGACCCCACTTACAGACACGCCGTCTCCGCGTCCGCGGCGGCTCGAAGCTGGGTCAGCAGACCTTGCAGTTCCCGGATGGTAAATGGCTTCCGCAGCAAACCCCCGAGCTCCGCCGCCGCGACATCCGTCTCTGATAGCTCCGCATAGCCGGTCACCAAGGCGATCGGCGCGGTTAGTCCACGCTCCCGCAACGCGCGGGCAAGCTGCAGCCCGTTCATTCCCGGCATCGCGTAATCTAGCAAAATGAGCTTCGGCGTTAGCTTCTCGACCAGGGCCAAAGCTTGCTCGCCGCCGGAAGCCTGAGCCACATCGCAACCGAGATCGCGCGCCATTTCGACAGTGACTTGTCGGACCGCGTTGTCGTCGTCCACGACTAATATTAGCTCTCCCAATGCAACAGGCCTAGGCAGATCAACCGGATTTTCTCTTGTTGTCGTCCCAACATCCTCAGTTGCATTCGCGCGCGGCAGGCAGAGGGTGACGCGCGTCCCCTCACCCGGTGTGCTGTTGATCGAGACGCTGCCACCGGCTTGCCGCGCCATGCCTTGGACCTGGCTCAATCCCAGCCCCGAACCCGCGCCAGGTCCCTTGGTCGTAAAAAAGGGATCGAAGGCTCGGGCCTTCACTTCTTGCGACATTCCCGTGCCGGTATCCAGAATGCACACCTGCACATACGCCCCAGGCGGAAGCTGACTTTCACCGCCGGGCTGACCGGCCGCAACCGTCAGGTTCGACGTATGTATCGTGAGGCGCCCGCCGTCTGGCATCGCGTCGCGTGCATTTAGGCAGAGGTTCAGGATCGCCGATTCGACCTGGCTGGGATCGACCATTGCCGGCCACAAATCGTTGGAGAGTTCAGATACCACCTGAACCCGCCGCCCCAGGGTGCTCGTCGCCAAGGTAATGAGTTCGCTCAACAGAGCATTGACGTCAGTGGGACGAGCGGCCAGCCGTTGGCGCCGGGAAAAGGCAAGCAAACGAGACGTAAGGTGGCCGCCCCGCGTGACAGCCCCCGTGGCGCGCTCAATTAGTCGCAGCAGACGTTCGCCGTCGGACTGCGTCCAACCATCACCGGCCTGCGATACCCGCCGCTCCATCAATTCCAAGTTGCCCAGAACCGTCGCGAGCATATTGTTGAAGTCGTGAGCGATTCCGCCGGCAAGCTGACCGACTGCCTGCAGTTTTTGCGCCTGGTGCAAGGCCGCCTCGGTCTTTTCGCGTCCGGCGATTTCGACCTGGAGCCGGTTATTGGTTTCCGACAACTCCCGAGCGCGTTCGGCTAATTGCGACTCCAGGGAGCTGGACTGCATCCGCCTTTCCATCTCACGTGCTTGGAGGCCCGCGGCCATCGCGTTGAACGATTGCGCGAGCGCGGAGAATTCGGAACCCGCGTCCAACAGGGTCGCTCTCGCCCCAAGGTCGCCCTCTCGCCATTTACGGGCGGCGTCCAACAGCGCCTCAGTTGGTCGATAGATGAAGCGCCGGCCAGCGACCCAAGCCAGGACCAGTGCGACGAGAGCGGCGGCCCCTATGACCAGCAGATTCTGATAGCTCGCCTGGTCGATGTCCGCAATCAAGTCAGGCAAGACCAACGTGTCGATGACCGTCAATCCGACCGGAGGTACCGCACTCGGAACGTACGCCGCTACGACCGCGTGCCCCTCCGCGTCGGTAAAGGTCTCGACGTTTGAACTCTGCCGACCGAGCAACGGGCGAATCCAATCGGGCACCTGCCGTCCGGCGGCGTCAGCGGCATCCGGGACTTGGCCGATGACATTGCCTTCGCGATCCGCGATGATGAGGGAGGCGTGGGCGGACTGATGATCCACCGTGGCAGTTTCGAGGTGCTGAACTAGCCAGTCGGTATCCAAGGCGGCGATTAATATGTAGGATTGGGCGCCGCTCTCAACGCTCTGTGTTCGCGCCGCGATGGGTAGGAAACGGCCTTTTTTTGCCGGATCGGTCATCAATTGACCGACCGACAAATCTGGTGTCGTCAGCAGGCTGGCCACCCATGCCGAGTGCGCCTGCGTCAACTCTTCCGGGGCATCGTCCGAGGCACAAAGCAGGGACCCGTCCGTCGCGGTGAAGATAGCCAGGAAGCGATACTGGGTGAAACTTTGGCGGATCGCGGTTAGGCTTCGCCCACAATGTTCGCCCGGCGTAAGCACGGGCGGAAATTGCCCGGCAAAGGATGCAAGCTGATGCACGTTATGGACAATGCTGACCATGTCTGCATTGGCAAGTTCTGCCTGCCGCAAGGCGAGGCCGCTCAGCTGCTCACGTTGCTTAGAGTACAAATTGATTTGCGAGCAGACCTGTGCCGTCAGGATTGGCACCAAGCACCCAACGACGAGCAGAACAAGACGTGTAGAAAGCTTCATACTCGCAAGCCCCAATCCGCCGCTTCTGCACGGAAGGACACTTGGAATGTCGAAAAGACGGTCGCCGGCTCCTGATTGCGCAACCCGCGACCCTTCGTCCTCAAACTCGCACTCGTCTAAACGAACGCGCCATGGTTTCCAAACGGCCACGATGCCGATACCGACACGGACAAGAACACGGATTCGTGCTCTAAAGCGAGGGTAATTTGCTGTTTGCAGACTTCACATTTTGGATACGATCTCGTTAGCAATCTGAAAAGCAAGGACGTCTGGCCTTTTTCCATGATAAATTGAACAATAGAAAAGGGATCGGGCTCATACCGGATCGATGTGGGCTGGCTGAATTCCATCCCGTGGAGGAACAATTTCTTAATCGTCGTCTATTTATACGGTGGCGTAAGCGTTGGATGACTTGGAGAAGATGGCGCTGACGATCGGCTCGATGACCTGGCAGGGCCAAAGCGGCCGTATCCGATATGACCTCACGCCAAGCAATCGGGGCGCTGCTAAATCTATTTCAGTGGTACGCTGATACTCAATCCCGGGGTTGGAATAGGCTTTCTATCGTCGGTGGACTGGTATCGCGACCCCGGAACGAACGCCACGCCCGGATCATAAATGTTGGCGCGGTAAAGCTTTACGTTCACGCTAGGACTGGCTGACGCCGGGGTGACCGGCGCCTCGGCATTCACGTTGGGAACCGGTGCGGCGTCGGCGAGGGGTGGATGATCAGGAGGAACCGGAGGAACCGGCAGGTCGTCCGCCATTGCAAACGAGCAGGGCGTTGCGAGCGCGACTAGTAAAAATCTTCTCATTGTGCGGGCTTCCCCGGCGAGTTTTGAAATGGAGATTGCAACTGATGCACGCCGCGTGGGTCGCTCGATGGATTGCCGGCGGGCTTGCCGAGCGGCGCGCCACCCAACTCGAGCCAAGCGTTTAGAGCCCAAGATACTGATGGGAATGCGATTTCATTCCAAGGTATTTCATCCGGCCTAAAGAGGCGCACCTCCAGGCTTTCCTCGCCGGGAGCGAAGCTCGGCGACCCGGCGTCGGCAAAGCGAGCCCGAAAGATTACCTGAACCTGGCCGATTCGCGCGATACTGAAGACACTCAGGATTCCGTCGATGGCAATTACGGCCTCGGCTTCCTCCAGCGCCTCGCGGGCGGCCCCTTCCTCGAGCGTTTCGCCGAGTTCCATATAGCCGGCGGGAAGTGTCCAGAAGCCTTTGCGCGGCTCAATAGCGCGGCGACACATCAGAATCCGGTTATCGGAGACTACAACGGCGCCTACGATAACCTTCGGGTTCTCGTAGGCGACGTGGCCGCAGCCGGTGCAAACCATGCGCTCGCGATTGTCACCATCGGGGACTCGCCGAACGAAAGACGACATGGTCGTTGACTTGGCGAGCCTCGCCGCTTGGAACAAGTGGCCACAAGCTAGCGATCAGGCGATCGTTGCAGGACGCGGCAGCTATACGCTGAGGTCCAGGAGCGATCCACGAGGCAGGTTGCGCGGTGGTGTGCTCGAGGAATTCGGGGAAGTTGTGGCAGGCGGCCTGGTCCCCCCCTGAGGCACGGCGCTGACGCCGACCGGCGGCGTTGACAAAATGCGCGCGCGCTCAATTTGCCCAGACCTCGCCGGAGGCAATGAAGCCGCCTTGCCGGTCGCCGCTGCGTGGGTTGGGGTATCGGTCGGCGAGATGACCTTTGCAATCCCGATGAATGTCGAGGGTGACAACATACAGCTCAGCATATCAGAGCAAGGTTAATAAGTCGTAAAAGTCAGCCATCCGGCGGAGAATCTGACGGAGCAGTGGCGCTATCCAGACGTTTGGGGCCTGACGGCTGCGTTGCCCCACCGATTGAACCCTACTTGTCAGTTTAAGTCTAGACTTCTACAACTAATCCTGCCGGTAGTTCGGCGCCTCGCGGTCGATCGCTACGTCGTGCACATGGCTTTCCCGCAAGCCAGCTCCCGTCACCCGCCGAAACCTGGTATTTGCCTGCAAGGACGCGATATCCGCGCTTCCCGTATATCCCATGCCCGCCTTCAACCCGCCGACCAATTGATGCACGACATTGCCGACCGGTCCTTTGTACCCGACTCGGCCTTCGACGCCTTCCGGTACCAATTTCAACTGATCCTTAATGTCCTCCTGGAAATACCGATCGGCCGACCCTCGAGCCATCGCGCCCAGGCTACCCATGCCGCGATACGATTTATAGGAGCGGCCTTGATACAGAAAAACCTCCCCCGGTGCTTCGTCAGTGCCCGCAAGCAGGCTGCCGATCATGCAGCAATCGGCACCGGCCGCAATGGCCTTGACCACGTCGCCGCTGGTGCGCATGCCACCGTCGGCGATCGACGGGACACCCTCCTCCTTGCAGGCCGCCGCGGCTTCCATCACCGCTGTGAATTGCGGGACGCCGACCCCTGCAACGATACGCGTGGTGCAGATGCTGCCGGGCCCGATTCCGATCTTTACGGCGTCAACGCCCGCCGCGATCAGTGCCCGCGCCCCTTCGGGCGTCGCGACATTTCCACCTATTACCTGCACCGTGTTGGAAGCCTTCTTGATCGCCTCAACCGCGCGAAGGACACCTTCCGAGTGGCCATGAGCGGTGTCTACAACGATGATGTCCGTCTCAGCGGCAATCAGGGCTCGCGCGCGAGCCACGCCATCCGGCCCAACGCCCGTTGCAGCAGCGACGCGCAGGCGGCCAAGTTCGTCTTTGTTGGCGAGCGGGTGCGACTCCGCCTTGTCCATGTCCTTCACGGTGATCAGGCCGACGCAGCGATATGCATCATCCACCACGATCAGTTTTTCGATCCGATGTTTGTGCAGCAGGTGTCGAGCACGATCAGCGCCGACCTCCGCGGTGACGGTGACGAGGTTCTCCCGCGTCATGAGCTCATAAACCTGCAGGCTGGGATCGGTGGCAAAGCGCACATCGCGGTTGGTAACGATTCCGACGAGACGATTGGTACCACGCTCGACAACCGGGATTCCGCTGATGCGCTGGGTTGTCATCAGGAGCTTAACATCGGCCAATGTCTGGTCGGGGTGGATGATGAGCGGGTCAACCACCATGCCGGACTCGTATTTCTTGACACGACGAACCTGCGCGGCCTGTTCCTCCGGCGTCATGTTCTTGTGAATGACGCCGACCCCACCGAGTTGTGCCATGGCGATGGCCATTTCGGCTTCCGTGACGGTGTCCATCGCCGCGGAGATCAGCGGGACATTTAACGTGATGCCTCGCGTCAGCCTGGTTACAGTGCTGGTCGAAGACGGGAGCACTTGGGAGTAGGCCGGGACGACGAGAACGTCGTCAAACGCCAGGGCCTCTTGCACCCGGGACACTATCCCCTCGTGGTTTTGCGAAACAAGTGTCTGTTGGGGAATGTCGAGTGCCATCGGCGGGCAGGCCTTTCCGCTGTTTGGCGCTCCCACATAGGCGGGTGCCGGAGAGTCTGCAAGCGTCCGCTTGATGACAGTGGGGAAGGCTGACCCTGCTCTCAAGTCGTTGGTAGCCAACTTCCAGAAGGAACTGATTCTCACCTTTGGCAACGGCCTGATCAAATGTGGGGCGGGAATGGCAAACCGAGGAAAAGAAATAAAATCTCGAAACGTTTCGATTCGCCGCGATCGATGCTGCCCGTTGAGACCTCTACGACCGCTTCGCTCCGCACTCGATCACCTACGGGCAGCTATGCTGCAGACGCTAAGCACGACGCTTGTCTTGATTGTTGCGTTGCACAATATCAATTCAGTAACGTGTTCGCGAATTCGTGATCGAGGCAAAGCACCATGAGGCCATCCGACCAGCATCCACCGAGGCGCCGCGACACGCGACGAGGGATTTCGTTGGCAGCTTGGCTGCCTGTCCTTGCGGCGATGGCAATTATGATCACCGGGTGCTTGAGCACGTTTTTGGTGCTCGAGATGGATGAGTTTCGACCGAAGGTGGGGGACATTGTCGCATTTAAACCCGGGTCGGAAGACACCGACATGTGGCAGACCACCATTCCCGCCACCTCAGTGTCGGCGATAGGCTCGCCGCTAGCCCAGTGCTCTCTTGATCCGAACGTGATGGAGGCAAACGGAGGCAGTTTGGTCGTCGAGGGCGTCGAGGATAAGCCTGCACTTCAATATCGCGTCCACTGGGCCGGCTCCGCGACGGCGAAAATAACTGGAGACTGCGGCCAGTCGGCCAACCTAGTGCTCTCGCGCACAGATCTGCAACGGCTCGCAAACGCGGCCGGCGGTTTCGGGGTGGGCGATAAGGGTATTGTCCGTTAGCGGATGTGATGACTGCCTGTATGCGTCGACCATGGTTCTGATAAGATCGCTGGATGTCGTCCGCCGAAGCGCCCATTTTCGAGGCTCTGATCGTCCCCTATCGGAGCCTTACCCTCAATGGGGCCTTGATTGTGGTGGGTGCACTGGTGGTGATGACCTCGGCGGTGGCACTCCGCTTCTGGCTCTTAGGTGCTTGGCCTGTCCTGTTGTTCGCCCTTGTCGAGATTCCACTGCTCGTCGTGCTGCTCACACTTAACATGCGCCAGGCACGGGCAAATGAATTGATCATGCTCGACGCAACGCAAGTCACGGTGCTTCGAACTGATCCATCCGGTAAGCGCAGACAGGAAATCTTGCCGGCCGCTTGGCTACGGGTAGTTCTTAATGCGACGAATGGAACTTCCAGCGTTGTGTTGAGCAGTCAAGGCCGCATTTGTGAGGTGGGCGCGTTCCTCCATGAACAGGATAAGGCTTCTCTGTTCAAGTCGCTCGAAACTGCGCTCCATCGCGTCAACAATCCGCGGTTCGATAACCCGCAACTGCGCGAGTAGCAGTTGATGTTCAGGAGTCAGCCGGACCCATCGACTTGATCAGGTCGAACACTCGCTTGCGGATTGAGGGATCAGTGATGCGGTAATAAGCCCGGACCAGTTCAAGTGTTTCCCGCCGGCTGAGCGTGTCGTCCCCAAATGGATCTTGTGATTCAGAGTGAGCGCCCGGGCGTCGGCTCGGCAGCCCTCCGAAATTGGCGGCAAGACTATCGGGCATGTCGTCGAAGAAGAAGCTGATCGGTACATCGAGCACTCGGGACAGATCGAACAGACGGGACGCACCCACGCGGTTTACGCCACGTTCGTATTTCTGCACCTGTTGAAATGTCAGACCGAGAGATTCGCCCAAACGTTCTTGGCTCATTCCAAGCAGAGTACGGCGCAGACGGATGCGCGAGCCCACATGCACGTCGATAGGGCTAGGGCGGCTTTCTCGCTCGCTGCCCACCACTTGTTCGGCACCTGCCATGGCTTCGATCCTCCGTACGCGGCGGTCCACTCGCGAGGTTCCTCCGTGCCGCGTTCTCTGCGGGTTAAGATCAGAACCATATAATAGGCTAGAACACGGCTGGATCGGATGCAACCAAAAATTGTCAACCGGTTGGAAGTTTCATGTCACAAAGTAGTATATAGTTTAACTCGTATAAAAATTAGCACGTGAAGGCGTCCGTCTCGGGGTTTTCCCGGCCAAGCCAATCATTGTAAGTGCAAACGCAACTCCTCCCGGTAGCAGTAGGCCAATTCTCGCATACACTGGAGTTGAAATCGCTCCTGGCAATCGCACGGGCAGTATGCCGGTTGTCTGGGGGTCGAGGCGGCCCAGTTCGTGTCCTTTAGCATCGAATGCAGCCGATATGCCGGTATTTGCGGCGCGCAGCAACGGCAAACCTTCCTCGACTGCGCGGAATCGGGCAGCGGCCAAATGCTGGCGAGGACCAGTCGAATTTCCGAACCACGCATCGTTGGTGACATTGACCATCCAGTCGGGCCGATCGTCAGGGTCGACTACTTGGCTTGGAAAGATCGCCTCATAGCAGATCAGCACGCCGACTGCGGGTAAACCGGGGATGTGCAGGGTTCTCGGGCCAGGGCCGCGGGCGAAGCCACCGCCCGGAACAAGCTGGAGGCTGGTTGGCAGCCAATCGGGCTGATATTCGCCGAACGGGACGAGGTGCCATTTGTCGTAGATGCCCTCAATCAGGCCGCCGGTTCCAAGCGCAAATAGGCTGTTACGGGGATGTCCCGCGTCGTCAAACCGCACTGCTCCGATCAGCAGGGGTGCCCCGTCCGCCGCCTCGGCGATCAGCTTCCGTGCCTCCGTGTCGGTCTGCAGCAGCGCCGGACTTGCGGTTTCTGGCCAAACGACGACCTTCGGCTGCGCGCCGACCTCGGCCACCGCCTGCTTGGTCATGTCCAGATAGCGGCGGAAGATCGAGACCATCAATCCGCGATCCCATTTCTGTCCTTGTGCAACGTTGCCCTGGATCAGCAGCACGGTCAGTTCAGGCGCCGGAGGCATCGGCTGGTCGATCCGCAGCAGGCCGCATCCGAACCATGCCGTGAGCAGCGCAAGGCCGCCGAAGCGCCAGGTCCAACCCAGGAGAGGCAATGACGCCAACAAGATCGTGGCCAACGTCAGCCCATGGGCTCCGACCACTGAGGCCGGTTGGATCATGATATCACCCAGACGCCCGGGAAACTCCCATACGCTGCCGAGCAAGTTCCAGGGGAAGCCGGTCGCGACAAATTGGCAGGCGAGATCGGCAAGCACCCAGCTTCCGGCCAAGCTGAACGCGGCGTGCCAGCCCGGTCGGCTCCACCACGTCAGGGCAGCGGGAACGGCGATGAACAGCGCTAAGACGGCGGACAGCGCTGGTACGGCAAGGGGCACCAGCCACCAAAAACGCGCAGCCTCGATGATGATCGCCTCGGTGATCCAGTACAGGCCGACCAGATGTAGGCCAAAACCGAACCACCAGCCGCGCCGACCTGCTGCCACTGGTCCGCGCGCGCCCCGGATCAGGCAAAGGAGGACAGGTATCCCGATCAGCAGAGCGGGCAGGACATACAGAGGTGGCAATGCAAGCGCCGCCACTGCTCCCGACACAAACCCGGCAGCGTCGGCTCGCCATCCGCGTAGCGCGGAGACCCACGAAGTCCATGCAGGCGTCATCGGCAGCCGATCTAGTCCTGCCCCTCACGGGTTTGGCGCTCGTAGTGCTTGTAGTATTTTTCGGTGACGAGATCAGTCTGCACCACCACTGCGACGTCCGTCGTGTTGAACTGTGGATCAATCACCGCGCCATCGCCCACGAAGCCGCCAAGCCGCAAATATCCCTTGACCAGCGGCGGCAGCCGGGTGAGTGCGATGCGCGAGTTGGTCTCCTCAGAATCCAGCCGCCGCATATCGATATAGCGGTGTTGCAAAGCCCTCGGGCGGATCGCGACCGGCGCGAGGTGGTTGTAGTATAAGTAAGTTAGTTCCATCGCCAGTGTATCAGGGTCGGTGCCAGGCAAGCTGGCACAGCCGAACATGAGTTCGATCTTATTCCGAAACACATAAGCTGCGATTCCCCGCCATAGAAGTTGCATAACCGCTCGATTGCGATAACCATCGTCAACGCAGGACCGCCCTAGCTCCAAAATCCGACCCGGGTTTGCCTCGATGCAGGCGATGTCATATTCGGCCGCCGAATAAAATTGGCCGATTTGTCTCGCGGCCTCGCGCTGGATCAGCCGGTAGGTGCCGACGACGTTTTCCGCACCCTCGCCGAGACTATGATCAACAACCAGCAGATGATCGGCCACAGTATCGTAGATATCGCGGTCGCGTCGCGACGCCGTGGTTGCCTCATCCGGGCGTGCGCCCATCTCCTGGTAAAACACCCGGTAGCGCAGCGCCTGAACGGCATCGATCTCGGTCGATCCGGCGGCGATCCGGACACCTAGATTTCCGCTTCTAATCTCAAGGAGTTGTTGGGAAGGCGGTTCAGAAAGTGCGCTGTCCTGGCTCACCGGCTCGCTCCTTTGGCCGCGCCAAAGATTTGCGGATTTTGGTCGACGACGTTGGAGTCGCCGGACTCCGGATCAGCGGATTGGGGATTACCTTCTAGGCCGCGGCGTCGACCAAACAGCTCAAGACGCAGGGAAACGACGTCGAAGCCCAGACGGTCAGCGATCGCGTGCATCAGCCGCTCGTGTTCCGGATCCTGAAACTCGATGACTTTACCAGTCTCGACATCGATCAAGTGGTAATGCGGGCCGTCCTCGGTAGGTTCATAACGGGCACGGCCACCGCCGAAGTCGCGGCGCTCCAGGATACCCTGTTCCTCGAACAACCGGACTGTTCGGTAAACCGTTGCAATCGAAATATGCTGATCGAGCGCGGAAGCCCGCCGATAAAGCTCCTCGACGTCCGGATGATCACCGGCCTCTGACAAGACGCGCGCGACAACTCTGCGTTGGCCGGTCATCTTGAGGCCACGTTCGATACACAGGCGCTCGATGCGCGATTCCATTCGGTTCCTTGCGGTCAGTGCGTCGGAGCATCTCCAGTGAGCCCGAAATCACCGCATACAATGCCAGGGCCTAGTCAGGGAAGGCCTGGCAAGTCGCACCGCAAACGGTCGGCCCTAACCTCGCGCCGGGACCAGAAAGCGGTGCGCATCAACGCACACCGTCTCGGACAGCCTCTGCTCCCGTCACGCGCGGTCGTAGGGTCGCTTCTAGCCCTTACCTCTATCGGGCGGAGGGGCGGTGGGTCCCCAGTCCAATTTGTTTGGCCAGTTCAGACCGCCTTTCGGCATAGTTTGGGGCGACCATAGGATAGCTACCGTCCAAACCCCATTTTGCCCGATACTGTTCAGGAGTCAGGTTGTATGACGTCGAAAGATGCCGCTTGAGCATCTTCAGCCGTTTCCCATCTTCCAGGCAGACGATGTAATCCGGGAAGACCGATTTCCGGACTGGCACCGCAGGCTGAGCCTTCTCAACCGGAGCGGCAGGCGCATCGCCTATATTGACCAGTGTATCATATACCACCCGAATCGCACCTGACAACGAGCTTGCGCCTAGATCGTTATTAGCAGCGTGGGCGGACACTATCCGGGCCGTTAGCCCAAGGATAGCGGTGTCAGCCGGCTTTTCAGCCATTTCGAACCTTCCTACTCGTTAATGCTACACCTATATAAGCAAGTGCTCAGCCAGCATGATAAGCAACCGCTCCAGCCACATGTATCAGCGACTGGACGTGACAATAATGAGGACTCGCGTTGTCTATGCAAGATGCAACCTGCGAAATCGACATTACAAAAGATATTTGTCCGATGACATTCGTCCGAACACGATTGGCCTTGGACAAGATGTCCCCGGGAGAGACTCTACTTGTACGGCTCAAGGGGGAAGAGCCTCTACGGAATGTTCCTCGGACCGCAACGGAGCAGGGGCACGAGGTACCTATCCGTCGAAACAGAACCGGGCGGAATCAGTCGGTTATTGATCCGGCGCGGCAAGTAAGCAAGACAACCGGCAAGCCTACGAAGTCGGTCCGATGTCGAGCCGTAACACCAAAGCATCGGATGCATCCGAATAATATTGCCGCCGACGGCCGGCCTGGATAAAGCCAGCCTTGGTATAAAGCGCCCGAGCGGCAATATTCGTGACGGAAACTTCAAGAAAGATTGCCCGAGCGCTAAGGCTTGTCACCAGTTCGGTTGCCGCGTCCAGCAGCGCAAACCCTAGGCCAGTGCGCCGTACCGTAGGGACGACTGCCAATGTCAGGATCTCCGCCTCATCCGCCGCGACGCGCGCCAGGATCAATCCGCCCTTCTGGTGCAATAGCCCGAAACAGTTTGGCATCGTCAATTGCAGGTCGAACAGCTCGGCACTCCAGGCCTCCGCTGGAGCGAAGGCTGCAGCGTGAACAGCCGCCATTACTTCGATGTCGGCCTGTATAGCGCGGCGCAGCATTCGCCTCAAGTGACAGCGGGCAAGCGGGTACCTGGGGCCCCCAGGAGCTTCGCCTCAGGCGGATCGACATAGATTGGTTCCAACGGCAGCGGCCGGATTGTGCCCAGGAAACGCCGCTCCGCTACCTGCGCGATAAGTCGGCCGGTGGGCAGGCGGGCGTCCGTCAGCATGACGTTAACCCCCCGGGCAGCGAGTCGGCTAGCGACCTCGGGCGCGGCCGGCCCGGCAATCGCGACAGGACCGCGTGGATCCGGCAACGCGGTCACCGAAAGTGAAAGGATTTCGTGACAGGTTTCCAGGAAAATTCTTCCCCTCCGGCTCTTGGTTGCGCACCACAGCATCCGAGTACCGAGTTGCGGAAGTGAATTGGCCAGGGTTTCCCCTACTGTGACAGCAATCGCGGGACATCCGGCGGCGACGGAAATGCCTTGGGCCAGCGCCACGCCCGCACGAATGCCGGTGAAGCTCCCCGGTCCCACCGTTACGGCGATTATGTCGAGCTCGGCGACTTGGAGACCGGGGCCGTGCAAACAATCTCGTGCCATGACCGGCAGGACGGAGGCGTGACCGCGCTCAAGGTCCCGTTGAAACCCAACGACGACTGCACCAGCCGAAACGAGGGTCGCCGAACACCGGCCAACCGCGGAGTCAAGGGCGAGGATGAGCATCGTCGGTTTAAGCTGTCGAAGCGCTCCGGAGCGAAGGTTCAGGCCATCAGACAGGCTTCCTCGAACGGCAGGCGCGGCGACCGATTGAACAGGCCAGCCGGGTCACCGTAGCCAATATTAACCAGAAAATTTGACCGCCAACCATTATAGGCGAAAAAGGCGGCGTCTACCGTGGCATTGTCAAAACCGGACATCGCACCGACGTCCAGACCTAGCGACCGCGCCGCGATCAGCAGGTAGGCGCCCTGCAGAGTGCCGTTGCGGAATGCCGTCGTCGCCGCGAGCGAGTCATTACTGGTAAACCAGGAGATTGCATCGGGGTTATGCGGGAACAGTGTTGGCAACTTTTCGTAAAATTTTGGATCGTAAGCGACGATCACAGTGACCGGGGCGCTCATGGTCTTTTCGGTGTTACCCGCCGATAAAGCCGGGGCGAGCTTCTGCTTACCTTCTTTCGTGCGGATGAACACGAAGCGCGCGGGCGAACTATTGGCGGAAGTCGGACCAAACTTTAGGATGTCGTACAGCTCGCGCAGCGTTTCGTCGGCGACCGGGGTGTCCTGCCATTTGTTATGGGTGCGCGCTTCCTTGAACAGCAGGTCATGACCCGCGGCGTCGATCGTCATAGGTCACTCCTGAGCAATGTTGCAGCGCAACGTGGGAGGTGCCCCCGCCGGCGTCAACCGCCTGGCAAGGGCTTGATCAGAAGTCGACCTGTTCGACGGCGATAACCTCCGGGAGGTAATGCTTCAGCATATTTTCGATCCCATGCTTCAACGTCGCGCTGGAGGATGGGCAACCGGAGCACGAGCCCTGCATGTGGAGACGAACCACGCCCTCACGATAGCCTCGGAACACAATGTCGCCGCCATCACCGGCCACGGCGGGTCGAACACGGGTGTCAAGCAACTCCTTGATCTGGTCGACGACCTCCCGGTCGGCTTCGTCGACGTCTTCTTCATCGAGGCCGGCGGCGTCACTCTCGATCACGGGCCGGCCGGCGACGAAATGGTCCATGATAACGCCAAGCACCTGTGGCTTCAGGGCCTGCCACGATATCTGATCATTCTTGGTGATGGTGACAAAGTCGCCGCCGAGGAAGACGCGGGCGACACCGGGCAGGGCGAAGAGCGCTGTGGCCAACGGGCTGCGGATGGCGCTGACAGGCGAGGCGAAGTCGGCTGTAGAGAGGCCCATGACGTCACGTCCGGGAAGAAATTTCAGCGTGGCGGGGTTGGGCGTGCCTTCGGTTTCGATGAACATGTCTGCGGCCTATTCTGTCTCAATATGGGCTAATCCGGACCGCGACGGTCCGGTCTCTATGCGGGCATACATCGGTCGAAACCGTTGGACTGACAAGAGGGAATGCGGGCGGAGCGCCGGTTAATCAGCAGCGATCGAAACGCCGCCGAGCCGGGCGGCGTCGGCATAAGCGCGGACCGCGGCGCCGAATTGTTCGAAGATTGCTTTCGACAAGGGATCACTTCGCCAGTCATATTCGGGATGCCATTGCACACCGACAGCGTAACCGATGGCCGGGCCGGCTTGACTGGCGACGATACGCACTGCCTCAACCGTCCCATCAGGAGCAACGCCTTCCGCAACCAGCCCCGGAGCGAGCTGATCGATGCCCTGATTGTGGAGCGAATTGACTGCGATCTCGGTCGTTCCGGCCAGACGGTGCAGCCAACCGCCCGGCGTCACGCGAATCGCATGCGCTTTGGCCTGACGGACGCGAGACGACGGCTGCATCGGCGTCGAGTGATCCATTCGATCCGGTAGGTCCTGAAGACGTTGGTGCAGCGATCCGCCAAGAGCCACGTTCATTTCCTGGAAGCCGCGGCAGATCGCCAGCAACGGAACGCCACGGGCGACAGCCGCTCGAATCAGCGGCAGCGTAATACCGTCGCGGGCTGGATCTTCAGGAGTGCCCTCGGCATGCGGAGGACCGTCATAGAGCGTTGGCTGAACGTTTGAGCGGCTGCCGGTCAGGATGATGCCGTCCAGGCGGTCCAGCAACGTCTCGATATCGGCGGTGGGGCCATTAGCTGGCAGCAGGACTGGAACGGCGCCGATGACCTCATCCGTCGCGCGGACATATGTGTCGGAGGCTGCGTGATTCGGCATTCCGAAGACGCCGAATTGCTTGGTGCAGCAACTGATGCCGATCAGCGGTTTGAGAACGCGGGGAGACCTCATGTCGGCAAAGATCATCCCCCAGTTCCGCGACGAACAGAAGGCTTTTTCGTCATGCTGGCGGGCGTTACCCTGGTTTGTAGTTCGGCAGGACCAGCTGCTCGAATAATTGCGGGTCGAAACTACCGCCGATCTGAGCGTTATAGAGCGTAACGTGGGTCTCGCGCCGCTGGGCATCCACCACCGTCCATTGTCGCAACGTCAGCGGCGGATCGGCGAACACCAACGTCAAGGAACCGTCCCCTGGGCTGTCCGTACGCACCAGCGTCAGCTGGATCTGGCCGGGCAGACGCTGCATCCCGGTCACCGTAACCGCGCCGGATAGCGCAACATGATCCGCCAGCAGAATGCCGAGCGGCGTCCGGCTCAAAGGGATGTTGCTTGTCTGCCCAAGGGACTCGTCGTGGAAGATCAGTTGGCCATGGGCGGCGATCAGCACAAACGGAGCCGGTGGATCGTACTGAAACCGCATACGGCCAGGACGCTCAAGCCAGGCGGTGCCCTGGGAGACGCCGCCATCTCCGGCGACCTGCGAAAAGCGGGCCTTCAGCGACTTGACGCTATTCAGATAGGCCTCGATGCGCGCGACGTCCGCCTGATCCTGAGGGGACAATTTGGCTCCGGGGGCCGCCAACACGGACCAACTCACTGGTAGACACGCGGCGGCGGAGAGCAGGAGGGTACGGCGACGAAACATGTGAACCGATGTGGCGTGTTCGTGCGCGATTTGCAAATCCTTATGCCGGACGGTCGTTCAACGACCTGAGTGCCCGCCGCGATTCGATCGACAATGATTTGAGCGCAGCCCCGCGGGGAGATCCGGGCGGTATCGATCTCGATGTCATAGGTCACGGCTTGGTGGACCAGCGCGACCTGCGTGGCAGCGATCTCAAGCGCACGATCGCAATGTCTGGCCTCGCGCGCTGCGGCCGCGTCCGGATCGCGTCTCATGCCAACCCACAGGACAGGAAGACCGTCCAGAACGGTCGCCAAACGCTTCTGAGCAGCGGCCCCGCTCACGAATACCTCGTCGAATATGATCGCTGTACCCCGGTCGAGCTATCGCGGCCATGCCATTCGACCAAGCCCCCTGGAGGGTTCGAGGGTCGGACCGGACACGATCCGGGTGCTGCCAGTGAGGCAATACCTTCACGCGATTCCCATAATCGCCTTGATCAGGGTGGCAACACCAAGCGCGATTGAAGGCTACGCGACGCTCGATTTGCCCGAGCTAGGGCCGCCACAAAGGACGATGACACTCACAATCGTTTGGTCAGCCTAGCCGTTAACAATTTGGCTCGAGGCAGTCATTCAAATTGATCTCAGCCTGTTATTCCGCTGCGGCCGGCACCGCCTCAGCCCACAGGCCCGGTTCTAGTTCCTCTCGACGGTTCGGGAAGAACAGGGCGCAGCCCAAGGTAACGATCGAGAACGCGGCAAGCACCGTGGTCACCGCAGCGACACTTCCGGTGCGCTCATAGAGTCCTGAGACGATCGGCGCGGCGGCGGCGGCTCCCAGGAAGCCGACGAAGAATTGTACCGAATAGATGCGGGCGCGCAGGGCAGGGGAGATATAGCGCGCGGCCATTGTCTCATTGACGGTGACCTGACCGAAGATCGAGGCAGCCACGATGCCCGCCAGCGGCAACATTAGCCAGCCTTGCGCGAAGGACAGCGCCAGCATCGCCGGAGCCAGCACGATACTGACCGGGAGGAACACTTTCTTCAGCGTGTTGCGGTCGATCATCCGGCCCACCGAAAACTGCGTTAGCGCGCCGCAGAGCGTGACCAAAAATGCGCTGAGGCCGACCAGCGGCAGCAGCGTGGCGTCTCCGGCCAGCCGCTCCTGCATCAGTTTCGGCAGCAACAAGGTGAAGGCGTTGAACACCAGGCCTGACGACATCGCGATCAGCATCAGCACGAGGACTGCGCGCCGGACTAAGGTTCGCGGGATCGGCGGGAAGGGGCGGCGGTTGATGTGTGTGCTTGCCGGCGCGAGGGGCGTGCGTATCCACGCCAACCCGGCCGTGGCGCAGAGTACCCCGGGGGCAATGAAGGCAGCGCGCCATCCAACTGCGTTGGCGAGGAAGGCGGTCACCACAGGAGCCAATGCGACGCCAAGGTTGCCAAATACACCGTTCATCCCGATGGAGCGGCCAGGTTTGTCGCCCGCGGCCTCCACCAGCATCGTCGTCCCGATCGGGTGATAGATTGCGGCGAATCCCCCGGCGCAGGCGAGCGTCACCGCAAGCGCCGCCGGCGAGTATGCAAATCCGGAGGCTACTAGACTGCTGCCGGTCCCCAGGAAGAAGGTGGTCATCAACGCCTTTCGGCCGAACCGTTGCACCAGCCAGCCTTGTGGCAGCGACACTAGGCCGTAAAGCACGAACATGCCCGTCGCGAGCGCCAAGATCGGGCCATACGACTCGCCGAACAAGCCACCGGGAATAGCCATCGCGAGCACGGCAGTGGGCAGGATCAAGAGACTATAGTGGGTGATCGTGTGTGCGGTGTTGATGAATACGATCTGCCGGGCGGCTGAGGTCATGGCGGTTTCCTTCGGTATGCGCCCTATGTAGAGTGTCGCTATGGCGAGGTCTGGCCAAATTCTGTCGCGCATCGGCCAAGCCCGATTGCAGCCGTTCGAACAGGCACCGCGGCCGATGGTGGGATATGCGAACGATTATGTGGCCGGGCATGAGACCGGGGTGCACCGGCATCCACGTGCGCAGTTGTTGTTCGCCATCGCCGGGGTAATGCGCATCGTAACCAAGGCGGCTCGGTTCACCATACCGCCCGGGACAGGACTTTGGGTGCCAGCCGATACGCTTCATGGGGTAAGCATGGACGGCGCAGTGCAAATGCGCGCGCTGTTTCTTCGGGCGGACGCCGCGGCCTCCGGACCGTCGGTCACCAGTGTGATCGCAGTCTCGCCGCTGTTGCGGGAATTGATCCTGACAGTATGCGAGGAGCCCGTCGTGTGGGACGCGCGCGGGCCGATCCGGCTGGTGGCGTCGCTGGTGCTGCACGAGATCGGACGGGCGGGAACCCGGCCGCTATCGTTGCCGGCCTGCCACGACCCAAGGTTGGTTCGAGTTGCCAGCGCATTGGTCGCCAATCCGGCCGATCCCCGTGATCTGAATGATTTCGCGACGGTCGCCGGTGCCTCAGTGAGGACGTTGGCTCGGCTGTTCGCGACGGAGACAGGGATGAGTTTCCGTCAGTGGCGGCGGCAGTTGCGTATGACCGAGGCGTTGGCTCAGATCGCGCAGGGGACACCTCCGGCTCGAGTAGCTGCGGCAATAGGTTACGCGAGCGTGCCTGCTTTCGGTGCGGCATTTCGCAAAACGTTCGGAACGACACCGGCGGTGGGCGCGCCGGCGGCTGGCAACCGCCCCAGGGAAGCGGCTCCCCTAACGATATATTCCTTGGAACGACTCCGACATCATGTCTAGCTGGCGTCCACGATTTTTCGAATGGAGAGGTTTGTGCCGCGAGTTGCCGAGGCTTGTTGGAAATTTTATTGCCCCGAATGCGGGATGGGCGACCGAGAACTGGGCCATTTTGCGAAAGATCATGAGCTATACTGCGAGTTTTGCGAACACGAGGACGGGCTTATCGTCACGCTGCAGCGTTGGTTGCCCGATTTGCCACTCGCGGATCAAGCGCGTTTGCGTGCCGGCGAGGCTGCCTGACTATGCGGTAGTTCCGCCTTCTTCGTCGGGCGTTTGTGCAGCTTCGCGTTGGCGTTAGGTTAGGGGTCTCTGTTTCCGAGGCTCTTTGAGGGCTGCCATCAAATCGACCACGGTGCCGCGATCAGGCTGAGTGCTCCTCGTCCCCATTGCCTTCGGCCCTCAGTCTCGCATCGATCATGCATGCAACCGCGTTTCGTAACGGCGTTCCAGGTCCGACGGATCATATCGTCCGCTCTGCCGCTCTATAAGCTGCTTGGCAAGTTGCACCATGGCGAAGCCAGGACGTTGGGTGTTGGCGCTGCAACTGCTACGGATGCTGAGAGATGCCGCGAGCTTCACCGAGCGCGAATTGCTAACACCCTCAGTAGGCCGAAGGCGGTACGGAAAGGGCACGGCGGATCATGCGGCTTTCTGCCGCAGCATGGTGGTAACGACCCGATACCCCGGACCATCGACTGGCTTCCCGGTCGCCGGATCGACCAGGAGCGGATCGACAATCTGCCCAGTCGTGGTGTTGACGATCTGCACGGTGCGGTCATCCGGCGGGAAGTGCCTGTTGCCGAACGCCAGCATCGCCAACATCGCCGGACGGAAATCTCGCCCCCGCTCGGTTAGCACATATTCATCGCGCGGCGGGCGTTCATTGTAACGCCGCCGCTGCATCAAACCAGCCTCCACCAAGGCCGTCAGCCGGCGAATCAACATGTTGGGTGCAATGCCCAGGCTCTCGGAGAACTCGTCGAAGCGCGATAACCCGCGGAACGCGTCCCGTAGGATCAGTATGCTCCACCACTCGCCGACATGCTCCAGTCCGCGCGCGATGGGGCATTGCATGTCGCTGAAACTCTTCCTCTGCATTTTACAAGCACCCGCCCTGAAACTACGATGTTGATAGTTGTCCATCTGAGGGAAGAAATCAATGTGGCAATGTATCGCTTCGGTCGCGGTCGTGGGCGCGGGCGACTACATCGGGAGCGCCATCGTCCGCGGTTCGCACGTGAGGGCCAGGTTGCCGGCCGGTGAAAAGGGGGCGAGCCGGCGCCTTTGGTCACAGAGGTCGAGGCTGCCGGTGGCGTTTGCCGCCCTTTGGTTGAACCTCGCCAGCAAGACGCGGTTGCCGATTTAATGCGCTTAGCTTGACGAGGCGGCGTCGTTGGAAGTGGCGGCTTTATCATGGGAGTTGCTGTGAAATTCTCGCTGCCCCAAACGACGGATCGGCTGCTCCGAAACGTCTGGAAGCTAGCCTGCTACGCGGGATTCCTCACCGGGCGGGAGGCGTCGCGGCGGATGCTGCCGCACGCGCGAGGCTCGATTTTCACTGGTGCGACGGCGAGCGAGCGCGGCGATGATGGTTACACCGCTTTCGCCAGTGCCAAATTCGGACGTCGAGTTGCTGTTCAAAGCATCACACGGGAGCTAAGCCCGCGAAGTATTCACGTTGCGCTTTTGGTGATTGACGCAAGCGTCGCTACCGGATGGGTGCGCCAACGGATTACCGCTGCTGGTCGCTGGCCAAGGATCGCATCCTGATGGGTCCTAAGTCGATCGCGAAGACGTATTGGCAGTTGCACCGGCAATTGCGGCAATGGGTGGACCCGCGTACTCGATCTGCGGCGTAGCCGCGAAACCTGGTAAGGGAATGTCATGCAAATAGAATTCCATTTCGATTTCGGCAGTCCGAATTCATACTTGGCGCACCGCGTAATCCCAGCCATCCAGGAACGGACGCGGGCGCGGTTCCGCTACGTCCCTGTGCTGCTGGGCGGGGTGTTCAAGGCGACCGGCAACCGCTCCCCCATCGAGGCGTTCGCCGGCATCCGCAACAAGCCAGAGTATGAACAACTGGAAACCGAGCGATTCCTCCGCCGCCACCGGATCGAAGGCTACGTGCGCAACCCGTTCTTTCCAGTGAACACGTTGCAGATGATGCGCGGGGCCGCGGCGGCCGAAATGTACGGCGGGCTGGAGAAGTATGTAGAAGCGATGTTCCATCACATGTGGGAAGCACCGAAAAAAATGGACGATCCGGAGGTATTCCGTGGTGCGCTGACCGCCTCGGGATTGGACGCGGACACGGTCCTAGCGCAAATCCAAGACCCGGCGGTCAAGGCGAAGCTTATCGCGAACACCGAGCTGTCGGTCGAGCGCGGTGCGTTCGGCTCCCCAACGTTCTTCGTCGGTGACGCGATCTACTTTGGTAAGGACCGACTGAAGGACGTGGAAGAAGCAATCTTGGGGACGACTTGATGCGCAATTGGTAAATTCGGAATCGCGGCCAACTGCTTCCCAAGCAAGTCGGGACCGCCCGGCTGAGGACTCCGAGGTTGTTTCCGAAGGCAACACGCAGCTTTGGGCAACTTTGCCAAACTGAACCCCAAGAAGAATTATGACCTGCGATTTACCAATCCTTAACCCATCTGAGTGAGTTTGGCCCCCGACGGAAAAAAATGTCGTCACCTTGGCACTCAAGAATTCAGGTGGAACCCAAATGACGACGTCGACTTATACCACCGCGCAAATCGCGACTATGAGTACCGGAACGATAGCGACCCTTTCCCTCGACGTCATTGCGGGTCTCACCTCCACCCAAGTCGCTGCGCTGAGCGCCACGCAGGTCAAGGCGCTGACCACCGCCGAGGCCGGCGCGCTGAGCAGTGACGCGGTCGGTGGCCTGTCCACCGCCGCGATCGCCGCGCTGAGTTCCGCCCAGGTGGGCGCGCTGAGCAGCGATGCGGTGGCCGGGCTCAGCTCCAACCAGATCTTTGCGCTCAGCACCGCCGGTATCGCCGGGCTTTCCAATGCCGAGGTTGGCGCCGAGATCGGCAGTCTTAAGACCAGCCAGATCGCCGGGGTCAGCACCGCCGCCATTGCGACGCTCAGCAGCGGTCAGGTCAGCGGCCTTGGCAGCGCCCAGCTCGGCGCGTTCACCACCCGTCAGATCGTCGCACTTGGCACCGCCGGCGTCGCCGCGCTCACCTCGGCCGAGGTGGCGGGGCTGAGCGCCACGCAGGTCAAGGCGCTGACCACCGCCGAGGTCGGCGCGCTGAGCAGCGACGCGGTGGCTGGCCTGTCCACCGCCGCGATGGGTGCGTTCAGCTCTGCCCAGGTGGGCGCGCTGAGCAGCGATGCGGTGGCGGGGCTCAGCTCCAACCAGGTTTTTGCGCTCAGCACCGCTGGCGTCGCCGGGCTTTCCAATGCCGAGATTGCCGCCGAGATCGGCTATCTCAAGACCAGCCAGATCGCCGGGGTCAGCACCGCCGCCGTGGCCGCGCTCAGCAGCAGTCAGGTGGCCGGGCTCACCCCCGCCCAGGTCGGTGCGTTCACCACCGGGCAGATCGTCGCGCTTGGCACCAGCGTTGCCGGGTTGACCTCGGCCGAGGTGGCGGCGCTGAGCGCCACGCAGGTCAAGGCGCTGACCACCGCCGAGGCCGGCGCGCTGAGCAGTGACGCGGTCGGTGGCCTGTCCACCGCCGCGATCGCCGCGCTGAGTTCCGCCCAGGTGGGCGCGCTGAGCAGCGATGCGGTGGCCGGGCTCAGCTCCAATCAGATCTTTGCGCTCAGCACCGCCGGTATCGCCGGGCTTTCCAATGCCGAGGTTGGCGCCGAGATCGGCAGTCTTAAGACCAGCCAGATCGCCGGGGTCAGCACCGCCGCCATTGCGACGCTCAGCAGCGGTCAGGTCAGCGGCCTTGGCAGCGCCCAGCTCGGCGCGTTCACCACCCGTCAGATCGTCGCGCTTGGCACCGCCGGCGTCGCCGCGCTCACCTCGGCCGAGGTGGCGGGGCTGAGCGCCACGCAGGTCAAGGCGCTGACCACCGCCGAGGTCGGCGCGCTGAGCAGCGACGCGGTGGCTGGCCTGTCCACCGCCGCGATGGGTGCGTTCAGCTCTGCCCAGGTGGGCGCGCTGAGCAGCGATGCGGTGGCGGGGCTCAGCTCCAACCAGGTTTTTGCGCTCAGCACCGCTGGCGTCGCCGGGCTTTCCAATGCCGAGATTGCCGCCGAGATCGGCTATCTCAAGACCAGCCAGATCGCCGGGGTCAGCACCGCCGCCGTGGCCGCGCTCAGCAGCAGTCAGGTGGCCGGGCTCACCCCCGCCCAGGTCGGTGCGTTCACCACCGGGCAGATCGTCGCGCTTGGCACCAGCGTTGCCGGGTTGACCTCGGCCGAGGTGGCGGCGCTGAGCGCCACGCAGGTCAAGGCGCTGACCACCGCCGAGGCCGGCGCGCTGAGCAGTGACGCGGTCGGTGGCCTGTCCACCGCCGCGATCGCCGCGCTGAGTTCCGCCCAGGTGGGCGCGCTGAGCAGCGATGCGGTGGCCGGGCTCAGCTCCAATCAGATCTTTGCGCTCAGCACCGCCGGTATCGCCGGGCTTTCCAATGCCGAGGTTGGCGCCGAGATCGGCAGTCTTAAGACCAGCCAGATCGCCGGGGTCAGCACCGCCGCCATTGCGACGCTCAGCAGCGGTCAGGTCAGCGGCCTTGGCAGCGCCCAGCTCGGCGCGTTCACCACCCGTCAGATCGTCGCGCTTGGCACCGCCGGCGTCGCCGCGCTCACCTCGGCCGAGGTGGTGGGGCTGAGTGCCACGCAGGTCAAGGCGCTGACCACCGCCGAGGTCGGCGCGCTGAGCAGCGACGCGGTGGCTGGCCTGTCCACCGCCGCGATGGGTGCGTTCAGCTCTGCCCAGGTGGGCGCGCTGAGCAGCGATGCGGTGGCGGGGCTCAGCTCCAACCAGGTTTTTGCGCTCAGCACCGCTGGCGTCGCCGGGCTTTCCAATGCCGAGATTGCCGCCGAGATCGGCTATCTCAAGACCAGCCAGATCGCCGGGGTCAGCACCGCCGCCGTGGCCGCGCTCAGCAGCAGTCAGGTGGCCGGGCTCACCCCCGCCCAGGTCGGTGCGTTCACCACCGGGCAGATCGTCGCGCTTGGCACCAGCGTTGCCGGGTTGACCTCGGCCGAGGTGGCGGCGCTGAGCGCCACGCAGGTCAAGGCGCTGACCACCGCCGAGGCCGGCGCGCTGAGCAGTGACGCGGTCGGTGGCCTGTCCACCGCCGCGATCGCCGCGCTGAGTTCCGCCCAGGTGGGCGCGCTGAGCAGCGATGCGGTGGCCGGGCTCAGCTCCAATCAGATCTTTGCGCTCAGCACCGCCGGTATCGCCGGGCTTTCCAATGCCGAGGTTGGCGCCGAGATCGGCAGTCTTAAGACCAGCCAGATCGCCGGGGTCAGCACCGCCGCCATTGCGACGCTCAGCAGCGGTCAGGTCAGCGGCCTTGGCAGCGCCCTCGGCGCGTTCACCACCCGTCAGATCGTCGCGCTTGGCACCGCCGGCGTCGCCGCGCTCACCTCGGCCGAGGTGGTGGGGCTGAGCGCCACGCAGGTCAAGGCGCTGACCACCGCCGAGGTCGGCGCGCTGAGCAGCGACGCGGTGGCTGGCCTGTCCACCGCCGCGATGGGTGCGTTCAGCTCTGCCCAGGTGGGCGCGCTGAGCAGCGCCTGGCTTCTAGGCCTTTCATCGGCGGAATTCCTCGCTCTGACACCGGCAGCCATTCCGGCCCTGACGTCGGCCGATATCAGCGTGCTTCCATCCGCGAGCCTGGCAGGAATGTCGGCAAAACAATTCGCGGCTATTGTCTCGTCGGCTATCGCTGGGCTGACATCCAGCGAAATGGTGGGGCTGACCACGACGGAGATTGGAGCGTTCACCAGCGCCCAAATACCTGCCCTCGACCCCACCGCTCTCGCGGCCGCCGTTCAGGGAGGGTTTTCCTCAGCAACGTTCACCGGCACGCAAATTTCATTCATGACGGCTGCCGAGCGGACCGCGATTTTCGGCGGGTGAGGCTGATCGCCTCGCCGCCGCTCGGTCGCGCTTTGATCGGGTGTCATGATCAGAATCACAGCGTCAACCATTGGTGCGGTGCAATAACTAACGCCCGACGAGGCGCCTGGACAGTGCGGCGGAAACTTGGCAATGCTTTGTTCGTTCGGCCAGTGCCAGAGGAGCGTTACCGGCCAGTTTGGATCCCAAAATAACTAATCCGAATTTCCACGCTGCGTTGGCGAAACGAGTGCCCGCCAGCGAGCTACCGCGGCGTCATGCGCTTCGTAACTACGTGAGAAAATATGACCGCCCGATCCATCGGCGACGAAGAAAAGGTCGTCGGTGGAAGCCGGATGCAAGACCGCTCGCATACTGTCCAACCCGGGTGAGCATATTGGCGCCGGGGGTAAGCCGGTGGTGCGATAAGTATTAAATGGATCGTCCCGTTGGAGTTCCGACCGCGTGAGGTGGTGATCCAGCACGCCGGCGCCGTTGCTGGCGAAATACGCCACTGTCGGATCGGCTTGCAGCCTCATTCCCTGGCGCAGACGGTTCAAATAGACCGACGCGACGCGAGGTCGTTCCTCCGGCCTGGCTGTCTCCCGTTCTACAATGCTAGCGAGGACGAGGGCATCACGCGGGCTGCCTAGCGGTAAACCTGGGGCGCGGTCCGCCCAGACAGCAGCCAACTCCTTGTCCATCGCCGCCTGGGCCCGCCCGACGAGAGCGACCCGCTCGGTACCATACTCGTAATCGTAGGTCTGTGGCAGCACTGAGCCTTCGTCAATTGCCTTTACCTCGCCGCTCATTGCCTCGGCATGAGTTACCACAGCTAGGATTTGCTGCGCGGTCAGGCCCTCGGCGATGGTCAAGTGGTGCTCGACCGGGTGAGCAGTGCGGAGGATTACAAGCACTTGGGTGATCGAAGCATGCGCTGGAAAAACGAATTCTCCAGCGTGCAGTGGGCCGTCGCCGCGGGTAAGCCAGACAGCTGCATGGAACACCAGCGTCCTCTCGACAACCTGGTCGGCCGTTAGCGCCTCCACCAGTTGATTGGTGCCTCCATGTGGCACCACGATGGCGCGCGCGTCGGGCAGCGGCCCAGGTTTCTGCAGGACCGCATTCCAAGCGCGTAGAGCACCGAACGCGCCACCGCTGAGCACAGCTATTATTCCCAGGCCGAACGCAACGCGCGTCAGCCTTCGGTGGACCGGCGGCAACGGATCAGACGGCGCGGAAGATGATCGAGGCGTTGGTGCCGCCGAAGCCGAAGCTGTTGGACAAGACTACCTTGATCCGCCGCTCCTGGGCCGTCTTAGCCACCCGATCGATTACGCTCTGCCGTGTCGGCTGCTCCAGGTTCAAGGTTGGGGGCGCCACGCCGTCGCGGATTGCCAGAATCGAGAACACCGCCTCGATCGCACCAGCCGCCCCCAGCAGGTGGCCGGTTGCCGATTTTGTCGACGACATGGCCAATCCGCGAGCGGAACTCAGCAAATAGGCGCTCGACTGCCTCCAGTTCCAAATCGTCGCCTAGTGGAGTGGAAGTGCCGTGCGCATTCACGTATTGGATATCGGACGGGTTGAAGCCGCCATTTTTCATGGCGTTGCGCATCGAGCGAAACGCCCCGTCATGCCCCTCGGCCGGCGCTGTGATGTGATAGGCGTCACCGGACATGCCGTAACCAGACACCTCGGCATAAATCCTGGCGCTGCGCTTCTTCGCGTGCTCATACTCTTCCAACACAACGCACGCGGAGCCTTCGCCCATCACGAAGCCGTCCCGATCCCTGTCCCACGGGCGAGAGGCGGCGCCGGGGCGGTCGTTAAAGCCGGTGGACAACGCGCGGGATGCACAAAATCCGGCGATGCCAATTTCGCACACCGTCGCTTCTGACCCGCCAGCCAGCATCACGTCCGCGTCGCCGAGTCCGATCAGGCGGGCGGCATCTCCGATCGCGTGTACGCCCGTGGCGCACGCGGTCACGACAGAATGGTTCGGTCCTTTAAAGCCGTACTTGATCGATAGATGCCCGGACGCAAGATTGCCAAGCGCCGAGGGAATGAAGAACGGCGATAACCGACGCCCCTTACCCTCATACACGAGAATAGAGGCATTATAGATGGTATCCAGGCCGCCGATGCCGGACCCGATCATCACGCCAGAGGCGCAGTGATCGTCCTCGGTTGCCGGCACCCATCCAAAGTCCTCGACCGCTTCGGTTCCAGCCACCATCGCCAGATGGATGAAGCGATCCATCTTCTTCTGGTCCTTGACCGGTATCCACTCATTGATATTGAGACCGCCCGTCTCCTTGAAACCCGCTGGCACCTGCCCGGCTACCTGGCAAGGCGACTCCTTGGCGTCAAAAGCCGTAATGACGCCGATGCCGGATTCGGCATTAATGAGACGACGCCAAACGTGCTCTACGCCAACGCCGAGGGGACAGGCGATGCCCATGCCCGTCACCACCACACGCCGCATTACCGCAGGCCTTTCACTCTGACCAGAAGGCAGCCACTACTGCTTCTGTTTTTCGATGTAGTCGATCGCATCTTTCACCGTGGCGATCTTCTCGGCTGCGTCTTCGGGAATTTCAACGTTGAATTCCTCTTCGAAAGCCATCACCAATTCGACAGTGTCAAGGCTGTCCGCGCCCAGGTCGTCAATGAATGAGGCTTCTGGTGTCACCTTGGATTCATCCACGCCAAGATGTTCCACGACGATCCGTTTGATCTTGTCCGCAATCTCGCTCATCGGCTCCGCAACTCCTGAACTACTGTTCGATTATGGTCGTTATCTGGCTTTCTTTCATGGCCGGCGCCTTGTCCCGGTCAACGAAGCGAGCCCGCACCAGACATAGCGTGCGGGCGCTTAGCATGGTTTCCCAAAGACGCGAAAGCCAGCGGCTTGCCACGTTCCAGCCTAGATCATCGCCATCCCGCCATTTACGTGCAGTGTGGCGCCCGTGACCCACCCAGCCTCATCCGAAGCCAGATAGATGACGGCGCCGGCAACATCTTCCGGCTGGCCGAGCCGGCGCAATGGGACAGATTCGGTCAGCTTGAGTCTTTGAGCTTCGCTCAGCACATCCGTCATGGGGGTCATAACGAAACCGGGCGACACAACATTTATGGTGATTCCGCGAGATGCGACTTCTTGTGCCAACGCCTTGCTCATCCCCACAAGGCCGGCCTTCGCGGCGGCATAATTAGCTTGCCCGGCGTTCCCAGTGGCGCCGACGATAGACGAAATATTGATCACTCGCCCCGCCCGCCGCCGCAGCATGCCGCGCAAGGCGGCTCGGGTCAGACGGAACGGGGCCGACAGATCGACATCCAGCACTCCCTGCCAGTCCTGATCCGACATGCGCAGAGCCAGCATGTCGCGAGTGATCCCGGCGTTGTTCACCAGTATATGGAGCGGGCCGGTCGCCTTCTCAGCCGTCTCGATCAGAGCGTCGGGTTCGGAGGCGTCGCGTAGGTCGGCCGGGCATACGTGCGCTCTATCACCAAGCTGGATGGCTAGTGCCTCCAACGCATCGCGCCGCGTGCCGGACAGGGCCACATTGGCCCCCTGGGCGTGCAGGGCGCGCGCGATGGCCGCCCCAATGCCGCCCGAGGCACCTGTAACCAGTGCAGCCTTGCCATCCAGTCGGAACATGAGCGCTGCTTCTTTCAGAGACTCTTCAGCACCGCTTCGATCTCCCCCGGCGTGCCGGCAGCGATGCCGGACGCATCCGGAGCGATGCGCTTGGCCAATCCTGTCAACACCTTGCCGGCTCCCAATTCGATAAAACTATCAACCCCCATC
Organism: uncultured Alphaproteobacteria bacterium; assembly: GCA_963772355.1. Taxonomy (GTDB): domain Bacteria; phylum Pseudomonadota; class Alphaproteobacteria; order Acetobacterales; family Acetobacteraceae; genus Rhodopila. The sequence goes on along the minus strand of CAVYXX010000062.1, from coordinate 66,965 downwards.
TCCGTCATTGCAAAAATGCATTCGCGCCAGCGGACGGTCGCGGTGACTTGCTGTATCAGTAGGTCACGGATTTGCTCAGGATTTGATTCGCGTTTGGCCGATACATTTGCCACCAGCGGCACGCAGGGAGCATTCGGAGGTGATTTTTCCAACGCCTCGGCCATGGCGTCCGCGGCTGGTGCCATCAGGGCGCAATGGAACGGGGCCGACACGGGCAGCAACATGGCGCGTTTGACGCCTTTTGTCTTGGCGATCTCCACCGCCCGCTCGATCGCGGTACGATGGCCGGAAATCACCACCTGCCCGCCGCCGTTGTCGTTCGCCGGTTGAACAATCTCCACTAAGCCAGTTTCCGGCACGGGCGCAGCCTCGCGGCAGATCTCCGCGGCTTGCGTCATGTCGGCGCCCAGCAGAGCGGCCATCGCTCCTATGCCAGCCGGCACTGCCTTTTGCATCGCCTGGCCGCGCAATTTCAGGAGCCGCGCGGTGGTCTGAATGGTGAATGCTCCGGCAGCTGCCAGGGCACTGTATTCGCCCAGCGAGTGTCCCGCCACCAGGAGCGCCTTGCGCTGCAACGTTGTGCCGCCCTCCCGCTCCAGGACCCGCAACACCGCCAGCGAGTGTGCCATGAGCGCCGGCTGGGTGTTCTCAGTCAAGATCAGCTCCTCGACCGGCCCCTCGAACATCAGCTTCGACAGCTTCTGCTTCAGGGTTTCGTCAACCTCCTGAAACACTTCCCTGGCCGCGGCAAAGGCGGCGGCCAGGTCGCGCCCCATGCCGACAGCCTGGCTACCCTGGCCTGGGAAGATAAACGCATGGACCGGCATGAAGGGATGTCTCTCAAAGCGACGACGAGGATTGGCGCGGGGGCGTAGCGGCGGGTAACGGGACTGTCAAGGAACAGGCTTGCTCCTGTCCGACGGGCGAGCCTACGCTATTTCGTGGGTTCAAGCGCGTCCGACCCGTGATTAGGTACGGGATTTAGGCAACCTGCAGTGGCGCTCAGGGCCGCAGCCGATAGCCGAACGGATCAGGTGGGCCTAATATGGGTGGCATCGTTTCGGGAGCCATTCATGCGTAACACCCCCCACCTTTTACTCTGGACCGACTCGCCCGGCCCCTACATCGAAGGGATCCGAAAGGCAGGGTTGACCGACCGGGTGATTATCGATTCGGTGGGACGTGCAGCGAAACCATCGGCCGCTCAGCGATCCGAGACACAAGTTCTGCTAGCTGCGGGCGTGCCAGCGGGGCTGCTGCCGACGATGCCCAACCTCCGCTGGGCGCAATCGCTCACTGCCGGAGTGGAGGGCTGGGTGGCGCTGCCCGATCTGCCTCCCGGGCTGACCTTGACTTGCGCGCGCGGAACGCACCGAGAATCCATGCCGGAGAACATCCTCGGGGCGCTATTTCACATCACCAAGCCTTATGCGGCGATTGCCGATGCCCAGAAGCACAGTTTATGGCGAAACCGCGTTGCGACACCCTTAAATGGCCAGACGCTGGGCATCCTCGGCCTCGGCGCCATCGGTCAGGAGGTTGCGCGCCTAGCGACGGCGCTCGGGATGCGGGTGATTGGCACCAAACGGCGTGCAGCGCCGATGCCGGGCCTCGCTGAGGTCTTCCCGCCTGAATGCACCAATCAGGTGCTTGCGCAATCCGATTTCGTTCTGCTGTTGCTGCCCGCTACGCCGGCGACAAATAATTTCATCAATGCGGAACGTTTAGACCAGATGAAACCGAGCGGGTGGCTGCTCAATTTCGGTCGCGGGCATCTGATTCAGGATGATGATCTGATCGCAGCCACGAGGGCGAAAAAAATCGCTGGCGCCGTGCTGGACGTCTTCCGGGAGGAGCCACTTCCGAAGGAGCACAAATTCTGGACGACAGAGGGGATCGTCGTCCTCCCGCATATTGGTGGCCCACATCCACAGCGTGATAGTATTGTGGCCAAACTCTTCGTCGACAACCTCGAGCGCTTTCTGGAAGGGAAGCCGCTGAAGGAGGTGGTGGACCGAGCCGCGGGCTACTGACGAAGCTGCAGCCTGGTATCGAAAGTCGACGTAATTCAAACTTCGTACATTCTGACGCGATTGCCCAAGCAACGATGGAATCGGACGGCCTTTTTTGGCCGAGGCGGACCGATCGTCATCTCAGACGAGGGATTTGGAGGATCGGCGAAAATTTTCGGCGATGTCGGAATTCAACGAATCGCGGCCACGCAGGAGGGCAGATGCTCATCTCCCGGCGGCGATCGATCCGCCAACGCGATGCCCAACTCTCTCCCGGTTGGGCATCACAGGAGCCGGACGATGCCGTGATGGTAGAGGAACACCGAACCAGCCGATTCCTCCGAACTCTCACCTACTTTCAAGCCGTGAAAGACCTTGATCACGCGTTGCTGGCAAGCGCCTCAATCGAGCGAACCTGCTCGTCAGGACGTGACATCGGCATCGGGTCGATCGTCGCCTTCGGACAACTCGGTATGCCAAACGCCGGCGCTATCCTGGAACTCGATGTGAGTTGTATTACCGGGGACACGTTGTTCAGCCGCTACCCGCCTTGCTGCGGCTAGCGCGGTGGCCTTATCACGGAATGGTTCCGAGAACACGTCGTTCAGCGTGTAAGCCCACCCGCCATCGTGCTGGACGACTCTGTAGTGGATTTTCGGCATGACCAGATTCCTTGCTGCGTGCCTACTCGCGATGGGTCGCACGCCGGAATTATGGAGTCCAGTATGAATAGTGAGAGGCCTCTGGCGTTTCCAGAATTCCCCACCCCCGGGATCATTTTCGCAGCATCGCAAGCCGGCTTTGACTGATCGACACGCGCCAGGGACGGTCTACCACGGTTGGTTAGTATGCCTGCCCCGGTCGCGGGGTAGGCACGCTATTTGGTCGTAATCCTCAGATAGGAGTGGGGTCCAGCCGATAGCCGCCGGGCGCCGTCACCAGCAAGCGGCAATTCGTTGGATCGACTTCAATCTTCTGCCGTAGACGGTAGACGTGGGTCTCGAGTGTGTGTGTAGTGACCCCAGCGTTGTAGCCCCAGACTTCGTCCAGAAGCGTTTGGCGTGAGACCACACGATTGGCATGCCGGTACAAGAATTTGATGATATCCACCTCCTTGGAGGTAAGCCGCAGGCGCTTCTTCTCCGGTCCGATCAAGGCTTTTGCGGCGGGACGGAACGTGTAAGGCCCGATGGTGAAGACCGCGTCCTCGCTGTTATCGAACACGCGGAGCTGAGCTTGCAGGCGAGCGATCAGTTCGTTCGCCCTGAACGGCTTGGCAATATAATCGTTCGCGCCCGCGTTGAGGCCGCTGACGATATCGTCCTCGCCCGCCGACCCGGTAGCATGATAATGGGCATCGTGTGACCAAGCCGGCGCACCTGCGCGCAGAATTCGCGCCCATCGCCGTCCGGTAGGTTTATGTCCAGGATAATCGAGTTCGAACCGTGCTTCCGCCGCCCCGAGATAGCGAGTCGCCTCGTCCAGTGTCGCGGCCTCAACGGATAGATATACACCACTGGACGCGACCTGATCAGCCAGAACTTGTCGAAGAGCGTCGTCATCTTCGACGATGAGAATTGGTCGAGCAGCCGACATTTGGTTTACCTCGGGATAAATGGCCTTGGTCGAACCTATATCGAATCAGATGCGTTACCGCAAAAAACAATCCTGTGATCTTGATCGTTAGGGAGACATTGTCGCGACTCACTTCAACAATGCCCAAACGGCCGCGTGCTTGCAGGATCCTAATTGGCGCTTATAGCGGGATCGGTTGATATCGATCCCGGGCAAACAGCTCCGAGGATCTTCCCCGCCATGAGAGACAACTCTACCCACTGTCATTGCTTCTGCGGCAAATCTCTAAATCGCTGACACCGCAATGGCGGAAGTGCTTCGTGACCGGTAAGCAGATTGCCGAAAAGAAGTATGTGGTGAAGCTCAGCGAAGAAGAGCGTCAGCGGCTCAAGGTGCTGGTCCACGTTGGCCACCACCCGTCTCGACGTCACAGTGCCTAATTGCAGCGTCCATGCTTAGGCCAACGGTTGCCGGGAATGGCCGTCCGTGGCCTTATCGCGTCCTCTTGTATACAAGCAACTGCGGGAGGTGGCGATGAGCGAGCACTCCAACCCCGACGACCGGCTTTTCAGTACAGCTGAGCGCGACATGGTGGAGCAGACAAGCCCCTTGGCGCTCGACAAACTCTCCAAGGAAGCGTTGCAGTCTTTGGCCAAGCGACTGCGTTCGGCCCGCGACAGGGCTCGCCGGATCGGCCGCCAGCAGAGGCGCGAGATCCGGGGCAAGGCCGATCCGAAAGGCAACGAGCCCGCGCGCGACAACGCTGGGACAGAGGCGAAGGCGCAAGCTCTGGTTGAAGCGCTAAACCGCGTGAGCGGCGCCCTCCGCAAACTGAAGGCACCGACCCAGGCTGAATTGACGCGCAAGGCCGCCACTATGAAACGCGCAGCCGCCGCCGTCCCCCAACATCCCGGTCCTGGCAATACAACATCCAAAGGCATGCAGCCCATCGTAAGCCGTCAACGCACAACGAAGCCAGATCCGCGGGAGATCGGTCGCGTTTCGCAGGCAGGCAAGGTGGCTCAGGCAAAACGAGACCGCTGACCGAGCCGTTACGCCTCCGCAATGCGCTGAAGTTAAGGGAAATCGAGGAACTCACGTCGGATTACCGGTGGTAATCTAGGTGAGACTAAACTGAGTCAAAACCGATATAGCCGGCACCGGACCCCGACGCTTTATATAATCTGTGATAACCCCGTAGCGCCGGGCGTCTTGGATCGCGCCATCGTGCGAGCTTGATGACGACCTTTATGCCAAGCGTACCTGTTGTCTCGGACGAGGAACTGGCCGCGGTAAGCACCGTCCGCGCAGATTTTCGCGACGATTGGAACCACACCGTCAAACCGTCCAATCGCTCAAACAGAGCGTTGATACCTGCCGCAACTACCCGTTTCCGGTTGACGCGATCATTGTTGCAACTGCAATCACAGGGGCTGCAGAGGGGGCGCGTTATGACCCGTCCTTCGTTGCGGAAGTTCGATTTGAGCGGCCGCGCAGATCAGCAACACCGAATGATTTGATTTGGCCGCCGCGGGAACAGCCGGGGACCAGCGGCGTTGCACCACTTCACGACAAATGGGAGAATTAAATGCGAAACATCATTTTGGCGGCTGTCCTCCTTGGCTTCACAGTTTCTGCTCACGCCGAAGATAAGAAACCCACTGGGACAGCAAAAGGCGCTGCCGTGGGTGCGGTCGTTGGGCATGAGACGGGCAGCGGGCATGCCGTGGCCGGCGCGGCCGCTGGGGGGGCGATCGCGCACCACGAGAGCAAGAAGGCCGAAGAATCGAAGCAGCAATAGCCGCGGATTGCGTCAGACATGGGCGCACTATAGAGCGTTAAAAGAGTTCCAGGGAACCAGCCATCATGACCGCCGCCACCGTACTGTATTCGGAAAACAACTATCCCGACGACAGTGTGGAGCGGCGGATCTATGGCCCTGACGTCCGCGTCATTTTCCCCAAGAGCTCTAAGTCCTTAGCAGACCTGTCGGATGAGGACTGCGCCGCGGCCGAGGGGCTGATGATCCTCCGCTTCAAAGTCGGTGCCAATGATATGAAGCGTTTTCCTCGGCTGCGGGCGGTCTGCCGGATGGGTGTCGGCTACGACAGCATTGACCGAGCCGCGGCGGCGGAACGCCGGATCATGGTCTTGAATGTGCCCGATTACGGGACGACTGAAGTCGCCGACCATGCGATGGCTCTGGCTCTATCGCTGCGGCGCGGATTGCTTCTGCATCATGAGACGCAACGTGCTAACCCACCTGCGATCTGGCGTTACATTGACGATCCGCTGGTCCGCAGATCGTCCATTCAAACATTCGGAATTGTAGGGATGGGCCGGATCGCGACGGCTGTGGCGTTGAGGGCGAAGGCGTTCGGGTTTCGAGTGGTGTTCTACGATCCTCACTTGCCGAACGGGGTGGAGCTTGGGCTAGGTGTGCATCGCGTCTCGACATTGGAGGCGCTGCTGAGCCAAACCGATACGCTCTCTGTTCATACTCCGCTGACGCAGGAAACGCGCGGGATGATCGGGTTGCAAGAACTGTCGTTACTGCCCCCGGGTGCGGTGGTGGTGAATACGGCGCGCGGCCCCATCATCGACATCGACGCTCTGGCAACATTGCTCAAGAGTGGCCACCTAGCCGGCGTCGGCCTGGACGTCGTGCCGGTGGAACCGCCGGTCGAGCCGATTCCCGAACTCATGCGGGCTTATCGAGCTCGGGAGGCCTGGACGCTTGGCCGCCTCATCATAACGCCGCACTCCGCCTTCTATACGCCGGAAGCCTGGCACGACATCCGCATCAAGTCCGCCGAAACTATGCGCGCTGCCCTGCTGGGACCGCGGGCACAGAACGTCATCCCGCCGGACAGCGAGTGAACTCCGCCTCGTCTTTCCCAGGGTAACTTCGAAAGGCGATAGCGAGCCGCGAAGATGGGCGGCGAACGGTTGGTTCGTCCCCGGCTTCAACGCAAGCTTGCGCAGGCAACTAAACATTGCTGTTACGAAAGTATGTGCGCTATGGCAGGGCCAAGTCATGAGGCATGAGGTGGATCATCGAGTCACCGGCAACCGCGCAGACAAATGCCAATCGCTCGACGCCCCTGGTGGCGCATGTTTTCCCAACTTTCGCGGTTGGGGGCGCACAGGCGCGCTTCGCGGCCATCGCGAACCATTTTGGCGCGGCCTTTCGCCACATTGTTGTTTCCATGGACGGAAATCTGGCATGCCGACAGCGGCTGGACCCCGCCTTGGACGCAACATTTATACGTGTGAGCGCATCGAAGGGTACGATGGCGGTGAACGCCTGGCGATATCGGCGCCTGCTGAAAGAGTGGAAACCCGATGTTCTGGTGACCTGCAATTGGGGCGCGATCGAGTTCGCCTTGGCCAATATCGTGCCGGTCACTCGGCATCTGCACGTCGTCGACGGATTTGGGCCGGAAGAACGCGAAATCCAACTCCCGCGCCGTGTGCTGCTGCGACGAATCACCCTCAGGCGCACACCGGAGGTAGTGCCCTCGCGCAACCTGCTGCGGATTGCTAGCGAAATCTGGAAGCTGCCGCCAAAAGTCATGCACTATGTCCCCAACGGTATCGACCTGGTCCGTTACGCCACTGATGGGGCCCAACGCGGTACCGGCGAGCCGGTGATCGGCACCGTCGCGGCGTTACGCCCAGAAAAAAACATTTCCCGACTTTTGCGGGCCTTCGCGATGCTGCCAGCAGGTCGCCTGGTCATCATCGGCGACGGCCCGGAGCGTCCGGCCCTGGAGGCGCTTGCCGGATCGCTTGGCGTAGCGGATCGGGTGCAGTTTGCCGGCCACCATCAAGATACGGCGGCATTCTATGCCCAGTTCGATATCTTCGCCCTTTCGTCCGATACTGAGCAGATGCCGCTCTCGGTGATCGAGGCGATGGCCAGTGGTCTGCCTGTCGTGTCGACGGCGGTCGGCGATATTCGGCTGATGGTGGCGTCGGAAAATGCCGGATTCATCGTCCCGCTGAATGAGGCCTCTTTGGGCAATGCGCTTGCCGCGCTCAGCGGCGACCGCGAGGCTCGCCGTCGGCTTGGTCAGGCCAACCTTGCACGATCTCGATGCTATTTCGATCAGGCCGCGATGTTCGCCGCCCATGGTGCGCTGTGGCGTGGCTAGCGTCTGCGTCTCCGAAGTCACGGACTTCATCACGTTGGGCGAGCGATGGCGCGATCTTGAACAACGATCGGAGTGCTCGTTCTTCCAGAGCTGGACCTGGGTCGGCTGCCTTGCCGCCGAACGGTTTTCTGACTCGGTGTTGGTCGAGGCAACCGAGTCGGGACGCACCGTCGCTCTCGGCCTGTTCAACCGCGTTCGACACCGGTTCGGGCCATCCACGCTGTTCCTGGGGGAGAATGGAACGGCCGAACTTGACTGCCCGTATGTTGAGCAGAACGGCATTCTGACAGAAGCGGGATGCGATGCCGATTTGACCGCGCTGTGCCTGCGCTCGCTGGCCGCCGCACATGATGTGGTCTTGTCCGGCGTGGGTGCACCGGTACTCGCGGCGGCACAGCACGCGGCTTGTCTGGTGGCGGCCGAACGCGGCCAGGAGTCGCCGTTTATCGACCTCGCCGCGGTTCGGTGTGCTGGGGGCGACTATCTGGCTGGGCGCAGTGCCAATACGCGCCAGCAAATTCGACGTTCCGACCGTTTCTACGAGCGAGGCGGCCCGATCAGGCTGGAACGCGCTGGGTCGGTGAGGTCTGCCCATGTGGTGCTGGATCGAATGGCCGAGCTGCATCAGGCGGTCTGGGAGGGGCGAGGTAAGCCCGGAAGTTTTTCCGCCCCGTTTTTCCGTCGGTTCCATTACGCACTGATCGAAGTGGGCATCCCGCGTGGGGAGATTGCATTGCTGAAAGTGTTATCTGGAGACACGACTATCGGCTTTTTGTATAACTTTGTCTGGAGGGGACGGATGTCGGCCTACCAGAGCGGGTTTGCCTACCGCGGCGGAGAGCGGCAAGCAAAACCCGGCGTGACGTGCCACCATGCTGCGATCCTTACTGCATTGGATCTCGGGCTTGACGTCTACGATTTTCTGGGTGGCAACGACCGATACAAACGAAGCCTCGCCAACCAGTCGCAACCCCAATACTGGTTAGAATTGGGGCCTTTTTGGTCGCCGCGATTGCTGCGCCGGGCCGTTGTGCAGCGGTTCCGTTCATCCCGCCTCCTCCCTGGTTCGTCAACACCGCATTCGGCGGAGGAGCCGGCTTTCGCTCTCCATTCATTCTTATGTTAGTATACTGACCGCGGAACTTTTGGCGAGCGAGTACCCTATAAGACGCTATGCCTGTGGGCGGCCAGTGTAGCCGCCCCCTTTTTCAAAGGAGCGGCCCGAGGCTGCTTTTGCTTAGCTTAGCTAGGTGGAAAATTGAACATGTCCATCAGATCCCCGATTGCGGGCCGATTGCTCGGCACGTAGCTACCGCTGTCCTGCTGCGGATTGGGCAGATTGTCGCGGCTGCGCTTGGAAATCGGTGGCAAACTCCAGTTCTTCTCGATGAACTTCAAGATCGACACATGATCCGTGTAGCTGTGCTTAACGTGCCCACCCGTTGAATATGGCGAAACAACAATCAGTGGGATGCGGGTACCGTCGCCAAAGAAGTCAAGCGATTGAATATAACCCGAGTTGTAGTAGCCGCCCCCCTCATCAACCGTGATGAAGACGGCAGTGCTCGACCACAGATCCGGGTTCGCTTGCAGTTGGGTCACCACCTTGCGTGCAAATGCCTCAAAAATGTCGAATTTCGATGAGGATGGATGACCGTCATTCAACCCAGACGGCTTGACGAACGACACGGCTGGCAGCGTCCCCGCATACAGATCAGCGTAGAAGTCACTCGTATCCTGGTTTACGATGCTGCGCAGGTTCGTGGTCATAAACTGGGTTTGGTAATTGAACGTATTACAGATGTTGCAATACGCATTGTCTGGATTGGTGGGATCCGCCGCCGCTTGATTCCAGCCTTCACCAAACCACGCGAACGAGACCGCGCTGGCAAGCAACACATCGCCGATGCTGGGCTGCGAGGTGGGCGGGATCGCGAACGGCGTTATGGTATCCACGGTACCATCCTGCAGGTAACCCGGGTTATAGTTGTTCAGCAGATAGTAGTGGCCCGGATCGCAATTCGGATTAGGTTTTTCAGGGAGCGCCGCGAGATAGTCCAGGATTGGCTTCACCCCAGGCTGGCTGGCATCGGCACAATCGCTATATGAGCCGCCCTTTCCGGTCGTGCTGTCACCGTATCCATCATTGGTGTAGACATTGTTCGTGCCACTCTGCGGGTCGGGATTTTCAATCTGCCCTGCGGGTGGCGTGGCTGCATTGCCCTTGCCATCGGTGTAATAGATGGCGTCAGCAAACCCAGCAATAATGCTGTCGAGTCCAGTGCCGCCCTTGGCCGGTTGGTGATAGTTATCACTGATCGTGTAACTATCAGAGAGTTGTTTGAAATACGGCATGTCGCCTCGAGCAACATTGTATATTCCCATAGCCACCGAGCCTTCGCCCGAGGGCGTGATTCCACCCGGGGTCAGCGGTGCGCCGTTGGTGCCAGCACCGATGGTGATCTCAACCCACGGAAACAGATCATTCAAGCAGCCGCTTGGATTGGTCGCGCTCGCATGGCTAAGATCGCAATCCATCTGCTGCCACATCTGGTAAAACCGGTGCACGGGGCTCGCTGCATACGCATCGTAGGAAATACTCGGCGTTAGGAAGTTTGGGATGTTCGGAAGGTTACTGACGTTCGCCAACCGGGTATCCAGCGCGCCGGAGGTCAGTCCAGTCGCCCCGGTGAGCAGCAGTTTTAAATCCCTTGGATACAGATCGCTGGTGGCGTTCTGCGCTTCAGCAAAGGTGTTGAATGGCGGACTGGTGTCGCTGTTGGTCTTTGGTCCACCCGCTGTTAGCGGTGGCATGGTTGTGAACGGTCCGGTCTTGGTTGGCGCTATTTGAAAGCTTTCGGTGTCTGTCGCGTGAAATTGTGTAGCTCGGTCGGAATTCTCCCCGGGTGTTCCGTCCACGTTGATGATGCCCTCTGACAATAAATTCTTCACCGTCTCGCCGGCTTGCGGTTGATAGGTGGCATATAGATGATCGAACGAGCGGTTCTCGCCGTAGATGACAATGACATGTTTGATCGGTGTTGTTGTGTTATTGTCATTGGCTTGCAGCGGAGCGGCAAACGCTGCCGGTGGCACCAAGGCCGTTGTCATGGATAACAACGTTACGAGACTGACGAATTTCGTTCGGATTCGAACGGTCATTGTTTACCTCCACACTCGCACGATCACGCCACGTCTGCTTCGCGACGCAACTGACCGCCCATCAGCCTAATCGCTCACGATGACAGGCTGGTTACAGCTTCGTGGCAGTGAGATTGCTTTGAGCTAATGCTTCCCGGAAAGACTTCAAAAATTCGAGGGCATTGTCTACGGTTCGGTGCGGCGTTTACCGAGTTGGTCAGCGAGCAGGGAAAGGTCGTTTACCGACTTGGGAGTAGCCCACCGGGGTGGATCCAACTGACGTTGAGACGCCGTCGGTAGAACCGGTCTGCTAAAAGTCCTCCGGTCCCATCCGCAGCCTTAGCCCCGAGGCGGCGATCCTGCCGGACGCGTGGCGCATTAGTGCTATCAGTCCGGCCGGCTGCCAGGGATTAATCAGCAAAACACCGATGCGCTGCCGCCGCTCGACCGCCCAGCCCTGTTTGTAAGCATCATCACCGCGGCCCAGATCAATCTGCGCGATATGCTCGTTATCCAAAAGATGCCGGATCATCAGGGCGGTCAACACTGTGCCTGGCGAATGCGCCTTGAACGTCTCGTCGTGAGCCAATTTCAGCACAATCGCCTGCCGCGCGTGGATCACCCAGAACTGCACGGCGACCGGCTCCGTCCCGATCGACCAGACACCTAAGCGTAGCCACCCTCGCTCGGCCATTGCGCGCATCAGCGCGACGTTGAAATCCGGGTGGGGTTCGGCATCCTTCCAGCTTCGGCGATAGACGGACTTCGAATACCTCCCCTGCCAAATCCATCTGGCAGGGGTGAGTGAACAGGTTGAACCGGGCACCCGCGAGCTTTCCCGCCCGACGTAGCCGCCGTCGGATGGTCTCACGCAACGCTCCGGGGCGCCGCAGCAGATATTCGGACCACGATAGGCCAGCGACGTTCTCATACCAATTGCCGAAATGATCGAAACTCAACGGGACGAGCCCCGCGTCACGAGCGCCGATTTGCAAAGCGGCGAGGCCGTCCCACTCCGCCGGCAGCGCATCGAGACGAACGATTCCCGCAGGTCGGCAAAAACGAGCGAACGCGGACATTGCAGCGATTTGCGTGGCCTGATCCACGCCAGAAGCGATTACCGGCTGATAGACGCAGCTATAGGGCGTCGTCAGGCTGCTCAACCGGCCGCCTGCTCGAAGCATGGGCGCGACCGCGACGACGTCGCCGCGGCACCGGATTGCAACGAAGATGGTCTCAGTGTGGGCTGGAATGGCGTTGGCTAGGACCACAGTCCACCACGGAAGCGTCGTGAACAGCGATCCGATGTTGTCGAGCAGGGCTAGCGCGTCAGCTGGAAGAGACCGGATAGTCGGGAAGGTCGCGATCCCCAAATCAGCGCAGTTTATACCACGCATAACCGATCCATTCGTGTATTGCGTAATAGCCTGATTGCCAGCCGCTCGCGCGAGGGAGGAAGTCTGAAACGTCCGGACCGAGGGGATCGTCCAATGAGGTGGGAAAGGCCGTAGCTGTAAGGCCGAAATCCTGAAAAGCTAGAATGGCGCGCCGCATGTGCCAGGAATGGGTCACCACATAGACGGAAGTGATCCCCTCGGCGCGCAGGACGTCGGCGCTGAAGCGGGCGTTTTCCCAGGTGTCGACGGATTTTGCCTCGACCCACCGGGGTGGCGTCTGGAAATCGTTGGTCAGGCTCTCTTCCATCACCAGACCGACCGGGGCTGTGTTCGGCTGTGTTGTGCCGCCCGTCACCAGGATGGGCAGGCCAGTGCGCCGATATAAGATGGCGGCGGCGCGCAACCGGTCCAATGTCAACAATCCTGGCCTGATACCCAGCTTTTCATTGTGAGCGCGGATCACCTCGGCCCCCAGAACGACAATTGCCTGTGGAGGGTGGTCGGCCGGAGGCGTCATCGGCAACCCGGAAGCGAGGGCAAGAAGCAGGCTGTCGGAGAACACCGGCATGCCGAACAAGATCAGCAGGATCATCGCGTTCCAAACCAGCCGGCGCCCGGTTCTTCGCCAGTCGCCGCGGATGAGCAGCCCAATGACGATGAGGACCACGAAACAGGTCGGCGGAAGCGTCAGCGCAAGAAGAATATGCTTCACGGCGGCGGATTATCCGATCGAACCGGTCAACCACGCCACAACATTACTTAGGCCGGCGTGCAACGGCACCCGGCCCTCAATCCCAAGCACGCTATTTGCCAAGATTGGCACGCCCAAAGAATGCCTGATCTCGCCGGCGCGCGATGGCTGCGTTTGAACGTCGAGATCCTTGCCGGCGAGTTGCGCGATCACCTGCGCCAAGGCTTCTACCGACGTTGAAACGCCACTGCAGACATTGAAGACCTGCGACCCTGGCGGCCTCACGGCCATTGCCGCAAGCAGTGCTCGGACCACGTCAGCGACGTAGACAAAATCGCGGGTCTGTTGGCCGTCCCCGAAGATGGCAATTGGCAGGCCGGCAGCAATGCGCTCGCAGAAGATGGAGATGACGCCGGAATAGGGCGATTTCGGATCCTGGCGCGGGCCGTAGACATTGAAGAAACGTAGTCCGACGGTCGGTATGCCGTGGACGTGGCTTGCCACCCTCGCGTGCAATTCGCAACTGTACCTGTCCGCGCCATAGGCCGATAGCGGCAAGCAGGGTTCGCTTTCGGCAATCGGGATGGCGGCAGCGTTCCCGTAAACGGCGGCGGACGAAGCATAGACCACCGGAATTTCGCTGCCCAGTCGCCGGATCGCATCGAACACCGAAATGGTGCCTGTAATGTTGGTGTGATGGGTACCGAGCCAATCGGTGGCGCCTTTCTGGACCGAGGCGATGGCAGCGAGATGAAAGCAGCCGTCGGCGCCGTCTAGTGCGAGAAGGCCAAGGGCTTGGTCAGCCACGTCCCCTTCGATGAGTGTTGCTGACACTGGAAGATTGCTCCGGCGGCCGGTGGACAGGTCGTCGAGCACCCGGACTGTATCGCCGCGGGCGACAAGGGCGTCGCACAGGTGCGAGCCGATGAAGCCGGCACCTCCGGTCACCAGATAAACGCTCATGCAGGAAGGTCAGCGGTACGGCTGCACCGACTGGCGCGGGACGGAGCCGCCGGATGAGCGAACGAAGCCGTCGTTGATTCTAACAAGCTGATAGGGTCCCGAACGTGATTTCTGGACAGGCAATTTGCCACGTTAACGCAACGTGATGAAACGAGAAATATCACGTCTGGGCGCGCAACAACCCATTTAGCTCACCTTACCGTCCCTCTAATCACTTATTGGACAGAATGGAGCGTTAGGAGTGGGGGCCGTTGAGCATGGGCGCTAAAATAGTTCTGGACTCGGCTCGAATCGGTACGATTCTGGGAGCAGATGCAAAACATAGCATCGCTCCACACCGACGAATTTCCCGCGCTTTTGGCTCGTCTGCCGCCGGATCTCGACCTGGATCAATTGGCCATCGAGCACAAGGCGATCCAACGCGGCCGCAAGATCAAGACCGGCACCGAGCTGTTGCGCCTGGCCTTGGCGCACGGGCCAGGCGGCATGTCACTGCGCGACGCCGCGGGTTGGTCGGGGATGCTTGGCTTGGGTAGCCTGAGCAATCCCGCCGTCAAATACCGCCTGGACAACTCGGTGGAGTTTCTCGAGGCCGTCACCGCTCACCTGCTGGCGGCAAGATCGGCCAGCCAAGCTCTGCACTGGCCGGGTCGTACGATACGTGTGGCCGATGGCACCTGCATTTCCAAACCGGGCAGCAAGGGCACTGACTGGCGCGTGCATGGCGTCTACGATCTCGGCGCGGGTGGCTTCTCGAACCTCGAACTGACCGACGTTAAAGGTGGCGAAACCCTGACCTACGGCGCGCCGGTCGTAGGCGAGGTGCGTATCGGCGACCGCAACTACGGCCGCGCCAAGCCGTGGCACCGGTTCCTCCAGGACAGCGGCGGGAAGGCTGATCTGATCGTGAGGATCAAGTGGAACGGCTTCCATCTCACCGGCCAGGATGGCTCCGCGTTCGACCTGATCGATCACCTCGCGACCCTGCCGAACGACCATCTGCCGCACGAGATCGACGTTCAAGCTCTGGTCCGGCGCGGTGTGACGACGCCGATCCGCCTGATCATCTTGCGCAAGCCGCCCGAGGCCGTGGAGGCCACGCGCAAGACGCTGCACGCGCAGGCCAACCGCAAACAGAGGGTGCTCGATCCGCGCACGCTGATCGCCGCGGAGTTTCTGATCCTTGGCACCTCGCTGCCAGGCGAGGACTACCCTGCCGTGGAGGTACTCGCCGCATACCGGCTTAGGTGGCAAATCGAACTCGCGTTCAAACGGCTGAAATCCCTGCTCCATATCGATAAGCTGCCGGCGCGTACCGACCTCGGCGCACGAAGTTGGCTGTATCCGCATCTTATCCTTGCGCTGTTGTGTGACGACTTGAGCCAGGTTTTCCTGAAGTCTTTCCCCTCAGGACCTTTTCGATGCCGAATATCTGCCTTCACTGTGGACAGCGCAGAAAGTCGCAGTATGGGCACTGGTTGACGCCATTCGCGGCCCGATCACGATCCAAGCGATGATGCGGGTAACTGGGGACATTCATAAATCGTTCGCAAATGCGCCCCGGAAACGCAAACCCCATGTCAAATACCCCAGAAGGCGACTATTTTAGCGCCCATGGGGCCGTTGAGGCTGGTCTCCGCAACAAACCGCGAAATGGGCTATCACGGTCATTGTGCTCGTCCCAGACCGGGTGGCGAGGTTCGGGATGGCGCCGCAACCCCGGTGCTGGTCAAAAGCCGGCAGTCGTCTGGGACCTTGCCGTTATAGCGGGTCCAGGTCTGGGTTTCTCCAAGCAGGGGGAGACCGATGAACCCTCGCAGTGCGAGGTTGCGGTGTTGGTCGAGGTGGAGTTCGACGCCGTAGAGGCTGCCATTGCGCGGGTTGACAATGTGGCCTTTCCAGAGGTTGGGCCGGATTGGCTTGGCGTCCGAGATCAGTTGTAGGTGGCACTGGGAAACACCGCGATAGTCGACGGGCGTCGGGTCTGTCGGGTGGTCGAGAATGACACCCGCGATCTCGGCGCAGAGACCGCCCTCGCACGGGGAGATCTTGATGATGCCGTCGTGGTCCCGAGTTAGCCAAAGGCCATTCAAGGTATCGCTCGCTTGGGCCTGAAGGCTGCCGAGGAAAACCCCGACAAGGATGATAAGGCGAACCATTCCAGCCTAGACGGCGCCACTGTCGATGAAGCGCACCCCGATCGTGGTTAGTCGGTCTCGTGCCGTGTCGATCGTAGGTACGGCCCCCCGGCGCAGGAAGGCCGATTCCGCGGCAGGCATCTTCGAAAATAGTCACCGCGAAGCCTAGCCGCGCCGCATCCTCCGCGGACCAGGCGACGCAGAAATCGGTTGCGAGGCCGCACAGAAACAGCCGCGAGAAGCCACGTTGACGCAGCCACCCCTCTAGTCCGGTCGGCGTCTGACGATCGTTTTCGAAAAACGCGGAATAGCTGTCCAGTGCCGGACGAAATCCCTTTCGGACGACCGTCTCGATCCGCGTCTGATCGATTGCCGGATGTATGGCGGAGTTTGGTGTACCGGCGATGCCGTGGTCGGGCCAAAGCACCTGGGTGCCATACGGCATTTCGATCGTGTCGTAAGGCTGTTTGCCTGGGTAGGCGCTGGCGAACGAGGCATGGTTCGCGGGATGCCAGTCTTGGGTCGCAAACGCGTGGTCGAAGTGCCGAAGAAGTCGGTTTATAAACGGAACCACACCGTCGCCGTCCGCCACCGGCAACTCCCCGCCGGGCATAAACGTGGGCTGGACGTCGATCAGCCCTAGGATGTCGGTCCGGGGATCGAGTTGCATTGGCGGTCTCCCTGGTCCGAACGGTGTTGCGCGGATAGTTTTGTCCCGTTAGGCAGGGCGAGCAAGAAGATCACGAGCAAATCCCCATGAAGCGTATTCCACCACCCGCGCTTACCTTGTTGGTCGCCATGACGATATCTCCCCTAGCGGCACTTCCGGGCGGCGCGGCAACCTTCCGATGGGCCAACGACGGCGACGTGAACGCCATGGACCCTGCCACGCGGCAGGAGACTGTGCAACTTAGTTTCCTTTCCAATATCTATGAGCCGCTGGCTCGGCGCAACCGCGCTCTGGCGCTCGAACCAGCCTTGGCGACATCGTGGGATCAGACCTCTCCCACGGTCTGGCGATTTCATCTGCGGCCAGGCGTGAGGTGGCAGGATGGCTCGCCATTTACCGCCGAGGATGTGGTGTTCACGCTGAAGCGGATCCAGTCACCAAATTCTTCGATGCGCGCGCTGATGTCGCCGGTGAAGGAAGCACGCAGGATCGATGATCTTACCGTGGAATTCGAAACTTTGGTGCCCGACCCGATCCTGCCACAGGAACAGACCAACCTGCTAATCATGTCGAAAGCCTGGTGCGAGTCGCACAACGCAGCCGAGCCGGTCACTATCGGCAAGGAGGACAACTACGCGCTGCACAATGCTATGGGCACGGGTCCGTTCAAGCTTGTCTCACGCGAGCCGGACCGCAAGACCGTGGTCGAAAAGAACCCTCTGTGGTGGGACAAGCCTGAACATAATCTGGACCAGGTCGAGTTCGACGTGATCGGCTCTGCGGCCACGCGTGTGGCGGCACTGCTGTCGGGGGACGTAGATATGATCTATAGCGTTCCGCCGCAGGACATCGCCCGGATCAAGCAGACCTCGGGCCTGAAGGTGCTGGAGACCCCCGAGTTGCGAACCATCTATCTGGGTTTCGCTCAGAGCCGTGATGAATTGCCGAGCTCCGACGTGAAGGGGAAAAACCCTTTTAAGGACGTGAGAGTGCGGGAAACGGTGGCACTGGCGGTCGATGAGACGGCGATCACCA
This sequence comes from uncultured Alphaproteobacteria bacterium, assembly GCA_963772355.1. Classification (GTDB taxonomy): domain Bacteria; phylum Pseudomonadota; class Alphaproteobacteria; order Acetobacterales; family Acetobacteraceae; genus Rhodopila. The sequence continues at coordinate 49,186 of CAVYXX010000062.1, read as the reverse complement.
GCCGCGTGATGCTGGGGTTGGGGCATCCGACATGGGAAATGTGGGGCCCGGGCGTCAACGGCTATGACGCCGCGTTGGATGTCCGGCCGAAGGCCGACCCCGCGAAGGCGAAGCAGCGACTGGCGGAGGCGGGCTATCCGAACGGGTTCCGTGTCGGATTGGACTGTCCGAACGATCGCTATGTGATGGACGAGCAGATCTGCACCGCGATGGTATCGATGCTGGCGCGCGTCGGGATCAAGGTCGATCTCAACGCGCAGACGAAATCGAAATTCTTCAACAAAATACTCGCCCCGAACTACAACACCGACTTTTTCATGGTGGGTTGGACGCCCGCGACGTATGATGCCCACAACGTTCTCTATACGCTGCTGGGGACGCGCGACGGCAAGCGGGGTGAGGTGAATATCGGCGGTTACTCGAATCCCACGCTGGACTTGCTGATTGAGAAGATCGGTGTCGAAACGGGTCAGGCCGAGCGAAATGCGATGATCGGTCAGTCGATCGAGATCCTGCAGAAGGACGTGGCGACGGTTCCGTTACACCAACAGGTGATCGTTTGGGCGGCGCAGCAGAATATCGAACTAGCGCAGCCAGCGGATAATTTCTTTCCATACCGGTACGTCCAGGTGAGGTGACTCGAGGGTAGACGCTGGAGCACCCACTGCTGCCTCACAGTTGGGTTCGTTTTGGCGTTCTGCGCAAGCATCGTCGAAGCACGGGTGGTGGCCGGCCATGACGAGGAGGGTGCGGGGCGAGCGCCGGCCGCTCTTGCCCGCATCGCGACTTGGTCCGATCCTACCCGATAGCGGGGAGACCCGGTTAAGGGGAGACACGACAATGGCCATCTTCGTCATCGGCGGCACCGGGTTCATCGGCATCCGCGTTATTCCGCTGCTCGTTGCACTTGGCGAATCGGTGGTGTGCATGGATATCAACCCGAACGCACCCTCGCTAGCCGACCGCGGCGAAAAAGTGTCCGTCGTCCGCGGCGATGTCACGCAGTTCGACGATGTGATTTCCGTTATGGAAGCGTCGAAAGCCGATCGTGTCCTCAACCTGTCCTATAATCTCGGACAGGACCTGCCGCCGCATCGGGCGACCAAACTCAATATCGTCGGTATGGACAATTGCTTCGAGGCGGCCCGTATCCTCGGGATAAAGCACACCGTCTTCGCCAGTTCGCTCGCCGTCAACGGCCAGCAGAGTCACTTTGGCGAGCGTCCAGTTACCGAGGACGACTACAAGCACGCTGTCGTTCAATACGGGTCGCACAAGGCCTTCAACGAATTTCAAGCCAAGGATTATATTGATAAACATGGTATGACTATAACCGCCATTCGCCCGGCCAATGTCACTGGCCCGGACAAGGTGCGTGGTTCGGTTGACCACGTGAACATCGTCACGCGCCCCGCTCGGGGCGAGGCGATTTCCTTCCCCTTTGCCGATGCCATGCGCTGTCCCATCCACGTCGACGACATCGCCGAGGTTTTTGTACGCGTGCTGATGACCGACAAACCCCGGCACGCGATCTACAACTCCGGTGGGCAGGCCATTTCTCTGGCCGAGATTGCTGACATCGTGCGAGGTTTCCTGCCGGACGCGAAAATCACATTCGACAAACCAGTCGGGGGAAAGGAAGCGTCAGGCAACTGGCTGATCGACAACACGCGTCTGGTACAGGAATTCGGTGTGCAATACCGGCCGTACAGGGAGCGTGTGCTGCAGATCATCAATGATTGCCGAGCAGAGACCGGGCAGCCGCCGATCAGGGCATGATCAGAGATCCGACTGCATCAACCGACCGTTTCGATCTCCACCGGGAACAGTGACTCGCCGTCATCCACGCGCAGTAGGTGATAAATGTTAAAGCGGTAGGCAGGACCGAGCGAAACTTCTGGTGGGGTGAAGGGAAAAGCAAGGTTGCCGGCGGTGGACAGGCGTCCGGGATAGCCAAAATGTAGCAGGTATTGCTTGCAGGTTCGCACTACCTCGGATGCGCGTTCGCGGGTGGGCGCTATACACTCACCCATGATGAAGACCTCGCCGGGCGGGGGTTCGTTTTCTGGCGCCACCATCCGCACCCCATCGATGCCATAGACCCGGAACTTTAGAGTGTAGTCTAACGGCTGTTCTTCACACACCAAGCTCTGCACCAGTTCGGCCACTTTTGGCAGCAGCGCCTTGCACTGTTCGATAAAGCGAGGATCGGCGGACCCGCATAGCAGCACCGCACGTTCTCCGATCTTGCGCGCACCCTCTAGCTTGATCGTAGGCTGTGTTGTGTCGCGCCACGTCGCACCGCTGACCCGCGCACGGCGTTCATCAACGGCCTCATACCGGGCGTGCGTCAGGTCGAGTGTGCCGTCAGGTTCCCGCATCGTAAATGGATCGGCTTGCTCATACAGGCTGTGAGCAGCCACCGAGGTTGGCGTCGCTCGGCGATCCGGATTCATACTTTCGAGAACAAAACAGTCGTGATCAAGCTCCGCAAGGATCGGATCACGGCCACCCGGCACACAGCAGAGCGACGCGCACTCGATGATCTTTGCCATGTGCATCGCTAGTCCCACTGGGAATCCCAAAAGCGCAGGCAAGGACGCGAAAATTGCGGTGTCACAAGCTCGGCCCGCCACGATCACATCGACGTCGGATTTGAGCGCCTTCCGGAACGGTCCCATTCCCATCTGGCCGACGATGTTGGCGGCTTCAGTTACGTCTTCCTCAGTCAGCGGCGGCATGCCGTCGTAGCTAGTGACCCTACCGGTTCGAACAGCATCGAGCAGCAGCGGGCGGGGAATATCGGCCCGCATCACCGCCATTCGAAAGCGCAATCCATCGTCGCGCGCGATGTCACGGATTATCGCCAGGGTCGCGTCTAGATGCGGACCGGCCCCCGCGGACCCGGCCGAGCCGATGACCAACGGGACGTCCAACGATCGCGCACCGAGCAATACGCGGCGCAGGTCGCGGCGAGTGGCCTCGGGCGACGTCGCCATCTCGCCTTTGCCGAGATAGGTCGGGCCGATATCGACGGAACCCATGTCGCAACCGATCAGGTCGGGGCGGCGCGCGATACCGGATTTGAAGGCTGCCGCCGGGATGCCGTAGCCAAGTTGGCCGGAGGCGCCGAGCAGCCTGATGGGCCGGCGGATGTTTCGGAATTCGTCAATGATGCGGCCGGATGCGCTCATATCTCGATCCCCAATAACGGTGCATGCTGTTGCGCGCCGTAAACATCGTAGTCCCCCGGATCGCCGGCCATGATGCTGCGGGCCATCACGATCTTGATTGCACGCCCCACCGGATATGGAATGATTGTCACCTGATCTGGCGGCACGCGATACAGACGTCCGATCGCCTCTGGCCCCAGCGCCGGGGATTGCACCACGCGCTGATAATCCGCGTCCGAACCGAACATGATGTCCAAGGTCAAGCGCCTGGGCCCGGCGTTCTTGCTGCGAATGACCTGTGCTATGTCGGATAGTTTCATGGCCGATGTAACTCCGCTCTAGGTCTCGTCACGGTCCGCACGCCGTTCTTGAACGCGACCAGTGGCGCCTTCACCTCGGCGATCGCTTCCTCAGGCGTCGTGGCGTCGAAGATCACGATATCGGCGGGGTTGCCCACGGCAACGCCATAATCTTTCAGATTCATCAATTTGGCGGAACGTTCCGTCAGCATGGCGAAGCATTCGCGCAGTCGGTGTGCCTCGCCGATCTGGCAGACGTTGGCCTGCATATTGGCGATCCGGATCAAGTTGCCGTCGCCCATCGGCGTGAACGGGTTCAGGATGTTATTGCTGGAAATCGAGCAGTTTACGCCGTTTTCCACCAGTAGATTGGCATCGGCCACGCCACGCCGGACGCTGTGATCCTGGTCGCGGCCCATCATGTAGAGATCCGTCGCGGGCAATACCGTGACCGCGACGCCCGCGTCGGCGATCTCGGCGGCCAGTTTCAGCAAGTCCGCAGGTGACAGCGTCGAGTATTTGCAGCCGTGCCCAACCGCGACACGTCCCCCCAGGCGGTATTTCTTCGTCAGTTCGCAGACCAGATGGATGTCCATGTCGGCGGGGCTGTTGCCGGAGTCGAGATGCATGTCGATGTCGGCGTCATACTCGCGCGCCAGTTCGAATATTCTCCGAATTTGGCCGCTTTTGTCGGGATCGTAGTTGGGCGCGGCGCCGATCACCTGAGCGCCGCGTTTCAGCGCCTGGACCAGTAGTTCGTCGGAACGTTTGTTGTTGGTGAGGCCTTCCTGCGGAAAGACGCAGAGCTCGATGTCGATCGCCCAGGCATAGTCGCGCCGCAGCCGCTCCAGTGCATCGAAACTGCGCATTTCCACGCCGGCGTCGAGTTCGACATGGGTGCGCATCCGCGTCGTGCCGTGCTTGATGCAGTTCTCCAGCGTGATGCTGGCGCGCTGATAGACGTCTTCCTCGGTGAACGTGGACTTGACGGCGGCGACGCGCGGGACGGCGTTGGCGTTGCGCCCGTCCTCGGGAGGACAGCGGTCGATGATACGGGTCTTGTCGAGATGGATGTGGGTCTCGACCAATCCCGCGCAGGCCAGATGGCCTTCAGCATCATAGGACGGCGCGTCGCTGAAGAGACCAACTTCGATCGCAACGATCTTGCCTCCCGAGAAGCCAATATCGACTAGGGGATCCGCCGAACACACGCGCATTTCGGATAATCAGATCCATGGCGTCCTCTTGTGCCGAAAGGCTGAAACACAGTGAGGCGTTTGTACTGGAAAGGGGCACCTGCGACAACGGATCACAGGCGGCCAAGCGCCCAGCCGCAAAAAGTGGCGCCGACGCAAAGCACGACCGAACCGATGGCGTAACCCAGGACAGGGACGGTCTCGCCGGCTTGCATCAATTCCAGCGTTTGTAAGCTGAACGCCGAGAACGTGGTAAACCCGCCGCAAACCCCGGTCATCAGGAAGATGCGGATATCGGGATGTATGCCGACTCGAGCGGGGATCAGCGTGATCCCGGCCACTAGGCCGATTACGAACGACCCCAGTACGTTGATCAGCAGTGTGCTCCAGGGAAAACGGGGACCCGTCAGCCCGGTCATGGCGCTCGTCAGCCAAAACCGAGCAACGCTTCCTAAGGCTCCCCCGACCGCGACCGCGACCCAAGCCCCCATCAATAACCACCTTTTCTACGTCGCGGGTACACTGACATCGGCCACTTTGCTTGAACAGCCGCTAGGGCCTCGGCGCCAGAAACCGCCCTCGTCGGGTAGCGGCCATGCACTCAACGCATGGCTTAGTAGTGGAAACCTTATGATAACGCGGCTTATGATCAGCTCTTACCACAGGGCGTGCACCATTGGCTGAATTCCACCGTGATTTGCTGTTCCTGCTGCACGATGTCGCTCGGCTGCTCCGGGTTGACGCGGACAAGCGCGCGCGACTGCACGGTATGACGCGGGCGCAGTGGGCCATCCTGATCCGGGTAGACCGCCAGCCTGGTCTTTCGCAAAAGGAACTGTCCGAACTTCTGGAAGTCGAGCCGATCACTGTGGCCCGTTTGATCGACAGGTTAGAGGCACGCGGCATGGTCGAGCGGCGTCCGGACCCTCGGGACCGGCGCATTTGGCGGCTGCATTTGCTGCGTCCAGCACGCGACGTCCTGCACGAGATCGACGATCAACGCGCCGACATGACGCGCATGGTGACCGCCGGGATCGACGAAGATTCCATCGAAATCATGACCGAGGCGTTGGTGCGAATGAAAGCGACCCTGACTCAAGAGGTTCATGCATCACGCCGTAGCGCCGATCCGACCGTGACCGAAGCGCGGGAGGTCGCTTGATGTCTCAGGCCGCAATCTCCCAGTCGGCACCGCGGGTGTCGGACCGTGTGCTAGATGCGCCGTCCCGCCGCCGGATCGGTCGTGGCGCGTTGCGTCCGATCCTGATGCTGGGCGGTATCGCCGCCGTCATTATCGGGGCCGGCTACTACTGGCTGACGGGCGGTCAAATCGTGTCAATCGATGATGCCTACGTGCGGGCGGCGAAAGAGGTGATTTCGACCGATGTGTCGGGGATCGTCGCCGCGGTTCCGGTGCATGAAGGCCAGCGGGTGAAGACCGGCGACGTGTTGCTGCAGCTTGACCCGCGACCGTTTCAGATTGCGCTGGCCGGCGCAACCGCCAATCGGGACAGCATGGTCTCCTCGCTGAACGCGATGAAACTCGACTATAAGCGGATGCTGCGCGAGGTCGACGTGAAGCAGGCGCAACTCGAATCGGATCAGGCGAGTTTCGACCGCTATGCCGGACTCATAAAAAGCGGCGGAGTGACACGGGCCGACTACGATAACGCGCGCTTTCTTCTGATGGCGGACAAACAGGCTGTCGAGGCTTTAAAGGTTACCGCTAGTGTGCAACTGGCACGTCTAGGCGGTGATCCCGAGGTCGATGTGAGAACGATGGCCGAATACCTGCAGTCGCAGGCTCGGGTGGATGAAGCCAAGCGGCAGTTGGATCACACGGTCATTTATGCTCCATTCAGCGGCATCGTTACGCAGGTGGAGACAGTGCAGCCGGGCATGTATCTGGCGGCGGCGACCGCGGCATTTGGTCTGGTCTCGACCGAGAATGTCTGGGTCGAGGCAAACCCGAAGGAAACCGAACTGACCTATGTAAAGCCGGGAGAGCCGGTGGACGTGACCATAGATACCTATCCTGGCCGGAGCTGGAAAGGCGAAGTAGAAGCGCTCGCGCCCAATAGTGGGTCGGAATTTTCCGTGTTGCCGGCGCAAAACACATCCGGCAACTGGGTCAAAGTGGTGCAACGCATCCCGGTGCGGATCAAGGTGGAGCACAAGGACGGCGATCCGGATTTGCGCTCAGGCATGAGCGTCGTCGCCGACATCGACACGGGACATCACCGTAGCTGGCGCGACCTGTTCTAGATCATGGGTATCGTTGCCGGACGTTATGACGCAGCCGCTTTCGTTGCGCGGCTAATAGGGCTACGGCCATCTGAGCAGGCTCAATCGCGGGCGAGAGATGTGTCGCGCCGTTCCGCCCCCCGTGGTCGCGGATAACCCATGGCTGTGGCTTCGCAGGAACGAGTCCCGCACCGGCTGATCATCACGCTATGCACCGTGGGTGCGACGCTGATGCAGGCGCTGGACCAGACGATTGCCAACGTGGCGCTGCCCTACATGCAAGGCAGCTTGTCGGCGACGTATGACGAGATCACCTGGGTTTTGACTTCCTATATTACCGCGGCTGCGATCATGACCGCGCCGGTGGGATGGCTGGCGTCCCGGTTCGGCCGGAAATATCTGTTCATCACCTGCCTGGTTGGATTCACCGTCACCTCGATGATGTGCGGCGCGGCCCAGTCGCTGACCCAGATGGTCGTGTTCCGTCTGTTGCAGGGCGTCTTCGGCGCCGCGTTGGTCCCGCTTTCCCAATCCACGATGATGGATATATATCCGATCGAGCAGCGCGGAAAGGCGATGGCGATCTGGGGGGTCGGCGTGATGGTCGGTCCCATCCTGGGGCCTACTCTCGGCGGTTATTTAACGGAGATGTACAACTGGCGATACGTCTTTTACATCAACCTGCCATTCGGGATCTTGGCGACGCTGGGCCTAGTTTTCTTCATGCCGCGGTCGTTTGGCAACTTCAATCTGCGTTTCGACTGGATCGGGTTCGGCGTGCTGTCCTTGGGCATCGGTGGTCTGCAAATGATGCTAGACCGTGGTCAGGATCAGGACTGGTTTACCTCCACCGAGGTTATCGTCGAAGCAGTGCTCGGTGCCCTTGGCATCTATCTGTTCGTCGTCCACATGGTAACGGCGAAGAAACCGTTCATTCCGGTGGTGCTGTTTAAGGATCGGAATTTCTCCGCCGGTCTGATGCTCATGTTCGCGACCGGGACGATCCTGGTCTCAAGCTCATCGCTGATGGCACCCTGGCTGCAGAATCTGGCGAACTACCCAGTGGAAACGGCAGGACTCATCATGGCTCCGCGGGGCATCGGCACGATGACGGCGATGATGACTGGGGGGCGGCTTTCGAGCAAGATCGACCCGCGCAAGCTCATGGCGTTCGGTATCCTGATGCTGGCCTGGTCGATGTGGGAGATGACGCGCTGGACTCCGGACGTATCGCAGTGGACGATCATCGTGACGATCGTGATACAGGGCGCGGGTCTGGGGTTCGTGTTTCTGCCGCTGCAAGTGTTGGCGTTCGCGACATTGCCACCCCAGTATCGAACCGACGGTGCCTCGCTGTTCAGCCTGTTCCGGAATATCGGCGCGGCGATAGGAGTTTCGGCGACCTCCGCGATGCTGGCTCACAACACCCAAGTATTGCATGAGTCGATCGGTGCGTCAGTAACGCCATTCAATCGCGCTCTGCAAGGCGGTGGCATGTTGAGCCAGGCCTGGAATCCGATGCATGCGCATGGTGCTGCGGTAATGGACCAGATCGTCAACCAGCAGGCAGAGATCATCGCCTACATCGACGACTACTGGATGATGATATTCACTACACTGCCGTCGATTGTGCTGCTTTTTCTCATGCGCCGGCCTCGCGTGGGCTCGGGTGTTCCGGCGGAAGGACACGCGGCGATGGATTAGCCGCCGGCTTGCGTGGATCGGGGAACACTTCATCGGCGACCGGGGGAAAGCAACTTTCGTCACGGAGACTCGGGCCTAGTTCAGCTAGCGCCGAGGCCTCGAAACCCACCCATAGGCCGCCCCCGCTGCCATCAGCACAGACGTCCCCAAGAACACGGCGCGCATGCCAAAGTGGCCCCCGATGAACCCTCCGACCAGCGGCCCCGTGACCTGACCGACATACTGCGAGGACGTCGAATATCCCAAGATAGCCCCAGCATTCCGTTCCGGAACGCTATGGCGGATGACCGTGGCGACGCAGGGCAGGAGGCCACCCAGCGACAACCCCATCAGGAACCGCAAGAGGATCAATTGCCAACCGGCGGTTACAAAAGCCTGAGGAATCAGCAAGCCCGCGCAAACCAACAAACACCCGATGATCACCGTCCAATGGCCAATCCGGTCGGCCAGTTTGCCCAACCACGAGGCCGATAGAATGCTGCCCAATGCCGCCGCCGACATGACCATTCCCGCCACAACGGTGACATGCGCCGCATTCGGGGTGATTTGCGCGACATAGACCGTGATGATCGGCTCGATCGACATGTTCGCGAACATCAACAGCATGCCCATGGCCAGCATCGCAACGACCGGCCGCTTGTCCGGTATGGCGGTCCAGGCGCCGTGTTTCCGGGAGGCTCGGGATCGCTTGAGCCGAGGCTCCTCCTTGATCAAAAAGACCGTCGCTAGAAAAGCAACGAAGATGACCGCGCCGGCTGCAAAGAATGTCATTCGGATCCCGATCAACCGCGGTAGCACACCGCCGACGAGCGGTCCCACCAAATTCCCCGCCATGTTGCCTGACGCCATCATGCCGATCGCCCATGCGGTTCGGGCGCGTGGCGTCTGGGTCGCCACCAGCACGGTGGAACCGGACGAGTAGCCGCCCAATAGGCCGGTCAGCAAACGCAGGCCAACAAGCTGATAGATGTTCTGGGAAAGCCCGATCAGCGACATCGCCACTGCCATGCCGAGACTTGCACGGATCAGCATCAATTTGCGGCCATATTGATCCCCCAGGCGCCCCCAAAGCGGAGCGAAAATTGCGGCGGTCAGGAACGCCGCGCCATAGGCCACGCCGGACCATTGCACGATGGCGGCGTGATCGGTGACGCCTAGCTGCTCCACGTACAGCGGCAGGAACGGCAGGAGTATGGTCATCCCGATGATCGTGGTGAAGGATCCGAACACGCAAACCCAGAGGTTACGCTTCCAGTGTGAAGTGCCCTCGTCCTCGGTCACAGCGCGGGGATCACCTTGTCGGCAAACAATCGCAAGCTCGCAGCCGTCTGCTCGAGATTCATCGGCCCCAGTCGAAACTGCATGATCAGGCCGCCCACCCCGGTCGCTTTCAACGGGGCCAGTTTTTCCGCAACAGTTGCCGGCGACCCATAGACCAGCCCGTGCTCCACCGAGGCATGCGCCGGTGGTTCCGCCCCGGACGCCGGCATCGGCAAAATGGCCGCTTTCTGCTCAGCGTAAATGCGGTTGCGCATCGCCACCCGATGCTCGTGCATAGCGACGAACGCAGGCACGGCGACCTCTTCGGCCTCTGCGTCGGTCTCCGCAACATAGACGTTGCGCCAAACCCAGCATTCATCGACTTTGGCCGCGACGGTCGCCTCGTCCAGACCGATCGCGCGCATCGTGTCACGGTACAGCGCCATGCGGGCGGACGTCACCGCGTTACCCTGTACGTTCATCATAAACGGGTTCCCCCGTCGAGCGATCTCGAGCATCCCGTGCTCCGTTGCCGCGGCTCGAATTATATAAGGATGCGGCTTCGTAAGGACAGCAGGGCGTAGTTCCGGCAACCGAATATGGAAGAAACGTCCGTGAAAATCCAACGGCTGGCCCTTCCACGCCTCGAACATGATGGCCTCGGCCTCTTCAAAACGCGCCTGAGCCTCGGTATGATCGATGCCGTAACCTTGGTAGTCATAAATATTGTAGGCCGTTCCGCGACCTAACCCGACGATCAGGCGACCCTTGCTGATGTGGTCGATCAGCGCCACCTGCTCGGCCAACCGGATCGGGTGATGCAATGCCATTTGTGCAACGGCGAAACCGATCCGCACCCGCGTCGTTGCCACCGCCAGCGCGGCTGCGAAGGCAACCGGATCGACATATGCGACGATGCCGTCGAAATGGTGCTCCGCCAGCCAGATCGTGTCGAAGCCCAGCGCCTCCGTCAGCCGAGCCTCCTGAAGGGCCTCGTCGATAATCCGGCCGTCATCGGCGGCCGACGCGCTGGCGGGGAACAGAAAGTTGGAGAATCTCATCGGCGCCCTTCCAAACAGCATTAACATCTGATGGAGCTGCTTTGCAGGCAATGGCTCGTCTGGTACCACCGCCCTGACCGATGGAGCCTATGCATGAGCTACGCACCGAAACGGGCCGATTTTTCTGTTCCCGTCCGCATCAATCTTTATTCGGATACTCAAACGAAGCCGTCGCGTGCGATGAAAGAGGCGATGATGGCGGCGGAAGTGGGCGACGAACAGGGCGGGTCCGATCCGACCGTATGGGAGCTTTGCGATCGGGCCGCCGCGTTGCTGGGCAAGGAGGCGGCGATGTTCATGCCCTCCGGAACGATGTGCAACCAGGTCGCGCTTGCCACGCATTGCCGGCCAGGCGATGAGGTCCTGGCGCACGAGGACGCCCACATTCAGTCCAGCGAGGCCGGCGCCCCGGGCGCGATCAGCGGCGTGATGATCCGAGGGCTGCCCGGTGAGCGAGGGATCTTCACTTCCGAAACACTGAAAGCCGCGATCCGCCCCGTCAGCCGGTACTCACCTCCGCAACGTTTAGTTGAGGTCGAGCAGACCGCCAACAGAGGGGGCGGGGCCTGCTGGAAAACCACCGAGCTAACCGCGGTCGCCGATATCGCGCATGCGCACGGCATGAAAGTACATATGGACGGCGCCCGCCTCCTAAACGCCGCCGTAGCCCTGGGCGTCGCGGCAAAAGATGTCGTAGCGGACTGCGACACGGTTTGGCTGGATTTTACCAAGGGCTTGGGCGCGCCGCTCGGTGCGGTGCTGGCCGCATCCAGCGAGTTCATCGGTCGGGCTTGGCGTTGGAAGCAACGGCTGGGCGGCTCGATGCGCCAGGGTGGGATGAATGCGGCCGCCTGTATCTACGCGCTACAACATAATATCGAACGCCTGGCCGAGGACCATGCCAATGCCAAGACCCTAGCGCGCGGCATGAGGCAGATTCCGGGGATCACCGTCGAGCCGCCGGAGACCAATCTGGTCTTCTTCGACACCGCTGGCACCGGCCTGACCGCGATGGACTTCGCAGCGCGATTGCGCCTTGTTGGGGTGACGGTCTCGCTGTCGAGTACCTATCGCGGCCGCGCTTGCACTCACCTTGACGTTGACGCCGCACAGATCGAAGAAGCCGTGGCGCTCATGCGCCAGGTCGCCTCAGACAGCCAGTCGCGGACCCACTAATCGGTCAGGTACGTACAAACCGCTATTGCGAGGCGTTCTCAAATAGGGTATCTCCCTGATCAGACGCTAGATGGAAGCACTCCGTGTATATTTGCCTATGTAACGCCCTGACCGATAAACGAGTGAAGCAGGCCGTCGCGGCGACCGGAAGCCGACGGCCCGTGGACGTTTACGAAGCCTGCGGTTGTCGTGCGCAATGTGGCAGATGCGTCCAAACGGTGTTGCGTTTGGTTCGTGATCACGCGCTTCAGATCGAAACCGAAATCCAACTCGCCACATGATACAACAGCCTCGACGCGAGGTGGATGCGCGCGCAAGATCGACCGACCTTTCTAGGAGGCGATGCCGATGTTGCGAGATGCGAAAGTCATCGAACACCTGAACACCCAACTTACGAACGAACTGACCGCCATCAATCAGTATTTTCTACACGCCCGTACGTTAGAACACTGGGGCGTGACGAAACTGGGTAAGCAGGAATACGCCGAGTCCATTGAAGAGATGAAGCATGCGGATGAATTGATTCAGCGCATCTTGTTCCTCAATGGTTTGCCCAACGTGCAGCGGATGAACCAGATCGCGGTCGGAGAGACCGTCCAGGAAATTCTGCAAGCCGATATGCGCCTCGAGGATAAGGCACTTGACGACCTACGCGAGGGGATCGCCTACTGCGAAACTGTGCGCGACTTCATCTCCCGGGACCTGCTGATGCACATTCTCGAAGACGAAGAAGAACACGTTGACTTCCTTGACCGCCAGTTTGATTTGATCAAGCAGATCGGCATCGAGCGTTACATCCTGCTGAACGCGGGATCGGCGCCGGAGCAAGAGTAGGAAACCTGATTTTGCCGGGCGAACTGGCAGGGCAGGGGAGGCACTATCGGCCATCATGGCAGGCGGATGCCTCCATCTACGAATTTCGTGCAGCACCGCGAGCCATGGATGGTCGACCTCCGCCGACCATGACGTCGTGCAGCAGATGTGTCCTTGGTAACGATTTGGTTATTTCGCGGCGAGCAGTTCCATCCAGGGCGTTCGATCTACAGCCGAACCGGTTGACATAAAGGGCGTGGTCGCCGTCAACGCCGGCGATGTATAGGCACATCGCAATAGGCCACGACTGCCTCCGAGGCCGCTTACTCAGAAATCACGACGCCCTGCGCGGTATCGGGGTGAAACTCCCCCATGAAGGGAAAGCGCCCTGGACCCAGCGGGCGAAGCCGAACGGTGACGGAAGCGCCGGCTGCGACAACCTTCTCGACCTTGAGCGCTGACGAATTGAATTCCTCCGCCGTCGCATCCTCATTTCTGATCTTCAACACAGTCGGCTTCCCGGTTGCCACGTGGATCTCGGACGGCGAGAACCGATGGTCCTTCAGTGTCACATCGATACTGACCGGCTCCTCTGGCGACGCCGTTCGGGCAAGGCAAAGTCCCACAACCACAATCGCATATGGTACGGCCCGAGGTATTTTGAAGCGAAACGTAGTAATGGCGGAGGTCCTTATTCAATCCATCGCGACGCCATCGGCATAGCCGCGAAACTCAGTTATTGCAAATCATTCTCAGTCCATGTATTGCAAATCATTCTCAATTGCACCTAAACTTTATCCGGGGTTTGGAAATGAGGGATGGAATGACAAGCAGATCGGCTGGCTTCACGAACCGGGGGCACGCACTTTGGAGTGACCATGATCATCGTTGCGACGGTCTTGGGGCTATCACCGGGGCTCGCCGCTCCACCCACGATCCAGATTCCGACGGAGGATACATTCGGGCCCGGGGGCTCCTCGGATACCGGTCCGTTCGGTTTCCTCAATGGCATATCGAGAAGCGATTTCCTGCTTGGTGATATGTGGGGACTCAGAACGGCATTGGCCAAATACGGAATTTCCTTCGCCTTGCAGGAGACCAGTGAAGTGCTAGGAAACGTCACCGGCGGAGCCAAACGAGGAGCTGCCTATGACGGCCTGACTTAAATGGCGGTGCAAGTCGAGACCAACCGAGCCTTTGGGTGGTATGGCGGTCTGTTCAACGCCAGCGCGCTGCAGATTCACGGAACAAACCTGAGTTCCACCAATCTGTTGACCCTGCAAACCGCCAGCGGCATCGAGGCGGACCGGGCAACCCGACTGTGGGAACTATGGTACCAGCAGAAGTTTCTCGAGGAAGACCGTCTCGACATCAAAATAGGCCAGCAGAGCCTCGATCAGGAATTCATGGTCAACGCCAACGGTGCCTATCTCATCAACACAATGTTTGGCTGGCCGATGGTGCCTTCAGCCGATCTTCCCGGAGGCGGGCCCGCATACCCGTTGTCTGCCTTAGGGGTCAGGGCGCGTTATCGTCCAATCGATTCCGTCACCTTATTGACTGGCGTTTTCAACGGCAGCCCCTCGCCCAACACCGGCCTTTGCTGCTCCGGCGATGCGCAGCAGCAAAACCCCTCGGGCACCAGCTTCCCCCTAAACGGAGGCGTCCTGGTTATCGCCGAAGCCCAATACGCTTATCCCTCGCTCGGTACTATGCTCTATGCCAATCAGGCCCAGTCGTTAGCTCGGGTTTACAAGATCGGCGGTTGGTTCAATTCGCAGAATTTTGCCGACCAGCAGTTCGACAACACCGGCCTCTCGCTCGCCAACCCGGCAAGCAACGGCTTACCCTTGGGGCATCATGGCAACTACGGCGTCTACGCAACCGTGGACCAAATGGTGTGGGTCGATCCCACCGAAAGTGACCGAAATGTGAATGTCTTCGGCCGAATCCTGTGGGCGCCGCAGGCCGATCGCAACCTGATCACTTTCAGCATGAATGCCGGCGTGACGTTTCACGAGCCGTTCCGCCATCGCGACGACGACACGTTCGCGGTCGGCGTGGGTTACACGAAGGTCAGCAGCAGCGCGGCCAGTCTGGACAGGGAAACCGCGTTCTTTACCGACTCCTTTGTGCCGGTCCGCGGCGGCGAGACCTACCTGGAGGTCTCCTATCAGTATCAGGTGGCTCCCTGGTGGCAGCTCCAGCCCGACATCCAGTATGTGTTCAATCCAGGCGGCGGGGTTGCTAACCCGAACGATCCGAACACGCGGGTCAGCAATGAGCTTGTTTTGGGCCTTCGCACCAATATCCTGTTTTGACGCCCTTGACGCGATCGAAAGGACCCTTTAAATGCGAATAACTCGCAATTTCAAGCTCGGGTTATGTTCCGAGAGCGGGGCGCCAATGGCAAGCAGGGATTGGTTGATGGAACGTCCGAAAATACGCCGTGGCATACCCTCGTTGGCCATCGTGGGTCTCGTATTCGGCGGCGTTATTCTGACGGCCGAACCGGTCCGCGCAGATGGTGGATTTTTGGAAACGGTCAAGAAACATGTAACCATGACCTCCACGGTTGCTGACAATGGCGACCAGAACCCTTACGCTGTCGTCGTCGCCCCAGTCTCGGCCGGTGCGATCCAGAAGGACGACGTTCTCATCGACAACTTCAACAATTTGTCGAATTTGCAGGGCCTCGGGACGACCATCGTCGACATTAACCCGGTGACCAGGAAGACGAAACTCTTCGCGGAGATCCCACGGCACACTCCGCAATGTCCCGGTGGCGTCGGCCTGACGACCGCCATGACGATGCTCAAAGCTGGCTGGGTTATTGTCGGCAGCACGCCGAGCGAGGACGGCACCACGCGCACCAAGGGTAATGGCTGCCTTCTCGTGCTCGATGCCAACGGGAAGCTGGTTGATGTTTGGGCGGGGCCGGACATCAACGGTCCCTGGGGCAATATGGCGGTCAGCGACAATGAAACGACCGCGACGCTGTTCGTCAGCATGGCAGGGTTCGACGTGCCAGGCCCACAAGTGCGAGATCCCGCAACCGGGTTCCCAGTAACGGTCGCGAAAGCCACCGTGCTGCGGATCAACCTTTCGATCCCGGACGGCCAGAAGCCGGTGATCACGTCCAGAACCGTGATCGCGAACGGCTTTGGCCAGCGCGCCGACAAAGATGTCTTTCTGATTGGACCGACTGGTCTCGTCTTGGGCCCCGACAACACGTTGTATGTATCCGACGCGCTGGAGAACCGCGTTGTCGCCATCGCCGACGCGACAACGCGCACCACCACGGCTGCCACTGGACGCGAAGTCACCAAAGGCGGGTTACTGCAGCGGCCGCTGGCGCTGATCATGGCGCCGAACGGACATTTGCTCGCCGTCAATGGACGCAACGGGCAGGTGGTCGAGATCGACCCGGTCGCGGGAAAGCAGATCTATGCCCAATGGATCGATGCCAATCAGGCGCAATCGCCGCCTGGGAACGGCGATTTGTTTGGACTCGCAATAAAACCTGATGGCAGAGGTTTCTACTACGTCGAGGACGAAGTGAACACGATTGTGGAGGCAAAATGACCGACGAGACCACCGCCGGGCCGTCTCGCCGCCGGCTGTTCGCTACGGCCGGGGGAATTTTGGCGGCGGCCGGAACCGGATTCGGCGCGCGCTCGGCCGAAGCCGTCGGGAAGCCCGACGCTGACATGGAGGCCTTTTGGGGGCCGCACCAAGGCGGCATCGTCACGCCAGCACAATCACACACCTACTTCGCAGCGTTTGATCTGACGACAACGAAACGCGACGACGTCGCCAACCTCCTGCGTCGCTGGACGAACGCCGCCGCTCGGTTGGCCCAGGGCAAGCCGATCGAACCGGTCAAATTGGATCAGGCCTACGACCAGGATCCGGGCACCCTGACGCACGATACAGGTGACGCGCTCGAACTGGCCCCCGCACAGCTTACCGTAACGTTCGGCTTCGGCGCAGGCCTTTTCGTCAAGGATGACCAGGATCGTTATGGGCTGGCCTCGCGCCGACCAGAAGCGTTTGTCGACCTGCCCAAATTCAACGGCGACCAGTTGGTTGCGGCCCTAACCGGCGGCGATCTCTCAGTTCAGGCTTGCGCTAACGATCCGCAAGTGGCGTTTCACGCGGTCCGCCAGCTAGCCCAGATCGCCTTTGGCGTGGCCGAGATCCGCTGGGCGCAGACGGGTTTTTTGTCCAGGCCGGCAAACGGCAGGACCCCGCGTAACCTGATGGGCTTCAAGGATGGCGCCCAGGTGCCGAAGTCAGTGGACAAAGCCGTCTGGGTCAGCAACGAAGGGCCGAAATGGATGCAGGGTGGCAGCTACCTGATCGTGCGCCGTATTCGCATCGCGCTGGAGCATTGGGATCGCACCAAGATCGATTTTCAGGAACAGACGATCGGTCGCCACAAGCTTTCAGGCGCACCGTTGGGCTTGAAGGATGAGTTTGCTCCGTTAGGTCTGGATCGCGCTGACGGTGATGAGAATCCAATCATTCCGGAACATGCACATGTGCGAATGGCCAACGCGGCTAACCTCGGGGCGGCGGAAATATTGCGGCGAGGTTACTCCTATAATGACGGCGTCAACTTCGTCGCCGAACGCTGGCCACCGTGGCGCCAAGGCATGGAGTACGACGCTGGACTGCTATTCATCTGCTATCAGAATGACCCTCGTGCGGGGTTCATCAAAATCTTTGAGGATATGGCGAAATTCGACATGCTGAATCAATTTGCAACTCATACGGGAGGGGGGTTTTTCGCCTGTCCCGGCGGCGTCGGTGAAGGCGGGTTCATCGGGGCAGGCCTATTCGAAACCGCCTGACCTGGTGCGATCTTTCGCGTGAAACGAGCCTATCGCCTCGTGAGACGCCTTATCTGATGATGCTCACTGTCGCCAACCAGTATGCTGCCATCCGGTGCGACCACCGCCCCATGCGGACGCGCCAGCCCTGACGCGATCGTAGTAACGATCCAAAACTCAGCGTCGATGCGCCTGATTGCGTGGTTTTCGGTGTCCACAACGAACATGTTTCCGTCATGATCGACCGCCATCTCCTTTGGCGCATCGAACACAGCCGAGCGAGCATCGTCGCCGTCGCCGGAATAACCGCGTGCACCAGTCCCGGCCACGGTCTCGATCCTCCCGTCCCGAACGCAGCGTATGCAGCTTCCCTGCCGCTCCATCACGTACAGCGACCCGTCGGGTGCGAACGCCACCGCGCGGGCCCCGAATACCGCGGCCTCCGCGGCGGGGCCGCCATCGCCGTGGTGCCGAGCCTCACCGGTCCCCGCGAAGGTTTCGATAGTGCCGCTGGTTAGATCGACCACGCGAACGCGATGACCCGCTACATCGGCGATGAACAACCGCGACTGATCCGGGCTCAGCGCAAGCCCGTTCGGCTCCGCCAGTCCAGCCCCTGCGGCTGGTCCACCATCGCCTCCATAGACCCCCAATCCATCCCCAGCCAACGTCGACACGATGCCCGTAGCGTCGATAACCCGCACCCGCCGGTTCAAGCGATCGGCGAAGAACACTCGACCGGAACGATCAATCGCCACGCCATAGGGCTGATTTAATTGCGCGCGCACTGCAGGGCCGCCGTCGCCAGAAAATCCGTTCGCGCCAGTGCCGCAAATCGTTGAAATTAAACCGCTCGCCGCATCGATCCGGCGGATGCAATGATTAAATGTATCCGCGAAAACCAAGCTGTTATCAGGGGCGAACGCCAGATCAAACGGATTGTTCAAGCGGGCTTCGAGTGCCAACGATCCATCCCCGGAATAACCGGGATCGCCAGTTCCAGCCACGATGCTGATAGTCCATTCGGCGGCGGATTGCGTCTTGTTCATGCTGATTATCCCCCTTGAATCCCGACGATGGTTGTCGCCCTCGGCATGTCAAGCGTAGGATCGTGGCAACTGACGATCTGTCGGAGGAACCATAATGGATACCAACGTCGCCTCACAGCCACGCAGCCGGGAGATAAGCGGCCTCTACGACAAGCTGGAGGACCGCTGCCTGATGCGCGACCAAAGAGGCGCTAGCGACGTCTATTATGATCTGGTTCGCGCCGGACGGCCATTGACAGAAATCATCGCCGAGGGAGTCCGCATTCACGCCCCCTATACCCACGTTCCCTATCATGAGCGGATCGACGACGGCTACCCGAACTTCGTCAACAATGACCACTGTCTGCTATCCGCTCGAGCTACCATAAACTTGAACAGGATGCTGCCCCAGCACCTCGCGATGCTGCCAATGGCGCAAACCATATGGTACATCCCGACCGGCCTCGACATCTGGAACCAGAAGATCGACAAAGCTCCAGGTCACTACACCCGCCATCGCGGCAACCTCGGCGAAATTGCAACCCCGCCCGCTCCCGTCGTCTACTGGCAGGATCAGGAGCCAATCCAGCAGACCGGTTCGCTGAAGGAGCGTCTTAACAATTGGATGACCCAGGTGCATCGTGGCGAGGTGATCAACGCCTACCGCCTTTTCCTCGGCCTGATGGAGAACTCTGCCGAACGTAAGGAGGTTTTGGCCGAGATGTGCTTTGCCGGCCTGATGGATGTGCAGGACCGCCTGTTGCACAACCGCTCCTACACAACCGGCCACAAGGCCTATCGTGCCCGTTCGACAGTCGAAATCGGCAACGCACTGGGCTGGGAAAAGGCTCGAAGTGTCGTCTATGCTGGCGCTCTCGACATCGCCGTCGGCCCGCGTTGGTATTCGACCTACGAAGTCGCCTGCAACTACGTTAAGATGATGATTGAAGGCGAGGCTCTGCACGCTGTCCCGTACAGCGGTGTCAGCGCAGCCGAACTGGCGATGCTTAGCAATAACGAATCTGTAAATCAGCACGAAGCCGCTGAGCTCTCCAATGCGGTCCTGCGACAGGGCGAGATCGAAACACTGGAGGCGCTGACAAGACTCCTGAAAGCCGGCAAGGACCCACGCCGCATCCTCGACGTGCTCCAAGTCACGGTCGCGCAGATCGTTCTGGAAACGCAGGATCCGGCTACTTTCAACATGCCGCATCACTGCTACGAGTATCAGAACACGCTCGCCTGGTTCTACGACACATTCGACCATCCGCGCCGTCTGCGTTTGTTGTACGTCGCAGCGATGTTTGCCAACCGGGTGGCCTACCACCAGCAAGGACTGGGCGAGGTCCATCCCGTTGTGCTGCAAGTCCCGTCAGGTGCTGGTTCGCTCAGCACCGCCCAGGTTCTGGACCGCATCGATACTGCGATCGGCGCACTGAACGGAGCCGAAGCCATCGCCTGGACTAAGGCCTACTGCGACAATGTAGGGGAACGCGACAGTCTGGTGCAGCGGATTGCACTGTCGGCTTGCAAGATGGGCAACGACCCGCACAACCAGGAGATCGCCCAGTGCATGCTGATGGACTTCGGCACCAATCGGCAGCCCGACCGGGATCGTCTTTTGCTGGCCGCCGCCTATCACACCGCCATGCATCGCAAATACGGCGACCCGCAGGAGCCCTCGCGCCGCTTCGGCCACGCCATGGGGTTAGCCGAACTGCAGTGAGATAGGGTTGCCATCATGACGATTCAGATACGGCCTGTTGATCCGGTCTCCCGCCCGTTGTTCGCGGGAGAAGTTTCCGGCATCGACATTACCAAACCACTAACGCCCGATCAGGCCTCAGCGATCGAGGCAGGAATGGATCAATACGGGGTGCTGGTGTTTCACGGCCAAAAGTTCGATGACGAAACTCAGTTGGCCTTCTCCCGTAACTTTGGAAGACTTGAGGAAGCCAGCGGTGATCTGGACTGGGGCAAGGCGCGGCGCATTGAGTCCGGGCTCGTGAACGACATTTCCAATCTTGATAACGACAACCAGGTTCTGGCACGGGACAACCGTAGGCGGCTGTTTAGCCTGGGGAACCGGCTCTGGCACTCCGACAGTTCGTTCAAGGAAGTCCCGGCGAAGTTCTCCCTGCTGTCCGCGCGTCTGATCCCGTCGGCCGGCGGAAATACCGAATTCGCGGATATGCGCGCAGCCTACGATACGCTTGACGATGAAACGAAAGGCCAGATCGAAGACCTGGTTTGCGAGCACAGTCAACTCTATTCTCGGTCTATGTTGGGATTCACGGACTTCACTGACGAGGACCGCACCCGTTTCAGGCCTGTTCTGCAACGGTTGGTGCGGCGGCATCCATCGACCGGACGCAAGTCACTGTATCTGGCCTCCCACGCGGGCACCATCGTCGGCTGGCCGGTCCCGGAGGCGCGTGCGCTGTTGCGCGACCTGATCGAGCACGCCACCCAGCGCTCGTTGGTCTATCCGCATGGGTGGCAGCAGTGGGATCTGGTGATGTGGGACAACCGCGCTACGATGCATCGCGCCCGGCCTTTCGACGCCAAGGAGGTGAGAGATATGCACCGCACGACAGTCGCGTGCGAAAGGTCAACGATGGCTGAAGCAGCGTAAGGCGGCCAATCGCGCCGCGGCACATCTGGGTGCCGGCATCTTTCACGGGAGAGCGGGCACGCCGAACAAACGTTAGGTCGATGGCTGATTTCGGAGCCTGCATCGGCACCCGCTGGGCGTGACTGGCTGGTCCGGGGGGCGGTTCCGGCTCCCTAATTCCATCATTGGATCAAAGGGCTGAGCCGAGGCGCGCCGAAGCCTTGCTTAATCCGCGCGACGCGCTATCCATCCGGCGAACGCAGCGGAGGAGACAGACATGCGCGCCTGGGCCGTCATCGAAAGCGGGCAACCCTTGAAGGAAATCGACCTGCCGACCCCCGAACCAAAGGGCAGCGAGGTACTTCTGGAGGTTACCTATTGTGGCGTCTGTCATTCCGATCTGCATATCTGGGACGGTTATTACGATGTCGGCGGCGGGCAGAAGATGTCGCTGAAGGATCGCGGCGTCGTCCTGCCGCTTGCGATGGGCCATGAAATCGTCGGCCGCGTGGTCAAACTCGGTCCGGACGCAAGCGGCGTCAAACCTGGCGACGTCCGTATCGTCTTTCCATGGCTTGGTTGCGGCAAGTGCGAGAAGTGTCTCTCCGAAGACGACAACATGTGCACCGTCGCCGCCAAAAGCCTGGGTGTGTTCGCCAACGGCGGCTACGGCACCCATGTCATCGCGCCCCATCCGAGGCACTTGGTCGATCCTGGAACCCTCAATCCTGCGGTCGCCGCGACCTACGCTTGCTCCGGTATCACGGTCTATGCCGCGATCAAGAAGGTGATGCCGCTGAAGCCGACGCAACCGATCGTGCTGGTCGGGGCAGGCGGCCTCGGCCTTAATGCCATCGCTGTGCTCAAGGCCTTGAAACACGAGAACATCATCAGCGTCGATATCAGCGCCGAAAAGCGCGACGCCGCGATGAAGGCCGGTGCAACAAAGACGGTCGACGGCAGTGGCGAGGGCGTCGCCAAGCGCATCATGGAGGCCGCCGGCGGCCCGGTTCCCGCGGTGATCGATCTGGTCAACGGCACCGCCACCGCCCGTTTCGCCTATGCGGCGCTCGACAAGGGCGGAAAGCTCATCCAGGTCGGGCTGTTCGGCGGAGAACTGACGCTGGCGCTTCCGGTCATGGCGATGCGCGCGCTGACCGTCCAGGGCAGCTATGTCGGCAACCCGAAGGAACTACGCGAGCTAGTCAGGTTGGCCCAGGCCGGCGACTTGGAGGCCCTTCCGGTCGCCACCATCCCGCAAAATCAGGCGAATGAAGCGCTCAATCGCCTGCGCGACGGCAAGGTCACTGGCCGTCTCGTCCTGAAAGCCGAGGCCGCGTGATGGCCACCGAAGGTCTCCGTCGTTCCGTCGTTCTGAAGCGGCGTCCGCACGGCGAACCGACGTCGGCCGACTTCGGCATCCAGGAAGACGCGATTCCCACCCCTGGACCGAACGAGGTGGTCACCCGCACGCTCTGGCTATCCATTGACCCGTATATGCGCGGGCGGCTGCGCGAGGAACAAACGTATGCGGTCGCCATCCAGATTGGCGAGGTGATCACAGGTGAGACGATCGGGGAAGTGGTCGCCTCCACCAATCCCAATTTCGTCCCGGGCGAGATTGTCGTGGGCGCGCGCGGCTGGCAAACCCATTCCGTCAGTCCGGGAGCGCAACTGCACAAGATCGCCAGGGGCGCAGTGCCACTGTCCGCCTATCTCGGTATCCTGGGGATGCCGGGTGCGACGGCCAACGCCGGCGTGACCGAAATTTGCAGACCCAAGGCCGGAGAGACCTTCGTAGTCTCCGCCGCGTCGGGCGCGGTCGGGTCGGTCGCCGGTCAGCTTGCCAAGCGAGCCGGCGCGCGTGTTGTAGGCATCGCCGGCGGATCCGAGAAATGCCTCTGGGTCCAGGACAGCCTGGGATTCGATGACTGCGTCGACCACCGCTCGCTCGATCTGCGGCAGGAACTTCACGCTGCGTGCCCGAATGGGATCGACTGTTACTTCGAGAACGTCGGTGGCGCGGTGCAGGCCGCGGTGTTCGACCAGCTGAACGCCTTCGCCCGGGTCGCCATGTGTGGGATGGTCTCGCAGTATAATGAGAAAACCATGCCCGCCGGCCCGAATCTCGGTTTTGTCGTCGGTAAGCGCGTGCTAATCCAGGGCTTCATCGTCTCTGATCGGTCGGCGCGCATTTCCGAGTGGCGCGCGGTGGCAGAGCCTTTGGTCGCCAACGGCAGCCTCGTGTATCGGGAGGACGTGATCGACGGATTGGAAAACGCCCCTGACGCGCTGATCGGCATTCTAAGCGGGAGAAATTTTGGCAAGCTTCTGATCCGGGTCGCCCCAGA
This sequence comes from uncultured Alphaproteobacteria bacterium, assembly GCA_963772355.1. Lineage (GTDB taxonomy): Bacteria > Pseudomonadota > Alphaproteobacteria > Acetobacterales > Acetobacteraceae > Rhodopila. The sequence goes on along the minus strand of CAVYXX010000062.1, from coordinate 25,432 downwards.
GCAGCGTTAGTTCGGATTGCGTTAGGCCGTCTTGGGCTGCCCAGGGGACGGCCGCCGCGCTACATTCGTTCCGCGTGGCCTTTGGTCCCAGCGGGGAGGGTCTTTAATCGCTCCAATACCGCCGGAACGCCCTCGATCACCTCGAACAGCCGACGGCACGCCGGATCGGCGAAGCCTTGCTCGATTGCATGTTCGATCGTCGCAACCAACGGATCTACCGAGCCCGCGACGTTGCAAAGGATGATTGGCTTGTCGTGCAGCCTCAGCTGACGCCATGTGATGATCTCGAATGCTTCGTCGAAGGTGCCGAGGCCGCCGGGCATGATCAGGAATGCGTCAGATTCTTCGTAAAGCCGCGTCTTCCGCGTGTGCATGGTGTCGGTGACCACCATCTCCGTCGCCCGCTCATGCGCCACTTCCAACTGGGTCAAGAACTCCGGGATCACACCCAGAACCGTCCCTCCGGCATCCAGCACGGCATCGGCGACGACGCCCATGATGCCGATCCGACCGCCCCCAAACACCAGACGGATGCCAGCCCGTCCGAGGCCTAGGCCCAGCGCACGTCCGGCGCAGGCATAGATCGGGTTCACGCCGACGCGGGAGCCGCAAAACACGGCGAGAGAACGTATAGCCGTCATAAATATCCTTTTATCTAAGCGATTCCAGTCTGTCTGTTCCCCCACAAATCTGCTAGCGAATCATCATGGCCTTTCGCGATCGTTGCATTATTGTGAACAAACTCGCATGGAAGCGTACTGCATGCTAAGGCAAATCGCTCTTTGTGCCGCAGTCGTGCTGGTGTCGACGAGCGTTGCCGGGTCGAGTGTCGCAAAGGCCGATGGTCTGGATCCGATCGCCGTGCGACAAGCGGTAATGTCCTTGCAGGGCGGCGATTTCGCGTACATCCGCGCGGTGTTGGCGGCAAAAGGCGATGTCAAACCTCTGGAGGTTCCCGCCAAGGCGATCATCAAATCGACCGCAGTGATCCCCACCCTATTCCCGAAGGGCACCGAGAGTGGCGGAGATACCAGGGCACTGCCGGAGGTCTGGTCCGACCCGGCCGGCTTCCAGAAGATCGCGGCCGCCGCGACTGATGCGGCGACCAAGCTGGCCGCCGCCGCCAAGGCCGGCGACTTCGACGAGGTGGCCGCTGATACGAAATTGCTAGGCGAGCAATGTGGCGCCTGCCACAAGGCATACCGAGTGAAGTAAGTTAGTCGCCGCGCCTGCAATAGCCCGTCGCACCATTCGATTATGGCTAATGGGCCGGGCCTTGATGATGCGGAGGACTTCTCCGGTCCTGGCGAAATCACGTTCCCCGAATTCTTGAGCGGGCAGTCACGACGCCCGTAGCGACGCGATTGACTCCGGCTGGTACCGGATGCCTACTCTTTTGGCTAATAAATAGCAGGCCGGGCCGAGCCGCAGGGGGAGACATGACATCGCCATTTCGTAAACTTTGTTTCGTATTGTTCGCAATGGCGGTGACCATTATCGCACGCCCGGCCGTAGCTCAGGACACGATCAAGATCGGCTACATCGACCCATTCTCCGGCCCCTTCGCGTCCGGTGGCGATGAGTTCCTGAAGGTCTTCGCCTATATCGTAACCAAGGTGAACGCCGACGGCGGTGCGCTGGGCAAGAAGTTCGAGATCGTGTCGTTCGACGATAAGCTGCAACCGGCTGAGGCGTTGATAGCGCTGAAGAATATCACAGACCAGAACATTCCCTTCGTCATGCAGTGCACCGGATCGAATGTCGGTGCTGCGCTGGTCGATGGCGTCTCGAAGCACAACGCCCGTAATCCAGACAATCGCATTTTGTATCTGAACTGCGGAGCACTGGCGACCGAATTGACTAACGAGCACTGCGACTTTTGGCAGTTCCGCTTCTCGGGCAACGTCGAAATGCGTGCCGCCGCTCGTGTCAAGGCGCTGCCCAAGGATGTCACCAAAGTCTATCTGCTGAACCAGGACTACCTGTTCGGCCAATCCGTGCAGCGCGACACGCGCAAATGGTTGGCCAAGCTGCGTCCGGATATTCAAGTTGTCGGGGATGAACTCATGCCCTTCGGCAAGGTCCAGGACTTCTCGCCATACGTCGAAAAGATCAAGGCCTCCGGGGCTCAATCCGTCCTCACCGGCAACTACAACCGCGACCTGAACCTGCTGATCAAGGCCGCGGTCGACGATGGCCTGAATGTTCGTTTCGACACCTATCTGGCGCACCTGATCGGCGGCCCCACGGCGATCGGTGCGGCAGGGCAAAATCGCCTGTCCACGATTACCGAATTCGATCCCAACGTGCCGGTGGAGCTCAAGAAGCCGGACGCTGAGGCGTTCACCACCGGCTGGCGCACCAACCATGATACGGATTTCTCCGAGGTGCCCTTCCTGACCATGTTCCAGATGCTGGCAAAGGCGATCGATCAAGCTGGCTCCACCGACGCTCTAAAGGTGGCCCTTGCCCTGGAAGGCATGAAGGCGACCGACCTGGTTGGCTCCCCAGTAGAGATGCGCAGGGAAGACCACCAGCTTCTGATGCCGTATTATGCCGCCACCTTTTCACGCGACGTAAAATACGATTCCGAGAAGACAGGTTTTGGCTGGAAGACCGACTTTATCGCAACAGCCGAGGATCTGACGCTGCCCACGACCTGCAAAATGAAGCGTCCGACCTCCTAGGCCGAGCGGGTTCCTATAATGGAAACCATACTGATCTCGGTGCTTAACGGCCTGGTTTATGGCATGCTGCTGTTCATGCTCGCGAGCGGGCTGACATTGATCTTCAGTATGATGGGCGTCCTGAATTTCGCTCATGCAAGCATCTATATGCTGGGTGCTTACCTCGCCTTTACGATCAGCCGGTTCGTTGGCTTCTTTCCTGCCCTGATCATTGCGCCCATCCTGTGCGGGCTTGTCGGCGCGGCCATTGAGATCTGGGGGCTGCGCCGGGTCCACCACAACGGTCACATCGCCGAACTGTTGTTCACGTTCGGCCTAGTGTTCATCATCCAGCGACTGGTGCAAATGACCTGGGGCATGCTTCCCATGGCCTACCGCGTGCCGGCCTCGCTCGATTTCCCGCTCTTCACACTGTATGGCGTCAACTTCCCGGCCTATCGAGCTTTCATGCTGCTGGTGTCCGGAGCGATGCTTCTTGGGACATGGGTGCTGCTGAAAAAACTCGGATCGGGCTGGTCATACAGGCCGCGCTGACCCATCCCAGCATGGTCAGCGCCCTAGGTCACAATGTGCCTCGGGTCTTTACAACGGTCTTTGCCGGCGGATGTCTGCTCGCCGGTCTGGCCGGCGTGATCGGCGGAAACTACCAAACCACCGAACCGGGTATGGCGGATTCGATGGGACCGATCGTATTCGTGGTCGTCGTGTTCGGAGGCCTCGGCTCGCTGGCGGGATGCTTCATCGCCTCGATCATCATGGGCATGATCCAAACCTTCGCCGTTGTCATCGACTATTCGGTCGCCGATCTGCTCAGTCCTTTGGGAATTGCTCTGTCCGGCGATACGCTGCTCACCGAGGTCATGACCGTCCCGGTTGCCCGCATCGGCGCACTACTGCCCTTCGTCATGATGGTAACGATCCTGTTCTTTCGTCCCCGAGGTCTGATGGGGACGCGCGATACATGAGCCAATGTCGGGATCATGGCTGGCGTGGCTATCGGAACGGCCGCTGCGCATGAAAACCCGCTGGTGGCTCATCCTCGTTCTCGTCGTCGTGGCTGTAGCGCTACCCTGGTGCTTCTACGACTGGGTCCATCATCGGCACGCGGGGTTCTTGATCTCCATGCTCAGCCAAATGGGCATGATGGTCATCCTAGCCCTTTCCTACAACATGCTGCTCGGGCAAGCCGGTCTTTTTTCCTTGTGTCATGCTACGTTTTTTGGGTTTGGCGGCTACGCGATGATCCACTTCCTCGATGCGGCAGGCGCCGGCGACCTGCCTCTTCCGATGGAGATCATGCCGCTCCTCGCCGGCTTCGCCGGCCTCGCCCTGGCACTCCTGTTCGGCGCCATGGCAACGAAACAACGCGCCACAGCCTTCGCCATGATCACCCTCGGGATCGGGGAACTCATGGCCACATCCGCGCTCATGTTCCATCATTTTTTCGGCGGCGAGGGCGGCGTCACCACTAATCGGATGATCGATAACAGCCTGTTCGGGCTAACTTACGCCTCTAGCCTCCAGGTTTATTACCTGATCCTCGCCTGGACCGTCGTCGCCACTACTCTGATGTATTTCCTGACCTTGACGCCGCTCGGCCGCATGGCCAACGCTACCCGTGACAACTTCGAGCGGGCCCAATTCATCGGCTATGACCCTAGAATGGTGCGGTTTCTCCAGTTCGCGCTGTCCGGCTTCTTCGCTGGTATTGGCGGCGGGCTCTACGCGATTACCTACGAGATCGTAACGTTTGACGCCCTGGCTGCGCCACTATCGGCGAATGCCCTGCTGATGGCTTATATCGGCGGCGCCACGGTGTTCGGGGGGCCAATCCTTGGTGCCGTTTTGATTACGCTGCTGCAAAGCGGGGTAAGCCTGCTGTCAAACTCCTGGCTCGTCTACGTTGGGGTCCTGTTCATCGCCATGGTGATCTTCGCTCCCGCTGGCCTGGCCGGAATCATCAAGGCCCATGGGCCTATCAGGCAAGCGGGCCGTCTGAGAGGTCTAGCTGTCCCATATCTCCGCCTGATCATCCCCTCCCTGGGTGTGGCGCTGGGATTTGTCGGCATAGTTGAACTCATGTCATTCCTTACCATTGGCGCCGCGCAGGGCAAGAAACTGGTCCTTTTCGCCCACCCCGTCGACGTGCATGCTACAATCCCTTGGGCAATTTCCGCTGCATGCCTGATCCTCGGCGCCCTCTGGCTGCGCTGGGAAGCCGCCACTTTTCACCGCGTCTGGGAGAACCTGAGCGCAGAGATCCGCCGGTGACCGCGTTGACCTTGCGGGATGTGCGGAAGAACTTCGGCGCGACCGAAATCATCCGCGGTGTCAGTCTGGACATAGCCACCGGCGAACGTCACTGCATGATTGGTCCGAATGGCGCTGGTAAGACCACATGCTTCAATCTCATTAGCGGACGTTTTTCGATTACTTCCGGGGAAATCCGCCTCGATGGCGAGCGGATCGACGCCTTGCCGCCGCACAAGATCAACCGGCTCGGTCTTTCCCGCAGTTTTCAGATTACTTCTGTCTTCCACCGCCTCTCGGTCTTCGAGAACCTTCGCTGCGCGTTGCTATGGAGCCGCGGCTACCGCTACTCCTTCTGGTCTCCGCTCTGGCGACAAAAAGCACTGAACGAAGCAGCCGAACAACTTCTGGAAGACCTCAACCTCGCCAGTCGGCGCGACGTGGCCGCCGGGCTGCTGTCGTACGCTGAGCAACGCGCCTTGGAAATCGGCATGACTATCGCGGGAGGGGCGTCGGTCATTCTGCTGGATGAGCCAACAGCCGGCATGAGCAATACCGAAACGGACTATGCTATGGCTTTGATCCGTCGCCTTACACAGGGCAAAACATTGGTCATGGTGGAGCACGACATGAAAGTCGTCTTCGACCTCGCCGACACGATCACGGTATTGGTCTACGGCCAGGTTATCGCCTCCGGTCCGCCGGCCAAGGTGCGGGCAAATCGAGCAGTGCAAGAGGCCTACTTGGGGGCACTTGAGTGACATCGACAACGAGATCGCCCGAACGGAGGCCAGCGAGGCGCCAAAGTTGCCGGGCAGGATGGCTGTGATGATGCTGCAAGTGCGCGGACTTCATGCGTACTACGGACAGAGCCACATCCTGCATGGCATAGATCTCGATGTCGACCAGGGCGAAATCGTCTCCTTATTGGGCCGCAACGGTGTCGGCCGCTCCACCACTTGCAAGGCAATCATGGGATTGGTGACCCCCCAAGGAAGCGTCACCTTTCGAGGCCAAGAGCTCGCCGGACTCCGCAGCGATCTGGTCGCTCAGGCTGGCATAGGCTATGTGCCTGAAGACCGGCAAGTGTTCCCGACGCTGACGGTCCGCCAGAATCTGGAACTCGGCCTAAAGCGGGCAGGGCGCTTCGGCCGTTGGACGTTCGACGACGTCTTCCGCCTGTTTCCAAACCTCGCAGCCCGGCAGAACAACCCGGCCGGAGTGCTGTCGGGCGGCGAGCAGCAGATGCTGACGATGTGCCGCACACTGATGGGCGATCCCGGCCTGGTCCTGATCGACGAGCCTACTGAAGGCCTCGCTCCTCTCCTGGTCGAGCAGGTTGGCGTCCTCCTGGGAGAAATCGCCAGCCGCGGCGTCTCAATCCTGCTCGTTGAGCAAAAGTTGACCATAGCGCTGAAAATCTCGCGCCGTCTCTACGTCATGGGCCATGGTCAAATCGTGTTTGAGGGTTCGCCGGCTGAGTTGGCGGCTAACCAGGGTATCCGACAGGAGTGGCTCGAAGTCTGAAATTTGGGAGTTAAAACGTTTATCCAATCAATATATATGATGCCGATATCATATATGGATTTGGACCATGCGTACGCTCATCGATCTTCCCGACAGCCAAATCCGGGCACTGGCCGACCTGTGTGAGCGGGTCAGACAGCCGCGTGCTGCTATCATTCGCGAGGCGGTGGCCGAGTTCCTTGAACGCCATGCGGTAAGGTCTATGGACTCGGCCTATGGTCTTTGGGGTGCGGAGGTGACCGACGGCTTGGCTTACCAGGAGAAGGCCCGCACGGAGTGGTGAAGCCGCTCCTGGACACCAACATCCTTATCGATTTTCTGCGTGGCGTGCCCGCGGCTCGCGACGAGCTGAACCGCTACAGCGACAAAGCCATCAGCGTCATAACCTGGATGGAGGTCATGGCGGGAGCGCCCATGGCGGCAGTGCCTAGCACCAGGGACTTCCTCAAAGGGTTTGTGCTGATCGAATTGGATCAAAAGGTGGCCGAACGCACAGTAACGTTGCAGCGAGAGCACCGGTTGAAGCTGCCGGATGCAATTGTCTGGGCATCGGCGCAGGTCCAGGCGATGCTGCTTGTTACCAGAGACACGAAGGGGTTCCCTCCCGACGACCCAGGTGTCCGGATGCCATATCGGGTCTGATTCGAGCGTCCCCGCTGACTGCCCCCGGTGGCGGGAGCCTCGGTCATCGTTATCCCATTGGGGACTATGATGACCGAAGCCGTCATTTCATCTCGCTTGCCTAATACCCTTTCACCCCAGTCGCTTCCGTCTCGGCCGCCTCGAAGTTGCACTCCACCGAGATCCCGTCCGGATCCAGATAGAACAGTTGCGTCATGTTGAATTTAGGCAATACGCGCTCATCGAACTTGATATCTCGAGCCTGTAGATTGGCTCGCATTTCTTTCAGCCCGTCACAGGAAAACGCGATGTGATCCAGCCGCCCGGTCGGTGCTGGATCAGAGGGCCCATCGGGGATCACCGGGTCTTCCGCCCGGTGTCCGATCAGGTGCACCGTCGGGATATCGCCGCAGTATAGCCAGTAGCCAGGGAACGGCAGCGGCGGACGGTCGCCGACCTTGAGGCCAACGACCTCTTGATAGAAGTTTCTAGTACGCTCCAGGTCACGCACCTTGATTGTGTAGTGGTTCAACGATTGTGCCGGCATTTTTCGTTTCCTTCTAAAACTGGTTTTCCGGAGGCAGGCCGAGCATGATTTGCCCGACCGATTCATAGTGAAGCTGGCGGCCTTGCGCTTGCTGCGATACCGAATTCATATCACGCAGCCGCCGCTCGAACGGCTGGTCCTCGAAAATCGCCACCGATCCGGCGCAATGGTATAGCGTGTGAACCACATCGCGAGACTGCTGGATAGACCACGTTGACGCCAAACGCAGCATTGCCGCCTGACGCTCGGTCATTTCGCCGTGCTGAATGACATAGTCGTAGATATCATCGAGCGTGTTGTGCAGAAACGCCCGTGCCGAGTGCCACTTCGCTTCTGACTGCGCCAGTTGCGACTGCACGACGTTATTGTCCCGCATCGGTCTGGCGGCGCCGCGCGAAGTCTTCGTTGCGGGCAAATCAAGAAATGCATCGATCAGGCCGCGTGCCAGACCAAGTCCGACGCCAGCAAAGCCCGAGGAGTAAAGTTGGTTGCTGGTGAAACGATACAGCGGACCGTCTTCCCGCCGGTCGATCGCCTCGTCACGCAGCATGGATCGTTCAGCTGGAACAAACAGATCCTCAACGACATACTCATTACTTGCAGTGCCACGCAGGCCGAGCGTGTGCCAGATATCCACCATCGTCGCGCTGGACTTCGGAAATAGCAGAGTGCGGATCTCCCTGCGGCCTGTCACTTTCATATGCGCGCCAAGCCAGATGGCATTCTGACTGCCACTCGCGAAGCGCCAGGTGCCGGAGATACAATAACCGCCTGGAACCGGGTCGGCCTCGAACGGCGCACCGGGCGGTCCCCAGGCCAGGATGCCATCAACTGGCCCAAACATCTCCTTCGCTACCCGCGGCTCCAGATACGCCGCGGACATCGCGCATCCATTGCTTTGGCAAACAACCCAGCCGGTCGATCCATCGGCGGCCGAGATCGCTTCGGTGACGCGGGCGAAATCGGACGGCTTCATTTCCATTCCGCCGATAGAGCGGGGCTGCAACATGCGGAAAAATCCGCCCTCTTTCAACGCTTTGACCACCGCTGGCGTGAGTTCACGGCGGCTGTCTATCTCATCCCCTTCCTGCGCGAGCAGGGGGTGCAGCGCGTGCGCGCGTGCGACCTGGGGGTGGCCTTCCGCCATCCGTATACCTCCGTACATTGGCGCGAGCGCCGTTGGGCAAAAAGATGACGCATTTTCGGCCGGTTGAAAAGCAAGCCGCCTGACAAGCGGCCCAGCTGACGCCCTAGAGCGGTCGATCCACTTCAGGATGCCGAGGTGCGCGCGGCAGATGCAAGCGCCAACTCCAGCCGCCGCGCCACCTCTCCCGCCATCGCAACGGGCGTCGCCGCGAAGCCGATTACCAAACCCGTCATTCGCGGTGTTCCCGCGAAATAGGCCCGTAGCGGCGACACCGCGAGATCCCGGGCCCGGCACGCCCGAACGGCCGCCGCCTCATCGATCTCGACCGGCAATCCTGCCACCATGTGCAATCCCCCCGGAGCGGCCCGCGGCGAGGCGTGCCGTACAACTCGAGCTATCGCCTCCAGCAGTGCGTCGCGACGGCGGCTATATTCCGTGCGCATCTTCCGAATATGAGGAGACAGCAAGCCCAACCGCATGAATTCAGCCAGGGTCGCCTGGGTAAATGCGTCAGTTCCGCGATCGCTCAATGTCCGTAGCCTGACGAATGCAGCAATCAATGGCGCCGGAACGATAGCAAACCCGATCCGCAGCGCCGGCGCTAGTGTCTTGCTGAACGTGCCGCAGTAGATCACCTGCCCGGCCTTATCGAGTGTCGCCAACGGGGGCAGGGGTTTGCCCTCCCAGCGGAACTCCGAGTCGCAATCGTCCTCCAACACCCAGGCCCGCGCGTGCGCAGCCCAGTCCAGCAACGCCAGCCGGCGGCTGATCGGCAGAGCGCCCCCCAGAGGGGTGGCATGCGATGGCGCAACCAGCGCCAAGCGCGCGTGCGGAGCAAGCCCGATCCCGGCCGTCACGTCGAGCCCATCCGAATCGCTCGGAACCGGCACGATCTCGGCTCCGGCCGCAAGTAATGCTCCTCGGCCAGCGATGTAACCCGGATCCTCGACCCACACCTGATCGCCAGTGTCCACCAGCAGGTCCGCCGCCGTCCGTAATGCTTGCTGCGTCCCGCCGGTCACTACAATACAGCCTGGGTCGGCGATCAGCCCCCGCGTCGCGGCCAGATGCGCGGCTATCTGCTCGCGCAGCACCACCAGGCCCTGCGGCGGCGGATAACTGGACAACTCCCCCGAGAGTGGCTTCAGAACGCGAGACGCACATCGCGCCCAGGCCTTAATCGGAAACAAGTCGGGGGCCGGCAGTCCGCCGGCCAGCAGCAATCCCAAAGCTGGGTCTCGCGCGCTTGCCGCCGCCGGAATCTGTGACAGCCGAGCACCACGCGCCGACAGCGGCACGGCGGCAGCCGGCGGGGTCGAGGCCGGGGCAGGGGCCTGATCCGGTAAATCCGCTGCGACATATGTCCCGCTACCGGTGCGCCCCCGGACATATCCTTCGGCCGCCAGCCGTTCGTATGCCAGCACCACGGTTTGCCGGGCCACCCCGAGCTCCTGTGCTAGTGAACGCGTGGGCGGCAGACGGCCGCCCCCAGGAAGAGCGCCGCTCAATATACTGTGACGAAGGTGGTCGAACACGGCACTTTGCCGCGTTTGGTCCGGCGCAAGCATGGCGTTCCACGAACTTGGAGTGGTCCAATCGTCGAACGCTAGACTACATCATGCAGCGTCAGCAACAGTACAAGCACAAAAGCGGCGTCGAGGGACCATCCCCGAGGCCGCGCCACTTTGAAACCCGGGCTGGTTAGAAGCCCTCGCGCTCCAGCCGCTTGCGCTCCAACTTCCTGGCGCGTCGCACCGCTTCCGCAGCCTCACGAGCGCGCCGCTCTGACGGCTTCTCGTAGTGCCGCCGCAGCTTCATTTCACGGAAAATACCCTCCCGTTGCATCTTCTTCTTGAGCGCCTTGAGCGCCTGGTCGACATTGTTGTCACGCACGAGGACTTGCACTGGGCAGCCTGCTCCTTTCCAAGGGCGCGCCCGCCAACCGGGTGCGCAAACGCCCCCGTCATCGAGGGTCCCGATGCAGGGACTGGTGCTATAACATGGTCGTGGATAGTTACAAGGCGATTTTCCGCCATCAGAGGCATGACACGCATGGCTATTCTGAAAATTGCCCGCATGGGGAACCCGGTCCTGCTGCGAAAATGCGATCCGGTGCCCGATCCCGGCTCGCCTGAAATCCGCCGCCTCGTCGCTGACATGATGGAAACGATGATAGACGCGCCCGGCGTTGGCCTGGCCGCGCCCCAAGTCTATCAGCCGTTGCGCCTGTTCGTCTTCCGCGTCCCCGGCGGTCGAGAAGTCCCAAGACCCGGATGACACGACGGTGGAAAATACGGTCCTTATCAACCCGACGGTGGAACTGATCGGCGAGGAGCGCGTCATGGGCTGGGAAGGCTGCCTGTCGATCCCCGACCTGCGCGCTGCAGTGCCCCGAGCCGCCCGCATCCGCTACCGCGGCGTCGATTGCGACGGCAACGTCGCTGAGCGCGAGGCGACCGGGTTCCATGCTCGTATAGTCCAGCACGAGTATGACCACCTCGACGGCATCCTGTACCCCATGCGCATGACCGATTTCCGCTGGTTCGGCTTTACCAGCGAACTGGATCGTGCCGGAGCAAGTGAATGATCCCCCATCCCGAACGCCTGCCTGAGCGTGACGCCGCCATCCTGGGGATGCTGCCCCATGTGGCCTTCGACGGCTGGACCAAACGGGCTCTCCGGGCCGGGATCCCCCAAGCAGGCCTGCCGGCGGATGAGGCCGACCTGCTGTTTCCTCTCGGCACGGTCGACATGATCGAAACGTTTTGCGATTTCGCCGACCGCCGTATGGAAGAAGCCGCCACGACCCTGACCCCGATGAAAACGTCGGCTCGAGTGCGCGCTGTCATCACGCTGCGGCTGGAGCAGAACCGTCCGTACAAGGAAGCTATTCGCCGCGCTTTGGCGGTATTGGCACTCCCACAGAACGTCCGGGCGGCGGCCAACTGCACCGCCCGGACTATCGACGCAATTTGGCACACCGCCGGCGACCGTTCCGCCGATTTCAGTTGGTACACTAAACGCGCGACCCTGGCGGTGATTTACAGCGCGACCATCCTGTATTGGCTGCGCGACACGTCGGAGGACGATGCAGCTACGTTGGCGTTCCTCGACCGCCGTCTGGCAGGGTTGGGACGGGTCTACCGGTTGCGTAAGCGCGCCGAAGCTCTGACTGAGCGCCTGCCGAGGCTGCCGCGTCTGCGAAAGCCACTGGGAGTTCCACGGGGAGTTGGTGACACCGGCTGATGGACGCTCTATCTCTCCGCCACGGCCGGCCGGCATATCGACCGCCAGCCCTCAGTGCAGACCTCCGATAGCAGGTTCATGACCGACACCCCCATCGAGCGTATCCGTAACTTCGCCATCATCGCGCATATCGACCATGGGAAGTCCACCCTGGCCGATCGCCTGATCCAGTTCACCGGCGGCTTGACTGCGCGCGAGATGACCGCCCAGGTCCTCGACAACATGGAACTGGAGAAGGAACGCGGCATCACTATCAAGGCGCAGACCGTTCGACTGAGCTACACCGCCAAGGACGGCCTGACCTACGAGCTTAATCTGATGGATACCCCCGGCCACGTCGATTTCGCCTACGAGGTCAGCCGCAGCCTTGCCGCCTGCGAGGGCAGCCTGTTGGTGGTCGACGCCAGTCAAGGGGTCGAGGCTCAGACATTGGCCAATGTCTATCAGGCGATCGACGCCAACCACGAGATCGTGCCGATCCTCAACAAGATCGACCTCCCCGCAGCGGAACCGGAACGTGTCAAGCAGCAGATCGAGGACGTTATCGGCCTCGACACCTCAGACGCAGTGGAAATCAGCGCCAAGACCGGCCTGAACATCGAGGGCGTGCTGGAGGCGTTGGTGACACGCCTGCCCGCCCCGAAAGGCGATGGCAGTGCAACGCTGAAGGCGTTGCTGGTCGATAGCTGGTACGATCAATACCTCGGCGTAGTCATCCTTGTCCGGATCAAGGACGGCCGGCTCAAACGCGGTCAGAGGATCCGCATGATGTCGTCCGGTGCGGTGCACGCGGTCGAGCAGGTGGGCGTGTTCACGCCGAAGATGGTTCCGATGGACGATCTCGGGCCCGGCGAGATCGGCTTCATCACCGCCGCCATCAAGACCGTGGCGGACTGCAACGTCGGCGACACAATTACCGACGACCGCACCCCCGCCACCGAGGCTCTGCCCGGCTTCAAGGCCTCCATCCCCGTCGTCTGGTGCGGCCTGTATCCGATCGACGCCGACGATTTCGAGAAATTGCGCGACAGCCTCGGCAAGCTTCGGCTTAACGACGCCAGCTTCCATTATGATCCAGAGACCTCCGCCGCGCTGGGGTTCGGCTTCCGCTGCGGCTTTCTCGGGCTGTTGCATCTGGAGATTATCCAGGAACGCTTGACCCGTGAGTTCGACCTTGAACTGATCGCTACCGCGCCGTCGGTCGTCTACCACATCTACAAGACGAACGGGGAAATGCAGGAACTGCATAATCCTGTCGATATGCCCGACGGTTCGGTGATCGACCATGTCGAGGAGCCTTGGATCAAGGCCACGATCATGGTCCCAGACGAGTATCTGGGCAGCGTGCTGCAATTATGCACTGAGCGGCGCGGCCAGCAGGCTGATCTGACCTATGTCGGCAACCGTGCGATGGCGGTCTATCGTATCCCACTGAATGAGGTCGTGTTCGATTTCTATGACCGGCTGAAATCGGTCTCTCGAGGTTACGCCAGCTTCGACTACGTGATGGACGGCTACGCTGAGAGCGACCTCGTTCGCATCTCCATCCTGGTCAACGGTGACCTCGTGGATGCATTGTCGTTCATAGCTCACCGCGCCGCGGCCGAAAATCGCGGCCGCCAGATCTGCGCTCGGCTGAAGGATCTGATCCCCAAGCAATTGTTCAAAATCGCCATACAGGCGGCGATTGGCAGCCGCGTGGTGGCTCGCGAGACGATCAGCGCGCTGTCCAAGGATGTGACGGCGAAGTGCTATGGCGGCGACATCAGCCGCAAACGCAAGCTGCTGGAGAAGCAGAAGGAAGGCAAGAAGCGAATGCGTCAGTTCGGCAAGGTCGAGATCCCGCAGTCCGCCTTCCTCGCCGCGTTGAAGATGGATGCCTGATTGGGGTTTGCGCCAGACGTTCGGTCTGGTATTGACCAGCTCCTGTTGCGGGAGAGATGGCCGAGCGGCTTAAGGCGCACGCTTGGAAAGCGTGTGTGCGTGAAAGCGTACCCAGGGTTCGAATCCCTGTCTCTCCGCCAGACAGCCTTTTTCACCTCTCCGCCGTGTGGCCTGGAAGTCCAAGAACCACGAACGTCCGCGGCTTTCAGTCGGTGTTGTCCGCGCTTGTCCCGCTACAGCGGCTCCGCTATGTGTGGCCTGAGTGTGGCCTGGATCGTCTAGGCCGCACCCGAAACGGGCCGGAGCGGCGGTTGCAGCGCCATCCCCAGCCTACCACGCTAGGCCGCAGGAAGGTCGACGACATGGCTGAACTCGTTGTGCGCGCAGACGCAACGCCGGGCAACCCAGTCCCTATTGAACGCCCCGAGCAAACCCGAAAGCAGCGGGATCGGCTGGCAACTGCTGTTGAGGTGGCAAACTGGCTTCGACAAGGCGGCACAACTCGTCACGGCTGCGGCCAATCGCTTTGGCTGCAGGTTCGTAGCGACACTGCCTCTTGGCTGCTGCGCTATCGTCATTGTGGGCGGTCCAAAAGCCTCGGCCTCGGCGCCTGCGACCCGACTGGCAAGCGCGGCCTGAAGCTGGCTGAGGCCCGCGCAAAAGCTGATGCTGCGCTGACACTACTGCGGCAGGGCGTTGATCCCGCCGCTATAAAGCAGGCACGGCTGGTCGAAGCTAAGGCCGCTGCGACTGCTGCTGCCATCCCGGCGCCGAAAGTGGTCCGGTTCCGCGACGTGGCACGCGACTTCATTGAACAACACGATGCCGGCTGGCGGAACGCGAAGCACGCGGCGCAATGGCTGACCACGTTGAAGACGTATGCCTACCCGACGATCGGCGATTTGCCGCCTTCCGCGGTGACCGTGGATCATATGCTAACGATTTTAAAACCGATCTGGAGCTCGAAGCCGGAGACCGCCAGCAGGGTGCGTGGCAGGATCGAGGCGGTACTTTCCGCAGCCAAGGTGCGCGGCTTTCGTATTGGGGAAAACCCCGCCGCATGGAAAGATAATCTCGCGCTACTGCTGCCTGCGCGAAGCAGGGTGGCGAAGGTGCGACATCATCCAGCGCTACCTTGGCAGCAGATACCGGCCATCATGACGACGCTGGGCGCCAAGCCTGGCGAGGCGGCGCGAGCGCTGCGGTTCGCAATCCTGACGGCGGCGAGATCCGGCGAAGTACGCGGATTACGCTGGCGCGAAATCGACCTGGCCGAAAAGACTTGGACAGTTCGGGCCGAGCGGATGAAGGCCGGCCGCCCGCATCGTGTGCCGCTCTCTGACGCAGCTATGGCGGTAGTGGCGGAAGCCGCTGTCGCCCACGGTTCCGACTCGGACGCGATCTTGTTCCCTGCGCGCGGTGGCCGGCCGTTGAGTGACATGGCGTTGACGCAATTACTGCGTGGCATCGGCCTGAAGGACCCAACTGGCGAGACGATCACGGCGCACGGCATGAGATCCTCGTTCCGCGATTGGGCCGGCGAGACGGGCGCGCCTGTGGATCTTGCCGAGGCTGCGTTGGCCCATATTGCTGGTAGCAAGACCGAACGAGCCTACGCGCGTTCAGACCTATTCGATCGGCGCCGCGTGTTGATGGGCCATTGGGCGGCGCACTGCTGCCCGAGTGTCGGCGAGGCCCTGTCCTGACGTTGGCGGTCCGGAGGGCGGCAACGGTCGAGTAGTGCGAAAGACACCGCGAGGAGGCCGCCTACGATCTCCTGCCGTCGATGGTGAGGCGGTGATGCAGGTTGCAAAAGCGATTATCGACCCGACGCCGGAATGGTTCTTGGACACTATCAGGGTCGTGGCGATACCAAGGTTGCGGCGGGAGATAGAGGGCTACGCTCAGTTTCCAGATACAGGCGCCATCAGGGAGCGCATCGTATTGACTCAGCGCCAGGCGAAAACCTTGGTGCGGAGCATGACTGACCGGGTGATCTGGAATTTGATTATTCAGCATTGGGGATTGCGGGAAAACATAACGAAGTCGGGCAAATTGGCAGAGGGCGATCTCGTCAGTGGCACGCAGGATGACGACATTAAGCACCAGCTAGAGGCGGCATACAAGACGCAACGCGAGTCATTGCTGAACGGTCTCGCACATCTGCCATTCGTCTTGCAGCGAGCTTTGGACGCCTTACCGTCCTATAGCAGGGCGAAACCGCATCGGGACACGCCTACCCCGCATCAGTCGTGCGCAATATGGATCGTGATCGCGTGGAAAACCGTTCATGACAGAGAAGCCCCACATACCTCGCGGAAAGCGCAATCCGCATGTTCGGCTCTCTGGTCCGCTGCAGGAGGGAGCAGCCGAGCCTGGGGCGCGGGGGGGAGGATGGAAAGACCACTTGCGAGCTGCAAAAGCCCGACAGGGCTCGGAGCTGTTCGAGTTGTGGCAGCGAAACTTTCTTAACGTCAAGAACCTGCGGGAAAAGTGACGGCTACTGAGATGATTTTACCGCAGGCGCCATGACGCTTTTTTGCCGCTAATTGAACGACCGCTGACGCATTCGGAGGACAGCGGACATGAGCGATGACGGCAAGACGTTGGCGGCCAACGCAACGCCGAAGGCCCACAAGGAAGACCTATCAACCGCTAACGCGGCAACATCGGACGCTGATGGCGGCGCGACACAGGCGTCAGGACTGATCTCGCGCGGACGGAGGAAGCTGTGCATCCGCCCCCGATTTATGTCGATCCCTCATTGGTGCGATTATTCAGGAATAAGCCGGACCGCGACTTACGAACTGATGGCGCAGGGTCAGCTCCGAACTATCAAAGTCAGAAAGCGCCGGCTTGTCGATGTCGACTTCGGCGTCGCCTACCTGGACAGTTTAGCCGAGGCCGCAAAAGGCCTTAAGACGGTGGACAGAGCGGTCGACACACCCCGCCCGCCGCCTGAATTGATCAGGACTTCTGCCGCTGAAGGGCAGCCTGTCCCGCTGCGAGGCCGGCGCCCATGAACGGGATTGCCTATCTGAACAAGGGTGCGGGCCGTGTCCTGACAGCGGACGAAACCCGCGAGCGCAGCAGGGCAGCATTCAATCTCTGGCGGCAAGCTGACTATATCGCGCCGGAGTGCCATGCCGCGATCTATCTGCGCGCGCGCGGAGTTGGATGGCTTGCCGCCAAGCGGTTCCGAGATGTCATCCGCTGGATGCCGCATGCCCTGCACCCGTCCGGGCTGAGCCTGCCGGCGGTGTTCCTGGCTGTCACCGACACGAACGAAGCCTTCCGGGCGGTGCATCGGTTGTTTCTCAACCGAGAGCGTGCCGAGAAATTCGGCGCGCCGCTGAGTTACGGGCCGATTGCTGGAAATGCGATCAAGCTGGCGACGGCAGGCCAAGTCACCGCCGCCGGTGCTCTGGTCATCGGCGAGGGACTCGAAACGACCGCCTCGGCCTGCACGCTGCTGCGGCTGCCGGGCTGGTGCGGGGTCGCGGCTGGCAACATCCGAAAATCGCTTGTGCTGCCAGCGGAATTCCGCTGCGTAACGATCGCGGTGGACCGCGACGTGCCGGGTGAGCGGGCGGCAAAGGCCGCCGCACAGCGATGGCGGGCCGAGGGGCGGGAGGTGTGGTTTGCAATGCCGGATCGGGATGGAAACGATTGTAACGACGTTCTAAAGCAAAGGATCGTGTTCAGTGGCTGATGATGGCATGTCCGTCCGCGCGGATATCCGGCCGGACCTCGTTATGAATGATGGTCACGCAACCGATACACTGGCGGCGCTGGCGGCGCACATGGCGGTGGACGGACCAATATTCCACCAAGGCGACGGGAAAACTTGTCATGGCGTCGTCGTCCGGGAGCTGACCCCGACCGAGATCAAGGCACTGGCTACAAACGACCAGAAACGGCTACGGGCGGTGGTTCCGCGTGGCTTGTTGATGCCAACCCCGCTAACCATCGCGCACGTGCAGGACTTTGCCGAACGCCACTTCGATGTGGTGAGGCTCCGGAAGAACCCGAAGTCCCCCATCGTCGAGACGCGACCCGCCGACTTTCGCGCGGAGCTGGCCACACGCTTTGTTGGCACCAAGTTGCCGGCGCTACGACTGCTGAAGGGGATCGCCTACACGCCCATCCTGAAGCAGGACGGCACCATCATTGCCGCGCACGGCTACGACGCTGACACCGCGTTGTGGATGGTGGACGACATACCAGTGCTACACGTGCCGGATCGACCGACACAAGCGGATGCGACGGCAGCATACGAGACACTGAAGGAACTTGTCGCCGAGCACCGATTCGAGACCAACGCCGACATGATAGCGGGTATTTCCTTCCTCATGACCCCCGCGCTCCGGTCATCTTTGGCCTGTGCCCCGCTGCTTGTCGCCGACGCTCCGCTGGCCAGGACCGGCAAGGATTACTTGCTTGGCACCGCGGCCAGAATTGCGAGCGGCCATCCGCCCGTCGAGTTTGCGCTGTCCGATAGCCTGGAAGAACAGCAGAAGCGCATGGGCGCGGCGCTCCTTATGGGTGCGCCATGCCTGACCTTGAACAATATCAACGGCAAGCTGCGATCTACCGACTTGACCGCCTACCTCACGCAAGGCGGCTGCGTGACTTGCGCCTACGCCACGACCGGCGGCGCGCTCTATGCTCCGAATGGCAATGTCATGATGGCGAGTGGGAATAACATTCTCCTTCTCGGTGACCTGCCGGAGCGGGCCGTCGTGTCGCGCCAAGATGCCGATATGGCGTCCCCAGGTGAGCGTCGGTTCAAGAACAACCCGCACAAGATTGTGCTGGCCGAACGGGGCAAATACCTTTCCGCCATTTTCACCATCGCGCGGTGGGCACTCGTGGGCGCCGACTATGCGCCGCCGGACGTGACGGGATTTGGTGGCTTCGATGACTTTGACCGCCTGGTGCGCCGACCGCTTATCGCGCTGACCGACATCGATCCGATTGAGCGCGGCCGGGAGCAGCTTGTTGCCGCGCGAGAGTTGCGGTGGGAGCCGACTTTCATCGACGCGCTAGCCACACTATTTGCCCCCGGGATCCCGTTCCGTACAAAGAATATCACGGAGGTGTTGAAAACGCGTTTCACCAAGATGGGGGAAGCCGATCTTCTCGTCCCGCTTCGCCGCGATGACCTGCCGTATGCGCTGAGGCGGGCGAAGGGGATGCGGGGGGCGGAGTGTCGTTTGGCCGGGATCGACAGGCCAGCGGGAGCGGAAGCGGTCGCCTGGTACCGGTTGGAGGCGCTGAAGCCCAACGGGGCGGATCTTAGAGCTAGGACTTCTTTGGACTTCACCTATACGCGCGAGCAAATCGACCACAGGAATGATTTTAGTACAATACCAGGGGAAAAGCCTAAGAACACCTATCCCTATAAACCCGACGACGGGGTGATCCTGTGAGCGCGCGGGATGTCCTGGAGCGGGCGAAAGCCTCGGGCGTCCGAGTTTTTCTGCGTCGCGATGGCGCGGTGCAGGCCGTGCCGACGCCTCCCGCCGACCTTCTGGCCGACATGCGCGCCCAAAAGGCCGGCATTGCCCTGCTACTCGGGACCGAGGCACGATCGCCCGACCTGCCCGCGTGTCTGGTCTGCGGAGGCCAGCGGTTCTGGCGCGACACCTCGGGCGGCGCCGTTGGCGAGTGGACTTGTGCGCGCGCGCCGATCCCGCAGGCGGTGCGCGATGTGGACATCCTCAGCGCGTGCCGGGGCGAGCCGACGATCGTCATGTGCTGCACGCCCGGCGAGGCCGCCGACCCGGAGTTCTTCGCCCGGATTATCGCCACCATAGGCGCCTACGTGGCGTTGGGCCAGACAAGGGCGCGGCCATGCCAACATAGTCGACGGGAAAAACGCGCATGAGCGCCATGCCGCCTGACGCCGCCGCTTGCTCTCGTGACGCGGCATGTCGTGCGGTTCGTCCAGACGCCACCCCGGCGACCGCTACAGCCGCCACAACCGCCAGCACTGGCCGCGATGAGCAACAATCTGTAGCCACAGCCAGGCCAGCCGGCTCCCTTTGGCTCTATTTCGCTCTATCAGCCTCTTGGGAGACGATAGATCGGACATCGAATAGATGTCGTCAGACCGTGCGAAACATGTCGCAAAAATCTGAGCTTTCCGCACGGGACTTTTGCGATCTGTATCTTATTGAAACCCATTCAGACGCACGGCCCAAGTTCTGACCCGGGAGCATGGATGCCAGGGTCGCTCTCATGTTTAGTCTTGCATCGGTGACCTTGATGCCCTTGACACAGATCTTGTCGTCCAGTTCGCGTCGCTAATTAAGCGATTGCGCCGTTGTAATCCTTGCGGAAAAAGCCGTAGTTGCCGCTGGCGCCCCCGGCGTAGACGATATTCAGCACCTGCGTCGTCGTGCGGCTGAACGCGAGCGCATTGACGTCGGTTGGCGTTATGTTGGGCAAACCGTTCATGACAACGCCGTGGTCGTCATTCGCACCGGATAAGGCTGCGCGAACCGCCGAGATCGCCGCCGTGGCGGGGCCTTGGCCCTTCTCAAACAGCACCGTGCGAATGTTCCCAGCATGATACGCCTCGACTGCCAAAATGCTTGCCGCGGCCCCGAGGTAGGTCTTGGATTGTATCAGCGGTGCGGCGCCATTATAGGCGGTCACTCCGACATCTTCGAAGATGTACGCACCCAACAGAAAACTTACGTCATCCGCGAACGGATTGAAGGTCTGACCAGCCCGAATTTTAATCCAGCCGCGACAGCTAGCGTATTGAAGCTGTTGTATAGGTCGATGGTTGGCCCGCCCCGGCGGGAAGCTGGCGTGACTACACTCACGAGAACCCCTGATATCGAAGTCAAAGCCATATGGCGCGTCGGCCGGGCGTCCTCGACAGGAAATGCGCCGATCGGCTGACCTGCCGGATCCGTTATCAGGTTCCCGGGGCCGGGAACGCGCCGGCCGAGGCATTGGCCGCGCCTGATCGGCTGGTAACGTTGCACACCGACCTGGAAGCCGCGGTGGGTCCGCTGGTCGCGTTCGATGTCATGACGCCGCGCGGGTGCGCGCCATGAGCAGCGTCACAACACCTGTCCGTGGTCTCGCCTGACGGGTCCCAGGGGCGTGCCCGCATGAAATTCTTAGCTGGGCAACCATCCACCGTCTGCCGGTCTGTCAAGCTTCCCGTCCGGGCGAATGCAGCTAATGCGTCGGACACGAATTATGTCGAACTTTGCTGAGTTACCGTGGTCTCTTCCGGGCTCCTTCTTGGAGCCCCGACTAATCAGGCCGATGGGCGCAACGGAGATGGATGGTTGTTTGCCTTTTTGCGGCACCAGTAGCGGCAGAACAACAGGTCCACCGCTGCAACCACTGAAACTTTCCCCAAGGGGCCACATGGGAATTCCCTCTATTCCCTTTGCCGTAACAGGGTCATAGGAGAGGTAAATCTCGCGATCGTTTGAGTTTTCTCATCGGCGTGACCATGCTGAAGACATTGTCCCGATTTACACGGAAGGTTTCGTCGGGCGCGAACAGATATTTTGGAAAGCCAGCGGCTGCCACCAGCTTCCCCTGTTGCGGCTCCGGAGGAGGCCAGCAGTAACGACAATCGACAAAGGCGTTGTCAATTTCGGCCAGTTGCTGCTCGCTTATATTGAACGTGGCGACGTCAAGGTCATCATCGATATCGTGCAGCGCGGAATTGAGATCGAAATAACGATAGGTTGCGCAACTGGCGGTAAGGTTCTGGAACTTGGGCCAGTTCATTTCGGACTCAGTACGAACCACATGGGCTGCTGTGACGCCTATCAACTGGTCCTGAAACCCCAAAGCGAAGCAGGAAGCAACCTCCACGTTTTTTGGATATAGCCTGAGTGTAATAGATCGTGCCAGCATATTGGAAACAGCATGCGGTTGACCAGATCCGATAGGAACGCGACGATTGGCGGACCGGCCCATACCCGATCATCGTATTTCATGCTCATTAAAGACACTCCTGAACACCCGTTATGCCACCACAGCCGTCCTGGCGCGAGCCATCTTTCATTGGTCGCCATCCTTTAGCCGGTCTGGAACTTGTGCCACCGGCGCCCGGCAGGCCACGGCGAGTTGCGGCCCCGTCGCCGGGACAGCGAATAATCCGGGCAGGTCAGGACAATGGACATCGCACCGATCGGTGATGCTGTGACCGTGCAACTTCGGACAGCCGGCGGCCAGCAGACGCAGCAAATCCGGCACTGGCATGTGCGGACCATGCTCGGCTAGCGGCCGGGCCGTCTGCCGGGGCCTGCGATCGGGCTGGCCGAAAAGACTTGGACAGTTCGGGCCGAGCGGATGAAGGCCGGCCGCCCGCATCGTGTGCCGCTCTCTGACGCAGCTATGGCGGTAGTGGCGGAAGCCGCTGTCGCCCACGGTTCCAACTCGGACGCGATCTTGTTCCCCGCGCGCGGTGGCCGGCCGTTGAGCGACATGGCGTTGACGATGCCGCCCCGGTGGACACCAGCAAGGTCATCGACCTGCGCGTCACCGCGGCCGCTTGCGTGGAATACCTCGCCCCTTGGGCGATAGAGCGGGGCGAGCGCTCGGGTTTGAAGCTCCTGAGGGCCTCCCCGTGCAGGTGCACGGCGATGCCGGTGCGGTAACGGACGCGCTACGCAACCTGATTGAGAACGCGGTTACCTATGCGCCGGTCGGAACGGAAGTAACCATCACCGTTGATCCCATGGGACATGTCAGTGTTTCAGATCGGGGACCTGGTGTCGCTTCCGACGACCGGGCGCACATCTTCGAGCGCTTCTGGCGAGGCCGAGGGGCGCGTCATACGGGTGCAGGTCTCGGCCTCGCCATCGTTGCCGAAATCGCACGCGCTCATGGCGGCACGGTCGAAGTCGATCAAGCGATAGGCGGCGGAGCTCTTTTTACCCTAAAGCTCCGCCGCGCCTGAACCCGCCCACGGCGTTTGGCGAGCAGCTCCGCTCCGTCAGTCGTTGTCGGTGTCCGGCGTTACGGCGCCCGTTTGCGGGTTGACGGCCAGCTTTTCGGTCTTCCCGTTCTTCGTGGCTTTGACGTCGACATGGTCTTTGTCGTGCTCGGTGATCTGAACATTGGTATAGCCGTCGGCCTTAAGTTTCTCTTGGATCTGGGCATCGGTCATCTTGTCGGCGGCGAATGCCAGTCCCGGCGAACCTGCCAGCAGGATCATCCCGAGCGCAGCTGCAGAAAATTTCATTTAACTCCTCCATTAAACAGACGAGCCCTGGTAGCGGCTCGCACGGGAGTTATCGCCTGTGCGGTTTAAGGCAGTATTATCGAGCGCACATTTTTACGCGGGCCAGCCCACTGCCTGTTTCGCGGGAAGACGCATCACTACCGCAACCCGCTGGAGAACAACTCCGGCGAAGCGGGGCCGCGATTGTCGGCGTGCAAAGTTGCCGCGCCACCCGCCGCTATGAGCGCGCGTTGCTTGTTTCATCCGCCGCTTCCGCCTCAAAAGCCGGCTGACTGCGGTAATGGGCTTCGCGGTCCTGTGCCTCAATGAACAGCCGTTTCACCTCGGGGTGCGTTGCCTTGATCTTGCGTTCGATGCGGGTCACGGCTCGCTCCACCTCCGCAGCAGTCGCTGTGTCGATGAAGTCGATACTGAGCGCTACCTGCACGTCCTGCGGCCCAAAATGCATCGTGAGAATTTCGTTCGGGCGCGCGACGGTCGGCTCTGCTACAGCGATAGCATGAATGCTAGCCTGTACATGGGTGATACGCCTTCGCCCGTCAACAACGACTGACATTCCCACGCCAGAAAGGCGGCTGTGAACGCGAGGATCAGACCGATCAAGAGCGAGGCCACGCCATCCAGCACGGGCATGTCGAGAAATAGGCTGAGTGCGATGCCGACGAACGCGACCAGCAATCCCAGAATTGCCGCCGTGTCCTCGAACAGAACCGTAAAAATCGTTGGGTCTTTGCTCATTTGCACGGCTTTCAGCCAGCTCAAATCTCCTTTGGATTTTCGGAAGGTGCGGAGCGCCACGATCCAGACGGAACCTTCGAGTGTCAGCGCTACGCCCAACACCAGATAATTTATCCAAGGGCTTTCGACCGGATGGGGCGCCTCGATTTTGTCGAAACCTTGCACGATCGAAACACCCGCGCCGACGCCAAAAATCAGTACGGCGACGACGAAGGTCCAGAAATAGAGCTGAAGGCCATGGCCGAAAGGATGCCTGATATTTGCCGGGCGTGCGGCGCGGCGGATACCGAACAGCAAGAGAAGCTGGTTACCGCTATCCACCGTCGAGTGAATCGCCTCGCTCAGCATCGCGGAACTTCCGGTGAAAAACGCGGCGGCGAATTTGGTCGCGGCGATCAGGAGGTTGCCAGTCAAGGCGGCGTAGATAACCCGTTTCGAGGTGGAGTGGGCCATAGCTGCTAGGGCGCCAGGAATTTAGTTTAACGGAGGGGTGCGACCTTACAGGCCGTTCGCGGGCGCTACAGAAGAAGAAACCCTCAATAGGTGCCTTCGGTTTCGATGATCAGTGATACTTCGTCACCGATATAGGGGATGAAGGTCTTCATGCCAAAGTCCGAGCGTTTGAGTTTGCCCGTGGCGGAGAACCCCGCTGCTTGCTTCTTGTCGGAGGCGCGTAGGCCGGCGTTGTTGAAGGTCACGTGTAACGTGACGGGTTTGGTCACGCCGAGCAATGTCAGGTTACCCATGATGGTGCCGGTATGATCGTCGGTCTTGCTGAAATTGGCGCCGGTGAAGGTCATCTCCGGGAACTCGGTTATGTTGAACCAGGCTTGCTCCTTAGGTCAGCCCGATGTTTGTTTTAATTGGGTAGAAACAGGCCGGTCTTGATTGTCACCTTCACCTTGCTGGCCTCGATATGGGCTGGATCGAAGCTGAACGTGCCCGCCATGTCAGTAAAGAGGCCGATCATGTTGGACAACCCTAGTGGTTCACCATGAACAGGATGTGCGTATGGCTGGGATCGATGGTGTAGTCGGCGGCGCGGGCCGGAATGTTTCCCTGAAGCCCGACCGCCAGGGCAAAAGCGGTGGTCGCGGCGAATAATGTGCGACGCATGACAAGCTCCTTTTCAAGTTAAGACGGCTAGAGAGGGTTCTCGTGTCGGAGGAATAGCATCGCGATGATCACGGGCAATGCGGCCGCCGCCATCAGGCCGAGCGCGACCGCACGGACGCGCGGTCTGGCATGCGCAGGCAGCACGGTGCGGGCGGCCACCGGGCCGATGATCGGCGCCACCAGAAACACCACCATTGCCAGGAAGTCGATATGATTGGTTAATCAATGTGATTGTGTCGATTATAGCCAGCAATCCGCCGCCCGCACCCAACACCGCGGTCAGCCCCATGGGGCGCGGCGAGAACAGGTTGACCAGGGCCATCATCGCCAGCCCGGCGGCGAACCCCAAGCACAGGCCCACACTCGTCGAAGAACCGCCGAACAGGGCAATGGGGGCAAACAACCCGGGCAGCACCGCCAGCAGTACAACGCCGTGTGAA
>CAVYXX010000061.1:0-21265 GCA_963772355.1 uncultured Alphaproteobacteria bacterium | reverse complement strand
ATCATGTCCAAGTGACCGAGGGCGACATTACCAAGCGCATGGAGCGGTCCATGCCGCTGATCGCCCATATGCAGATCGCCGATGTGCCCGCCCGTAACGAGCCGGGGACCGGAGAAATCGGCTGGTCATACGTGTTCCGCCGGATGGACGAGCTAGGTTATCAGGGCTGGGTGGGATGCGAATATCGGCCCGTTGGGGACACCGTTGCGGGGTTGAACTGGCGCGAGCAATTCGGCGTTTAAGTTCGTGTGGCCATTCATCGGCTTCGTCACGCCGGGTTCAAGATCTAGCCGGCTTGGCGAAGCCACGACGCAACGGACCCGACCGAGTCCGGCCGGAGAGAAGCAATTAATCGCTGACAGGAGCAAACGACATGAAAATCGGATTTATCGGCCTCGGCATCATGGGCCGCCCGATGGCGTTGAACCTGAAGAATGCCGGCCATGAACTGATCGTCCCCGACCGGCCCAGCCTGACGGACGAAATCCGGTCCGCCGCCAAGGTCGTCGCGACACCGAGGGCGGTGGCGTCGGAGTCAGAGGTGCTGGTCCTTATGGTCCCCGACACCCCCGACGTCGAGGCTGTCCTATTCGGCGAGAACGGCGCGGCTGATGGGCTGCAGAGAGGCGCGCTGGTCATCGACATGTCCTCGATCAGCCCGATCGAGACGAAAGACTATGCCAAACGGATCAAGGACGAGGGCTGCGAATATCTTGATGCGCCGGTCTCCGGCGGAGAGGTCGGCGCCAAGCAGGGGACGCTGACGATCATGGTCGGCGGTGCCGACGCCGCCTTCGCCCGCGCGAAACCCCTGTTCGAAGTCATGGGCAAGAATATCACGCATGTGGATCCGAGCCCGGCGCCGGCCAGATCTGCAAGGTGGCGAACCAGATCATCGTCGCCTTAAATATCCAGGCGGTGTCGGAGGCGTTGGTATTCGCCTCGAGGGCCGGGGCCGATCCGGCCAAGGTTCGCCAGGCGCTGATGGGCGGCTTTGCGTCGTCCCGGATCCTGGAAGTGCACGCCGAACGGATGCTCAACGGCACGTTCAATCCCGGCTTCAAGATCAAGTTACATCAGAAGGACCTGAATTTGGCGCTGTCGTCGGCCAAGGCACTCAGCCTGTCGCTGCCAAACACCGCTGTCGCGCAGCAGATGCTCTCGTCCTGCATTGCGCATGGCGGGGCAGAACTAGACCACTCGGCCTTAGTTCTGGCGATCGAGGGCTTGGCGGCGCATAGCATACGGGACGCAAAATAATCGCCACTGTAAGGCACGAAACGAGTTGCATCATCTGAAAAGAGATTGAGTTTTAGAGCCCGCACGCCATAAAGTGCGTCAGCCACGGCGATTTTGAGACGAACACATCCCCGGAGATCGCGCGTGTCCGGGTAATGTAGACAGCGATTTTCCGAATAGTAGTGGCCTTTCAGTTGTTTACTCGCATGAGTTGCGTGGGGACGGGCTTTATGTCGATGCGTTTCACCGAGATCGGCCAGCAACTTCGGGCCTATCGTCTGGAGTTTGGTCTGCGAGCAGAGGAAATTGCCGCCCGCCTGGGTGTGTCCCGGGCCGCCCTTTATCGCTATGAAAAAGGCGAAGTCATCAAGCTCGATACGATTAAGCGGCTGGCGGAACTGCTGAAAATTTCGCCGCTTTCGCTGTTGGGGATCGGGGTCGAGTACTACAACCGGCCGATCGGCTATTTTGAACGCATCCGTCAGATTGAGGAAACCGCCGACCAGGTTCTACAACTGGCGGGACCGCTGTGTTATCTCACAACATCAGACGCTTATGACAACGCGCTGGCCGAGGCATTCGAGGAAGCCGCCGACCAGGGGGGCGGGGAGCGCATGGCGATGCGCAGCATGGCGGAACAGGTCCTGAGCATCCTGGCGGCAAGAAAACGCATGTACGCCATGCGGCGACCGAGCATCATCGCAATGATTTCCCTGCCGGCGGTGCAGCGGCTGATCGAGGTTGGGATTGTGGGCGGTGGCCATGTCTCGGATCGTGTGCGGCGGATTTGCCGCGACATCGCGATGGCCGAAGTGGACAATATCGCAACGCTTATGGAAACCGAACCGATGGGCCTTCAATTCGGCCTGCTTACCGGGTCGCCTCCAAGTTCATCCTTCAAGATTTTGCGTGCCCGAGATCGTGTCAGCCTCGCCATCAACCCGTTCCGGACGGATACCCATCCGGCGGCGCAGACCGGCGTCGCCATGATCACCGGCGCGGATGAGGCAATAGCCGCGCATCAACGTGTCGCGGAGGCAAGCTGGCGGGAAGCCGTCAAGGGCCCATCGGGCGCTGCTCGGCTGCGGCAGTTGCTGAATGTGACGATGCCTGTTTCGTAACGGTGAGTTCGATTATTTCGCGACTGACGGCTAGTTTGCGTTCGCAGGGTCGTGCATTCAGTTCATGCACGGAATTTGCTATTTTCTGCGAGCCTATCTATGATTTTTTGTCCATAAGTCATCATGGCCTCGAAGAATGCCCGACGACGTACGCGGCGGCGCCGGGCTTTGGCGTTCTTTCCGCCATAAAATCCACACCGTTCGTTCGATGCCCGTCATCGCGTCCGCCTCTGCTTTTTTGGCAGGCGGAACTCTCCGGCTGCGGAATACCGGTTCGAATAGCTTCGAACGTCGTTCAAGCGCGGACGAACCTCAGGATCCCCTCTATCAGGCACAGAAGATGGAGTTGCTGGGGCGGCTTACCGGCGGCGTCGCGCACGATTTCAACAACCTGCTGACCGTCGTCCTCGGCAATGCGGCCGCCCTTCGCCTAAATGCGGAGGCGCGCGGCGACGCTGAGGCTATCCGGCGTGCCGAAATGATCGAGCGGGCAGCCGAGCGCGGCGGTCGTCTCGCGGCTCAGTTACTGGCGTATTCACGCAAACAGATGCTGCGGCCGGAAACCATCTCGGCATATCAAATCATTTCTGCAACGACTGAATTGCTTGCACAGGCCGCGGGAGAAGCCGTGCGCATTCGGCTGCAGACGCAACCTGATCTCTGGAAGTGCCATGTCGATCCGGGGCAGCTGGAATTGGCCATTCTCAACCTGGTGCTAAACGCACGCGATGCGATGCCGCAAGGCGGGAATATCACGATCCATTGCCACAATTATACTGTCCGCCGAGGCCAGGCCGGTTCCTCGTCGCGGGCTGCCGGCAATTACGTGCGGATAGATGTCACGGATACCGGATGCGGGATCTCACCAAACTTGCAGGACAAGGTTTTCGAGCCGTTTTTTACCACCAAACCGCTTGGACAGGGCAGCGGTCTTGGTCTCTCACAAGTCTATGGATTTGCCGGTCAGTCCGGCGGTTGGGTGGATCTGGAGAGTAACCTCGGCAGCGGCACGACCGTGTCGCTGTATCTGCCGCGCGACAGGCGGCGCGAGCCTATGCCACCGCCCCAACAGGACGATCCGGCGCCGGTTGGGCGGAATCAGATTGTGCTTGTCGTCGAACCTGATCCGGACCTTCGTAGCACGACCTGCGAAACATTGGCTCGCGCCGGCTATGGACCCCTTGCGGCGGCCGACGGTTCCAGCGCCTTAGCGTACCTCGTGTCCGACTCGGCCATCCATCTCCTGCTGACCGAGGTAAACCTTCCCGGCAACGTGAGTGGCATTGAGCTGGCCCGAAGCGCCGGGCAAGTGCGGCCCGATCTCCGGGTGCTGGTCACGTCTTGCCGGGCGACGGACGCACGAGGCGGCGACAAAAGATTCGAATTTCTTCTGAAACCCTATCAGCCGTCTGATCTTGCAAGCGTGGTGAGCGCAGTCCTTACAAGCGATACGTTTTCGACTGAAACGGAAGAGCTTTTGGCGGATGCGCGCACCAGTGCGTCGTTACTCGGACCGCGCAAAGTCAATGTTAGGGAATCAACAACGCTAAGCCAGGCGCCGACTTCCCTGCGCGGCAATGCGATCAGGTTGGGTGTCATGCCGTTTAGGACGATAGGATCGGGTACCGACACTGCGTTTTCCTTGGGCCTGGCAGAGGAGATCACCACCGCGTTTTCGCGCTTCCGTCCAATCGTCTGCGTCGCGCCGGCGTCGGTCGCTGCGCTGGCGGATGAGCCAGATCGGCAAACCGACCGTTGGAACCAACTCGACCTGGATTTTCTGGTTGATGGCAGCTTCCGCAAGAAGGGCAACGAAATTCGAGTTTTGTTGCGGCTAGTTAACATGCGTGGCGCGGGTGAGATTAGCTGGGGCCGCCGGTTTGACAGCCTGATGCCGGATGTGCTCAATCTGCAGGACCAGATCGCTTCAGAAACGGCTGCACGGATTGCGCCGGAATTGGTGGTATGGGAGGGGCAGCGAGCCGCGTCTCGTCGGCAAGTCGATCCGACCGCGTATGATTTGATGCTGCGCGCTATTCCTGCAACCTACTGCGTCGATGAAGCGGGGTTTCGCGAAGCGGGGGTTCTGTTAGAGCGATCGTTGGCGTTGGAACCCTCCAGCGCAGCCTGTCATTCCTGGCTTGCCCACTGCTACCTTTTTTGGTTAGGACAAGGCTGGGCGACCGATGATGCGTTAGCGATCGAGCGGGCCGATTTTTGTCGCAACAAGCTGTCATCCTGGACCCAGGCGATGCTCGCGGCTTTACAGTGGCAGGGCATGTTCGGGCCTTCCTGCACAAAGACGCCGAGGCCGCATTGTGGCTCCATGAACGCGCCATTGCTCTGAACCCAAACCTGGCCATGGCGTGGTGCTATTCCGGCTTGGCTCATACCTACCTGGGACGGCATACCGAGGCCATTCGCCGCATCGAGCACGCCCAGCGCTTGTCGCCACATGATCCTCACGGATTTTTTTTGAAATGGCCCTTGGGATGCCGTTCCTTTTTACCAGGCAATACGAAGCCGCGTTGCGCGTAGGACGGCGGGCAAGAGATCTTCACCCGGGACTGTCGTCTACATACAAGTATCTGCTTCCGGCGCTAGGGCACCTAGGTGCTACGCGGGAAGCAGCCTCCGTTCGCAAGGAACTGCTGGCGTTGGAACCGCGGTTTTCGATCAGCATGGCCCTCGCTCGATCACCGCTGTTGCTGGCCGAGGATCGAGACCTGTATGCCAAGGGCCTGCGCCTAGCCGGCATACCGATGCGATCCAAATCATGATTTGAGCGCCGCGGAATTCGAACAATTACGGAGGTAGGAAAGCGGCCTCTGAAACTGCTGCTCCACCCACGAAATCGCTGGTCGTCATCAACCTCACAGCGTGCTGGTCTGGACCGGCATTGATTTCGACGCGACCGCCTTCGCGCCGCTGAACGGGCATGCACTCTGGCGACGCTTTCTGACGGCGACAGCATAGGCGCCAAAAGGACGGTCGGGATCTTTTGTCGGTTCTACAATAGTTGCATGATATGCGCTCCAATCCTCGTCGCCCATGCCGCTCATGTCGGGGACGACGACGGTGGCATTGAGCGTCTTTTCGGAATAGACCTCGCGCGGGAGGGGCTGGACCTGGAGGAGCGGGAAATCGGCTCGGAGATGTACCGGCTTATGGGTTCGGGTGAGACGAAGATTGGTGAACAGCGGGCCGAACCAGCAATCCGTCTCAACGATTTCCTCAAACAGGGTGTAACCGCCGGGAGATGCCAGATTTGCCGGCGGACGGACCAGCAAGCTCCAGCCTGGGGCTGTGCGTGCCATCAACCCGGTCCAGATCTGCAAGCAGCCTGGCTCCGGAAGCGCGGTAAGAAACGGTGGCGCGCAGCCACGTAGCGCGTTAGGAGCGGCGTCGTCGAATGCTTGGGAGAAATTCGGGAACTGCGCCGACGGCGATAACGGTATCCAGTCGGGTGCTCCGTCGAAATACCAGAAGATGTCATGCCCATCCCAAATCAATTGCAGATCCATTGGCGCGAAGATCCACCAGCCATAGCCCGCAGCGCTAGTGACAGCGTCACAGTAACGATAGGCCCTGGTAGGAAGAGTTCCGGCTGCAGCCCGATCGGCGCGCTGCGGTGGGCGGACTTGCTCGATAAAGCGGTGAAACCGGAGCCGCGGCTCAGTGTCTAACATGGCAGCAACAACTCCGGATCAGAGCAATACCGATCGCGTCGGGCCGGGCCCCTTGAGAATGGGGCCCGGATATCCGCGTCAGTCTTTACTTGCTCGAACGGATACGCATGCCGGCTCCGAAACTAATGCGTCCGGTATCGGCGATATTAGGTTGCGAAGACACGGGACGCGGCAGGACGGATGCTGAAGGATCGCGGACAATTGCCGCCGCGGGATGCGGGAGATCGTCAATATTGTCGAAGCCTGAAACCGAGTTGGAGTGGGTCATCAATTTTCCTTTCGCAGTTAACAAACACTGCATAGCTCTCACTATTTCGCGAGGCAATCAAAAATTCACGAGAATGTGATCACATTGTATAACATGCTAACGGAACAAGTACGTTACCAATACGACTTCGAATCCTAAATCTTCGCGCTAATAACCTTTGGTTTTCCGATCCAAAGTCCGGGGGTGCCCCTCACTTATCCCCTCATTTCAAATGACCTCGAAAAGTCCGCTGAACGACCGGCATTTTGATACGGTCTCGGCGAAGCGGGCCATAAGGGGGAATAGTCTTTGATCTGGCATGGTTGGGATCAGTTCGTAGAGCATGCAGCCTTGCCTGAACAACGAGTGAGTGCGGATCTTCGACGTGTTGGACTTAAGTAATCGATCCATACCGAGGCTTTCGCCGGCGGCGCCGAGCATTGTGAGCAGCACCATTGCGAATGCGTTGATGAGCAGCAACCGGTCGCGCCGGGTTGGTTCGCCGATGCGCGTGGCACCAAGCCCCATGCCGAACCGCAGATCCTTGGTATCGCGGAAGTTAGGCTCGATGGTCCAACGTTTGGCGTAATAGTTGACCTGCATTGCGGTCGAGGCCTCGGCATTGCTGACAGCAAGACACCAAGGCTCTTTCATGGCTTTTGCGTGGACACAGACCACCGCACCGACCTTATAGGCGTGCGATGCGGTGACCTGGGCACCGCGCAGCTTGCGTGCCCGGCCCGACTTGCCCACCCAGTCGGCGGCCGGACGCGTCTCGCCGCCGGCATCGGTGACGTGAATATTGCCGCGAAATCGGATGACGTAGCCAAATCCCAGATCATCGAGGAACTTGAATAGCTTGTGATCGCCAAAACCGCGATCGGCGAGGACCGTGACGGCACAATCTGGCGGCACAAGTTGCTTCAGTCGCAGCAGGCAGGCGTCCTCAAAATCGTTGCGCTGGTCTGTAAGTTCCTCTTTCCAGACGGTCACCCACAGCAGTGGCGTGGCACGGCCATGTCCGGTCACCAGGTTGAGCGCGAGCGTTGCCTGGCCATCGCCATCGAACTCGGTCCAGTCCACAGCGACAACGATTTCCTTCCGCGTGCCGATCAGATGCGGCACCCAGCGGGCGAAGCTGTCCCAGACATCGATGTTCTGATTGCTGAGCAACCGATCGACCTGTTTGATCGCGTGCTTGGTCACCAGACCGCGCGCCTGCGCCAGCGCCTGCCAAATCACCGCGACCGCTAGCGACGCGCTGGTCATTACGCCCAACGTGGCCCCGGCCTGCTTGGCCTTCGATAAACCCACGAATATCCTTCAGCCGCCCGCCAAGCCAACGCTCCACCTTGCCATGACACCCTCACCCGCCAGCACTTCAACATGCTGTAGGGAAACGCGCCGGATTTACGCTAGATGTGGACCAGTAAAAATGAGGGGAGTTGTGAGGGGGTGCCCTCAATAGGCAACTCCTTGCCATTCTGGTCAAGAGCGTCCGATCACCTGACTAAGGTTAGGCATCGTGCGCATTCCGCTGATCCTGATCAGCCATCCCGGCCGATCTTGATCACCGATTCCGGTGATACTGATCACGCTGTTCACTGTGCCTGAGGAGGGCACGGCAGACAGCATGACGTGGCGTCTGACAGCTACCACTGACAGTTGAACAGGTCTCATTTCTCCTTGGCGTTCGTCAAGCCTTCGGCGGCCGCAAGTGCCTGACGTTTTCGCAAGCTCTCACCCTTCAATTCGATCCGACGCGATCGGTGAATGACGCGATCCATGATCGCGTCTCCCAAAGTTGGATCCCCGATAATCTCGTGCCATCGGCCAATGGGAACCGGGCTGGTGATCAGCAGCGATCCTTTTCCTTCACGGTCGTCGAAGCTTTGCCCGCCCCGCGGAGCCCACTCCACCACGCCGTTCCGAAATGCCGTAACCCGGTTGCCTGGCCATCTTGCGTAGCACACCGCTCACAGCGTCACCGCAACGTCGAGTGCCTCGGCGACGTACTCTGGATTAGTCGCGGCGCCGCGCAATCCCCGACGCGTTCGATGCGGGCGTTGTCGAACCCGTCGGCCGCCTTCAGCGTCAGGAACAGGTCTCCGCGTGAACGCCGTCCAATCACGGGCACGACCCAGTCGACATCCTCGAGCCATTCCTCGTTACCAGGGAGCAGCAGGGTATTAGCCCCAGCCGGCGGCGTCCGCGGCGCTGAACAGCTGCGCCAGTTGTACGCCCCGCAGCGCGATCTCCTGCACCATCGTACCGGTACGCGGGCGAATTCGTTTGATGGCGGCCCGTCGGTGGAACAGCGTACGGGTGCCGTTCTCCATGTTCTCGCCGACTGTCGGGTGGGCTGCGATGATCTCCACCCCGGCAACCGCGGTCAGAAATTCCGCAGTGCCGGCGGCTTCCCAGTGGCCGTGTTGTTCGATCACCAAGACCTGCCCGCGGATGTCGACGGCATCCGACATGACTTGGTCGGAAGAGCCAACGAAAGGCAACGCGAGCCCCGGCAGTTCCGGCAGAGCCTGCGACCCGCGCTCGCGCGATAGTCGGCCGGCGTCCTCGCCTCGGCCAGGTAGGTTCGGCTCCGACCCGGTCGCTACCACGATTGCTTGCGCGCCGAGGCCACGCAGCAAATCGGGGTAGCGTCCACCCCGAGGTGCAGCGCCACGCCGAGTTCGGAAACCGCCGCCTGCAAATAGGAGATGACCTCGCCGATCGTTTCATGCTCAGGCCACTGATGTGCGGCGGCTGTTCCAGCGAGGTGTGACCGCCGTGGGTTAATTGACTGAAGATTTTTGCGCCGTGCTCATGCACTGCCTCCGTAATGGTGTGAACCGCGCCGGGTTTGCCGGAGGCTCTGAACCTTGAGAGGTTGGAGCGATGGAGAAAGCAAAGACGGCGAGCCGGTATTTGGCTGAGGTGCGTTCGCGTGCGACCGGATGGTATTGGAGCACGGGGCGGATCACGCCTCGCAGTGGGCAGCGATAGGGTCGATTGCGGGCAAGATCGGGTGCACGGCAGAGACGTTGCGCGGCTGGGAGCGCCAGGCGGAGCGCGATGGGGGTCTGCTAGCCGGTCCGACCAGCGACGAGCGGGAGCGGATCAAGGTGCTGGAGCGCGAGAACCGCGAACTGCGCCAGGCCAACGAGATTTTGCGCAAAGCGTCGGCGTATTTTGCGATGGCGGAGCTCGACCGCCGGTCCAAACCATGATCGCGTTCATAGACAATCATCGTGCTGCTTACGGGGTCGAGCCGATCTGCCGGGTTCTACCGATCGCCCCGAGCACCTACCATGCCGATACAGCAAAGCGCGCCGATCCCACCAAATTGTCCGCCCGGGCACAGCGCGATGCGGCCTTGCAGACCGACATAAAGCGGGTGTGGGATACGAACTTCCAGGTCTACGGTGTGCGCAAGGTCTGGCGTCAGCTTCAGCGCGAGGC
Organism: uncultured Alphaproteobacteria bacterium; assembly: GCA_963772355.1. Classification (GTDB taxonomy): domain Bacteria; phylum Pseudomonadota; class Alphaproteobacteria; order Acetobacterales; family Acetobacteraceae; genus Rhodopila. The sequence goes on along the minus strand of CAVYXX010000061.1, from coordinate 11,510 downwards.
CATCGCAGCACCACGCTGCCAAGTTGCACGGCTGATGAAGCATATGGGCTTGGCTGGCGCGGTGCGCGGCAGGACGTTGAAGACCACGCACAGCGACAAATCGACACCGTCTCCCCTCGACCGGGTGAACCGGCAATTCCGGGCGCCGGCGCCGAATGCCTTGTGGCTGGCGGACTTTACCTACGTCGCCACTTGGCAGGGCTTCGTCTATGTCGCCTTCGTCATCGACGCCTTTGCCCGGCGCATCGTCGGCTGGCGAGTATCGCGCTCAGCACGGGCGGACTTCGTGCTCGACGCGCTCGAGCAGGCGTTGTGTGATCGCCGCCCGGTCCGCCAGGGCGGCCTCGTGCACCACAGCGATCGCGGCGTGCAATACCTCTCGATCCGTTACAGCGAGCGCCTGCGTGAGGCCGGCATCGAGCCATCCGTCGGCAGCGTCGGCGACAGTTATGACAATGCGCTTGCCGAAACGATCAACGGCCTGTTCAAGGCCGAGGTGATCCACCGGCGTGGCCCGTGGCGCAGTGCCGAGACGGTGGAACTCGCCACTCTCGTATGGGTCGACTGGTTCAACAATCGTCGCTTGCTCGAACCGATCGGAAATATCCCACCCGCAGAAGCGGATGTCCGTTACTATGCCCAGGCCGATGAGCGCGCCATGGCGGCGTGACTTAAACCAAACAGCCTCCGGCAAACCCGGCGCGGTTCAGTGCGTAATGCCGAGATTACGGCTGGGTCCCATGCGTTGATGAACTTGCGCGACATCTTGCCGGTGGGGTGCACAGCCTGACTCTCGATGACGATTAGTCCGACTCCGCCGCGCGCTCGGTCCTTGTGGTAAGCGACATGAGCGTCTGAAGGCGTACCGTCCGGATGGCCGAGTGCCGCGAAATGCGGCTGGAAGACCTTGCGGTTGCGTAGGAGCACACCGCGAACCGCGAGGGGACTGAACATGACTGGATAAGCACCGGCGGCCTCGCTAGCCATCGTCCTCTCCTCTCTCTCGTTAGCCCTTGACTGCACCGATCAGCAGTCCACGCATAATGAATCGCTCCAGCAGTATCGCCAGCAATGTCACTGGGATGATCATCACCAGTATCAGCACCGACATCGTCCACCACTGCGGCCCCCGCGTCGCATTTTGCGCGGCCACCAATAGGGGCAGTGTCTGGGAGTTGGCCGAGGTCAAGAACAGTGCGAACAAATACTCGTTCCAGGCCATGATGAGTACAAGGATCCCCGTCGCCGCCAGACCCGGCACCGAAAGCGGCAATACGATTGACCAAAAGATCCGGTAACGCGTCGCGCCGTCGATCATCGCACTCTCTTCCAATTCGTGTGGCACGCTCAGGAAGAAGTCACGCATCAACCAGATGACGATGGGTACATTGGCAATGACATAGGTGATGACCAGCGCCGTGCGTGTGTCAAGGAGGCCCAGATGCTGGAACACCACATAGATCGGGATCACCACCGTGACCGGCGGGAGGATGCGCTGTGAGACCATCCAGAATGCGATGTCGTCGTTCTTCAGGCGCTTGCGAAAGCGCCTAGCAACCGTCAGCAGCAGCAGCGCGAACAGCCCAAGCGCGACCGCCACGGCAACGAGCCATGGGACGCCAAGCGCCACCACAGCAATGATCACCACCACGACGCATGCCACAAAAAGGCCGACCGACCCGAGTTGGGACGGTAGGTGATGCGCACGAGGCCGTAGGCCGCAGTTGCGCCCACGATGAGGGCGATGACGGAACTGGTCAGCGCCACTATCACGGTATTCATATACGGTCGCAGAGTGTCGCGCAGCACGTCGACGAACAGGTAACGCCACGCGTGCAAGTTCGGCTCGAAATCGACAAACGGGACGTAGAACGGCCCGTTGTTAACATCGATCGGCAGCTTGAACGACGTCACCAGCACCCAATAGAGCGGAAAAAGGACCACGAACGCCCAAATTCCGAGCGCCGTATAGGCCACCAACTGGCCTATTGGCGTCGGATCGTCCGGAGCCCAGTGCTTGACCTGGCGGCGTCGCGTTGAGGTTGCCCCCCGAATTGTCCTACTCATCGAGGCACTTCGCGGGTGAATGTGATGAAGGCGATGCAGAAGAATGTGACCACGATCAGCAACAGGTAGGCAACGGCCGCCGAGCCCCCAAGATCGAGCGTACGCCACGCGATGAATGAATGCAGCGTCATACTTTCGCTGGCAATGCCAGGACCGCCGTTGGTCATCACGTTGGGCAGATCGATAATCTTGAAGGCCTCGATGACGCGGATAAGGATGAGCGTGATACTGACCGGCAGGATGGTCGGCACCGTAATGTGGCGGAACACTTGCCAGCGACTGGCGCCGTCCACCATCGCGGCTTCCACCTGCTCGCGCGGCTGGTTCTCGATCGCGGCAAGCAGGACAATGAACATGAACGGGATCCATTGCCACGCATCGCCAATCATCACGGCGAGACGTGCACCCCAGGGATGCACCGACCAAGCATAGTTGGTCAGCCTAAATAATCCCCAGATTGGCGTGAACGGTCCCTTTGCGGTGTCCGTCAGCATACGGAACGTATAGGCCACACCAACCGGCGTTATCATCATCGGCATGAAGAACACGACGCGGAAAAATCGCCTTCCTGCAACTCTTTGGGCGCATAGAAACGCGAGCGCGAGGCCGATAGCGAACTGCACGGTGACGCCGCCGAAGACATAGACCAATGTGACCTCAAACGTACCGAGTTCACCGCCTTCGGAAGCGAGCGCGGCGGCGAGCAGGGCGAGCCCGACAACTACGGCAACGACTACACCCCGGTAGATCAACCCCGGTGTGCCCGTGCCCGCTCGGGCTGAGCGCACGAGCAAAAACAGACTGCCGGCTGCGACAAGTGCGACGAATACCCACCCTACAGGAGCCGGCTCGTGGAGATCGCCTAGGAGATGGAATTGCTGCGAACCGAACAGCAGCTTTTGGTAGTTGAACAGGCCAATCCACTGGAGCGTGAAGCCACCCTTCACTAGCTTGAACCGGGTGAGCGACAGATATGCCGAAACGATCAGCGGAAAGATAGAGAGCGCCAGGATCGCCACGACGGCCGGCAGTAAAAAAACTGTTGGGGCCGCCCGGTCCGCAAAGGTGGCGAAGCGGCGCTCGCGGGAGCTCCTCAGGTCAATGGTCGCCGCAAGGCCTGGTCGCGTTGCAGCTGGGCCCGCCGTTGTGACCTCCGTCACCGAGATGCGCTCAGCGCTTCACGCCGAGCGAGTTCCGATACGCCGCGAGTTGGTCAGCCTTACCGAGCTCGTCGGTGATCTCGTTCCAGCCTTTTTCGACCTCCGCCGCGGTCTGATCGACGGTCAACTCTCCGGCGAGCAGGCGATGCATTGCAGTGTCGAGCACGATCTGCTGATAGCGCTGGTTTTGCGGCACGCGCAGGTCGAGTACCATGTTCGGGCTCTCGAGGCTCGCCTTGATGGCGCCGAGGTAGTTGTCGGCGGCCGCCTTGGTCATGCCCGAGTCCAGCCACGGCTTGAGGTCCTCGAAGTGCGACTTGCGGTACGGGTTGAACCCGGTGATGCCGATCGTTACGTCGACGTCGGATTGCGCCGATTGTGACATGTAGGAGATAAAGGCGTAGGCGGCATCCTTGACTTTAGCCGGTGCGGCGGCGTTCACCCCGCCGGTCCAGCCGCCGTAAGCGGCAAATGGTGCGTGGTTGACCCCGTCGATCGCATACGGACATCGCTTGGCATCGCACGGCACCAACTTGCCGGTGGCTCGGTCCACCACCTCCTTGGTGCCCGGGGTGATTACTGCGCCGATCAGGTCCATTACTTTCGACGTCGTCCTGTCGACTGCGAGCGGCCCGATATCGCCCCAATCGAGCGCGAGCGCGCAACGCCCGGAGGTGACCAAGCCACGCGTGTCGCCGATCTCCAGGTTAATCTCATCCGGCGGCCCGTATTTCGTCGTCTCCTTGTAAATCTCGAGCGCGCGCTTAAAGCCGTCGTTGTTGATCAACGGCTTGAATGTATCGCGGTCGAAGAAGACGCCCTCGGATGTACCCTGGGTCTGAATAAACGGTGCGGCTACAGAGGTAATCATCCAATAACTCTGAGCGCTGCGCTTCTTGGGGATGCAGGAACCGTAGCCGGTCTTGCCGTCGCCCATGAAGTCTTTGCCGTTCAACGCCTTGGCGACAGCGATATAGTCATCCCACGTCACTGGTGGTTTCAGTCCGTATTTTTTAAGCAGATCGATGCGGTAGTACACCATCTGGAAGTCGCCATCGAGCGGAATGGAGTAGACGTGGCCCTTGTAGGTGGAGCTGAAGTCCCGGAAGAAAGGCATGATGCCTTCCCAGTCCAACGCTTTGTCACCAGCTATCCTCGCATCCAATTGCTCGACGTAACCGGGCTCGATGAAGTCGACGACCCATTGCGGGTCAAACACGATAGCGTCGTAGCTGTTGGTGCCGGTCGCGAAGTTGGTTAGGATTTTCTCGTACAGGTCAGAGAAGGGGACTGTCACGACATTGATCTTCGCGCCGGTCAGTTTCTCAAAATCGGGTGCCCGACGTTGCAGCGGCTCCGCAATCGGCGGTCCGGTGAAAGTGGCGATGTTGACAGTCACACCGTCGAACTTACCCGCGGCCGCGGCACTGCCGACGTTGATGGCGAAAGCCACCACGAGCGATGCCATAAAGCCTGTCTTTAAACTCATTGATCCCTCCCCTTTGTTCAGCCAGCGCGTGGTGCGGGCCGGCATTTTCTTGTTTCTTGAGTTAACCGGTAACTCAGACTTTCACTGGTTTTCCGTGATTCCTCCCTTTCCCGCTGGGCCTAATTCCACCAATCCTTCGCGCCCTCGCGTTTTAGCGTGCGCGCCACGGTGGCATTTTCCGACAGCGGCTCGATATCAAGAAGGAAACGTTGGGGCGGAACCATCCGCTGGTAGAGCGCTTCGGTCAAGTAATCGCGCTGCGTCAGTTGCTGCGGCAAGTCGCGCCGCGTGTAAGTTAGGTGCAGCACCCGCCGGCGCGCGCCGCTGAGGTTGCGAGTGCCCCCATGCCACATTGAGGAGTTGATGATGACGACGGTGCCGGCCGTGGCCGTCACTAGCACCTCATTGGGGTATGGCGCCGCCAGATCAGCCGGGACACGCGACTGGTCCTCCCGCGCAAGCGGGGTCGGCTCCCAGTCACCCTGGTTGACGTACGGCACGTTGATCGGCGGCCAGCGGTGAGAGCCAGGCACGACACGGGTCGGCCCATTCTGCAATGTCATGTCGTCAAACAGGATGATGGCGTTGGCTACCCACCAATCGTCCGCGAACGTCTTCGGCACGTCCACGTGCAGGTCCTGATGGCCCTGGCCTTGAAGCGGCTCACGCAAGTTGGCGCCGTGCAGCTTGATCTCACCCAAAAGGTAATGGGCCGCTGCAAGAAGAGGCTTGCAGGCGAGGCAGCGGTCGAAAACCAAGGTTTTGTTAAAGATATTTGAAACCCGTGGCGCCCCGGGCTCGACATGCACCTCGGAGCCGCCGCTTGCGCCTTCCAGAGCACTCAACCGGTCGAATTCATCCGCCATCTCACGGCATTCGGCTGCGGTGTAGACGCCCTCGACAACGAAAAACCCATCGCGATCCAGCGCCACCTGCTGGGCGGGCAACAGTTCGTCACCGCCAATCCCGATCTCCCGGAGCGCTTGTTTGGTATACATACGTTGCCCCCGCCCCGGCTGGCGTTCTGACCGGTTGCCTCCGTCACAGCCGACTTTGCGGTTTATACTGCCTACCGCCGCCGACAAAGGCAACGAGGCCAAGCGCCACATTCGTACCCCGGAGTGCCTGCCTCCGAGCGGGCACGCTATTGGGCGGCTGAGCGGGTTGGTTCTTGCGGTTAATAACCTCCGGGTGCCAGCCTAGAATGCCCTGCTTCGTGGTTCGATGCCGATCCGGAGGCAGGCCAAAGAGGCCGTGTATGCGGGTGCAAGAGCGTGGAGGCGGGACGATGGAGCAGCAAGTCACCGTCGTCGGAAGCTCAAGGTGAAACCGTCGCCCTGCGGCGCCGATAGACTGGTTTGCCGTGACGCGGCAGTTGTGCGGCGTCTAGGCGGTGTTGCGGGCTTAGCAATCCTGACGATTTGGGCAGCGGTTTGCATCGTGCCGCTGCTTTGGCTGGCGGCGCTGTCACTCCAACAGCCGGTGGATATCGCCTCCGGTCCGTTTTTTCTGCCGTTCGTCGACTTCATGCCCTCGGCCGATGGGTGGCGGTCGTTGTTCAAGGATGCCGGGCTCAACGCTATGCGACCACTTGCGACCAGCTTGGTCGTGACCACGGCTTCGGCCCTGGCAACGGTCGCGCTAGCTGCGCCGGCGGCCTATGTGCTTGCCGGCTTGTCTGCGCGTCGGCAGCGGGGCTTGCTACTCTGGTTGATCGCCCCGCGCCTGCTGCCGCCCGCGGTATTGGCGGGCGGTATGTATCTGATGGCACAGGAGGTTGGGCTGCTCGACACGCGTACCGCCCTGATTTTGGCAGACTCGGCGTTGAACCTGCCGGTCGCAATCTGGCTGCTGCGCGACAGCTTCGCCGCCATTCCCGCCGAACTCAGAGACGCCGCGGAAATCGACGGCGCGTCCCAGTTCATTTTGTTTCGGCGTATCGCGCTCCCGCTCGCGCGGCCGGGCCTTGCGGTGGCGCTGCTCCGTGGTCGCCGCACTCGCCTGGGGCGAGTATCCGATTGCCAACATGCTGACGACAGACCGCGCGCAAGTGCTGCCTTCGGTTCTGGTGGGCATGATTGCGGTTCGCGAACAGGCCGCCGTCTACCAGCCACGCAACGCTGAAATTGCCGCGTTGGTGCTAACCATGGCGGCCCCGCCGGTGGCAGCCGCGTTGGCGCTGCGCGGTCCGCTTGTTCGGTGCCTTCCAGGCAGCATGGGCGCCGGGACACGGGGCGACGGTTAGGCCGAACTTTACCGGTTTTCGACGCAAGCCATTGATACGGCTCTAGCGTCCGCTGATACCACCGGTTAGCCCGACTTTCGCAACTCGACCTCGGTTTTGGAAATTTTGCGACCGCGGGACGCCGATTGGGCCAGGAATAGTGTGCGGTCAGCCGGCGGGCATCGAGTGAAACTGGCTGTGGTGCCGACCAAGGGTCTTGCGAAACGGCCAGCGGTTTTGGAAGGCTGGCGTCATGTTTCTGCGCCACAAGCTTCGCCGCAAGGACGGCAAGGAGCACCGCTACTGGAGCATCGTGGAGAACCGCCGCGTGTCCGGCGGCCGGACGGTGCAGCGGCACGTGCTTTATCTGGGCGAGATCAATGACAGCCAGCGCGCCGCATGGTGCCAGACGATCGAGGCGTTCGATGAGGGCGGCCAGGCCGGCAAACAGATCGCGTTGTTTCCTGAGGATCGTGCGCCGCCGCTTCGCAGCCCTGTTACTGGGGTGCTCACGGCTGAGCCGCTGCACGCGGCGCTTGCGGGCCGACTCCGCCTTGACGGCGAGGCGCTTGCCTTTCACTGATCGACCGCGAAAATACGGCTTCTCGAGGAAAATACGCCGGGCCTCGTTGGGTTGCGTCTGCTCATCGCATGCCCCCGCCGCCGGCGCCAAGATGTTCGCGTTCAGTTTCGTATGCGAGGACGTCTGACAGTCAATATCGGACGAGCCGACCCAGAACGATACGGGGGCACCCCTGGCGCTTGGATCGTTGATTTCTCGGCGTTTTTGAAGAGCAATTCCAGCGGCAGGCGAGGCGTCGCTCGGTAATCAGTTCGTCGTTGGGCGAAAGAGTAAGGGGCGTCGTCTTCATTCCAACCTCCTGGGTTGCGGGAGGTCAGTGAGTTATCGGCAACGCCGAGGTCCGAACAGATGGAGGCAGCCCGCTACAACGGTCCTGCCCCGCGTCGCTCAAATTGACGGATGTAGCCGCTTTAGTTTCACACGCGCGTCGGTCGTGGTGAACTGCCAGTCGGCTTTGGCGTGTTTTTTTGTTCCGCTGGGCCTCCCAGGCAGCGATTTCATCAATCAGGCACTGCTTGTCAGGAATGCGCCGGTCGAGACATTGAGACGACAGGACGCCGAGTTCGGATTCCGCCATGTTGAGCCAACTGCCGTGTTTGGGCGTGTAATGCCACTCGAACCGCTCGACCAGGCGGCGTGCCTCGGCGGCGGGAAACGCCTCATACAGTGACGCGGGTTTGTGGGTGCTGAGATTGTCCTGAACGAGCGCGATCTTCGGGGCATTCGGAAACCACGTGTCGGAGACTTGCTTGAGCAGGTGCGCGTAGTCCACAGCGGTGTGGCGATCGGTCACCTCGACGTGGCGCCGGCCTTCCAGAGGCGCGAACAGCATGAATATGTTGGCCGTGCCATTGCGTTCATACTCGTAATCGATCCGCCCGGGCCGTCCCGGTTTGGCCGGGATGGGCACGCGGGTTTCGGCGATCAACTGCTTCGAGGTCTCATCCAGGCAGACGACGGGGCATTCGGGATCGCGCGGCCGGTGATAGACGTCCAGCACGTCTTCCATGTTGGCGACGAAAGCGGCGTTGGCCGCAGGCGGAATGACATACTGCTTCTTCAGATGCGGTTGTCGCGGTAGGGAAACGGGTCTCCCCGTTCCCCCCGCACAGATCCCGGCGTGCGGCTTTCCCGCATCAAATGTGGTGCACCACATTTGGTGCGTAATGTGGCGCCGATAGTTATGTGGCGCTGACCCCGGAGATCGGCGCCTGGAGCGGCTGAGCGGTTTTCCAACGCCACATAACAAGACCGCTATAGTGTGCGAAGGAAGTCCATCAGGGCGGGCTGATCTCGCCAACGCCCGGGTATCCTTTCGGTATCGGGCACGTCGCATTTCGCCAACGCTTTTGCTTTGGTCTCAAAGTCGACCTCGGCATAGATATTGGTGGTTTCCAGCGAGACATGACCTAGCCAGCCCCGGATTGTGTTGATATCGACCCCGGCGCGCAGAAGGTGGGTTGCGCTGGTGTGGCGGATGGAATGGGGACTGACGCGTTTCGACGCCATTGACGGAGATCGGGAGAGGGCCCTCAGAACGTTGCGTTCAACCACGGTATGGATCCCAAATCGAGTGATTGGACAGCCGCGGTGATTGAGGAAGACGGCCCCGGAAGAGGCTCTTTCGCCGATAAGCGCGGCGAGTTCGGAGACAGTGGCCGGCCATAACGGACAGAAGCGCTGCTTCCCGCCTTTTCCGGTGATTTTGACGCTGGCGGCGTTCAGGTCCAGATCCGCAACCTTCATCTGGGCGGCCTCCGAAGCCCTGGCTCCGGTGTTGTAGAGGAACAGGAGAAGTGCATGGTCGCGACCGCCTTGTGCGGTTCGGCGGTTCGGGGCTGCGAGCAATGCGTCGATCTCCGGCTTTTCGAGATAAGGAACGACTGCTTTGCCGGTTTTCTTGAAGGGTATCGAACGGATCTGCCCGGACCATTCGATATGTATTGGGCTATGTTCGCCAACGAAGCCCGCGAGGGCGCGGATGGCGGCGAGCCGCTGGTTGCGTGTGGCGATGGCGCAGTGGCGTGAGACCTCGAGATCGGTGAGAAAGAGCCGGACGCGATCAGCGGAGATGTCGACCACATGGAGACGGTCGACTGATTTCTTGGATTGCTTTGCGACGAAAGGGATGAGCTGACGGAGTGCATCGCGATAGCCGTGTTGGGTGTTGCGGGCGAGATTGCGTTCGGCGACGACATGCTCCAGCAGGAAACGCCGAATCCAGGGGCCAAGCGTCTCGTCAGTCATGAGAAGGCGCCCATGGCGTAACGTTCGAAGCGCAGGCCTGCCTCGCGAAGCAGTTCCGGCGTCAGCGTGAGGTAACGCTGCGTGCCGGAGATATGCACGTGGCCGAGATAGGTCGACAGCTTGGGCAAGAGGCGCTGCACATCGGCGCCGTCGCGGTACCAGGAGATGAGCCGGTGAACGGCAAAGCTGTGCCTAAGGTCATGCAAGCGTGGTTGATGCCGCGCGGCGGCAGTTTCGTCCAAGACATTGGCGCGGACCCGTAAGCGGCAAAACGCCATTTCGGCGTTTTGCCGGGTCACCACATCGCCTTTGCGGGAAACAAAAAAGGGCGAAGCGAACTCGGCATGCTGTTGTCGGCGCCTCGCCGCGTGCGGAGTCAAAACCCGGATCAGATCGGCGCCGATCGGCACCAGCCTCGTTTTGTAGAACTTACTCTCGCGAATGCAGAGAATCCCTAAGTCAAGATCGACGTCGGCCATGGTCAGGGCAAGCGCTTCGCTGATCCGCAGCCCGGCGCCATACAGCAAGAGCAAAAGCGTTCGATGGGTTTTCGGATCAATGCGGCAGCGCGGATGATCGCTGACCGCGACGGCATCGAGTAAGCGACGTAATTCTTCGTGCGAATAAATATGCGGGACGAAAGCCTTCAGCGGTTGAGGAACGGTCCGTGGCAATGGCGACCGGTCGATATGGCCCCGGGCGATGGCAAACCTATAGAAGCCGCCGAGCGCGGAATGCTTGCGCTCCCAAAAGCGGGTGACCGACCCGTTCCGGCGAGAAAGGCCAGCACCTGGCTGGCCGTGACCTCTTGCATGGTCACCTCCCCCGATGTGCGACAAAACGACCGAAGGATGCGAGCTTCCGTACCAAAACGCATGCCCATCGCTTGCTTGTGGCCGACATAGCCGGCGACAGCCTCGGAAAGCTTCATGACAGCTCTCCCAGATCGAACGCCGCGACCTCGCGCAGGCCGACCAGATCGACCTTGGCATAGGTCCGGGTTGCATAGGTGCCGCGATGGCCGAGATGATCGCCAATCTCCTTGAGACTTAGGCCCGCTTCGACGAGATGGGCCGCACAGGCGTAGCGGAGGCCGTGCGGACCGTGGTGCTCGGCCTGAATGCCCAATGCGTTGAGCCGGCTGGCGACCGCGTAATACATGCCACCCGCCGAAAGTGGGCGAAACGGAGCTTTGAGCGTCACGAAGACTTCCCGGGAAATGCACCGCGGCCGAGCCGCCTGGAGATATCGCAGGATCGCGTCGCCGACTGAGGTCACCAGAGGATAATATTGTGTCCGCCGCTGCTTGGGCCGCTGGACCGTGATCACCTCTCCGCTCCAATCCAGGTCTTCGAGACGCAATCCGCGGACTTCGCCACTTCGCAATCCATAAATTGCAAGGAGCATCAGAATTGCGTGGTCACGCGTATCACGACGACCCTCTCCGACGGTGCCTTCCATGAGCCGCTGCACGTCAACCCAGCGAGGACCATTTGGGAGACCGTCCTGTTTGAAGAGCCGTGGTGCGTCGATGGCGGCGGCAATTCCAGGGGAACACCACCCCCGCATCTCAGCATGTCGAAAGAACGAGCGCAGCGCTGCCGCGCTCGTTGCGATCGATACGCGACACCACCGTCTCGACCTCTAAAATCGAGAAAGGCATCAACATCGTCGACGGCGATGTCCGCGATCGACGCTTTGGCGGAGGAGACGTGCCGCAGGAACCTTTCGACCTGCCAA
>CAVYXX010000060.1:0-38582 GCA_963772355.1 uncultured Alphaproteobacteria bacterium | reverse complement strand
CATCATGCCGTGATTCGGATTATGCCGCATGGCCTTCCGCTTGGAGGTCGGTTTGCGCGGCATCGGCCATGCGGCTGTTCGGCATAATCAGAGCCCTTCGAGGAACGCGAGGAGCTGGTCATCGGGCCGAATCGGCTCGTCGGTGCTGGCGGGCGGCGACGCGAGCGAGGGCCTTTTCCTTCACCTCATGTCTGCGTGGATATAGATCTGGGTGGTCTCGACGTTCTCGCGACCGAGCCAGAGCGCGATCACCGCCTGATCGACGCCGTGGTGGAGCAGGTCCATCGCGGTGCTGTGGCGAAGCGTATGCGGCGTGACCCGTTTGGAGCGAGCTCGGGGCAGGTGCGCGACGCGTCAGGCAATGCTTGCGAACCAGATGTTCGAGCGCATCGCGGCTCAGGTAGGTTCCCCCGGATCGAGGGGAACAGCGGCCTCTTGACTTTCGACCGATCGTCGATCCATGCCGCGAGCAGTCTGTCGTGTCGCGGCGAAGCGGCGTGCCGCGTTCCTTCCGGCCCTTGCCCATGCAGCGGATATGCGCGCCGCTCACCGAGCATCACGTCGCCGCACCGCAGGCCGACCAATTCGGATGCCCGGAGCCGGTCTGCACCGCGAGCAAGAGCAACGCGTGATCACGCCGTCCGGCCCATGTCGAGCGATCCGGCGCTGCGAGCAACGCCGCGATCTCTTCGGCCGTCGAGGAACGTCACCGCGCGCTTTACGTACCGCTTGTTGGGCATCGCGAGAATGCGCTGACAGTGCAGCAGCCGGGTTGGATCGCTCATCGCGACATAGCGGAAGAACGATCGGATCGCGGCGAGCCGGGTGTTGCGGCTGCGCGCGCTATTGCCCCGCCTCCGTCTCGCTATGAACGAGAAAGTCGGCGACCAGATCAGCATCAACGTCTTCGATCGTGAGCTTGACTGGCGGTTTGCCGTGTCGAGCACCCGCGTACCGCAACAGCAACCGGAACGTGTCGCGATAGCCTGCGACCGTATGTCGGCTCGCTTCCATCTGGACGCACAGCCGGTCGGTGAAGAAGCGCTGGATCAGCGCGGGCAAGGTGGCGCGCTCATCGGCCTGCCTCCGCGCCATCGGAGGTTGCTCGCGCCATCGCCAGATCGAGCAGCTCCGGCACCGCTTCCAGATACCAGAACGTATTGTCGGGGGAGCTATGGCCCAGATAGGTCGTCAGCCGGATCATCTCGCGCGCCGGGTCTTTGCCGGTCGCGGTACCAGTCGATCATCGTCCGCGCCGCGAAGCTGTGGCGAAGATCGTGGATGCGCGGTCCCCGGCCATGCCGGCAGTAATTGCTTAGATGCGCGCGCAAGCCGATCCGCTGGCAGGTATGCGCGAAGTTGTAACGTGCGCTACAGTCGGTCAGCCTTGTTCCCTTGCAGGTCTCCTGCACGAAGAAAGCTTGATGGGCTTTTCCGAGTATTCGATCGCGTTCCGCGATGTATACGGTCAGGCGTTCGACCACGCTCAGCTCCAGCGGACCAGGCGAGCCTTGCCGAGTTTGCCGTACGCTCGCAGCACCCCTTCGTCGCCGTCGACGTCGTCTGGGTCGAGCGCAAGGGCCTCGCTGATCCTGAGGCCGGTGACCGCGATGAGCCCGAACAACGTCGAGCAGGTCAATCCTCGCAGGCCGTAGGTCGACCCTAGCTTGGCCGCCTCGCGATGATGCGAGCGATCTCGGCCTCGCTGTAGATATAGGGCGGCGACCTTCGGCCCGGGACGGTATTAGCTCGCGCGGTATCATTTCGTGGGCCGGATCGAGGCCGCTCAGCCATTCCGCGAAGCGCCTCACGACGATGAAGCGCGCCGCCCAGTCTTGCGATTTGCGTTCCCGAACGCCGCCTGCCATCGCAGGAACAGGTCGGCCGAAATATGTGCGGCGCCTTCCGCTTCGGCAAAGGCAGTAAACCGCTTCAGCGTGCGTTCGGTGGTGCCCAAATCATAACCCAGGCTGCGGCGGACCGTCAGATAGCGATCCAGCTCTGGCGCAGATTGCTCATCGGGCATCTCCCGCCGCCGGCCACCGTTGCGCGATCGAACGAAGCCCCTCGATGTCGAGCTTCGCATAGATCATAGTGGATGAGCGGCACCGGTGACGCAGCATGTCGCCAATCTCCGACAACGAAGCCCCCTGCCGCACGAGGTTAGTTGCAAGGCTGTGGCGCAGCATATGCGATCCCACGTATTTACACGGCGGCCTCAGGCCGGTCCTGGTGAACGCATCTTTCAGGATAGCATTGACCACCTGACCGTCGCCGAACGGCTCATTGGGCGCGCGCTCCTTGACGAACAGCGCGCGCGATGTGGTGACTTGATCCCGGCTGACATAAGCGGCGATTGCCGCCCCAACGTCCGGCGGGATAGGAACGCGATCATGCCGCTGGCCCTTGCCGCGCACCATGAGTTCGCCGGCCCGCCAGTGGATATCGTCGATCTGGATGGCGATCACCTCGGCTGCGCGCAGTCCCAGCCGAGCAACCGTAAGCACCATCGCGTAGTTACGCTGCCCCTTGGGCGTATCGGTCGGCAGCGCAGCCAGCAGCAGCCCGACCTCCTCGGATTTAAGGTATTGCGGCAGGCGCGCGCTATAACGTTGGGCGATGCTCGGAATGCCGAGTGCGAGATTGACGTCGGTGAGGCCGCTCTTGAACAGATATTGGAAGAAGTTGCGCAGATGGGTCGGCGGCGTCTTGTCCTTGAAGGGAGGATTGCGCGTCGTGAGATGCTGAAGGAACGCGACGATATCGCGCGGCGTAATCCGATGAAGATCGTCTTCATGGTCGCCGAACCTATGGTCGAGAAACCTGTCGGCGAGCCGCCAGCAGTGATAGATTGATCGGTCGCTGAGCCCACGCTGGCGACGCAGATAGTCCTCATAATCGCGGCGTAGCTTCTCGTGAGCGATCTGCTTTGGCGTTAGTGGCGGGGCAATCGCCACGCCGATATCGATAAGGTACTCGGCAAAGCGCCGGGCGATGTTGGCACATTTGTGCGGTTCAGCTGTCGTTCGCTCTTCACCCCGCACGAGATCGGCGGCAACTCAACGGTGAGATCCTGGGGTCTTACGCAGCGCCCCTCCATAATCATGGCGAGACGACGGATCAGCACACGGTAACTCTTGATCGTACCCGACGTGTAATTCCGTGCTGTCAGACGATATTCAAATGTTTGAATGTACTGGTCCAGACAAGTCCCGGCACCTCGGCGCATCGCAACAATATCGGCGGGGGTTTTCATCAGTTTGCTCCTTGCTTCGGAACACGGAGCGGACGCCGTGGATGGTCAACGCGCAACATTATGCCGCGCTGGTGTCACATGACCTTGTCTTCCGTTACGGGGCTGCGCGGTTTGATCAGCACAACACTTTGCTTTCGGTGACATTTTGAGTTCGGAAAATACAGCTCTAAAGTAACAGCTCGCGATGTCCCAGAGTGATGGTGGCAAGCTAATGCTCTGCGTGTCACATAGCTTGATCCATGGCGGGTCCAGGCGCAGGCCCAACCGGCACGGTCGGCTCTAGTATGATGAAGGCCCGACCAGATACCGACACCAGTTCTCGCCGGAACGGCCTGTGCAGCTCACAGCCAAATACCGATTCTCAGGCCGGAACGAAAGTAAGGAGGCCATCATGCGCACAGCGTCTGAGGCCGACGCAATGCTCGAATTGAAGCGTCGGGGTTGGAGCACCAGGCAAATCGCCGCCGAACTTGGGGCTGAGCGGAAAACCTGTACGAAGATACCTTCGCGCGGGTAGATGGCCAGGCTATAAGCCCCGAGGACGTAAACAGGGCCTGCTATCTCAAGCTCACATCGACTCTCAAACAGCAACCACTCAACAGCAGGAAGGACCGGCGCAACCCGACCCGCAAGATACGGCAAAGCCCCATGCGCAAGCCGACGCACTCCAATGGCGATGGATGCACAGGGTCATGCAGGGTTTGCTCTCACGGGACGAGATAGTAAGTTCTACTGGGGAGATGGACGAACTAAGTGAGCTGTTGCGACGAGTTCACGAGTGCAGGCTACCCGAGCGCAATAAGGCAGTCGCAATACTCGCGTCACGCTGCCGCATTTCATCCCGTATCGTCTGCGAGTTTCTGGGCATAGACCGGAAGTCATATAGCAGGTATCGCGTGACTTTCGAGCAGGGAGGCACCGCCGCTCTTTTCACGCGCCAAGCACATTATATCCACAAGGCTGATGATCCGAGGATGAAGCAGGCTGTGTTCGCGCTCCTGCACGAGCCGCCCGCAAATCACGGTATCAATCGTACGACCTGGAAGATGGCCGACCTAGTCCGTGTCCTACATATGCAAGATTGCGCGGTGTGCTCGCACATCGTCCGGCAAATCACGACAGCTGCCGGGTACAAATGGCGCAAGGCGCGAAGGGTGCTGACTCAAAAGACCCCGACTACGCGGCGAAGGTGGCGCGGGTGCGCAGCATACTGTCAACCCTTTCCAGCAACGACGCGTTCTTTTCAATCGATGAGTTCGGCCCCTTCGCCGTCAAGATGAAGGGCGGCCTGTCCCTCATGCCCAGCGGCGAGCAGCGAGTGGTGCCACAATGGCAGCGGTCGAAAGGGAACTTAATCCTTACCGCCGCCCTGGAACTCGGCGGCAACCAGGTCACACACTTTTATAGCCCAGCTAAGAACACAGGGGAAATGATCAGGATGATGGACATGCTGGTGACGAAATACGCGCATTACAGGCGGATCTATCTGTCCTGGGACGCGGCATCTTGGCATATCTCCAAACGCCTCGGCGAACACATTGAGCAGCACAATGCCGGAGTAGGACTTAGGCGGCTTCCATTTGTTGAAACTGCAGCGCTGCCGGTAGGGGCACAATTCTTGAACGTGATCGAGTCGGTGTTTAGCGGGATGGCCCGAGCCATAATTCACAACAGCGATTACGGATCGGTCGATCATGCAAAGGCAGCAATCGATCGCTACTTCCAGGAGCGGAACATCAGCTTCCAGCTTAATCCGCGGCGAGCAGGTAAGAAGATATGGGGCCACGAGCGAGAGCCCGCGACGTTCGACCCTGCAAACAACTGCAAGGATCCACATTATCGGTGATTTCGAAGTTGTTGGCAGGAGTATTGGCATGAGCTTGTGGATCTGGTCACGCGCGCACGTTGATTTCCCGCTCCCGCCGACGCTTCACTCGCTTTCGGTGAACCGCTCTGATTATGCCGGATTGTCGCGTCGGTCCAACTGCCTTTTCCAATGAGAACCGCCTCCGACGCGGCATAATCCGGATCGCGGCATTATGGGTCTTATGCCGATATCGGCATAATTGGCATTGGCCCGATCACCGCGTCGCTGATTGTAGCAACGGTCGTCGACATCAGCGTGTTCAAAAGCGCACGCCATTTCGCCGCCTGGCTCGGGCTGGTGCCACGACAGTATTCCACCGGCGGAAAGACCCGCCTCGGTCGGATTACCAAAGCCGGCAACCGGGAGATCCGTAAATTGCTGGTCCTCGGCGCCACGTCGATGGTTTACCGGGCCGAACAATGGAACAGTGCTGTTGGGGCATGGACCCGAGGCGTTCTGGAACGGCGTCCCGTCAGGCTGGTGACGGTGGCGCTGGCGAACAAAATGGCGCGCATCGCCTGGGCGTTGATGACGCGCAAAGAAGTCTACCAGGCCAAGGGACGAATCGCGGCCGCGGCGGAAGTCGCGGCGTGACGTTCCCAGGCAAGCTGGTGGGCGTCGGGCGCGAGTCCGACTGATCCGGCAGCAGGCGCTGACCAGCGTGATGGGAAAAACTGTGATCAGAACAGTTCAGGCGACACCGGAAAAAAATTTGTGCCCCGAGCACGCCCGAAAGATTGGTGCCTGACACGCATGCGTACACCCATGATGGCCAGCGGCAAGTACCGCGCGACAGGCCGGACATAAGGGCGCACCTGACCGGATCTTTCACCCACGTCGCTCAGCGCTTCATGAGAGGGAACGCCAGTCCATTGCACTCGTGACGCGTCACGGGATATCAAGCCCGGATGCCAGGACCACCACCCCGCGGCGATCGCGCCGCGACCCCCGCCGAGCGATCCGCGGCCTGCAGGGCGCGGCGCAAGGTTGCTGCCGCGGCTGCGCCGATGAAGCCGCCGGTGGTTGTCCGACACCGTCGCCCTGCCGATCGGCGCAGTCGACCGGAACGGTGGGCTGACGCGGTGCAGACTTGGCGGACACCCTGCTGGACCAGTTTCAGGAGTGGCGGGACAACCTGCCCTCCAGCCTGGAAGACAGCGCGACTGCGGAAGCGCTCGATGTCGTGCTGGAGCTGCGCAGTCATGTTGAAGATCTTCAGGCGGTCCAGTTGCCAAAAGGCTTCGGACGGGACTGACGGCGCTCATCGGTGGCGCTGCAAGACACGCTTCCTCAGCGCTCATAGGAATTGACCCGGCTTCAAGGGCCACCGGACAGCACGAGACGGCCATCTTGAAGTCTCTCGGCTCGTTCTGTTTGGTGCCCCCAGGTCGGGATGAAATCAGGCGCTTCGGCAAAGTGCGCAAGGGCTTGCCACCTCGGGGGCCGAATGCAGAGCATCCATCGTGACGATTGCCCCGTCGGCCAGCCCGAGCTCGGCGAGCAATTTCTGAGCCGCCGGAATCTCGTTTGACTTCTCGGCGATATCGATATGCGCCAGTACCAGCGCCGTATCGGTCGCGAAGGCACTCAACACCTGGGCGGCGGCACGGTCACGAAACTTGTCGAAACTGCCGCGCAGGGTCTTGCCATCCAGCGCGATGCTGCCTTGCCCGGAGGTTGCGCGCGCCGCCTGAAGCAGCGCCGCATGGCGACGAAAACTGGCCTCTACCGCAGCCGGATCGAGCCGCTGGAGGATATAGCGGATGGCCGTGTGCGCGGGCGCTCGACGCCACGTAAGACCGAACGCTTCGTTCAGCCTGCGACGATGAACGTCGATGAAGGTGACGACGCCACGGGACGAATTGCAGCCCGTCACGATGGCAAGAATAGAAAACAGCAACACGTAGGGCAGGCTGTAGAGTTTTCCCTGAGCCCGACGCGGGTCGGGAACTTCAGCCAACAAATCCAGCAACGGTCCAAATCCAGCCACGGCAACCCCCGACTTCGGTTGCCGCCCTAGGAGTCAGACATTTTCCGATTCGAGAATCCGGCTTGTTGTCAGTCACGTCAGTCACCTCACTTTGGACGCACACTGTTGCAGATTAGACTCAGTCCAGGCGCGCTGTCAGCGTTGAACAGCCTTGCTGCATTGGGCGCCGTCGGTACAAAGTCCGACCCCAGACACTGTTCTTGCCGTGCCAGCCGGTAAGCCCGCCGTTTGCTTATTGTCCTTGCCGCGCCCGTTGATAAGGCGCAGCTTTGCATCGACATCCGCCCGTGGACGCCACCGACAAAGCCTCGCATCGAGAACGCCTTGGGAAAACGACGCAGGTAACAGCGACCTACTCCGGCTCCAAAGATGAAACCGGTGCTAGCGGAATCGCGATCATTCGATTGTTACGGCCCGACCGAAAGGATCAGCGAAATGGTGGTAAGCCCCAAGCTGGCAACCCCGCATGCCAACCGATGTATCTGCTCAACCCGGTTGAACGACGGATTCCCCTTCCAGCACAGCGCGAATCGCCTGATACGCATCGAGCCCGCGACGTGCTGCGGTGCCAACAACGGATCGAACGGTAGCGAAAAGGTCGGCACCCCAGTTTGAGCGGAACCCTCCCGTGACCTTGCGATACGTCGCTGTGGGTCGCAACTCCCGCTCACTTCCGTTGTTGTCCGGCGGTGCCTCGGGATGCTCTAAGAAGGTGAACAAACTGTTTCGCACTTTGCCGTAACGTTTTCGCAGCCGTTTGCCGTGCGGATTGACAGGCGCCAACATCATGATGGCGTTCAATTCGTGATCCAATCGCCGCTGATAAGTCCGCCGCGTGCTCTCGGCCAGGCGCTTGCGCCGCCGCGCTATTACTGCGGCTCGCAGCAGCAGCATCTTCATGCGCGGGGCGAAAACCGCATCCCCCGCGTCGATGGCGTATTGGCAATCGCGCAATTGGTGCGACAGGCAAATTTGCCAGAGGTCGGCATGGCCCTGCTGCGCACCATAGAGATCGGACACCCAAATGACCGGCCGATGGCCCGCCATCACCTCAGTGATCACCGCGGCGGCACGACTGTTGCGCACGACGTGTATCACCACCTGATCGTTCTGGAATACCCAGTTCCAGTGGGTGCGTCCGTCGATACGCACCGAGGTCTCATCGGAGCCGACGATCCGCGAGCGGCGCAACCGGGCGAGGATGGTTGTGACCTCGGTGTCGAAACACGGCTTGGCCCGCTGCAACATCGCGTCCAGCGCACCCTCGCTGATTTGCAGAGCATAAAGCTGCTGGAACAACTGGGTCAGACGGCGGTAGCTGATCGCGTGGGTGAAGCGTAGGTAGATCGCCAGCGCCACGATGCTCGCGCTGAACGGCGAGCCGTCCTCCAGGCCCACGGGAACCGGTGCCAGGGTGACACTGCCGCAGCAGGGACAATGCCCGGCGTAGCGTTCCACCCGTGTCACGACAGGGCGCACCACAGGGAGGTCGATCTTGTCGTAGCGCCCGTGCAGCACCTGATCGGCCTCTGTCAGCGCAGCCCGGCAATGCGCGCAGGAGGGCGCCTTCGTCGTGACCGTTTCGTCGGGAAACAGCGCCAGCGGACGACCGCCGCCCCGGCGACCCAGGCTGCCTTGGCGCGGTCCCCCATGCTTGGCTTTCTCCGGCTGGTTCGGTTTCTGACCCTTCGACGGCGGCAGACTGGAATTGTCCGGGGTTTTCCCCGGCTCGGCGAGCCGCGCTTCAAGCTCGGCAATGCGCCGCTCGGCCGCCTCAAGGCGCTGCCAGAGAGCGCGGATCAGGGCATCCTTCTCAGCGTGGCTCAGGTGGTCGAGATTGGGAAGCGCGGGCACGCCCCGGTTAGAATTGACTCGGCCGTGACCGTGTCAAATCGTTTTTTGAGGCCGCTCAGAACGCCAGCGGATTATCCCGCGCAACTCCGAATAATGAGGGGATGAGCAGAGACCAACCGATTGCTCGGTTTGCTGCCGGCAAAGGATTACCAGCGGCTTCGCCCGCGTCTTCAGTCTGTTTCACTGGAATACAGGCAGCCACTCTATCAAGCCAACAAGCAAATCTGATTTGTCTATTTCATCGAAACTGGCGTCGGCTGCCTGATCAATACCATGGCGAACGGCCAGGCGGCGGAGGTCGGAACAATTGGCAACGAAGGCATGGTCGGCCTGCCGCTGGTGCTGGGCGACGACAGGGCGCCCACGAGCGTTTACGTCCAGGTCCCTGGCGCCGGCCTGAGAATAAAGCAGCAAATGGTTCAAGCAGGAGCTGGCGCAAAGCGCGTCGATGCGAACGGTGATGCTTCGCCATGTTCATGCCGTCTTCAACCAGGTCGCGCAGTCCGCCGCGTGCGATCGCTTTCACCCCATCCAGCAGCGCGCTTGCCGCTGGCTGCTGATGACGCACGACCGCATGGAATCAAATGAGTTTCTGCTCACACAGGAATTCCTGGCAATGATGCTGGGGGTGCAGCGGACCGGTGTTTCGGCTGCGGCGGGCGTTCCTGCAACGGAGCCGGGTCATCCGTTATGAACGCGGCAACGTTACGATCATCGACCGCCCAGGCCTGGAGCGCCGCGCATGCGAATGCTACGTCATCTCCAAGTTGGAGTTCGATCGTCTGCTCGGCCGTCGAACCATCAAAATCTACCAAGATGCCGACGGATAGGAAAACGGGTCATCGCCCAGCGCGATTTGACGGAATCCAAACTTATGCGGCCAGGCGGTGTAAGCGCAATATAGAGATGGCACCCCTCTGCAAAGTAGAAATGACACTCTCTCGGGTTTTGGGGTCCCGCTTGAGGCCACGCAGCAGGCGAAACACCTGCCGACGATGCAGACCCATCAGCGTACAGGCGTCGGCGACACGCGGTGGCGGCACAGCTCGCGAAACATCATGGGGCCCGACTGAGCGGGCTTCACGTTATCGGTTTTCCGCTGCCGACGCAGATCGGGACGGACGCAAGCGGCCCTTTCGGTGCACTAGCCCCCACCCACTCGGCGGCGGCGATTT
This sequence comes from uncultured Alphaproteobacteria bacterium, assembly GCA_963772355.1. Lineage (GTDB taxonomy): Bacteria > Pseudomonadota > Alphaproteobacteria > Acetobacterales > Acetobacteraceae > Rhodopila. The sequence goes on along the minus strand of CAVYXX010000060.1, from coordinate 28,440 downwards.
GGGAATCCTTCCTCGCAAGGGCAGATCGCGCCGGAAAGATCTTCATGGCACAACTAGAGCAGGCTGGCCTCGCGGGTGACTGGTACACGCCGGAGGGGATGGTCGCCTACACGGCGGGGGTGTATGCTCGGTGCTTCGACGTTACCATTGTCGGTCAGATCGACCCGGCCGACCCGGCGCTGGGCACAAGGCGACTTGTACCCGAGGCACTTGGCTTGAGTTTGGGCGTCCTGTGTTGATCCTGCCCTGCAGCGGCCACTTCAATACTATAGGGGAGACTGTGCTGGTCGGATGGGACGGCAGTCCCGAGGCAGCCCGAGCGGTCAATGACGCTCTACCGATCCTTGAACGGGCGCGATCGGTGGAAGTGTTGACCTTCGTGTATGGGGAGCGCGCGACGGGTAGCGAAGAGGCTGATCCGGCCACCGTCGTCGCCCATTTAGATCAGCATGGGATTCGGGCGATCTCATCGAAGCGAATGGTCGAGACGGAGACCGTTGCCGGGGCACTTCTGGACCACGCGGCGAGAACCCAAGCTGATCTACTGGTCATGGGGGGATACGGGCATCCCCGGCTTCGGGAAATGATGCTCGGCGGGACCACGCGAGCTGTTCTGCATACAATGACTCTGCCCATATTGATGGCGCATTGACGCGTTGACGGCTCGGACAGCGTTCGCCGCTGGCGTGGACCTGTCGGCAGCAGTGTAAGCGCGAGATGCGATCAGAAGACGTTCAGAACGATCTCGCCTATCGGCAGAGCCAACGTCGACGTGTGGGCAACTCGCACTGGGAGCGCCTTCAACGGGAAGCAAATAAGGACGTTAAACACATCTTGCTGTTGGGCCTGAACTTCATCCCGAAGGCCGCTGGTCATGCTGCATCGGGGGCTGCTCTAGACTTCAACCTGAAGGATGAACACCCAACCGAGGACCAAATCAAAGACATGCAGCGGGGCATGTTGATGGACGCCACCCTCCGGGCGCTGCTTAGAGGCAATGCCAGGAATGGGGTTGATGGCGACTGTGGTGTGATGGAAGTCGTCATCCCACAATCGAGGCGGAACGGTCTGACGGAACAGGAATACCACACCATGTTCCCGGAGGCCGTGATTGTCTGGGACCATGAACTGATGCCCGAGACGGCCCTCCCGGGGCGCCTGAAAAACCTTGCCGGGATCATCGAAATGCGTCTTGACGCTGGCGAGACAGAGATGTCGAACCAGAGCCTCTACGAGGAGCTGAGGATGTCCAAGCAGCAGTTCGGGGCACTCGTTAAGAAGCCAGAATGGCAAGCCCACATCGCCGCTCTGGGTCTACAACCTCAGGCACTGAAGGGGAGAGCGATGGGGCTCCGTCTGGTCGCCTGATGGGGCCAAGTGGGTAAACAGTCTCCCTTATAACTATAAGAGAAGTTGTTTTAGTCCCTCTGGCAGGAGTACGGTATCGGTCTCATTCACCGGCGCCACCGGAAGCGGAGCCAGCACGAAGCCATTATTGTCCACGATCGCGATGATCTTCTCACCCCTCTGATGTTTGTGGCCGGAATAGCCGATGCCATCGCCGCCCTTTTTGGCAACGGTGTTGGTGCCATCGCCATGCAGGATGTTGAGATCAAGCTGGCGATGCTCCGCCAGATGCCGCACGCTGGCGATGAACGCCTGCTCGAGCGAGCCGTCGTCAGCCCATTTCGCGAACACCTTGAAGATGGTCGTGTAGTGGATCAGGGCGGTGCCGTCGGCCGCTCTGGGGACCGGCATGCACTTCCATTGCATACCCGTATAGAGGACCCACAGGATCAGATTGAAAACGCGATGATAGCCCAGTTTGCATTTCGGCCCGCGCATGGGCATCGAGAGGTACGGGAAGATAAATGCGATGAACTCCGGCCCGGAGAGTTGCACGGGAATTGTCGTCGTGGCCTGGCTCTTTGTCATATGGGGCATCCGGACATGGCTTCGTGAGAAGCATGAGCGGCGCTGGCTAGAAAGTCCAAATATGGGCGATAATACAACTAGTTAAGGACGCGCCCGAAACTCGCAACCACCTAATATAGAAACGCCGAGAACAGTGAGGCGGACCCCATCGGTCGGACAGGAACCTGGGTGGCTTATATGGGCAACGTCGGAGCGTCGAGTAGCGAGGCGGGGGTTATCCACATGCTCACAGGCTGCGCCGTCGAAAGCTGCACGCGGCGTCCGGTAGCCAGCGCCTGATGCGGCCGCTCCTGGTTGTATAACAGAGCATCGGCCGATGCCCTCTCACGTGCTGCATGTGGCCTAGCATCAGGCCATTGCCAACGGATCGACTCTCCATAGTATCCAAAAGCCGCCGCGGAGATGAAAAAGGACGGCGAGCTCTGGCGCCGATCACGGCTGCGGCAGGTGAAATACTTGAACAACATTGTTGAGCAAGATCACCGGCGGGTGAAACGATTAACCGGCCCGGGACTTGGCTTTGGCGGCTTCTGGACGGCCCGACGAACGCTGGCAGGCTACGAGGCGGTGGCGATGATCAAGAAACGGCAGGTTCGGAACATCAGCGGCGGCGACATCAGGGCCCAGGCAGTATTCATCGCTGGACTGTTCCAGGTGGCCGCCTGAAACATCATCTCATCCTCTCGAGGAGACCCGCGACCAGCGCTCGATCTTTGCAACAGAACCACATCGTCTACGGCAACGACCCGCACGGAACCTGGATCGACACCTACGCGGCGCTGGAGGACAGCGGCGCTTTTGTCGACGCGCAGGCCGCACTTGGTCAGAGATTGGAATTATAGATCCGATATCTCAACGAAGACGGTTCACGCGACACCGGTGGGTCAATGTTCCTTCGCCGAAACACACCTACCCCTGCACGAGCCGACACCCGCCCTCGGAGAGCGGCCGGAATGCCTTCTCGGCCGGGGTGGTGGCGATGAGGTCGAAGATGGCGCCGGGCTCGCGGATGGCATCGGCCTGCTTCACTCGAAACAGGTAGCTCGGATGTATCTTCCGCCCGTCTACCCGTATCAGGCCATTACCGAAGCAATCGTCCTCGGTCGGCATCTGCTTCATCGCCGCTACCGTCGCGCGGCCGGCTCCCTTCGACTTTTCCGGCCCGAGTTCTTTCACCGTCTTGAGGAAATGCAGCGTCGCAGCATAATTGCCGGCCTGCATCGAGTTGGGCACTGCGCCGTTCGATAGCAATGGCCGAACGCGCCGTGTCCAGCCGCGGGTTTGGTCGTTCATGTCCCAGTAGAAGTTCTCAGTCAGCAACGTGCCCTGCGCGATGGTCGACCCCATGCCCAGGATGTCGGTAATAAATCCGGTTAGGCCGACGAGCTGCGTCTCCTTGTTCAGGCCGAATTCGTGCGACTGTTTCATCAGGTTGACGAAATCAGTCCCGCCGACGCCGAACGCCACCACCTTGGCGCCGGTGCTTTGCGCCTGCACCAGCAGCGCCGAGAAATCCGTGGTCTCGGGGAACGGGTAGACGGCGGTGCCCAACACCTTGCCGCCAGCCAGCTCGATCGTTTTCGTTGCGTCCGCCCGGATCGCCTTGCCGTACGCGTAATTGGGGATAACGAAGAACCAGCTGTCGCCGCCCTGCTTCGTGACCGCAGAGCCGGTGACGTTGGCAAGATTCCAACTGTCGTATGTCCAATGCAGCGTATTGGCGTTGCACGAGGCGCCGGTCAGCGCCGAGGATCCTCCTGCCGTCACCATGCAGACTCGATCCTTCTCCGCGGAGATAGCGGAGCAGGCGAGCGCAACGGCGGAGTTGGTTAGGTCAGTCACCATGTCGACGCCATCGTTGTCATACCAGCCGCGTAGGATGCCGACCCCGACATCCGGTTTGTTCTGGTGGTCGGCGCCGATCACCTCGACCTTGATGCTCGGATTGGCCGCCATGAACTCGGCCGCCGCCTGCTTCGCGCAGGCGATGCCGTTGGGCCCGTTAATGTCACGGTAGGGCCCAGAAAGATCGGTCAGCACGCCGACTTTGATGATTGGCGCCTCGGCACGCGCGCGTCGTGTCCGCGCGCTCGCCACGCCCGCCACCACTCCGCCGGCCAGCACAGCTCTACGCGTGACGCCCATAACGCTTCCCCTCCGTTTTGATCGGATCAGATTGTTGTCCGGCCCAATAAGGGGTGCAAGTGCCGTCCAGACAGACGTTAGCCGCGGTCGGGACATGCCACACGACGACGCCCGGTGGCGCTTCGGTCGTTGCGCCGTCGAGAGCAGCAGCGGCGACGAAAAGCACACCGACGAGCGCCACAGCCGCAAGAACGAACGTCATCATGGAGACCTCTTCGCTCGACTGTGGGAGAACGTGGTGAGCTAGCCTCAGCCCCGGGCGATCGGCATACTAACTGGGCTGACTAGGCGTTGCAGGTGCGGCTCGTAACATGGCGCGCGGACGACATGTTGGTTGAAATTTGGTTGTCATTCCGACGCTGGCATCGCTGCCTGCGTGTCGCCAATGGATCTCGGATCGGCTCCGATCGCAAGCACCGCTACGATGGCGGCGCCGACGAGGGCGATCGGACCGATGTGACTTTCGCCAGTAGCGTCCCTGAACATCTTGAATGTCCTGTTGTTGAAGAGGAAGGCTGACTTGAACTCGGCTGACCTGACCGCCTGAGTCTCTTCTTGGAGACCGGGTCTCGACAAACGGTATCACCGGGCCGCATACGCGCGCGGCCAGGTGTTGAACGAACCGTGGCGATATCGACGGATGCCGAGATTTGGTGGCGACCGGAGCGAGTGGTCTCAGTGGCGCGCTTCAGGAATCTTGTAGACGGGTGTCTGAATGCCAGCTTCACGCGCTTTGATTTGCAATGCCAATACGCGGGAGTAAAAGCGAGATTGGATGAAGCCTCCGACGTAACTGTGTTGCATGGACCCGGTCCTGGTTGCGGGAGGACGAGTGGCGACACACATTGTGAAGCCCGTTCGCTCTCCTGAAACCGCTCGAGAACATGCAAACCTGTGGGGTTCATTACGCCACCAATGCAACTGCCTCATCGTCGTTCACGGGGCGGCAACCGGGATAGCGACGCGGAAGGCGTCCTCGAGCGTTCAGCACCGCCGTGCGCACGTCGAGGAAGGGCTGCACCGTCGCCCTGTTCCAGCGCATCTGTTGCTTCTTGTTCATGCGTTTGGCGATGATCTCGTTAACCGCACTCTCCACGAACGCCGTCGAGATCGGTTCACCGTTCCGCCGCCGGGCGGCGTAGTGGACCAGCGCTCCCTGGTTCCGATCGAGGTAGGCCAGGAGTTCGCCGACGTGATGTTCCAGGCGCCCGATGCCCGCCGTGCGGTGTATAGATATACGCCGCGCCCAGCCGCATAGCGCCGCAAGTTTGCGCCGGCATCCCGGCCAACGCCCGTGCCAAGGCGCCACTTCGCACGCTCCAGTCCACGAACCGCCTCGGCGGCCAGGTGAGCGCCGACTGCTCCAAGGCCGCGAGCGGCCTGCAGCGCATGTCAGCGTGGTGCAGGGATCAGAGGTGTGAGCGCAATGGGCCCAATCCCTTTCGGGGTCAGACGATGCGGACATAGTTCGGGCGTCCCAACTCCAGCATACGGTTGAGGACATCAACCGCCACGTTGACTTCAGTCATCCGACGTTCGTCTATACGCGAGCGCAGTCCGTCGCCGATCACCTGTTTCCATCGCCCGATCGACGCCTCGACCTTGGCGCGCTTGTTGTAGCCGGAGGCTTTCTGCCAGGCCCTGCGGCTCGTCTCGGCGATGCACTGGAGGTGACGGTCGCGCTGCGTTGGCGCGGTCGCCGCTTTGTCGCTCAGCACCGCTGTGCGGCGCGGCGGCACGATCACTGCAGCATCAGGGTGACGCTCGGCAACGTCGGCGTAAACGCCATCCTGGTCATAGGCGCCATCAGCGGTGACCGAGGCCAGCCGACCGGTGACCTTATCCAGCAACGGGCTAACCTCGACCGCATCGTCCACTTCTTTATTCGTCAGCGCGGCAGCCACGATCTGCCCGGTGTCGGCATCCACACCGAGGTGCAGCTTCCGCCACGCTCGGCGTGTCCTGGTGCCATGCTTCTCGACCAGCCATTCGCCCGCACCGCACAACTTCAGACCGGTGCTGTCCACCAGCAAATGCAAGGGTTGCGCACCGTCGTCGGCGCCGGCGTTGCCGGGCTGCGGCCGCGGCACGGTCAGCGTTGTCGAGCGACGGCTGAGGGTCGTGTGGTCCGGCACGCGCAGCGCCAGGCCGAGCAGATTGATGATCGAGGCGATCAGTCCTTCAGCCTGGCGATAAGCAAGACGGAACACTGCGCGCAGGGTCAGCGCCGTCAGGATTGCCAGCGGCGAATAGCAGGGTTGGCCACCTCGTGTTGTGCGTGGCGCCGCTGCCCACGCTGCGACCGCCTCGTCGGTGAACCACACCGTCAAACTGCCGCGCTGACGCAAGCCAGCCTCGTAGGCAGGCCAGTTCGTGACCTTGTGCTGCTGGCGCGGGATGTGGTGGCGGCGATCCTGGTTTAGCTTGAATGGCAAGGCAGGCATCCGGAGTTGGAGACGGGCGCCCTTGCTATGCTAACGGGCTTTCCAACACCATGAGCCGATCCATGCACCACGCTGACGGTGGTTCGCGAATGATGCCGGAACGCTATAACGGTTTCGATCAAAGTGAACGAGACAGGTCGGCGACACGCGCTTGCTGGATTTGACAAAGCCGTCGAACGGCCGGCCGAGAGGCATCAGACAAATGGCCTCACTTTCCCAGGCAGCGAATATCGATCCCTGCTGGCTGCCGTGTGCAATCTCATGCCACTGCGCCTTGCAGCGCTGCTCCAACCAGTCGTTCAAGTCATCAAGCGTCGCAAACCGCGGCATTGACTGCCACAGCCTGTGACGTGCGTCCTGCACGTTTTTCTCGACTTGCCCCTTCTCCCAGCCCGATGCCGGATTGCAAAAATCAGCATCGAACAGATAGTGGCTCGCCATGGCGGCAAAGCGCGCGTTAACCTGGCGCTTCTTGCCTACGTGAACCCGGTCAACCGCCGTGCGCATGTTGTCATAGATGCCACGCCGCGGCACCCCGCCGAACACCCGGAACGCCTGGTAATGCGCGTCGAACAGCATTTCATGCGTCTGCAGCATTAGGCCCGGACGAGAAACACACGGCTATGGCAAAGCTTGAAATGCGCAGCTTGCAGCTTGAGCCCGTTCGCCGCCGATGACCGCCCAATCCTCGCTCCAGTCGAACTGAAAAGCTTCCCCCGCCTGGAAAACCAGCGGTATGAAGGCACCCCGGCTAGCCGTCTGCTGCTCCCGCTGCCGATGCTCCTTCCATGTCCGCGCAAAGCCAGCCACACGGCCGTATGAACCTCCGAACCCAAGCGAAACCAAATCCGCATGCAACTGCTTGACGCTCCGCCTCTGCTTGCGCGGCTTGCCGGTCTCCAGCTTCAGCCAAGCCGACAATCTCTCAGCAAACGGATCCACCTTGCTGGACCTCTCCGGAACCTTGAACACCGGCTCCACAACGTCAGCGCGTAAATATTTGCGGATCGTGTTCCGCGACACGCCAGTCCTGCGTGAGATCTCCCGTATCGAAAGCTGGTCTCGAAACGCCCAGCGGCGGATTACGCTCAGCAACTCCATGCTTATCACTCCCATGACCCCCGCTGAAAACAGCCGGGGCGAGGTCAAAACATGGGTCAATTCTCAATGAAAATTTGCCCGCAAGTGGATCAGTTCCTGATGGAACTCAACATATTCGCCACTAAAAGGGGTTCGCTTCGATGCTTTGGGAATTAACAGCCTGTGAAGCCAGTCGCGCAATGGCGGAAGGCACCCTCACCTGTGAAGCGCTTGCGCGGTCTTGCCTCGATCGCATAGGCGCCCGTGATCCCGAGCTTAAAGCTTGGGCCTTCGTTGATCCGGATCAGGTTGTCAGGCAAGCGCGGGAACTCGATAAGCTTCCACGACGAGGCCCGCTTCATGGCGTGCCAATCGGCATCAAGGACATGATCGACACCGCCGACATGCCGACGGGATATAATTCGAATCTGTTCGTCGGGCACCGTCCATCCATGGATGCCGCCGTTGTGGCGACCCTACGCGCTGCGAGAGCGCTGATCATCGGAAAGACCGAAACGACCGAATTTGCGGCTGCAGGCCGTGATGCACCAACCGGCAACCCGAGGGATCTCAGCCGTACGTCGGGCGGTTCCTCCGCTGGGTCCGCTGCATCCGTTGCCGACTGCCACGTTCCGTTGGCAATCGGCACTCAGACAGGCGGTTCTACAATACGTCCGGCTTCCTTCTGCGGAGTCTTCGCGCTGAAGCCAACCTGGAACGTGGTTAGCCGGGAAGGAGCCAAAGTCTATTCTATTAGTCTTGATACTGTCAGCTGGTTTGCCCGAAATGTTGCCGATCTCGATCTCCTGGCCGAGCTGTTTGCGCTCCCGGGCGCAACGGCGCAGGTTGCCACTGTCGCCGGGCTGAAGGTCGGCATCTGCAGATCAGCGGAATGGGAACATGCGGAACCGGCCAGTCGAGCCGCGCTGTTGGACGCCGCAGACCGGCTACAAAATTCTGGCGCCGCGGTAGAAGATTTCGACCTGCCTGAAATGTTCAGCGGCCTTACGCGGGCCCACCGGGTCATCCTGCACGGCGAGGGACGGACGGCGTTCCTGGCCCTGGCGCGTCTCCATGGTGCCGAACTGCACGACGATTTCCACGCCCGTGTCGAGAACCGAGAAGGTTTCACCCAGCCGATCTCGTCGCAGCGTACGACCTGGCGGCAGCGTGGTGCATGGATCGGCTCATGGTGCTGGAAAGCCCGTTAGCATACAAGGGCGCCCGTCTCCAACTCCGGATGCCTGCCTTGCCATTCAAGCTAAACCAGGATCGCCGCCACCACATCCCGCGCCAGCAGCACAAGGTCACGAACTGGCCTGCCTACCAGAGGGCTGGCTTGCGTCAGCGCGGCAGTTTCGACGGCGTGGTTCACCGACGAGGCGGTCGCAGCGTGGGCAGCGGCGCCACGCACAACACGAGGTGGCCAACCCTGCGCGACCGTCACCTCCAGTGCATCGCCGAGACGAGCCGCAGGGCCTGGCAGAAAGCCTCCGGCTACAACAAGCGCGCCAAGGTCGAGGCGTCGATCGGGCGATGGAAACAGGTGATCGGCGACGGACTGCGCTCGCGTATAGACGAACGTCGGATGACTGAAGTCAACGTGGCGGTTGATGTCCTCAACCGTATGCTGGAGTTGGGACGCCCGAACTATGTCCGCATCGTCTGACCCCGAAAGGGATTGGGCCCATTGCGCTCACACCTCTGATCCCTGCACCACGCTGACCACCGTGTCAGCATAAGGGTTTATCCTGATCGCATCGTCGTCGTTGCTGAAGGACAAATCATTTGCGAACACGCGCGGATCATCTTGCGGTCGCATGATCAGCCGGGCCGGACCGTCTATGACTGGCGCCACTACCTGGCGGTGATCCAGCGAAAACCGGGCGCCTTGCGTAACGGCGCGCCGTTTGCGGAATTGCCGGAGGGGTTCAGGCGGCTGCAGCAGCATCTTCTCAAGCAACCTGGGGGCGACCGGGAGATGGTGGAGATACTGGCGCTCATTCTGCATCACGATGAACAAGCTGTGCTGTGTGCCGTTGAGCTGGCGCTCAGCGACGGTGCTCCGACAAAGACGCATATTCTCAACCTTCTGCACCGGCTGATCGATGGCAAACCGCCCGCCACATCGACGATCAAGGCGCCGCATTCGCTCACCCTGGATCGGGAGCCGCGCGCTGACGTCGAACGCTACGATGCCCTGCGCGAGGCCATGCAGGAGGCCCGCCATGCGTCATGATCCAGCCGCGGCGGCCATTGTCATCATGCTACGCAGCCTAAAGATGTACGGAATGGCGCAGGCCGCGGGTGAGCTGATGGAACAGGGTGCGCCCGCGTTCGAATTCGGCGGTGCCTATCCTATCGCAGTTGCTCAAGGCGGAAACCGCCGAGCGGGAGGTTCGATCGGTTGCTTATCAGATCAAGGCGGCGCGCTTCCCGGCCTACAAGGATCTGAGTGGTTTTAAATTTTGCCTCGAGCGAAATCAACGAAGCACTGGTGAGGCAGCTTCACCGGTGCGAGTTCATCGAAAATGCCGACAATGTCGTTCTGGTCGGCGGTCCGGGCACGGGAAGAACTCACATAGGGACAGCCCTTGGCGTTCAAGCGGTTGAACACCATCGCAAGAAAGTTCGGTTCTTCGGCACGGTCGATCTGGTTAATGCGTTGGAGCAAGAGAAAGCTTCTGGCCGGTCGGGCCAGATCGCGGACCGGCTGATACGATGCGACCTCGTGATCCTCGACGAACTCGGTTATCTGCCGTTCAGCCCCTCCGGCGGCGCGCTGCTCTTTCATCTACTGAGCAAGCTCTACGAGCAGGCCTCCGTCGTCATCACCACCAATCTGAGCTTCAGCGAATGGGCTGGCGTCTTCGGCGACGCCAAGATGACAACCGCCATGCTCGATCGTCTCACCCATCATTGCCACATCGTTGAAACCGGCAACGACAGCTTCCGCTTCAAAACCAGCGCCGCCGCCACAAAGGGCCGAAAGGAGAAAGCCAGGAACTTGACCCAAGCATGACCTTCAAATCATAAATCAACCCGGGTCACTTCTCAGTGGAAACCCCGGGTCAGTTCTCGGCGGAAATCAACAAGCTGTCAATATCCCTGAAATAGGCAGCGCTTTTTATTTCCCCTTGGCCCTCACGAGCGCGGGTGCACGTTGCTTGGGCGGCACGTGATCGTAACATGGTCGCAAGTCCGTGTAACAGCGAGAACTCGCCCCTGAGATTGGCAGGGGGCTTTTTCATGGTTTCGAAAGCTTTCGGCCTTGTTGTATTCGGAAAGCCGAAAGTCTACAGTTCGTTTCACGAATGCTCTAGGGATACAGCGTCATGTCAAGCACCGTTCCAGACAACGAAAAGCCGAAAGTATCAGCGCGTCGCCATCTGCGACCCGAAGAGGCCGCCAAACTGATCGCGGCTGCTGGCAAGCGCGGACGCTACCCTGAGCGTGACAAGCTCCTATTACGCCTGGCGTATCGCCATGGCCTGCGGGCATCGGAGGCCGTCGGGCTGCGCTGGGACAGCTTCGACCTGGATGGCGGGTCGCTGACCATCAGCCGCGCCAAGGGCGGCAGGACCAGCACCCAAACAGTGGCCAGGGATGACCTGGGTGCCCTCCGGAAGATGCGGAAGGCAACCAACGGCCCGTGGGTGTTCGAGACGGAACGCGGCGGACCGCTGTCGGTCGATGCGATGCAGTATATCGTCCGCGCGGCAGGCGAGGCGGCCGGGCTGGGCGACGCAATCCATCCGCACATGCTGCGCCACGGTGCCGGCTATGCGTTGATCAACGACGGCGTTGACGTGCGACTGGTTCAGGAGTTCCTGGGCCATGCCAGCATCACGAGCACGGCGATCTACACAGCAATCGCGCCAAAGCGGCTGGCCGGTGTGCGAGTGCGGTGAGCCAACTCAATGAGTTTGGCTGATTGAGATCCTGCGTACGGGAGACTGGGATGGCCACAGCAGAACAAGCGCGTTTCACTTACGACGCCACCAAGGAGTTCTATAGAGGCGACTTAAAATCAGATAACAAGGAGTACCGGAGCAGGTTTGAATTAGCGGCCGAAATTGGGTGGCATAAGGCCATGTCACGGGTAGATAGGCGAGCGCTCCGTTTGCCAATGGCTGACGGACTGATTGGCCAGGATGACTTTGCTGGCCAAACACCGCTTGAAGCCGGTGCGATGCTATATGGCGCTATGCGAGGGATGAGGGCCGGTAACTGCGGTCAGATGGCGTGTGTTGCGATCTATATCGCTAACATGAAAGGAGTTGCACTTAACGATATGTGGCTCGTTACCGTCTTTAACCAAAATACGAAAAAATCAGGATTGGGATCTGGATTGGGATGGGGCGTGGGCGGCATTGGGAGCCCCTCCAACGGGCTCTTCGTTGATCCTTGGGCGGACTTTTGGTGCCCTGCACCGCAGTATGCGTCCAAGCTCAGGGTCACACTCGACAAGTGGCAGAGGCAGGGGAAGCGAATATGTGTGGGGTGGGGAGAAGACCCCAAAGATGCGGAGTGGACGAATGCCAATGACGGCGCGCTTTTGAGCTTACTGGATGAGGGCACCCGCCAAATTAGTGCCATCCAAAGTAATCGGCCAATTCCGGCCTCGGCCTGACCGGGCACATCCCCGGAACAGCGCAGCCCATCATGCGCCGCGTCTATTCGCGTTGCGGGCCGTGATGACAGGTGGCCGACCGGTTTTGGCTGCGAAGTCAATGACTTACAGGCTGCGAATGCCTCGTGGCGTTACCCAGGGATCATAACGAAAAAGCCCCCGGCTACCACGGCAGGAGGCGAGTTTTCATCCTGGAATATTGGGTTTGCGGCTCGCATGACCCGCGCCGTGATGCTGCGCGCTCGGTGGGGACGGGTCAAGGGACGGGACATTCGGCGCGCAACAGATTGGAAGCATTTGAATTCGGGAGGACCGGTTTATTTTTTGCACGCGCCCCAAATGCCCCTTATTTTTTGGACGGGCGCCTTGACCCCGGTCCCGGCGTCGGGCAGCGCCGTCAGCGAGAGGGCTGGGAGAAGCCCTTCAGGAAGAAACTCTCCCCTCGATTCGCGTCACCGGGGCCTTTACCTGTCTGCGGGAAGTCAAGCTTGACGCCCAGCAACAATGGTCTGGCCACGGTCGGTGAAACATCAGAGAGGTTGGTGCTTGCGAGGTGCGGGTGTTGCTCCCCGGATGGCATTTCGTGGTACGCTGGATGCCATGAAACTGACATCCGCTATGATCACGTCTGCGTCCGTAACGGTTTTGGTTTGCGCGAATCCATGCGCCGCACAATTGCCCCAGGCGGTGATCCTACGGCCGCCGATCAGTCCGGCCTGTGTCTCATCGTCATTTGGTCCGCGCGTGCTGTCAAACCAACCACAAGCTGGCTCCTACCATTATGGTATCGATCTGCCGGCACCGGCAGGCGCACCAATTCTGGCGACCGCGCCTGGCACAGTAATCCGCATCCAGAAGAAGGGTCGAGGTGGCCTTGAAATGGTGGTGCAGCATGAAAGCTTTGTCGGAATCTATAGCCATTTCGGTATGGTCATGCCGGCATTCGCCGAGGGTAAGCGCACCGTCGCGGCCGGCGAGAAACTTGGCGTCGTGGGAAATTCCGACCTCACGACCGGTGCGCATTTGTATTTTGAGATGGACTTCGCTGGCAAGCCAGTCGATCCGGCACCGGTACTCTGGGAGTACCCCGATGCGATGGCGAGGGCCACAGATTTTCCGCCAGGGGAGTGATCGTGGGGGCACCACATTAGAGCCGCTCTATCGATCGGCAATTGCAGATCGATCGTGATCGAACAGTTGCCTGAATGCCCGACTGTCATCGTGACATCGGCGAGGTGATCAAGATGCAGGCCGGCAAGTAGATCGCTTTCCCACCAGCCAAGAGATTGAAGGAGGCCGCGCAGTGTCGATGCCGGCGGCGGTTCTGTGATCTCTCTCTGGGCCTGCTCGGTGCAGCCAACAGTAAGTTCCCGCCGAACCAGGGTACCAACGGCGTAGGTTGCACAGTGGACCAAAACCATACCCTGTGACAGGTTAGTGGAGATCGACGCCAAGATCGTTCGCTACGCCCCGTCGAGCTAAACTGCACTGCCGATGACCGGGATGAACATACCGGCGCTCAAAAGTGGGCATCTGGCGGAAGTCAAAGAAACGACCAGAGGGAGGTGGACTATGGTAGGAGGTCTGCAAGTAGCTACGGCCGATAGCAAGTCACATCGTGATCGAGGACGCGGAGATCACAGCGTTCCAGGCGAACTTACGTGGCAGGGTGCTTCGTGACGGCGACGCTGGTTATGACGACGCCCGCAAGGTCTGGAACGGAATGATAGACAGAAAACCGGCGCTGATCGCTCGCTGCGCGGGCGTTGCCGATGTCATGGCCGCTGTGAACTTTGCCCGCGTCAATGATCTGCGGCTGTCCGTCCGGGGTGGTGGTCACAACATCACCGGCAATGCGGTCTGCGATGGTGGACTGATGATCGACCTGTCGCCAATGAAGGGGTTGAGAGTCGATCCAATAAGACGCACCGCCTCCGCCCAGGCGGGCCTCACCTGGGGAGAGTACAACCGCGAAACGCAGGCATTTGGTCTGGCTAGCACCGGCGGGGTCGTCTCGACAACGGGCATCGCCGGACTGACCTTGGGAGGCGGCCTCGGCTGGCTCATGGGCAAGCACGGTCTGAGTTGCGACAATCTACTTTCAGCAGACATCGTCACGGCTGATGGAATGTTTCTGACGGCCAATGCGACAGAACATCCTGACCTCTTCTGGGGCCTGCGGGGTGGTGGTGGAAATTTCGGTATCGTCACTTCGTTCGAATATCGGCTCCATCCGGTTGGCCCGGTGCTGGCGGGTATGGTCCTTTATCCGATGACCAAAGCCAAAGAAGTGCTGCGTTTTTACCGCGACTACGCGCGCACTTGCCCCGACGAACTGACCGCCTTTGCTGCGATGATGACCTCGCCTGAGGGTGCCCCTGTAGTTGCCATTGTCGTCGGGTATATTGGGCCGATTGCGGAGGGGGAACGGCTGGTCGCACCAGTCCGCAAGTTTGGATCACCCCTTGCCGATACGATCGGTCCGATGTCGTACGTGGAACTGAACACCATGCTGGACGGCGCTTTTCCATATGGTGGCGTGCAGCGGTATTGGAAGTCGAGCTTCTTGAAGCATCTCGGGGACGATGTCCTGGGTATCCTGGTGGACCGGGCCGCCAATATGCCATCCCCGATGTCGCTGGTCGGGTTTTTTCATGTCCACGGCGCCGCGAGCCGAGTAGACCGGAACGAGACCGCCTTCGGGCTTCGCGATGACCAGTGGGACTATGACATCGTCTCGCAGTGGCACGATGTTGGGGAGTCCGCTCATCATATCCAATGGACCCGCGATTTCTGGACGGCAGTGGAGCCCTTCGCAACCGGCGAAGTCTATGTCAATCACCTGGATGCAGAGGAAGGGACCCGGATCAAGGCCGCGTACAGTGACAACTACGGGCGTCTCGTCGCTCTGAAGAATAAGTATGACCCAACCAACCTGTTTCGGCTGAACCAGAACATCAAACCCGTGCTGCAAGGGTAGAGCGCCAACCGAAACGTGATCTGTCATAGCCGGGCTATGCAACAATCAGGGGATGAGCAAGGGGATCAGGGAATGATTACGAGACGTTCTACGCTTGCCGCAGCAGTCGGCCTGCCGATGGTCGGTTTCCGAGCACTCGCCGCCGAAATTCCGGGGGTAAGCGCGACCGAAATCAGGATAGGCAATACTGTACCCTATAGCGGACCGGCCTCCGCTTATAGCTCGGTCGGCAAGGCTGACGCCGCGTTCTTTCAATGGCTGAACGATCAAGGCGGCATTGCCGGACGCAAAATCAATTTCATCTCTCTCGACGACGCCTATACGCCACCCCGGACGGTTGAGCAGACCCGGCGCCTCGTCGAAGACGACCAAGTTGCGTTTGTGTTCAACGCGCTTGGCACGCCGACCAATTCGGCGGTCCATCGCTACCTCAATCAAAAAAAGGTGCCGCAACTGTTTGTCAGCACCGGTGCCGACAAATGGGCTGATCCACAGCATTTTCCTTGGACGATTGGTTATCTGCCGAGCTACCGTATCGAAGCTCAAATCTATTTGGAATACATGTTGAAGGAGAACCCTAACACGAAGCTCGCGGTACTTTATCAAAACGACGACTTTGGCAAGGATTACCTGAGCGGTCTGCGGGACGCGCTCGGCACCGAATGGGACAAGTACGTCGTCAAGATTGCCAGCTACGAGGTAACCGATCCAACGGTCAATTCGCCGCTAACCGAGTTGCGCGCATCCGACGCAGATACGCTGCTGGTAGCGGCCGTGCCGAAATTTGCCGCACAAGCGATCCGCAAAGTGTCCGATATGGCCTGGAAGCCCACGTTCTTCATGACCAACGTTTCCATTTCGGGCTCGGTTCTGCAACCTGCGGGACCAGAGAAGGCCGTGGGCATGATTTCTGGGCTATTCTGCAAGGACGCAATCGACCCGGCCTGGGATAGCGACGCCGGGATGCAGCAATACCGGGCCTTTATGGCTAAGTACCTGCCATCAGCCGACATCAGCGACCGGTTCTATGTCTGGGGATACGGGGCCAGCTATCTGCTGTGGAAGGTGCTGGAGCAATGCGACGGCGATTTCTCACGCGAAAACGTCATGAAGCAAGCAACTAACGTGAAAAATCTAGAAGTGCCTGTTCTTCTCCCCGGCATCCGGGTGAATACCTCTCCAACTGATTACCATACGGTTCGAGCACTACAACTCGCCCGATGGCACGGCACTAGCTGGATGCGCTTCGGCGAAGTCATCGAAGCGACATCTTGAGTTTGAGCCGGGTAGACCGCTTACGCATCGCCCAAACTGCGGCCACCGAGGTGACGACATGCCGCGGCGCGTGCCAACTTCCCCTGATGGCCATCCTTACCTGCCGTCACGAGTGTCAACCAATCCAGGTTTAAAATCCGTCGGCCGTGACACAACGACTGTCACGCCGAATCTATCAGGCGGGCCCAATCGCCAACGAGGTCCGAATCCTGCCAGCGGCGCTTCCGAGGGCACGATAAAGGGGCACGCGAGAGTCTCGACCGGGGAAAGCTGACAGCCGGTTCGCGAGCACCCATTTCGTCGCTGGGCAGGGAGTATCAGGCCGATGTCGGATCGTATCATAAACAAGAACTATGGGATCGTCAGCGCAGACAAGCAGAAAGAGATGAGTGGCCTTGAGTTTGTTCAGGGGCTCGCGAACGGGGCTCTTCCCCTCAATACAATCGCGCGGACACTCGGTTACGACGTGACCGAGGCCGCGCACGGACGCGTCGTCATCGTCGCCGAACCGAACGACACTTTGCTCAACCCGGCTGGCACTGTGCATGGGGGCTTCTCCGCGACATTGCTTGATAGCTGTATGGGCCTCGCCATTCAGTCGTCTCTGGAACAGGGCATCGGCCAGACAACGCTGGAGTTTAAGGTTTCGCTTCTTCGGCCGATCACAACTGAGACGGGGACGATAAAAGCGGAAGGCGTGGTGTTGAGCCGAGGGCGGCGCATTGGCACCGCCGAAGGACGGATTACGGATCGCAACGGGCGCCTACTGGCCCATGGCACGACGACCTGTTTGATCTTCGAAAACTGACGCGGCAGTTGGTCATGGAAAGCCCGACGAAATCGTCGTACGATTGGGATGCCGCGCTGACGGCCCTGCTGGCGCTCGACCCGGCCACCTTCGGCCAACACGCAACGCAGGCCCGCGCAATAGCGGCCATTGAGCGTGGGGTGGACGCCAGGCGTGGTCGCATACTGCTGAGCAGCGCGGTCATCGCGCCGTCCCAATGGATGGTGATTCTCATACTGGACGTGCTCGTTCTGCTGACAATCGGCGTCGTGCATCTCGACCGCAAGCCGACTGCCGCACTGGGCATGGCCATATTCTCGACGGCGGTCGCCGCCAGTCTTGTGTTGTTGATGATCAATGACCGGCCGTTCAGCAGCGGCGGCAACGTGGTGCAGCCAACAGCGCTGCGACAGGTCAGCATCCAATAGCGCCCGTCTTACTTAACCATGCAGCCCAATGGTCCAGCGAAGAGTTGGCGTAGCTGGGAAGCGAATGTTTTCCTCTGATTGCTAAATCGTAATTTCAGGCCCCAGATCCAGGGGCTGATCGTAGCCCTTGCCTCGCCCCGGATTCGCATGCTGGAATCACGGGGAGGATGGGAGATGGCAACGCGTGAAACGGCACTTAGTTCTCGCGACTTTGGCCGCGTGCTTGTTGGAGTGCACAACAACTGCCGTCGGTGCTAAGCCGTCACACTACTACAGCCGGGCAGAAGTCGATCGTTTGATCGATCAACTTCGGAGTGAGTTGCTGTCTAAAGTTCCTCCGAAGCTGGAGCCAGCGGCCCCACCACCTGCCCCGCCGCAAGGATACTCAAGGGCCGAGGTGGACGATCTTTTGACGAAGCTTCGGTCTGACATCGAAAAGGACGCCGCCAAAAAGCAGGATGTCGCGGAAGTGACCCAGCCATTTGTTACCAGCCAGCAACTTGACAATGCGATAGATGAGGCGACGAAGACGGCTGAATTACGCGAGAACGCCATCGACAACAAGAAGTCCCAACTTCCCGCCTTGGATATCTCCCCTCTTGTCGCTTGCAGCCCTAATTTGCGCGATAGTTATCTCGCGCTGGAGCCGCCCGCGCCTCTTCGTGCGCTGACCAGCTCCTACATGCAGGTCTATGATGGTGTATGCGAAGTCTGCGGGGCATCTCGGCGAGGGGCTTGTCGCCATTGCCGCTCGCGCACGCGAGCAGAAAAGCACTCGTTCAATATAGATTACAAAAAGGTGAGTCTGAAGAGTCCTCACTCGCGTGCGCGAGTGAGATGTTAACGGCCTGCGCTATGGCGGTGGAGAAGATTTCAAAGGTCTATTTCTCGTTCGCTATGGTTCTGCTTGGGATTATTGGATCGCTGCACGCGCAGACGCCATTGCACGACCCCAATCTACACACCGCCAGTCCTGAAGCGCTTCAGCAACTTTCAAATGACCGGGTTCGGCAAAAGATCATCGAAAATAGCCAAGCCAATTACGCGGGGCGATGCGTGTGTCAGTACATGACACAGGATTCTCGACGGCGCTCGTGCAAAGGGCGACATGAAGTCATCAACACAAAGCCTCTACCTATCTGCTATCCAAGCCAGGTGACATCCGAGATGGTGAGTGTGTGGCGCCGTCAACATCATGGAGATTGACGAGGGCGTGGTGCCGCCCGCTGCCGCTGTCGGGCGGCAGCGGCTTCCACCCAGCGATTGTTTGGGCTCATGCCCGCGCCTCGGCGATTAGGTAGCCGTCAGTGCGCAATGAAATGAAAGCCGGTGGCCGAGTCGGTCCCGACAGAGAGCGCGCTGCTGGCGCCCACCGGTGGTGAAGGGGCTGTCGTCGGCCATCACGGCTTTGCCGAGTAGAGCCTTCGCGACCGGCGCCCCCAGCCGATCAGCCAGCGCAGTCACCTCCGCTCGGGCCGCGAGGGCGCCCTGACCAGCCAGAACGGCAATGCGCGTTCCGCCGTTCAGCGCGTCGGCGGCGGCGTGCAACTGCTCCGAGGCAGGGACGGCCTTGTCCAGTAGCCAGGACGATGAGGTACGCAGACCGTGGTATTCCATCGCGATGGCTTGTCGGCCGCCAGTTTCATCGCCTGCACGTCCTTCGGAACGGAGATGTGTGCGACACCGCCTCCCCCGAGTGCAGAGCGGCAGGCGATGTCTGTCACCACCAGCGCGTGGCCGGGGCTGCTGACGGCAGTATTGTACAGCGCGACGCCCTTCATGAGCTCGACCGTGTTCACGTCCTGCATGAAGCGGGTGTCGATCAGGTCGTGGAAGGTCAGCCCGGTGATCGCGATGACCGGTGCGCTGTCCATCTTCGCGTCATACAGCCCGTTCGACAGGTGAATCGCGCCCGGACCGGTCGTTGCGATGCAGGTCCTGGCGCACGCTGATCGCCTCGATCAGGGGGTCGATCCCATCACCGACCATACCGAAAATAACTGGCACACCCCAGGCTATCAAGGTTTCAACGATGATGTCGGCCGTGGTCCGGTCGCCGGCGATGCTGGCGGGATTCGGCTGCTGTTGAATGGCTGCCGCCGGCCGAGCAGCTGCCGAACCGACTGCCAGGCGGGGCCCGCGACAAAGCCGAATCCGGCTGCGCTCGTAAACCGGAAAAGATCGCGTCTGCTCTGCTGATCCATTGTTTCTGCTCCCGATAACGGCGCCTGAATGCCTAACCACATGGGATTGTCAGGGTTCGAACACGTCCGTGTTGAACCGGAGGGGAAGGGCGACGCAATGGGAAGCTGACATCCGACAACTGGTAGACCGGCTTGCCATGTTCCGTGAGCTCGACCTTTCCGCTCAGCGAGCTGGGCGCGGATGGGATGAAATCCGCCGCATCGAAAATCCAAATGACCGAGTTCGATTTTGTCCCCGCCTGCCGGTGAAAATAGGATGTGACTTTCGAGCGATCTCCGTGGTGCTTCGTCAAGGATCAGCCTGCCCCCCTGAAATCCCGAATGTGACGCTCGGATCGCCGAACTTATCTCCGACCTCAACCACGCCGCCGAAGGATATCCCCACGCTTTGGGCGCCGGCGATTAAGACGCAGGCGGTCATGCCCTTGAGCACCGGCTCGGGGAAAGATGGTACCGCCGAGGCGGCAGCACACCCGGCAAGAGTCGCAATCGATGCCAGGGCGAAATCGCCCCATCGCACGCCCGCAATCCCGCACGCCGTCGCCACCACGGACACCAGCAGGTTCAGGCACAACCAACCCGGAGCCGACCGTTGTTTTGGCCGGGGAGGGCCGAAAGATGCGCGCCTCGCCAATCTTGATGCCAGATCGAGAAGTCTGAACACCGACAATAGATTGGCCATTTTCCGGCGCACAACAGGCATCCGACGCACAATCGTCGAGACACGAAGCCCGGCCTGTGAGACGGACGCGCAATAGACGATCGCCGGCGCGCGATGCGCTTTCGATCAGGTTGGCAGCCTCGCCGCGCGCTTTTCGTCCATCAGTTCGCGTGAACGATCAACGACCGGATCGTATCCTGAAGCAGAAGCGGGGAGAGCTTGGCGCGGCATATCACGCTTGGTTGCGTCATGCGTTTCCTGGCACAGTGCGCACGTCCTATCGGGATCGAAACGCATGAAGGCATCGGCGGCGGCGCAGCCAGCGCCAGGCAGGCGGACCGGCGTCAGCGCGGTGCTGTGGTCGTCTTGCGTGGCGACGCTCGCCATCGGCGTCAACGGGACCGCCATCATGGCGGCACTGCCGACGATGCGCGCCGACCTCGCCCTTGGCGCGGCGGACGTGCAGTGGGCCGTGAACGCCTATCTCGTCGTTTCCGCCGCCTGCATCGTGCTCGGCGGCGACGCTTCGGACCGCTTCGGTGCCCGCCGTGTCGCGATCGTCGGTCTCGTGCTGTTTGCCGCCGCGTCGGCCATCATAGCTCTTTCGGCCAGCGGGCCATGCTGCTGACGGGCCGCGCCTTGCAGGGCTTCGCCTCGGCGCTGGCGGTGCCCAGCACGCTGGCCGCGCTCGGCACCGTCATTCCGCCGGAGCGCCGCCGCGCGATGGGCGCGTGGACCGGGTTCCTCATGCTCGGCTTCAGCATCGGCCCGCTGTTCGGCGGGGCGGTAACGCATCTCGTCGGCTGGCGGGTGATATTCTGGCTCAACATCGCAATGATGGCGCTGGCCACCGCCGGCATGGCCGCCGGCGCGGATGGCGCCAGGGCGGCCCGCCCCAATTCGCGCGGCACCGACTGGGGCGGCTTCGTGCTGCTGGCCGCCTTCATGATCGCCCTCGTCTTCGGCCTTCATGCCTTGCCGCGTATCGCAAGCGCGCCGCTCGCGGCACTCGGCCCCCTCGCGCTCGCCGCCGTCTGCTTCGCCGGGCTGCTTGCCCTGGAGCGCCGCGTCACCGCTCCGCTGTTCGTGCAAGAGTTCTTCTCGCGCCGCCGCTTCGCCACCGGCGTAGCCGTCGGCTCGGTCTCGATGTTCTGCATCATGGCGCTGCTGCTCTATTTCAACCTGTTCGCGCAAAGCCCGGAAGGACTCCGCGACACGCCGCTCGACGCCGGTGCCGCGCTGCTGCCGCTCAGCGCGGCCTTGCTGGCGGTGGCGATGTCGGCCCCTGCCATCGCCGCGCGCATCGGCCTGCGCACCGCGATGACCGCCGCGATGACGCTGATCGTCGCTGGCAGTGCCGTCGTCTTCCTCGCCGTCTCCGGCTTCGGTTCGGGCGTGCTGGCTGCGGGCTTCGTGCTGATGGGTGCCGGTTTGGCGATGCCTTATACCAACCCGTCTTGACACCACTCTTCGACGGGTACAAATCACGGATTATCAAAGCCTTACTTGCCTTACGGAAGTCGGGGTCATCCGAGTTGGTATTACGCCTCTGCCCCGCGCCTTGCCCTGTCGGCGCTGGCAAGCGAGCAGGCCGGCAAGGGTTCCGGCATCGTCAACGCCTGCACATTTCTCGCCGGCAGCGTCGGCGTAGCCGGCGGCGCCATCGCAACCGAACTCGGCGGCTTTCCGGCTGTCCTTGGCATGCTGGCCCTCGCCGGCCTTCTCGGACTTGCGGTAAGCCGCCTCATACCGGACCAGACTTGATCTCGGCGGTGCCGGCGTTCGAGAAAATCATTCTGAACGGAGCCATCCCGCCAACTTCGGGCGTTGCCCTGACACTGGGTGTTCCATCGCCGGTGGCAAACTTCGGCGCGAAGCTGCCGACACGCCCCCCGGCGATGTCCGCTTTAGAATGGTCAGATCAGTGGTCTGGCGACCGGGTTGGGTCGAAAACGGGCTCGCCCCCACTTATGCACGAGGTCGCCAAACAGGCGCGGCAATTCGTGGCGCTCAAGAGGTTGGTTGAGGATACGCCCGAAAATCACCCACATGCCGATGTCGGGTTCTAACCAAGTGCCGTCCGGGAAGGTAAGCCTTTGCGGACAGTGGAAGCTGTTCTTTATCCGCTTGATAACATGAGATTTTATAGGAATGGTCGGCAGAGCCATTTCTGGACAGCCGGGTAGCCCCTGCTCGCATCGGCATTGCCGCCGCTATTTCAGGAATTCCCTGATCTGGTCGCCAACAGTATCGAGGTGATAAATACCTTCGATGTGGCCAGTATCACCAGGAATTTCATAATATTGGACTTGCTTGCCAAGTTTCGTCAGATGCTCAGCCGCCTCCTGGGAGTATTTCGGATAGACCATTAGGTCGGACCGTGAAGGTATGATCAGCATTTTGGCCTTGATCTTGGCCAATCCGGCATCAAGCGTTGGCTCGTCGCCGGCCACAAACAATTGGATCGCTTTGGCCTGATGGAGGAAGGAATTGGCATCCAGGGTTTTGGCGATAGACACTGCGACATCGTCCAGGTCTTGTTGCACCTGGAATCGATTGTCCCAACTCTTGGCCGGGTCCTTGCCGTCTTGTGCCCATTTGCGCCCAACCGATTTGTCCACACTGGCATAGTTCCTGGCTTGGTGGAAAACGATCTTGAAGGCGGTCGTCAGGCCATCAAACGGCTCGTCTTTGCCGTAGTAGTCACCATGGTTCCACTTGGGATCGAGCTTGACGGGGGCGATCCACAGATCGAGGTTCTCGATGAAATATCCATCGCTTTCGGCCTCCCCGACGATCGGGATTACGCGATTCGTGGAATCAGGAAATGCAGCCGCCCATTCGAAGCTCTGGATGCCACCCATCGACAAGCCCATAACGGCATAAAGTTTTTTGATACCAAGCGAATCGCTCAGCGCCTTCTGTGCCGTCACCAAATCTCTGATCGTCAGAATCGGGAACCGCATGCCAAAAGGCTTGCCAGTGCTCGTATCAATTGAGGCCGGCCCGGTCGTTATCGTTTGGCCATCCTTGACCGGCTGGCTGATTAGTCCGTCACCGGCAATGATACAAAACCGATCGGTGTCGAGCGGCTTGCCCGGTCCGATGACGTTATCCCAATAGCCGGCATTCTGATCACTGGCGGCGAACTTACCGGCGGCATGGCCGTTGCCGCTGAAGAACGGAAGAATGAGAATGGCATTGTCCTTGTTCGCGTTCAACTTGCCATAGACTTCGTAGCCGAAGCGCACATCCTTCAACACTCACCCCCTACTGTCTTGAATGAGGGGAGGGTAAACACCTGTTTTTGGACAAGACCATCGTATGCTATGCCGAGGCAGGGACAGACCGTGATGAACAAGACGACGAGGCAGCAGAAGCTGCGATGAGCGCGGCTGGCCATGGCGACGTTCTCCCTGGAGAAGCTGTGAAAACCTCTCTTTCTTGGTCAACTTCTTATTTGAACGTGACAGGGTAGACCAATCGCTTTGGCATGACTAGGGCACTCGTTCAAAATCCCGCTCGGTATCGCGGCCGAGGGGCTCCGCTTGCTGCAACGCGACAGGTGTCGCGCAACACCGGACAGGCTTATTGGGCCGGGCCAGACATCATGGATGAATGCAATTTTGACATGTCCGGACAGAGACCAGCGAGTGTGACGTAAGCTCCCGCGATGAGAAAACTTTACCGCGCCGCGGTGAGCAACTCGCCGGCTGGCTCCAGCGTTTCTAACAGCCATTCGCGCTGGAGACGCAGCATGACCACAGGGTTTGCGGGTCCCTACGACCTGGTTGCGGCGATCGTCATGGCAATTTTGGCTGCTTGTATGGGTATCAGTATACACCCCGCCGTGGCTGGGGTGGTTTTGCGGCGTGGACCGGGTTCCGGCAGGGATCCTGAGAGATCCCGGCTGCCGGTCCCTGACCCGGACCTGCATGGGGCGGCGGAGGACGGCAGAAACGCTCGCGGTCGCTAGATAGGCTGGCTGGTGACGGCAGCGTTTATCCAGGCAATTCCACGGGAACTGGGAAGCGTGGCTCAAGGTAGAAGTTTGGATGGAAACATGCGACCGCGAGCAATTATATAAATGTTTATGAGACCTTTGGAGGATCTCTACCGAGTAGAGATCTGCTATCCGTTTCGGTTGCGATAGACGCAAGGGCGCTCTATACCCTCGCCGCGCCACCGGGACGGCCGCTGGTGCGACCACGTAGTTTGCGCGACAGTCTAAATCGTCATGAGCGCGCGACGCATTATATGGACTGAACCAATGCTTGCTGCGCTCATAGCGTACCGCGCGGATAATCTCCCGCTCTATCTCTGCGCGGAAAAAGTCGGAGTTGGTTACGTTACGACAGTCATGAAAGCCCGCGAGCTCAAAATCGCGGATCGCCGAAATAGTGGCCGCACTCCAGGATGGAAAACACTAAAGGCATAAGCCAGATGCTTGCCGACTAGGGCCGACCGGACGTCCGGCGGCGGCATGGGGTCCGCTACCGAACGTCCGTCTCCGCGCTCTCCGCCAGCCGGTGGAAAACAGAGGAACGAGGTTTCCACCCGGCGAACAAACGCGGCATCCGTCCCACGCCTGCCGTGCCGGGGGATAGAAGCAGCCGTTCACCGGCGAGCAGCACGGAAACCGAAGCCTAGCGGGGACGGTTTGGCGCGCCAAGGCCGAGAACGACCACGAGAAGTCGCCGACACCGGGGGACGTCACGGGGAGGCCATGCTCCGCCGCCTTGCCTGGACCTGCTGGCAGAGGTGCAGGCGCGCAGGGTGTCGGCGAGAGCCGTCGCGACGGTGCTACTGGGGGGGGTATACGGCGATGCCGAGTTGGCCCGGGGGTTTCACCCCGAGCCGCTCACAGGTAGGGTCGAGGACTGGCGCGCCGGTCGGCCGAGGCATCTCGACCGTTCCACGTCTCCAGCCCCCTCCACGTCGCGTGCAACATGCGGATTTCCCGCATTGCGCGCCCCCATCTGCTTCGTGCTGAGGCTTATGGGACCTATCCTGCCGGGGCGACTTTCGGGAATTAGGCGAAAATGTAATCGGGTTCGCGCGGAGGACGCCACCCCCGCGCGCAACGTTTTTCTTTGCGAACAACCAAAAGGATCCCGTCTCCTTGCCGATGACAACCACAAGCAATAGCTTGTCACAAATTGGTCCCGTCGCGGCGCACCCGATAGCCGTTAAACAGCTTCAGGATGTTATACAGCCACGGCCTACTCCATCGCTCCCAGCCGAAGCCCCGTCGTTTCTGAGCGTGCGCCAAATGGCGCCTGACCTTCTTCTCACCCAATCTTTGATGTGGCCGAAGCACTCACTGGAGTGCCCGACCGCGAAGTAGTTCACCCACCCCCGCAGCATCGGATTGATCAGGCTTATCACCCTCTCAATCGGTTGCGACCGGTGTCGGCGGAACACTTCCTTGAGCTCCCGCATCAACGCCGTCCGCTTTTTGAGCTTGGGCGCGGCGTAGCGCACGATGACCATGTCGCCTTGGGCCTCGCGCCGTCTCCAGCGGTCAGCCCAGAGATCAAGGCAGTAGTGCAGGTAGATATTGGCAAGAAGCGGTGAGATCACCGAGCCTTGACCCGTTCCCCTGTCATCGACCGTCACGACCTCATCTTCGAGGATGCCCGCCTTGAGCCACTTGCGGCAGCGTGGTGCAGGGATCAGAGGTGTGAGCGCAATGGGCCCAATCCCTTTCGGGGTCAGACGATGCGGACATAGTTCGGGCGTCCCAACTCCAGCATACGGTTGAGGACATCAACCGCCACGTTGACTTCAGTCATCCGACGTTCGTCTATACGCGAGCGCAGTCCGTCGCCGATCACCTGTTTCCATCGCCCGACAGCGTGGTGCATGGATCGGCTCATGGTGCTGGAAAGCCCGTTAGCATAGCAAGGGCGCCCGTCTCCAACTCCGGATGCCTGCCTTGCCATTCAAGCTAAACCAGGATCGCCGCCACCACATCCCGCGCCAGCAGCACAAGGTCACGAACTGGCCTGCCTACGAGGCTGGCTTGCGTCAGCGCGGCAGTTTGACGGTGTGGTTCACCGACGAGGCGGTCGCAGCGTGGGCAGCGGCGCCACGCACAACACGAGGTGGCCAACCCTGCTATTCGCCGCTGGCAATCCTGACGGCGCTGACCCTGCGCGCAGTGTTCCGTCTTGCTTATCGCCAGGCTGAAGGACTGATCGCCTCGATCATCAATCTGCTCGGCCTGGCGCTGCGCGTGCCGGACCACACGACCCTCAGCCGTCGCTCGACAACGCTGACCGTGCCGCGGCCGCAGCCCGGCAACGCCGGCGCCGACGACGGTGCGCAACCCTTGCATTTGCTGGTGGACAGCACCGGTCTGAAGTTGTGCGGTGCGGGCGAATGGCTGGTCGAGAAGCATGGCACCAGGACACGCCGAGCGTGGCGGAAGCTGCACCTCGGTGTGGATGCCGACACCGGGCAGATCGTGGCTGCCGCGCTGACGAGTAAAGAAGTGGACGATGCGGTCGAGGTTAGCCCGTTGCTGGATAAGGTCACCGGTCGGCTGGCCTCGGTCACCGCTGATGGCGCCTATGACCAGGATGGCGTTTACGCCGACGTTGCCGAGCGTCACCCTGATGCTGCAGTGATCGTGCCGCCGCGCCGCACAGCGGTGCTGAGCGACAAAGCGGCGACCGCGCCAACGCAGCGCGACCGTCACCTCCAGTGCATCGCCGAGACGAGCCGCAGGGCCTGGCAGAAAGCCTCCGGCTACAACAAGCGCGCCAAGGTCGAGGCGTCGATCGGGCGATGGAAACAGGTGATCGGCGACGGACTGCGCTCGCGTATAGACGAACGTCGGATGACTGAAGTCAACGTGGCGGTTGATGTCCTCAACCGTATGCTGGAGTTGGGACGCCCGAACTATGTCCGCATCGTCTGACCCCGAAAGGGATTGGGCCCATTGCGCTCACACCTCTGATCCCTGCACCACGCTGTCACCAGCCGATCCTGCAACGTGCCAAACGCGCGCTCGACGCGGCCCTTCGCCTGCGGGCTGTTGGCGCAGATGATGTCGATATTCAACTCCGACAGCACCCGGCCGAATTGCGTAACGCGATCGCCGCCGATCGCGTCCTTGGCGTTGACGCGAAAGATGCCGTGCTTGTCGCTGTAAACGCCACTGGCTTGCCGTGCGCCTCTAAGTAGTCCTTCGTCGCCCGGAAGTAATCGAACGCGGACTCGGAGGCGACGAACCGCAGTCGCATCAATCGGCTGGTCGCATCATCGACAAATGCCAGCAGCGTACACATCTCACCGCGGTCCTCGAACCAGCGGTGTTCGGAACCGTCGATCTGTACCAGTTCGCCCAGACACTCACGCCGTCGACGTGGCTGATGCGGGGAGGGCAGTTTGTGGCGGCGATCGACCCACAGCCCCTCCGCCATCATCCATTGCCGCAGCGTCTCGACGCCGATCCGCAGATCGTGACGTGCAATCAGTTTTTCCACCGCCAGCGTGGGTCCAAAGTCGATGTAATGCTCGCGCACCAGGCTCAGCACCGTGGCCCTGAAGCTCTCGCCATGCTTGCGGTTGCTCGGCCGGCCGCGTTTGCGCGATGCCAGTGCCGCGGGGCCATCCGCCGAAAACACCCGACGCAGGCGGTAAATCTGACGCCGACCCAGCCCCATCAATATCGCAGCGGCATCAACCGTGAGCCGATCATCCGAGAGATCAATCATCACCCGCAGCCGGGTCACTTCCCGATCGCTCATCTGGATTATCCCCGCCATCGCACGTCACCTCGAACGTTCCGACGGCAGTGTGCCTCAGTGACATTTCTATCGGGGACGCGTGTGACGTTTCTATCGGGGGCTTACACGCGC
>CAVYXX010000059.1:0-18872 GCA_963772355.1 uncultured Alphaproteobacteria bacterium | reverse complement strand
GCACAAGATTATCGTATCGGGGCAGTCCTACGGCTACGACCGGCCAAGGAAAGGCACATGATAAACAAGCGCAATCCCACGATGCTCAACGTCAGCGCGCTGTGCAGGCGCGGTTGGACGTTGGGGCTGATTGCGAAAGAGCCGATAGGCCGATGCGGATGTACGCACGCAGCCGAGTGTTGGCGGCCGAGCTTGGTGAGGAATTCCTCAAGGCGCAGGAACGGCGGCCCCGGAAGGTCGAAAAAGAAAGGCGCCGTAGTCCATAGAGTATAGAACAAGTATAACCACAGCGATGCCATTCCCGGAAGGCGGGGCTATACGGTTTCCCGCGGTGGCTACCCGCCGGGATGTGCCGAACCAGGCTTAGGTCACGGCAACATCTGTGCTGTGAAGAACGCTACGCCCTTGAGCGTGGCGGTGTCGGGCGTAGCACCAGCTCCATAAGCCGCCAGGTTGAGAACCAAGTCGCCGTCCTGGGTGAATGACGCGGCTGGGCGTGCTGATCAACGCGTTGGCCCGGAGGGCGTCTGAGCGGGCGTTGACCCGACGCAGATGCCGGGAGGGCAGTTACCACTGGTGGCGGCGGGACTGGTGGCGACGCTATTGCCGCCGACGCTGGTGCAGGCGGACGTGGCTGAACCGAGCACGAGCGTCGCGCAGATACCGATCGCCGCAGGAACCCTCGTCATGATGTTGGCTTCTCCTCTTCTGCGGCAATCACATCCATCGCATCGGGCAGCCACTGTCCGTAACTGCCTCGCCACACGCCGGCAACAACGAATTGGAAGGGGCAAAGTTCCGGTTTCTTTCTGCGCAGCCGGACTGACCAGACCTCGGCTACTTTCGGGCGTTCAGACCACATTAGGGGTTTGTAAGAGCCTTTTTGGCCTCCCACGAACTGCGGCATTTGCTCCTATCGTGCTGATCACGACTGCCGTCGCACGATCGTGAGGCGCCGCTCGTTCGGCGTTTACGGTGTCGCGTGATACGTTCGGTTACATGGACCTGTACAGGGTAGTGTCCATTACTGGGAGGCAGAGAGTGCTTCTCGGTCGTCATAGCAACAGATGGCGCGTCAGAGCGACGGCTGCCTGTAAAGATTTAATACTCGCGCGGATGCCGAGGCGACGGTCGCCTATCTTAAGCGGTCCAAAGCCCGGTCGTCGCCGCAGCGAGGGGCCGCAACTACACGCTACGGCCGCACCAGCCCATCCTGAGGTCCGCCGGATCAGTCCGTCGTGCTGAGAAAAAAACCGGGCAACTCCGGACAGTGAACGCCGCACAAGTCATAAGCGCTAACGGACGCGTGCTTTACGCAATCTTTGGACAGCAGGCGCAGCAGCCTCGGGATACCGAAGCCTTCCCCATGGCGGGCGATCAGGGTGTCCAGATCATACCGCTGCCCGCTCGCACCGGTTACAGGCCACGGCCAGTGCCGTGGTATGCTCGGCAACGTCACCCAGGGTGATAGGCCCCTTTGACACGACTGCCTCCTCCTGCGCTGCCGGAACCCCGAATCGGGCTTGGCATTGCCGCAAAAGTGAAATTCAACTGATTTGACCGTCGTGATCGCTTTTCTATAATTGCGATAGCCTCTCAAAAACCGCGTGAACATACCATGCTGATGTGGATCCTCGTGACTGCAACAGCTTGCGCCTTGGTCATCTGGGGTGCGATTGACTGGTCGGCCCGTCCCAAACGTCAAGCGCCAACGCGGTGGCCGCCGGTTACTCGCCTCGATTGAACACGGCACCTCAGTGCTGGCGCTGCTTGGCGACACGAACGCGTTTATTCTGCCAATCCGTAAGACCGGCCGCTGACTTTGATCTGCCTTGACCCTGATCCCGGCGGCGTGCAGCGTCGTTCGCGGGGGTTCCGAGAAAGCCCCTCGGGAAGAAACTCGCCCCCCTGCGTCGCATTACCCGGGGGGGCTCTTTCCCGCCGGCTTTGCTGCAGTCGTCGCGCGCAGGGCGGCATTGAGCGTGCGGCTTACCCAAATCGTCAGGGTCTGACCGGCGATATCGGCGGCGGCCTCGACGTCCCGCTTCAGCGAAACCGGGATGTGAACGTTGAGCGGTATCTTGGGTTCGCCGTCTTCACGGGTGCCATGCTCCATAACTTCAACCCATACCGTCTGAAACCCGTCTTGTCGTCGCCCATATATCCGGCCTCGACTATTACTGGGAAAAGCAGGAGTATTCAGCCGGATCACTATGCTCGCGTGTGGCACTGCGATGGCGGTTCATGGATAAGACCGGCCGCGAGACCGGCGAAGCGTATTGGGAGAGAAAATGTCAGCCACGTCCGGCCTCCCGGTACCGCTGGACTACGCTGGGTCAGACGGTCACGGCCCGCGAAGGCCACGAAGTTTGCTCATGGTTTCGCGCCTGTGGCGCGCTTGCGGCTATTACGCCTGTCCTCTGCAATGATCTTCTGCAACATGGCACTCCTAAAAGCGAATGCAGCACCATCTGTAAAGGCTGCCGCTTCCTGCGGTGATTTGAATAACGATAGGAAAACGGGTGTTTGCAATTGCGTGAAGCAAGTCTGCATGAGGCTAGACGCCATGTCCTGCTCTAAATCCATAATCCCTATCCTGTCTTTTTCCTCATTACCTGAAAGCACTCTCGTGTTGTCGCGGTTGCGCAAATACTCGTCTGTTTTTGACAACACACAACCGCCGACACGTTCTATTGCCAAAAATTTTTTATGTTGTCATCCGACATCATGTCGGCGTTACCGGCAGATGACCACAGCAGCATGGCGGCAGCAACGATCAAGATTCGTATGGGGTATTTGCTCATTGGTCGGTTTATGGCGATATCGCACCATTGGAATATCGACTTCTAACCGCCTGATCGTCCCGGCCTGAACCACCGACCGCAACGACCATCCTGTTGTTCGATCAAGACGGCCATCCTGTCGTCCCGACCTGCGCACACCCATGGGCGCGCAGCGTCCTGGACGGCTGCGAGCACGACGGCATCTCTCATCGCAGAGACGGACGACCAACGCGAACCCCGATCGATCGCCCTCCTCCACGGCGGATCAAGGCGCGCCGTTTAGACGCGGCTTTCATGCCGCCGCTAACACCTGGGCCACGCCCGCATCATCAGCACGGCGATCTACACTTCGAACACAACCGAAGGCTCGCCAAACGGCAGTTTGAAGGCGAGACGGCCACCCTCACGAGTTACCGGCGTGGTCTCGGTGGCTCCCGTGAATTGTAGGTTGTTAGTTTGCCACTACCGTCGTCTAGTGCCAAGACCAACAGCGTAGCGGTGTATCGATACCGGACAGTTTGTAAGTGGATATCCGAGAGACGAAGGCAGGCTTGCCTTCCGGTGTGTGCGAGAACACGTTCAGGTTCTGTAGCCCTTTGTAGGCCGTGTAGGCTTAAGCGCCCGCACACGCCCGTTTTATCAATGCTTCCAATCCGCCACTCGACTGCCCAGCAATTAGCGCGTGATCTGCGCAAGCATTTGAGGGCGGGTGCGGGCGTTCCACCCAGAAGTCATCGTGGCGTATGTTGCTGAGCAGCTTGCATTGCCGCTCTCTGCTGCCAAATGGCTTGGTTCTGGGCTGCCAGCGCTTGAGCCCTCTGCTGTTGCAGCTGCTGCCACGCTTGGCTTGGGCAGTCTTCTGTTGCTGTAGCTGTTGCGAAGCTTGAGCTCTGCTGCTCTAGCTGTTGCCAGGCTTCAGCCTTTTGCCGCTGTAGCTGTTGCCACGCCTGGCGCTCGAGCAGCCAGGGCTTGAGCCTTCTGTTGCTGTAGCTGTTGCGAAGCTTGTTGGGTCTGCGCTTCGTTCTGGTGCCGTAGGAACTCGTGCTCCTGCCATGCTCGATCACGATCCCAGGCGCGGTGCCGATGATACCAGTAGCGATCCTGATCGTAGCCGTTCCCCCAGAAGCCACCCCCGCCAATGATCACGCCGGGACCATAGTAACCCGGGCCATAATAGCCCGGCTCATACCCGGGATAAGCCGGCACGGAGTATCCGTCGTAGGGATAGTAGGAACCGGCAGCATTGGTTGGCGCGTAGCCGCCTGCCTGCTCGGCGCAGGCGGAAAGTAGCGTGGCCGCGCCGATCAGCATTGCCGCCCCGGGACGCATTTTCTCCTCCTACCTAGCTGCTTCTGTGGCAGCCAGCTTGGTGAATATATGAACGGAACATGGCGGAAACAGGGCGCTGTGGGTGCTCTCAGATGACGATCTCGACGCGGTATCCGGCGGAGCTTGTTGGCCGTGGGTGCGCACTGCCATCCTATTGCGATGTTCGTCATCGCCGAGGCTGATGCCGCCGCCATTCCTGAACCCACGTCGCTTCTGCGTGTGCCGCATTGCGGAATCGACAACTGATCAAAGGGCACTGCGTTTCGTAGACGGCGCCAGCGTAAGTGCAGGCGGCCAACTTGAACAAAGGAATCTAGCGATGGTTTCGATCTCACGCTCAATGCTGCTAGCAGCAAGCTTGTTGGCGTTCCCGCTCGCTGGCGCTCTGGCGACACGACCCTTCGAGAGAAGAAGACAAATCCACCGCTTCTAGTTCCGCCTCCGGAAGCAATCAAACGGGTTCTCCTCAAAACACCGCTCAGAGCACCAAGGACGTTAATGGAAGCCATCTGGGAATGCGACCACTGCGGGGCAATCAGGGAAGTAAGACGCCAAACAGCACGTGATCACGCCGGCACGTCAAGGGTAGGGGCCGCCATTACCAATCTGGAGACAAAAGGCGACAGGGTGCTCGGAGCCGATCAAGCGCTCGCCATCATCGATGATATGGTGGAGAGCAAGTTTGCTGCTGCCGACCTTGCGACGATCCGCGGCGTCCCACAGGTGTGGATTAGGTCAACGCTCGGGCACATCACGAGGGCTGTTGGCACGGGCCGGGTCCGGTCGCTCGCCACGGGCGATTGGTATGAATTCAAGAGCGATGACGAACCCTACGACGTGGCCCCCGGTTTCGCCGCCGCCTGGAAGAAGGCACGCGGGCCTGTCGTGATGAGGCGTTCCTGCTATCCAGCTACTCTGCTAATCCGTAAGACCGGCCGCTGACTTTGATCTGCCTTGACCCTGATCCCGGCGGCGTGCAGCGTCGGTCGCGGGGGTTCCGAGAAAACCCCTCGGGAAGAAACTCGCCCCTGCGTCGCATTACCCCGGGGCTCTGTCCCGCCGGCTTTGCCGCAGTCGTCGCGCACAGGGCGGCATTGAGCGTGCGGCTTACCCAAACCATTCTCGAACGCGATAGTATTTGTTACCGTGTTACCACGCGGTCGCTTTGCTGGTCCATGGGTGCCAAAGAATTTGGAGGAAGCTCAGTGTCACCGCGCACTTGCCTGTTATTCGCGTTCAGCGTCTTCGCCATTGTCGCGGCGCAGCCTGTCGCAGCTGCTAAGCTGACCGATGGTGAGGCGTTGCAGGCCGCGAAGACCTGGAATGAGGCCTATAACAAGGCGACCGGCGCCAAGAATGGCGACGCTGTCGCCGCCATGTACCTCCCGGATGGCGTGCAGGTTCAACCCGCCGGCGTTGCAACGGGTCGGGCGGCTATCCGGCGCGCTATCTCGAGGACTGGAAAACCTTCACCGAGCTGCCCGCCTCGATCGAGTATGCCAAGGCCGCTGAAGACGGCACCGTTCTGGTAGTGGGAAACTGGCACGGCGTGCTTCAAGGCACGAAGGGCCCGGAAAATTGCGCGGCTACTTCACTGACATCCTGGTCCAGCAGGATGGGACCTGGCTGACCAAGCTGGAATTCGACGTCGATGCGAAACCCTGACGATTAGTCGCCGTCCGGGAGTTGGCCGATTTTTCAGAATCCGGAGCCGGGCGGCGCGGAGCCCTACGCGTAGGGCCACCACCTTGATCGGTACGGCTTCGGCGCTTTACCCTCGTGTCATGCGGCGTATATAACTATCAACCGCGCCCGGAACCATCGCTGGCTGCCGGGCGCCCGGTCCCTGTCAGCATTGCCGGCGAGCAGGGGCCGGTTACCGAGATCGCCCGTTTTCTGCTCGTGATCATTAAGGCTATGGCCGGCGGTCGTGATCTGCGCGCGGGTCGCAGTGTAGCGTCCTCGGCCGCCCCATGCGGGCCCCGGGTCCGGGACCGGCAGCCGGAATCTCTAGGAAGGCGAAGTCGAGCTCCTGTCGGATCAGGTCCGCGTCCGGCTGGCAAATCTCTCGTTGCTGAATGGTGTCGATCGCCACTTCCACCAAGACGTGTTGGTGATCACGCAGAACGCCGCGAATACCGGATGGTGCAGCCTGACAAGACTGTCAAGTTGAGCGGCCCGATCTGGTATGAGGATGGCAGCGGCGTGAGTTTCGCTAAGGGCACTGGTCAGCCCGATGGTCGTTTCGCTCTTACTGTGACGACGATGAACGGCGATGGGCCAGCGGGCACAATTACCGGCCAGCGGATGCCTGACGGCAGTATTGGTAGCCTGAGGGGATAAGCTGGTCTTCTCAATGCCGCGCACTGACTTCAATGATATCGTTGCCTTTCTCGCTGTTGCACGCGAGCAGAGCTTTACCCGCGCTGCCGCGCAGCGCGGGGTCTCGCAGTCCGGCTGAGCCAGACCCTTCGCGGCCTTGAGAGCCGTCTCGGGCTGCGGCTGCTGACGCGCACGACACGCAGCGTCTCGCCAACCGAGGCGGGGGAGCGCTTGTTGCGTGCCGTCGGGCCGCGGCTGGAAGAGATCGACGTGGAATTGGCCGCTTTGACCGAGCTGCGTGACAAGCCGTCCGGCAACATTCGTATCACCGCGCACGACCATGCTGTGCGTGCCGTGCTCTGGCCCGCTCTAGAAAAGCTGTTACCGGCTTACCGGATATCCGAGTGGAAATTGTCATCGATTACGGTCTGACCGATATCGTCGCCGAACGTTACGACGCCGGTGTTCGCAGCGGGGAAATGGTGGCGAAGGACATGATCGCCATACGCATCGGACCAGACATGCGTTCAGCCGTGGTGGGCTCGCCGTCTTACTTTGCCAACCGGTCGAAGCCCAAAACACCACAAGACCTGACGGCCCATAGTTGCGTCAACCTGCGCCTGCCCACCCGTGGGGGTCTTTATGCCTGGGAATTCGAGAAGGGAAAGCGCGAGGTGCGGGTAAGGGTTGAGGGGCAGCTGGTGTTCAATGCGACTGCCCCCATGCTGGAAACAGCACTAGCAGGATTGGGTTTGGCCTATGTGACGGAAGACAGTGTGCAACCTTACCCGGCCGATGGCCGGCTGATCCGGGTGCTCGCCGATTGGTGTCCGCCCTACCCCGGCTATCACCTCTATTACCCGAGCCGTCACCAACACACGCCAGCGTTCACCCTGCTTGTTGACGCTTTGCGCTATCGGAGCTTAATAATCGGGAAAAGCCGCACAGCGGCCGGGAGGACGGTCAAGCGCGCCGCACGGCCGCGGCGCGGTTTCCGCTTCTCGCCCCGGCCTTAATGAATTTATAATCCATGATTTCAAGCCGATCTCCGGTAGCGGCAAAAAGAGTTATTCCTTCTATGTACCGCCATTTCAGGTCCCATTTCTCAGAAGTAGGGCGGCAACGGGAAGGCTCGAGAAGGAGGTTTTGTCCTGAGGACGTGCCATCCTGCGGCAACGGACGTCATCATACAGGAGATTTGTGGTAGGGAAGGGGCAGGAGGTTCGAAAACCCCCCAAGTCTATCAAAATCCCTTATTATCCGTCCGCCATTGGGCGTGGAGGAGTTCGGTCTCGGGGTCTACTTTCCGTTCTACGTCTCGAAGCTCATCTGCGGTCACCAAGTGCCCGCATGCCATGCACTCCCAAAAGCGGTCGATTTTGCGCCAGGTGCGATACTCCATGTAAGTATGGGACCGGCGCATAGTCTTCCCATTCCTTCCCGAACATCGGGAGCATACGTGCACTCGGATGGTGCCGAGCGCGGGTGTGGTGATTTCTTCCTGCATCCGGTCGCTTCCTCCCAGACTGGACGTCCCCTCGCCAGAGGACACCCGGGTACTCAGCGGGGTCCGCCCCCGCGAGCAATAAGTGGATCCGGTCATGATGGCGTCGGCAGACGCCAAACCAAGCGGCATGAATGCCCGCTCGCGGCTTCAAAGAGCGCTGATCCAGTACAACGGCCACGCGCGGACCCATTTAACGCGCCGTAGCAAGTTGCCGCCATAATCACGCTTTATCCTAAATCCGGCAGTTAGCTGATTGCCGATGCGGCCCGAATTGTTGGAATCTGCGGGGATGCGGACAAGAACCCATCCAGTTTTGGCCGACCCATCGGGTGAACAACCCTCAGTTGAAGTTTATTCGGCGACAGCGGACACCTTTGCGGGCCGCGTCCATGTCGAGTGGGATTTAACAGCACCGGTCACGCCGTTCGGGCAGTTGCCATTCTTCATCGATTATCTGAAGCAAGCCGGACTGTTTGACGCCTGGGTCGCCGATTGCCCGCTGTCGTTGAGCAGCCCGAACGCACCGAAGAAGCGAGACCTGCTCGGCACAGTGATGCTGTCGGTGCTGTCCGGCCATCGCCGGTATGCGCATGTGACCACGCTGCGTTGCGACCCGGTTAACCCGCCTTTGCTTGGGATGCGCAAGATCGTCAGCGAGGATGCGGTGCGCCGCGGCCTGACCAAGATCGACGAGGCCAAAGGCCTGAACTGGCTGCAAAATCATCTGGATTATTGCACCACCCCGCTGCTGAGCGAACCGTGGGTGCTGGATATGGACAGCACCGTGAAGACTTTGTACGGGCATCAGGAAGGCGCCGAAATCGGTTACAATCCGGCCAAACCTGGCCGGCCATCCCACGCTTACCATACCTACATGCTATCCAGCCTGCGGCTGGTGTTGCGCGTCGACGTTCTGCCTGGCGACGAATACAACGTCGCGCACGCCACCGACGGACTGTGGTCATTGCTGGATCATCTCGGTCCAACACGCCGTCCGGCGCTGCTGCGCGGCGACAAATCCTGGGGCATCGAGCGTGTTATGTCGCGCGCGGAGCAAAACGATCTGGCGTATTTGTTCCGCCTACGCATGACAGCGAATGTGAAACGCGATCTGGTCCGTGCCATGCGTCACAGCGACTGGGCGGATGCTGGTCAAGGATGGCAAGGCAAGGAAACCAGTCTGCGCCTGCATGGCTGGAGCCGGCATCGCCGTATTATCTTGTTGTGCCGGAAACTGGCGCACGGCGTCGCGATCAGCGACCGAAGCGACTCTGCCCAACCGTTGCTGAGCTTTGGCGAAGTCGAAGCGGACAAGGAGCTGTGGGAATACGCTGCGCTGGTTACCTCGCTGAAGCACGAAATCCTGACCCTGGGCCAGTTGTATCGCGATCGGGCCGATTGCGAGAACGTCTTCGATGAACTGAAGAACCAGTGGGGATGGGGCGGCTTCACGACACAGGATTTGCATCGTTGCCGGCTGCTCGCCGGCACGGTGGCGCTGGTCTACAACTGTTGGAGCCTGTTCACGCGTTTGGCGGACCCTGAGCATCACCGCGAGGCATTGACCAGCCGGCCATTGTTACTGTCCGCGATCGCGCGACGGACCCAGCATGCCGGCCAAGTGACACTGAGCATCAGCAGCACGCACGCCATGCGGGACACAGCACGTCGAGCCTACGTGCGAATTGCCGGCTTCCTGGCCAACTTGCGGATCAATGCGGAGCAGTTGGACCCGTTGGCAAAGTGGTATCGTATCCTCAGCGAGGCCCTGCGACACTTCCTGCACGGACGCCAACTTCAGCCGCCGCCGCGCCTCGCCCCGGCTTGAAACCTACCTCGGGTTGTAAAACGCCTCGAACGAATAAGCGCCAATCAAGCCAACTGCCGGATTTAGGTTTATCGGACAGACACCTGCGATACAAAGGAGCACCGAGGACAATGTCGCAATTGAGGGGCCAGACGCGACTAATTCCGACAGCGTTCCTTATAGGTCTCTTTCTCACCTGCATGTGCGGTCTCATGCTGCAGATCATTCAAACCCGGTTATTATCAGTCATTGCTTGGTACGACTGAGCGTTCTTCGCCATTAGCATGGCAATGTTCGGCATGACCGCAGGGGCATTGCTGGTCTACTTTAATTCTCATCGGTTCCAATCCGACCGGCTGCTGGAACACCTTTCCTGGATCGCTTCGTTATTCGCCATAGCGGTTGTTGTATCCACTTTATCAACTATTTCCACCGTGCTCGCCAGCAGCCTGGCGTCGGGCCTGATGTGCTGCTCTGGCTCAAGCTCATTCTCGTTATACTGCCGCCCTACATCCTCGCCGGCATGGCAATCTCGCTGGCGCTTACCCGTAGCTGTTCCCCAATCTAGATCTATCGGCATGATTGACAGAGAGAGCAGCAGTCCAATGCCAGGTATAGCCTCGAGCCAGTCTGCCCGCGTTGCCTCCCGAGCAACTTGGACCAACACGCCCACAGCCGGGATAAAAAAGCGCCCACGGTGATCGCGACTATGCTGTATAAAATCGTCTCCTGCATGGTCCGCCTCCGGGCCGGAGGATACGATGAATCCTCGCGCGCGGGCCAGCGCCCGTCCTTTGCGGCATCTGACCTCAGCGGGTACATTGTCCGGATGAAAATCCCGTTCAGGCTCCTGATCCCGATCCTGCCCACGTTGGGCGGGTGCGTATATGTCGACGCAACGGCATACCGGCCGCCGCCAATCTACATCACCCCGTCACCCACCTACGTCCCGCCGCCACCGCAAAGCCGAGACCCGAATCAGCCGATCCAGCTCCAGCCGAGGGCAGGAGAACCGTAGCTACAGGTAGGATTCTATAATCTCGGCGTCATCTTCGCGTGACTTGATCCCCAGTGTCCCGCTTTCGCCGTAGCATTCCACTTTGCCGTTCATTCTGCGGAAGTACCCGGCGGAGCATGCAGGCTTGCCGCCCGCCATCCATGCGTGGACGTAGTGCTTCTTGAAAACACGGGCCGAGCCGTCAGTAAAAATCACGTATTTTCCTTCCCTCATACCTTTTCTCCGTGGCGGTGTCCGACACACCCTAGGTGTTCCCCTGAAGTAGGTGAAGCCCTTCCCGTAACACCAGACATATGTCGGGTCTGGTGGCCTGAGCTTCGCTTTGCTGACGTATTGATGGTTCAAGGTTTCAGGTCCAATACACAGCGGTGTGAGTGTAGAACTTCTGTATTCAACCGGTGTTGATGCTCCGGGAGGGCTGAACGCATAGTGCCTTTAAACGTGGCCTTCCGTCTTCT
Organism: uncultured Alphaproteobacteria bacterium; assembly: GCA_963772355.1. Lineage (GTDB taxonomy): Bacteria > Pseudomonadota > Alphaproteobacteria > Acetobacterales > Acetobacteraceae > Rhodopila. The sequence goes on along the minus strand of CAVYXX010000059.1, from coordinate 7,648 downwards.
CTGTTGGCAAGGGGTTCCTCTCCCCCCGCGGAACCCCTTGCGCCTCCAATAGTTGGTGATGTAGCCCCAGCGGTGGGTGGCTCCAGCATGTCCACGCGTCGTGAGTGGATCGAGAAGGCCATCAAATACTGACCACTATCAACGCCTCGACGGCGCTTAATCACCACATTGCTGAGGGCTGCGTGGCCTTATTCAGTCTACCGTTCGGCCCGATCCGATCGGCATACCGATGGTCAATCGAGATAGATACCGGCGCCGACGCCACCCTGCATGCCCTGGAAGTCAACTCGCTTGATAAACGCCCATTTCTTCGCGATCTGGCTCGTGCCGGGCTTCGGAAAATAGTAGTCGACCCAGCCCGAATCTTGCTTTTCAAGCAACGCAATAAATGTCTTGTTGAGGAATTTGCCGGTTTTATCCTATAATTCCAGCACGTTCGTGTTTTCCAGGTTTGGAAAACCCCCGTTGACGAGTTCATTGCCTTTCATGTCAAATATAAAAATGTAGGTGTCCCCGGTCAGCCACTCACTGCTCTTCTTATGGAACTCGAGAAAGGCAGCCTTGCCCTGAGAATTGACCAGTTGGGCTGCCTCTTGCGCCGACACTCACGAAGCCGCGGTCGTGCAGCGTGGCTTGCGCGCATAAGTCATGATTTATGCGTGAACTGGCTATTGGCGTTTTTTTGGGCAATTAAGGTCAGGTCGCTACGGAGACCGCCTTGCCCGAATTTTCAATCTTCTCCCTCGGCCTTGTCCTGCTAACCGCGTCTCTGGTGGCCATCGTCTCGCGCCGCCTCAAACTGCCATACAGCGTCGGGCTGGTGATTGCTGGCATCGCACTCGCGCTGATTCCGAATGCGATTGAATTGCCGCTGACACGCGATCTGATCTTCAACATCTTCCTGCCGCCTCTCATCTTCGAGGCGGCGCTGCATTTGGAGTGGAAGGCTTTTCGCCGCGACCTTCCCCTTACCGCAGGGTTGGCATTTCCGGGCGTTCTGATTGCAGCGATTGCCGTTTCTGGCGGCATGCATTTCCTGATCGGCTGGAGCTGGATCGCCGCGGCGCTGTTTGGCGTTCTGATTGCCGCCACTGATCCCGTCTCCGTCATTGCCTCCTTTCGGGAAATGAAGGTCGAGCGGCGCTTGAGCATGCTGGTTGAGGCCGAAAGCCTTTTGAATGACGGTGCCGCAGCCGTGGGCTTTGCCCTTTTGGTCGCCATCGCCGCCGGAGATGGGGTAACTCCCGTGGCACTCGTCGGTTCACTACTGTGGACAGTGGCGGGGGGCGTGGTGGCGGGGCTTGTGGTGTCTGGCGGACTGTTGATTGTTACCGGACGCACTGAGGATCATCTGGTCGAAATCACGCTGACGACTCTCGCCGCTTATGGATCGTTCCTGCTGGCCGAGCATTTTCACATGTCGGGCGTGCTGGCCTCGCTTTCCGCCGGGCTGCTCGTCGGCAATTTTGGCATGATGCGCTCGATCTCGGAGAACAGCCGAAGCCATGTATTTGCCTTCTGGGAATACGCCGCGTTCCTTGCAAATTCGGTTGTTTTCATTCTGATCGGAAGTCATGAGGTGCACCAGCATCTGACAGATGTCGTCGGAGCCGCCGCCGTTGCTATCGTGCTTGTGCTCGCCGGGCGTGCGCTTGCGGTCTATCCGCTTTGCGCGCTGTTCGCCCCTAGCAGGCTGCGGATCAACCGCCGCTATCAGCACGTCCTCGTCTGGGGCGGTCTGCGCGGCGCACTGGCATTGGCTCTCGCTCTGGCGTTGCCCGCGAACATTCCTGAACGCGGAGAGATCATTGCAGTTTCTTTCGCCGTGGTCGCTTTTTCTATCTTCGTGCAGGGACTAACGATGCCTTACCTCATTCGCCAGCTGCGGCTGGTGGCCGCCTCCTAGGTCAACACGAACGGGTGCGCCTACCGTCGCGGCAATCGATAGCCTCGCCCTGCAATCGAGGGCTAACGGATTGGTGGCGCGTGCTGCAATCCACCCTTCGTCCAGATGTTGTTGATGCCTCGAGGCACGCTCATTGGCGTGATGTTCCGTGCCAATGGCGGCGGCATCTACACAATCAAAACGACTAATCCCACAAGAGAGGCTGCCGTTGCACAGCTGAAGGTCGGCGACTCGATTACAGTGTCCGTTAGCCCGGTTATCGTCACCTCGGTTGCCAAGTGCGACCTATTCGGCAAAGGCCTGTTCGGCTGCTAGTTACCCACTATCAGTGGAATGCGAGTCGCAGATGAATTGGCTGAAATGGCGTGAACGCGCCACCTTCCTCGTCGCTGCCGGCGTGTCGCGCTTCGCCGGGAGTGACTAGCCCAGATCGCGGCCGGATCATCTGAACTAAAACCGTGAATCGTCAGTTGTTGAAAGGGGTGCCTGGCAGGCGGCACCCTCTGCACGGTTGTTTGTGCGCCGCACTTCGTGCCATTCAAAGTGGCAATCCGTGCCCTGCGCGAGCGCAACGCAGGGAACCACACGGATAAAACCTCCCCCGGTGTTCCATGGGATGCCGGGGGCGGGGCGAGCGGAGACACTTACCCTTTCTTATCTTGAGACTGACTTTCGGGACGCGCAGCTGATTGATTTTGCCAGCCGCTTGAGCGTATCGATAAACGATATCCGCCCGTCCAGCCTCCATTTATGCACCAATTACGCGCGATCGCGCGCGCGAGGTTTTAAAATGACACAGAAGCTCGCCGCCCGCCCTCATTAATCGTGACGTGTTGCACCAGACGCGACCTTCTTCACGGACGACCCCTGGAAAACCTCGGGTTCGCCCGGATCAGTTGGCGCAGGCGCAGGTTCCACCATCGTCGCGCGACCTTCGGGGGATGAGCCTGGACGATGCGCTCAAATTGTTCCGAGATCGTCTCAACCAGGCGGATGCAGCCCTCCTGAGCCGCGAATGAGAGCTGGCGATCGAATTCCGGATTGCGGGCTTTCCAATTGTAGACCGTCCGTCGGGCGGGCATCCCTTCCACCCTGCATATCGCCCGAAGCGGCATCCCATCGCAGAGCAGTTCGAAGATCCGGTCGCGCAGTTCCGGTGTATCGATCGTCGGCCTACCAGCTGAACGCGGCTCGAGCGGCGGCCGCCGTTACGCGTGCTGCGGTACGGCGCGGGCGTGTCCCATAGCGGCGGTAGATCGGGGATCACCAGGGGCTTCCGTGTCATTTTAAAACCTCGCGCGCGCGATCGCGCGTAATGGTGCATATCCGTCGGGCGGGCCTGGCTGACGCGGCCCCTCTGCTGCTCGTCGCCCCTGCTACGCCAGAGGTCCACCTCGAGACACCGTCCGGCGCCTGGCACGGCCACATTGCCCGAGACGTCGACGGCAAAAGGCGCCCATGGCTAAATCTCAGGACGTTTTATTAGGTCGGGATCGGCCGCTTAATCCGACCGCGCATCACACGCCCGCGCACTGGCTGGTTCGGCCTGGGGGCCGGCGCTGATGCCTGATCAGCGGCCATGGCGTCCTCCGCGACTATCAACAGCTCGGCTGCACGCGTGCTCAGCAGACCAACCTGCGGGCGGGATCTGGCCTGCGACGTGCTATCGCCGCGTCCAATCAATCGGTCTTCATGGCCCGGCTAGCCGACGCGCTAAACCGCCGCTTGATCCCCATCTTCGCGAAGAACGCGCTTAAAGCGGCGGCGGCGAAAAAATGCGCAGGGGAGTGACCGCGGGCACACCGGCCTGCCGCCGGTGCCGTAGGGTGCCCCTGCGTTCAACACTTTCCCCGCACGGAGCAGCACCCATGGGATTACTCGGCAACGACCCGCGCAGGTTCCTGCGGCACAACCTGCTGACGCTGGCCACGGCTATGGAGAATCCATCCGTGAATAAGATGAGCCCCCAGGGAACTGTCATGGTTACGCTGACGGACATAACGAACCAATGGTCCACGGTCACGCGGAATCGTAACCGCAAAGGCCTCGCCGCCCTGATGCCAATCACCTCCAGCACAGTCTGGGAGACGCCCACCAACCTCTACGAGGTTTCGGACGCCACTAACGGCGCGAGCAACGCCTTTCCCGCCTATATCTGCCCCTGGAGTGAGGATAGCGTCTGCACCATGACCCTGGGTCATAATGCTGACGTCATGTTTACCGGCAACATGAATGGCTGCACCTTCGGGGCCGGGATCCCGGCCAACGATGGGACTGTGCGAGTGGGTCATGCTAATGCGGCCAGTTTTGCCACGGGGACCAAGGACAATCCGGATTTCACGACACAGCGACAAATGCAGCGCGACGCTCTCTCTACTCGGGGGGCAGGGGCGAACATCGTCAACCCGGACGTGTACCGGGCGAACGTGACCTACTCCGGCGTGGACCGTATGGATTTCGAGATCATCGCAGTGACGGTGGGCATACGGATCGGTGGCAAATGGGAGTTTTATTACCAGCACCAGCGTTACGGCGGCACCGCAGGCAACTTCAGCTACGAAAAGATGGGCACGACGAAGATCGGGTGACGCTGCTCAGTTCGAAGAGGAGCGACAACGGGGGGGTGTGGTGCTGTTCCCCGTACGCCTCGATGAGTTTGTGTTCGCGACGAAGGAAGCCTGGGCCGCCAAGCTTCGCGCCAATCGCCACATCGGTGATTTTCGCAACTGGAAGGGTCACGACGCCTACCAGAAGACCCTGTGTCGATGGCGGCCTGAATCCGCCTTTATCCGGCGCGGGATGCCGGCCGGGTCTGTTTGCCAGCGTTGGCCCGTGGCGGGCAGAGGGGCGTCAACCGAGCTGGCGATTCTGAGCTGAAGCTCGCCTTTTCCGCTGTCGATGTTGTTGTCCTGGTGATCGGGCGCGGGCTGACTGCCGAGCCGAGTGGCGCGTGGTAGTTTGCCGGTATCAAGAGGCAAGCACGGCGCCGAGATCTGAACTTGGCGGTTTGGCTCGACGCCGTGCCCCACACCGTGCCGGGCACGTATGCAGGGCCAATATCCTGGCAATCGTGGCGTTCGTCCACCGGGCGTGTTGGCGTCTCATGCCGAGGCAGCATCAGCGCGGCTGTTCCTTTGCGTGGGCTGTCGGATGCAGGTGCTGATCTGCAGTTGCTGCGACCGGGGCCAGATTTATTGTGCCGAGGACTGCGCTCGGCGAGCCCGACGCTGCTCGCTTCAGTGTGCCGGACGGCGTTACCAGAATGGTCCGACGGGGCGACGCCGCCATGCAGCGCGACAAGGTCGCTACCGGGCCGTATTGCCTCATCCAGGAATGCTCCCGAACGGGTTAGGCATTGCCTCACCAGAATGCTCCCGGCGCGGCGTCACTTTGTCAATCGGCATCCAACGGGTATTGCTTGAGATCTGGCACATGCGGGCGGCGGCATGATGGGTCCTGCGCGAGCGATTCGTCAGCCTTACCCGCGCTTGGGGAGGGGCGTTGCCATCACCTCCCGTTGTAGTGGCGTTCGGAAGTCGCGGCTGAATGCGGTGTGATCAGGCTTGCCTTACGGAAGCAAACGACCCGGCGCCAACCGGTGCCGGGTCGCATCACCGGGCGCGGTCATTGGCGTCCCCGCCTGTGCCGCGAGGCAATCGTAAACTTGTCATCAGCGGGCCTCAAATATCCCGGGGGTTCGGGGGCAGCGCCCTCGCCTCCGGCCGATCAAAGCGCGTGCTGGGAGCGTCACCCACACCAACCGGCTTAACTGTTAACCAAGACGAGCGCCTGTCGTTTACGACCATAATGGGAATGACTGTTCAGCGTTACGGAACGGATTGAAGCGGGGACTGTGCAGCGTGATAGCCCGGAGCACTGCCGCCGAACACCAGTTGATGTGCATTTTCCCGCCGCCACACTTTGACACGGCGCTGTAGCGTTCGCAGCAGTTTGTCCGGGTAGATATCTGGCTGCTCCCGCTGAAGCCGCTCGAGCAGTTCTCGCGACGTCCGCCATGGCTCGACCTCGAACCACTCACGTATTTGCGCCGTCACCGACAGGAACGGATCAGGGCAAGTCCGCAAATATTTGCGGCCCTTTTCTTTCGGCTTACTCGTCGGACGTACCTCACCCTCGTGCCAAGACGTTCGAAGGCCTTCCAGGAACTGCTCTAGCGTTGGCGCACTCACCGACACCATTTCGCCAGTTACCGGCCGATCTGCAATCTCGACGAGCTGCTTCTGGGCAAGGCGGATCTCACTCAACAGCCGCACCGGATCCAGAGTCGCCTGTAGAGCACTGAGGCGAGCTCGTACCGTCTCGCTCGTACGCGGATCGGCCAGCAGCCGCTGATACGGCGTCGCTGGTGGGTAGTAGCGCTTCGTGACCCTCGCTCCATCACGTTTCTTACTGGCCAGCTTAAAAGACGGCTGAAAGAAATTCACAAATAAACGAACCGACATATACAGTCGACCCAACGCCGCTGCCGCCTCCAGGCCCACGTAGCGTCGGTAGCCCACAATGCGGCGCACAACTGCGCCGTTCTTCTGCTCCACCCATGCTTGATCGTTCTTGCGATACGGCCTACAGCGTGTGAACTCCACACCGGCGTCCTTGCAATAGGACTGTACGGTCTCATTCATGAACACGCTATCGTTGTCAGTATCAAACCCGAGCAGAGGAAACGGCATCCGCTTGCGGACCTCGCTCAACACCGCAATCAATACCGTCTGCTCCCGGACCAATAACGGTGCACACTCCGTCCAGCCGCTCGCAATGTCGGTCAATGTCAGCGTCTGCACGAAACTGCCTTCTGCCGTCGGCCCGCTATGCGCGACCAGGTCGGCCTCCATGAACCCAGGTGCCGGATCATCCCAGCCATCAAATGTTCGAACCGGCACGCTGCGCCGGACCCCGGTCGAGGATGCCGATCGTCGACGCCCTCCTCCTGTTGCTTGCTGCTTAACCTTGCACAACGATCGGTCGATGGTCGCCGCGCTCATTGCCAGCAGACCGCTTCCCACCTCCGGCGCGAGTTTGAGATGACCGTGCCGCTCCATTGACTCAACGAGGATAGGTATCAACGGTCGCAACCGCTTGCCGCATACCCGGTCCGACGCCTCCCAAACCAAGATCAGCGCCTCGCGCACGGCGTCGTCATAAACCCTACGTCTCCGACGAGGGCCGGAGGGCTCACTGCGAATCCGAAGCAGACGCATCGCATGCTTGCGATGCAGACCGCTCACCGCTGTGAACTCGTCCAAAATGCGGCTGCGATCTTTGCGAGCGGACCGGGCGTACCGCTCCGCCACCACCGCCACCAACTCATCCCGTGTCGCCATGCTGATCCGCCTCATGCTCGCCCCCGCCGAACCCCGGCGGGGAGCAAATTACGTGAGGCAACAGACCGACACTGGGGAGCATTTCAGGTGAGGCAATGCGCCTTGAACGACATCTTCGGGATGTGGTGACGGCGGTTGGCGTTGTGTTTGTGCGGCATCGGGATAATCAGAACCAGAGAGCTGGAGGCCATCCTATCATCCCTGGACCGGCCATGTGCACCAACGCCCCGCTCCTCCCATCCCCTCCGCTGCGCTCCGCGTCGCTGCTGTTGTCAGGCCGGGACGGGAAAGCAGCCGCCTCAAACCGAACTGAAAAGCTGTCCTGGTGTCATCTCTACTTGCGCACCGAGTGACATTTCTAACGGGGAGAAAAAGTGTCTTTTCAAACGGGGAGCGACAG
>CAVYXX010000058.1:0-8172 GCA_963772355.1 uncultured Alphaproteobacteria bacterium | reverse complement strand
GCCATGGCAGCGGTGTAGTGCCTGCCGCGATGACCGGGGCGCTGTCCATCTTCGCATCATACAGCCCGTTCATCAGATGGATGGCGCCCGGGCCGGTGGTGGCGATACAGGCGCCCAATCGCCCGGTGTGCTTGGCGTAACCGCAGGCCATAAAGGCAGCGGCCTCCTCGTGGCGTACTCCGACGTAGCGGATCTGGTCCTGGCGCACGCTAAGGGCCTCGATCAACGGGCCTATTCCGTCACCGACCATTCCGAAGATGACCGGCACACCCCAGGTGACCAGCGTCTCGACAATGATGTCGGCTGTCGTCCCGTCGCCTGGGATGCTGTCGGGATTGGCTGCGGCTGCAGGCCTGAGGCCGGGTGAGCCGAAGCCTCGCCGGCGGTCATCACTCGGCTTGCAGCTAGCCCCAAGCCGGCAGCGCCGGTCGCTCGAAAAAGGTCGCGTCTGGTCTGCTGATCCATGGGGTCGCTCCAGTCAAAGCGTTTCCTGGCCCTAACCAAGCTGGATTTGATATGGTTCAGTCACCAACAACACGTCCGCGTTGGCCCGCAACTACTCACCACCTTCCGAGAGGATCCTGCGTGACACGGTCACGGCCCAGTCCCTACCGGAGAGGGGTGAACCTCGTTGCAAAGTCTGTTCAGGTCGTTGCAAGGCCCCCGGAACGCCCGCACCTTCCGAATCCGAATGGTTGGACGCGGGTCATAGTCCGCAAAGCCTCACAAATCGCCAAACCTCGCCCCTGGGTCACAGCAGGGAGCTTTTTCGCCCGGCCGCCGGGGGCCCGTTACTTACACATTTCGTCTGCGACGACGTTACGGTCCAACCGCCCTCGTGTATTCGACTTCAGGGATAGGGGGAGGAAGTATGATGCTGAATAAGATCTGTGTCGTTGTTGTTGCGCTCGCCCTGGCGGGGGCGCCAATTTCATCGCTGCTGGCCGCCGCGCCATCAGGGGGTGGCGGCGAACCTGTGAGCGGCGGCCCGGTCGGAGCTGTTCCCGGTGTGGCGACCGGTTCGATTGCCAAAAAGACACCCATCCCAACGAACCGACACCACGTGGCCGCACCGCATGGAACCAGACAGCCGATCGTTCTGCCCAGGAAGCCCGTCGTAACAAACCACTAGCTGAGGTCATTTACGGCGGGCTGGCGTGGGACTTTCTTTGGGCACTCCGCCACGTATCTGTTTTTGATGAAAAACCCACGAAAACAACCCCGAGAGACTGCGCGATCTCTCCGGTCGGCGGCGGCCAACTTTAAGACATGAGTGAACCAGGTCGGCAATAAGTCTGCCTTCGGCGTCGAACAACTCCTCCGGCTTGTAGCTCCTTAGCCACAGGTTTCCAGCAGCTTGAGGCTCTCCGGGTTTTCGCATTGTCGCGGCGTACGGCACCGGCGGTCGGAAGTAGACCATGTCGCGCCTACGGGAGACCGGACGGATCAACGGCGAGATGGTGGGCGGGGAGTGGCAGTTTGGGGCAAGCGGTAACCTTGATTCTAGGGGCGGCTACTCGTGCCTGGGGTTGTCTGGCTCTTCGCTGCCGGCTCCGTCGGTTCTGTAGCAGCACGGTAGGTCATTGTGCCAGCGCCAAGAGCCAAAATAAAAACGACAATAATCCACATGGCTCAGGCTTTCGGAGGTTGCCTGCCGAGAACGCTAAAGCGCAGTGGGATGTCTAGTCAGCGGACCCAACTCCCGCTTTTTTGAGATGGTTCTGACGCCGCCGCCTGACGCCAGTTATCTGCGCCCTCCCTGCCTGGCCGCTTACCGCGCCCGACACATGCGTGCCGGAAACGAAGGTCCTGACGTCCGCGAACGTATGGCCGGTCCTGGGTTCGACCGACGTGAGCGCGTACCAAGCGCAACCGCCACTCGCGGCAGGGATCGTGAAACGCCTCCTCGGCAGCGGGCAGCTCGACTTTGGCCACACCAGGCTATGGCGTCGAGCGTGCACCCGAACACCGCTCGCGTGGTGATGACGCTGTCCTTCCTTTGTCTGAGACATGCTGATACTGATCCAGCCGGACCTTTCGGCGGTATGGCCCAAGGGGGCTAACACCGCTGCTGGGCCGCAACGAGGAAGTGGATTTGCTGCTTTGCCATTGATCGCTCACCAGAGACGGCGAAGGCCATAGTTTTCCTCGGCCGGACACGTAGCCAAGAAAATTTATCCGGTGAGCCGGGGCTCGGTAAGAGCGGGACGCCGAGGGGGCGAGGCTATTGAGGCCGGTAGACTGGCGGCGCTCCTGCAGAACCGTGCTGGCCGGCGGCATAGCCCTGCTGATAGGCGCTTTGCTCGTCGGCCTTCTGATTTTCGCTGACGTGGTTGTACACCAGCCCGCCAACCAGCCCCGCCCCGGCACCGATCGCGGTACCAAGCGCCGCGTTGCCGGCAAGGGCGCCGATGATCGCGCCGCCCGTGGCCCCGCCCAGCGTGCCGATACCCGCGGCCTTCTGTTGCTCCGTCATGTTCTCGCAACCGCCCAGTATCGCGAGGAAGGCAGCAAGCGCGATAAATCGTCTCACAATCGCAAATTCCCTACAGTGTTACGGGTTGCCCGGGCAGGGAAAGCGCTGAGTGAGAAACTCATACACTCCATCAGCCGGCGGAAGGCCGGCCCCGGAAGGGCTCGCCTTGGCCCAGGCCACGAACTCGGCGATCGCCTGGTTACGAGTGGGGGAGGGATTGGGAATGCAAAATGCCGGCTTTCCGTGGGCTGCATTGACCTGGGCCAAAATATGATAGGCGCCGAGCAGATAGCCGCGGCAGAAATTCTGCGCGGCGGTTGTCATCATGGCATTGGACGACGACGTGTCGGCGCACAACTCTGCCAGCGCGGCTGTCGTCGGCACGGTGAGGGTGTTCTCGGTGGGCTCGCTCTGGGCGCCAGCCGCCATGGTTGTCGCCGCAACGATACAGGCCGCAAAGAGCGATCGTTTCACCCCTCGCGCACCAGGGCAGCGCCCCAAGGTATCGTAAAGGCGCGCTGTTGCGCGCCAGGTGGAACTTCTGATCATCGAGGACCACCTGAGCGCAGGTTGTTCGGCGTTGACCCTGGCGTTGACCCGACGCAGAGGCCGGGAGGGCAGCTATCGCTGGTGGTGGCGGGACTGCCGGCGACGCTATTGCCGCCGCCGGAGCAGGCGGACGTGGCTGAACCGAGCACGATGGTCGCGCAAATGCCGATCGCCGCAGGAACCCTCGTCATGATGTTGGCTTCTCCTCTTCTGCAGCAACCCACGTCCATCGCATCGGGCAGCCACTGTCCGTCGAGTCCTACTTCCCGCTGTCAGCCGCAGATCGCTTCGTTGTTGGCATAGCCGCCGGCTCGGAACTGTCCTTTGAGACGGGTGTGCCGCTCTTGCCCAACCCAGGTGGGGGCCGGGGTGTGGAGGCTTGGGAGGGATCGGTAGAGGGTGCCACGGGAGTTCCTCTCTGCCCTTCGCCCGTCTTGGATTCGCTCTGAGAGTATGCTGGGGAGATGAGGCTGCCGATCATCAGTGCTAGCGGAATAACCGCCAGCCGCGTCCTGATACTGCTCACGTTACCTTCCCTTCGGGTTCTAAGTTGGACGAGGTCAGACTGCCTCGCCACACGCCGGCAACAACGAATTGGAAGGGGCAAAGTTCCGGCTTCTTTCTGCGCAAGCCGGACTGACCCGACCTCGGGTGGCGAGAGGTTATTGACCCCCATCCCCCACCGCACGACGGTGGATCTCGGCCTCCACTTCTTGGGCGTAGCGCTCAAGCTCCAGCGCAGCCGGATCGCCATCGAGGTCAATCGCTAGGCGACGGGCGCGAGCCGCGTCCTCAAGCAGGGTTTCGAGCGGCAGCGGTGTCCAGCTGGCGATGGTCCTGGCGCACTCCCGCGCCGCGGCGTTGTCGGTAATGCCAGGGAACAAGCGCCGGACCTCAATGGCGGCAGACATCTCGCCCTCCTGCTCATAGGCGGTGCGGATCGCGGTAGCAGCTTCCTCGGAGACGATGAACATGGCGGGAGCATGGTGACGCACGCTGTGGCAGGCAAGCCAAACCGCGGCTGCGCCTACTCTGCCAATCCATAAGACCGGCCGCTGACTTTGATCTGATGCCCCGTCCGGCCGCACGCCGATCAACGGCACATCCCCCTGTCCCGCTGCGACCAGTGCCGCCAGATCTAATTTCGTCCAGCGGTCGCAATGTGGTCATACGGCGTCACCGCGATGGACATTCACGTAATTACGCGCCGTCGGTGCTTCGCCCATCAGCGCCTCCTCGCTCGGCGACGCTTGCGCGGGAGGAGTGCGCGCGACGCGCCCGCTCCCGGCCACTTCGACTTACTTGTTGTTTACCGGCTCCCGGGTCGTGCTTGTTCCGGCCGAGCCAGTGTTGGATGCCGCGGGGTCGCCCGCCTGGGGTGAAGACGGCTTCGCTCCGGCGGGATCCATCTTCGCCGCCGGTGTACTGGCATTTGCAGCAGCCGTTCCGGCTGTCGCATTCTCGCCGTTAGGGACTCCGGCACCACCTCCACCCGCACCGCCTGCCCCCACCCCCTGCACCGGCACCCCCGGCGGCTAGCAACGATGAAACTGGCGCTGCCGCCAGGGCGAGCGCTAAGGCAAAAGTCCACGTCTTGTTCAGCATTACACTTCCTCCTTGTGCCGCGCACTGGCGCGACGACAAGGCTTCAACGCCAAGTGGCGTGGGAATGGTGGCTATCACTTTCGATGCTTCACACTGATTCGTCCACGTCCGGCCATGTCGGATACGATGAACAACGTTTCCGCTTCGGGCAATCGTCGGACAACTGACGCAGCAAATCCGGAATGCCAAAGTCCTCTCCGTGGCGGGCGATCAACGTTTCCAGGCGATACCGCCCTGTCCGCTCGCATCGGTTACAGGCCACGGCCAGCACCGCTGTGTGCTCGGAGACCTCACTCAGGCTGATCGATCCGGAAGTCGCCATCGCCTCCTCTCAGCGGCGCCGCCCGGTTGACTTGATGTCGCCGTGGATCAGGGGCGCGATCCAGCCCCACCACCGATCGGTATAGTAACCGACGAAATCACTTCCGTCGCGCAGATGCCTCCGACCAACAGCGCGGTCGTGCCGCCGATCATCCTACCATTGGTCTTTGCTTCTTTGTCGAGCAACGCCCGCACCACCTCGATGTGACCGTTCTGGGATGCGATCATCAGCGCGGTCGTGCCATCGGCCATTGTGGCATTGACGTCAGCCCCCCCTTGTCGAGCAACGCCTGCACAGGTCCGAAGTGGCCATTTGTCGAAGCCAAGATGAGCGCAGTGATGCCATTAACCGATTTGAGGTTCAAATCAGCATTTGCGGCGAGCAAGGCCCGTATCACGTCTACGTGGCTCTGATGATCACCGCGGCACCCTAGCGCAACTTTGCGCGTTTCGGAGTGTCAAATCAAAACTAGTATTTCGGGGTGCTTTGCCGACGCAACCTGCACCAAAAAGGGATGATATACATCATCCGTATCCCAAGAACCTCCCACCACTGCAAGAAGCGCCATATAATACTTGAGGTATAGTTTTGAGCATTAGCCAAGATGCCACAGTCAAGGCTGCTATAAGCTAAATGTCACACTCAGTGTGTCGTCGGCCTGTTTCGTCCGACCTTCCAAGCGTTTGGTTTCTTGTGGACTTCCGGCTTCTCCCGCGGCACTTGAGGCCAGCGCGGCGGAGCGATATTCTGACGGAGTAACAGGGGACAGCGTTATGCCGCGCGAACGCACGATGGGGATCAGTCTGCCGCCGCATGTCGAGGGAGTGTTGCGCGCTCGGGCGGTTGCCGAGGGTAGGCGGATTGCCAGCTTGGCCGCGCTGGCGGTTGAGAGTTGGCTTGCGACCACGCCTGTTGGTGCCCTGCCCGTGGCGCTGGTGGTCGACAACCTTCCCGCCGATCGTCCGGAACCTCCGAGCGACAACCTTGTGGCCAACCGTCCACCAGGTCCGACGAAGCCGCGTCGCAGGAACCGAGCGTCGCGCATTGTCGTCCGCCGACTTGCCGGGTCGGATGGTGCCGAGGAGCCGATCAGTCCGGATGAACTGGCTGCCCGAGAGGCGAAGCGGAAGGCAGAGAAGGCGGCGCAGCGGCAGCTACAGCGCCAGCGAGAGGCGGCGCGCGAAGGAACGGTGAGGCGCGGCCGGAAGCAACTAGAGGTTAGCTAGGAGCTGTTCGAAGTTAAAGCAGCGTAATGGCCCCCGCAACGCAATGCTAGCGCCAGCTAAAAGCGAAGTGTAGAACTCATGAAATTCGCAGCAGCGGCGACTTAAAAGAATACGGCTTAGGCTGCGGTCGCGCAGGCCGCCGTTCTCGCTGTCGGCACCGTTCGTGGCTGGCGCTCTGCCCTTGCTGGAACGGCGATGGGCCTAATTGCCTTGTTGGTGATCGTGTTGGCGCTCGGTCCTGCGCTGTCACAGCTACCGCAGCATCTGCTGCAATCGATGGTAGGGCTGTTGCTGTTGCTGTTTGGGATGCGCTGGCTACGCAAAGCGGCTCTGCGATCCGCTGGGGTGATCCCACTGCATGACGAGGAAGCGGTGTTTCGCAGCGAGAGCGCGAACCTGGCGGTAGCAGCCGTGTCGAGCCGTTACGGAGTGGATCCGGTCGCCACGGCAACGGCCTTTAAAGCGGTGCTGCTGGAAGGCGTCGAGGTCGCCTTTATTGTGCTCGCCGTATCGGCTGGTGGACCGGGCCTGCTTCTAGCGGCTTCCGCCGGTGCCCTGGCAGCTTCTGTGCCGTTGCTGCCGCGGCGGCCGCGGTGCACCGGCCGTTGGCGCGGGTACCGGAAATACGCTCAAATTCGCCGTTGGCGTTGTGATAGCGGCCTATGGGGTTTACTGGACCGGCGAGGGTATGGGCATTGACTGGCCAGGGCATGATGTAGCTCTTGTCGCAATTGCCATTGGGTTGTTGGCGACCGCCCTTCTGGGCGTGCGGATCGCAATGCAGCCCATTCGGACCAGCGGCACCGAGGTGGCGCCATGACCGTCTTTCGCAACGTGATTTTGGAAGTGGTTCACCTGTTTGTCGACAATGGATCACTCGCTCTGGCGCTGGTCCTTTGGCGCGCTGCCGTCCGGTTGGCAGTCGCGTTCCTGCTATCGTCCATCGCTTTGCTGGGTCCAGTGCTGCTCGCCGGCTGCGCTGTCATACTACTCGTTAACATCACCAAACAGCCCGAGCGCATGTCGCCACAAAAATCTCATGAACTCGGCTTACAAGCACACGTTCAGTAATTCCGCACGGATGCTTTGGTCTAACATCCGCCACTTAGTGCGCGATGAAGCGGCCTTTCTAATCGGTCTCCTGGCGGTGGCATTTTTGACATTCGGCTTTGCCATACTTGCCGACGAGGTCATGGATGGCGACCTATTGGCATTTGCAACATGGTCGTGATCGCGCTGCACGCTAACGGCAATCCGTCCGGCCCTCTCAGTCCACCTTGGTTCGTCGAAACCGTTCGAGACGTAACCGCACTTGGCAGCAATTGGTGCTTGGGCTTCTCCTAGCACTCATCGGATACTTTATCCTGATTTTGGAGGCGTGGGGCGGCGGTGCTGATGACGGTCGCGATGCTGGGCGGCTGGATCGTCAGCACGATGCTGAAGATTGGCTTCGACTGGCCCAGGCCGGAAACTTTCCATGCTGCAAGAGTATTTACCACCAGCTTTCCAAGCGCGCACGCGACGTTGTCGGCAATCTTTTTTCTTACCATTGGGATCCTACTGGCCCGCATGACTGTCGTTTGGCACCTGAAGATCTACTTCATGGTGATCGCCGTGTTGCTGACAGTTCTGACCGGCCTGAGCCGTGTCTCTGACCTCGGTGTACATTACGCTAGCGACGTTCTTGCCGGTTGGAGCATCGGCTGCGCCTGGGCGATCTTGTGCTGCGCCATGGCGTTGAAACTACAGAAGCGCGCTGTTAGCCAACTGTAGAAATTCCGAGGCAACGCAACGAGATTACCACGACGCTGAGTTCATGATGATAGGGCATGCCGGTCTCACTTTGCATCATCGGCTTTCGGCGCGCGGTGGCCGCCGCGTTTCCGCCTGGGCGGTGGCGAGGG
Organism: uncultured Alphaproteobacteria bacterium; assembly: GCA_963772355.1. Classification (GTDB taxonomy): domain Bacteria; phylum Pseudomonadota; class Alphaproteobacteria; order Acetobacterales; family Acetobacteraceae; genus Rhodopila. The sequence goes on along the minus strand of CAVYXX010000058.1, from coordinate 90 downwards.
GCGGCTTTGCAGCACCGCCTCACGTTTCTCATGGCGGTCGCGAATAGCATTTCTTTTGGCGATGGCAAGCCGTGATCGCCTTTCTGCAAA
>CAVYXX010000057.1:0-84010 GCA_963772355.1 uncultured Alphaproteobacteria bacterium | reverse complement strand
TGATCCTGCTATCGCTGCCGGACGGCAAGGCGGTCGCTGTGGTGGTGGGGCAACTTGAGCCTTATCTGCGGGCCGGCCAGTGTGTCGTCGATACCGGTACGTCCCAAGTCGAATTGATCGGCGGATCGGAGCACAACTCGCATCGAAGGCTATTCTTTACGCCGATGCACCGGTCGCGCGAACGCGGGAGGCCGCGTCGCGCGGTGAACTGAGCATTATGGTCGGTGCAACACGGGAGACGTTTAGCCGGATCAAGCCGCTTCTGGAGACAATGGGGACCGACGTTACGCACTGCGGTCCCGTCGGATGCGGCCAAGTGGTCAAAATCCTCAACAACATGTTGGTGTTCCAACATTGCGGCGCATTGGCGGAGGCGATTGCCATAGGGCGTCGGAATGGGGTGCCTGCCGACGTGCTGCTGCCGACGATAGCAATGGGGTCGGGCGATAGTTTCGTGCTGCGAAATCATGGAGTAAAGGCAATGCTGCCGGACATCTTTCCGGAACGGGCGTTCTCGGTGCGGTATGCGATGAAAGATCTGTCCTATGCGCTGGAGATGGCCGCTGCATCCGGTCTGGACGTAGCGGCTGCGGAACTAACCATGGCGCGCCTGAAACGGACCGTGGAATCCGGATACGGCGAGCAATATCATCCCGTCGTACTAAAGGTAATCGATCCACAATGAATTACTTGCTCATGCGTTATGCGTGGGCCGGTTAAGTCTAGACCGGTGGGCTGAAATAGCGCGGGGTGTTCGGCGGACGGATCCGCAGCGTTCGTAGAGACCGCAGGTATGTTCGCAAGGACGCCCGATCTGCCCACAGGGCAATCGCACTTCGCCCGTCAGAATAGCGCCAACAGCGTGCGGAGGTAGTTTTCATCCCACGCAGCCCGCTTGAGCTTCCCTCGTAGCGACCCTTTAGAACCTTCCTTTTGGATCACGTTCAACGCGATATGCCGCAACACCGCTAGATTATTCGGCCCGTTATCCAACCGCGCGCGCTGCTGGTCCTCATTCATGACGACGTCCAGCCGCCAGTGCAGCCGGTTCTCGACGCCCCAATGGGCCCGGACCACGTCCAGGAAACGCTCGCCGCTCAACGCGGTGCTGAGCAAATAATACGCTGTCTCACGTGTGGTTTTGCCGTGCGTTTCGCGCATCCGCTCCACCTTGCCGATGGCTCTGAGGCCCGGCCAATCATGATTTTCCTGAAGCCAGCCGATGTCGGTTGAAACGCTGGCGGTGCGGGTCTCGATCCGCCCGTGATCCCCATCGACCGTTTGCGCGGTAACGCCGCCCGCCCGGGCTGGATCGTCGAGAAACAGCCTGACATCGTCATGCAACGTCGCCTGATTTCCTTTCAGCGCCAGGGCATAATCGCCGCCCTGATCGACGATCTGTTGCGCGATGGCGCGTTGGCAATTAAGCGCATCAACCGTGACGATGGTGCCTTTCAGCGACAGCATCGCAAGCAGTTTTGGCACCGCGGTGATCTCGTTCGACTTCGCATCCGTAGCGATCTGGCCAAGCACCATGCGTTGCTCGCATCCCCAGGCGCTGACCATATGCAGCGCTGATTTACCGCTGGCATGATCGTGCGAGCGGCGTAGAACCTTGCCATCGATGGCCACAACGCCTTGACATTGTTGCGAAAACACCGCCATGAACCGCTGAAAAGCAGCCCCGAACGGCACAGGATCCAGCAAACGGAACAGCCGGCTGAAGGTGTCGTGGCTTGGCACGCCGTTGGGCAGCCGCAGAAAGCCGCGAAGTAATGGCTCCTTCGCCTTCGCGAATGCCGCCATGTCCATGGCGTTCTCGCCGCCGCAGATCACCGAACACAGCGCGATCATCAGGAGGTCGTGCAGGTGATGCAGCGTGGCATTCCCGGTTCGTGGGTCTTCAAGACCCTCCCAGCATGCGCCAAACTCTTCCAACGTAGCCTCCCGACGTGAGTTTCTCAGGCCATCGCGTAGAGTTGATCTGCTTCGAGCCGGGCAAGAGGGAATTGAAGGTCAAGCAAATTCGAAATGCGACTCCCCTGGATCTGCCCACCGGCTCGCTTGACGGCAACATTGCTAGCTGTGACGCTATCAATAATTTTCAGGGATACGAGCCCATGAACGTCTCTTCCTCTCCGGCGTCGCTTACTGGCGTGTCTGCGGCCGAGTGGCAAATTCGCTGCGATCTGGCGGCGCTCTATCGGCTGGTGGCGCATCATCGGTGGACGGACTTTATCTACACCCATCTCAGCGCCCGCCTGCCGGGTCCCCAGCATCATTTTTTGATCAACAAGTACGGCGTGAATTTCCACGAGATGCGTGCATCCGATCTGGTGAAGATCGATGTAGATGGAAACGTCGTCGAGGAAGAGCGCAGCCTCGGCAGCGGGAACGTAAATGCGGCCGGATTCACCATCCACTCGGCGATCCATATGGCTCGAGAGGACCTGATGTGTGTGGTGCACACCCATACCGCGGCCGGTATCGCGGTGTCGGCGCAGAAGGACGGACTGCTCCCGTTGTCGCAGCATGCCTGCAAGTTTTACGGGCGCCTCGCCTACCACGGATATGAAGGGATCGCTCTGGATCTGGATGAACGGGACCGTCTCGTCGCCGATCTTGGCCAGCATAAGGCAATGATCTTGCGCAATCACGGCCTGCTCGTTGGCGGGACCTCGATCCCCGAGGCGTTCCTTTACATCTACATGCTGGAGCGCGCCTGCGCCGCGCAGATTGACGCACTGGCAGGCGGGCGGGAGATCATCCTACCGCCGCCAGAGGTCTGCGCTCATACTGCTGAGCAGTTTCGCCTGCAGGAGAATGATCAGCATTATACAATGGTCTGGAACGCGGCGCTCCGGTTGATAGAGGACGGCAAGCCGGACTACCGGAGCTAGTCGCGATCGCCTCAAGTTCGCGCTCATGAGTCTGATTATGCCGCCTGGGCGTGATCGCGCCCTTGTGGGTCAGAACGTATCGCGCGGTGGCGGGACGGTTATGCAGGCGCTGCCCCGGCGAGCAAGACGGCCACAGGCCTCCACCGCCGCCGCTTGAGAAAGTCCTGACAAGCGCGCCCTAAAGGCGACCTGGGTCCCCAAGGGCGCGGTCGCGGGCAACTCGATCTTCGTTGTCTGCAGTAGGTCGGGTGCGGCGGACTGAGCGGCCTTGGCGGCGGCCTCTGCCATCGAGAGGGTGGCGAAGGCTCCGACCTGGATCATCCAGCGGCCTTGAGGGGTTACTGGAGAGAAGGCGACCGGCTGGGCCATCCTCTCCTGGATCGGACGGCCAGCGATGGCGTACCGCGTGGGTTGCTGCTCCATCGCGGTTGGCTCGACGAAGGGGGCCGGTGCGGACGGCTCGATCGGCTGCACACTGACGGAAGCTCGCGCGGGTGGCTGGCACGGTCGTGTCGGGTCGTATGCAGCGTCTGGGTCGCAACCCTCCGAACTGTATGGCGCCGGTGCGACGGCGTATCGTGTGGCTTCGATGGTCTGAACCGGACCAAGCGGTGTGCAAGGCCTTCCGGGATCGTAAGCGGCATCCGGATCGCAACCGGCCGAAAGGGGACGATATGCCACGCGCGTAACAGTTGCGCCTCGGCCATAAACGGCCAGCGGGCCGGACATTGGCGAGTCGGACCCCAACAAAGGCGCCACCGAGGCCACATAATTGACCGTTTCGGTCGGCAGCGGCGCGCCGTTGCTCAAGTATTGATCCAGTCGGTTCGGACCAGCGTTATAGGCTGCGAGAAATCCGGGCGAGCCGAATTGATCATACATTTCTCTAAGATAGGCGGTGCCAGCGAGAATATTGTTGTGCGGATTGAACGGATCATCACCAAGATTGTAGCGTGCCCGCAGCCCGTCATAGGTGTCGGGCATCACCTGCATCAGCCCCATTGCCCCGGCCGAGGAAATGACATCCTCCTGCCCGCCGGATTCCTGGCGCATCACGCTGCGGATCCAGTTTTCCGGCACGCCGAACCGGCCTGACGCCTCGTGAATATAGGGACCCCAGGGATCGCTGGGCGGTCCTGGGGGAGGGTAATAGCGGGAGGGGTTGTAGTGAGCAGTTGAGCGATGGGTATGACTACTGCCGCACGCCCCAAGTATGGCCAGCAGTACCAGGCAGGCGATCAGCCGAACCAAGCGTGATGTCTCGTGCGCGAAGGAGCGGCTCATGGCTAAAGACCAGCGCGGTTTCAGCCCGTGTTATCACAGAGAATGAAGAAAGCTCGAGAAATCTTTGGAGACGCCCAAACTTCACGGGGCGAGGCAACCCCGGCAGCGGCACGGAGGAAACACCCGCTACATTCCGATTGAAAAGCCGCCATCCACGGGTATGGCCGTACCGGTGACAAAATCCGACGCAGAGGACGCCAGGAACGCCGCGATTCCCGCCATGTCGTCAGGCGTACCCCAGCGGCCATGCGGGGTGCGCTTCTCTACACTGTCGTGAAGCCCAGTCACCTGCTCGCGGGCACGCTTAGTCAGATCGGTATCGATCCAACCCGGCAATACCGCGTTGACCTGGATGTTGTCCTTCGCCCAAGCGGTCGCCATTGCCCTGGTCATTTGCATGATACCGCCTTTGCTGGAGGCGTAGGCGACGGCGTATGGTGCGCCAAACAGTGACATCATCGAACCGATATTGATCATCTTGCCGCCACCTTCCTTCACCATCGCCGGATAGGCGGCTTGAGAGCAAAAGAAGGCGCTGGTCAGGTTGGTGTCGAGGACGTGGTGCCATTCGTCCTCCGATAGGTCCTGCGGCATTTTGCGAACCGAGGTTCCAGCGTTGTTGACCAGGATATCGACGCGGCCGTATTTTTCGACGGTGGCCGCGATCATCGCCTGGCAGTCGGCCTTCCTTGTCACATCGGCAACGACGAAGCTGGCATCGACGCCCATGCCGTGCAGGACTTCCAGGGCGGTGGTTGCCTTCTCCTCGTTGCGGCCGGCGATGACAATGCTGGCGCCGAGCGACGCGATGCCTCGTGCCATGCCCAGGCCGATGCCGCCATTGCCGCCGGTGATGACGGCAACTTTGCCCGTGAGATCGAACAGTTTCATCGGACCCTCTCCCCGCGCCAGACCATTTCAGCCTGAACTCTGCAGTCTAAAGATGGCTCTTTGTCTGAGAGTATAATTCCCACGCCCCCGCCTTTTCGCAGGGACAAGCTTCGCGCGAACAGCGCGCCCTTCGGACGGCGGACGATGGACGCAGCGTGATCATGCTCCAGACGTTTAGCGCAGCATGACGGGTGGCATCATGCCGCGCAAGGGCATCCTCGAACGATCGCTGCCGACCGCGAGGTCTCTCACTTCATATGGCGACACTGAGACCCCTTTGCCCTTTGCCAGGTGAACGATTGAAGACTTGGGGGTAGGGTTTCGAAAGGTTGAGCCCTTTGTGAAGTATCCGATGGCGAAGGCCTGAAGTTGGCCCAGCGACCAATTCTTCAGCAAAGCGCCCTCGACAGTGTGCGCGTCAGCGCAGGGTCCGGCTGTCCGGCCATTCCAAGCCGCGGCGGCCGCCGGTCTTCGATGCCGGAGACAGGCCCAGTTAAGCAAACATTTCTGGGCGCAACTCGCTTACTTCGATCACCACGTCGGCGGGAAGGTTGGCGCGGCTCGCGGCAGTGCGGATCGCCTCGCCGTTCGACGCTTCATAGAGGCAGTATGTCTTCCGCTTATCGGAGCTCAAGAATGAGAACAGCCACTTCACTCCCTCTTCATCGTTGATCCGGATGACCTGCTCGGCACCCTCCTTCCTGAAGTCAAGTTGTTCCGCGAAATTCCGCTCTATCAGAAAGCGTGGCATTGAACCCCCCTTTTGCTAGTCGCTCAGCGTGCAACCGTAATACCGCCGCCCGGGTGGACGCGAAAGTCGTAAATACCGGGGTCTCGCCGTCGCATCGACCGTTGGCAGGCCGCAAGCGCTAATGAAATGTACCGGCCAGCCTCATTTGTCGATCTCCTATATCTTGCTCTGCAGCGAGGCCATGCCAAATCGTTGGGCGCTGCCCATCGCCTCGGCGAGCAGCATTTTGGACTTATCGCGATCGGCGGGCCGGCCGCGGGCCAACAGCATCAGGGCGAATTGGTGCTTGGTGTGAGCGAGCCACGGCCAGGCGCGCAGGCGCCCGTCCATCTCGAGTGCCGCCTCAAAGTGCGTTTCAGCCCATGTCCAATCGCCAAGAGTGGTCGCGAGCATGCCGAGATAGCGGGCGGCGGCTCCGCAGCATACCGTGGCCGTCGGCGCAACGATCGCCAGGTCCCGGTAAGGGAGTAACCGGTCATAAAGGCGTTCGGCGCGCGGAACGTCAGCCAACCGAGCACAAACTTCCGCCAGATATGACAGTGTCAAGGTGAACTTGGCATCAGGCGGCCCGAGCAAGGTCTTCAGCAGCGCCCATCTCGCGCGCGAGCGTTGCGCCCTCTTTAAATGCTTCGAGAGCAGCTCGCACGTTTGCCGTCCGGCCGAGAGCATCGCCGAGCGCGAGAAGCAGTTCGAGCACTTGCCGTCGAGCCTCCGGTAGCGCCCGTCCGAGTTGCAACCCGCGCTGGAAATGTGCGATCGCGGCTGAGACAGCAAGGCGCGCCATCGCACGTCTGCCGGCCTGCAACCAATGCGGCACCGCCTGCTCCGGCAGTGACGCCGCTGTAAAGTGTTGCGCGATAATTTCGGGCTCGCCGCCCTCCGTTTCGGTTCTCTCCAGAGCACGCGCAATGTCACGATGATACAAGCGACGACGTGACGTCAACAGCGACTGATATGCCGCCTCCTGGATTAATGCATGCCGAAACACGTATGCGCCCTTTATCGCCGAGCTGGCAGGCAGCACGATCTGTGAGCCAACCAGGCGATCCAAAGCAGCGGCGATGGCTTCAGATGGTTTGCTGGAAACCGCGCGAAGCAGGTCCAGCTCGAATTCGCGCCCGATCACCGCGGCCAATTGAGCAAGCTCCCGGGCCTCGACGCCAAGCCGATCCAGACGCGCCAACAAGGAGGCCTGCAATGTCTCGGGTATATTGCTGCAGCCGAGGCCCTTGTCGGTCTCCAAAGCCAATCTGGTCAGTTCCGCAATGAAGAGCGGCACACCGCCGGCTCGTTCTCCGATGAGAGTGACAATCTCTTCCGACAATGCCGCGCCACCCGCTGCGCGCACGAATGCGACGACCTGACTGCGGCTTAATCGGTTCAGACTAAGAGCTGTAACGTGCGGATGGCGGGTCCAGTCCAACTGCAAATCGGGGCGGAGCGCCCCGCGTCGGCACGAAGAGAGCGTCTCCAGCAGCATTCGCCGGAAGCGTCGTGGGCTCTTGGAGCGCGGCCATCGCTTCAAGCAGAAGGCGGCGGTGGCCAACCATTGCGACCCCGAGGTCTTTGAGATCCTCGGCGGTCAGCTTTGGCAGCACGCGGATGTCAATCCCGTTGTCGCGGAACGCGGGCTCGTATTGCTGAAGTCCCAACTCCCGCAGGAAATCGCCGACATCCATGGATCACCCCGAGGCACTATGGCGCGGCTAGGATGGTCCTTGCCGTCGTTGTCTGTCCAGTTGGCGACAGGCGTCAGGGGACCGCGCGCGTCTCCGCCAGGTGGTCGAACCGTTTCTGGAAAGTCCCCAGTCCCATGGTCTGAGAGCGTAATTCGATGATCAGGTCGTGCAGTTCAGCTTCAGGCACCAGCCCATCCACGTTATCCCACCCCGGCCACCCTGGGCGCTCGGCGAACCCGAGAATTTGGCCCCGGCGACCGGTTAGCAACCGCTGTGCCCTCGCGGTATAGTCGTTTGGCACGCTGATCGTGACGTGGTCCACCGGTTCCAACAGCACAGGGTCGGCTTTGGTCAGAGCCTCCTTCATCGCGATCTGAGTCGCGGTTTTGAACGCCATGTCCGAGCTGTCCACCGAGTGGAAGCCGCCATCGACCAGCGTGACGGACACGTCCACGACCGGATAACCAAACGGACCTTTGCGTGTGGCTTCCTCGGCGGCATCACCGACGGCGGGAATGAAGTTGCGGGGGACCGCGCCACCGACGATTTTGTCGATGAACTGGAAGCCCTCTCCGCGCGCCCTTGGAGCGACATCAATCTTTACGTCGGCGAACTGGCCGTGACCGCCGGTTTGGCGTTTCAGGCGTCCATGCTCGTGCACCGGTTTGCGAATGGTTTCCTTATAAGCGACCGACGGTTTGTGGGTTGAAAGCTTCAGGCCGTAGTCCCTGGCCAAGTGGTCTACGGTGGTTTGCAGATGCATCTCGCCCTGGCCGTGCAGGACTGTCTCACCCTCCTGGGTGATGAACAAAGATGGGTCTTCCTCGGCCAACTTTTGCAGTGCTCCGGACAACTTCACGTCGTCTTTCCGGTCGGTTGTGGCAATCGCCATCGCATAGACGGGCGGGGTAGTCTTCGGAAAGGGCAGGGGTTCCGGTTGCCCGCCGGGCGACAAGGTGGCGCCGGTCGGCACACCATCGAGACGGCCGAATGCGACGACATCGCCTTGTCGTGCTTCTGGAACCTTCGTCAGGTCGCCACCTACGAAACGATAGATGCCGCCGAGACGCGTTCCGCCGAGTTGCGCCCCGTCTGAGATCGTGCCGCTCCAAATCCGGGCGTAGGATAACTTCCCGGTGTGGCCTGCATAGGCGGTCTTGAATACCTGCGCGCGCGGCGCTCCGCCCGGCAGGATTTCGCGGCGTTCCGCGGTTTCGGAAGGATCTGGCGTGTCGTGGCGCAGCGCCTTCCACAGACGGCGCACGCCATTTGCGTTTTCGGCGGCTCCGACGAGAACCTCGATCACAGAGCCAGCCAAAAGATCTTTGCGCATATCGCGGTAGAGTTCGTCGGGGGTCGGTTTTATGTCCTCCAGCACTTTCTCCAGTAACGCATCGTCGTTGTCGGCCAGGGTTTCCACGAGGCGCCCGAGCGCGTCTTGCTCGTCAGCGAGCATTGCCGGAGGAATTTGCATGAGTTCCGAAGCCTGGCCCTTGCGGTAGCGGTACGCCCGTTCGCTCATGAGATCGACATAGCCGGTGACGGTCGGGCCATCGAAGATCGGCATCTGCCGGAGCACCAATGGGCTGGCTGCGTAGGCCTGCAAAGCGGCGAGCGTGTCGGCAATGCTGCCGTCGAGCGTGTCGATCTTATTGATAAAGACGATGTGGGGGACACCCTCTTCCTTCAGCGTTTTCAGTAGCGGCGCCACCATGGCAGCCTTTGACGGCGTAGGCTCGCATACGACCACGGCGACATCGACCATCGCGAGTGCGGAGCATGTTTGGTGGGCGAATTCGATTGAACCGGGGCAATCCAGGACGGACCACGGGTCACCAAGGTAGGAGCAATGACCGAGGCGGATCTCGGTGGTCATCGGGCGGTTTCGCGGGTCGGCGGGTCGCTTGACAGGCGCGCCCGCGGCATCGAGCAGCGCTTCGAAAAGCGTGGACTTCCCGCTGCTGTATGGGCCCACCAGAGCCACCGAGCGAGGACTTCTGCCGTTTTGTGTTCCTGACATGGCCGCACCTCCTTCGTATATTGAAGGCGCCCTCCGAGACCGGGCCCGTGCGAAGGCGGGCACTCGGTGCGCCCTTGTCCGGAGATGTTAGCGCGGTTCAGGCGGAAGGGAACAGAGCATCCGTCACGGCAGGGGACACTGCGATACGGCTGCGACGAGCACGGCTTGACCGCGTTGCTCCGCCGTCGATGGCGGCTGCCTCGATAAAGACAACGGTGGACTTTCGGAAACAGGAATGCCCTGCGTCCAAACCTCGTTAGGGCATTCGTGGTTCAACTAATCGGCTCGACCACGCCACTCTCACCCGTAATCGAACGCCCTGTCGTCAAGATCGATCGCCGGGAACTCGTCTTTTTCCCTCCAGTAATCCTGGTTGTGCTGCCATTCCGGCTTGTTACCGCGCTTCGGAAGCAGGTGCATCCCTCGCATGATGTACCCTGGATTGAAATTTTCCGGATCAATCCAAGGCAGCAGAGGCATATCCTCGTCCTCCGGCCGCAGCGCCGGCATCACCCGGCGCGCGCGCTTCGCATCCATGTGCTTCAGCAAGCGGCAAACGAAGTCAGCGACCAGATCCGCTCGCAGTGTCCAGCTCGCCCGGAAATATCCGAAAACCCAGACCATATTCGGCACGCTGGTGAACATCATCCCGCGATATGTCACAGTATCAGAGAATCCCAGAGGCTTATCGTCTATGGAGAACTCGATATCGCCAAGGACATTTAAATGAAAACCGGTTGCAGTGATAATGATGTCGGCCTGCAGTGCTTTGCCGGACTTCAGCTGGATGCCGATCTCGGTAAACCGCTCGATCTCATCGGTGACGACCGAGGCTTTGCCGGAGGCGATGCCCTTGAACAGATCGGCATCCGGGACAAACGCGATCCTCTGCCGCCACGGCCTATAGCTGGGCGTGAAGTGGGTCGCGATATCGTAGTCGGGCCCCAGTTCCGCTCGAACAGCACCGAGCAGCTCCTGCTTGACCTTCTCGGGTTCGGTGAAGGCTCGCCGGGTGAACACGTTCTGCTCATACAAGATCTTCCTACGAACAATTTCGTGTATCCATTCCTCCTGAATGCCCAACACTCGCAACTCTTCAGCCAACGCGATCGCATTTCGCCCAGTCAGGAAATATGTCGGGGAGCGCTGCAGCATCGTCACGTGAGCGCAGTCATTGGCAATGGCAGGCAAGAGTGTCGCCGCGGTGGCACCCGAACCGATGACGACGACATTCTTGTCCTTGTAGTCTAGGTCGTCGGGCCAGGTCTGCGGATGCACGATCTTACCCTTGAACGAGTCCATACCGTCCCACCCCGGGGTATATCCCTCGGAGTGGCGGTAGTAGCCCTGGCACATCCACAGGAAATTCGTGGTGAACTGGACGGCCTCATCGGTGTCGGTTCGCGTGGCCTCGATCGTCCACTGGTTCCGCTTGCTCGACCAGTTCGCCGAGACGATCTTGTGGCAGTAGCGGATGTGAGGGGCCAAATGATTCTCGGCGATAACCTCACCCATGTAGGCCAGGATTTCCGCCGCGCTCGCGATCGGTGCGCTCGTCCAGGGCTTGAAGCGATAACCAAAGGTATGCAGATCGCTGTCGGACCGGATGCCTGGATAGCGATGAGTCCACCAGGTGCCCCCGTAGTTGTCCAGCGCCTCTAAGACTACGAAACTCTTGTCGGGACACTGCTTGGTCAGGTGGTAAGCCCCGCCCACCCCCGAAATTCCCGCCCCAACGATCAATACGTCGAAGTGCTCGGTTTTCTGGGCAGGCCGGGCGAGTGTTGCTGTTTCGCTCATAGTTTTTCTCGGTTGGCTAGTGCCTCGGATGATCAACCGTCACCCACGCGGCAATCGTTGACTTCTAAGCCATGCGGGAAGTCACACGATAAGGGAAGTACGTAATAGCGAATTCCCGATATCCGGTCGCGGACCTCGTATTCAGCCCGCGATTGGACGCGCGCCGATAGGGTAGACCGTCCCCCCAGCCTCAAATGACCGACTAACGCTCGATCAATGCGCGAGGCGAGTGGCTTGTTCCGCGGGTGAGGGGAGGGCACTCGGGTCCGCGGGCGCTGACTCCCAGATAACCGCCTCGTAGCCACACTCGCGCGCTCTTTTCTCGATCCGCTGTTGCGCGTCCGAAGCGCAAGTGCCCACCTGATACCTTGGCAAAAGGTGCTTTCCAAGGGCTGCACTATCCATAGCGTAGGTGACGTAGAACAGGCCCCGCTCGACTTCGCAGAGTGTCGCGCTCAGCACTCGCCCGTCTTTAAGCTGGATCCCCACCGGACATTCCTCCCCGCTTTATCGGCCCGCTCTCCGCGCGCCCGTGCGCGAGGACGAACTGCCGTCGGCATAACGAACCCAAGCGGTGATCGATCAAAGCCACTGCTAATCACAAGTACGTGACGCGCTCAAAAGTCGGGCTTTGAACGATAGGTGGAGCGAATCAGTGTGACTACGGAATTATATCGACCGGTATGGATGGATTGGCCGCACCGTCTGTGAGGGTGGCGGAGGAGCCTTGGATCTAAGACGTTACGAATCCGGTTCATATTTTCGACGGCCGGGTCGGGATCTCTATCTTTTTTGGCCGGTGGTGGGGAGATTAGGCACGATTATTATGCGAAACCATGATTTGGCGGGATCGTCGCTCAGCGCGCCCGGAGTTGGCGCCAGCCGTTGCGCACCGCCGTCCGTTTCATGCTCAACAACGGGCCATCCGGTGTATATCTGGTGGGGTGCCGAAGATGCGTGCCTTTACCACGACGCCTATCGTGCCTCGATCGGTCCTGAACGACACCCCGGCTCGCTCAGTCGGCCGGCACGGGAGGTTTGGGCGGATCTGGGACGTTATCGGTCCCCAGATCGAACAGGTATGGAGGGGGGCTCGGCGACTTGGCATGAGAACCAGCTTGTTCCGATCACCCGTCACGGGCGGCGCGAGGATGTCTACTGGACATACATCTACGGTCCGACTGCGGCGCTCTGACCATTCGCAGCGTGCGTGGCCAAAGAACGACAATCGATCTCCGGCTGAGGGGTGGCGTCCGGACATCACCGATCGCCCGAAAGGCAGTTGAAATCGATTAACCGATCCGACGCCTCGGAACCGTTCTTCTTGTCGATGACGAGAGGTCCGCATGAGCACAGGCCACAGCTGGCTGATCTGGCTTTACCGTTTGAAGCATACTCCGCCGAGGAGGCGCTTCGGATTATCGATAGCGATGTGATGATCGATGTTCTCATCGCTGATCATATCAAGTAATGCCCGGAATGATCGGCGTGGATCTGGCTTGCGCTGCGCGGAAGCGGCGTCTGAGAGCAGAGTAGGGCCCGTCGCTTCACCGCTCGCACTCGCAATGCCAAGGCAAGTGAGTAAGGTGGGGGCCCTCACCCTTGACGCCTCCGGCCAGTGCGCTAGCAGCGTCCGATAACAGAGTATGGACGAAACAATGCCGCAATTGATTGCCGGGAACTGGAAGATGCACTGCCTGGCGGCTGAGGCTGTCGCGCTCGCCCGGGCCGTAGCAGGTGGTGCGCAAGGCATCAACGCGGAACTGGTTGTTTGCCCGACCGCACTGCATGTTGCTGCCGTCGCCCAGACGCTCAAAGGCTCGTCCCTCGCTGTCGGCGGTCAGGACTGTCATCAGGCGAAGCAAGGTGCCCATACCGGGGACATCGCCGGCCGGATGCTGCGCGATGCCGGTGCAACCTGGGTGATCCTCGGTCACTCCGAACGCCGCCAGAATCACGGCGAAACCGACGAACTCGTGCGCGAAAAGAGCTTGGCCGCTGTCGAAGCGGGCCTAACCCCGATCGTTTGCGTCGGCGAAACCGCCGATCAGCGTAGCGGAGGGCAGGAAACCGAGGTCGTCGGCTGGCAACTCGCTGGGAGCCTGCCGAAACCCTTCACCGGCGTTGTCGCCTATGAACCCGTTTGGGCAATTGGCACCGGCAAGACCGCCACGAGCGAAGACGTTGCCCTGATGCATGGTTTTATCCGTGAGGAGTTGGTTCGCCAGTTCGGCAACTCGGGACACGGCATCCGCATCCTCTATGGCGGCTCCGTCAATCCGGCTAATGCCGCGGCTTTGCTCGGTGCCCCCAACGTCGGCGGAGCGCTGGTGGGTGGCGCCAGCCTGAAGCCAGATGATTTTCTGGCGATTGCCCGCGCCGCTAAGGGCGGGTAAGAGGCGCGCGGCGATGCGCTGAGGCGATCGCCGCCAGCTATTTCGAAAGTCCCGCGCGTTGAGCACAGTCCTGCTGATTATCCATCTATTTGTTACCCTCGCCCTGATCGGCGTCGTGCTGATCCAGCGCAGTGAGGGCGGTGGCCTGGGCATCGGTAGTTCTCAGGGTATGGGCTCGTTCATGTCGGGTCGCGGCACAGCCAACCTGCTGACCCGCACCACGGCGGTGCTCGCGGTGATATTCATGGGCCTTTCCTTGACGTTGGCGCTGCTGGATCGCGGCACGTCAGCGGCGCCCGGACGGTCGATCCTCGATACGCCGGCGCCTGCATCGACGACCGCACCGTCACCGCCGCCGCCAGCCGCGCCGCCAGGTCCGTCAGCCCCGACGAATTGATCCTTCAGCCATGCTGAGATCACCGTACTGATCGTTCGTTCAGGCATGCGCTGCAACAGAGTTTTCCCTCCTCGCTTGCCGGATCTTCACGCACTGATCGCTCGACACTTGCCTGAAATTTCATCATCGAGCTTCCCCGGCCCGATTCGGTTCGCTATTGTGGGCGCCCATGACGCGATATGTGTTTGTTACTGGCGGCGTGGTCTCATCCCTGGGCAAAGAAATCGCCGCCGCGGCGCTTGGGGCGCTGCTGCAGGCTCGCGGCTTCACGGTTAAACTGCGAAAGCTCGACCCGTATTTGAATGTCGATCCTGGCACTATGAGTTCCTTATCAACACGGCGAGGTCTTCGTCACCGATGATGGGGCTGAGACTGATCTCGATCTGGGGCACTACGAACGCTTCACCGGTGTCCATGCCACCCGGCTCGACAACGCTACAACCGGCCGCATCTACCAGGACGTGATCGCCAAGGAACGACGGGGGGACTATCTCGGCGCAACTGTGCAGGTGATCCCGCACATCACCGATGCCATCAAGGAAGCGGTGCTGCGCGAAACTGCCGATTTCGACTTCGTGCTGGTTGAGATCGGCGGAACCGTCGGCGACATCGAGAGCCTGCCGTTCCTGGAGGCCATTCGCCAGTTAGGCAATGAGCTGGGTCCCGAGGGCGCGATGTTCGTGCATCTGACCCTGGTGCCCTACATTCCCTCGGCTGGCGAACTGAAGACCAAGCCGACTCAACACTCGGTCAAGGAATTGCTGAACGTCGGCATCCAGCCCCAGATGCTGCTGTGCCGATGTGACCGGCCGATCCCGGACAATGAGCGCCGGAAGATTGCGCTATTTTGTAATGTTCGCCCGGCCGCCGTGATCCCCGCCCTGGACGTTGCCACGATTTATCAGGTCCCAATCGCCTATCACGCGGAGGGCATGGATCACGAAGTGCTGCGCCATTTTGGGCTGACTTTCGAGGGTGAACCGGATTTACGGCGGTGGAAGCGGATCGTTGAGATCGTGCAGGCACCGGAAGGCGAGGTGCGGATCGCCATCGTCGGCAAATACACAAATCTGCTGGACAGCTATAAGTCTTTGGCCGAGGCGCTGACCCACGGCGGCATCGCCAATCGGGTAAAGGTGACGTTGGACTGGGTGGACAGCGAAATCTTCGAACAGCCCGGCGCCGTCCACCGCCTCGAGGGCGTGCACGGCATCCTGGTGCCTGGCGGCTTCGGCGAGCGTGGCACTCCCGGTAAGATTGAGGCAGTACGCTTTGCCCGAGAGCACAAGGTGCCCTTCTTCGGGATCTGTTTTGGCATGCAGATGGCGGTGATCGAGGCCTCCCGCAATCTGGCCGGCTTGCAGGAAGCGTCTTCTACCGAGTTTGGTCCGAGCGATACTCCGGTCGTCGGACTGCTGACCGAGTGGGCGCGCGGAAACCAGATCGAGCGCCGCTCCGAACACGACGCCAAGGGTGGCACGATGCGGCTGGGAACCTACCCGGCAATGCTCGGTGAGGGCAGTCTCGTCCGGTCAATCTATGGCGGTGCGGCGATGATCGAGGAGCGCCACCGCCACCGCTACGAGGTGAATGTCAATTTTCGAAGCTGCCTGGAAGCGACAGGACTGCGGTTTTCCGGCATGTCTCCGGATGGCGTCCTGCCGGAGATCATTGAGCTGCCCGAACACCCTTGGTTTGTCGGCGTGCAATATCATCCTGAGTTGAAGTCGAAACCGTTCGCTCCGCATCCGTTATTTGCCGGTTTTATTGCCGCGGCCTTGCGTCAGGCCCGTATGGTGTGACCATGCTTGGGTGCGCTGCCTGCGTGATACCCCTAAGCGCCGTTTCGATCAAAGCAGGCGCGGGTAGCCAGAATGCCGTTAACGCCGAAACAAAATTGACATTGGCAACAGAGTACATTTAGAGACAGAAGACCGATTATATGACGCCGACGATCGCCGATATTTTATATTACTGTAAGAAGGTAGCTTCGGGTCGAAATTAGAAGTCCCGCGGTGGCCCTTGCCAGCAAGCCCGTAGCGCCATTGACGGACTGATGGATTTTGCCCTACGAGGAAACTGCCGGAGGTTTCCGGCCCTCGTGATTTGTCCGGCCGGATTGCGGCGAGGTTAAACAAGCGCGCTAAAGAGGCCAGTGTCGGGTCAGTTCCTCTCCCACACTGCTCAACGGTCGGGCCGTCGCTTACAGGGGCCCTGACATATGATCCTCGATCCATCGCGCCTTCGTCCTGCCAGCCGCCTGATCCACGGGGGCATACAGCGCTCTGTCCATGGCGAAACCGCGGAAGCGCTGTATCTGACTTCCGGCTACGTTTATGACGACGCCGAACAGGCTGAGGCGACCTTTGCGGGAACGATCGAACACTATCAGTATTCCCGCTTCGCCAATCCGACATTGAGCATGTTGGAGCAGCGACTATGCCTGATAGAGGGGGCCGAGGACTGTCGCACGACCGCTACCGGAATGGCCGCAGTGAACGCGGCGCTGCTATCGCATCTGAAAACCGGTGACCGGGTCGTGTCCGGACGAGCGTTGTTCGGGTCCTGCCACTGGATCGTCTCCACGCTGTTGCCGAAATTCGGCATTGAGGCGGAATTTGTCGATGGCCACGACCTCGCCCAATGGAAGGCAGCGCTGTCACGTCCGACCAACCTCGTGCTGCTGGAAACGCCTTCGAATCCGATGCTGGAACTGGTGGACCTGCCGGCAGTGGCCGAAATGGCGCATGCGGCGGGCGCGATCGTCGTGGTTGACAATGTTTTCGCCACGCCCTTGCTCCAGCAGCCGCTCAAGTTGGGTGCCGATGTCGTAGTATACTCCTGCACCAAGCACATGGACGGCCAGGGGCGGGTGCTGGGCGGGGCTGTGCTCGGCGGCAAGAAATGGATTAACGAGGTGCTGCAGCCGTTCATTCGTAACACAGGCCCGGCGTTGTCGCCATTTAACGCGTGGCTCTTGCTCAAGGGTATCGAAACTCTAGCGCTGCGGGTCGATGCGGCAGGCTGCTCGGCCGCGGCGATCGCCGACTTCCTGGTGGAACAGAGAGGCGTCGTCCGCGTATGGTATCCGACGCGGGCCGATCACCCACAGCAGGCTTTGGCTCGGCAGCAAATGACCGGCGGTGGCACTGTGGTCACATTCGAGGTAGAGGGTGGGAAGGCCGGTGCGTTCCAGGTCATGAACGGCTTCCAACTGATTGCTCTGTCGAACAATTTAGGCGATTCGAAATCGCTCGCCACCCATCCGGCGACAACCACACACATGCGCATTGGCGAGGAGGAGCGTGGACGGCTAGGCATTACCGATGGTGTCATCCGCGTCTCGATCGGTCTCGAAGATGTCGATGACATCAAGGATGACCTGCGTCGGGCGCTGAGCCGATTGGGAGGGCTTCCGTGACGAATTTCGGTTTTGCCTTGCCTGTGGCCGGCGACTGGCGACAGAATGACGTTAATGGGCGCCTCCCGATGCGTCATTAAATTTCTTCGACCTCATCTCCTTCCTCGGGGCGCGAACGTATCGTCGTCGGGCATCGGCAGCATCGCGGTTCCCTCAAGCGCGGGCAGTCCCGCGGCAGGGTAGAGACCCTCGGCATCGACCGCCGAGGCCAAAAGGTCCGGCCGATAGACCTGCGTGGCAAGCGCTTCGACATCAGCATGCTCATCCAGCCATCCCCACCGCCGCATTTGTCCGAGGAACCAAAGTGCGTGGGCGCGTGCCGGGAACCAAGTTTCCCCGGTATGGAACCGGATCAACTCCGCCCCCGACCCCCCAGGCAAAGCCGCCCGGCAGGCTGCCTCCGGCAGTCCCAATCCATTTGGTTTAGCCAACAACGCGGCGATCCCGGCCGCCTCGCCAGGCTGGTCGCAGAAGCCCTGGGCCTGCAGCACGGCGCGAAGTAAATGGTGCAGCGGGTCCGGATTGGCTGACGCCCAGGCTTCCCCTACACAAAGGCATTTCTCGGGGTGGAACGGCCAGATCGCCGATGTCCCGATCAGGATCCGTCCCGCCTGTCGCGCTTCCGCTACATCGCCCCACGGCGCGCCGGCGCAGAACCCCGAGATGCTGCCAGCGGCAAGGGTCTCCACCACGTCCTCCGGCGGAATGTCGACAGTTTCGACATCCCGGTCCAGAGAGGCACCGCCGGATGCCAGCCAATAGCGTAGCAGCAAATTATGCGTGGAGAAGGCGTGCGCCACCGCAAACCGCGGCCTCTGCTGCTGAGCGCGCAGCCACCGCAAGAGGCCCGGCCGCGGCGTCAGTTCATTCTCGATCAATGCGGCCGCAGCTTCGTTACTTGCAACAATAGAATTGCCGCCCTGGCTGAGTGACAACGGTACTACCCACCGCGCTTTCGGCCCAAGCAACCCGGCGCAGGCCGCGAGGACCAACGGCGGAAGCATTACCGCGGCATCTAGCGCGCCGTTAGTCATTTTATCAGCGATGTTCGCCCATGAAGGCTCGACGCTGATCTCCACGTCGATGCCCTGGTTGCGAAATAGACCGCTGACGTCCGCAAAGATGAGCGGCGCGCTATCGACCAGTCGCAACAGGCCGAGACGGATCGGCTTGCTCATCCCGCGTCCCCTTGTTTGGTGTTTGTGAGTTGCATAGCGACATCGACAGTAGGCTGAGCACTAGTGATGGCGTGGCAAGGGTTGGCGTTTCCGGTAAGCGCCTGGGCTCGCGGATGGACGCCTGTCGGTGTCGAACCGGTGGCTAGCGTTCGCGCGACCTCACTGGGCTGTGCCGCATCGTCGCCGGCCAGGCGGACCTTCACTTACTTGTTTCGCAGTTACACATGCGTGACACAGAGGCAAAGCCTATGCCGCATAGCAGCACGGCTGTTTTGGCTGGGTAGGCGATCAAAGCTCGGCTCGACCGCCTAAATTGACGTCAGCATGTGCGCAGATGGTTCGCATTCGGGATCCTAGGTCTATGCGACCTGATGGACTTGGATTGCCGCGACATCGGCTCGGCGGTAGCCTGCGGCCAACTGAAGGAGACAGGTCCATGACCTTGAAGCTTGGATATAAGGCGTCGGCGGAGCAGTTTGCTCCGAGGCTTTTGCTTGATTTCTCCGTCGCGGCGGAGCAGGCGGGGTTCGATTCCGTCTTCGTGAGCGATCACTTCCAGCCCTGGCGGCACACCGACGGGCATGCGCCGTCGGCGTTGGCCTGGCTGGGCGCCCTGGGCGCCAGTACGCAGCGGATCGTCATGGGGACCAGCGTGTTGACACCAACCTTCCGTTATCACCCGTCGGTGGTTGCTCAAGTATTTGGGACTTTGGGTTCGCTGTTTCCGGGGCGCCTGATCCTGGGCGTCGGCACCGGCGAGGGCCTGAACGAAGTCCCATCCACGGGTATGGTTTGGCCCGAAATGAAGGAGCGCTTTGCTCGGCTGCGTGAGGCGATCAGCCTGATCCGCAAGCTTTGGGCCGAGGACCACGTGACTTTCGAGGGCGAATATTACAAGACCCAGAACGCCACGATCTACGACAAGCCCGGCGCACCGTTGCCGATCTATGTGGCCGGTGCCGGCCCTCAGATTGCCAAATACGCGGGCCGCATGGGCGACGGATTCATCTGCACAAGCGGGAAGAAATGGGATCTCTACACTGAGACGCTGCTGCCGAATGTCGCCGAGGGATTGGGGTTGTCATCCAAGCAAAAGCCCGATTTTGACAGGATGATCGAGATGAAAGTGTCATTCGACACGGACAAGCAACGAGCACTGGACGATACACGCATCTGGGCCGCTCTGGCGCTGACCCCGGAAGAGAAGATGCGGGTCCACGACCCGAAGGAGATGGAAGGGCTTGCTGACGCTCTGCCGGTCGAGCGAGCGGCGAGCCGCTGGATCGTGTCCTCGGATCCCGAGGAGCACATCGAGAAGATAAAGCCATACATCGATATGGGCTTCCGCCACCTGGTGTTTCACGCTCCCGGCAACGATCAAGCTCGGTTCCTGAAGATCTACGGGGAAACGGTGCTGCCGCTGCTGCGCCGGCGCTTCGGGTAGAATTAGATGCGTCGGCACTTGGCCATCGCCTGGCATGCCCCGGCCATCTACCCTCTAACAATCGAAGCGCGGATGGCTGTGATGGGCGGGGGAAATCAGCTGGTCGTTGAAGCGCCCACCATTGCGGTCGCCCAAAATCGGTTTCGACCATGACGGCTCGGCTGGAATTGTTCGCGTTACCCGGTCTGCCGATGGTGCAAGCCGGCGATGATCTGCCGGCGATGATCCTGGCCAGCCTCAACCGCGCCGGCGAAACGCTGCGTGACCGCGACGTGGTGGTGGTCGCGCAGAAGATCGTGTCGAAAGCCGAGGGCCGCACCGTCGATCTCGGTGACGTCGTCCCGTCGGCCCAGGCGATCGCGCTGGCGGCTGAGGTCGGCAAGGACCCGGGGATCGTCGAGGTGGTGTTGTCGGAGTCGACGAAGGTCGTCCGCAGCCGCCCGAACCTGATGATCATGCAGCACCGATTGGGCTTCGTGATGGCGAATGCGGGTGTTGACCAATCCAATGTCGCGGCGTCGGATGGCCACCACCGCGCCCTCCTGCTGCCACTAGACCCAGACGGCTCGGCCCAAGCGATTCGGACCGCGCTGGCGAGGTGGGCGGATGTGGGCGTTGTGATCAGCGACAGCTTCGGCCGCCCCTGGCGCCGTGGCACTGCCGGGGTAGCGATAGGCTCAGCCGGCATTCCATCGGTTATCGACCTGCGCGGTCAGCCAGATCTGTTCGGTCGCAAGCTGGAAGTCAGCATCATTGGCTTCGCGGATGAGATTGCCGCCGCCGCTTCGTTGTTGCAGGGTCAAGCGGCGGAAGCGCAACCTGTCGTCGTCGTGCGTGGCCTGACCTGGACTGCGCGTGAGATGCCGGTAGCGGACGTGATACGCCCGCCCGAGGAGGATCTGTTCCAGTGATCATTGCCCCGTGATTATCGCCCCATGATCATTGCACTATCCGGCGGGGTTGGAGGCGCCAAGCTGGCGCTTGGTCTGTCGCGCATCATGCCCCATGAGGACCTTCTGGTCGTCGTCAACACCGGCGACGATTTCGAGCATCTCGGGCTATCGATATCGCCGGATATCGATACGGTTGCTTATACGCTGGCCGGGCTGGCGAACCGCGAGCTTGGCTGGGGGCGGCATGACGAGACCTGGTCGTTCATGGAGACGATGGAGGCTCTTGGCGGCCAGACCTGGTTCCGTCTGGGCGACCGCGACATGGCCTTGCACGTGGAGCGCACCAGGCGGCTGAAGGCGGGCGAAAGTCTGTCCGCAGTCACCGCCGATCTGTGCCGGCGAATGGGGGTTGGTCCCGCAGTCGTGCCGATGACGGATGATCCGGTGCGGACGCGGTTGCTGACCGACCTCGGGTGGCTCGATTTCCAGGAATACTTCGTTCATCGGCGGTGTGAGCCGGTAGTAAGCCAACTCCAGTTCCAGGGTGCGGGTGCGGCTAAACCGCATTCCCGGTTCATCGCGGCATTGGCCGATCCGGCGCTGGGGGCGGTGGTGATCTGTCCATCAAACCCGTTCATCAGCGTGGAGCCGATCCTGGCTATTCCCGGCGTGAGGGACGCGTTGATGGCCTGCAAGGCCCCGATCATTGCTGTTTCGCCAATTATCGCGGGGCGGGCGGTCAAGGGGCCGACAGCGAAGATGATGACGGAACTGGGTCTCGATCCGTCGGCCGGTACTGTTGCGCAGCGATATGCCGAGTTGCTTGATGGCTACGTGATCGACCACGCTGACATGTCCGAAGTTGTATCCATCGATGCTCGGGTGACGTTGGCGCAAACGCTGATGACGACGATTGAGGACCGCGAGGCATTGGCAAAGATCGTCCTTGACGCCGCCGCCGTCTTGCGCCGGCGCGAACTGCGTGGGCTCCGGCACAGCAGCCGGTGATCGAAGTTCCATGATCGATGTTTGGGCGGCCGTTCCGGTCAAGGCGTTCACCGGGGCGAAAGCGCGAACTGGGTCCCTGCTTACACCGGAGCAGCGGGAAGTCTTGGCTGCGACTATGCTAGAGGACGTGTTGGCCGCTATGGCCGGCGCGACGCGCCTGGCCGGTATCCTGGTGAACACGATCGACCCGGTCGCAACGGAATTGGCGACCCGTTATGGCGCCCGGGTCGTCACCGAGGGCGCGCTCGACGGCCACACAGGGGCGGTCAACGGGATGGCTCGCGTGCTGGTGGCTGAAGGGAAGGGGGCGATGCTGACGATGCCGGGGGATATTCCGCGCGTGACCTCGGCTGAGGTCGACACGGTGGTTGCGGCGTGTCCTCCGGCACCGTCATTCACCATCGTCCCGGCACACGATGACCTGGGTTCGAACGCGGTGTTGTGCGCGCCGCCGTTCTCGGTTCCACTCCGCTTCGGCGACAACAGTTTTTTTCCGCACCTGACGGCCTCGCGGAAGCAGGGGATCAAGCCGACCATCCTCCGATTGCCGGGGATCGGGTTGGATATCGATCATCCAGTTGACTTGCGAGCGTTCATGACCGCGAGGCCGCGGATGCCGACGCGGACGCTGGCGTTGCTGGAGCGGTTTGGGTTGTAACTTGGCGCTTTGAATTGCTGTTACGTAGTCAATTCGACGCTATCGAGACCACCGAGAGGCGACTGCTGCCGCCTCTTGTTGTCTTCAATGCCGGAAATGCTTTCGCATTAGCCCGCAGCTGGATCGTCGATCAGAATCCCACCTAGCGAAGCCCAGCTCGACCACGGTCCGCCATGAGGCGCCTCTTGCCAGATGTGCCACAGCGCATTGTCGGTGCCGCGGGCGAACACCTCCAGACGGCCGTCCGAGTTGTCGATGGCTGCTGGATCGCTGGTGATGATTCCGCCAAGCGACGCCCAGCTCGACCATGGGCCTGCATGAGGCGCCTCTTGCCAGATGTGCCACAGCGCATTGTCGGTGCCGCGAGCGAACACCTCGAGACGGCCATCCGAGTTGTCGACGACTGCCGGATCGCTGGTGATAATCCCGCCAAGCGACGCCCAGGCCGACCATGGGCCTGCATGAGGCGCCTCTTGCCAGATGTGCCACAGCGCATTGTCGGCGCCCAGGGCGAACACCTCCAGCCGGCCGTCGGAATTTTGAAACACTTCAGGATCGCTGGTTATGACACCGCCGAGCGAGGCCCAGCTCGACCACGGCCCCGCATGAGGCGCCTCCTGCCAGATGTGCCACAGCGCATTGTCAGTGCCGCGGGCGAACACCTCCAGCCGGCCATCCGAGTTCAACGCAACCAACGGATCACTGGTGATAACACCGCCGAGCGAGGCCCAGCTCGACCACGGGCCTGCATGCGGCGCGCCTTGCCAGATATGCCACAGCGCATTGTCGGTGCCGCGGGCGAACACCTCCAGTCGGCCATCGGAATTATCGATTACCGCCGGATCGGTGGTGATGAGACCGCCGAGCGACGCCCAGCCGGACCATGGGCCAGCATGCGGCGCCTGCTGCCAGATGTGCCATAGTGCGTCGTCGGTGCCGCGAGCGAACACTTCCAGCCGCCCATCCGAATTCACGAAGACTGATGGATCGCTGGTAATAACACCGTTTAGTGATGCCCAGCCTGACCATGGGCCGGCGGCCGGAGCCTGCTGCCAGTTATGCCATAGCGCATTGTCCGTGCCGACACCGAACACCTCCAACCGACCGTCCGAGTTGCAAGCGACACTGGCAACACGCGTCAGGGCCGCGCCGAATTGTTCGTAGCAGAGATCGACCTGGCCGGAGGTCGCGGAGTTGCTGACGACGTTGCAGTGTTGGCCGCAATCGGTGACCGCGTTCTGCGGCGACCACGAGATCGTAGGAGTTGTTGAACCGCAGGCGATTGCAATATCGAGCATGGCGGTGAACTGGCAGTCCGGATAGTCCGAACAGCGTTGAACGTTGTACGCCTCCAGCGTCTCGGCGCACCAGGTCAATTGCTGGACGTTTTGGATGGGCAGGCCAGTATTGGCAATGCCCTGGAAGCTGCAGTTGTAGGTGAATCCGGCTGCTGACTGGCTCGTCAGTGTCATGACTCCGACAAGCATTTGGCCGACGTTGACGTTAACTGGCGTGGTGTGGAACGCCTGACCTCCCTGGCCATCCGTGTACCAGCTCGCTACCACCCAATAGTTGCCACCGAACGCGCCGTTATTGCCCCATTGCAGCACGGGCTGGTAAATCATTGTCGAGTTCTGAATTCCGTTAAACAAGTAGATTAGCTGTCCGGAGTTCGTGCTCGGTGCCGGCGGTACAACCCAAGTGGTTCTGAAGGATGAGATTGGTTGTCCGCTGTTGTTACTCCACCCGGCGTAGGTGATCCACCCGCTACCCAGCGCCGGTTCTGTAGCTTCCGGTACAACAACATTCCGCGGCATCAGCGGGAGTGGCCCAGGCCGTGGAGCAATCGCACCAAGGTCCGCGACCATGGTTCCGTTTGGATGGAACTTCTGCACACGGTCTCCTGCCATGCGCAATGTGTGTCCTGGTTCGATTTGGTACACAAGCGATTTAGGCCGGGCGCCGCCCGGGGTGATGACCTGCTCTTCAGCCATGAAATGTTTCCTCAGGTGTGAGAACGATCTGTCAGTTATCCAGCACTGAAGCAGGTTTCGCCATGATCGACATCACGCAAACAACCGTACTTCG
The DNA here is from genome assembly GCA_963772355.1 of uncultured Alphaproteobacteria bacterium. Classification (GTDB taxonomy): domain Bacteria; phylum Pseudomonadota; class Alphaproteobacteria; order Acetobacterales; family Acetobacteraceae; genus Rhodopila. The sequence continues at coordinate 59,202 of CAVYXX010000057.1, read as the reverse complement.
CGCATCGCATCCACATGGTGACATTCGACAACGAATGTCCCCTTGGGTATTGCTTGGTTTTGTTGTTCAGTAAATCTTGCTGTCCGCTCCGCTCTTCCAAACGGAGGACATCCTGTCGTCACGAGAGACCGACCCAGACCTGCACAACCAATACAAGGACATTTGGATCGCTGCAAGCCTATTGTTGTTACGCCTTCCAAGATGTGCGGCTTTCCTACAAAAGCTGATGCCTTCTTGATCACGTGAAAGTTTTCCGGTACGGACACAGGTATTAATGTCGCACACTGCGCTTATCCTGATAGTCTTGTTCATGTTGCAAGGTCTGCTTCGGCCAATAGCTGAGGACGAAGCCGCGACCCCACCCTCGACCAGCGGGACAGGAGAGAATCAGATGGCCAGCGACGCTGAGAAAAATGCCACGGATAAGAAGCCCGACTTGGCCGGTGCGCCGGACATTGTCAACACTCCCGCAGGGCCTGTGCCCAAGAAGGAGGTACACGAAGTCAAGCCGGGCGAGACCGTGCGCCGCAACAAAGATGGAACCTTTACCAGTGTTCCCGATGCAAACCAGACGGGACAGTGACGCGTCGTGCTAGGCCAACGCTGCAGTTCCTCGGCGCTACGTTGGCGTCGAGGCACCACGAAGGAGACGACGTCGGCTAGCCTTGTTCACTGCGTCCCACGGATTGGGGCCGCGTTTGTTAAAGAGTTTCGGCCGCGACATAGGAACTGCGCGAACGATCCCATCGGCTAACGGTGGATGTTCGGTCACCGATAGCACCGGCCTGGCTAATTCTGCATGCCGGCCACATCACCCCTTGCAGCCCGTTAAAGTGCGGGCGGCAGTAGACCGTCATCGATATGTCCGCAGACGAAACCGTCCGGCCGCAGCCGAACGGCGTTGGCTGTTCAGGCGGGCGACAGAACGTGGATGACGCGGTTGGCGATCAGGTCTTTGGTTTTTGCCGCATAAGCGGCCATGTGAGCGGAGGCGCCGTGTGCCTTCAAGTGGTCCAGGCTCTCCCATTTCTCCAATACCACGAAAGTGTCCGGGCCAAACGCTGTCTGAATGCGTCCGGCGTCCGCCGTGTCGATTGCCGGCCCGTATTCGATGCAGCCTGCCTCTGCGTGGACGGCCGGCACGTTGGCCCGGAACGCCTCGAGGATCGCATCGCGGTTGCCTGGCTTGGCGGTGATGATGGCGACGACGTGGATCATTGGGTCACTGCTCCTTGGTGTTTCCGGGCGCGCACGCGCGCGCCCTTTGTATAATGCGCCAAGTCGGCGAAGATGCGAAGAGAGCGCCGGCCTGCTCCGAGGCAGACAGCCAAGCCGGTCTATTTGTTACTTGACAATACTAATATAGCTTCAGCTACTGTCGCAGCAGCGTCCCGGTCAGATCCCCGAGCTCCGGTTGATGATGCGCCGCTAAGGCACGGTCGCGCTCGGTAAGTCCGGGCAGCGCAGGCAGATTCCATCGGTTGGTGATGAACCGGAGGATCGACGTGGTGTCGTATTGGGTATGGTCCACGACCCCCTTCTTCGCGTAGGGCGAAATAATGAGGGCCGGAATTCGCGTTCCGGGACCCCACCGGTCGGCTTTGGGCGGCGCGACATGATCCCACCAACCGCCGAACTCGTCGTAGGTCACCACGATCAACATATGATCCCATTGCGGGCTGGCCTTCAGCGCCGTCAACAGCGTGGCGATATGGCGTTCGCCGTCAGTGATGTTGGCGTAGGAAGCGTGCTGGTCCATTGATCCTTGGGGCTTGTAGAACGTAACGGGGGGAAGCGCGCCGGTTTGGATGTCGTCCAAGAAGCGCGAGGCCGGGAGCAGTCCCGGATCGGTCACCAGCCCGGCGTCTAGCAGATGCGCCGCCCGGTTCGCCTTGCCATCAGGCGTCACAGGATCGAACGCGGCGAAATAGTTGAACGGTTGATGATGATACTGGAAGTTCGGGCTCGCCCGAGATGCGCCGGCGGCAAACGGCGGATGTGACAGCGCAAAATCCCAGGCGCCGGCATACCAGGCCCACCCCACGCGTGCGTTGGTAAGCAGATCGCCGATCGTCGTCTCGGTTTGCGGCACCAGCGCTGACGCCGATGCCAAATCCACGGATTGCTGGCCTGGATCAGCTTCGCCGCTGGGCGGATAGGGCGGCATCATCGTGTTTACCGCGTAGAAATCCGGCGTCAGATTACCCGAGGCCGCAAACACCGGTCGCCCGTCGAGCGCCGACGCGGGCGAATTCGGCGCGGCAACCAGTGTTACACCATCAGCCCCGACGATCGTTCCAGTGGGATCCTTGCCGCCGTCGTTAGGGTTGTGGCCGTCATGGCCGTAATAAGGGGCGCACGAGCAGATCAGGAAAAAATGGTTCAGGAACGAACCGCCGAACGCACCCTGAAAGAAGTTGTCCGCCAAGACGTATTGACGGGCCCAGTCCCAGAGCGGCGCGTCAGATTCGGGCTGAGGGGTGAAGTACCCCATCGTCATGCCGCCGGAGTCCGACCATGCGGCGAACATGTTGTTGGCGCCCCCGTTGATCTGCATCTGGTGCTCGTAGAACCGATGCCAGAGGTCTCGGTTGGTATAGCGCAGCGGGTCGGCGTCGGCCGGTCCCCCAATATGATACAAAGCGGCGACATCATACGGATGATTGAAGCTGTTCAGGAACACCGCGGTTTGGCCCTCGGTCAGGCCGATAGGGGCTAGCGGAGCGCCTTGCAAAACCTTGCTCCCGGTGCCCCCCAGATCGCGGGCAACCCGCTCATCGGCCTGCCGTCGCGGTCGAGTTGGGTGATGGACTGAGGCGAGGCCTTCGCCAAGCCATTGGCGCCGGGGAAAGTGCCATACAGATTGTCGAAGCTGCGGTTCTCGGCATAGATCACGACGAGCGTTTGGATGGCCGCATAGTCGGGGGTCGCGGCCGTTGTCCGGCAGGTTGCAGCGAGGGCTGCCACGATCGTTGTCGCCAGCGCCGGCAATTTCAGCATTCCACATCCTCGCGCATTGGCCGTAGCCGGATATAGAGCGGTATGCCCGTTCGTCGATGGCCAAATGGAACATAGTCTGTATCTGGTGAGCAACAGGATCCGGTGATAAGATCGCCCGAATGATGCGCGTGTGGATCGTGCCGATTATGCTGGTTTGGTTTGCACGACCAATCGCAGCGGAAACGCCGCCATTGCCGTGGGATCCGACGCCCTCTCCCGCGGCCGCCTACGCCCGGGCGGAGGCGATCGCTGCCCTGGGGCGTTCGCTGTTCTTCGATCCGGCGCTGTCGGCATCGGGACGTATGGCTTGTTCGAGCTGCCACGATCCGGCCCACGGGTTCTCGGCGCCAAACGCGCTTTCGGTGCAGTTGGGTGGTCCCGACTTACGCCGGCCAGGGGTCAGGGCTGTGCCAAGCCTGATGTACGGTCAGGATACGCCAGCATTCACAGAGCATTACTACGAATCCGAGGACGAGGGCGACGAGAGCGTTGATCAAGGACCAACCGGTGGCCGCGATTGGGACGGTCGCGTAGATCGGGCGCGAGCTCAGGCGGCCCTTCCATTGTTGGACAAGAATGAGATGGCGAACGCTAACCCCGACGCGGTCGTTGCCGTGGCTGCACGCGCTGGCTACGCGAACGAGGTTAGGCGCTTGTACGGGCAAGACATTTTCGCAGACACAGAGCGCGCATTCGGCGCGATTACCGAGGCGCTGGAATTTTATCAACAGACTCCCTCGGTGTTTAGTCCGTTCAGCAGTAAATACGATGCCGTCCTGCGGGGTTTCGCCATCTTGACGCCGCAGGAGGCTCGAGGGCTTGAGGTGTTCAACAGTAGAGCAAAGGGCAACTGCGCACAGTGCCACAAAAGCGCGGTCATGAGGGATGGGAGGCCGCCTTTGTTTACTGATTTTGGCTTCGTAGCGCTTGGAATCACGCGCAACGCCGAGATTCCGGCCAACGACGTTCCAACCTATTTCGATCTGGGCCTCTGCGGTCCGGAACGGCGTGATCTGACTGGGCGCAGGGAATATTGCGGCCTGTTCAAGACGCCGACACTGCGGAATGTCGCTTTGAAACAAAGCTTTTACCACAACGGCGCTTTTCACACGTTGCGAGACGCGGTGGCATTCTATGCACAACGCGATATTGAGCCAGGAAGGTGGTACCCATCGGCGCCGGACGGGACCGTGTTAAAATTCAACGACCTGCCAATGGTATATATACAAAACGTATCTACGGAGCTGCCCTTCGGCCCGCGACGGCTCCTTTCGGATGCGGATGTGGACGATCTGGTAGTTTTCCTGCGTACCTTGACGGACGGGTATCGCGCCGAGCCGTGATGGGTGCTGTCTCGCGCAGGCTTGCTCAAGTGGGGCGGCGGGCGATCATATCGATCTCAATACGCGCGTCATAGGCGAGGCCGGTAGTGCCGATACAGGTGCGCGCAGGAGGACGTCCCTCGGGGAAGAACGTGCTATATACCTCGTTCATCGGGCGCGTAGTCTGTTGAAAACCGGGTCAGATAGATCCGCACCATGGTGACGTGTTCCAGGCCGAGGCCGATCCCGTTGAGGACGGTGGTGAGATTTGCCATCACATTGCGCATTTGCGCCTCAATCCCATCAGGCAGCACGCCTGGACTGGCGGGGCTGTCGGGCATCTGGCCGGTGACGAAAACCCAACCATCACACTCCACCGCGTGGCTGAAGGGTGCCACGGGTTTGGGACCTCCTGGATCATGTGAAAGAGCATCTTGGGATCGGGCATGTGGCCCTCCGGGCCGTGGACTGGCCAAAAGTAAGCACTTGCTGTGCCACTCGGAGAACTACGACCGTCGCGGGCGTCCCGATCCACGGTCAGGCCGCCCAACGGAAAAACTATCTTCTATATAGGCCCGTCCTGGCGTTCATATAGGTCGATCACTGAGCGATCCGCTCTGTCCTGAAAGGTGTGGATCAATCTGTATTGAGTCAGGCTGCGTGTCAGGACGTTGTCGACGGCTTCTGCTGAGTTAGCGAGTGCCCCTTCTGACTTGACGACGAAACGCGGCCGACCCCCCATGATCTGTTCCATCTCGGCGACCCCATCAGTGTGAGCGCTCTCACTGAATTCGGATATTTCCAATGTCATAACATAAGGCGTGGGGGGCCGAAGCCTCGCCAGCGCGTAGATAACGGGCTGATACCTGTAGACATAGAGATCCCCGTCGCGAGCCCCCGCTTGCTGAACGATTTCGGCGATATTGCGGGGCACGTCTTCCCCTACCCATGGTGCTGCCCTTACGATGCCGATTACCCAGAGTGTGACCGGGATCGCCAGCAAAGCAACCAGGCCATAAGCGAATGACTTGCGCCGGCCCGCCGCCAAGGCGTCCAGAGCGAGCGTGGCGCCAAGACAGACCGGTGGGTACAAGGCGAAGAAGTAGTGCCGGAAAAATTTCATTGGAAGGCAGACATCAAGCGCTGCCGCGACGATCCACAGAAAAATCCAGGCTTGGAGGGAGGAAGTGGCACTCCAACGTGGCCGCCACTTGGCTCTGGATAGGATACCGTAGCCGATGGTTAGAACAGCCCCAATAATCGGCAACATGCCGCCCGCGCTGTCGTAGACGATTTCGCGTATGGGTGGCACCAACGCCACATAGGTAACGTTAGCCCCGATGTTCGCGCTGAGAAAGGTTTGCAGCGCCCCTTTTGACCAAAAGTACCCGACCACAAAAACGGTCGGCAGTAATCCCGCAAGGATCATGAACCCTGCAGCGACACTCGCACTGCCGAGATCGCGGTCGCGACGATATGACGCCACCAAATACGCAAGGCTGAGCAGCACGGCCTCGGGAAACACCACGTATTTAAATTGCAGGCCTATACCTAGCGCGAACGCCGCCATTACGGCGCGAGACAGACCGGATGGGCGACGTGCAGCCGTAATCAGGTGGTAGTTAGCAAAGGTGACCAAGAGGTTGTTGAAAATCTCAGTATTTGCAGAGAGGCCGGGCCAGCGCGAAATACAAATGACATAAAGCAGCGCCGCGATCAGACCAGCCCTAGCATTATAGGCGTGGCGCCAGCATATCAGGTGGATCAATATCGCCGTAGCCATCACCGCAGCCGATGCCGCAAGGTGGGCGCCGAGCACCGGATCGAAGACGATGTCGAGCACGGCTACGAGGAGCGCCGGAAGTCCAGGCGGATGCTGGTCCCACACCGCTACGTATGGCAATCCGCCATGTTGCCACTGCTGCGCCATGACGAGATATACACCTTCGTCGGCATCGATCGAAGCAGTAAACAGCGTGAATACACGTGCAAGGCACGCTACGCCGACGATCAGCGTTAAAACGCCGAGGTATGTGCGATGGTCCGCAAGATGATAAGGTTGGCGTACTGAGACAGAGTCCGAATCCGACATGGCCTTCAACCGTACTCATGGAACTTCTAGTTTCTCCGACATTTCGAGATGTGCAAAGTTCAAAGTGTGCGGATCATCAGTTTTGCTCGTGACTGTGCGCCCAACTCGAGCAAGCGTCGGGTCTAAACCAAAGAAGTATTGATCGATACGTTGCGCCCTCGATTTTACCATGGACGGCAGGCCCCCGGGCGGCGGCCAAAACTGCTGGGACGACGATTTGCACGCCTGACCCCGCGCTCATATCCTCGCCCGGACAAGCCAAAGGAAATGCCATGCCAGGGCCGCTCGACGGGTACCGTATAGTCGATCTGACCTCAATGATCTCGGGACCCTTGGCAACCATGATCCTTGCCGACCAGGGGGCTGACGTCATCAAGGTGGAAAACCCCGACGGCGGCGACCACACAAGGGCGGCCAATAATCGGCGTAACGGGTTTTCCGCCTCGTTCCTCAACAACAATCGCAACAAGCGCTCCGTCGCCCTAAATCTGAAGGATCCGGCCGCGCTTCGGGCGGTGCTCCGCCTGGTCGCTACCGCTGACGTCCTCGTGCAGAACTTCCGTCCTGGCGTGGCCGACCGCATGGGCCTGGGGGAGGAGGCGGTTCGCGCCGTTGCTTCGTCGATCATCTACGTGTCGATCAGTGGCTTCGGCGAGACTGGGCCCTACGCGCAGAAGCCGGTGTATGATCCATTGATCCAGGCTGTCTCCGGCCTCGCTTCAATCCAGGCTGGATCCGATACCGAACGCCCGCGCCTGGTGCGCACCATCGTGCCGGACAAATTGACCGCCTACAACACGGCGCAGGCCATCACGGCCGCACTTCTCGCCCGCGAAAGGACCGGCAAGGGGCAGCATGTCCGGCTGTCCATGCTGGACGCGATCATTGCCTTCCTCTGGGCCTCCGACATGGGCAGCCAAACCTTTGTCGGTGAGGAGATTCCGCAGCAGGAGGCAGCCAGCTTTATCGACCTGATCTATGAGACAGCTACGTTCCCGATCAGCGCTGCGGTGCAGACCGACCGGGAATGGATCGCGTTGACCCGAGCACTGGAGAAGCCGGAGTGGTTGGAGGACAGTCGGTTCAAGACCCCGGCACTGCGCCAACGACACATCAATGAACGGCTGACCATGAGCCAAGAGGCGTTTCGGGCGCGCGGGGGGGAGGAGTGGCTGGACCGGCTCACCCAGGAGGGCGTGCCCTGCGCTCCAGTCCTGACGCGGACGCAAATGCTGTCTAACCCGCAGGTGGTCGCCAATGGCATTATCGTTGAATCCGAGCACCCCCAGGCCGGACGAATCCGTCAAGCTCGGCCCGCCGCACGGTTCTCCGACACGCCCGCCGCAATCCGACAGGGCGGAGCTGCCCTAGGCGAACAGACCGCCCAGGTGCTGGCTGAAATCGGCTACACGGCTGCGGAAATTGAGGCTCTGGCATCGAAGGAGCGTGCCGCGTGATCGACTTCTATTACTGGCCCACGCCGAATGGCTGGAAAGTCTCCATCATGCTGGAGGAGTCCGGCCTGCGCTACACGCTGAAACCGGTGAATATTGGCGCCGGCGACCAGTTCACGCCCGCGTTCATGTCGATTAGTCCGAACGCCCGTATGCCGGCAATCGTCGATCACGACGCGCCGGACGGTCCACTGCCGGTGTTCGAATTGGGTGCCATCCTGATCCATCTGGCTGAGAAATCCGGCCGGTTTATGCCGACGACCGCGAAGGGCCGAAAGGAATGCCTGGAATGGCTGTTCTGGCAAGTGGGCAACCTAGGGCCGATGGCGGGTCAGCTTAGCCATTTCGTTAACTATGCCAAAAGCGTTCAGGAGGGTGACCATCTTTACGCCCACAAGAGGTATGCTGGCGAATACAATCGGTGCCTCGGCGTGCTGGAACGCCGGCTGGACGGTCGGGACTACATCCTTGACGATTACTCAATCGCGGACATGATCTCCTGGCCATGGGTGCTGATCGCCAAGCCATTGGGTCAGTCGCTGGTCGATTTTCCTAATTTGTCCGGCTGGAGGGAGCGGATCAAATCACGCCCGGCGGTTCAACGTGGGGTCGACCTGGGAAAGGAGATGCGGCGCACTGGTCCACATACCGACGAGGCACGGAAGATTCTGTTCGGCCAGACGTCTCAATTGTTGAAAGGATAGGCACCTTTGATTCGCCGCTTGCCCGGCCCAGTGAGGGCCGGACAAGGTGCGATCGTGCCAGATCAAACGTGTTCGCCGGCCTGTGCGCTCTGCCGATTGCCGGCATTCAGCCGTCGCTCGGCGATCTGCGCCTTCATCGCCTTTTGAAGTTTCTCGAATGCCCGGACCTCAATCTGACGAACGCGCTCACGCGAAATGTTGTACTGCTGGGACAGATCCTCCAGCGTGGTCGGGTTATCCTTGAGGCGCCGCTCTATCAGGATATGTCGCTCGCGTTCGTTCAGCGACTTCAGAGCGCCGGTCAACAAGGCTTTGCGGCCGGTCAGTTCCTCTCGGTCGGCGATTGCGGATTCCTGTGTCTCCAACTCGTCCACCAGCCAGTCTTGCCACTCACCTTCACTGTCCTGACGCACCGGGGCGTTCAGGCTGTGGTCAGGCGCGGCGAGGCGGCGATTCATGCTGACGACATCCTGCTCCGGCACGTCCAGTACCCGAGCAATCTTTGCAACCTGCTCGGGTTGCAGGTCACCATCGTCGATAGCCTGCATCTGCCCCTTCAGCCGGCGCAGATTGAAAAACAGCTTCTTCTGCGCGGCCGTGGTGCCCATTTTTACCAGCGACCACGAGTGCAGGATGTATTCCTGGATTGCCGCCCGGATCCACCACATCGCATATGTCGCCAAGCGGAAGCCGCGGTCGGGGTCGAACCGCTTGACCGCCTGCATCATCCCGACATTGCCTTCACTGATCAACTCACCGACCGGCAGGCCATAGCCGCGATAGCCCATGGCGATTTTTGCAACAAGTCGCAGATGGGAGGTGACAAGCTTGTGTGCCGCCTCCATATCCTGGGAGTCGCGCCATTGATGGGCGAGCGATAGCTCTTCCTCAGGAGTGAGCATCGGGAACTTGCGGATTTCCTGAAGATACCGTGAGAGGTTACCTTCAGGGGCGATATTGAGAACAGCAGAGGCCACGAGGAAGACTCCTTTCGCCAGACCGCGATATGCTTGCCCAACCGTGGCGCAAGATCGCGGCGTGAATGTGACTGAGGCCAATCTGGATGCAGGCTGGGAGTTCAAGTCCCGGTTACCCACCCACACTGGCGGTGGCGTGTCCGGACGTCCCCATCGAGAAGGGCATCCCCCTACTTCGATGTTGGAGGTATACAGGACTAAAATAGTCCTGTCAAGATTAACGTATAGTTAACAGCGGGAAAGAATTCCCTCGATGTCGAGGAGGAGGCGTTGCATATCAGCGGGGACGGCTGCCTCGAAGGTCAGCAGACGCCCTGTGCGAGGGTGCTCGAACGCCAAACTGGCTGCGTGCAAAGCCTGTCTTGGGAAGTCCAGAAGTTGGCCGCGAAGTGGCTGATTGACGGCCTTGGCGACCGATGGGGTGCGGCGAAGATACAAGGGGTCACCGATAAGAGGATGCCCCTTGGCCGCGAAGTGAACACGTATTTGATGTGTCCGGCCCGTTGCGAGCCGGCATTCCACCAGTGCGACGCTGGTTTGCCAGGCGCGCATTATCTGATACCGCGTCAGGGCGAACTTGCCGCCGCGGTCCACCACCGCCATGCGTTTACGGTCGCGCTTATCTCGCCCGATGGCGCCTTCGATCTCGCCACTCAACGGCTCCGGCAAGCCCCACACAATGGCGAGGTAGGCTCGGTCGAGGTCGCGAGCGGCGAAAGCGCTGGTCAATCTGTCGTTGGCCAACTGTGTCTTGGCCACCACCATGACGCCTGATGTGTCCTTGTCCAGCCTGTGTACGATCCCCGGCCGCCGTTCGGCCCCTATGCCGGTGAACCCTGGCCCGCAATGCGCGAGCAGTGCGTTCACCAAGGTGCCGTCCAAATTGCCGGGTGCTGGGTGGACGACCAGTCCAGCCGGCTTGTCGAGCACGATCAGGTCCGCATCTTCGTAGAGGATGGGGAACGGGATGGCCTGGGGTTGCGGATTTGCGGCAATCGGCGCTGGCACGTCCAGGGTGTAAGTCACGCCCGCCCGCACCGGCTCGGCCGGCTGGATGACTGGACCTGCCTCCACTCGCAGGCGGCCCTCCTCGATCAGAGCCTTAATTCGGGATCGTGAGAGATTGCCGAGCGCGTCGGCCAGGAAGCGGTCAATCCGCTCGCCGGCATGCGCCGTGGCGGCAGTGATGTGGATTGGTGCGTGTTCGCTGTCGGCTGACATGAGGGTAGGGGATAACGCGGATTGGATTCGAATGGGAGACGGTATGCGGGCTCTGAAGATTATGGTCGTTGTCATGGCTGTGCTGATCGTGCTCGGGACGACCGGACTGGTGACCACGATCGCTCGGCGTTGGTCGGCGCCCGTTGCGCCTGTCGCGCAGTTGCCCGCATGGGTTTCGGCGGCGTTGGATGAGCCGGTAGGGACCCATATTGTGGGCATCGCCGCGGTTCGGGACCGGCTGGCGGTCCAGCTTCAGGGCGGCGGGACGGACCGTGTGGTGTTGATCGATCCCGCGACCGGGGCGGAGGCAGGTCGAGTTTCGCTGAGTTGGTAAAGTTGGGCGTTGAGGGCTGGGAAGCCGGTGCTTGAGGTCTCCCATGGTTCAGGATAGAAGACTGCTCTTTCCGGTTGTCCCGTTCGTCTAGAGGCCTAGGACAGTGCCCTCTCACGGCACCAACAGGGGTTCGAATCCCCTACGGGACGCCAAGGAAATCAAAAGGTTATTGTGGTTCGGATCGGCCCTGTCCAATATTTGTCCAATATATGCGCATGGATCTTGTTGGACGCTCCTAGCCACAACTGCTGTTGGGCCTTCTCGGCAATCTGCTTCTGTTCGTACAGGTCGGGTGCATCGAGCCAGTTTTGCCGCAATGCCTCGAAGCCGGAGCTCTGCGGCCAGCCCGGGGCTCCGTTCCGACCGTCTCCACGGATGTACTGATTGGTTGCCAGGTTGCTGGTAAAGGCGCCTTGGGCGATGCCGAAATGCACGTTCCACCCTCCTTGCCCAGGCGGGTCCTTCCGGACGAGCCGACGTGCCATTGTTGCATAATCCGTCAACTGCAAGTCAATGTTCAAGCCAGCCCGGCGAAGAGCATCGGCGCCTATCTGGGAGAGCACGGGTATGTAACCGGTGCCGGATGTCCCAAGAACGATGATCCGTTCACCACGGTATCCTGCTTGAGCGAGGTCACGCTTAACCTTGTCATAGTCACGCCTGCCGCTCAGAACGTCGATGCCGGCGTCGTTGGCCAGTGGCGTCCCGTAAGGAAAAAGGCCGACCCGATCATGCCAGTAGCTACGGTCAGGCCCTGCCACGGCCAGCATCGCGTCCGTCTGGTCCATCGCGCCAAGCAGGGCACGACGGATCGCCGTGTTGTCAAACGGCGGGTGCAAGTGGTTGAACCGCATTACGCCGACAGAGCCAGCCGGTTCAGTCACCTCCACCGTCACCGCCGCATTGCGCGCGAGCAGCGGCAGGTGGTCGGCGCTGACCGACTGCAGCCAATCCACTTCGCCCTGCAGCAGTGCCGCGGTAGCTATTGCAGCATCATCGAGCGTCAGCCACTCCACGCGCTCGATATGCGCCACTTTGGGGCCGGATGTATAGCTTGGCTTACCCTCGGTGCGGGGCGCGTAATTGGCAAAACGCTCGTATGTCGAGCGCTCTCCCATAACGAAACTGGATGGTACAAATCGGTATGGTCCGCTGCCGATCATCTCACTGACTTGTTGCGAGAGGTCGGTCGTGGCTAACCGCTCCGGCATAATCACAGGCGTCATTTGCGTCGAGCCAGCCAGCGCCTGAGGGAGATGTGGAAAGGGCTTGGTCAGGCGGAACCGAATGGTTCGATCATCCGAAGCGGTTAGCTCGCCGGTTGCAGCCATCAATGCTTGGCCAAACCCGTCGCGTAGGGCCCAGCGCCGAATGCTGGCGACCGCATCGCGTGCCAGGACAGGGCTGCCGTCGTGGAAGCGCAGCCCCTCGCGTAGCCGAAGGTCCCATAGGTACTCCGTCCTCTATTGTGTGGCGTTCGAGCATTTGCGGCCGGGCCTGGAACGTCTCATCGAGGCCGTAGAGTGTGTCGAACACCAGGTATCCGTGGCTTCGGGTAGACGGGATTCCGACGGTTGTCGGGTCCAGGAGCGTAAGAGGGATGATCGGCACGAATTTCAGCGTTTTCGCACGCTGGGCCCGCGCAATGTGCGGCACGCTGAGGGCCGTGCCGGCCCCGGTCAGTCTGAGTACGTCGCGGCGCTGCATGGTCAACCTCCTACGGCGTCTGCGTTGCTCGCTCCTGTTACGGATGGTTCACGGAAGGCCTCGATACCAAGGATTTGTAGGAGGCGAAATCTTTGCTCGCCGAGTTGGGGTATTGAATACACTGTCTGTTCAGCCGACTGGACGAACGCCAGCGGTTGGGGGTGATACCGGGCCGGCGGGAGTAATCACCGAGCCTGGACATGTCTAAACTGATGCGAGCCATGCTCGGCCAGCGATCAGCACTGGGCAAAGGAGCAGCAAATGGACGTCGCGGACTGGCTGCGAACGCTCGGTCTTGAACGGTACGAGGCGACGTTCAGGGAGAACGGCGTGAACGGCGAGGTACTGCGCCACCTCACGGCCGATGATCTCAAAGATCTCGGAGTTGCCGCTGTCGGCCACCGGCGCCAACTATTGGTAGCCATCGCCGCGTTTGAAGACACGCCTGCTGATAGTTTTAACCGGTCATCAACTGGCCCGACAGGAGCCCTTGGCGTATCGGAGACCACGGCCGAGCGCCGCCCACTCAGCGTGATGTTCTGCGATCTGGTTGGCTCCACAGCCTTCTCGTCGCGCCTCGATCCCGAGGACCTGCGTGAGATCATCCGCAGTTACCAGGCCTGCGTCGCCACCACGATCCAGCAATTTGACGGCTTCATTGCACGTTACGTGGGTGATGGGGTGTTGATCTATTTCGGCTGGCCGCACGCCCGTGAGACCGATGCTGAACGCGCCGTGCGTGCCGGCCTCGCCGTTGCCGCAGCGGTCAGTGCGGCACCCGTGAGCGGCGAACCGCTACAGGTCCGCATCGGCATCGCAACGGGGCTTGTGGTCATAGGCGAGCCGATTGGCTCGGGTGATTCACGCCAGCAGACTGCGGTCGGTGAAACGCCGAACCTTGCGGCCCGATTACAAAGCCTCGCGGGGCCGAACAAGGTGGTGATCGACGCCACCACCCGTCAGCAGATTGGTGGCCTCTTTGAATGCCGGGACCTCGGCAGCTTCGAACTTAAAGGTCTGCCGGGGATGGTGCCGGTGTGGCAAGTGCTGGGTGACGGACGGCTTGAAAGCCGCTTCGAGGCGCTGCGTGGGGCGGCGGACCTGCTGCCGCTGATCGGCCGGGAGGAGGAGCTGGAGCTGCTGCTGCGACGCTGGCGTCAAGCCTGTGCCGGCGAATGCCGCGTGCTGCTGCTACGGGGCGAGCCTGGCATCGGCAAGTCGCGCCTAACCGCGGCCCTGCGGGAGGCGCTGGCTGAGGTATACGAGGAGGTCATGCTCTTCTGCTCGCCCCAGAACACCGACAGCCCGCTACGACCGGTGATCGCACAGCTGGAGCGCGCGACGGAACTCGCCGCGGGCGATGCGCCGGAAGTCCGTCTGGCGAAGCTCGAGGCGCTGCTCGCGCCGTTTGCGCCCCCAGCCCAGGACGTAGCGCTCTTCGCCGAGCTGCTGTCGGTGTCCAGCCTCGGCCGCTGGCCCAGTCTCGACCTCTCGCCGCAGGCGCGGCGGGCGCGGCTGCTCGAGGCGTTGGCGCGGCGCATCCGCTCCCTCGCGGGTCGTCGCCCGGTTCTGGCCGTAGTGGAGGACGCCCATTGGTTGGACCCGACCACGCGCGAGCTACTGGATCTGCTGGTTGCCGAGCCGGCCAATTTGGCCCTGCTGATGGTGGTCACGTATCGCCCGGAGTTCGATCCCGGCGGCTGGCTCGGACTGCCCCACGTCACTTTGCTGCACCTGAACCGCCTCAACCGGGCCGAACACGCCGCCCTGCTAATTCGGGTTGCGGGCGGCAAGCCATTGCCGGCAGAGGTGGAGACCGAGGTGTTGGCGCGCACCGACGGCGTGCCACTGTTCGTGGAGGAGGTCGGCCGGGCGGTGCTTGAGTTGGGCCTCCTGCGGGAGGAGGTGGACCGCTGGGTCGTAAACGGCGCGATACAGCGCTTAGCGGTTCCAGCGAGCCTGCAAGCCTCGTTGGTGGCGCGGTTGGACCGACTCTCCTCTGCGCGCGAGGTGGCACAGATCGGCGCCGTCGTCGGGCGCGAGTTCGGCTACGATCTACTGGCTGCCGTCGCCGGCGTGCCCGCGTCGGCGCTGCGCAGCGCGCTGTACGCACTTGCCGCCGCGGATCTCGTCCAGTGCCGTGGCGAGCCACCCGATGCGGTCTACGCTTTCCGTCACGCGCTGATCCGCGACGCCGCGTACGGCACCATGCTGCGTGAACGCCGTCGTGAGCTTCATCGCCGCACTGCCGACGCAATCGAGCGGCTGCGGCCCGAGACCCTTGAACGCGAACCGGAAGTGCTGGCGCAGCATCGTGCCGAAGCCGGCGAAACGGAGGCGGCCGTGGCGCTTTACCAGCGTGCAGGCGAGAGGTCAGCGGCACGGGCGGCCTTCCGGGAGGCCCGGGCCCACCTTGCCCGAGGGTACGGCCCTGCTGTCGGACGTGGGAGGCGAGGCAACGGCGCGGCGACTGGAGGCCGGGTTGCTGGCCGCGCTCGGCAGCGTGGCGATGATGGACGCGGGGCAGGCGTCGCCAGAAGCGCACGGGGCTTTTGCGCGCGCGGTCGAGCTCAGCCGCGTCATCGGCGACGAGTTGCTCCTTAGACTCGGGCCGCCTTCGGCCTATGGGCCCACAAGCAGTTCGCCGGCGACTTCGCGCAGGCGCTGCTGCTAGCGGAAGAAGGCGTCAGGCTGGCCCGGCAGCAGTCCGCCCCAGACCAGCTGTCGCGGGCCTCCGCCGCGCTCGGGATGACCCACTTCCTCCGGGGCCGCTCCGGCCTGGCTCGGCCTCTTCTTGAGGAGGTGCTGGCCGACCCCAACGCCTACGACGCTGGTGCAGGAATGTTCCTGTCCGGGGGCGTCAGCGCCGAGAACATTCTCATGTGGCAGCTGGCGGTCGGAGGGAAGCTGGAGCGGGCCGCCGCGCACACGCGCGAGGCCCCCGAGCGGGCCCGCGGGACCCAGCACCCCGCTTCCCTGGTCACCTGCCTTACTCAGTGCTGCAGCGTGGCTTGGCTCATTTACCCCTCGGTGTCCCTGCGGGACAGGGCGCGGGAGCTTACGGAGGTGGCCGAGGCGCGCGGGTTTTCGCTCTATGCGGCGCGGGCGCGCGTCTTCCAAGGCTGGGTCGCAGTCGAGGATGGCCACGTTGCGGAGGGCATTCGCTTTATGACCCTGGGGCTGGCTGCACAACGTGCCGCGGGGAACGCCCTTTACCTCCCGTTCCAAGAGGCGATGCTCGCGGACGCCCAGCTAATCGCGGGCAACGCAGATGTCGCCCTGGCTCAGGTCGAGGGTGCGCTGTGTATCTCGGCTCGCACCGGGGAGGCTTGGTTCGAAGCCGAACTGCACCGACGTGTCGGCTCCATCCTCCTGCACCTAAACCGTCCTGACGATATAGGCCGGGCCGAAAGTGAGTTCGGGCGCGCGCTCGCGATTGCCCGCTCGCAGTCGGCGCTGCTGTTCGAGTTGCGTGCCGCGTGCGCCCTCGCCCGGCTTCGGCGCGAACAGGGACGCCTGGCCGAGGCACGCCGCCTGCTCGCGCCGGTCTATCAATCTTTCACTGAGGGCTTCGGGTTCCCCGATCTGGTCGAGGCACGCGCGCTGCTGGAGGAGCTTGGTGTGATCGAGGAGATGATTTAAGGCCTGCGCCCGGGGCGCTCGGCACAGCGATAGTTGCGGTGCGGCCGCTTCTTCCTCAAGGCGGGTTTCGGCGACCTTGAAGACGCGAGGCTGAACTTTCTCGCCTCGCTCGATAGGGCGCGTCCCCAACAGGCGAAGTCCCGGGAGCTGCGCACGTCAACCAGCTTGCCATGGCTATGGCAAGCCAGGGGCAAACGCCTAGACGCATATGACTTGCTCGCCCCAGTCTACTCCGGCACGACAATCAACCGGCCGACGCGCATTTCCAAGATCGGCAATGCGGCTCTACGTTCGTCGCTCTACATGCCAGCGCTGTCCGCGATGCGCTTCAATCCCCCCGTCAGAGCTGCCGCTCGATCCAGGTACGCCCGCACCGTCGAGCGCGCCAGCTTCGCGCCCGCCGATATGGCACTCAGATTCGGTCCCAACTCCGCACGTAATCGTAACACTTCCCTGATCCGCCGCATCTCCGCCCTCGGTCTCGGCACTACTGCTACCCCGCCAAAAAGGGCGGAACAGTAGTCGCGATTACTTCGATGTCAGCGGCGGCTTCCTCCACCAGCAGACTGGCGAATTCGCCGGCCTCAGGTGGCGGTTTCGACCGGCCTCAGGTGGCGATTACAATCGGCCTCGAGTGGCGATTACCTCCGGCCCGTGCATGCTGTCGATGAGCAAGCAAGAGTTCAGCCGGCTCGACGTGTTGCCGCGGGTTCAGTCGGGACGGCTGCGTGTCGCCGACGCCTGTACGCTGATGGGTCTGCATCGTCGGCAGGTGTTTCGCCTGCTGCGTGGGCTCAAGCAGGATAGGGCTGAGGGCTTCAAGGGCTGCGCTGTGCGCACCGGCCAGCCGGCGGCGGCCCTTGACCCCCTCACCCGCACCCGCGTTTGGCTGTGATGCCGTTTCGCACACCTGTGTTCGCCGCCGGGGGTGTCATCTCTACTTTGCGCGCCGGGTGACATTTCTATCTTGCGCCGACAGCTTTGGAGACGGTCCCGGCCGAAACTCGGGACCATCTCAACACCGAGTGCCGCGCCCCGCTACTGCGGCTGTTGATTTAGAGCCGGCGGCGTGGATATGCAAGGCCGAAACTCAGGCCTTGGCCCGGCCCTAAGCCCTCGTCCGCCCTTGAGTTGACAGATACCAACTCAGGGTTTCCGATACCCCCGCCGGCTGTGGTTCCGCCCACGGGCATCGTTACGTGACATGACAGACCAGGCAGGCGCATCGATCTACCCCGGTGCGCCTGTTTTTCGTTTGGGACGCGCGCTGACCGGCGAACGTGACTAGCGCAGCGCACCGGTGCAGTGGTCGAGGCAACCCAGGAGGCGGAGAGCTACTGGACCGCCACCTGCAAGCAGATCGCCGACACGACGCTATTCTCGAAGACGGAGTCATGGATCTTCGGCGCCAACATCCCGGGGAAGCCCCATACCGTGCTGTTCTACATGGGTGGTCTCGCTCCCTACCGGGAGATGCTGGCCGATGTCACGCGTGGCGATTTTGCCGGCTTCTTCCACCACCCTGCCCTGATCACGCGTTTCCAGCGGCCGGATCTGTTGGGTGAGAAGAGCGTCGGTTGTTAGCTGAACAACGGACCATGAATCTTGTCTGTCCGCCTCGAGCGGGTTTTGGTCGTGCTACAAGCCGGGGGTCATGTTGCGCTGAGGCTCATCCTTTTCGTGACATCCTTAATGAGGTGGGTCAGGCAATAATCTACCTGACCACTCCATCGCGCGACCGCCACCGTCTGACGTGCTTTGAGCGACGCTTCTACGTGACTTATTCCATCTTCATAGTAATGGGCAGGAAACGCCTCAACGAGTTCGAAGTTTTTTGCGTCCATCATCTCGCCTACGCGGCCTTCCTCTATAGACTTCCTCGCATCCGCCAGCTTAGCTTCTACAGCTAAATCAATATCATCGGTGTGAACACCCGAAAATAGTTTATCGAAGCAATATCCAGGATGCTCATCCATGGTTGAGCAAACCTTATTATAAATAGTAACATATTCGACCTCTGCCACTACTCTCTTGATACGCTTGTCAAAGAACTCGACTGCCTTTATTGCCCGTTCGACCGATCCGACATCCAGATACATCTGATCATCCACCCGAGAGTAGAACGACCCCAAGATGATGGGCCGCTTATCAGGCGGTATGGAGGAGTAAGGCACCGAGAGCTTCAAATTTTTGGCTTCACCGTCGTAGAGCCAAACCCACCGATCGCCGGCTCGATCGTAATTCATGCAGCGGAGATTGCTAAATCTCGCCTGCAAACCAGATTTGCTGTGAAGCTTATAGTACAGTCTAATTGGCAGGAAGACCTCTCCGGTCATTGTCTTGATAATTTGCTTATCTGCGGTCATAAGTCCTCTCCAAAAATGGGGTAGATTCGGGATACCTCACCGCGCTGCATGGATATACGGTGAACGATAGCCAGCATCGCCTCCAGATCACTACCTGGAAAGGGCAGTTGGTTCAGGCCGCTGCAGGGCTATTTGGCTCGGGCGGCACCCTAGAAACGCCCCAAACTGACAAAAGCGTGGATCGTTTATTTCTCGGCAGCCCCTAACGCACCTTATCCAGGCAGCATTTCTTGAACTTCTTGCCGCTGCCGCAAGGGCACGGGTCGTTGCGCCCGACGTTGCGGTACGGATTGTGGATGATTGTGTCGGTCACCCGCCCTGGTGGCGATACCTTGAGCTTCGGGATTGGCTTCTGCTCCGGGGCGAAGCCGACCCAGCCGGACAAATGGTCCACGATATCGTTGAGACGGCCGTCGTCCTTGTCGTGCTGGTCGAAAACGTCTGCTGGATCGGCTGCCTGCCGCGCCGCCTGAAGATCTTCGTGGAAATGATGCAGGCTAAGCGCCATTGGCTCGACCCAGCTGCGATTGAAGGCGTCCTCGACCAGCGGCACGAGTTCGTCCAGGCCGAGGCGGGCGATCGCCTGCTGCCAGCCAACCCAGACCCAGGACGCGTCTTGCGGCTGAAGGGTCGCATGCAGGTCCCGCAGATAGCGCGCCGTCTCGTCCCGATCGATCCGCCCGGTGGCCGTCAGCCAAGACAGCGCCGCGAAGCTGGCATCGCGCGCGAACTCGTCGGCATCCGCGGCCTCGATCAGCATCCGAAGCGGTGCCGGGTCACCGTCATAGGTGCGCGCGAGGATAAGCGGCAAATCCTCAGTCACCCCGTCGCCGATGAGGCGTTCGATCTGCCTCATGGGCGGCAATAGTGCAGAGCGGCCGGAACGCCCAATCTCGCTGGCCTGCGCCATCAGATAGATGCCGAAGAACAGGATGGCTTCTGTGCGGTCGGTGACCGCGTCCCCCTCAGCGACGGCTTCAAGCATGGCGACCAGGTCTAGGCCAACCTCCGGCCAGCGATCCGCCGCCTGCTTCAGGGCCGCCCGTGGCAGCACGCGTCCGGCGGTGGCGAACGCATCTAGGATTGCCTCAGTGGTCAGCGATTTGTCTGTCATCATTGTGGTATCACTCCAATACGGACGTGGTTCAAAAAGTGCTGGTTCCGGGTTGCCACCGAAAATCGACAAAGCTGCGCCAACAAAGGGGGTTCGACTGTTACCCTGTTTTGAAACCACGCCTATCAGAGGGTTATGTCGGGCGATGGGTGATCATCTTTCAGTGGGCGATCTCCAGCCACGAGGCGTGGCCTGGTCGTAGGACTTTCCGTCAATATAGCTCATTGATGAGGTGACCGCTTCGTCGGGATCCCGCGGTCCGTAGGCCATGCGGCAGGCCATCCGGCGGGACGCCGACCTGCGGCGAGCGATCGCGCATCTCGATCCGGAAACTCGGCATCACAAGTTTCCCGTCAGGCATCGCTGACCGGGGATGACCTCGCGCGCACGCGCGTATTGCGCAGCAAGTCACCCGAGTTCTGTTCGCGGGAACGGCATCGGCGGCGACCATAAAATTCAGTGCGACACTCACGGCGGCATCGGAAGTGGCGCCCAGCACGTCCACGGGTTCGGGGGCGGCGACCGTGTCGCTCGACACCGCGACGCATGAGATCACCTACGACGTGACTTTCTCGGGTTTTGCCAGCGCGGTCACGGCGGCGCACATTCATGGACCGGCCGAATCCGGCAAGGACGCGGGTGTGGTGGTGCCGCTGGGCAACAATCCGACCAGCCCGATCCACGGCACCGCCAAGCTGACGCCGGAGCAAGAGCAGCAACTGACCGCTGGCCTGTATTATGTGAACGTGCATACCAAGAACAACCCCGGCGGGGCCATTCGTGGCCAGTTGGCGAAGTAGTCCGGACGGCGCCCGGGTAAGCCACGCTTGGCCAGCGGGCGTCACATGGTTAAAAAAAGATGCTAATCCTAAGCTCGTCTATGACGCCGCCGGTATCAACAAGGCCGAGTTGGCAGAGTAAGTGCAGAGAAAGTCAATTTGATCGTGTGCACCGCGTGAGCCGAAAGTCGGTATCCTGAAAGACCGGTTCGACCATGTTTCTTTTATTTCGTTGGACAGACATCTACATGGATTTCCTATGTAGTCATGTCTATGTAAAAGTCACACCTCAATAGGGTAGGTATAATGGTTAAACGCGAAGGGGACTATCAAAAGCGCGCCGTCAGCGAGAATCGGCTGCCGATGACACCGAGAGAACATCCCACCTACGCGCAAATGGCAGCGCGGCAGAGCCAGCAGCAGAGAACACGCAATGCGGATGCCTTGGCACGGGCACGGAGCGTGGCTAGGCATACTCCGAACCGCTGAGACTTGCGCGCTCGCACCCCATGACGGCGCACTGACCCTGTCAACGCTAAAGCGGCGGCATGGCTTCGGCCAGGTGTGAGTGCGCCACGTCGGCCAGGTCACTTCCGAACAAATCAACGCCTGCTCATGCAGGGTACGGGGGACGGTGCGGGTCGCCGCGAATTGGACGTCTTCTTTTCGACATTGCCGAGCGTGGCCGAGGGCTTTCACCTCAAGACCTGGCGCAGTGGTCCTGACGCCGGCAAGCCGAAGCTGCTGCCGACGGCGAAGGGGTTGATCGCACGTGGCCTCATCGCCTTGAAGCCTCGCTGCGACGTTCACCGCGTCGCCATGGAAGTCAGTTCCCTCGGCAATCACGTCGCCGACATTGATGGCGACACGGAAGCGGATGGTCCGATCGGGGGGCTGGTCGCCATCATACTCAGGCACCTGCCGCTGCACTTTCACGGCACATTGCACTGCACCATCGATGCTGTCGAACACGATGAGTAAGGAGTTGCCTCCGGTCTGGACAATCCGACCGCCATACTCTTCGATCGCGGGGTCTATTAGAGCGCTGCGCAAAGTCCGCAGTCGTTCGAGCGTTCCTATGTCATCCAACCCAATAAGGCGGCTGTACCCGACCATGTCGGAATAGACGATAGCTATCAGTTTTCGCCCCCCTGGCGACCTACCGATCAGGTCTGATGCGTTGCTCCCTGACATAGTGGAACCCCACGATTGGATCGACGCGAAAAGCGAAACACTGATAACCCCAGGAGGCGGCGAAGATTGTCCGTCTCAACGTTTACCACCGTTTGACTGGTCAGCGAAGCCTTCAACCCGAGAAAACCTCCCATCACTATCGCGGGTATTTATGGGCCCTCTGCCGGCCTCCGCCGCCTGGAGAAAGCCGCCACCGCTGGCAAACTGGCCGTTTATCTGCATCACCCCTCAACGTTAATAATATACACGTTGAGGAAGATCAGACTGACGGCCGGCTGGCACAACGGTTGTTCCACGCCGGCGGGCAAAATTGAGCTTCAAGCGGTATGCGAAAAGTTTCCTGAAACCTCGCGTCGGCGCGAGGTTTTGTCTTTTGACCACCCCCAGACGCCGCGTAGCCCTTCCCGGGGGGGCGCTGCTCTCCTGATTTAGCGCTCGGGCTGCATTGCGCTTGCCGGGCGACAATCCTCGCGTCGGGGAACAACGTCTTCCCGTCCGGGCACGGCGCATCACCAGAAAAAGCTTGCGAATCAGGCGTAACACGTGATGCGGTCAGGATGCAGGCAAACACCATCAGTGAGGCGCCCTCATGGCATCAGCATCGGTTTCCTTGGCGAAGACGGTCGTACAGGTCACCACGGTCACGCTGAAGGGCATCGTCGAGCAACTTGCGGATGGTCATGAGCTCCCCAAAAAGCAGGCCAACGCACTGCTGGCCGGGATGATCGAGACGATGACGGCCCATTTGAAGAGCGGCGACCGTATTCGAATTAGTGGGATTGGGACATTGGAGGTCCGGCAGCGCGAGGCGCGCACCGGCCGCAATCCGGCCACCGGCGCGACTATGCAGATCGCCGCCAGCAAGAAGGTGGCCTTCCGCCCAGCCAAGGAGCTGAAGGAAGCCGTTTGAGCGGCGAGAACGGCGCTTCCCTGCGAGATTGGAGCGCCCGGGGGACAGAAAGTGAGAACGGGCGGCGCGGGCTGCCACACGCCGGGCGACCTTATGAATCACCAGAAGGGCCATAGCGGCAGTTCATCGGCAACACGCTGACCGCCTGCTGGTGGATGGCGAGCTGCATGATCACTTACCACTCGATCTGGGCGCTGTTCGCGACACACCTGCAGAAGGATCTCGGCCTGGGGCCGCTGATGATCGGTGCGCCGCTGGCGCTCGCCAATCTGCTCGTATTCCTCGCTATGGGGTTCTGGGGCTGGATCGGCGATGTGCTCGGCCGCAGGTGGTCAATGATAATCCCAGCGGCGATCGGCCTGTTCGTGACACCGACCTATCTGCTGACCAGCGATCCCGCCTGGATTATTGGAGGCTTCCTCGTCCAGGCGGTCTTCGCCGGCGCAATGTACAGTCAGATGCCGAGTTACCTGACCGAGCGCTTCCCCACCGAGGTGCGGGCAACGGCGAGCGGCTTCTGCTTTCATCAGGCGGCGATATTCGGCGGGGCGGTGGCGCCGGTTTTAACATACTTCGCTGTCGAATATCAGCTCGGCTTCGCCATCCCAATGCTCATCGGCACCACGTTCGGGCTAGTAAGCGTGATTGTCGCATTGCTGTTCAGCCCGGAGACAAAAGGGCACGTCTTCACATCGGATCTCGTCGTCACGACCTGACGGGGCACCGTCAACTTGAGCAGCTTCAGGCACGCTCAGTCGTTGGTTTTCGCAGTCGCTCTGCCGCATGCCGCCCGACGCCTTCGGCCCCCTCCTTGGTGAAGTCGAGTTGTTCCGCGAAATTCCGTTCGATAGAAACCGTGCCATCTAACCCTCCTGTTGATAGTCGCTCAGCATTATCGTCGCCCCGCCACTCGAGCTGACGCAAGGCTTACAGTCCGCCGTGGATCTCGCGGCCACGGCCAGCCTGGACAGAACTGTGAGCGGGCCACAGCGCTATTTCACAACCGCCCGTATCTTGCTTTGCAATGAGGCCATGCCAAACCGTTCAGCGCTGGCGGCCGCTTCGGCCAGCAGGATTTCTGACCTATCGCGATCGCGACCTCGGCCGCGAGCCAGCAGCATCAGGGCGAATTCGTGTTTCGTGTGGGCTAGCCAAGGCCAGGCCTTCAAACGCTCGTCGATATCGAGCGCCGCTTCGAAGTGCCGCTCCGCTGCTGTCCAATTGCCCATTACACTGCTCAGCAAACCCAAATACCGCGAGATGGCGCCACAGCAAATCGTTGCCGACGGCACAACGACCGTAAGGTCTTGGTAGGGCAGCAGCAGCTTATAGAGTTGCTCGCCGCGGTCCGCGTCCCCGAGGCGCGCGCAAACCTCCGCGAGATAGCAGAGCGTGATGTTGCGTTTGGCGTCGAGCGGGAAATGAAATCCGCCCGATGCCATATCCTCAAACGCCCTGTGGGCCGCCTGTTCGAAGCCGAGATCGATCGCAATCAAGGCGAGGCCCGGCCGCCAAGCCGCTGCCCGCGGGTTCTCGGCGATAAACTTTTGGACCAGTGGAGCGACCTCGGCCAGGCGCCCCTGCTCACGGCGGATCGTAAACATCTGTACGCCATAAATTCCCGTTGCGATGTCGGTTTGGACGTCGTGGGCTAGTTCCAGCGCCTGTTCCGACAGGCGCTCGGCCGCAACAAAGTCGCCGTGCAAGATCGCCTGCAGCGATTTGGTACTCGTCATCAGGTACCCACCCAGGAGTTGCGCATTGAGTTCTTCGAAGCGCGTGAGCTGGGCTTCGAATGCCGCGAGATCTCCCATCTCAAGATAAGCGGGCA
Organism: uncultured Alphaproteobacteria bacterium; assembly: GCA_963772355.1. Lineage (GTDB taxonomy): Bacteria > Pseudomonadota > Alphaproteobacteria > Acetobacterales > Acetobacteraceae > Rhodopila. The sequence continues at coordinate 34,555 of CAVYXX010000057.1, read as the reverse complement.
TAGATAAGTGAAAAAAGAATGGAAGCAAATTCACGTCGCCGAGTTGTTCTGTTATTTTCGACAGCTCCTCAAGCAGCCGCCTACGCGCCGCAAATTGCCCTGCCCGCAGCGGAACAAACGCCCCCAGGAGTAGCTCCGAGACCAGTGCGTAGATAAGAGCAAGGGGATCTCGGAGCCGTCGCGCCAGACGAGTAGCCTCATTAATTTGCGCCGTGGCACGCTCGAGGGCGCCGGACCTAATGAGAGACGCGTGACCGAGCCGACTCAGCAGGCGACTGCGCTCGGCCGATTCAGTATTGCCCAGCGCGGCTAGCGCTTCCTCTAGTAACGCGGCAGATTCGCATTGCCTAGTTCCCGTGTAGCTTTCCGCAAGTTCAGCACCTAATGCCGCCCGCACCAGATCGGCGGACGAGCCTACTGTGCGCGCAAGCTCAAAAGCCTCTTTGAACGTCTGCAACGCATGCTCCAGGTGCCCATTTCGGTAGCGAGTTTCGCCAAGCAACAGCAGAAGGTTCAATATCTGGCGGGAACGGCTTGAGCTTTCAGGCAATGCGCGGGCGAGTTCAAGACCACGTTCGAAATGCGCAATCGGCTCGAGGTAGGCGGAGCGGGCGAGCGCACGTTCGCCCGCCTTCACCCAGTAGGGAATCGCCTGCTCGGGCTCCGCTGCCGCGGTATAGTGCTCGGCAACCAGCTCAGGCTGGTTCTCGGCTATGTCAGCAAGTCGGCTCTCGATCGCCCGCGCTACCTCGGCATGATTCTGTCGCCGTCGACTCAGAAGCAACGATTGATAGGCTGCCTCTTGAATGAGCGCATGCTGAAAGACATAGGTGCCGCCTTGCGCCGCGCCCGCTGGGAGCACGATGTGGGAGGCGACCAATTGTGACAGCGCCGGGGCCAGCGCCTCCTCCGGCTTGCCGACCACTGCGGACAGTTAGGCGACATCGAATTCCCGCCCGATGACTGCCGCGATCTGAGCGATCTGCTTGACGTCATTGCCCAGCCGATCGAGCCGCGCCAAGAGTGACGCCTGTAGCGTTGCCGGAACAATGCCGTCGCCGCTGAGGTCGCCCAAATCCAAGACCGAGCGGGTCAGTTCCTCAATGAAAAGCGGCATGCCATCCGCACGTCGCAGAATACGCGCAACAATCTCGTCGGGTAGCGTCGTCGCCGCGGCGGCTCGTGCAATTTCGGCGCTCTGCCTCCGGCTGAGGCGGTTGAGCGTGAGCGCGGTGACGTGCGGATGGCGCGCCCAGCCGGGTTCAAACTCCGGACGGTGCGTGACCAAAATCAGCACCCGGGCCTCGGCGATGCGCGCCAGCGCCTGTGTGATCAGCTCCTGGGTCGCCGGGTCGACCCAGTGCGCATCTTCCAGAAGGAAAAGGACAGGACTGCGGGCCGCGAGTCCCAATAACAGGTCGATCAGGATATTGAGGGCGCGTGCCTCGCGCTGTTCGGGGCTCAACACCATGGCGACACGCTGTGGGAGGACGTCCTGGGCAAGACGGGTGTCACTTTTCGAAAGCGCAAGCAACGACGCCACCACGGCGAGGCCCTCCGCCGGATTGTCCGAGGATTGACGAAACAGCGCTTCAAGCTTGCGCAGTCGTGCGTCCGGTTCGTCGTCCTGCCGGAACCCGGCCGCGTATTCGAGATGGCGCAGCACCGGATAGAGTGTGCTTCTTGTCCGCAGCGGCCAACATTGCAGGCGCATTCGCGTGTAGGTGACGCCGGCCAGTCGCTCGCACAGTACCTGCACCAGACGCGACTTGCCAATTCCGGCTTCACCTGAAAGCAGGACAGCCTGTCCCTCGCCTGTGGAGGCGCGCTCAAATCGCTCCAGAACCAGGGCTATTTCCTGCTCACGCCCGATGAACGGCGTTAGGCGGCCCTGACGCGCTTCGAAACGGCTCTCAAGCACCCCTTCGCCCAGCACGTGCCAAGCCGGCACCGCTACCGGCAGACCTTTGAGTTCAACAGTGCCAAGATCCTGGCACTCGAACAGGCCGCCGATCTGGCGGCGGGTGGCCGCGTCGATCACCACCTGGTTCGGCCCGGCGAGGCCCTGTAGACGTGCAGCGAGGTTCGGCGTCTCACCCACCGCCGTCTGCTGACGAGAATCACCTGAGCCAATCGGCTCGCCTATGACCACAAGTCCCGTTGCGATGCCAATGCGGACCTGCAGCGGTTGGCCGCTCACGGGTGCCGCGCTAACCGCGGCGGCAACAGCCAGGCCGGCTCTCACGGCGCGTTCAGCGTCGGTCTCTCCGGCTTCTGGCCAGCCAAAATAGATCAGCACCCCGTCACCGACGTAACGCGCAATGAAACCATCAAACTGGCGGATGGTGGTGGCGACGCAAGCTTGATACGTGCGGATGACCTCCCGCAGATCCTCGGGATCGAGCCGCGACGAAAGGGCGGTCGAGCCGATGAGATCGCAGAACATCACGCTGACCGGACGGCGTTCCGCCGAGGTTTCGGACGGACCAATGCTTTCGGCCGGACGCGTCGCCAGCCGGGGAGCAATGGCCGGCGCGCTTTCCTGGCGCAACGTCGCAATCGCCTCCAGCAGACGGCGGCGATGGCCGAGCGAGCTGACGCCTATATCCTTGAAGTCGTCGTCTGTCAGACCGAGCAACAGTTCGGCATCGACGTCATTCTCGCGGAACGCCGCCTCGTAGCGTTCGAGATCCAGGTTTCGCAGCAAGCTTGCGACATCCATCGCCGTTGCCTCCGGCTTTGTCCCGATCTCCATCTATTGGTGCAAGACTTTCAACCGCGCCGCCGATCCCGTCTATGGGTAACTGTACCCGGGGCGATGGGCTAGCCTGTACTAGGGGCATCAATGACATTTATTCGTGCCTGCCAGCCGCGGTGACAGCCAAAAGTAGACCAAAAATAGATGAATAGACGCAGTTAGACGCCGCCGGCCGGTGCAAATAGGGGCCCGAGCGGGCGGTGGCTGTGTCGGATACATGCTACCCGCTCGGCCGGATCAACTACCGAGAGCATACCCGTACCGTTTGTGATATGATTGCCCCAACGCGCCGACGGCGGCGCTTTGGCAACGGATGGATCCACGCCCATGGCCAGCGGCCATAAGACCGGCGGCCGTCAGAAGGGCACGCCGAACAAGCGTAAAGCTGAGTACGATGCGAAAGTCGCAGAGGCAGCCGGATGGGCGACCGCCGCTCTGTCACCATCGGAAATCGCTTCCATGATGCCGGTGGACGTCCTGTTGTTCGCAATGCGCCATGAGGTCGAATGCGGGCAGTTGCGCACCGCAGCTTCGATCGCCGAGAAGGCGGCTCCTTACCTCCACGCCAAAATGGCGCCTCGAGCGGAGGATGGGGATGCCGACCGCGAACTAACGATCAGGATCACCGGAGGCCTGCCGGACGAGTGAGCGATGGCAGGGGGAGATAGGGGGCCGATGAATTGCACCAGAGCCGTCCCGGCGCGCCGCCGAGAGTGCGTGGGACGGCGACGTCTAATTGCGTCTATTCATCTATTTTTGGTCTAAAGTAGACCCAGCGGTGGGATTGCGTCCGCCATGCCGCGAACAAGATGCTTCCAAACGTGACCCACGTCTCGCCTCCAGACGCGTCCAATCCCGCAGGCGGAGTCATCCGCCGCTTACCCGCAGGATACCTGGCGTCAGCGCAGGATGTTGCTCGGTGCCCACTGTTCATCCCACAAACGGTTGTCTCATGAAAGGCCAGGCAGAGCCATCGCGCAGTAACCGTACAGGTACCCATAGACGCTACACGGCTAACCATGTTGTACATCCACCACCACGAAGGAGCCGAGTCCACGGATTTCAGAGAGAAACAGTATGACGGCCGTCGTCCTATTGCTCTTCGTTATCGTCGCCGCAGCCTGCGCCTGCGCCGTGAGCCTTTGCTTTGGTGCCGGAGTTGAGGCGGAGCGAGTGTTTGAATACGCGGCGAGAAGATCACCACATCAGCTACCTCGAGCCAAAGTCCATCCTGTGGAGTTCGCAGGATCGAGGTGAGCGCGGCGCCCCCTAGATGATCATGACAGATGATCTGCAACGCGAGAGGGCTCAACGCCAGAAAGATGCCCAGCGGCTCATCGCATGGTTGATTATTGTCGCCGCATACTGCGGGAGTTTTGTCGGCTTAGTCATCTACCTAACGGGGTGAATGACATGCCCGCGTGAACCCCGGGCGGCGTTGAATGAGGAGGCAGTCGTGTCTCGCGGATCGATCACCCTGGGTGCAGTTGCCGCGCACACCGCGGTGCTGACAGTCGCTTGCTCTCGCTGCGACCGGGCGGCGCGGTATCGCCTGGACAGGCTGATCGCTCGCCATGGGCCCGCATGCGGCATTCCGGATGTGCTGCGCCTGCTGTCCAAAGATTGCGTTTTGCGCGCGTCCGTTAAAGCCTATGACTTGTGCGGCGTTCATTGCCCGGAGCTGCCCGGGTTCTTCCTGAGCACGACGGACCCGAGCACGACGGACTGATGTCGGCGGGACCCGAAACGTCTGCAAAACGATGGTGCGATGATCTTGTCGCTCCCCGCTTACAATCCTAGCTCTCGCAATTCCGCGGCCTGTTTAGCGTGCGCGGCGGCCCAAGACTGGGTCTGGACGAATCAGTGTGAAGCCTCGAAGGTGATAGCCACCAACCCACTCCCCTGGCGTTGAAGCCTTGTTCGGGCCCATCTTCCAAGTCATCGGCCAGTTTGATTGCCATTTCGAGGTGTGCGAGCTCCTCGGCATAAGCGGAACGCCGCATGGCTAGATCACCCGCCCTGCCCCACCACTCCACAGCCAGAGCAGAAAACCCGGCCTGGGTGAAATGGTGCGCCACGATTTCGGGCTCTGCGTCTTTCGGAACGCGTCCACATCCCCTCGATCTCGATACTTCCAATCCCCGGCGTCCCGACATGCGATTGGACAGACCCCAGGTTACGAAGCGGTGCAGGTGGCGCCACGGGCCGCTTTCTCGTTGAAAGGGTGCTGGCAATCAGCCGCCTCGACTTTCCACCCCGGTGGCAGCCGTGCCGGTACTTGACGGAATAGGGAAACTAGCTCTGCCAGGCCTGGTCGAAGCACATACCCAGCTGGACAAATCGCTCCTGGGTCTGCCGTGGTATCGCAACGACGTGGGCGAGCGCCTGAACGACAAGATCGAGAACGAGCGCGCAGTTCGAAAGATGTTGCCGATCGATCCGACCCGGCAGTCGCATCGGCATGCGATGCTCGCTGTTTCTCATGGCAGCACGTTTATCCGATCGCATGTCGATGTGGACACCGAGTGTGGTGTAAACATCGAGAATCGGCCCTGGATGGCGATCGCCGGAAGCACTCAGATCGAGGGAGGGGAGGCGGCCGCGTATACCCGCAGCAATGCCTGAACCCGATGGTGTTGGATAATATATCGACATAACAGTGCTTTAGCCAAATATGGGAATATGGGGCACATGATCGTATATCAGGTGACGGATTTTAGCGTGGGTTCCGGCTCTGCCATTTGGCGTCACCTTACCCGTTCGGTGCCGTTTCGGTTGAAAGTATTGCATTCGAGGAGATGCGAACGCGTCTGGGGTCGAAGACCCTCAGTAGGCGTTAGGGTCATGGAACATGCACCAGATTGTGCGATAGAGGATCCTAATATCAAGCATCAACGACCAATTCCCGATATAATATAGATCATACTCGACCCGCCTTTGCATGTCCTGCGACGTTGGCGTCGCTCCCCGCGCGCCGTTTACTTGCGCCCAACCGGTGATCCCTGGTTTGACCAGGTGACGCGCGGAATAAGCCTCGATCACCCTTGAATATATCTCGTCATGCGCAATTGCATGAGGCCGGGGACCAACCAGCGACATTTGACCGCGGCAGACATTGTAGAGTTGCGGCAGCTCATCGAGACTACGACGCCGGAGAAAAGCCCCGACCCGTGTGACGCGCGGATCGTATCGGCTGGCTTGCGTCACGGTCGTGGAAAGAGGCGCGCCATGATACATCGTTCGGAACTTGTAGACGACGATGGGTTCGCCATTTAGGCCAAAGCGAAGCTGCTTGAATAGTAGTGGGCCGCGGCTATCGACCGCGATGGCGACGGCGATCACAAGCATAAGTGGAGAGAACACAACAAGAAGACCAACGCTAAATATAACATCAATAGATCGCTTGAGTATCGAGCACCATCCCGCAAGGGGGCGGGTGTGGATGAGCAATAGGGGCAAGGGCGCGGAACTCTCAGGCCCGTCGGCCGACGGCGCGGACGCGTCCGGAGGAAGTTGGCAGCCTGCTAAGCCGGAACGAGAGACCATTGCTGCACCGCCCTACGTCTTGAGCACTTGGCCGAATCCGTTCGTGTAGTCGCCCATTGCTTTAGCTGCGGGGGACTAGCCGCTGGCCACCGCTGAGTCTATAGGTACCTGTTACCTGTAGGGTTTTGCCACTACAGGAAGTCGCGTCAGACAAAGATGATCTTCGGGCCTGTCCGGGAACAACCGACTCGCGTCGGCTGACCTTTCAAACCGGGATTCTCGACAGAGGCGGCGAACGATAATGTTCGTGGATGATCGATCCAGCCCCTATTCGTGACCGATTTACCGCCTTGTCGCCGCACCTCAACGAGCAAGTAACGTCGTCGTTTGCCGCCACCGAAGCCGCAGCGGCGGGCTACGGGGGATCGTTGCCGTCTCGGGAGCGACCGGCATCGCGGTCAGCACGATCGGGCGCGGCCTGAACGACCTGGCCGAGGCAGGTGGTCTGTTGGCAGGCCGGGTGCACTGCCGGTGGCGTACGCAAGCCACTGGTCGTCAGTAACCCTGACCTATTGCGCGAACTGATGGCGCTGGTCGAACCCGGCGCCAGGGGCGATCCGATGTCGCCGTTGCGCTGGACCTGCAAGAGCCTGCGGCAGTTGGCGGCGGAGCTTGTGGCGCGTGGGCATCGGGTCAGTCGCGCCTCGTCGGTGATCGTTAAAAGCGCAGTGTTCAGTCTGCAAGCCAACAGCAAGACCAATGAGGGTGGCGATCATCCCGACCGGGACGCGCAGTTTAGCCATATCAATCAGAGCGTGACGACGGCGTTGGCGGCGCAGCAGCCGGTGATTTCAGTTGATACGAAGAAAGAACTGGTTGGAGACTTCAAAAACACCGGCCGGGAATGGCGTCCGCAAGGCGAACCCGAAGCGGTTCGCGTGCATGATTTTCTGATCAAGGAACTGGGTCGGGCGGTGCCATACGGTATCTACGACCTTGCCGCCAACGCTGGTTGGGTCAGTGTTGGATGAACCATGACACCGCCGCGTTTGCCGGTACCAGTCGATCCGCCGCTGGTGGCAGGACATCGGCTGCAATCGCTATCCCGCGGCAAGCGCCTGACGATCACCTGCGACGGGCGGCAGCACCGGATCGCGCGTGCGGCTGTGGAAGCTCGAATCGCAAAAGCTGGCTAGCCAACTGGATATCGACATCACGGTCCACCACCTGCCGCCCGGAACCAGCAAGTGGAACAAGATCGAGCATCGGCTGTGTTCGTTCATCACCATGAACTCGCGTGCCAAGCCGCTGGTCAGCTATCAGGTCATCATCGATCTAATCGTAGCCACCACGACCAAGACCGGCTGAAGGTGATCGGCGAACTCGACGACAACCAGTATCCCAAAGGCATCGTCGTCTCGGACGAACAACTGGCCGCCATAAACATCGTCCGGGCAGATTTTCGCGGCGAATGGAACTACACTATCAAGCCGTCCAATTGCTCAGACCGAGCGGTTGATCCCTGACGGGCCCTTCTTGGTGGTCCAGACTTCTTGCAGACCGTGTGAAAACTTTGTCAGCTGTCCAGGCGATCGGCCGCCACCAAAGCCCGGTGGAACCGCATAGCCAATTTCCTTCAACCGGCTAATTGGCGAGTTGATAAAACCATGAATGTGGGAGGGCGTGTTTCTTACCCGATGTCCACATAAGGCTGCTAGTGCCGACCCTGCCAAGGGCCACTGCCGTGGTGCCAGCCACTTCCATACCCGTGGTGCCTGTGGCCATGCCATCCATGGCGATGCCTGCCACCAGGCCAGACGCCCCAGTTGTTATGCCATCTGTTGCCATACCAACCTCCAACTACTGGGGGCCTAAAATAAGCGTAGGGAGGGTAGGATCTATAGCCTGATGACTCATAGTAACCGGAATACGCGGTTGTGGGATATTCCATGCAACCGCTGACTGCGATCAGCGCAAATGCCGCCAGTTTCGTTCCCAAACGCCGTCGCAGGTGCCGAAAAGACATCGCACACCTCCGCCAACTCCGTCTGACGTTTGCATATACAAAGGCATCACGGCGACAGAATGGCATACGCACTCGTGCGGCTCCTCGGCACATATACCGTGGTGGCGCTGGCTTGGACCGTTAGCATCGGACGACGGGATTGGCCCGAGCAGATCGACGGTCCCAAATGCACTTTGGCGCGAGACACGGCGATCCGACATCGCGAGGTTAGACGACACCATGTCGTCGTCCTCGCCAGAGGGGCCCGGATCAATTATTTGGTCATATAAGCAGGATCTTCAATGCTATCAAGTGGAGGCGGGAAATAGGATCCGAGTTACGTCCCTGGGGCCTAATCCTTTACTGTCCGTCCTCCGCTATTGCACGAAGGTCCCGGAAGTTTGCAATTACCCAAAGGGTTAGGTCACCACCTAGCGTCCCCGCTAAATACGAATTGCGGAGAGCTGTGTCTATGGGTACCTGTACCTGGCAGGGTTTTGCCACTCCGCGTAAGACAAAGACTTCTTGCTAAGCCTTCTCATTTCGGTAGTTCCGATCCTGGATTTGTCTGATTTGGATTGGCAGCCGATTTTTTGAGTTTGCTCGACGGCCGTATCCCCAAGGTCTACCCCCTATTTTGGCACTTCCGTAATGGTCTCGAAGCTGCCGATGTCCCAGAGGCAACTTACGCACGCGCGAGCGACATTCGCGACATTTGCTAGCTGCGAACGCGTCGTAGCGTCGCGAAAGTCGCATCCAGATCGGCACGAGCCTTCTTGCGGGCTTCTTCCTCTTGCGTAGCATTTTGGTCGGACCGGCATATCTGCTGGCTATTCACCCTTCTTTTGAGCTTTCTTCCATTCGGCGATTTCGCGGTCTAAAGTGGCGATTTTTCGGATCAGCAACTTGCGCCGTTTCTAAGCCTTTAGACTCGCGAATTCACGACGCGGCCGAATTTGGCTGGGGCAACTCGCGCTTTACGGTACTTGGACCAATAGACATCGGGCTATAAGCGCTGGATATATTGCCAATTCGGAGGTGACGGTATGGCCCAAGAGTTGCAAGTTAGCTACAAGCAATCGAAACCTCTCTCCAAGAATGACTTCGAGCGCATACAGAAGCTCCTAGCCGAGATGGAGGAGCGCCAAGAGAAGATCAGCATCGTTCCCCTGTCCAAAGATAGCACGCGCAGGAAGCTTAGTCGGAGCTCAGGTAGCTCCGGCGTGATCAACTGGGCCGACAAGGTGAGGGCGGCCATCACCAATCTGGAAGCAAAAAACGGCAGGGTGCTCGAACCCGAGCGAGCGCTCGCCCTCATCGATGATATCGTGGGGGGCAAGTTGGCGGCTGACGAGCTCGCGATGATACACGGCATTCCACAGGAATGGATTAGGACAACGCTCGGGCACATCACCAGATCTGTTGGCTCCGGCGGGGTCCGGTCGCTCGACGCCGGCGGCTGGTATGAATTCAAGTGCTATGAGCAACCCTACGACGTGGCATCCGGTTTCGCCGCCGCCTGGAAGGAGGCGCGTGGCCTGTCGTGACCGTTCAAGTCGAGCCGGCCACGCCGCGAAACCGGGGGCAGACTTGGGCCGGTTTGAATGTCAAAACAATTGACGAGGTATGGGGGACGGCATGTCAAGCCGCCTCTTGTCTTGCTGCTGATCGTGGGGCGGGCACCTTGGCTGTCATGGGGTGCAAGGCTTCCGGTGGACTGGCCTGGCGCAGACCTTACTGGTGACGATACGCAGATAACGAGGCGTGTTGTTCAGGGTGCGATGCCCCAGCAGCAATTGAATGATGCGTAGATCGGCCTCGGAGTCGGGCACCGGTTTGAGCGGCTCTCCAATGCAGATCTGACCCTTGCCAAGGCAGCATGATCCTCCCGATCAATGGACATCGGGTAATCGCGGTCGGGAGCCTGCCACCCCCATAGTGCCGCGGTCTGACCTGTCCGCGTCGGAACGGGTCTCTGAACGGGATGTCCGCGCGAGCCTCAAAAACCCCCTGGCCGCAAATCATCGCAGCCACGTTTTGCGTCACCCGCGTGTGCCGAGCAGCATTTTGACAAGTTGCGAAAGGGATCGAGCCCCCATCTTCTCCAGGATGCGAGCGCGATGATGCTCAACAGTTCGTATGCTCATTTCGAGTTGCGCCGCGATCACCTTGTTCAAATGCCCTTCCATCAACAGCGTCAGAACCTCTGTCTCACGTGCCGTCAGCGTCGACCGCCGCGCTTCGATATCCGTCGCGACCGCCTTGCGTTCCGCGTTGGCGGCAGCACGCTGCAACGCCTCACGCACGCTGTCCAGCAACATGCCAGGATCGAACGGTTTTTCGACGAAGTCCACAACACCGTCCTTCAACGCAGCCACCGCCATGGGAATATCTCCGTGGCCGGTGATCACAACGACCGCTGGCTCAGTCCCGAGCCGGACCAGGTGTCGGAATAGCGCGATGCCATCCATTCCGGGCAGCCGCACGTCAGTCAGAAGACAGATCGACTTAGAACAGTCTACTTCGCTCAGCAATATCTCGGCGCTTGGATAGCTGTGAACTTCGAAGCCTGCACCTCGCAGAAGCAGGCTCACGGCATCCCGCATCCCCGCATCATCTTCGACCAGATAAACTGGCAATCCCGCAGTCATGGGCATTGGACCCGATGACAAGGCAAGCGCAATACGAAGCGTGCCCCCACCGCGACTGTCGCGTCCCACTCGAGACTTCCTCCGTGCGCCTTGATCATCTCACGGCTAAGCGACAACCCGAGCCCCATACCGCGTAGCTTGCTGGTTTCGAAAGGTTCAAATAGATGCTGTGCGATGTCAGGTGAAACGCCGGGGCCATTGTCCTCAACTTCGACCTGAACCTCATCATCAATACGACGCAGACGTATCCGCACCCACCGCTCCCGATTAGTGCAGTCGGCTACAGCCTCGATCGCGTTGCGAATTACATTCACCAGTACTTGTTCGATCTGGATATGGTCAGCGGCGATACGAGGCAGGGGGTGCGCGCTCGATCCGGACAATCGCCCTGTGGGTTCGAGCCTCGTCGGCAAGCACGCTGACTACCTTGTGCGTAGTCTCCGCGAGATCAAGAGAACACCACCTGAGCTCACTTTTCCCCAGAAAATCTCGCAGGCGTTCAACAATGTCGCCAGCCCGACGGATCTCCGATTCCACGTTGGCCATTGTCCGGTCCAACAGCTCGAGGTTGGCAGGTTCCGACACCAGGAGGCGCCGGCAAGCATGGGCATACGTAGCCACCGTGGCGAGCGGCTGACTGATCTCATGCACGACAGCTGTGCCCAGCGCGCCCGCGGTGGTGAGCCTCGCCACCCGGGAAAGCTCCCCCTGCTGTTGACGAAGGGAGCGCTCGGCTCGTTGGCGCTCCGTTACGGTGGCGCCCAGGATCAAGCCCGTAGCTGCCACTACGAGGGAAAGAACCTGAAACGCCCGAAAGTCCGCCGGCGGATAGTCAAGAAGCGTGAGAATTGATATAAGGGCAAATTGAACGACCGAAATAGCCAAAGCGCACCATGGCAATCCGTGGCGAACCCCGATCCAGACTACCGGAGGAAGCAGGAGGTAGAAGAACTCCAGCTCCTGAGGGGGCGCCACGCCAAATATCACCGACAGCGCAAATCCTAGCCCAAGTGCGAAGATCCCGAGGTCGAAGATTTGGGCGACCGGAGAAACTTCTTTCCATCGGTCCCATGCCTTTGGAATGGTCAACAACGCGGGGAGGAGGCCGATAATGCCAGTCAAGTCTCCGATGAAAAAGTGCCGTATAGAAGGCGCTATCAAAGCCGGCGGCAATTCCTGCATTATCATGAGCACTGCCACCACCGGGCAAGCAGTGGCAAGTGTGCCGGCGGCCGCAATGAGCAGCAGCCACACGACGTCCGCTAGTCGCGGGAACCCTTGATCCGCATGAGCAAAACGCCGAAGCGCGGCGGCAACGCAGGTATATCCGATAGCGACGATCAACTCACTTGCTAGCGTCGACTGGATGCCTGACGGGAAGCCTCCAACCAGAGCGTCTGAGATGACGCCCGCAACCAATAGTGCTGGGGCAAAGCGCAGTCCTTTGAGAACAAGGAGAGCAAGACTGACGGCTGGCGACGGGTCCCATAACGTGAACCCAACACTAGGAAGCACGTGAACAAAGCTAATCCAATCCAAAACGACGTACGACGCCACATAAACGCAGACCACGACAACCGCCTGTCGCCGCGCCCAGGGCCTGTCTGACGCGAGCCACGATTGCCGCCACGTGCGGGCCAAGGCTGTCATCCGGTACCAAAGCCTCCTTGGCGCAGATTTAATCGGGCGGCGTCGCGTGATTCCATCGTCAAATGCACTGCCAGGGCGAGCAAGGTATAAGTACCCATAGACGGCCTCGGTGGCTTAGTTGATAGTCTGCACCAATAATAGATGGAGATTCGGGACAAACTCGATCTGGTGGCAAATGAAGCCAGCATCTTCACCGTCGGATCGCGCTCGATAAACACGGCGAGTGGCTTCGACGCAGCGAGCATCAGCATCATGGGGCAGCTGGTATTACGGATTGGAGGGAGACGGTTCGCGTTGCCGTGGCGCAGCATCTTGACCGGCGCGAAGCGGCTAGTGGTGCCAACCTCCACCATGTCCTCCACCACTATGATGTCCACCAGCGGCATTCCCACCGCCGCCGCGATGCCAGGAGCCACCGTGGTGTTCACCACCATGACCGTGCCAGTGGCTACCATCACCATGCCAATTCATTCCGCGGAAGCCACCACCCATACCAAAGCCAAACACCGGGCCACCACCGTAATACCCAGGGGCAGTGGAATAGACAGGTCCGTAACCAGGATCATAACCATAGCCGTAACTCACTGGGCCGCCTGAATAAGCACTGCAGGCTGTACAGGCTAGCGCAAGTGCTACAGTCGATAGACGGAACATTTGTCCCACCTCCACATCTCACGTTTTGACATGGAGGTGTGTCGAAACTGCGTTCATACGATAGCGACGGTGCGACTGTGGCCGGATGCTCAGCAGCCCAACTTCGCAGATAGCAACATAAGGACCGTGGTTCGGTGGCGTCTATGGGTACTTATACCCTCGCACGGCTCAGTACCTCATGATCACCACCAGCACGGTATGCGCTACCGCCAGTCCGCTGGAATCTCTCAACGTCGTCTTGCCAACTGTGCCGGACCTGGTACCCGCCTGAAATCTGGGTTCGTGGCCCGCGAGGAACTGGAGGTGCCGGACGTGTTCCGTCGCGCTTCGATGCCAAGGGAACAGGCGCAAGCGGCCGAAACCGCGAGGCCGAAAGTTACGTGTTCCTCGCCCGCCTGGAGCAAAGCGACTGGCTCCTGCGGCCCGGCACCTCTGCCACTTACTGCGCGATACGCGCGCGTGCGCGCGAGGCCATCCCCGGTCGCGATGCCTGACCGGAAACTTGTGATGCCAAGCTTCCGGATCGAGATGCGCGATCGCTCGCCGCAGTCGCGTCCCGCCGGAAGGCCTGCCGCTGGCCTACGAGGTAATGCCACGCCTGGATCATGGACCGCGGGATCCCGACGAAGCGGTGCTGGCCGAGATGCGGGCGGTGATGGACAAGATGGCGGCGATCCAAATGGTCGACGCGCATCTACACCAGCGTCCTCCTCGGGTCGGTGGAGATCGCCCACCGAAAGATGATCACCCGTCCCCCGACATAAACTTCTGATATACCCTGGCAGCCTCGATCGGGTCCGCTGGCACCGTCACACGCTCGCTCTGCACCGGGCCGCCGTTGGGGCCGGTCACCGCAACCTCGGTCTTGTCACCGTAGACCTTAGGAAGCATCTTGCTCAGCATCCACTTGCGCGTGTCTAGCCTCACCCGAGAGCGCTGGATATGCTCGCCGTTTAGTTCCCAGCCACCGCGTTCGTCAGTTCGGGATCGTCCGACTCGACGCGGAACGCCTTCAGCGCATCGACGATGCGCGCGGCCGGCAGCATCACGTCGAGCACGACGTGCACTTCCGCTTCGAGGCCTTTGAGCAGGCCTTTGACGCTGGCCCGCAGCCCGTTGACTCCATTGGAGACGGTGCGCGCTTCCGATAGCACCGTGCGGCCGGCCTCCGTGAGCTGCGGCTTGCGCGTCAATTGGCGATCAAATAGCGAGACGCCGAGCTGCGCCTCCAGGTTGGCGATCGAATAGCTGACGACGGATGTGGCCCGGCCGAGCCGTCGTGGGGCTGCATCTGCTGCGGAGAAGACGAAGGGAATGGGGAAGCGTAGCTTGGCTGAGGTGACGGGCAGTCGTCCTATATACGAGTGTCTATCATGTTGACCGTGCCTGGCCTTCGTAGAGGAAGGTGTGGGTTCGTGGCCCCGGTAACCGTGCATTCGTCAGCGCGTCGATCCGAAAACCGCTACCCGAGACCAGATCGTCGATTTTGCGGTTGAGATGACAGCCGCCGGCGACGCGCCGCCATAGCGGGTCAAGCCGGTCCTGCCAGCGCGCCACACCCGGCTCCGGCGCGCGGCCGTGCTCGACGAACAACAGCGCCCCGCCGGGTCGCAGCACACGACGCAGCTCCGCCAGCGCGCGCGGCACATCGGGGATAGTGCAAAGTGTCCAGGTCGTCACCACGGTGTCGATACTGGCATCGTCCAGCGGCACCCCTTCGGCGGAGGCTTCAAGCAGTTTGACGGGAACCGGCGCGGCCACGGCTCGATCGTGCGCCATGAGCAGCAGTTCGGGCGACGGGTCCAACCCGATGACTTCGCGCACTGCCAATCCGTATAGCGGTAGGTTGAGCCCAGAGCCGATGCCGATTTCCAGCACTAGCCCCTCGGCAGCACCGATCACGCGCCGACGGAACGGCAGCATCGCCTCCTGTCGCATCGCCAGATGCAGCAGGCGCGGTAGCACGTGGTGCTGGTAGAAACTCATTCCGCCATCCTTCGGAAGTCGTAATACCGACGAGAGATATAAACACGCATGAAGCGGAAAATCTGCCGGCAAGAAGCGTTTGAGCTTCCCATGGTGGAAGGCTGCACACTTGCACTCCCCAAGGAGGACAGAACCCATGGCTCAAAAGATCGAGGTATTCAGCGCCGGTTGCGCCGTCTGTCAGGAGACGGTGGAGATGGTCAGGCGCATCGCGGGCACATCCCACACCATCGTCAAGAATAAAATCCGCGCTCGCCAGAATACCGTGGCCCCCGGCGCCGGCTTTACAGAACTACCCGTGAGAAGTGCTCGACATGCAGCGCGCCGATGTCGTCGCCAAGGCGAAGCAGTATGGCGTTCAGCGGGTGCCGAGCGTGGTTATCGACGGCCAATTGGCAAGTTGCTGCACGGACCGTGCTCCGGACGAAGCAACTTTGCGAACCGCCATTCGACGCCGCCAAACATCCTTTTCGGGAAAGTTGGCCGAAATGCCTGTCCACGGGGCAAAATTCGTAGCGCGAAGCCGATCAGCCGCTGCTCGCCTCTAATTGTCGGACCTTGCCGCCGCAGGCGTTCTCGAGAGCGGCGAGGGTAACGGGTTCGTCTACACGCGCGAGCGCCGTGCGGATCGCTGCAAAAAGTTGCAGTCGGGCGGCGGTAACCATGATCCGCAATCCTTGTTCCGAACGCCGCTTCGCGGTCTCGGCATCGGGTGCAGGCGTTTGCTTGAGAGCCGTTAATCCGCGCTGAAATTCACGCTTTTGCCGGTCGATGAATTGATCAACGGCCTCCTCGACCGCCCGGTTGTGGGCGGCCTCATGATCGAGCAACGTTCGCCGCACGCACGGGTCCGCCGCCGCCTCGCGAGTTAGAAAGACACGGCGGCTCTGCGTCCCGAAACCCAGGCGCACGAGGCTGGGAGCATCGCAGACCGAGCCGTCTTCACGCGGCACGATACGATGCATGATGTCGAACCAGGTAACGAGGTCACTCGCGCTTACCATCAATGTGTGATGCGAGGAAAGATCGCCGGCGTCGTCGCTACGCGCCAGTTCCTCCGCCGAAACCCCCACCATCTCGGGTGGCGAGGCTTTAATGGCATAGACCAGAAGCGTGGAAGGCGGCAGACCGGCGCAAAGCGTGGCGGATGACGCCGGCCGCGAAAAAAGAGGGCCGACAAAAGCGAGGAGAACGAGCAGTAATGTCGAACGAAGCCGGTGCGGGTTTCGCATCTGATGATCCTCCGGGTGTTCGAGCCGGCTGGCACGAAAGGTTTCGAGCTGATGGCTATTGGGTGCGGGCGGCGCCATGCCGGGCATAGGCGGCATTCCCGGCATCGCGCCATGATCCATCTCAGGCGAGGCGCCTGATTGTGCATCATTGCCCCCGCCATGGTTATGCCGACCGGCCTGGTTCAGGCTTGCCATGACAAGCTTAGTTTAGGCGACGCCCAACAATGATCGAGTTGGTGGGATCGCGACGAGGTGCGGGGCGGAGGGCACAGATTCCGGCGTGAACCGGCGCGGGTTATCCTCGCCGCATGGTGGATGGATCATCGATTTGCGAGCGATATGCGGCGGTTAGCCGCGATCTGAACGAGCGTGCGCGTCGTCTGTTCGGGGCGGCAGAAGCACGGACTGCGGGCCACGGCGGGATCACTGCATCGTCGCGGGCAACGGGTCTGGCGCGCAGTACGATAGGCCGTGGGCTGAAGGACCTGGACGACCCCGGTTCGGTTTTGGGCAAGGTTCGGCGGCCAGGAAGCGGCCGACCAGCTTTGACATCGAAAGACGCCACGCTGCTTGAAGACCTGCGCGAGTTGCTGGAGCCCGCGACGATGGGCGATCCGATGCGGCCGTTGCGGTGGGTGTCGAAGAGCCACGCCAAGCTGGCAGCGGCGCTGTGCGAGATGGGGCATCAGATCGCCAAGAGCAGTATCCCCAAGCTGCTAGACTTGTTGCAATATCGTCGACAGGTCAATCGCAAGACCCTGGAGGGCAGTCGCAATCCAGACCGTGATGCACAGTTCGAGCACATCAACGTCGCTGTGCTTGCCATGCAAGCGGCTGGCAAGCCAGTAGTCTCGATTGATACAAAGAAGAAGGAGCTTGTCGGCGACTACAAGAATGCCGGAAGTGATTATCGGCCGGAGGGCTGTCCCGACAAGGTGAAGGTGCACGATTTCGGTGACACCGACCGTGGCAAGTCATCCCTTATGGGGTCTACGATATCACCGCCAACGCCGGCTGCGTCAGTCTCGGCATTGACAACGATACGGCACAGTTCTCGGTCAACTCGATCCGACGCGGGCTGGATGTCATGGGTCGAGAGCGGTATCCGGCAACGGACGCCTTGATGATTACGGCGGATGGTGGCGGTTCCAACGGCTCACGCGTGAAGCTGTTCAAGCTCGAACTCCAGAAGCTGGCTGACGAAACCGGTTTGACGCTTCAGGTTTGCCATTACCCTCCTGGAACCTCGAAGTGGAACAAGATTGAACATCGGATGTTCTGCCATATCACTCAGACCTGGCGCGGCACACCGCTGACCAGTCGGTTCGCGGTGGTGGAACTGATCGCCTCGACCACCACCAAGACCGGTTTGGTCGTGCGATGCGAACTCGACGATCGCATTTACCCCAAGGGGATCAAGGTCAGCGACGACGAGATGGCAAGCATCAATATCAAGGGCGATGCGTTCCATCCCGAATGGAACTACACCATCTCGCCCAGAGTCCCGCCCTGAAGCGCTAATTGTTGGGCGTCGCCTTAGCATAATCGGCCTCGCTCATTTGCGGGGAGCTTCTCGAAAAAGGCAACGGTGCCCCAGAGCTCGTCGTCGCTGTGATCATTCCAGGCCGGCATGCCGGACATTTTGATGCCGTTCTTCACGATCCAGAACAGTTCGCCTGGGCTGTAGCGGCGTTGGCTTTCGCGCAGATCTGCAGGTTTGGGATAGAGCCTTTCGGCGAGATCGCCGCGCGGCACCCCAGGGGCGCCGTGGCACGAGGCGCAATGGGCGGCAAAATGCGCGGTGCCTTCGACAATTCTCGCCTCGTCCATCAATCCGGGCGGCGGCGTGATTCCGTCCGCCCGGAGCTGGACGGAATGCACCCGCAGCGTCTCCATGGCCCAATAGGTGATCGGCCAGTGGGGGCGCGTTGCCGATACATCGTAAATACCGACGTAGATAAACGTGAAAATGCCGGCGACGGCGAGAATGGCGACGGTGAGAAGAGTGATAATAACCGCGCGCATCAGAACCAGCTCCTGATGCCGAAGACAAACTGCGCCGCGCCGACACCTTCGCCGTTACTTCGGGCGATATTCGCCGTCTGGCCGAACTTTCCCGCATAGGCGACGCCGATATAGGGCGCGAATTTCCGGCTGATCTCGTAACGCAGCCTCAGACCAGCGTCGATGTCGGAGAAGCCGGCGCCGACATGCCGGCCGGGATCGGCCTTGCTGTAAAAATTGAGCTCGGCTTCCGGCTGCAAGATGAGGCGCTGCGTGATGAGCAAATCGTAGGAGGCGGTGAGACGCAGCGCCGCGTGGCCGCCGTCGCTTAGATAACCGGTTGCCTCATAGTCGAAGAAAAGAGGGGCGAGACCCTGCACGCCAAAGGCGGCCCAGGTCCGCCCCGTGCCGGAATCCCAATCTGTGCGCACGCCTGCCTGAAGATCGAGGTAAGTCAAAACGGCGCGGTCGTAGAGGAGCTCGTGCTGGCCATCCTCGACGCCACCCTTGCCAAGGGCGAAGCCTTCGGATTTGAGCCACAGCTTATCGTAATCGTCGCCGATCCAGGCCTGGCCGTCCCATCGCGAATCATCCGCCGTGAAGAGGTAGCTCAACCGTTCGCCAGGCTTCACCAGGCATTGGAAGCTCGGACGCGGGAGGATGAACAATGAGCCACCGGACCCGGCTCGTCGCGCTCGAACGTCGCCTCACATCGGCCAACGCGATGCCGATACTGATCCGCATCACGGGCGGCTTGCCCGACGCTGATCCCGCGCATACGACGGTTGGCGGCCAGCAGTTGGAGCGCGAAACGGACGAGACGTTGGGGGCTTTCGAGGCGCGGGTATTAGCTACGGCGCGGGCAGTGGGGCAGCAATTCGTGGTCGTCGGCGGGCTTCCAGACTATTAACACGAAGTGGATCGAGAACCTACTCGACAGTGACTATCCAGTGGCCGCCTTTGTCTCCAATATCGCGTCGTGCGTTTCCATCTTCCCAGGCCGCCGTCCGGTGCAATCAGTGGGGGCACTACCCCGGCGATTGCGATCTTAAGAGCGGTGAAAGAACCGTCACGGCCGACACCACCCAGGATCAATTTCGAGGCGCGGGTATTAGCTACGGCGAGGGCGGCGGGGCGAGCAAGTTGTGATTGTGGAGGACTGCCGGACTGACCGAGCGATCTCGCCTAGCGGGTCCGCAAGGGGTCCGCAATCTTGCGGGGAAAATCCGCAACCGCTTCTCTAGACCTCTAACTTATTGGAAACATTGGTGCCGGCGCACAGAATTGAACTGTGGACCTACTGATTACGAATTAGCTAGTCACCGTTTCCCCAGATATCCCACTTCATTTTGAGCGTCCTCTATAAATCAGAAATGGCTTGATTTCTTGGTGATTGACCCGCTACTTCCCGTTCCTAGGCGTCCCCAAACGTCCCCCGATGTTGAAGCCCGGATGAAGCCCCATTGAAGCCCGGAGGATTTCGCCCATGACGGTAAGGATGACGGATAAGGCGATCCAGGCGGCGGTGAAGCGGGCGGCAGGGTCCGGCAAGCGGCTTGACATATCGGACGCCACATTGCCTGGCCTGCGGCTTCGTCTGACGCCATCCGGTGGCCGGTCTTGGGTACTGGCGTGCCGCGATACGTTGGGCGGAATGCGCCGGTTCCCGCTGGGCGATTATCCCGCGATGGGCATCTCCGAGGCTCGCGAGGCAGCACGAAGCATGCGAGCGGACGTGCGGAAGGGCGCGGACCCGGTGGCCGAGGCCCGCCGCAAGCGGATTATCGGGCAAGAAGCCCGCGACGGTATCGGCACATTGACGGCGGTATGGACCTGTACGCCAAGCAGAAGGGCGACAGCCTCAAATCGTGGCCGGAGTGCCGCCGCCGTATCGACCATGTCTTCGCGGCGCATCTATCCAAACCAGTTGCGACGCTCAAGGCGGCGGACCTTCAAGTGACGGCCGATTCCCACCCGTCGCAGCAATCAGCAGCGGCGGCGATTCGCTACATTCGGCCAGTGCTAAAATGGGCGGCGCAACGTCGCTACCTGGCGGCCGAGGCGGCGGTGTTGCATCCGCCCGCCACGGTCCGCAGGCGTAACCGGCTGCTTTCCCGCAACGAATTGGCGGCGCTGCTGCCGGTGCTGCGGACATCGCGCCGGCCCTACGCCGACGCACTGCGCTTCATGCTGTTGACGCTGGCGCGACGTGAGGAGGTCGGGCAAGCGCGATGGGGCGATGTGGATATGAGCGCGGGCACATGGGCGATCCTCGAAACGAAGAACAAGCAGCCCCATGTCGTGCCGCTGTCCCGTCAAGCATTGGACCTGCTGCGCTCCGTGCGGCCTGAAAACCCGGAGGCGGGTGCGCTTGTGTTCGCGACCAAGACCGGTGAGACGCTCGGGAATTGGGATCGGGAGACCAAGGCGTTGCAGGCAGCGAGCTTAACAGCCGGGTGGACACGCCACGACCTGCGTCGCACCGGCGCGACGATGCTGGGCGAGCTGGGCGAATTGCCGGATATCATCGAAGCGGCGCTGAACCATGTCTCGATCCGCTCCCCGCTAGCCGCGACGTACAACCGGAGTCGGTATCGGCCGCAAGTGGCGGCAGCGCTACAGCGGCTGGCAGACGCGCTGGATGGGATCGAGGCCAGGGTAGCCAAGGTGGTGCCCTTGCACGCGGGCGCCTGACGCAATCCAGCAACCGAGGACGTCCCGGGCTATCCACTCTTTGACTCGCCCGACTCGGCGCTCTGCCTCAAACTGGAGGTAGGGTCGGACCGCTCATTGGCCGCGTTGGAACTTCCCGCTTAGGGCGATGTCCGATCGGTCTGTTGCCCTTACCGTTCTCGGGACTCCCGCAGTCCGGAGCGGAATACGCGCACGGCAGGTGGAAAACGCGAATGAGTTTCAATCTGAAGACCTTTCTTCGCCGAACGTCATTGGAGGTGCTGCGCCAGTATCTTTGAGGCCCGGCACATCAGTTTGATGGATCGGATTGACTGGCAAAATCCATCTTTGATCCGTCCAAAATCCGTTTTCGACGCGATTACCCAATTAAGCCGCTCAGAGCACGACGCTATCATTGTTGACTTTGAGCAGGTTGAGACACTCTGCGACACGGTCGGACGGAGGGCGCTGCATTCGGTTGCCGCATCCAACGGAAATGTACTTGCCCGTCTTCGGTCTGGGGACAGTGACCAGGCCAGAGGCATAATACTTCTATTGGAGGACAGCCCACTGTTTGATCACGCAATCGCCGCGGTGTACGCGGATAGGAAGCTCCACGGCCGGTCTTGGAGTGGCTTCAGCATCGACGCTGCGGCAACGATAGGTCCATATAATGCCAACATGCCTATCTTTGAGCTTGAACTTGCTGCTGCCTTACCTCGGGCAGATGGTTCAATGGGCAAACTCAAGGTTGATCAGTTCGAACGGAACGCCGTCGGCCCGGATGGCGAGGCAACCAATGTCGTCGCCCACTATTCCATCTTCCGGGAGGACCTGGCGGTAAGCGACGTCGAATTTCAAGGCGATGTGCTGGAGCGCGCCACAAGGCGGCCGGTCGAAGCAGGTGCGATCCTGTACGACGCCGATGCCAGGGCGCTTGACGTAGTAACACCAGGCGGCAGGGCCGCCCGTGAGAGAATTGCAAACTCATTCTCGGAAAATGTTCTTTGCATCAGAGGGAAGATCCACGCCGTGTCGCCCAGGAGCAATATGCTCGATAAGTTACGGCAGCCGTTACCATTCAATACAGATCCCAGTGATGGGATCAAAGCGGTAAAGGTGATGCTCTTCGCCTCGCAAATATAAGCGCTCGATACTCACGGATTACAATTGAGATCGATCCATGCGATAGAGCGGATATCTGTGCGCGGAGTGCCGAGTGGTTTGGAGACCATGACCCGTTACGACGGCCAGAGTGGCGAGTAATGCAAGCTGCGCTCCGTGTCGTGTTTTACCCTGAGCCAAACCAAACACGAGAGCGGGTCGTGACCATTGAATTGCGTGCGCCAAATGGCTCAAATCTCAGAGATCAAACCCAACGGCACCAGATTATCTCACAAAAGTACCTCGCGCGATGGGGACTGGTCGCCTAGAGCATCGGGAATTCTTCTTGTATTCGCCATGGGCAACTTGATCCAACTGCTATGCGATTTTTCAGAGGCGTCGGACGGCGTCTTTTTGCGAACTGCAATCGATGCTGAGGACCATCCTTCTCTTGACGAGTTGCGCGGGATAGGAGCGATTGAGGCAGGGCCGAAACCCGGGACCGTGACGTGCAGCGCATGCGATGCCGATCATCCGGCAGTGATCGAGTACAAGCGCGCGGCGGGGTTGCCACATTCATTTCTGTCCGGAAGCGGGATTTGTAATCCTGAAGGACGCTGATCTGAGCACTTACCGCTTTCGCCCCGGATGGTTGCCTGAGTGGCTAGTGGCATCTCTACCGATCGTTGCTCCGGCGGATCGCCCCCCTCTGGAGCCGGATTATGTCTGGCATCTTGGCGACACGAGATATGGTGACACGTTAATCACGATTATCGTGGCACGTCGTGTATCGAGCCTTGCCAACCTAAATCGGCTTGTCTCGGTGGTGCGTCCGGTCCATCGAGCTGACAGGGGTTTGGTGCTCACGACCTCTGTGCAGGTTCCTTTCCAGGTCCGGTTGCCGGAGGGGTATGAGTTTCTCTTTCTCCCAGAGATTATGCGAGTGAATTCAGGAAGCTTGATGATTGATCGAGGCCGGCTTGGCAGTTGGATCAACGGCATGCCTTCGACCACGGCAAAGGGAGGGGCAGAACGTACCGGCAGACCTTCGCATGCGGCAAGAATCGCGGTGATCTTCTATCTACGCCGCAAGCGTGGAATAGCGCTCGAGAGTGATTCCGTTGAAGCGACGGCTATTCGCGATGAATGGAAGGAGCATGCACCGGACCAGGACCAGCCGGGTCATTCAACCGTGCGTCGGCACATTGCCGTCCTATTGAAAACAAACCGCGCCACATAGCCTGCTCAATTCTGCTCAAAAATGAGCAGCTTGTTTTGAGCAACCTGTATTCCGCAGTGTCCACCTGTCCGGGCAAGCAGCCCGCAACACCTACGGACAGGTAAAATGCTGACATTCGACGACGACAAGCTGAGCACCGGCATTCAGCCGTTGACCGTAACCATTTCTGGGGCGGTCCGGCTGAGCGGCCTGTCGCGTTCAGAGTTGTACCGTCAACTGAGTGCGGGACGCATCCGTGCCTGCAAGAGTGGCAGCAGGACGCTGATCCTCTGGGCATCCCTCAAGGCTCATGTTGAAGCCTTGCCGGAGGCCGAGTTCCGCGCGCCGAAAGCCGCCTGGAAAGAAACCGCTCCTGGCGCGTCGGCACCGGAGCGGCGGATCGTAAAATCGAATGTTGACACTAACGATATCGCACGATCTGTCGGCCGGTTCAAGGGCTGCGCGGAGTAGGAGGACCGTCGCATGCATTTTCTCGTCACACGAACATTGTGTGGCCCAACGTCAACCATCTTTTGGTCGAACACTTGCGTCGCCGTTCAGCACGAAAGGTTGGGCGAGCTGATCGTGAGCGTGGAGTACGAGGCTCCCATCGCTGACCACCTTTTTCGGCGAATGGCTGTGTTTCAGTTGGCACGGCCCGCCATCCAATGACCGAGCCAATCCGCTTCGTTATAACCACAGCGATCCGCCAGGCCGTCAACGGTCGCGAAACCGACGTTCTCGACGCCATCGGCGTACATTGGCGGGACGGTCGGCCTCACATCAATTGCCCATACCGAGACCACGTGGATGACAACGCATCCTGGCGTTGGGAAACGAAGCGCGCAAAGGCCCGATGCACCTGTTCGAAGAGCGATAGCATCTTCGATGTGGTGATGAAGGTTCTGGGTGACGACTTCGAAGCCGCGAAGATCCGTGTGGCCGAGCTGCTACATCGACACGACCTGATCCAGACCAAGGGGGCCGGCGCGCGCAACGGCCGCACGTACCAGGCGACCGATGCGGCCAGCCTGCTAGGCGCGGCGGCGGAGCGCCGCGATGACATTTTGCCAAGGGCCTATCTCGCCCAGCGCCTCTGCGTCACCGTGGATGCGGTGCTCATCCCGCACACCGCCATGATCGGCCTGAAGGCGTTGGGGTATTACGACCCGCCATCGCAGGGATCGAAGGCGAAGCCGAAGCTGGTTGGCGAGTTTCCTTGCGCGGTGTTCGGCACGGTCGCCGCGGACGGTGGGACCCACGCCCATCGCATCTACCTGGCGCCCGCCGGCGCGGGTAAGGCGGACCTGGGTATTGGTCCGGACGGTCGGCCGCGCGAACCAAAAAAATCAGCGAAGCTCGTTGGCGACGATAACGTCGCTGGACGCTCGGTTCTGTGGGGTGATCCGGGTCGGACGGCACATCTTATCGTGACTGAGGGTATCGAAACAGGCGCGGCGGTCGCGCTCGCATTCGCCGCCGAAATCAAGGCCGGCGCGGTCGCGGTGGCCGCCGCCATCTCGGCAAACGGCGTGGAAGCATTCCAGCCATATCTTGCAACAACACGAGTTACCGTCGCCGGTGATCGGGACGAAGGTTCCAAGGCGAACGGCAAACCTGGTTCGAGGCGCGGGGAACGCGCGGCGCGCGCATTTGGCGTGAAGCACCATGCGCGACTTCAGGTTTGGATCGCGATGCCAGACAAAGCCGGCGAAGCCGCAGACTGGCTCGATGTGCTGGTACGGGACGGCGTCGACGCTGTGCGCGAGGGTGTGTTGTCCGCCACTCCGTTCGTGCCGACGTCAGCGGAGCTGGAGGCGTTGGCTCTCGGCCACGGGCGGGCGGC
Organism: uncultured Alphaproteobacteria bacterium; assembly: GCA_963772355.1. Lineage (GTDB taxonomy): Bacteria > Pseudomonadota > Alphaproteobacteria > Acetobacterales > Acetobacteraceae > Rhodopila. Next base: position 9,287 of record CAVYXX010000057.1, on the reverse strand, counting down.
GGAGTTACAGGAGATCGCCGCCAAATACCCATTGCCGGTAATGGACACTCTGACGCTGGTCTACCGGCACGCCGCCAACGGCAAAGTGAAGGTCCACAAGGTGGTCGGGTCGAAGACCAACCCGGAAGCCGACCAGAAGGAACTCGAAACGATACCGGTCGCGACACCGTTCGGAGTCTCGGCCCGGCTGCGCCATATCGATCAGAATGACGCCTACGGCCTGCGCGCTGTCGTACAGGATATGAACGGCAAGCCTCGTGCCGTCGATTTCGACAGGGCGACGCTTCCGAGGATGGGAGCGACAGAAATCCGGGCAGCGCTTTTCGCCGCCGGTTTACGCACCGAGGATGACGGCGAAATGATCGCGGTGCAGTGCCTGAAAGCGGCCGATCCCGAGCAGGAGATCATCGTCGTTCAGCGGCCAGGATGGCACGAAATCTCCGGATGCCCCGACCTGATCTTCATCTCTCCGGGCGGTCAGGTGTTCGGTGCCCCGGATGCCCTTCATCTTGAGCTGGCGGCCGCGGTGCGAATGTCGCCGGAGGTGGCGGTGTCCGGGACGATGGAAGGATGGCGTCAGGCTGTCGAGGCGGCGGTTAACTGCACCGGGTGCGAGCACTGGACGCTCGGTGTGTTGTCTGGGTTCGCGGGGCCTCTCGTTGCTCTCACGGGCCTTGACACCTGCGGCATGAATCTCTCTGGAATGACCACGTCCGGGAAGAGTACCGCGCAACGCCTCGGGGCCTCAGCCTGGTCTACCCCGGATATCCGCCGGCCTGGGTTGTTCCAATCCGCGCGCTCAACCGACAACGCTGTCGAAGTATTGGCGCAACGCGCAGACGGAACTGTCCTTGCGCTCGACGAACTTGCCCACGTCGGCGGTAAGGCCGTGGCAAAGATGATTTACACAATCGCCGGCGGCGTGGGGAAAAAACGCATGACCGCTGATGCCCAGGTGCGAGCATCTTACACTTGGACAACGTTTGCCATCCTCTCGGGCGAATCCGGTCTCGAGGAGAAGGTTCGCGGTGAGGGTGGTGAATGGCAGGCCGGAATGGCGGTGCGTATTGTCGATATCGACGTGACCGGGGTCAATCGAAACGTCGATCGCGCCACGCTGGGAACTATTGGGCAGATAGATCAGCACTTCGGTCACGCCGGTCCGGCGTTTGTCAAAGCGGTGATAGCGCACGGATTGCACCGGCATGCGGGCGAACTGCGCGACCGCGTGTTCAAGGCCGCCAGAACGCTTGCCGGTAATGACACCACGGACAGCGCCACGATTCGCGCGGCATTACCCCTGGCGTTACTGGTGATCGCCGGCGAGCTTGCGAAAAAATTCGGTGTGATCGCCGCGTCAACCTCAGTTCAGGGTGCGGTGAGATGGGGATGGGACAGGTTCCGCCAATCGTCTGATGCCGCGGCGCTGGACCCGGATGCGCTGGTCCTGGGATCGATCCGTGGGTGGATCGCCGAGCGCTGGAATGTGACGATCAAGAATGTCAACGTCGACGGCGGCATCAATAACCGTGAGACGGTCGCGTGGTATGATGCGGACATCGTCTACATACCAAAGACACGATTGCGGGAAGCAGCGGGAAATGGCGCACGGGAATCGCAGGTGGCGTCAATCCTGAACCGTCGTGAAATGCTCGCGAAGCGGACCGAGGCAGATCGCTTTTACGTTCGTTACATTCCGAAAGTGGGTCGGATCGATTCTTACGCTTTACGCCGTTCAGAGTTCGGGCGTTCCGAAAGTGCGTGGGACACGGAGACCTTCACAGGTACACGCGGGCGGGCGAGATGTCTGATCTACTGACTCTGCTTGATCAGGCAATAGACGGGCTGGCGTCGGTCGTCAGTTCCCGTTGTTCCCGTTCGCAGGTGCATGGGGAGGACCTAGCGGGAACGCCTACACCATTGGAAACAAAGACTGTTCCCGTTGTTCCCGCTGTTCCCAGTGAAAAAACGGAGATGTACGGAAGCGACGCGCGTATAGGTGAAGATGCCCGCCACAATGTTTCTTCGATTATGAGAGCCGCGCACACGAGTACTATCCAAAATAGAACGGGAACAGCGGGAACAACGGGAACTGGCCTGGAAAACCAACGAGTTATTGTTCCCAAAACTCCTTTCAATGATGGGAACAACGGGAACGACTCCAAACGCGCGCCCCTGGTTCCTCTTGATGGTTTTCTGCGGGCCGCATGGCAGCGGCCGCCCAGTTGGGCCGATCATACCGCTTTGCCCTCACGTGGATGCTTCTGCAGTTGCTGCAGGGGGCAGCGATGGTGGCGTCAGCGGGATGCGCCCAAGGGTTGGCGCTGTTCCACCTGTCATCCGTCCGATCATTTGCCCTCGACCGCAGTCACGGAGCTGACGACATGACAGGCGGAAAAGCCTCCGGCTGGACGGTGGCGCGATGGTCACAGCCGACCCCGGCCCGCCTGAACTCGCTGGAGCCTGCCTCGACCGTATCCGGGCCAAAGCCCCGCTTCTGCTGGCGCTGGCGACTGAGCCTATCCGCCTGTCCAAGGCAGCGGCAGCGGCGGCACAGTTCGCCCGGGCTGGTCGCGTCGGTCGGGATCGGGCGAACGCGTCCACCTCCCCTCGTTCTCGACGCTCCCAATCTGCCGGCGCTCCGACACGCGCGGGCCAGTCCGCCCGCCTCTGTTTCTGCTCAACCGTCCAGCGCCGGCGTCGCCCTTGCCGAGGCCCCACCCCCACCCCCAACCCATGCGCAAGCGATGACGGCAGCGTCGCGCTGCCGTTAGTCAGACCGCGGGCAAAGCCGGTTGGATTCGCCAACGATCGGATGAACAGGCGACCGACTATGTTTCCTCCGCCGTTTGTTGTGCCTGTCTCACCAACTTACGAACAGCCTGCATAAGCCGGCGGCTTTTCTCCGAATAATTGCCATGCCGCGTATTGGCTCGTCGCATCCGCTCAAGTCCTTCCGAGGTGCGAGGCCCCGTGCTTTTTCCGCCATGCATCCGACATCGGCCGTTCGACATCGCAGGCGCCTTGCATTTTACGCCGCTACGGGTCCGAGCACCGCATCTCCGGCAGGATTGTGCCAGCGGCAGCGTAAGCCGCCAGTCCGGTAGGCGATGCATGGGACTGCCCCTAGCTTTTTCCGGCATCCCCCACGCCTCCTGCCCGTGGCGAAACTAATCCCACGATCGCCTGTCCGCCCTCGTTGACCGTAACGTGCTGCACCGTGACCTTCTGCTCGCCCCCGGTCCGATATCGCTTCAGCGCTTCCACTTGCACCGCAAACGTCCGCGCCAGCTTGTTGAATGCCCGTTCCGCGCTATCCTGCTGGAGGATGTTGTCCACATGGGCGAGGCGGCGGGCGAAGGTCATGGTGGTCATGTGAACGGCCGCCATCTGGGCAGCCATCATGGCTTCAATTTCGTCCTTCGGGCCAATGCCCCTCACCATCGCCAACATAAAGTTTGTTCCCCGTTCGTCGGGTGTTTTCCCTTGCGTACCGACATTGACCAGCTGGGTAAGCAATCCGTCGTAAAAATCGAAGTCCGCAGTGCCAAGTGACTCCATGATCAGGGCGTTCCCGAGGTGTGGGATCGGGTGGTCCGCCGATAATTCGATGGATGATCCGGCCTTCTCAACTAGTTTGACCCGTGGCGACGGGCGCTTCTGCTTCCTTCGGGCAATGTGCGCCGACAGAACAGCTCGTTCCTCCGGCGTCATCTCCGGACGCTTTGCCAGATCAGTTCCCGCTGCGTCGGACGATGAGTTTATCATCCGGTGCTTTTACACTTATTTTCGTTGCTTAGCCAGATTTATTGAGGTGTGGATATCCGGCGCGTTCGGCCGTCTAGAAGAGCCGAACGGATTGCCCTAGCGTGTCAGTAGCGTGTCAGTCGCCAGTTCTGCAGGCGATGCATGGGGTTGTCCCTCGGTTTTTCCGGCATCCCCCCACCCCTCCTACCCCCTTGCCAAGGTCCAACACGTGACGATCCACCGACCACCTTTTGGCGTAGCCGCTGATCACCACCAGCACGGACAGGCCAAATCGGTGCAGATCAGCAGCCGCCGCATGCGTGGTTTGCTGCGCCGGTCGGGGGGGCAAACGCCCTGTCGTCATAGGCGGCCGCTCGTCTCGCCCCACTTGCTGTTTGCCGTATATGAGACGGGCGTTACCCTCGGCAGCCGCGCCACCTGGGCAGAGACCCACGAGGAGAAACGGCCAATGGGCCAGTCCACTCTTGCTAAGATCGCGGAAGGTCGGTTTATCCCGCGCGTCGACCTCGATATGCACTTCGCAGATTGGCTTGCTGCGCCAGCCGCGAAGCGCTTCTTGCTGGTCTCCGGGCCACCAGGCAGCGGCAAGACGGTCTGGGCGCGTGCCCTTGCCGAGGCTGCCGGTAACGGGGTCGTAGCAAGATACTTTTGCCAAGCTAACGATTTCAGCAGACGTAGCCCACTGCGCTTCCTCGAGAGCGTCTGCGCGCAGCTCGCGAACCATTCTCCACGCTTCGCCGAGGCTTTGGTTGCTGCCGCGGATCGGCGTAGGGGTATATCCGTCAACGTGCAGCAGACGGTCAACTATGCGGACGGTGGTGCAACGATTATCGGTGTGGACATCAACGAGCTCTGGATCCAAGCGGAGAACGTCGAGGACTTGCTCTCGGCGCGAACCTCCGGCGTGAACGGCTTGACATCGTGCAACGGGCTGCCCGCCGTCGCCTCGACGATGTGCGGACCCTTGGCAAGCAGCGCTGCTGCCGGCGCCTCGATCGAGCGCGTGAGCGTGATTGTGTCCACATAGGTGGCCGAGTCCCAAGACGTATCGGGCGGGATGCCGTAGAACTCGTCGAAGCCGTGCGCGGTCGGGAATCTCTGCGGTTCCGAGCCGAGATGCCACTTGCCGAAAATCGCCGTGGCATAGTCAAGCCCGTGGAACATGTCGCCCATAGTGAAGGCGTTTGCCGCGAGCGTGCTTGAGGTGCCGGGAATGATGATCAGCGACAGGCCGTTGCGGATCGAATATTGCCCGGTCATCAGCGCAGCCCGCGAGGGCGTGCAGGCCGGCTCGACCAGGAACTGGGTCAACCGCAGCCCTTCGCGGGCGAGTTCGTCGATGCGCGATGTCGGCGCGCCCCGCAGCTCTCCGCCGCCATAGGGGCCGAGGTCGCCGTAGCCAACATTGTCGGCGAGGATGAACACGACGTTTGGTCTGTTGCCCTGAGCCAGGGCCGGGGCAACAGCCAAGGCCGCGACAATCCCGAAGCCGCACAGGTTGAGGGCGCTGCAAAGTGGCATCTGAGTTTCCCGAGCTTGGTTACGGTTACGTCGTAGATAGGCAGGTGGTTGGCCGTTGATCTTAGCTCTGAGCTCCGATGGAGCCGGAGCGGCGACGCCCGCCGAAACTGCATATCGCGAGCAACGCCGTTTTGTGTAAGGCTGTTGAAGAGCCTGAAGATCAACCTACGATACAAGGACGGTCGATCCAATGAGTGAGCAAGACACGGTTTATCGAACCATTCTCCCAATCCCGGATCGACCCCACGTTGGCCTGACGACCTATGACGCCAAAGATCCCGACACGAAGTATCCGCCGATCCGGGAATTGCGGCCGCCTGAGGGTGCGCCCAATATTCTGATCATCCTCCTCGACGACGTCGGGTTCGGTGCGTCGAGCGCCTTTGGTGGTCCATGCCAAACACCGAACTTGGAGAAGCTTGCGGCCAATGGCCTCCGGTACAACCGGTTTCACACGACGGCGCTCTGCTCGCCCACCCGTCAGGCGCTTAACACCGGCCGCAACCATCATTCGGTGGGCATGGGCGGCATCACCGAGATTGCGACATCGGCCCCCGGTTACAGCTCAATCCTGCCGAACACCTGCTCGCCGATTGCACGGACCCTCAAGCTTAATGGCTACTCGACCTCGCAGTTCGGCAAATGCCATGAGGTGCCGGTCTGGCACACCAGCCCCCTGGGCCCGTTCGATGCCTGGCCCACTGGGGGCGGTGGGTTCGAGTACTTCTATGGCTTCATCGGCGGCGAGACGAACCAATATTACCCGGCCCTCTATGAAGGCACCACGCCGATCGAGCCGGAGAAGACCCCGGAAGAGGGCTATCACTTCACCGACGATATGACCACCAAGGCAATCAAGTGGATTCGGCAGCAAAAGGCGCTGATGCCCGACAAGCCATTCTTCACGTACTTCGCGCCGGGTGCAACGCACGCCCCACATCATGTTCCCAAGGAATGGGCAGACAAGTACAAGGGCAAATTTGATCATGGCTGGGACAAACTGCGCGAAGAGACCTTCGCCCGGCAGAAGAAATTGGGCGGGATCATTCCGGAGGATTGCGAACTTACCAGACGTCATGCCGAGATCCCGGCCTGGGACACGATCTCGGCCCAGATGAAACCGGTGCTCGTCCGCCAGATGGAAATTTACGCCGGCTTTCTTGAGCACACCGATCATCACATCGGGCGGCTGATCGACGCACTCAAGGATCTCGGCATCCTGGAGGACACCCTGATCTACGCGATCATCGGCGACAACGGCGCCTCAGCCGAGGGCTCGCTCCAGGGCGCCTTCAACGAGCTCGCTCCACTGACAGGCTTTCCACAAATAGAGACCGCCGAGTTTCTGACTGAGCGATTGGACAAGCTTGGAGGCATCGAAGCGTACAACCACTACGCTGTAGGCTGGGCGCACGCCATGAGTACGCCCTACCAGTGGACGAAGCAGGTGGCCTCGCATTTTGGCGGCACCCGCAACGGAACGATCGTGCACTGGCCGAAGAGGGTCAGGGGCAAAGGTGAGACCCGCAGCCAGTTCCATCACGTGATCGACGTTGCGCCAACCATCCTGGAGGCGGCTGGTCTGCCCGAGCCGGTCTTCGTCAACGGGGTGCAGCAGCACCCGATCGAAGGTGTCAGCATGCTGTACTCGTTCAACGACGCCAACGCGGCGGAGCGGCGCGAGACACAGTACTTTGAGATGGCAGGCAACCGCGGAATCTACCACAAGGGTTGGACGGCAGTGACCAGGCACCGCACACCGTGGGAGACAGGTCGTGTCCGGTTGCCAGCCTTCGACGACGATGTCTGGGAATTGTACGACACCACCACGGACTGGAGCCAGTCGAAGGACTTGGCAAAGGAGAACCCAGAAAAGCTGCACCACCTGCAGCGGCTATGGCTGATCGAAGCGGTCAAGTACAACGTGCTGCCTATGGACGACCGCTTTGCCGAGCGCGCCAACTCCGAGCTCGCTGGCAGGCCGGAGTTGATCAAGGGCAACCGCCAAATTCTGTTCGGCGGTATGGGGCGGCTGACTGAAAGCTCGATCATCAACTACAAGAACAAGTCGCACGCCGTGACAGCGGAGGTGGTTGTCCCCCCGTCTGGCGCCGAGGGTGTCATCGCCGCGGTCGGCGGGATTATTGGCGGCTGGAGCCTCTATGCCAAGGAAGGTAAGCCGAAATACCACTACAACTTTTACGGTGTGAACCGGTACGCAATCGAGGGCGCATCGACGATCCCGCCGGGCACGCACCAGGTGCGGATGGAATTCAACTATGACGGCGGCGGCCTGGCAAAGGGCGGCACCGTCATGCTGTACGTGGACGGGACCAAAGTCGGCGAAGGTCGGGTGGATCAGACCGAGCCACTCATCTTCTCAACCGACGAGACGTTTGACATCGGCTTTCAGGCTGGTTCGCCCTCAAGCACCGACTATGGAGCAAGGGACAACGAGTTCAGCGGTGAGATCAACTGGGTGGAGATCGATCTCGGCAAGGATGCGGTGAGTTTCGATCATCTCATCTCGCCCGAAGACCGCCTGCGTGTCGCCATGGCGCGGCAGTAAGGCGTTTCCCGTAGGGAGCCGCTAGTCACGCTTTTGGGATGCTCGAAGAAACGTTCAGGGTCGAACACGCCTGCGTCCGGCCGGATGAGGCGAATGTGCTCGTATATTGCGGGCTGACGCGTTCGCCTTGCTCGGTGTGGCTTGCGGGCTGCGCTTCGAGTCGCTGGCAGTCGCGCCCGGCGGCGCGGAAGTCCGCTTAGGATGTACGTGCTGCGTATGTCCCCGCGCGATGGATGGCTGCTACGGGTCGAGGCTGTGCGAAACATCGTGCCGTAACGATAATGAGTAACTCCGATGGCCCACCCGAACCGAATACCCGGTTTCAGCGCATTTTAATCTGCAAGCGGACCGACCTAATACCAACTCGCGATGACCCCGACTCTCCGTAAGGCAAGTAAGGCTTTGATAATCCGTGATTTCTGGCACCCGTCGAAGAGTCGGTGTCAAGACGGGTTGGTATAAATCCAGCCAAAGCCGACGGTGACGCCCAAGTGCGCCAACTGATCAAGGCCGGATGCAAAAAGGTGTTTTGCGAAGTGGCGACACGCCCAGAAAGCCCGTCTCCTATCGTGGAGCGACGACGACTCTCAAGGTTCCATCTAGCGGAGCATTAGGCCCGCCAGCATGTCCGCTGATCTTGCCGATAAAATCTCCGAGAGCGTGCATCAGCACCGTATAGGGCGTCCGCACCCAAGGTTGCCCTAAGAAAGCGTGCTCGGGGGCGTCGGCTTCCGGTTGCGTTATACCACGAACCACAACGGTCACGCCTGCGGGTTGGGCATCAACGGTCATAGCTGTTGGATTATTGGCTGCTGCGCCCATGGTGTTGGCCGGTATTGGAACCGGCGCAATTACATCCCACGAAGCATCCTCTAAAACACGCCAGATTTGTTGTGCTAAATCAAAACACTCTGGATCATCGCGGAGATACATTATCTCGACGCGCGCCTTCGGGCTTTCCGCGATCTCCTTCAAGAAAATCTCTCGTTGGAGGTGGCGGGGGCCGAGTTCCCTACGCAACTGCTCGCTTTTTAATTCCGCTTCGGCCGCTCTTGCGTTCGCCGTCGCTGTCTGAGACTCATTGCTGGCGATTCTTTCATTCGAAAATCGTTCGCGGATTCCACCGCTCCAGATCACGCCAAGAGTTCCGAGCAGCACACATAACGCACCGAACGCTAAAGCAGCATTTGAGATTGCATAAATGATGTTTGCGGTAGCTGAGGAAATATCAAACATTTTGGTTGGCTTGCGCCTCCAGCCGCTGCAAGGCCCGGTAAATGGTCGCGCGGGCGATACCGATGATCTTCGCGGCTTCGGTCGGCGATTTGCCTTGGTCAATCAGCTTGCGCGCATGGGCCAGCCGGTCGGGTGTGAGTTTCGCCTTGCGCCCAAATTTTACGCCCCGGCGCCTTGCATCCTTCACCCCGGC
>CAVYXX010000056.1:0-8076 GCA_963772355.1 uncultured Alphaproteobacteria bacterium | reverse complement strand
CCAGGGGAGTCGCATTTCGAATTTGCTTGACCTTCAATTCCCTCTTGCCCGGCTCGAAGCAGATCAACTCTACGCGATGGCCTGAGAAACTCACGTCGGGAGGCTACGTTGGAAGAGTTTGGCGCATGCTGGGAGGGTCTTGAAGACCCACGAACCGGGAATGCCACGCTGCATCACCTGCACGACCTCCTGATGATCGCGCTGTGTTCGGTGATCTGCGGCGGCGAGAACGCCATGGACATGGCGGCATTCGCGAAGGCGAAGGAGCCATTACTTCGCGGCTTTCTGCGGCTGCCCAACGGCGTGCCAAGCCACGACACCTTCAGCCGGCTGTTCCGTTTGCTGGATCCTGTGCCGTTCGGGGCTGCTTTTCAGCGGTTCATGGCGGTGTTTTCGCAACAATGTCAAGGCGTTGTGGCCATCGATGGCAAGGTTCTACGCCGCTCGCACGACCATGCCAGCGGTAAATCAGCGCTGCATATGGTCAGCGCCTGGGGATGCGAGCAACGCATGGTGCTTGGCCAGATCGCTACGGATGCGAAGTCGAACGAGATCACCGCGGTGCCAAAACTGCTTGCGATGCTGTCGCTGAAAGGCACCATCGTCACGGTTGATGCGCTTAATTGCCAACGCGCCATCGCGCAACAGATCGTCGATCAGGGCGGCGATTATGCCCTGGCGCTGAAAGGAAATCAGGCGACGTTGCATGACGATGTCAGGCTGTTTCTCGACGATCCAGCCCGGGCGGGCGGCGTTACCGCGCAAACGGTCGATGGGGATCACGGGCGGATCGAGACCCGCACCGCCAGCGTTTCAACCGACATCGGCTGGCTTCAGGAAAATCATGATTGGCCGGGCCTCAGAGCCATCGGCAAGGTGGAGCGGATGCGCGAAACGCACGGCAAAACCACACGTGAGACAGCGTATTATTTGCTCAGCACCGCGTTGAGCGGCGAGCGTTTCCTGGACGTGGTCCGGGCCCATTGGGGCGTCGAGAACCGGCTGCACTGGCGGCTGGACGTCGTCATGAATGAGGACCAGCAGCGCGCGCGGTTGGATAACGGGCCGAATAATCTAGCGGTGTTGCGGCATATCGCGTTGAACGTGATCCAAAAGGAAGGTTCTAAAGGGTCGCTACGAGGGAAGCTCAAGCGGGCTGCGTGGGATGAAAACTACCTCCGCACGCTGTTGGCGCTATTCTGACGGGCGAAGTGCGATTGCCCTGCAGCAGTTGCTGGGCAGCTACGTGAAACCGGTGATCGGACCGCTGCCGCTCGGCCGATCGAACACGAACACCAGATCGTAGCGCGCGCCAGCCGGACCGGTCGGCCAACTCGTTGGGATATTGAACGTCCCAGTTGTTTCGGTCTGCGCCAGGATTTCCTGGCTGATCCCCGGCCGCTCGTCTTCGCCGTTAACGCGATGTCCTCATGCTGCCAGGCGATCAACACCACGCCTTCGCAAGCCAGCGCCGACTTCACCATCTTGGCGTAATGGTTCTTGCCGTGACTGGTATCAATCGACAGGCTCAGCTTCGCTGCCAGTGCGGTCAGCGTCTCATAGGGCCTCTGACTCGGCCCTTCGTCGCTGATATCATCGTCATGTTTGCCGATCGGGTTGGAGGCAAACAGGAATTGCGGGGTAGCCAGCGAAGGAGTCTTCTGTCCCCAAGGCGCCGCAAACAACGTGACCAGGGCGCCGGCGCGCTCCCAACCGAGTGTCACCAGATGTTTCGTGTCGTCATCGCCGGCCAGGCGCCAAGATTGTTCACTCCAGCATACTGCACGCCGTTGTAGCTGCCCGGCTTCTCGGCGTGCCGAATCACCATGATCTTGGTCGCGCCCATTTCTCCCCTCCTATCCACTGCTACCGTTCCACCTTCATCAGCCTCGGTAATGACGATTATCCCGGAAGCACGGCGTTCTGTTAGCACAGTTGCAAGTGCTGGTCTGTTATTCTCCCGTCTGGCCGATCAAGGCCGCCAACCAGTATTGCTAATTCGAGCAGGTGATAGCCGCGTTCTGGGTTTGCGCCTGCTTATAACGCCGCAAACTGGAACTCGGTGCCCGAATAGACGCACTTGCAGGCGACCGGATCGTAATAAAAGACCATAGTAACGCCGCTCACCGTTACAGGATCGGGCCGTCACCGAGCAGCGGCGAACTCGCGGGCCTTCCCCTCCTCCCTCCTCTCTATCCCTCAGCTACATTTTGGCAGAGGTCTGTCCCGGAGCCAGATGAACCGTCCCTGCCAGGCAGGGGGAGCCTTCTGCCGTAACATCAATACTGCCATCAGGCATCCGCTGGCCGGTAATTGTGCCCGCTGGCCCATCGCCGCTCATCGTCGTCACAGTAAGAGCGAAACGACCGTCGGGCTGACCCGTGCCCTTAGCGAAACTCATGCCACTGCCATTCTCATACCAGATCGGGCCGCTCAACTTGGCAGTCTTGTCAGGCTGCACCATCCGGTCGATGTGCCAAGTCACCCCAGGGCAGGTGCGGCCGCCAGGCGCGCTACGTCCTGGGAAATAGGTATTCATAAACCCTGCTGGCGCCCCCTGCGCAAAACTTCCGGCGATCGGGACGCCAACCATCGCCGACGATAAGAAGAATGCGCTTAGTTTCTTGAACCAGCTCATCTCGTGACCCCCTTTTTGTTTACGTCAGGCTGGGTTCTGCAGCGAACTACCGGGTCGCTATGCTCTTTCGGCAAAATTGGCAAGGCATCGGTTTGTGCTGATGGAAGCGGCCGCCTCGAGCGGCGCCGACCACGGCCCATATGCCGCCCGCTGGACGCGGCAGCCTCGATCGTGATCCGGTTATCCGCCCGGTCGATCATGATACGAAGCTGGGTCAATTCTTGACCGCTCATTTGGATCACCGTCATCACACGTCACCCCGAACGTCTCGACGACAGCTTGCCCGAGTGACATTTCTATCGGGACAGGGGTGACATTTCTATGGTGACCTACAATCGATGTCGGCGCAAGATAGAAATGTCACCCCGGGCGCAAAGTAGAGATGACACCCCGGCGGCGAACACACGTGTGCGAAACGGCATCACAGCCAAACGCGGGGTGCGGGTGAGGGGGTCAAGGGCCATAGCCGGCGTGCCGGTGCGCGCAGCGCAGCCCTTGAGGCCCGCACCCGCCACCCAGCATCATGGGGCAGTCGTGCGTCCGTCTCTCTCGGGAGAGATGCGCGGCAAGCCATTCCGCCGCAGCCGGTTCTTCGTCGGCATGCCAGGCGCTTCCAGATTGTTCGGCGGCCGGCCCCGCGCGGGATCGTAACGACGCTGGTGCGGCGCATAGGTCGCCTGATGCTCTTTCACCATCGCCAGCGCAGCACCCAACCGTTTGTTCTCGACAATCGCAGCAGGCGTCACGGTCTGGATCTTGTCGAACACCCGGAACGGCAGCGGCGTGCCTTCAAACTGAACCGTGAACCGGCCGTCCGGATAGTTCACTACATCGACCTTCTTGCGTGCCAACCCACGCGCAAACGGCGTTGGATTGAGCAACAGCATCATCCGGTCGTAGTGTAGGGTCAGGTTGTTGGTGACCGTCCGCACCTCCCGCCAGGTCAGGATCTCGTCCAGATTGTCGGCGGCGGTCAACGGCCGGTGCAGGTCCTTGGCATTCGCCGGTTGCCGCCCGAAACGCGCGTTGTAGCCGGCGATGAAGCCAGGCAACCACGCGTTCGCTGCTGCAACTGTCGATATTCCCGCGAGACGCAGCTCCTTCACCATCCGGTCCTGCAACGTGCCGAAGGCTCGCTCAATCCGGCCCTTTGCCTGCGGACTGTTGGCGCAGATGATGTCAATGTTCAGATCCATCAGGGCGCGGCCAAACTGCGTGATGCGATCCCCGCCGACCGCGTCCTTGGCGTTCACGCGGAAAATGCCGTGCTTGTCACTGTAAAAGGCAACTGGCTTGCCATGAGCTTCCAGATAAGCGCGGGTCGCTCGGAAGTAATCGAACGCCGATTCCGAGGCAACGAACCGCAATTGCATCAACCGGCTGGTCGCATCGTCGACGAACGCCAGCAGCGTGCAGGCCTCGCCGCGGGCCTCGAACCAGGCATGTTCCGAGCCGTCGATCTGCACCAGTTCACCCAGACAGTCCCGCCTCCGGCGCGGCTGGTGCGGCGAGGCTAGCCGATGACGGCGATCAATCCACAACCCGTCGGCGATCATCCAACTGCGTAACGTCTCATGCGAGACCGAACAGCCATGTTGCTCCGCCAGCTTCTCGGCCGCGAGGGTTGGGCCAAAGTCTGCATACCGCTCGCGGACGATGGACAGTGCCAGGGTGCGAACCTCGGTCGGAAGCCGATGATTGCTCGGTTGGCCGCGCCGCTTCGACAGCAAGCTTGGAGCGCCATTCTGTCTTCAGCCCACGCAGCAGGCGGAACACCTGCCGACGATGCAGACCCATCAACGCACAGGCGTCGGCGACACGCAGCCGTCCCGACTGAACCCGCAACAACACATCAAGCCGGCTGAACTCTTGCTTGCTCATCGACAGCACCGCCATGACGCATCTCCCGGGACCCCAAAACCCGGGGGAGTGTCATCTCTACTTTGCAGAGGGGTGCCATCTCTATATGGCGCTTACAATCGATGACCGCATAAGATGGATTCCGTTAAGTCGGCGCTCTCGCGTTAGTAAGCAAAGCAGACCGTGGTCCTGTTGGCCTGGACCAGACGGCGGTCTCAGTCTCGCGCCTCGTCCTCGGAACTAGGATCGATGCCGAGTTCCTGTCGGACATGGGCGAACTTTTTCGGGTCCACGAGACGGCGGTCTGTCATCATCGCGCGCAGGGCCGTTAGGCCCGCCTCAGTGAAGAACAGCCGCGGAAAGTGGCCCTCGTTATCAAGCCGCATGAGGCCACGTGCGATCAACCCCTTCGCCGTCGGCGGCAGCTTCGGCTTGCCGGCGTCAGGACCACCGCGCCATGTCTTGAGCTGAAAGCCTTCGGCCACGGTCGGCAACGTCGAAAAGAACATGTCGAGTTCGCGGCGAATGTAGTCCCGTTCGCCGGCTGTGAACCCGGCGGTCAATCGATCTTGCCCACTGCTCATGTACACAATGTAGCACGCCGCGATCTCGGGGCGCAGTCCTGGATGAGGCGATACGCGACGCCACTGTCCGATATTGCGTTATATCACAAGTCCCCGCGCGGTCGCGCTCCTTCCGGAATAACAATGGTTAGGAAAGAAAACGAAAAGGCGGAGCCTTGCGGCCCCGCCTGCGGGATCGATTAGGCGGTCTGGAATGCGGCCTTTCTCGACCGCGGCGCCGGCCGTGGCGGGCGGGTGGGGGATGACATCGAAATCGCCGGAGAACCCCATACGCAGTCGGTTTCGCTGACGGGAATACGGCGCGGCGGCGGGTGCGGGCGCCAGGCGGCGGCTCGGCGTCATGACATACGTCGATGCTGTGAAGCGTTTCATGGGGGCGGCGCAGCGGGCCGGCTAAATCGATCTCAACACAAATTACCGATTGGTTAGGGGTAAGCGTCCGCTCCGCTCGGAATGACGTTCGAATTCCTGTCTGCGTGAGGCTGGGCCATGTCATCCATCACACTCGCTCAACTCGCTGAGATCGTGCCAGATCTCAGGGTCTTGGCCGTCACCTTCTGCCAAAACGAACATCGCTTTCGCCTGAAAAGGCACCCTGCCGAATTTGGCTTGACCGCGTTTCGTGCGCACTATTCGGCGCACGGCACGAGGTTCAATCCACTGCGCAGA
Source organism: uncultured Alphaproteobacteria bacterium (assembly GCA_963772355.1). Classification (GTDB taxonomy): domain Bacteria; phylum Pseudomonadota; class Alphaproteobacteria; order Acetobacterales; family Acetobacteraceae; genus Rhodopila. The sequence continues at coordinate 2,325 of CAVYXX010000056.1, read as the reverse complement.
TGGGCTCGCAATAGCTTGGCGCGGATATGGGCGAAGAAGCGCGGCGGCAGCCGTGTATTGTAACCCGCTACCCTTCGTCTGGAATGCGGCGCTACACCGTGGCCTCGTCGTAATCGGTGGTTCGTCCCGCCGGCAGCCGCTGCAGCGCGGTGCATTCCAGTTGCACCATCTTGGCGCGGCGCGGGGAGGCCCCCTTCCGCCGGGGAGCATCGTGAGGGGGCGCCAATGAGTGAACAGCTTCCCGTAATCATCGATCGAACCACCAAGATCATGCTGGGGTCCTGTTCCCAACGGTGTCAAAGCCCTCGAGGGACAAACTTAGCGTGCATGAAGCTAAGTCATGCGAAGCCGGACGAACTGTCATTTGTGCATACACGCAAGCAAACGTAATTGACGAGCGGCTACGGACTCTTTGATCCAAAAGGACCCAAACCTTGCGTGCAACCCTGAACGACAGGTCGTCGCCGAGGGCGACGATGTCGAGGTCGGCGCCGGCTACAAGTATTTCCCAGCCTCCGCCACGCGGCTGGATCTTCTGCGGAAGGTCACCCAGGACCGAGGCAGACCTCGCCCTCCGCACACACCCAATGTCCCGAAGCGCGAATGGCCGAATCCTGGCCCACACGACGTGACAGCGGTCGACGATGAATGCGGCGGGTCGTACCGTTGCGGAATTCTCGGCTTCCCAACCCGCTGACCGAATAACAGCGGACCAACATATGAGACACACCATGACCAAGCAGCTTCATCTCGGTGCGTTTATGCGCCCTGTCGGAATCCATACCGCCTGGTGGCGGTATCCGGGTGCCTACCCCGACGCCAACTTCAACCTGAAGCACCTCGTTGACTTCACCCAGACGCTGGAGCGAGGCCGTTTCGACGCATTCTTCATGGCGGACCATCTCGCCGTGCTGAACATGTCCATGGCCGCCCTACGCCGGAGCGCCACGGTGACATCATTTGAGCCGCTGACGCTGCTGTCAGCCCTCGCCATGGTCACGCAGCGCATCGGGCTGATCGCTACAGCGTCCACCACGTTCGATGAGGCGTATCACATCGCCCGCCGCTTCGCCTCCCTGGACCACATCAGCAATGGCCGAGCGGGGTGGAATATCGTGACGACGTCGAACCCGGACGCGGCATTGAACTTTGGGCTGGACGATCACGTCGAGCACGACGAACGCTACCGGCGCGCGCTCGAATTCCACGAAGTGGTCACCGGCCTCTGGGACAGCTTCGCCGATGATGCATGGCTGCGGGACCAGCAAAGCGGTCTGTTCTTCGATCCCGACAGAATGCATGTGCTGGACCACAAAGGTGAGCACTTGTCCGTCCGAGGACCGCTCAACATCGCCCGCCCGGTCCAAGGCTGGCCCGTCATCGTGCAAGCGGGCGCGTCCGAAGCGGGCAGGCAGCTCGCCGCCCAGACTGCTGAGGTCATTTTCGGGTCAAGCCCGAACATTGAAAGCGGCCGTCTTTTCTATGCGGATATCAAAGCTCGTATGCGTGCCCTCGGCCGGCCGCCCCAGCACCTGAAGATTCTGCCCGCGGCGTTGGTCATCGTGGGCCGGACCAGGGAAGAGGCTCAGGAGAAGAAGGCGCTACTCGATAGCCTCGTCCATCCCGACAGCGGCGTGCCGAACCTGTCCATGCGGCTGGGCATCGACACGTCGGGGTTCCCGCTGGACCAGCCACTGCCCGATATCCCGCAATCCAACGCCAGTCACAGCAGTCGCGACGGTCTCGTCGCCCTTGCTCGGCGTGAAAACCTGACGGTTCGCCAGCTCGCGCAGATCGCTGGCGGCTATGGCGGCTTCCAGATCGCGGGTACGCCTACTGATATTGCGGATACGATGCAGGAATGGCTGGAAACGGAAGCGTCCGATGGGTTCAATGTGATGTTCCACACGGTCCCATCCGGGTTGCACGAGTTCGTTGACCTTGTGGTTCCCGAACTTCAGTGGCGCGGCCTATTTCGTCGCGAGTACGAAGGCACGACGCTGCGGGAGCACCTCGGCCTGCCGCGACCGGACAACCAGTTCTTTCCGCTCAGCAGTTCGTCGAGGGCTGCCTGACGGTCGTTGCAGTCGAGAACCGGACATGCAGATTTCCCGCATCCGGCGCTCTGTTGCGTCGTCAAGCCTTCGCGAATTCCGCACTTGGCTGGCTGCGGTTTCGCTGTTTCGCCCCCGCGGCTCGGCAATCGATCAGGTGAACCAACCCAACCTCGTTTGCGTCCGAATGTGGTGTGCAGAACGCGCACCCTGTCCGTTAACGATGCAAGCTGTGTTTTGCACAGATCACAGCCACCTGTTCCCAGGTGGT
>CAVYXX010000055.1:0-20644 GCA_963772355.1 uncultured Alphaproteobacteria bacterium | reverse complement strand
GACAATGAACGAGCAGTCCCCGCCAACACCGACCGACCGAAGACCTTCTCCGATCAGGCGCTTAAGGGCGAAGAAGCCGGACAAAAAAATCGTCGACGGGCAGATGCCGTCTCGGCCCTGCGCTGCGATCACCGCCTCCGCCCGCGCTCCAAGAGCAAGCCATCGAGCCGCTGCCGCCCCATGCATCGCCTGCAGAACTGGCGACCGACACGCTAGGGCGATCCGCGTCCCGGCCGGCCGTCCGCGCACCCCGATCCGGTCCGCGGCAGCTATCTCGGCGCTCGTTCGCCGACCGAGCGACTCGACGCGGACGCTCGCAGGTCGTAATCGAGCCGAAGATGTCAGCGCGTGCTGCGCTTCTGCTCAAGTCCATCGGCCGCAGCTAGGCGCAAGGCAGACCCACTCGCTCTCGGCCGCGCGCACACCCTCGCTTACGGGACCGGTGGGCCGGATTTGCCCTCTTGAAGGGGGACCGCCCGTGGCTCGATCTAGTGCTCAAGCCAACGGGCGGTCTGGTGACTGATTACAGATTTATCTGCTGAAGCATCGGGGGCCACCGATCTTTCCATGGCGCGGCAGTTTCGTAGGCCGCCCCCGCCCTCAGGACCGTGGCGTCATCCAAGTGGCGTCCGACGATCTGCAATCCGACGGGCAGCCCGTCTTTGGTAAATCCGGCAGGAACAGTGGCGGCGGGTTGACCGGTCATATTGAACTGGTAGGTGAACGCGATCCACTGGAACGGGTCGGCCTTCTTCCCCTCGATCGTTTTCCGGCCCCTGAATTCCTTGCTTGAACGGTGCCACGGCAATCGTCGGCGTCAAAAGTAGGTCGTATTTTCGCATGAAGCGCCAGGACTGGTTTGGTAATTTTTTTGCGCGCGACCATCGCGTCGGTGATCTGCACATCCGTCATCCGCCCCTTGATGGCATCAACGAGGCGCGGTTGCATGTGCTCGCCAAACTTAGCCACGAGGTCCCGCATCCCGCTCAGGTCGGTTTCCGTCAGCACGATGGTGAAAAAGTGACCGAAGTAATTATCCTTCCAGGGCGATGCCTCGTCAACCGTACAGCCCAGTTGGTCCTGGAAGACCTTGGCGGCCTTCGCACAAATGGTTCGCACCTCAGGATCTACCTGTGCATAGCCCCAGTCGGGCGTCCAAGCTACTCGCAGACCCCTAACGTCGCCTTTGATGGCGTCCATCCACTTTACGTCGTTGGGGATCGTCCGACGGTCGCGGTCGTCAGGGCCGGATGCTATCACGCTCATCATCAGCGCCCCGTCCGCGACAGTGCGCGTCAGCGGTCCGATATGTTCGATCGATTCCCAACCCGACACGCCTGGAGCGTTTTCGTCTTTCGTGCCGGGATAGAGCGGTACGCGGCCATCGAGCCTTTCAAGCCAAACAGCCCGTTGATCGAGGCCGGAATGCGGACGGAGCCGCCTCCCGTCACTGCCGATTGCCATCGGCCCGATGCCGGCCGCCACAGCTGCGCCTGATCCCGAACTCGATCCGCCTGCGGTTCGCTCGGTGTTCCAGGGATTGTTGGTCGGCGGGAAAATCATGTTGTAGCTGGCGCCGCTGTAACCCAACTCCGGGACATTTGTCTTGCCGATGATGATCGCGCCGGCGGCCTTCAGGCGTTCGACCACCACATCGTCTTCGGTTGGCACGTAGTCTTTGTAGATGAACGATCCAAACGTGGTCTTAATCCCTTTCGTCTCGACCAGGTCCTTGATGCCGACGGGCACGCCTGCCAGCGGACCCACCGGATTGCCGGCCATGATATCAAATTCGACGGCCTTGGCCTGCTGCCGCGCAACATCGGGCGTTGGGTACAGAAGGCGCCGAGCACGGGGTTCAGCTTTTCCATTCGCGCCAGAACGGCCTCCGTCACTTCGGTGGGCGACAGCTGCTTAGTGCGAATTTTGTCAGCCAAAGTTACAGCGTCCATGCGGCAGATCTCATTCGTCGCAGCGGACATGCCGCCCGCTGGTTTGGCGCCCATGTCTGCCCCTACGGCAGAAACTGATCCGACCGCGCCTCCCACAACCGCCGCGGCGCCTGCCGCACGTATTAACGCACGACGCGATACGATATCTTCCTGGCTAAATTCTCCGGTCATTTGTTGTTTCCTTTCTTGGACTTCCATGGACCCTTTGGGGACCACAACAATCCTATCATCGCTACGTCGATGTCGCAGTGGAAAAGTGGTTCCATCATAAAGGCGGGCGCAGGTTACTGCGCAATGCGCGCGCGTGCGCGCGAGGCCATCCTCGGTCAGCGATGCCTGACCGGAAACTTGTGATGCCAAGTTCGTGGGCATACGTGCCGCCTCGGAGTGTGGCGGGAAGGATTGCTCAGATCGCTTGCGGTAAAGCCACCCGCACGAAATCATCTATGGCCAAAAACCCGCCGGCGTCGGTAAGCCGGCATTCCTCGTAGTGGACGAAAGCTCGTGGGCCGATGGCCTATTCGGCTGCGATGATCGGCTGTGGCTGCTTCTCGATACGCTGATCAGCGAAAATGCTGGGTCCCCGGATCGCCGTTATCCTCAGGACAACTGGAGTTCCTCCCGGAAGGCACTTCACGCGGCTTTGGCCGAAATACTGCAGGGAGCCACAGAACCAGACGAAGACACCCGCCTTCCCGCCGTCCGAGCAATCCTACTCAAACATGGGCTCTGCGCAGAAACCGCAAACGAGTGCTACGCACTTGAGTGGAAACGGAAAACCAAAGCCGCGATCTACCCCGGCATGCCACCCAGGAAGCGCAAAGAAGCAGTCTCGGCGGTCATCCACAACAAGATCGTCCGAAAACTCGGAATTCTCTGGAAAGGCGTCGCCCACCTGCTTGCCCATAACGGGCCAGAGAAATCCGGCCATATCAGCGTCGGCGTGATCAAATGCAAGGACGGCGTCGCCCCGGCTGTGTTCATGAAAGGCAGACAAAACATCCATGACGACTGGCAGATCCCAACGCTGATTCTCGACGCAATCTTACAGCCAGATCTTGTCCGCCACTTCTGGCCGATGATGCAGGTGACCGCAGACATCCGAATCCAGACGCCACATCAACACGTCATCCAAGTCATCGATCGCTCGTACTCAAAGACGCAACTCGGTAAGGCCGCCGGTTTACGTGACGTCCACGCCATCATCTGCCGAGAGGCCCGCCGATACGCCGGCCGTGTCCTGGTAGTTGTCCAGCAGGACGTCGAGCGGGCACTGCCGGGTATCGGCCCGCTTCCCCGCAACGTCGAACTGGCCCATCACAACGCCGTCGAGGGCAAGGACCACTGGGGGCCAGGACCCGGACGCGATGGCGTCGTCGCCCTGATCGTCGTCGGCCGCACAGCACCTCACCCATTGAAGTCGAGAAGATGGCAGAGGCGCTCACGGGCGTCGCTATCGAGCGGCATCAAGGATGGTATCCCAAGGCCTCTACGGCCCGGGAGATGGCCGACGGCACATTCAGGCCAGCCGAGAGCGATCGGACCCTGACGGCGTTGCTGAGGCTATCCGATGGCAAATAGCCGAGGGACAGCTCGTGCAGATCATCGGGCGGGCCAGAGGCGTCAACCGGACCAAAGACAATCCGGTCGACGTCCTCGTCATGACCAACGCACCGCTGCCAATCCCGGTCGAGCGCTTAATCAGTACGGATATGCGAGGGTCTCAACGGACGGCCAGAGCGTCGAGGCACAAATGCGCCAACTGACCAAGGCCGGATGCAAGAAGGTGTTCCGCGAGACACCGAGCGGGGCCAAGACTGACCGCACCCAGCTGCGGAAGGCAATCGCTACGCTTGGCGTGCCCGGTCATTTAGGAACGCGAGGTGTCTTGGTGCGTTAGGGACTGCGACAGTCGGGTAACTGCGACGCGTCAGGCGCCCGACGCAATTTGCAGGGACGCTCATCATGTTGCGACCGCTTTCCCTCACGGCATTGCTGCTGGTCACGGCGCCGGTGATGGCACAAAACCCGCAGCCCACGAGTCCGACCAATCCGACGGTGCAGCTGGCCCCACCGAATGCGCCCTCCCCGCCGCCGGAACGGATTGCGCCGGCGGCGAAAGGAGATCTGAGTAACCGACTGGCTCGTCAGAACGGCACGATCACCCCGCCGGACGTCGACCCCGGGATGACTGTCACTCCCCCTCCGCGGGCTGGGGCGCGAACACCGGTAATCCCACCGCCGGGGTCTCCAGGGGGTAACCCGTCAGTTGTGCCGAAGTAGGGACTTCAGAGCGGCGTCACACAGCGTTTCGGCGTTTCCGTCACCCCTTCGGTCGAGCACTACATCGACACCGCCGGTGCGACGGATCACGTGTTCGGCCTCTGCCATCTGTTGGGTTACCGGTTTGCGCCCCCGATCAAGGATCTGAGGGACCGCAAGCTCTACACGGTCGAGAAGCCCGGCACCTCGGCGACACGGTCGATACGGCGGCAATCTTCGGGCAACGGACGGAACTCATGCGGCTCAAGGCCTCGATCGAGACCACTGGTGGCCGCGCCGCTGAGCATGGCCGTTAAATCGCGCCGCTTCATTGTGGTTCTCCCTGTCGGCGCCTGCCCAGGGCAATCGCACTTCGCCCGTCAGAATAGCGCCAACAGCGTGCGGAGGTAGTTTTCATCCCACGCAGCCCGCTTGAGCTTCCCTCGTAGGGACCCTTTAGAACCTTCCTTTTGGATCACGTTCAACGCGATATGCCGCAACACCGCTAGGTTATTCGGCCCGTTATCCAACCGCGCGCGCTGCTGGTCCTCATTCATGACGACGTCCAGCCGCCAGTGCAGCCGGTTCTCGACGCCCCAATGGGCCCGGATGAGTCCAGGAAACGCTCGCCGCTCAACGCGGTGCTGAGCAAATAATACGCTGTCTCACGTGTGGTTTTGCCGTGCGTTTCGCGCATCCGCTCCACCTTGCCGATGGCTCTCAGGCCCGGCCAATCATGATTTTCCTGAAGCCAGTCGATGTCGGTTGAAACGCTGGCGGTGCGGGTCTCGATCCGTCCGTGATCCCCATCGACCGTTTGCGCGGTAACGCCGCCCGCCCGGGCTGGATCGTCGAGAAACAGCCTGACATCGTCATGCAGGGTCGGCTGATTTCCTTTCAGCGCCAGGGCATAATCGCCGCGCTGATCGACGATCTGTTGCGCGATGGCGCGTTGGCAATTAAGCGCATCAACCGTGACGATAGGTGCCTTTCAGCGACAGCATCGCAAGCAGTTTTGGCACCGCGGTGATCTCGTTCGACTTCGCATCCGTAGCGATCTGAGCCAAGCACCATGCGTTGCTCGCATCCCCAGGCGCTGACCATATGCAGCGCTGATTTACCGCTGGCATTGTCGTGCGAGCGGCGTAGAACCTTGCCATCGATGGCCACAACGTCTTGACATTGTTGCGAAAACACCGCCATGAACCGCTGAAAAGCAGCCCCGAACGGCGCAGGATCCAGCAAACGGAACAGCCGGCTGAAGGTGTCGTGGCTTGGCACGCCGTTGGGCAGCCGCAGAAAGCCGCGAAGTAATGGCTCCTTCGCCTTCGCGAATGCCGCCATATCCATGGCGTTCTCGCCGCCGCAGATCACCGAACACAGCGCGATCATCAGGAGGTCGTGCAGGTGATGCAGCGTGGCATTCCCGGTTCGTGGGTCTTCAAGACCCTCCCAGCATGCGCCAAACTCTTCCAACGTAGCCTCCCGACATCAAGTTTCTCAGGCCATCGCGTAAAGTCGATCTGCTTCGAGCCGGGCAAGAGGGAGATCGAAGGTCGCGAACAAATTCGAAATGCAACTCCCCTGGGCGCCTGCCGTCTCAATATTGACAGAAGCGCACATCAGCATAGTAGATGCCGCGGAGTGAACACAAACGGCCGCGTTTCCATCTAGCTTCAGGCGACTAAGCAGACGGAAGGCGTGCCCGGCGCGCGGGCGGCATGCGGCAGAGCGACTGCGAAAACCAACGACTGAGCGTGCCTGAAGCTGCTCAAGTTGACGGTGCCCCGTCAGGTCGTGACGACGAGATCCGATGTGAAGACGTGCCCTTTTGTCTCCGGGCTGAACAGCAATGCGACAATCACGCTTACTAGCCCGAACGTGGTGCCGATGAGCATTGGGATGGCGAAGCCGAGCTGATATTCGACAGCGAAGTATGTTAAAACCGGCGCCACCGCCCCGCCGAATATCGCCGCCTGATGAAAGCAGAAGCCGCTCGCCGTTGCCCGCACCTCGGTGGGGAAGCGCTCGGTCAGGTAACTCGGCATCTGGCTGTACATTGCGCCGGCGAAGACCGCCTGGACGAGGAAGCCCCAATAATCCAGGCGGGATCGCTGGTCAGCAGATAGGTCGGTGTCACGAACAGGCCGATCGCCGCTGGGATTATCATTGACCACCGGCGGCCGAGCACATCGCCGATCCAGCCCCAGAACCCCATAGCGAGGAATACGAGCAGATTGGCGAGCGCCAGCGGCGCACCGACCATCAGCGGACCCAGGCCGAGATCCTTCTGCAGGTGTGTCGCGAACAGCGCCCAGATCGAGTAGTAAGTGATCATGCAGCTCGCCATCCACCAGCAGGCGGTCAGCGTGTTGCCGATGAACTGCCGCTTGAAGATGGCAAACAACGGCAAGTGCATCTCGCGCTTCTCTGCACGCTGCTTCCTGCGGTTCTCCAGCCAGACCTCGGGTTCCTTGACGTATTTTCGCACCCAGACGACGGCCAATGCCGGCAGGATGCCGATCAACAGCATGCCGCGCCAGCCGATGTAGCCATAGAACAGGCCGTAGACCACGCTGGACAGCAGGAAGCCGAGCCCCCACGAACCCTGCAGGACACCGCTCATGAAACCGCGTGAGCGCACCGGCCAAGACTCCATCGCCAGTGAGGCGCCAGCGGGCCATTCAGCTCCCATGCCAATACCAAGCATCGCGCGGAAGAAGAACAGGAAGGCAAAGTTTGGCGAGAAGCCGGCGATGAAGTTGCAGATCGAGTACCACAGGATGGAGATCATCAGCGGGATCTTCCGCCCCACCCGGTCCGCCAGCCAACCCGAGGCGGTGGCACCGACCAGGCGCAGCCACAGCGTGATTGTGAAGACCGCGGTCACCGCCACCAGCGGCACGCCGAATTCCTGTGAGATCGGCACCATGATCAGCAGGAAGACGGTGAAGTCGAAGGCGTCCAGCGTCCAGCCAAGCCAGGCCGCCCACCACGCTATCCACTGGTCCTTTGTTGGTTCTTTCCACCACGGGATCTGTGCCGTGGCTGCGCTCACGCTTGCCATGATCAAAAGCGTCCCCAGGCTCTGCTTCGGATGACACGCTTCGGCGTCTTGACGATGATTTGGGGGAGACGCACCGGCGTCATCCGTTTCAGAGGAGCTTTCAGTGAGTGGGAGCCTTAGCACGCGAGCCCAAGCGTCGTCGTCAATTATTTTGACTTACTTGAAACGCAGACCAATGGGGAACCGCCGGGTTCTGGGTGTGAGACAGTTCGCAAAGTCTGCCTTGGTGTAGAACCAAGACTATCGGCGGTTGCTGATTTGGCCCGCTGGCAATACGACCAAATGGTCAAATACGTCACGGCCGTCCGGCTCAGCACCGCCGAGACCGAATCGATCCTGCGCCGCTTTGTCAGGAGCAACATTCAGCATCCGACGTACAAGGCGTTCTCGGAACTCGGCAAGGCGATCAAGACCATCTTCCTGTGCCAATACCTTCACAGCGAGGCACTCCGCCATGAGGTCAACGAGGGTCTGAACGTCGTCGAACAATGGAACAGCGCCAATGACTTTATCTTCTTTGCCCGCGGTGAAATGGCCAGCACCGTCGCGAGGATCAAGAGATCAGCATGCTCGCCCTGCATCTCCTCCAGAACTGTATGGTGTACATCAACACCCTCATGCAGCAGCAGGTGTTGGCGCAGCCGCAGTGGTCAGGAAGGCTAACCGCCAGAGGTCTCCGCGCCCTGACGCCGCTGATCTGGGAGCACATGAACCCTTACGGCCGCTTCGAACTCGACATGGACGCCCGACTGCCCATAAACTGACCGATTTGGCGGCTGGTGACACGACTGTTGACACTGGTGGCGAATTCGAAGTTCTGAGAATGTTCCGCTTCGTATTTCCCTGACCAGCGGAACTTGGCTCGGTCCAAATGGCTGCTGCTGCGTGCCATCTCCATCGGCCGCCGCCGCCCCGATCTCAAGGACAGCACCCTGCATCAGTACAACGCCGATCTCGAACGCCGGCTCGACCGGCTGCTGAGCCACCAACCCCACACACCGGCATCACGCCGCCTGTTCAAGGCCATGCGCCGCGACCGCCACGACCTGTTTCATTTCGTCACCCGCCGCGATGTGCCCTATACCAACAATGCCTGCGAGCGCGCCCTGCGCCGTCAAGGCAAACGGCAAGCCGCATGTGACTTGCTCGCCCCCGGTTTACGGCTGGTTCACCGAAGGGTTCTACACCAAGGACTTGCAGGAGGCGAAGGCTCTGTTGGACGAGCTCGCATGAACGACCGGCAGACCTGGTGCTCAGTTCAATCACGACAACTGGACAGACCTCGGCTGCAAGGCCAATCTCCCTGTGCGATAGTCCTCTCGTGGTGTGACCATGGATGTCGGCGACTTTCTGCGAGAGCTGGGACTTCAGCAATACGAGGCGGCCTTCCGCGACAACCGGATCGACATCCGGGTGCTGCCGAAGCTGACCGTCGAGGACCTCAAGGACCTTGGCGTCACGTTGGTCGGCGACCGACGCATGCTGCTTGATGCAATTGCCGCTCTCCGTGAGCCGACGGCGTCTGCGGTCAAGGTGGGTGCGGATGTTCTGGACGCAGGGCTCATCCGGGGCACCGAAGCGGCCTCGACCGCGCAGGCCGAACGCCGCCCCCTCAGCGTGATGTTCTGCGATCTCGTCGGTTCCACCGCCCTATCGTCGCGGCTTGATCCCGAGGATCTGCGGGAAGTCATCCGCACCTATCAGACGTGCGTCGCCACAACGATCCGCCAGTTCGACGGCTTCATCGCGCGCTACGTGGGTGATGGGGTGCTGATCTATTTCGGCTGGCCGCAGGCGCGTGAAACGGATGCCGAACGTGCCGTGCGGGCCGGCCTCGCCGTTGCCAGCGCGGTCAGCGCGGCACCTGTGAGCGGCGAACCCCTGCACGTTCGCGTCGGTATTGCAACGGGACTTGTGGTCATAGGCGAGCCGATTGGCTCGGGGACTCTCGCCAGCAGACGGCGGTCGGTGAGACGCCGAACGTCGCAGCACGCCTGCAGGGCCTAGCGGGCCCGAACCAGGTGGTGATCGACGCTACCACCCGGCGGCAGATCGGCGGCCTATTCGAGTGCCAGGACCTCGGCTCAGTCGAACTCAAAGGTCTGCCCGTGGCGGTGCCGGCGTGGCAGGTATTGTCTGAAAACCGCTCAGTCGGCCAGTTTGAGGCGCTGCGTTCCGGAGCTACGCCGCTGGTTGGCCGCGACGAGGAGATGGATCTGCTGCTCCGCCGCTGGGAACAGGCGAAGGCTGGCAGCGGACGGGTGGTGCTGATTTCGTCAGAGCCGGGGGTGGGCAAATCCCGCCTCGCCGAGGCGCTGGCTGAGCGGATCGCCGCTGAACCGCACACCCGCCTACGCTATTTCTGCTCGCCGCACCATCAAGACAGCGCGCTCCATCCGGTGATCGCGCAAATGGAGCGAGCGGCCGGCTTTGTGCACGCGGACGGGCCGGCGGCCAGGATCACCAAACTGCAAGCTTTGCTCGCAGCCACTGCGCCGTCGATGGAAGACGTGGCGCTGATCGCAGAACTGCACGCGTTGCCGTCAGTCGATCTCGCGCCGCCGCTCGATGTCACGCCACAGCGGAAGAAGGAGAAGACGTTCGAGGCGCTACTTCGGCAGGTTGAAGGTCTGGCGCGGCAACGCCCGGTGCTGATGATATTCGATGACCTTCACTGGATCGATCCGAGTTCGCGTGAACTGCTGGACCGGGTGATAGAGCGGGTCATGGGCTGGCCGGTGCTACTGCTGGCCATGTTCCGCCCCGAGTTTCAGCCGCCATGGTCCGGGCAGCCGCATGTGGCGATGCTGACGCTGGCCACGTCTCGACCGGCACGACACGGCGGCGATGGTCGCAAACGTTGCCGGGAATGCGGCGCTGCCACCCGAGATCGTGGAGGAGATCGCCGAGCGCGCTGACGGCGTCCCGCTATTCGTCGAGGAACTGACCAAGGCGATGCTCGAATCCGGCACTCAGGGTGCCGCGGCGCTGTCCGTCAGTGCCGCATCCGGTGTTGTCGGTGCCGGCGACGTTGCATGCCTCGCTGATGGCGCGGTTGGACCGGCTGGGACCGGCCGCCAAGGACGTCGCGCAAACCGGCGCCGCGATCGGCCGAGAATTTTCCTACGAGCTGATCCAGTCCGCGGCGCGGCGCAGTGAGGCCGAGTTGCAGGCCGCTCTCGAGCGGCTGGTCGAGGCTGGGCTGCTGTTCTGTCGCGGCACGCCACCGCACGCGTCCTACCTGTTCAAGCACGCCCTCGTGCAGGACGCGGCCTACGGCACGCTGATGCGTGGCCGGCGCCAGGAGCTGCATACGCGTGTTGCGGCAGTGCTGGAGGAGCATTTCGCCGATCTCGTCGAGCGTCAACCGGAGGTGCTGGCCCACCATTTGACCGCCGCCGGCAATAGCAGTCGCGCTGTCGACGCAATGGCTGAAGGCGGGTCGGCATGCCGCCACTGTTCGTTTCGCCTATCCTGAAGCGATGGCGCATCTGGAACGGGGTCTCGCCGCTTTGCCCTCTCTGCCCGAGGGTCCGGCCCGTGATAGGCGGGAAATCGAGCTGCAATTGGCACTGGGCCTTTGTTCATTTACCGCTAAGGGGGCCGTCGCCGCTCTGCCAGCCTATACAAGGGCGCACGAGCTTGCCGATGAACAGGGCAGTTCGCACCAGCGATTCGAGGCACTCTATGGGGTGTGGCAGTCCCGTAACGTCTCAGGGGGAATCGTCGCCGCCAGACCATTCTCTGATCGGCTGCTGCGGATGAGCGAACAGGAGCAGGACTCGGGCCTGCGTCTCCAGGCACACCATAGCGGGTGGTCGACGTTGCTTTATGCTGGTGAGCCGGCAAAGGCTCGCGACCACGCCGACGCAGGGCGCCGGCTTTACGATCTGGAAGACCATCAAGCCCATCGGCTCGTATATGGAGGGCATGACCCCGGTGCATGTGCCCTATACTCGGGCGCTTTAGCTGAATGGTTACTTGGATATCCCGAGAAGGCGCTCGCAAGCATTGCCGAGGCTTTGGCGCTCGCCGAGCGCATCGCCCATCCATTCACCTTGGCCACGGCGCTCACGTTAAGCATCGGTGATTTATCTAAATAACCGTCAGCCCGAAGAAGCTCTCAAAAGGCTTGAAGCAGCCGAGGCTCTAGCTGCGGAACAACGGCTCTCGTTGGTTGTCGAACCACACCTTCTGCGTGGTGCGGCGCTGGTCGAACAAGGCGCTGCAAGTGAGGCGATCGTTCAGATCCGGGAGGGCCTGGCGAGATGGCGTCGAAGAAGAGCAACTTTCCATGCGCCGTTTGGCCTTGCTTTCCTGGCCGATGCGCTTGCTAGGCGCGGGGAGCGCACAGCGGCACTCGCTACAGTACAAGAGGGATTGGAGGTGGCCAGCGCCACGGGCGAACATGTGTGGGATGCGGACCTCCACCGTATCCGTGGCGCGGTGTTGCTGGCGGAAAACAAGACTGACGAAGGTCGGGCATCCCTGGAGGAGGCGCTCCGGGTGGCCCGGGAGCAGCGGGCACGGGCCTATGAGCTGCGTGCGGCAACAAGCCTCGCCCGCCTCTGGCGCAACCAGGGCAGGCGCGCCGAAGCCCGTGATCTGCTCGGTCCTATCTACGATTGGTTCACCGAAGGTTTCGATGTGCCCGACCTGAGAGAGGCGAAAGCGTTGCTGGATCAACTGGCATGACGGTGGCGAGGGCTTGAGCCGGATAGCCGGCCGCGGGAGACGAGGACATGATCATCTCCCTTTATCCGCCGTTACGAATATGGACCCGCGGGATCATCTTCCCCGGGCCCATGGAAGGTGCCGAAGATTGGCTCGGGGAGGCCCACGCCATGCCCGGCCGGGCTGCCGAAGCACGGAACTGCCTCGCCGAGGCTGCGCGGATCGTCGAGACCTCCGACGAGCGGCTCAATGAGGCGGAGTTGTTGCATCGGGTGCCTGGCGATCTGCTCAACGCCGCTGGCGATCGATACGGGGCAGACAGCAGCCCGAACCGCTGCCTCACGCGATCACAGTCCGCACGCCCGAGTGACTGTAGCAAAAACGGTTCATCCGAGCGGGGTCGCATGCCCACCGCCTCGGCGATGGCAGGCTAGATGTTGGGCCAGCTGAAGACATCGCCGTTGGTGATGTTGAAGGTCTGGTTGCGAGCGGCCGGCGTTTCGCCGGACCAGTCGATGGCCCGTGCCAGTAGGTCGGCGTCAACGGCTTGACTGACCCGCTCCGCACCGCCGGGATACGGCAAGATCGGGCCACGTTCACGCATGACCGCCGCGTGAGCGCCCAGCGCGGGGATCAGGTTCATGGCGCCCCCGATCGCCTCGCCGACAATCAGCACCGGGCGGAGTATGGTGAACGTCCAATCGCGGCCGGCCTGGGCGGCGCGCAGGTAGTCCTCCTGTGCCCAGTAGAAATTGGGCTGCTCCCGCATCTCAGACCGGCCTTCCCGGGCAGGAACGGCCAACGGGCGCACGTGGACGCCGTAGGCCTTGGTGCCTTGCAGGAGTGTCACGTGCCGCAACCTCGGGGCGCCGGGAATCAGCGCCCCCATAGGACGCGGTCGTCATACGACAGGTCCGTGGCCTCGCCCGCCGTCCGATGGGACTGGCCGCCGAGGACCTCCAGGGTGCTCAGCAGCTTATGCAGGGTTGCCTTGGGACCGAATGCCACCGCGCGTCCGCCTCCCCTCGATCTGAATGCTTCCAATCCGCCGCGCTGCGAACGGGCGCAGGTAATCCAATTAATGTGCGGTCTGCATTAATTCCGACTAGCAACGCTGAGGCGTTCTCCAGGATCGGTCCCGTCCCTTGACCCACCCCCGCCGCGCGCGCAGCATCCCGGCGCGGGTCACAAGGTCCGCAATCCTTAGCTAAGCTAGATCAGAGTTCGAAACTCGCCCCCTGGGTGTGGTAGCCGGGGGCTTTTTCTGATCCTAAAACTCTCGGCCAAAAGTTCAGGCTGCTGGCGACGGATGGCCTAGGCGCTCAGCGTCGTGGCGCTCGCCGCTCACGCGACGAAAAGCCGAAAGTTCGATATTGGTCACGCCAGAACCTGATAGATAATCAGTTGGTTGTCCGAAATAGCCGGAGCAGGACACGTGGGTGGGGCAAAAAGGAAGTAACGATATCGGCTGATGAGAGAGCCAGGCACGTGCGCGCCTCGACTTTGCGAAGAGCCTCGCGCGCCCGGTGTTCCTGGGTTACGTCGTTGCAGACCCCAAAGACCCCACCCACACCATTGGGGGCGCTCGGATCGTCGATCGGCGAAAAACCATATGTCCACCAGAGATCCTCACGCCGACCATGACGGGTCACTGGCACAGGCTGGTCCTCATGCCAGGTGGCTTCGCCACCACTCATAACCTGCTCGATCTGCGGTCCGATGATGGGCCAGATTTCGGCCCAGAACTCACGCCCCGGCCGTCCGAGCGCGTTCGGGGGCCGTTCGGGAATCATGGTCTTCCGGAAGGCGTCGTTATAAAACTGGATCAGGTCGGGTCCCCACCAGATGAACATAGGTTGGCGGGTCGTCAGAACGAGGCGAACCGCGGTGCGCAGCACCGGCGGCCAATTCTCGGGAGCACCGACCGGTGTCGCCGCCCAATTGTGGGCGCGCATAAGCTCACCCACCTCGCCGCCATTCGCCAACACGTCATACCCGAACGAAGGCACTTCATCAGTCCTGTCGATTGTCGGTCTGTGCATCTGGTTCATGGCGGCGTGGATCGCTTTGCTCCAAAAGGCGCAGGGCCGCTCGGACCACTTCACTGGCGGTGGCATAGCGTCCTGAAGCCACCTGTTTGCCGACATAGTTCACCAAAGGTTCGGTCAAGGCGACATGAAGGGTGTGTCGGGCGGCCATAGAGCTCTTTCTATCGCAATCCGTCTCGGGTGACACCCTTGCCACAGCCCATTCCACTGCAAAGGTTCGATGCGGTGACCGCCGCTTGGCACAGCCTGAAGGTGATCGTGGTGGAGAGAAGGCGCCCTTCCCGGCGGCGGCCAATTTCTTTCACAAAGCCAACCTTGAGGAACTTCGCCTCTCGTGAGCGGTTGATGGTGGGTGGTGGGAGTGTCGCAATCATGCCAGATCAAACGTTTGTCCTCGTCGCTGAGGACGAAGAGCTGGTCCGATTGGTCATTGTTCAGGCGCTGCGTGATGAAGGCTTCGAGGTAATGGAAGTTGAGCACGCCGCGGCTGCATTGATTGTTTTAGAGAGCCAGGCCCGCCGCATCCACGTATTGTTCACCGATATTCAAATGCCCGGAACAATAGACGGTTTGGCGCTTGCGCATCATACCTCGAAGCACTGGCCATGGATTGGGTTGCTTATTACCTCGGCTCGGCCCCGCCCGGATCGCCCAGCATTTCCCGAGGAAAGCCGATTTTTGGCGAAGCCATACCAACACCGTCATGTCATTCATCATATTCGCGAGCTAGCCGCGGCCGCTTAATGCCTCTCAAAGTACCGGCTCTAGCGCCCGTGCGGACTTGGTATTTCCGCGCCTGAATGCACGCGCACAGTTGCAACATCGGCGGTCTGAAGGGACGCGCGCGACGCCGCCGATAAGATCTACAATCCGCGGAAAGCAAAAGCAGGCGGTGTCAGACACCGTCTGCTTTCTTCGCTCTACGGATTGAGAGATCGGACGGTAATTAGTATTCGTCGCGCAAATTGCCGCCATAAGCTGCCGCAGCACAGGCGACGAACGCGCCAATCATCAATGAAAGCGCGGTGAAAATCGCGAAGGTGGCCGTGGCCTTGCGGGCGGCGTCGGCCGCTTGCCTAGCTTTGGTCTCCGCCTCTTTGGTGCTAGCGATAGTATCATCCACACGCTTTTGCGCATCGGCCTGCGGAACGCCGGTCTTGGCCGCCACAAGTTGCGCGAGGTAAGTGCGATCGGCTGGCGGCACGTCGCCGTTCCGAACGCCATTGGCGAGGATGCGGGTTGCCTGCGCTGCGACATCTTGGTTGTTGGCCGACGCATCAATCCGATCTGATCGGAAAAGAGAGTTGACCGAATAGCCCGAGACGCCAGACGTTGCCGCCTGGGCGGCCCCGCCGGCGACGGTCGAGGCCGCCCGTACGCCGCCACCGACGATCGAAGAAGCCGCGGCCATCAGCAGAACGGTGCCAACTATGGTGGTCAGCGCCCACGACAGAAAGCCATGAGCCGTGTCGCGGAAGAAAACCTCATGCGTGTGGACGCCGGTCCATTTGGTGCGCAATCGACCAGTGATAAAGCCTCCGAGCGCCGAGGATAACCACTGAACGACGATGAGGCCGATGCCTGCACTAATTGTAAAGGTGGTGACGGACGCACCGGAATTTGGCCACGCCGAAATTGTGGTAAGGCCGAAACCGGCGCCCAAGGAGGTGAGGACAACGGATAGAGCAAGTGCGGCAAAGGCCCCAGCGAAAATCGCCGGCCAACTTACGGCCGAGGCGGAAGCCTCATTAGCCGCAGACCGCCCGCTGGCGGTCAGAGGAACCGCGTCCATGGTCAGTGCCAGATCAGTGCGAGAAGGATGATGATCGGAATCGGCACGCCGATCAGCCAGAGCAGAATTCCGCGACCCATGATTTTCCTCCAGTTGTTACAACGCCCTTTTGGTGAGGCCCATTATGACCGGCTACCAATCGAGAGCCTCCGCAATCTCGTTCGGGTTGAGGCGATAACCTACCGCCGGGACGTAGGGACCAAGATGACCTACCGCCGGGGCGTAGGGACCAAATAGGGCTAGTGGGTTTTCGCCTTGGCCTTCGCGGAAGCTGGGCGCTCATCATCCGGATTGATGGGAGCAGGGGGTATGCCACCCTTCGGCGTGGGATCGGCGATGTAGTCGAAATCGGGCTCTTCGTTCCAGGGGCCGCGCGCGTCCTCGCCCTTGGACAGGTTGAACACCAGTTTCACGGTGTCATCCGGCGGGATGTTGCCGAACATGGGATCGTCTAGCTTACCCATAGCATCAAGGGCTTTCATGAACATGTTGGCGTGCGTGATCTCTCGGGTCAGGAGATGAATGAGGGTTTTCTTCGTGCCCTCATCCTCGCACGCCTTAATGAGTGCCTCGTAGGTCTGACGCGCGCCAGCTTCGGACGAGATGTTGGCGCGCAGATCGCGGACGACATTGCCGCCCTCCTGAATATAGGCGGCGGTCCAGCAGCTGCCCTGGCTGTCGAGAAAATGGGGACCGCCGCCTTTGAGCTTGAACAGCGGCGCTTCGTAAACCTCCGTCTGGTCGACCTTGCTCGTATGCTGCGCGATCAGTTTACCGACCATCTCGAGGTGGCTGAATTCCTCCATCGCGATGTCCTGCAGCATGTCGCGGATGCCGGCATTTTCGACATGGAAGGACTGCACCCAGTATTGTAGCGCCGCAGTGAGCTCACCGGTTGCACCCCCGAACTGTTCGAGCAGGAAAGTGCCGAAGCGCGCATCTGGTTTACCGACCTTTACCGGCTGGATCAGTTCTTTTTGATGGAAGAACATTGTTGCTACCTGTTTTAAACCAATTGTGTCGAAACGAACGCAAGGGAGGAGGAAATGCCCAATAGGCGTCTCCGCGCCGACCAGACTCATAAAAGCGGACGCGCCGAACTCTTCCGGAAACAGCACGGACCGTGGCCCTTCCAGCCATCGAACAGACCCTAAACGCCGTGTTCGAATATTCGTTCCATCAACCCGTGAGCAAATGGTCCACTGCCAGGGTGTGCGCGAACGAGGTAGGGTGGACATTTGGTGAGACCGTCCGGCTGGGCCGTCGCTCGCCACTCACGACGTTTGTCCACATTGATTTCGCTAGGTCTGGGCCGCAATCAAACTACATAACAGTCTCCAATTAGGAAAAGGTTATGAACGAAGACGAGATCAAGGGCGTGGCCCGGGATGCAGTTGGAAAAGTCAAAGACGCGGCCGGCGGCTTGACCGGGGATGCCAGCCTGCAGGCGGAAGGGAAGATCGACCAGGCCGGGGGGAAATTCAGGGCCAATACGGCGCAGCCAAGGATCAGCTTGGCCACGCAGTCGATGCTATCGCCGATAAGGCGTCGAACCTTGCCGACCGGGCGAGCTCGACGATGCGCGACGCGGCGCAAACTGTGCGCCATGAGGCGGGTCACGCCGGCGAGACGGTTTATAATGCTGGCTCGCGTGCTGGCGAATATGTGGGTCGTACAGTCAAAGAGCAGCCGCTGCTGTCGCTGATCGGCGTTGCCGCGATTGGTTATGCGATTGGATTTCTCATCCATTCGCCGATGAGCCCGCTGATGCCTAATGAGGTGGTCCCCGGTTTTCGGACAGGCTGTTAAGCTAATTCCGACTGAAGGTTGGAATGGATTTGATGGGCAAAGTGACGCGCAAGCGGCATACGGCGGAGTTCAAGGCGCGGGTTGCGCTGGAAGCGATCAAGGGCGAGCAGACGCTGGCGGAGATTGGTGCGAAACACGGCATTCATCTGACGCTGGTCGGGGTTTGGAAGAAGGTTGCTATTGAAGGGATGGCGGCGACGTTCTCGTCGAAGGCGGAGGCATCCGAGACGGCGGTGACCGCGGCCGAGGTGACGCAGCTGCACGCCAAGATCGGTCAGTTGGTTGTGGAACGGGATTTTTTGGCGAAAGCCTTCGGTCGATGAGCGTGGCCCGAAGGCACGACCTGATTTCTCTGGAGCATCCCCACCTGTCGATCGTCCGGCAGTGCGAATTGGTCTCGATCAGTCGGTCGGGGTTCTACTACGCGCCCGTTGGGGAGAGGGCGTTCAGCCTGACATTGATGCGCCTGATCGACGAGCAGTTCATGGAAACGCCGTTTTACGGTGCTCGTCAGATGTCGCGGCATTTGCGACGATGCGGCTATTGCGTAGGACGCAAGCGGGTGCGCCGGTTGATGGCGCGGATGGGGTTGGCTGTGGTGTATCAGAAGCCACGGACCAGCGTGCCGCATCCCGAACATGTGGTATTTCCGTATCTTCTGCGCGATCTGAGCATCGATCGGCCGAACCAGGTGTGGTGCACGGACATCACGTATATCCCGATGCGGCGCGGCTTTCTGTATCTCGTTGCTGTGATGGACTGGTCGAGCCGCAAGGTGCTGTCCTGGCGCATCTCCAACACCATGGAGGTTGATTTCTGCATTGCGGCGCTGGAGGAGGCGATCGAGCGATTTGGCGTGCCCGAAATCTTTAATTCCGATCAGGGCAGCCAATTCACGAGCCCGCGGTTTACTGGCGTGCTGAAGGATGCTGGGATTCGGATATCCATGGATGGTCGTGGCCGCTGGTTGGATAACGTCTTCATTGAGCGGCTTTGGCGGTCGCTTAAATACGAGTGTGTATATCTCCATGTTTTCGAGACGGGTTCCGAGCTACGGGCTGGTGTGACGAAATGGATCGACCTTTACAATAGCCGACGTCCGCACTCAGCCCTTGCCGACCGAACGCCCGATGAGGCTTATGGATTGGTGCAATCGTTGCCCAGTCCTGGGCCAACCAGGGACCCGGCGACGACCAAACTGGCGGCATGAGGTAACCAGGAATTAGCTTAACCAGGCCGCTGGACTGTCCGAACGAACGGGACCATCTCATAAACCAAAGACGAAACGCTATTTTGGGTGAAGGACGAGCGCTGCAGCAATCGATGACGGCTGGTGCCGAGTTCGAAACGGGCCGAGCTCTGATTTCCTTGGTGGTGCTGAAAGCCGAGAACAGCCAATGGCCCGCGTATCTCGTCAAGCAGTCACGTGGGGTCGTATCTCTTAGTCGTATCTCTTATAGGCATCACCCGACGTCGCGGAGCCATTGCATGTTGGATCCTGTGGGTAAGAGTGGTAAATGAAGCGCTAAACCCAACTAGGGACTGGGCAATGTCGAACGAACAGGGGAGGCCGGATTTCATCAAACACTATACAGAAATCCAGGACCCCGATCAGTGCCACTATCTAGGTAGCGACGAGTTACTGAGCATCGGATCGCCTTTCTCAAAGGCCTTCGGACTGGCAGCAATTGGAGTTCACCATGAGCTTTTGCCCGCTGGCCGCCGAACTTCGTTCCCCCACGCTGAGAGCGCGGAGGAAGAGTTTGTTTACGTGATCGAGGGAATGCCCCTTGTTTGGATAGATGGGGTAGTCCACCAGCTAAGACCGGGTGATGGCGTCGGGTTTCGATCGGGAACAGGCATTGCACATACCTTTATCAATAATACGGTGTTTGACGTCCGTTTACTGGTGGTCGGCGAAGCGAACAAATCTGAGAATAGGGTAATATATCCCGTTAACCAGGAACTACATGAGCAAAAGAAAAGCGTGTGGTGGGAAAATGCTCCACAGCGGGATTTGGGACCTCATGATGGTCGTCCGTCTACTCTATCAAAGGACGCTGCGGCGCCCTAGTCCAGCATGATCAGTCGCGTGACGTCCAACGCAAGCAGATCTGGCATTGCGGTGACGAACTGCTGAATGATCTTGATTACGATCAGCACCCGCGGTCAATGACTGGTGCCGGGAACACCGCCACTACTTGTAGCGACGCGCAATGATGTACGGTCCGACGCGCAATCAAGGCCTGTTTCTGGCGCACATTACTTGAGACTGTAGCAAGCCTCCGACGCACGCTATTTGAGACTGAACGCACGGTCGTTGAGACAGACGCGAGATCATAAATCTCGACGCACGATGACTGAGATACATTGCGGCATCAGCCTGTTCCGAGTTTACGGGCTGATGTTTCCATGCCTAGCTCACCGTTTGCGGCCGGCCCGGCGAGCTAGCATTCTGGGTTGAGACATCCGTCCCCGCAGCGGCCTCATTATCTCCATCTCTACCTCCGCTCGCAGACTTGCAGCTTTCGCCACCGCCTCCGCAAGCGCCCGGTTCGCCGCCGTCCTTTGTCCGGCCGACCGCCGCCCACCTCGCTTCGGCAGGCCCTCGCGTCGCTTTGCCCAGATCTTATCGCGGACCGGCTCAAGGTACGCGACCAGTAACTTCCAGGCATGGCCGTTGTCGCGGCACGCAAGGATCGCCGCTATCGCCGGATCGTCCCAATCGATCATCATCGAACAACACCTCAGTCACATAGTGAATGTGTTTTTTCGGACGCCATAGAACTGTGCCCCGCCCCAGCACTTGCAACAGCCGCCGTGGTTTCCCGCAACATACCACCAGTCCTTGCCGCCGCAGTCCTTGCACTGGTCGCCCATGCGAGGCCCAGGCTCAGACGGAGTCCACCAGCGCTGCGGATGCAGGAAGTTGCGTGGGGGCGGCTCCGGCGGCGGGGATGTGGCGTGACCGTTCGCGCGGGTAATCGGCCGGCCGAAGCCGTCAAGGGTGATGTTGCCGGCGTCGTCCAATAGTAATGTG
>CAVYXX010000054.1:0-17282 GCA_963772355.1 uncultured Alphaproteobacteria bacterium | reverse complement strand
GGCTTTAACCTTTTGGTTGCGCAGTCGGCCAAGCCCACGGCAAAGGCACTCCGGGCCTGGATGGTCGGAGATGTGCTGCCATCGATCGTGAAGGCCCTTCCCCCGAAAGTCCCGGAAGGGCAGGGGAAGCTTTTCTGACGGCCGGCAGCCAGCTTGCGCCACCGGCGCCCCCCAGCGCCTGTCGCGGTGGGGCGCGTCGCCCGGTGGTTATCCGACCTGTCCGCCAAACGGAGCGCGCGGCATCAGGTCGATTCTTAGTCACATCAACCGGGCTATTCGGCGTAATCGATAGTGAGCGGTCCCCGCGGGGCGCTCGGCGCCGACCGGATGCACAAGGTGGCGATGCCGCAAGGGGCAGGCTGGACAGCCCCAAGGGCCAAATCACGTTCTCAGCAAAACCGTTCTACTTCCAGGCCTTTGAGCCGACTTGCGGCGAGGGGGTTAAGCCTGAACGCTTGGCGCCCGACGGTTCACCCTCGACAGGCGTGTCACAACTCAGTTCGGCGCCCGGCGGCGAAGAGACAGGAGCAGCCGCATGGTCTTTGCACTGGAAACAAACCTGCGTATCGGCATCCAGACCATACACCGGCGTACCGAACCAGCGGATGGTCCCTGGATGCCACGGATCGACGATCTCGTCGACCTGGTGCGGTTGGTGGACGACAGCGGATACGATTCACTGTGGGTGGGCGACCACATTTCCTTTCCCGTGGCGATCCTCGATCCGTTCCTGCAATTGGCACAGGCCGCCGTGATCAGCCGGCGACTGCTGCTCGGCACTTCGGTATTGTTGCTGCCCCTGCGCCATCCGACACCGGTGGCCAAGCAGGTCAGCACGCTGGATCACCTGACCGAGGGACGATTCATTCTTGGCGTCGGTGTCGGCGGTGAGTTCCCGCGCGAATACGCGGCCTGCGACGTGCCACATAACGAACGCGGCGCCCGTCTGGCCGAGGGCGTGGCTGTGCTGCGCAAGTTCTTCAGCGGCCAGCCGGTTAGCCATCACGGCAAATTCTACGGCCCCTTCGTGGATGTTCCCATGAGCCCGCCGCCGCGTCAGGCGGGCGGTCCGCCGATCTGGTTTGCCGGCCGGAAGGAAGCAGCTCTGCGACGCATCGGCCGGCTAGGCGACGGATACCTGTCCTACGTGGTGACGCCGGAGATGTACAGCGCGGCTCTGCAAGCGATCAGCGAAGCGGCAGAGCGGGCTGGCCGCAGTTCGGCGTCGTTTGGCACCGGTCATCTTCTGTTCGCCCGGCTCGATCGCACCTACGAGGCAGCACTGAACCGCGCGACCGAAACCCTCAGTGTTCGTTATGCCATGGACTTCCGCAAAGCCGCGGAACGCTACTGTGCTCTTGGCACGCCGCAGATGGTTGCCGAGAGGATCCGGGCATTTCACGCTGCCGGGGTCCGCCACGTGGTCCTGGATCTGCTGGGGCCATACGAGCAGAAAGCCGAACAGATCGCCTGGTTCGCGCGGGACGCGCTGCCGTTGTTGGACGACCTGACAGCGGGTCATTCTCGTAGTGGAACAAGCGCGCCCGGGGGAACGCCATGAAGCCGGCCAATGGGCGGCGGCTCGAATGGCTCGGCCATGCCAACATCAGCACCACGCGCATCGACGACCAACCGCCGCACGCGGCCGGAGGACAGCCCTACGTTCAAGGTCGCCTACTGATCCGACACGCCGAGTTTCAACCGCTCTTCTTGAAGCCCCGCATCCATTGTTCGTTGCAGGGACCGTGGTGACCCCTGATACATGAGCCACCGCCCCGCCCTGCTGATCGTCAATGGTCGCAGCCGCCGCGGCGCGGGAGCAGCGGAGACTGTCACACGGGTTCTGAGAGAGTTCTGGCGTGCCGATCATCGCCCGAGACTGCGAACGAGCCAGTGATCTTTCAGACCTGATCCGTGCCACGAAGGGTGAGATCGAAAGCATGATCATCGGCGGGGGCGATACGAAGCCAAAATAGCGGCTCTTGGATGGCAATGCTCCTCTTTACGGCGTCCCCAGCGAAGGCGAAGGAATTCGCCCTGTCGATTTACGAGCGGGCGGCATGGGGCCACGATGTCGTCGATCAATCGGTCGGCAACGAGGAAGCGGTCGCGGAACACGCCCTGGCGATGATGCTGACGTTCTCGAAACACATCGTTGAAGCAGACCGACGGGCCCGCACCGGTCAGGCGATCGTCGCGTCACCTATATCGGTCAGGAACTGAACGAGCGCACCCTCGGCGTGCTTGGTATTGGCAGCGTCGGTGGACGCTTAACGGCGATGTGTCGCGCTGCCTGGACGTCCGGGTGCTCGCCTATGATCCCTTTTTGACGGCCGACCAGGTGACAGCCCGCGGCGCCAAGAAGGTCAAACTGATTGAGCTACTGACCCAGTCCGACTATGTTTGGTGCATTGTCCGCTAACGGAACAGACCGCAAGATGATCGGCGCGGCACAATTCGCACGTATAAATCCGGAGGCCTATTTCATCACCACCGCGCGCGGCTTTATCCACGACGAGGAGGCTCTGGCGGAGGCCCTCGATCAAAAACAGATCGCCGGCGCTGGTCTCGATGTGTGGGAGGACGAACCACCGCCGCACGATCATCCGCTTATGACGTTCGACAACGTCATCGTCAGTCCTCACGTCGCTGGTTCCACGATCGAAGCGCGGGAGAACATGGGGCGGATCGCGGCTGAACAGGCGCTGGGGATCCTGGATGGGAAAAAACCGCCGCGGCTGATCGATCCCGAGGTCTGGCCAGCTTATCGGGAACGATTTGAGCGGATCATGGGTTCGCACCGGAGGCCTGATCACGGCCTCGCCCAACTAGCTCCATCGAGGTGTCTCCACGCACAGAAGCGCAAAGCCGGGAGGCGCTTTCCAGGGGGGATCAGGGTTTGTGACACCGTTAGCGGGGTGCGCAAGCTTTTCCCAGGTGTTGTCTTCGTTCCGCACGGTTTCAAGCGACGCGATCGCTGCCTCAGGTTACTGCGCAATACGCGCGCGTGCGCGCGAGGCCATCCTCGGTCAGCGATGCCTGACCGGAAACTTGTGATGCCAAGTTCGTGGGCATCCGTGCCGCCTCGGAGTGTGGCGGGAAGGATTGCTCAGATCGCTTGCGGTAAAGCCACCAAATAACGGCTACTTCGAATGACCGTTATGATCACCATCCCCCGAGATTAGCTTCTGATACACTCGTGCCGCCTCGATCGGATCGTTAGCTGGAATCTCAACCGTCGCGCTCACGGTCTGCACCGGACCGCCGTTGGCCCCGGTTACCGCAACTTCAGTCTTGTCGCCGTAGACCTTGGGAAGCATCTTGCTCAGCATCCATTTGCGAGTGTCTATCCTGGCACGAGAGCGTTGGATTGCTCGCCGTTTAGTTCCCATCCGCCGCGTTCGTCCTTGCCCCTGTGTTGCATCCAGTCATTGCGGCCGTCGTCAGCGATCTCTAGTAATTCGTCGGCTATGGCGAGATATTGGACCTCGCGGGCGCGCGCATATTGCGCCGCGAAGCCTTCGCGATCGTCCAAAGCCCACAAACGAATGGGTGATTCGTCAGGTATCCCCTCATCGCGGCAGATCGCCCGCAGACTTTCTCCCCCTGCTAGGCGCCGACAGACTTCGTCAGCAATCTCCTGGCTGTAGGTGCTTGGGCGTCCGGTCATGCCGCGGCCGGTGCTTGGGCGGAACGGGCGGCCAGGTTGTCTTGCAGGGTCGGCGGCTTGTCGGCCCCGCCCTTGAGGCCAAGTTGGCGCAGAAGGCGGGTGAGGGGAGGCCACGCCAGATACTGCCCGCCGTCGTCGCTCAGGGCTTCGTTCTGACGCGCCTGTCGGCCTATCAGGTGCAACCGCAACGTCAACATCGCCGCTTGGTCGATTATCATCCGCTGCGTCGCGCTGGGCGATCCGCCGCAGTGTGGCCGCGAACCTCCCGCATTAGCCTGGCTTCGGCGCGGCGACCGTCGATAAATGCGAGGACACCGGGCGGGAATGCGGAACTATTTCCGCCATCGTTACCCTGCATATTGTCCACATATTGGACATAATTCGACGAACGCAAGGAAAAGGCTCTGTCCAATCGCCTGTCTGGACGCCGGGGATTGGAAGTATCGAGATCGAGGGGGATGTGGACGTGTGCGTCGTCCCAAGATAGGCTCGGCACATCTTTGATGCCGTGGGGGGCTTTATGAGGAAGTTGGCTTCTCGGATGAACGAGGACGGCGACCCGATGGCGTGAGGTCTGTCGGTTTCACCACTGGCGGAAAACCCACTCGAAGTCTTCAAGGTCCTCGGACGCTCCGATCTCGCGCGCCTTCTCGATGAACCGTTCGCGCTGTGGCTTCTCGTCTGGTGGCGGCGGTTGGCGAGCTGGCATGGGGGGACCTTAAGTGGCGCCACATTCGGTGTCTACTGAAAGAGTGGGAAGCACGGCGAGAGCTTCGCCCTAATTACGCGGGGCGCTACACAGCAAAGCAGGGCGCCCCGCCACCATAAAGACATCTTTATGTCGCGTAGTAAAAGCTGGGGCGACCAACAGACGGAGAAAAATTCCAAGAAGGATATGGAACCCTTTTGCATCGGCACCTATGTGTGCTCCTCGCATCTGGGAGATAGTGAGTGCCAAAAACCTCTAAACCGATCGTGCTTTTTCTAACACAAGACGCGGTTTCCAGAGCCGGTTGCGCAAGGCTTTTCGCCGCCCTCTTATTAGATCCCAATACCAACTCGCGATGACCCCGACTTTCCGTAAGGCAAGTAAGGCCCTGATAATCCATGATTTTGGCGCCGGTCGAAGAGTTGGTGTCAAGACGGGTTGGTATGATTGCCGCCTAACGCAGCGTCAGAGTTTAGGGCCGAACCTGCTCTACGGAATACGGTAACGACCCGGAAGCGGTGATTAGTACTTTTTCACCATGCCGATCACCGCATCCACGGCGAATGAGTCTCTCCCGATACATAGGAAGAACCTGATCCAGCCACACAATGTGCGTTCCGACAATCTGCGCGTTGTAGTGCACGAAGAACCACGTTTCTCTTCACCATAGTGGTGCCGTAGCGTTCAGAAATCATTTTCACCTGTATGGCGGGTCCGCTAATATCAGTCGTAACCCCCCAACGGCACGCCTTCTAGCCTTTGCGCATCATCCACGTATGTTGGTTTTAATCTGGGGTTGATATCGACCGTGTCTCCGGGCAGCGCGGCTAGATCGACTTTGCCTGAGAAGAGATGCAGGGACTTTCTGCTTATCCGGGAACAGGGCTCGGACGCGGCGCAGGTATCCCGCCGGATAACCGCCATAATATCCGGTCTGCACCCGATAATCGTTGCCCATGATCCATGTGCCAACGACCCGGCCATCCTCCGCCAGGAAGAGGCTCTTGGGAAACTTCGTCTCTTTACGTAATTTGCGATACGCTGATCCCAATGCATGGAGCCTAACCTTCCACCCCATCGCCATCTTTATGATCGCTTTCTCTTTTGATCAGAATCTCCCGCAATTCGCTGCAACACGGCATCCTCATCCACCCCCATCCCAGATGCCAGGTCAGTGATGGTTACCGTTTTGGTCGGGCTCGTTGACCGTTATCATCCTTACCCGCGATCGACGCCGGCACTTCGCTCGCCACTTTTTGGATTTGTTGTCACCATTAGGTCCACGCTCGTTTGTCAGGGTACGGGACAGTGGCGCAAATTCATCAGAAATAGTAGTCAGTCGTCCAGATTTAACTCGCAGTCCTGTCATGTTTTGTACAAGATCGCTTCAGGATCTCATCCGTCCACAATTTGAAGCCGAGCCACGGGCTATTACCCTTCCGTTAGCATCAACTCCAACTACGATGGTCAGAAATGAACGATCCCGCCGCCAAACGTGATCCCGGACAGGCTTAGGAGGCAGTCGCCGCTGTCCGGTTTCCATGAGTTGCTTATAGGTGGAGCTCGCTTTCCGACGATGCCTTTGACTGCGCGGTCGGTGCGAGCGACGTCGTCAATTCGCAGCTTGGTCGGGTTAGGTGCCCCTGCAGGGGCACGAATTGATGTGGCGTTCGAGGGAGATATCAAAGGCCGCATCACGGGTAAAATACGTCGCGGCGTCGAATACCTCGCGCTGCGTGCCGACGGACGCACTGACCTCGACGGCAGAGCCACAGTTGAAACTGAAGACGGCCATCGCATCGCCATGCGCATTGAGGGCGGGGCAACGCCGCGAGCAAATGAACCGATGATGGACCTTATTGCGAACGTCGTCTCGTCACCGCAGCTCCGAAGTATGATTGGGTCAACACGAGGCAGATTTGGGGTCTCGCCACTGTGGACTTGGCGATGGCGAAGCGATCGTCGACACGGCCTCACTTGGACGTATGACACCGAAGGCGAGCGGAAACCCCGGCGCGCTGGTGGGCCTGGCGGTCCGACCTGAACGAGTTGAGTGGCGCTTTTTCCGATCTGTGCGCGTCCGGAGATTTGCCATAACCCCCACGGCAACGAGACAGGCGGGATGGGAGGGGTGGGGGGTGCCGGAAAATCAGGCGCACATCGCCCAAAGGAAAAGGAAGCGTCCCTCTCCACGAGTTCAAGATATCAAAGGCCGGATCGTCCGTCGATTGGCCAGCCCCGATCCCACACCTCGGGAACGCCCTGATTATGGAGTCACTTGGCACTGCGAACTTCGATTTTTACAACGGATTGCTTACCCAGCTGGCCAATGTCGGTACGCAAGAGAAAACCCCGACGAGCGGGGAACGAACTTTATGTTGGCGATGGTGAGGGGTATTGGCCCGAAGGACGAAATTGAAGCCATGATGGCTGCCCAGATGGCGGCAGTTCACATGACCACCATGACCTTCGTCCGCCGCCTCGCCCATGTGGACAACATCCTCCAGCAGGATAGCGCGGAACGGGCATTCAACAAGCTGGCGCGGACGTTTGCGGTGCAGGTGGAAGCGCTGAAGCGATATCGGACCGGGGGCGAGCAGAAGGTCACGGTGCAGCACGTTACGGTCAATGAGGGCGGACAGGCGATCGTCGGATCGGTTTCGCCACAGGTAGGAGGGATGGGGGATGCCGGAAAAAGCTAGGGACAGTCCCGTGCACCGCCTACCGGACTGGCGGCTTACCCTGCCGCTGGCGCAATCCTGCCACCGCAGCGGGGCGCGTACCCGCAGCGGCGCATCGTGCAAATCGTCCGCAATGCAAAACGGCCGATGTCGGATGCACGGCGGGACGAGTACCGGGGCCTCGCACCTGGGAAGGACTGGAGCGATGTGATGCGGCCACACACGGCACGGCATCTATTCTAAGGAAAGTCGTCGGCAAATGAGGGCTATCCGCAAGTTGGCGAGAGAGGCAGAGCAAACGGCTGAAAAGACATAGGCGGTCGCCTGGTCATCCGATCGTTGAGATTTGCATGCCCTCTGGCAACGATTGCCAGCAGCCTCGTTCACCATTGTTCGCCGACGTTCAGGGGTGGCTTACTTGGTAAGGTTCTTGGTAAAGCAACCCGTGGCAATGTCTCTCTCGTCTTAATCGATTGAAAAGATTGGCGTCTCGTACGAGATTTGAACTCGTGTTACCGCCGTGAAAGGGCGGCCAAAACCGTCCTCTAGCATCCGCGGCCGTCCGGCAAGTTGTTAGATTCATCGAGTTCAGACAGTCGAAGACACTTGCGCACAACGGCGGATACTCCCCATGATACTCCCCATCCTGCCCTGGGGCAAAAACGCCATGCCACGCCACACCGCCGACCAGCCGATCACCACCCGCGCCGCACGCGAGCGACTTACCGCACGCGGCGAACCATATTGGCGTGCCCTCGATGCCGGGGCCGCGCTCGGCTACCGCAGGGCACGCAACGGCGGGACGTGGATCGCCCGCGTAATGCTGGACGGGAAATACCGGGAGGGCGCGCTTGGCCGAGCCGATGACGCCTTGAAGCCTGACGGCGTGACGGTGCTCGACTACCGGCAGGCCGAGGCGAAGGGGCGCGCCTGGGCAAGTGCACAGCACCACAGGGCGGCCGGGATTGATCCCGAACAAGACAACCGCGTCCCCTACACGGTCGCCGATGCGATCCGCGACTACGTCGCCGACTATAAGCGGCGCGGGGGAAAGAGTTTGACGCAGACGCTATTTGCCATAAATGCGCACATCCTGCCCGTGCTGGGCGGGGCGCGGCTGGACCGGCTGTCACGGCAACGGCTGGCGGCCTGGCGCAATAGTCTCGCCGATTCAGCCCCGCGCCGGCGCAGCGCCAACCCCGCGACGGGGCAGAACGTGCAGGACAACGAAACCGCCAATCCCGAAGCATCGCGCCGCCGACGGGCAAGTGCGAATTGGGTGCTGACCATCCTCAAGGCCGCGCTGAACCACGCTCACCAGTCCGGTCACGTTGGCAGTAAGGAGGCGTGGGCCGCAGTCAAGCCATTCCGCGGGGCCGACGCGCCGACGATCCGCCACCTGACCGATGCCGAGGCAACGCGCTTGGTCAACGCCTGCCCGGCCGATCTGCGCCGAATTGTGGTTGGGGCGCTGCTGACCGGCCTGCGCTATGGGGAGATTTCCCGGCTGCGGACAAGCGAGTTCAATCCGGACACCGGCACCATCACGGTCGCAAGAAGCAAGAGCGGGATGCCACGCCATGTCGTTCTGACCGACGAAGGGCGCGTGTTCTTCGGACAAGTGACCCTGGGCCAACCGGCCGGAGCGCTGGTGTTTGTCCGCGAGGATGGCGGCGCCTGGGCTAAAAGCTACCAGTTCAGGCCGCTGCGCGAGGCGTGTGCCGCCGCGCAAATCGCGCCGGCCATCTCGTTTCATATCCTGCGACACACCTATGCGAGCCGCCTTGCTGTGCGCGGAACGCCGATGCCGGTGATCGCCGCGCAGCTTGGTCACGAGGGGACCAGGATGACGGAACGGCATTACGCGCATCTGACCCCCAGCTATGTCGCAGATACAGTGCGCAACCTATTCGGCACGACAGGGTTCGTGGGCGCCTCAAACGTCAAGGCGGTGGCCGCGGGCAAACGAGTGAGACAACTCGAAGCGAAGTCAGTATAGTCCGACCGAGCTGGGATAGGGACCCGACAAGCGCGGCACCGCACCGGGTTCCCTGCCACCTCTTAATAGCGGGGTGCGGTCGGATGCATGAAAGCTATACGCTCTACCAAGCCATTGCGTTCCTCGCATACCGAGATGACGGCGTCGCGCAACGATATGGTGAAAAGCCCGGCGTCTGCGCAAACGGCTGCATGCAGCGTCAGGAAGACCTACGTTTTCCGACGAGTTCAGGGCTGCCAGGAACCGAAATGTTCTCGGGAGTTAGGGATGAGCAGCAATTCCATGCACTGATGCAGCAGTGGAATGACACAGACAAGAAGCGGTGGGTGGCAGCGAAGATGAGGCTCTGGGATGGGATAATGGCCGACACAGTGCCCGCCTTCAATGAAGTTGCCGAGTTGATCGGGATTTCTGGCTCGACAATGATCTCGACAGCACTACAGCCCAGTTCTTTCGATTTCGGCGGCGCGACCTGAGCGAATTAATTTCTGAGGCTGGATCGCCCAACATTGAGTTCGGCGGTGGTTACATATCACGATATTTCGTAACCGACGAGGAGAAGCAGATTGCGGAGCTAATAGACCCGTACATCGTGATCTACGAGAAGAGCCTCTCCCAGTCGGATCCGATCATGCACTTACTGGAGTGGGTCATTGAGGCGCGACGCGCGCTGTTGATTATCGCCCCGGACGTGTCTGATGGTGCTCT
This sequence comes from uncultured Alphaproteobacteria bacterium, assembly GCA_963772355.1. Taxonomy (GTDB): domain Bacteria; phylum Pseudomonadota; class Alphaproteobacteria; order Acetobacterales; family Acetobacteraceae; genus Rhodopila. The sequence continues at coordinate 7,515 of CAVYXX010000054.1, read as the reverse complement.
CAAAGTTCTGATCGTCAACAAGGAGCGCCATGGATTTAAACTCGCGGCGGTCCGGGTGCCAGAAACCGGTGAGCAGCTTGAAACGCTGTTGCACGATATTGCGACCGTCACCGGAGGGACCGTGTTCAACGAGGACCTGGGTTTCCGCCTCGAAAGCAGCAAGCTTCGGGATCTCGGGACAGCAAGAAAGGTAGTGATCGAGAGGAGAAGGACCACAATCATCGAAGGCGGCGGCAAAAAACTCAGGCAGGTGGGGGCCGCATCAACTGCAGCTCATCGAAATAGAGTTCCGCAATTTCTTCGAATTGACCCCGAGCAAGCCGCAGATTTTGTGTCGGAGGAAGCGGCCATTCACGTGATGCGATCGGGTGCGACCTCTCCCCTTCTTCCCCAGGTTACCCCAATGTGCCATCAGGCTATGGCCGAAGCGATCGGCAACAAGCCAGGACCACAGCCCGTAAAGCGGAAAGCCATCGTCCAACAAATGAAGCAAGACTACTCCGGCAACAGCGAAGCTCTACGTCTAGAGAAGCAGGTGGTCCTCCGCTCCAAGTATCGTGCATCTGCGGACACCGTCGGCAAAGCACGCCGCATCGCTCTCGCGGAACTCCGATCGAATACCGATAGAACCCCGATCACCAATAAATAGCGACGAGAAGGACTCGAGCAGTAGACCCGGATCGGACACACCCGCATCCGGAGGTTGCCACATATGTCTGAAGTTGATGCCATCGCCTTCACCATCCTCGATGCCGCGAAGGTTTCGGGGCTCGGCCGCTCGACGGTTTATGAGTTGATCGCGGCGGGAAAGCTCGAAGCCCGCAAGTCAGGCGCGCGCACGCTGATCCTCGCCGACAGCCTACGGCGCTATGTCGCGAGTTTGCCGAAAGCGGCCATTCGGACCGGCCAACGGAGTGCAGGGTGAACGCCTGGCCATCGCTGACCGAGCCACTGACGTTGCTGATACTGACCGCAATCCTTCGCTTCATGCAGTAAACGCCGACCCCGACTGGCGGAACCGCGGCATGTCTGGAAACGTGCGAGCGTAATAACTGCACTCTACAGGGACAGATCGGGAATGGAATTATCAGCGGATAGCGGGGGAGATTCCCTGCCCAATGAGCAATCTTAACTCTCTCGGGCTCCAACGTGGTGCGGAACACCTGCATCGGCTCGGGCCACGGGCGATCCCTGAGTTACTGGCGGAGGTCGCCCAGCGCACTGGGGACGACGCGCCAAGCATCCTGGACCTGCTGACGGAGGCGGCGTTTTACGCCCGCGGTGTTGCAGGCCGCGGGTGGAGAGGCGGGTCATGACCGAGTGAGCCGGGGTCTTTGATCTGGATTTGGTAGCGCCATGTGACGACCTAGATTTACTCGAAGCGTCATTGCCCGGATCGGATCGAGCTACCGCGATATTGTTGGACGTGATCAGCGCGAAATGCGATGTCCACTCGGCCCGAGATCCCCGAGTTGGGAAGCCCTTCGGCGCATATGGCCGGACGCGCGGCTGCTCTAGGTCACCCATCCTGCCGGCGTAGCGCGTGAGATGGGTGAGGCAAAAAGACGCAAGTTGGCCGGAGAGTATCCTGATCAACTCACGCCGGTCGAGGCATTCAGAGTCCCCAACGGCAAGCTCGCCATCACGTTCGATGTCGAGGGCGTGAATCCAAGCAGCGCCACAGTCGATGCCGAGGTCGTGGTGCGTCCACTTCGGAAGTCCCTGCGCTCATGGACTTCTGCAAGTCGATACCATACCCGAAGTTGGTCTGCGACCCTCGCACAATTCTTTGCTGATGCGAAAAGGCGAGGGGATGACGATAATGCGGTCCAGGGAATTGTTTGGCCCGCCCTCTGGACCGTTTTTTAATCATCCGACGATGGGCGAGCACTGCCGCAGGGGAGTTCCCGCCAGCTCCGGCAGGACGGAAAGGCACATCTCTCCTGGTGCTAGCCGAAGGGGCTCGCGATAGCTGTCGGCGCTGTTTTCTTCGATCTCGCCCCCTTCACGGATGAAGTCCCGCCAGATAGGCAATTCCTTATCGAGATGCCTGACGGCAAGCCGGACCCACTGCATTGAGCGCCCGGTCCCGACCAGCCGCGATGGGCGACCTATTCGCCAGCAGGCACCGGCCACCTGATCAAACGGGTGGGTTGAGGATGAGTATGGTATGCGACGACTTGCGCTGCGGCACCCCAGACCAAAGCGAAAACAACTGTTACCAATAACGAACTTCAACAAACCCCGAAATTATCGGTAGAATGTCAACAGGACCTGCGCAGCCAGTATGACATAGCGTGGTGATCGGCCCTCTCCCGCTACCGGCCGGATCTTGGCCGCCGCCAACAGTCGCCTGAATGGCAGGCCGCCTACGCCGAAGGCAAAAGCTTGTGGACGCGGTTACGGGATCAGAAGCGGCCGGCGCCATGAGCGCGCCGTACGCCATGAAACTGGACGTCGCATCCGTCACCAAGCTGCGGGCCAACCTGTGGAGCGCCGGGTTCAGGCCTGTTCCGGTCATTAACCCAGACGCCGGCGGCGAAAGCCCCGGCAAACGACCCCTCGGGCTCCAATGGCAAACCCACGCCCGGATGGACCCGCCCTTCTGTGCCAAGTCGCCAGCGGTGCCACACGCGCTGAATACAGGGCTTCTGACCGACGGACACCGGGATATCGATTTCGACATCGACGATCCCGACAAAGCAGTAAAATGCCGCGCGCTCGCAACCAAGATGCTCGGCCCAGCACCGACCAGGATCCGCCAGAAATCGCCTCGCGCGCTCCTCGTCTATCGTGCCGCCGAAGGCTGCCCGGGCAAGCGCACCATAACCGGCAGCACTCACACCAGAGAGCACGGTTGCAAAATCGAGGTTTTAGGCAAGGGACAGCAATTCGTCGCGTTCGGCAAACATCGCCAGCGGCGCTGACCTGCAGTGGTACCCCGCAGCGCCGGGGGACGTAAAGTTCGATGCGCTGACCCCCCTCACCGAGGCGCAAATTACCGCCTTTCTGGAAGCGTGCGCGCCCATAATCGACGCTCCAGCCCCAGCCTTACCCAACGGCCATGATCGCGAACAGGAACACACCCCAGGCGAACCGCAGGCCGAGGTGTCGCTTATCGTCTCCGCCGTCGACGCCATCCCGAACACCGGACCCGCGGACTGGGAAGCATGGAACCGCACCGGAATGGCCCTCTGGGCAGCCACAGGCGGCTCTCAGGAGGGTTGGGAGGCATTCGATAGCTGGTCAGCGTATAACAATGCATACGACGCCAAAGCCACCCACGCTCGCTGGGATCACTACGCCAAATCACCACCCAACAAAATCGGCGCCGGCACGATATTCCGTATGGCGATGGAGGCAGGTTGGAGCGACCCGCGCCGGCCGCCACCGCCTAATGGCGAAGACGACTACGGTAAAACAACATCAAAGCCAAGCCGCGACACCAGCAACGGCGAGGCACGGCCTACGGATTCAGCCGCCGCGATACACCACGCAGGCAGCCCCCACCCGTCTACCAAGGCGGATAAGGCACAGAAGCAACACACGCACGCCCAGCGGGCGTTAGAGATGCTAACAGACCTCTGCGCCGAAGCGGGACGGGTAGGCTTCACCGGAGAGCCCCCAGGCTTTGCCACCGTGTCTGCGGAGAGTTGGCGCGACCGCTTCTATCAGGGCGCCATGCCAGGCGCCGACAAAGACACCAAAAAGCACGCCTTTGCCAGGGCAGTAAAGACCCTCATCGGTCAGCATAAGGTCGGCAGGGCAAATGACCGCGTGTGGATTAACCGCGGCGATGGGAACTCGGGGCAAGGGCCGGACGGCCTCGCCAGCGAACCGGCTGAAGATGAGGCACCGGAGGAGCCACCACCTCCCGAGATCGATGACCCAGCGTATCACAAGGCCGTAGACGACGCCGCGATCGAGGCACGCCAGCGCAGCCCCCACCAGCGACGACGTCCCCAGGAGGACACCGCTTTCGCCTGGCCAACACCACTCGATTTCCTGGCCGATCCAAATGGCGAAGCACCAGAGCTGACACCACGAACACATCCCACCCGCGATCAACGACTTCGTTTTCGACAACGCCGCACGCATGGGCGTCGACCCAACCTCCGTTGCCCTCGCGTGCATCGTGTCCTGCGCCTCCGTGGCATCCGATAACTGGCGAGTGCAACCAAAGCGCCACGACTACTCCTGGACAGAAAACCCGCGCCTCTGGGGCGCTATCGTCGGCGAGCCCTCCATCCTGAAAACACCAGTCATCCGGGCCGCCACCCGCCCAATCGACCTGCTAGATGCAGAGGCCCGAGCGCACCACGCCGAGGATATGCGCATCTACAAACAACAACTCAGACTGGCAAAAGCCGATAAGTCCGGCGCAACCCCGGAGCCCGTGCACCCAAAACTCAACCGCTATCTGATCGAAGGCGCCACCGTCGACGCGATTAGCGAAGTGCTACGCGATGACAGGGAAGCCTACCAGTGCGCACCCGCCCGCAAAGTGCTGTCCAGACACGACGAAATGTCCGAGTTCTTCGCCGGCCTGGACCGCTATCACCCTGGCGGAAAAGGCGGCAGCGACCGCGGCGCATACCTCCGTCTCTACGATGGCGACCGATACACCGTAGACCGAATCGGACGCGGCACCTTCGCAATCCCCAATTGGAGCGCATGCTTCCTCGGCGGAATCCAGCCCGGACCAATCCAGAACATCGCCAAAACCGCCGCCGAAGATGGCCTGTTGCAACGCTTCCTATACGCCGTACCAGGCCCGCAGGAAGCCGGCGTCGACCGTAAACCAGACACCAAAGCACAGAATCAATACAACGCCCTGTTCCCAGCCCTGGCCGCACTGAGCCCACCGCGAACCCCAGACGGCAAGCACTTCCAGACGGTGGTGTTCCATGCCGACGCCCACCAGCATCGCGAAGCAGTCGACGCCATGATCCGCATCATGACGCTGATGCCAGATACATCGCCGCAACTGCTGTCCGCCTTTGGAAAATGGCCCGGCATGTTCGCACGCATCGCCCTAACCTTCCACCTGATCGAACTCGCCAACGCCGCAGCTAACAACATCACACCCCCATACTACTCCCTGGTAATCACCGAAGAGACCTCCCGCCGCGCGGCAGACTTCATGCTGGACATCGCCCTGCCTCACCTGTTGCGAGCCCACAGGCTGATGTTTTCCACCAAACAGACCGGGCATGCCTCATGGATCGCCGGTTACATCCTGGCGGAACAGCTAGACCGGATCACCAGCCGCGACGTGGTGCGCGCCTACGGCGCCTTGAGAGCGCCAGAAGCCAGAGACGAACTCATAGACGTCATGGCAAGCCTGACAACCATCGGTTGGCTCGAACCAGAAACACCAACCAACCTGATGAAGCCAGTCAACGCATGGCAAGTGAACCCTGCCGTGCATGTCATGTTCGCACCAAGACACGAACGCGAAAAAGCCCGCCGCGAAAAAGCACGCGAGGACATCGCAGCCCATATCGCAGCGCTGAAACGCAAGCAGGTCGAGCTAATCGAAGAATAAATGGCGAGTTTGTCGCAATTGTCGCTTGAGGCACAATCCACGAGTTGTCGCAACTGTCGCAACCCCCTCTGCATTTTGCGACAAATGAAAAAACGACAGAAATCAGCCATTCTTTGCGGGATAGTCGGAAGCCGATCATCCAACTGTCCCGCCACCTGGACACCGCCGGAGACGGCCCGCAAGGCCGATCCAGCTTTGACAGGCGAATTTGTCGCAATTGTCGCTTACGCGTACGGACGAGTACACGCATTTCACTTCTTCTTCTATATAGACGGCGACTTTCTTATATCACTCGCACACACAAGCGACATTTGCGACAAACCACGGGACACACTACCGACCGGATCTGTCCCCGGGGGCAGCTAGCTGAGGCAGCCCTCTCAACGTCCATTGTGACGCAATGCCTTCGGACAAGATCTGCCATCAGGCTGCTACCCTCCGGAAGCTCCGACAGGCCATCCGCTAAAACCACACAGCGGCTCCGACGCTTACGCCGCATCATCGCGCCGGACAGGACACACAGCGGCGATATCCAGCCACCGCACACGCGATCAGCCGCAAATTCTGCGACTGAGCGCTAATGGCTCGTAAATCGTGCCAGCCGTGTCTATCCTGGGATTTCTCTAAATTAGAAGCGAGGTAGAGAATCCGTGGCCCGGACAAAGGGGACAACGGGGACACCGAAGACAGGAGGCCGGCAGCGTGGCACGCCGAACAAGGCGACAGTCCAGCGCGAGATCCTCGCAGAGAAAGGGCTGGAGGCAGCGAGGCTGGACGGTCTGCTGCCGTTGGACGTGATGCTGTGCCGAATGAAGCACGAACCGCTACCGAACGGCTCTATGGTGACGGATGATCAGTTCGCGGCGGCTGTCGCGGCGGCTCCGTACATCCATCCGAAGTTGTCTGCTGGTATGTTCAAGGAGATTGTCGGAGATGAGGAGGAGGAGGGAGACTCCGCGAACCTGACGCGGGAGGAGTTGGTGCAATTTCTGTATCTGAATGATAAGTGGCATGGGCGGACGCCCATGATCGAGGGTGACCCGTTAACGGAGTAGCGGCTGTGCCGGATAAGTTCCCTACCCGGTTTGCGATCGAGAGGGGCCTCTACAAGAGTTCGCTTTATAAGTTCCTGCAGGGCGCTTGGCCGCATTTCGATCCGTCTCCTTTTATACCGGGCTGGCATTTGGGCTGCATCTGCGACCACTTGGAAGCCGTCAATAACGGAGAGATCCGGCGGCTGGTTATTAATATACCTCCAAGGCATTCAAAAACTATAACAGTTTCAATAGTCTGGCCGTTATGGACATGGGTCCAGAGCCCCGATCCCGATTACCCTCTCCAGGGACCCGGCGTGCGCTTCCTATGCGCGAGCTACGGGGCGACCAAGGCTCAGAGTGATGCGGTCACTTCGCGGCGGATAATCAGCTCCAAATGGTTCCAGGACCGTTGGTCCGATGTAGTGCGGATCGAGGGGCGCGATAACCAAGAGCAGTTCGACAACAGCGCTGGCGGCTATCGGATCAGCACCGGCATCCCGGAGTCACTCGGTAAGGGTGGCGCGATTCGCATAATCGATGATCCGCACAAGACATCTGAAGTTGAAAGCAAGGAAGTCATCGCCAGTCAGATCAGAGCTTACGATGAGGTTTGGCGCACGCGGTCGAACGATCCCAAACGCGGCGCCGAAGTTATCATCATGCAGCGCTTGGGCGAAGACGACCTCACCGGGCATCTTCTCACCAATGACTTCGAGGACATCGTCCACCTTTATCTGCCAGAGCGTTACGAGAGCGACCGGCGTTGCGAGACCGTCATAGGTTTCGAGGACCCGCGCCGGAGAGATGGTGAGTTGCTGTGGCCGCAGCGGTTTAATGAAGAATGGGCGACTCAGCAGGAAAAAAGCCTAGGTGATTACGCTTGGAGCGGACAATTCCAGCAGAGACCAGCCCCCCGCGGCGGTGGCTGCG
>CAVYXX010000053.1:0-36004 GCA_963772355.1 uncultured Alphaproteobacteria bacterium | reverse complement strand
GTACCGTCACGAAGAACCTGACCCTGCATTACGACCGCATGATGCTCATACTGGATCCGACACCGCTTGCCCGCGGTCTGGTGCGCAAGACGGTCGATGTTGTGAACTATCCGGACGGCCGATTTGCGGTTCAGTTCGAAGGGATTTCGTTGTCCTTCCGCAAGTTTGACAAGATCCAGACCGTGGAACCTGGCGAGATTGTAGAGAACAAGCGGCTTGGCGCGGCGCTGGCGATGGTGAAGCAACACCAGAACACGTACGAGCCGCACCGGCGTCGCTATCACCCAGCGCGGCAGCGGCCGCCGAACAACCTCGAAGCACCGGGCCAGCCGACAAAGGGACGGCTTTCGCGCGAGGTCGCGGCTGCGGTGGCGGCAGAGCGTGTGGCGGCAAGGTTGAACCCTGACAAACCACACTCGCCGCCTGTTCCTCCAGCCTGAGGTGAGCGTGCCACGGTGCTCGCTCCAGGGAAGGTCTGGTGCTCGCTGTCCTCGCCATGCTCGCGCCGAAGTAGGCGCTGCGCGTGACTGCGGGCGGCTCCACTCCTCCCATCCCCTCCGCTGCGCTCCGCGTCGCTGCTGTTGTCAGGCCGGGACGGGAAAGCAGCCGCCTCAAACCGAACTGAAAGCTGTCCTGGTGTCATCTCTACTTGCGCACCGAGTGACATTTCTAACGGGGAGAATTGTGACTTTTCAAACGGGGAGCGACAAGGCTTTGAGCATGGCTTCAGACTGAAGCCGGGCTGTGCCCGCGTGGGCAAGCCAGGCATCGCCCACTTGGGCAACACAGCCTCCACTCCGCATGCCTCATTCAGTTGCTGTGAGGAAACAACGGCTGTGAACATTTTGGCGCGAGTTAGGTCGGCGGCAAGCAGATTGGCATTGGTCAGGTAGGCTCCAGTCAGGTCAGCGCCTATCAGTTGGGCACCGGTCAGGTTGGCGGCAAACATGTAGGCGCCGTAGAGGTTGGCGTCGTTGAGGTTGGTGTCGCTCAAGTTGGCGCCCTGAAGGTTTGCGCTGACCAGCTTGGCGGCTCTCAGGTCAGCTTCTACCAAACTCGCGTTTTGCAAGCGTGCTTCGATCAAATCGGCAGCACAGAGGCGACTTGCATCCAGCACAGCAAAACGCAGAGAACGGCCGCGAAGGAACACGCCCTCAATCGCCGCCATCGCCTTGGCGTAAGTCAAGGATACAGCTTGGTCTGGGTCGATCCCCGGCATCTCCTGCGCCAGCACCGTCACCAGTTTAGAACGGTCCATCCGGAGAATACTCATCGCCTTCTCGTCCCACACTTTCCCAACCAGGGTGCGATGATCGACACGCAAAAAGCGGCAGCCCCAGTGCAGGTGCGGGCACAACATTATGTCGAGCGGGTTGCCGGCCATGTAGTGCAACCAACTAGGCTCCGGCTGATCGTATCGAACCAATCGCGGATCCGCATCCCCTGGCACGGTGTCGAGGTAGACCAAGTTCACGGCCGCGATCAGGACAGGAGCCCATAGCAACCCAACCCAACGCCGGATCTTTGCCGGTCGGCGTTCTGGCCATACCGAGCCATCGAGCGTATTGCGCGGGAAGAGCCAAACCAGGGCGGCAAGGTCGAGTGACAGCCAGATACGCTGCACCCAGACAATAAGATCGCTCTGATAGCGAAGCGCATTGATCTGCACGAGCTGCAGCACCGCCACCGGGAATATCGTGACGATGCTGAAGAACAACCAACGCCAAAACCAGCGATATGATACGGATCCACGCGGCTCTGTCAGCACCGCAACGAACTCGTTATTGATCAGCAGTTGCCGGCAACGCTCGCGGTCGGCCTCCAACGGAGATCGAGAAACGCGAACCGCTCTTCGGGCCGATCAAACAAAACCCGAAAGCCGATCACGTTGACATAGAAACGCCCGACTTTGCTTGGGGGGCTGCGCTATGGGAATTTGAACAGAGCGGCGATGCGGCTGCGTTTCGTGCGACTCTTCCGCCAGTTCACTGATTGTAAATCACTTTCTTCTTATCTTTCAAAAATACTCCTGCAAGACTCGGCGGAAGTCATGACTAATTTAGTCCAGCAAAGGGTAGATGTTGTTTGTTGAAAAACTCCTTTTCGGAAGCTGGTCGAGAAGAAATTTTGACCGTGAATGGTGGTCGGCCTTCTCCACGTAGGGGGACAGCGGAAAACACCAAAGGTCGATGTTCAACAGGCCACTGACAACCTCAGGCCAAACCAGAGAGATTTTTGTGCAAAGTCGGTTTTCGCCGTGATTTTCGCACCGCTGTCCAAATAGAGTTTTTCAACAACATCGGTAACATATTGGACGAAAAAAATTTCTCGGAAAAACAAGGGGCTTGCGCGTCCCAAAAGTCAGTCTCCCGCCCCGCTCTCGTGGAGTGTGCGAAATTCAATGCATGGCAAAGCCATGGTCGATATATCTAGTTGAATGTTTCCCGACAACGAAATGCCAATCCACCAGGTGGTGGAGCGTATCGAGACCCTCAACCGCCACCTGGCGCAATGTTGGAAAACCGCGCACGGCTGGGCACCCCTCGAAGTCGCCGGCCTGTTGAGCAAGGCGCGGCTTGATTGGCAGGTTCCACTATCGTCGTCCCTGCGTCTATGGCTGCGCGATCCATCGAACGCCTCAGTAACGGCGAACTCATTCTTGCGTGGACGAATTTGGGTGCGCTGATTGAAGGCACCCTTAAGCTTTTCCTGTCGGTCTATTACAATGACTTTCGCGCGGACGTGGAAAACTTAAAAGCGGCCGGGGCCTTCGACCACAACGCGCAGGCATCGAAATCCCCGGACGGTCTGACCCTTGAACCGCTGCGAAAGTATGTGCGGGCGCGTGACCTCATCGGGGCAAGCGGCGATGATCTTGTGAAGCTCGTTCAGGAGCGGCGCAACGCGATCCACGCATTCAAAGACCGGCCTATTGGGGACGGCGGAGAGTTTTGAGGTGCGGTTCGCGATTACCTTGACATGCTCAGCGACGTGGACGGCCGCCTACCCTACCCATGAAGGTGCCCGCCCGGCCCGTCGGCCCCGCCCGCCCCCAGCGCCCGCCCAAATGAGCACGGGATAATCCGGTTTACCTACGACACGACGTGATCGCCCGCACCAATCTGGTGCTCATACTCATTCAGACGCTACATTCCGAACGTCGCGGTCTCAGCCGCACGGAAGTTATCTGATATCCGGAACACTGGGAGCGAAATTAAATGGGACGCTCGCGTCGGCGTCGGTCTAAGCCCAACCAACCAGTCGCAAAAGTCGCTCAAACCAATATGTCGCCCCCAATTGTATCCGGAGCGGTGGATACGTCGAAGCAAAAAGGGCCAGCACGAAAAGTATGGGGCGCATGGAAGGAGGTATGGGCCATCCTTGGGCCGTGCATTGCGTTAACCGGGTTCTTTTTTCTTCTGAAGCCACAGGTCGAGATCGATCCAAGTGTCAACCTCGATCCGGCCGAACCGCTTGCCACGCAGTTTCTTATTTCGAATAAGGGACACGTCCCGGTCTATAATATCCAGTTTGGTTGTTTTTCCTTCCTTTTCCTAATATTGCCCGCTTAGGCCGGATTAGAAAATATCGATGCAGCCGCCACGCCACGCGAACCGTCCCTCGCGCAAGCGGAATCACCCCTATGATGCTCTCGCCTATGTATAATTGGCCGCCCTATTCCTCGAACGGTGCGCCGCATCTCAAAATGCCACCGGCCTCCCATCCTTGAGGCACAACCCGGAGAAAGCCGTCGACCCCCGTCGCCACCCTTTGGCGCTGAGGAGCCTCATAGAGATAGTTAGGGACAGGGCGTTGCCGCGATGAGCGATCCAGACATGATGCCGGTGGCTGGCACCGCTGCCAGGTAAAATGCGTGGCCACGTAATCCGGCAACGCGGCGAGCATGCCGCCATAAATGGCATGCTCGACCAGTTTCTTGAGAAAACGCACCACGAAGACGACCTGCGTCGCCGTGGGCTCGAGCCAATTTGCCCCGATAGTGCACATGCGGGAAATTGCACTATCGAGACGCCGTCGCCGTTAGGTCTTGCTCATAGTAGGACGACCGCCGGTCTGCCCGCTCCATTTGCTCAGCCTGAGGGAAATCTAGGCCCGCCAATTTTAGTTCATCGCAGCGGCGGCTATCAGCGACGAAAAGAACTCCGAGTGACCCATCTCGAAGTGTTTCAGCAGTTTCAATGCCCATTTTCGCTTTCTTACTTCCGGCGTCGAGCGCACGAGATCACCACCTGCAACAAGTTTGCGCCCCAGGTTGCAACAAGCATTCCCTGGCACTCCCGAATCCAAGAGATACAGAGCATCGGATGTTTCGCTGAAAACGCAACTGTAGTAACTAAGCTAGGCGGGGTTGTCATGCCGCAGCCTGGGCCCTAACGAGCAATCGCCAGACAATCTTCAACGATCTGCGACGCTTGCCGTCGGGCCAGGTGAACTGGTTCGCTGGTCGGGGACCCGATGATCGGCTACCGGCCCGCGTTTGAGCTATCGCCATCGCGCGATGCTTCAGGAGCCATCGCTGAACCAGATTGCGTTGCCGATCGTCTGACAGCAATCGGTTGAAGGCGTCGGCTTTGATGACACATGACTTCGTGCCGGGCAAATCTTTCCTGATAGCCATTGATCCTCTCAAATCGCACCTGTGACGTCTGCTTGGGCGCATGTAGGGGGAGCTGTCCCAGGGCGTTACGCACAATGCCCAAACCAGATTTGAGAAGCTGCCTGTCGTCGGTCAGCAGATTCCGAGCACGGCGATAGCATGTCGCCACCGCCATCAACACATCAGCATGGGTCCAAGGGACGCACCCGAGCTCAATACCCATCATACCGCCTGCAAATATCAACCCGAATTTTTCGGCGAGGTCACGAGCCTCGGCCCCCTCAGCCGATCCACCTACATGCTCCACAAACTTTCTGATCAACCTGTTCACCTTGAGGGACAGCGAGTGCCGCTGCGGGACTAGGCCAGCGACATAAGCTCGGAATGCTGCACCGTGGTGGCGATCGCACGCCTTTACGATGTCAGCATAGGCTTTGCTCCGCCAGTTGGTCGGGTGAGCTTTGCAAACCGAACTGGGCATGCGGTCGAAGATATGGTCCTGACCGGGGGCCGCGGCGGCGAGATCGATGAGGCGCAACTCCTCTCCTCCGAATCGCTGGCGGAGCGCGGATTTAGCAAGCGAGGCGATCGATGTCTCTGCCGATGTAAGGACGATTGTTCTGTAACGTCCGTGGTCCACTCCCGCAGATGCTTTATAAGATCGCGCGCGAGCCTTTCCCTGATTGGTGGCCAGCATGTAGGCGAAGCTGCGGAGGCGAACATATTGTCCGCGCTCGGCAGTCTCCATCGCCGAAACGTCGTCGAGAACAAAAATTGTATCATTGAAGTCTGATAGGCGCTCTTCGATCGCGTTATCGGTCGAGCGCCAACCCACGAGATCATCGACGCTTCCGATTCCTGTCATGGATGCCGCACACAAGCTGGCCAGGGTTTTACCAGACCTAGTGCCGCCAAAGAGACAAATCGCAAACGACGTCCGCTTGGCGAAAGTCAGCAGAGGGGCCGCGAAGGCGATGCAGATCGCCAGCATAACCACGGATGAGGTGAGTGCAAGCCTCCCCACGGAATCGCGCCACTGTTTCGCATTCCCGCGACGCCGAAGCTGCCCCGGTTCCCCCGCTGCATTAGCATTGGGGCGGGTGGGCAACCGGCCGGGCGGCGCTTTTCCGATCACCCTCCGCCCGGTGACGAACCACTTCTTATCTAGCGACCAGCCGGCCGCGCTCGCGTATACCTGCCGACGCTTCGGTTGGGCAATACCGATGGCTGCAAGGAGGGCATTCTGTCGGTCCTTATCCAACGGAAGTTTGGCATCCCGGTCTTGAAGCTGTCGCTTAAGCTCGGCCTTGTTACTTAGCACGGAAGCTGGGACTTCAATTTTTCCCCGGCCTCCGTTGCCTTTCGGAAAACTGATCGTCGCGTAATGGATCCCCATCCTTGGGTCTTCCCGCAGGTAGCGATAGCGGACGCCACAACTTTTCATCACCCTTGAATGCTGTTTCATAAGATGCTCCAAAATGACATGCGCATTGATGCCGCCGGTTCGGTTTACCGGTTCAGGTTTGCCACCATGTGGTTGAGCAAACCGTGCACGCCCGAAATCGGACCTCACTAATTCCTCTGTCGTTGCACGGGTTGCACGGCCTCCGGCAAGTAGTTGGCGTGGGGCGAACGAGGTCCCGAGCGTGCAGCATCTTCGACTTTTCGAATTCCACTATCAGCCGAAGAACGGGGCAGCCAAGGCATCCTTGAGCAATTCTACGAGGTCCCGACAGACCGATGCTGAAAGCCGATTTGCACGGGTTGCACGGCCTTGCTGGTGTGTGTCAGCTGCGAGCGGCCGGCATTCCGGCGGTGCGTGTCAAGGTAGTTGCTGCTTAAATCCCGTAATGATTTCTCCTATTGACGATGCCGCTGTGCTTGCGGGGTAGGTGTCCGGAGATGCGAACCTCCGACTGGTGCCGAGTGTGCCACGGTGCTCACTACGGAGAAGGTCCGGTGCTCGCCATCCTCGCCATGCTCGTGCGCCAGGGCGCTCTGCGCGTGGTTCCGGGTGGCTCCGCTCCTCCCATCTCCTGCGTTGCGCGTCGCGGCTTGGGCGCTGCCAGGTCGGGGCGGGAAAGCAGGCTCGCCGATCGAACCGGAAAGCTGGATTTGTGAGGTGGCCGCCCGAACCACGATGTCACGCTCCGGATTGAGGGTGACGGCGCCAGCCGGTGTCCAGTTGCGGGTCGACCCACTCCAGCGTTGCGGGTTGCGCTGCCGGGCGTCCTGGTCGACCGCGTGACGGGCGATGAGCACAGGGCCATCCTGCCCGGCATGACGCTGCGCCGGGGTGACGTAGCGGATGCCGCTGTGGCGGTGCTCTTGATTGTACCAATGCACGAAGCGCGCTGCCCATTGCCTGGCGGCATCCAAATCGGCAAATCCCTTGAGGGGGAACTCCGGCCGATACTTCGCTGTGCGGAACAGTGCTTCAGCGAAAGAATTATCATCACTCACGCGCGGACGCGAGTAGGATGGCTCGATGCCGAGCCAATGCAGCATGGCCAAAACTGTTGTTGCCTTCAGAGTTGCGCCGTTGTCGCCATGCAGCACTGGGCGCACCGGCTTGGCGTGCACCCCTTCGGCGAGCGCTGTTCGCCTAGCCAGGTGAGCCGCGTGCTCGGCACTGTCGGTGTCATGCACCTCGAAGCCGACGATCTTGCGGCTGTAGAGGTCCAGGATCAGGTAGAAGTAGAACCAGCGTCCTTGGATTTGTGCCGGCAGGAACGTCACGTCCCAGCACCAGACGTCGCCGGGACGTGTGGCGATGTGCGTGGTCGGTGGGCGCGACGTCCGCGGCGGCTGGGCCCGTCCCCGGGGGTTCATCTGGCCGTGTGCGCGCAGCACACGATGGAAGCTGGACTCACTGGCGATGTAGATACCTTCGTCGGCCAGTGCCGGGACAATCCGCGCCGGCGGCGTGTCGGCGAAGCGCGGTTCGTTGGCCACCGCGACGATCTGGGCCGGCCGAGTTGCCATTATAAGTGCAGTACAATCGGTTTTTCACCCTTCTCTATCAGAATCACGCCGAAGAGGGTAAGTTTGGGCCGCTCGCTGCTATCGTTACCCCATTTTTGGGCAATATATCGCAGACGGCGTCCCAGACTTTTGGTTTAGTTGGACATACTTTTTCTTTTCGGACGCCGAAGTTTCACGATACTGCAACCCTTTTGGGTTGATCGTAGTTGCGCACCCTTGGTCAGAATGCGGCTATCCAGGCTAATTTTATCGTGAAATAAAAGTAGTTCGAGGCGTTCGTCCGGGGTTAGGCTTCGACGCTCCGTTGTCCGACACGTTCGGGGCTGCTGCTTGCGAACATTAAAGTGGAGTTGATCATTAAAACCGACCCGACAGCGGCCATCGAGCTTATGGCAATATCGGAGCCACTTCCGACTCCCGTCCCATGGGACAACTTGGACGGGACGTGGCACAACATCCGTCCGTGGAAACGCCATTTTCAGACGTTTGGCGAGAGCGTCAGGGTTACGGGTCAGTGCGACGCCATGCAGGTGCCACGCCCAGGCTAGGGGATAACGACCGTCAGCGTGTTCGACCAAGCCGACCTCAAGGACGCCCACGCCCACGTGGACTTTTGCCTTAGCCAACCTGTCAGTAGCTCTACGATGCACCTGGCTGATCGGGAGGTCGTCAAGTTCCCCTGGGTCGGAACTCAGACCTGCTGGCACAATTGTTATCGCAACTACCCGGAAAGGTTTGCGGACAGCGTTTGAGATCGCCGTTTGACCTTGCATACCCCAGATACCCCTTTGGTGCCTTTCCACAAGGCGGACGAAAAGTTCTTGTGCGGCCTGCGCACAGACTGGACAGGCGCCGGAATGACAGCGCAGCTTTGGTCGGCATGCCTCGAGCTTTTTTGCCAGCTTGCGCGCCACGCTATTGTCAAAGTGCTCACGACGCAGCCATTGAACGCGCCGCTTACGCGCCCCCTCAGCTCTCTTTGCTAGGCACCGCCCCATGGGTGAGGAGCCACTATAATGGCAGCGTCTGAGCGCGTTGGTGAAGACCCCGGGCTTTTTAGCGGGACGTTTGCTCATCGTCCTGCCCCCGGCGTGTTCTGAGTTGGTCGCACTTGATCGGCTTCGTACGCAAGGACGTCGGAGAGGCGGTAACGGACTGTACAGCCAAGGCGAATGTAAGGGCATCCAATCTTCAGGGAACGATGGTTTCGTAGCGTTTTCGGCGAACATGACCAACGCCGTGCTAACTCGCGGTCCGATATCAATTGATCATCCGCCGCGGTGCTCACGTTGATTATCTCTAGAGAGCATCTGGCTCTAGCATTCTTCACTGCAGGGCTCCATCGCTTGTTGTGCGACCTATTCGCACCTCAAGCCTTTACCGCTTCGGATTTTGCGCCGATTTTGCCTCCTGCACTTCCGCTTCATGCGTAAGACAATTAATCGAATGCTGGCGCCGCCGTCTCTCTAGCGATTATCTATTATAAATCTCCCTAGAGATAACGGCCCTCCAGAAAGAGAGGAGCCCCGCGTGGGCCAAAAAAAATCGCAAGGAGTTTATCGTTAGAAAAGAAGTATCTCTAGTGAGAAGGCGCTAAATGCCCGCTAAGATCATGCTCCACAAGAGACGCGCAGGGGCGTATCGATGCCGAGAAAAAAATCACCGGGTTTGAAGAAGTTAAGCAAAAGCGCGAGGTACTATCGACACGAAAGTGGCGCCCGGTCGGAAGAACGTCGGACCGCAACGAAAGGCGCGGAGAAAGTGGGTCGCCAAGCAGAAGGAGGCAGGACGTGTGCAACTTTCCACGTGGGTGCCAAAAAAATCGTGCAACCGAATTAAAAAATTTATCGATCGGCTGAAGGACGGCATGAAGCCGAGCGCAGCTTTTGCTGCTGCCTTTCCAAGGAGCCTCAATGCGGTGGCCGAGATTCATGGGAGCAAGACGGCGACGGACTAAAAGTGTTTTTTCCTCGATGTGCACTATCGGAGCAAATTCGTTCGAGCCTATGGCGACGCCGCGACCATCGGTCGGGATGAGGTCAACGCTTTTGCCATCACGATCAATCGTCTCGCCAAGGCGGCGGATAGCCAGGGCCGCGCGTCAGGCGTACGTACTGCCCACTGGGCACTTCGTCCAATTCGTCCTCATCGGAAGCCTTCGATGCGGCGGAACGCCTGCGGGGCTTGGGCCGCTTGCGAAGCTCGGACCACTTGGGCGGCGGCAGGTCCGGAAACAGCGAGTGCAGCTGAGGCCGTTCTTCGCCTCGGCGTGATTCCAGTGCTTTGAAGACGAACGATCGCTGCACGGTGCCATCGGGCCAGCGCGGCGTGCGCTCGGCCCACTCGGTCGATTTCGGGGACGGTATCGCATGCCGATTCCGCAGTAGCAGTAGCCCTGACCGATGCAGCCAACGTAGCGCCGCCCGACATTGCGCGGCGTCCTCAAACCAACGGCGAAACGCTTTGGCGTGAATGGTGAACACAACTTCGCCCTCCCGCTGGCGCCAAAAGCCAGACTGCGTGGCCGGGCCAAAGCGCAAGCCGCGGCTCACCGGGATTACCGCCGATGAATGCAACCGACGCCGAAGAATGCGGCGGATCATTTCATCGTGTGATATGGTAGCTGACGCAGGTGAGCGACGGCGGCGATAAGCTGGCGTTGCAGTGCCTGACCGCAGATGTTGCCGTGTCCAGGGCAGAATGCCGGCTTTGATCGCCAGGCAGCCCGCGGCGTATAGCAGCGCAACATTGTCGGTGATCGCCCGGTGGCGGTTTGGCACATCTCGGTCAGCCACCAGAGCCACAAACGCATCACTGTGTTTCTGGATTGCCCGCTTCAAGGTGGCTCGGTGCGCGATGAGAAAGGTAATATACGCTCGAATTGGAGTGCCCTGCTGGTCAGCACATGCGGCAAGCAGTCTCCCGTGTTTCGCTCGTCCCCAACACTGCGATCGGCTAGGAGGAAGATCCGACGCAGGCTTCGCAAAAATGCCGCGGCTTCCGGCGGGAACGTCAATCCCAGCGGCGCGCTCAGCGGTGGTGCGGACCTCGTAGGCACTGGCTGCCAGCTGTTCGTTCGAGTTTCTTGACGTCGTCAAAAAGATACCACGCCAGGCTAAGGCTGGTGATCTCGGCTTGGGCTTCGTGCGGCCGACACTCAGGGCCATGATATCCTGACGCCAGCGGCGATAGGCGGTCGTCGATCCATAGTCCTCGCCGCCGCCGCCGATTAGCACCAGGTCGTTGAAAGCGCGGGCATCTTCCAGCGAAGGCGCAATGTAATGGTTTGCCGCGTTGCGGAACCACCAGTCGCCACCAAGCCCCAGGACGGAGGCCCCGACGCTCACCACGACTCCACGGTCCTCTGGCGTCAGCCCAAATAAATTGAGCCCAAAGTTGCCTCGCTTGACCACGTGCAGCAGCGGCGCGGCAAAGCAGGCAGCGAGCACCAGCACCAAGCTATCAGACGCCATCGCTGGCTCGGCCACCGCCTTGCTCCACTTCGCCAGCGTTCCCTTGCATTGCAATCCCGGCAGTTCCTGGTCGCTGGCCCACAGCGGCGGCAATACGCCGCGGTTGCCGCCTGGCTTTCCAATAAAGCCGGACGCCAAAGTGAAGCCCTTGAAATGCTGTCGCCAGCCCAATGTCCTGGCGTAGACCAATTGGGCAGCTACCTTGGTATCAATCGCCCACTGCACCTCATTCAGCCCCTGCGCCTGAAACTGTGGCAGATCAGCGTTATGCCGAAGCAATTCCCTATAGATGTGGCACGCATTGCGCGAATTTGCTCGGGGAATGCGCACCTGGCGGTTTTTCCCACTTACCGTCTTAAACTCGAAGACCTGGTACGCTTCACCGGTTTGCTCATCTTCGATATTTCCTCGTTTTATTACCGCGCGATTACCTTCCGGCATTATAAAACCCTCGATCGATTAGCACCTGAATTCGGGTAAATGACACCCAACTGACACCGCTGACACGGCGTTTTGCCCCACCTGTATTGAATTGCATATGTTTGACCGGTAGCTAACCCGGAACCCACAAATTGAAACCGGTAAATCAGCTGCACAGGGCTATGCGAAAATAGCTAATTTACTATGCAACGTGAATAGCGAGGCTAAGCGGAAGTATCCGACTTTGCTACGCATTCACTGAGATGGTCCCGTTCGTTCGGACAGTCCAGCGGCCTGGTTAAGCTAATTCCTGGTTACCTCATGCCGCCAGTTTGGTCGTCGCCGGGTCCCTGGTTGGCCCAGGACTGGGCAACGATTGCACCAATCCATAAGCCTCATCGGGCGTTCGGTCGGCAAGGGCTGAGTGCGGACGTCGGCTATTGTAAAGGTCGATCCATTTCGTCACACCAGCCCGTAGCTCGGAACCCGTCTCGAAAACATGGAGATATACACACTCGTATTTAAGCGACCGCCAAAGCCGCTCAATGAAGACGTTATCCAACCAGCGGCCACGACCATCCATGGATATCCGAATCCCAGCATCCTTCAGCACGCCAGTAAACCGCGGGCTCGTGAATTGGCTGCCCTGATCGGAATTAAAGATTTCGGGCACGCCAAATCGCTCGATCGCCTCCTCCAGCGCCGCAATGCAGAAATCAACCTCCATGGTGTTGGAGATGCGCCAGGACAGCACCTTGCGGCTCGACCAGTCCATCACAGCAACGAGATACAGAAAGCCGCGCCGCATCGGGATATACGTGATGTCCGTGCACCACACCTGGTTCGGCCGATCGATGCTCAGATCGCGCAGAAGATACGGAAATACCACATGTTCGGGATGCGGCACGCTGGTCCGTGGCTTCTGATACACCACAGCCAACCCCATCCGCGCCATCAACCGGCGCACCCGCTTGCGTCCTACGCAATAGCCGCATCGTCGCAAATGCCGCGACATCTGACGAGCACCGTAAAACGGCGTTTCCATGAACTGCTCGTCGATCAGGCGCATCAATGTCAGGCTGAACGCCCTCTCCCCAACGGGCGCGTAGTAGAACCCCGACCGACTGATCGAGACCAATTCGCACTGCCGGACGATCGACAGGTGGGGATGCTCCAGAGCAATCAGGTCGTGCCTTCGGGCCACGCTCATCGACCGAAGGCTTTCGCCAAAAAATCCCGTTCCACAACCAACTGACCGATCTTGGCGTGCAGCTGCGTCACCTCGGCCGCGGTCACCGCCGTCTCGGATGCCTCCGCCTTCGACGAGAACGTCGCCGCCATCCCTTCAATAGCAACCTTCTTCCAAACCCCGACCAGCGTCAGATGAATGCCGTGTTTCGCACCAATCTCCGCCAGCGTCTGCTCGCCCTTGATCGCTTCCAGCGCAACCCGCGCCTTGAACTCCGCCGTATGCCGCTTGCGCGTCACTTTGCCCATCAAATCCATTCCAACCTTCAGTCGGAATTAGCTTAACAGCCTGTCCGAAAACCGGGGACCACCTCACACTATATCAATAACCCCCCTGAAGACCGGCTTTTTTAAGTTGTTTAGCCACTCGGTGGCAATCATTGTCTAGGTCAATAAACCTATGTAAATCAATGACTTATAGGTCAATTTCGTAAAGCGGTAAATGCTTCATGCATCGCAATTCGGTAAAATGTGATCATGTGACGCTATTTGGAAGTGCCAGTAGACAACGTGATCCCTACATCAGAATAACCCCCTGGAGACCGGCCTCACGCTGTCTACAGTTGGTTTGTAATGGCAGAATTGATTTGTAACAGCGAATTTCAATCGCGACGCCCGAATGGGACGCCAACGAAATACATTGAACATTTAGTTTCCAACATTACTCATGCCCTAATTTATTGAGTAACAGATTATCTAAAGAACGAGATCATTTAAATGATCGTAATCACACAACAAGGAGTAGGATCTAATAAATGGACACTTCGGCGCTGTTCAACGCCTATCACAATTGGATCATAGCGTGGAAAAACGATGGACGCAAAATATGGTTTGGAACCCTTATGTTGAATCCATTAGGACTTAATAAACTATCCACCATTTCCCCTTATGCAGCGCGAAATGGAGCGGATATATATTACCATGTTAACCAATATTGTCAGAAACCCAAAATCAAGGCCAAGCGCGGAATTGCCAATTTTGATAGGCGCCCCTGATAGCCCGGTCTTTAAACGCAGGCCCTCGTCGCGGTTTGCTGACCTAGCCCCAAATGAGGGGATGCATTACCATTTCCTTCTTGGCGAGCCACCGATATCGCGACTAAAAATTCCCCTCGATCAGCACATAGTCGAAAAGCAAAATTTATACGTGGGCAACCGAGGATTGGTCCGCATCGTAGATTTGAGGCCGGTTACCGATGTTGGGAAAAATTTGGCTGACTACACGTTTAAACACATCAAGCGGGGCACATATAACTTGGACGACATTTTGATTTTGCCAGCGACCGTGCTAAAAACCTAACTCGTGAGTCACTATCCATTGACTTCCATTTAGGCTTGTTTTGAAAAAGGTCTACTTTTTATTTACGTCGGTGTTTTGGTCGCCAACCGACTTATTTGAAGCACGCGGGATGTCGCTGAAGATTAGCGGGGTTAAAAGCGACACGGTGTCGCTTTTGCCTCAAAATTCGGAGTTTGCAGTGACTTTGAGGCTATTTTCAGTGAGTTGGTTGTCCGCGACCGCCAATTTCAACAAACGCCGAGGTTCGCCGCGATTGCCCGCTCGTTGCGGCCCACTGGTGCAAGGCTAAAGCAAATCGCCGCGCCGTATCCGGTACTTGCCTTGAGGGACTGTAACGGCAATCTGATTGTCACGGGTATCCGCACCCTGGATAACCAAACCGGAATACTGCTGCCCTTGACAGTTGGTACTGATTTCGCGAGTGGCGCGATAAATTACAGTCGGCATCCAGGCAACTGTTCGATCACGATCGATCTGCCATCGCCGATCGATAGGGCGGCTCTAATGTGGTGCCACCACAATCACTCCCCTGGCGGAAAAATCAGATAGTACTTCCGCCCTCCGATAATCTTACCTTCTGTATCCCGTCTGTCATTTGACGCTTGATGGGCCTCGCCACCGCATCGGGGTAATCCCAGGTACGATGCCGGATCGACTGGCTTGCCAGCGAAGTCCATCTCAAAATACAAATGCGCACCGGTCGTGAGACCGGTATTTCCCACGACGCCTAGCTTCTCGCCGGCCGCAACGGTGCGCTTACCCTCGGCGAATGCCGGCATGACCATACCGAAATGGCTGTAGATTCCGACAAAGCTTTCATGCCGCACCAGCATTTCAAGGCCACCTGGACCCTTCTTCTGGATGCGTATTACTGTGCCGGGCGCGGTCGCCCGAACCGGTGCGCCTGCCGGTGCCAGCAAATCGATACCATAATGATAGGAGCCGGCCTGTGGTTGGTTCCACAGCACGCGCGGGCCAAAAGGCGATGAGACACAGGCCGGACTGATCGGCGGCCGTAGGATCACCGCCTGCCGCAATTGTGCGGCGCAGGGACTCGCCCAAATCAAAACAGTTACGGACGCAGACGTGATCATAGCGGATGTCGGTATCATGGCATCCAGCGTACCACGAAAATGCTACCCCTTGGGAACACCATCCGCACCTCGCAAGCACCAACCTGTCTGACGTTCCGCCGACCGTGGCCAGACCATCGTTGCTAAGCGTCAGATTGGTCCTGCCCGTCCCCCGACTACACGACCTCCTTCAGTTCCTTGGCTGGCCGGAACGCAATCTTCTTGCTCGCGGCAATATTTATCGATACGCCGGTGGCCGGGTTCCGCCCCATCCGCGCCGGCAGCGCCCCCACTTGCAGGATACCCAGACCGGTCAGACGGATTTTGTCGCCCTTCTTGAGATGTTCGGTAGCCAGCGTCACCAGATCGGCCAGCACGGCTTCTGCCGCCTTCTTCGGCAGAACGTGACCGAGGGTTTTGGGCAAAGTAAAGTGCTCGCGCTGGGCTCTGGGCGCAACCGTGCCAGGGTTCAAACAACCGCGACGGTAGCCAGCGCGGCGAGGAAGGCTGCTCCCTCAAAAAGAGTGCCGCTCCGGTTAAGAAGGCTGCTGTACCCTGCCAAGAAAGCCGCTGCCGTGAAGGCTGCCCCACAGGTCACCATCACGCTCAAGCAGTTTGCCGCCGAGTTGGCCGAAGGATGCAGCGGCCTTCCTGACGGCGGCGGCGGTTTTCTTAGCGGGCGGCATGATGATCTCTTTCGGGGTGTCTACATTTCGGAGGACTAACCCTGACGGAGCCGACCGAACATCGTGACGACGAGGCTTGGGAGTTCACCATGATCCTGAGCGCGTAGCGCAGGCGCGGTCCTTCGCCCACCTTGCCCGCTTCCCGCCTGAAGGCCGGCCCACTAGCATCAGCAGCGCAACGTCAAAAATCCGGAGGCGCGCCTTGTTCAATCTGCGCAGCCTTGACCTCAACCTGCTGACTGTTTTTGTGGCGATCTACGAGCTCGGCACAGTCAGCGGCGCCGTCGTGGCGGCGGGCCTCGTGCCAGATCATGTACAATACCAGCATGCCGAAACCGCCTCAGCAACCACGTTCGCACTCCAAACCGCCGTGCAGGTTGGACTGAGGAAGAACGTGCGCACAATGATGCAGAAAGGAATTACTGGAGGAAGTCCTTCCGCATCTCGGTGGTAAGCGCGTGCACGGCGACGGTCGCCATGGTCGCCCGATAATCCCCGTGGACGATCCGCGCCAAACGTCACCCGGGGGACCGGCGCCAGCGCCCTCCCCTTATCTGAGGCATCCCGTGTCAAGCTTTTTCGTCTTGGTGTGATCCTCTTTGTTTGGCGTCGCTTCGGTTGAATGGGCTCGTGGCGTCACATGGGTGGCCTCGGTTGGAATCATACGAACTCAATCGTATCACCTTATCTCCGGTTCGGTCGGATGGGACCGTGACCATAATCTCGCGTTCAGCGAGGTGAGAGGCCAGACGACGGGACCAATCTGCCAAAGCGGCAATGAGCCACAGGGGAGGGCGGTCACACATCGACCCCTGGACGCGCAGTTCCCGGTCTCAGCCGGTCACCAACGCATGGGGTTGCACTATGCCTGGCGCAGGATAGCTCCTTCCGGGATCAGACCAATGGTCACATAGCGCCAGAGAGCGATCATCAGCTTGCGCGCCAAAGCGACGATGGCGATACGTCGGATACGTCCAGTGGCATTGCCGACCTTTTGCAGGAACCAACTGGTCAACGCGCTCTCCGGCTGATGCCGGAGCCAAAGCCAGGAGAGCTCGATGGCGAGGGTTCGAATACGTGGATTGCCCGCTTTGCTGATCCCTTGATCCGCGCGCATGGTACCGCTGTTGAACGGGCTTGGCGTCAGCCCGAAGTAGCTCGCAACTTCACGGCGGTTATCAAAGTGTCGGTAGAAAGCTTCGCGGGTCAACGTTACCGCTCCGGTCTGACCGATGCCCTTTAGGCGGATGAGTGCAGCGGCTTGAGCGGCACCAGAGTCGCACACCTCCCCTGCCCTCCCCTCGTCTTTCCGGTCGCTCGCCTTTGTCGCTTTCAAGGCCACCGCCTGCGCCACCTCGATCTCCTTGATCTGGCGCTCAAGCAGGCATAGGCGCTGGTGCTCGCGTATCAGAGCCTGTTTTGTATAAAGCGGCAAAAGATCGCCGGTAGCGGCCCTCATCGTTTCGAGATGCTTGGGGAAATCGTGTCGGCGCGGATTGGCGTCCCGGATTCCCAACGTCATCAGGATCCCTTTGATCCGGTTGCTGTGCGCTGTTCGATCCGCCACCAATACCTGGCGCTCACGATGCTGGCGCTTGGCATCCTCCTCGGTCGGCGTCGGCACCCGAACCACCCGGCAGATCCGTGTCTCGCCCCGCTCCAGCGCCAGTAGCATTCGGATCAGCAACTCGAGATCGAGTCGGTCGGTTTTGGGTCGCCGCGACCGACGATCCACCGGGATGCTTGCGGCATCGATGACTCGATTCTCGATGCCAGCCGCAGTGAGGGCACGATGGAGCCAAAAACCGTCGTAGCCAGCTTCGTAGACCGACACCATACGGACTGGCTTGCCTCGCCCATTCAGACGCTTCTTCGCGGTCTCGATCAGCGCGACAGCTCGGCCCAGATCGCCGCCGTCAATCTTGTGACGGCTGATCGTGCTGCCCAGTTCCGGCGCATATAGTCCAATCAACCAGGTGGACTTGCTAAGTTCAAAGCCGACGAAAAGCGTGGCAACGTCTTCTTGGGCGGCAGGCGCCGCGATCTGCGTAGACATCGTGCGGTCTCCGTGAGTTGAGTTGGCACCTGAACCTTACGGTACCTGCGCTTGTCGCCTCATAGGATCTGCCCTATTGCTCTGTTCTTTCCCCATCGAATCCTACGGGCCATACGGACGCATATCCAGCAGCGAGAGGTTCACCATCAGCGAGTTGCTATTGCGCAACGCAGGCCACAGAGTTGAGTTGAGTGGCGATCTGGAGATATTGGACGAAGTTGCGCCGCACATCCAGGGTGCCTGGAGCTTTCTCAATTCGGTGCCGGAGGATCTGAAGCAGAAAGTACGGGACCGACTGGCAGCTGTCCTGAAAGACTACGCCGCCACTGGGAAGCGACCGCCGCGGGCATGTGCCGTCAGAGACGCTGCAGAAGCTAATGAGCGCCGGCGTGGGACAGACCGTTCCGGAGGAGTACATCCCGCTGCTCATGGAAGAGAGCCGTCTGGGTGACGAGGATACGCGCTCCGTGCACTGGCAGCGCGACCGTGACAGACTGTCGATCCAGAGCTTCAAGGTGATCATCATCGGCGCTGGGCTCTCTGGCCTGTGCGCCGCTATCCGTCTCAAGGAACTCGGCATCCCCTTCGTGATCCTGGAAAAGAACCGAAACGTCGGAGGAACCTGGCTGGAAAACGACTATCCCGGCTGCGCGGTTGACACGCCGAATCATTTCTATTCGTATTCTTTCAACCCGAACGATATGTGGTCTCGACACTTCTCGCGACGGGACGAGATCTTAGAGTACATTGGCGCGACGACGGACAAGTACAATCTTCGACAGAACATCCGCCTGGGGACGGAGGTCAACACAGCGGCATTCGACGAACAACACGCTCGCTGGCAGGTGACGTTCCGCGCTGCAGATGGCCTGACCGAGACAATCGAGGGGAATGCGGTGATCAGCGCGGTCGGGCAGCTCAACCGGCCAGCGGTACCGCCGATAGCCGGGCTGCCGCTGTTCCGGGGACCTGTCTTTCATACCGCCCGCTGGGACCACACTGTCGACCTGCGCGGCAAACGCGTCGCAATTATCGGCACGGGCGCCAGTGCGGTGCAAGCCGGTCCGTCGATCGCGGCTGACGTCGACCGTCTGCTCGTGTTTCAGCGCACGCCTCACTGGCTGATGAATAACCCGAACTACCACAAGGAGGTCAGCGCCGGAAACAAGTGGGCGATTCAACACATCCCGTTTTTCGGCAATTGGCTGCGTTTCCAGCTCTTCCGGGCTGGATCCGACGGCTTTCACGCATCGTTGCAGATGGACCCGGACTGGCCGATGCCAGACAGCTCCTTGAACGAGGCGAACTACAAGATGCGTGAACTAATCATAGATTATGTCCGTAAAGAGCTTGAAGACGACAAGGAGCTGCTGGCGAAGGTGATCCCCTCCTATCCACCCTATGGCAAGCGCATGCTGCGGGACAACCACTGGTATCGGATGCTCAAGCGAGCAAATGTCGAGCTGGTGACAGGCTCGATTTCGCACGTCACTCCAGATGCAATCGTTATGGAGGACGGCACTGACCGCCCGGCAGACGTGATCATCATGGCCACAGGGTTTCACGCATCCAAGCGCTGTGGCCGATGGACATCAGGGGACGCGGAGGCCGGACGATCCGCGGCGTCTGGGGCGACGATGACCCCCGGGCCTATCTCGGGATCACCGTGCCCGGCTTTCCAAACCTGTTCCTCACCTATGGCCGGAACACCGATCTTGCACATGGCGGCAGCATCATTTTCCATACCGAATGTCAGGTTCGCTACATTACCCAGGCGTTCCGCGAGATGATTGAGAATGGCTACTCGACGCTCGAAGTACGCTCCGACGTGCACGATGGTTATAACAAGCTGGTGGACGAGAAGTGCCGCAACATGGTCTGGGCACACCCGGGCGTGACGAGTTGGTATAAGAATCGGCACAACCGCGTAACCGTTACTTCACCGTGGTGGTTGCTCGATTACTGGAAGCTGACACAGCACTTCGTGCCGGAGGAGTACCGCGCCGGCCGCCCGGGTCACACGCCGATCATTCCGGGCCAGGAAGCCGCCGCTGTATCTTCAGTCGACAGGCTTACCGTAGTGAAGCGGCATTGCCGGGGTGCGGCCTTCTGCCGGGTCAGGCGGCAGTGCCAAGGCCCGACCGCGAAGCGGGGTTGTTCAGAATTTCACGAGCGGGCAGCCGCCTTCACTGAGCGGCCGGAAAGCTTGATCGGCCGGAACGGTGGCAATCAACTTCAACACGTCATAGGGTCCAGTACTCTCAGACGGTGACTTCACCTGCATTAAATAAGCAGGGTGCAACTTACGCCCGTCCTCACGTATCGAGCCGCGACCAAACACGTCATCGTCCGTTGGCATTGCCTTCATCCGCGCGATAACCGCTGCACCGTCATTCTTTGCCTGTGAAGGGTCCATATCGGCAACTGCCTTGAGGTAGTGCAACGTGCTGGAATAGAGGCCCGCGTTTGCCATGTTCGGCCATAGGGCGCCGGCTTTCGGCCGAATTCGGTCGTTGAAGGCGCGCGTGCGCCCGTTCAGATCCCAGTAATAGGTTTGCGTCGCCATCAGCCCCTCCGCGGCCTCTAGCCCGATCGCGCGAATATCCGTGTCGTAGGACAACAGACTGACGATAGTCATGGTTTGGCGCGCGCTTGTTTGATGCTGGCGATCGTGTCCGCCCCACCGTTGCACAAGGCAAGCACCTTGGCCCCGGATGCTTGCGCCTGGAGCAGCAGTGCCGAGAAATCCGAGGTCCCAGGAAACGGATACAGCGCGCTGCCCAGCACGGTACCGCCGCCTTTCTTAACCGCCGCCGCCCCGTCCTTTGCGAGCTGCTGACCAAAAGTGTAGTCAGCCGCTAAGAAATACCAGCTGGTCGCTCCCTGCCTGACCAACGCCGAACCGGAGGTATTGGCGAGAACGTAGGTATCCCACGACCAGTGGACGTGGTTCGGAGCGCACTGCTGTCCAGTCAGTGCAGTGGTGCCGGGCCCGGAAAGCATCATCGCCTTGTTCTTTTCACGCACGATTCCGACACAGGCAAGCGAGGTGGCGGAGGTACTGACGTCGAGTAGCGCGTCTACGCCATCCTGGTCGAACCAGCGGCGCGCGACTGTAACCGCGATATCCGCCTTGTTCTGGTGCTCAGCCAACAAGATCTCAACGTCCCAGCCTTTGGCAGCCGCGCCGAAGTCCTCCACCGCTTGTTGTGCACAGGCGAGCGAGGGGCGCGAAAGATCGGCATACGGACCCGACAGATCGGTAATGATACCGACCTTCAGCTTGTTCCACGCCGGCTGTGCACGAGCCTGAGTGAGTGGAAATATCGCAGTCGAGGCAGCTTTGCAGAACCGTTCGGCGGCCCAGCTTCATATGATCCTCCATTTGTTTTGACGCCGACATTTGCAAGGGCTATTTCGGTCAGGGAAAAATGGTCTTCGGCATCGACCGGTTTATATCTTGGACGCGCTAAATCGTGCGATATGGTTTCGGCGGCCGCCTGGGACCTCCAGCCCGGAGCGCGCGGACAGAAAAAACCCCCTGTCCATTCCAAGGGGGCAAATTTGCTTTGGGGTAGAATTTGCGGTGACGCCCCGCGCCAGGATGCTGCGCCCCCGCCGCTGCTGGGTCAATGGACCGAAGAAAACCCCCCTGCTGTGACACCGCAGGGGGCAAATTTGACAATGATCTTGAGGAATGCGGGTCATGAGTCCCGCACGGACAGGGGCGCGCCGGTGCTAGTGGATATAATCTTACGTTTGCATCCGATTTGGGATTCCCTCGGATAGTCGAATGACGCCGCTCGAGGATGGCGTCTGCGAGCTGATGGTTGAAAATCTGTGGTGGTCCTGGCTTGGCCAATGTACCTCTCCTGTGAGCGTGCGCGCGCTTTGGGGGTTGCGCCTGTCAACCTTGGGCCGTCGCGCGTCAGATCGACACACCTGGCCGGCGCGTTATTGAGGCGTCAACTCGCCGGCCGCCGCGCGCTTTTTTGTCTCATCACGCAGGAAAGCGATGATGTCCCATACGTCATCGGCCGAGAGCGTCATCCCGAATGCTCCCATCTGAGTACCCGGTCGGCCGGCCACGATTGTGCTGAACAGGGTCATGTCGGTTCCGCCGCGCTTGAAATGACCGGCCGTGAGCGCCGGCCCCTTGCCACCCTTTCCATGCCCGCCATGGCAGAACGAACATCGCTCGGCAAATAACTCCTCGCCCTTTGCGATCGCCGCGGGGTCGCCCGCATGGGGGTTCTTCACCTCGTCCGCGTCTTCCACTGCCACCGCGGGATGAAATCCAACGAAGCCGAGCCCGCTTCCCAGCGCTACCAGAATAGTCGCCGCCGCCAGGGTTAAACGTGGCGCCACCTGCCGCTTTTCCACTCCAAATCGCTCCTCCCTAGTGCACCGGACCATAGAACGGAATGCCGTAGCTCTCGACGATTTTCTGGATCTCGCCGCTCTTCAGGAGTTCACCAATCTGATCGTCCAGGAACTGCTTCAGGCCCGGCTCACCTGCCGGCACGGCGATAGCCATGTCCCATCGAAGTATCGGTTCCGGCAGATACCCGGGAACCGGGTGGAACTTGACTCCGTTCGGAAAGTCCCGTTGCACATAGGCTAGGTCGCTCGACCACACCAGCGCCGCATTGATCTCGCCCCCATTCAGTGCCTTGAGAAGTGTCCGGTCGCGGAAGAACAGACTGCGATCGAAGTGGTTATCGAAAAGATAGGCATCGGCCGGGGTCGACATCCCGACACCCAGCTTGATACCCTTGAAATCGCTGATCTTGGTCTTGCCTTCAGCGGGACCCTGCACGACCAGCACGAAACCGAGGCTCATATACGGCCGCGTAAACATGAGGTGCTTTTCTTGCATCTCCTCTGCCAAATCGGGCCCCACACCCAAACCCATGAACAGGCTGCATTTCTGCTGTGAGATGGAGGTGCGAAGCGCCCGCCCCAGGCCGCCGCGCGTCCCGGTATCCGGATAAACGTAGTCCAGCTGCAGCTTCGCCCGTTTGGCGATCGTGCGCAGAATCTCTATGTCGTAGCCGGGCGGGTCGGCGTCCTTGACCGAGGCAGGAAAATTATAGGCGTCGACGCATACGTTCAGGACGCCGCTGGTCTTCGCCCGCGCAATCGCGCCGTCCTGAGCAAATGCCGGTGTGGCCATGGGACAAATCAGGCAGACGGCGCACGCTGCGACTACTGATAATCTGTTCAATCGAACCTTCCTTCGTTGGCTTCTGAGCACAAAAACAGGAAAGGCGGACTTGCCGCCTTTCCGTCACTCATCTCTATACGATGCCTCCTCAGTCGCTGAGGCCAAAAACAATCATTCCACCGCCCTTCGACTGCTTCTGGAACCAGTCCTTGTAGGTTAGCGGCCAGATGCCACCGCCGCCCGGCCCAATCACGACGGCGACATATTGCTTGCCGTCAACAGTGTAGCTGGTCGGATTGCCGTGGATGCCGGTACCCGCATTATATGACCAGAGCAACTCGCCGGTATCGTCGCGCACCGCCTGGAACTGGCCTTCCGGGTTGCCATAAAACACCAGGCCGCCTGCAGTCGCGAGTAGGCCGCCCGTTGCCGGTGTACTCTGCGGCCGGATCCAGGCAAGCTTGCCGGTGGCTGCGTCAAACGCCTTGACCGCGCCATTGCCCGGATTGAAGTGGATGACTTTGGCACCCAGGTACCACTGACCCCGCTTCCACTCCATTTTCTTGGCTTGCAAGTCCATCGAGAAATTATAGGTTGGCACGTAGACCATCTTGGTCTTCGGGCTGTAGGCCATCGGATGCCATTCCTTGCCGCCATCTAGGGAAGGGGCGATATCCGTCGTGATCTTGTCGTAAGTCACGTCTTTGTCAGGATTGTAAATCGGACGGCAGTTCGGGCCGAACTCCTTCACCCAGTTGACACGCCCCAGCGGCACAACCCAGTTGCACTTTCCGGTTGTTCGATCAATAGAATACAGGTGGCCGTTGCGGCTGCCATGCAGCCAGATTTTCGAGCCACCGACATCGGCGAGTATCACCTCGTTGACGCCGTCGTAGTCATACGGATCATTCGGCGTGTACTGATAGTAGAACTTCATCTTCCCGGTGTCGGGATCGAGCGCTAGCGTGCTGTTTGTATAGAGGTTGTCGCCCGGACGGACGTGGCGGTCGAAGTCTGGTCCCGGATTGCCAACCGGCCAGAAGATGGTGTTGCTTTGAGCATCATAGGAGCCGGTGATCCAGGCGGAGCCGCCACCGTACCTGTTCAATTCGCCACCCCAGGTCTCCGACCCGGGTTCGCCGGCGGCCGGGACGGTGTAGGTCTTCCAAACCTGCTCGCCCGTGTCGGCATTCACCGCCTCGATCCACCCGCGGACCCCGTATTCGGCACCCGAAGTGCCGAGGATGATCTTGCCACGCAGGGCCATCGGCATGATGGTGAACGTCTCCGCAGAAGTGTAATCACCGAGTTGCTTGTCCCAAACAACCTTGCCGGTGGCATTGTCGAGCGCCACGAGATGGGCGTCTAGCGTGGCGAGATAGACCTTGTTCCCGTACACCGCGACACCGCGATTGACCACGTCGCAGCACAGCTCGGGAAACACGTCAGCCGGCAGTTCGCGGTCATATTTCCATTTGATCTCGCCGGTGCGGCCATCCAGCGCCCAAACGTGGTTGTAGGACGATGTGACGTAGACAGTACCGTTAACCGCCACAGCCTGGCTGTCCTGGCCGTCAAGCACGCCGAACGACAGCTCCCACTTCGGCACCAACTTCTTGATGTTATTCTGGTTTATTTCTGTTTGCAGTGCGTAACGTGTGGTCGCGTAGTCGCGGCCGTAGAGCAACCAGTTCGACGCGTCCTTGTCAGCGTTCAGCAACATGTCGTCGGTGACATAGTTGGGCGTCTGCTTTGGCGCGCTCGCGTCATCGAGGCCCTGAGCCCGAGCGCCTGCGCCAAGACCCAAGCACGCAAGAACTTCGCGCAGAGCGCGATCAACCCAGGCAGTTTTGCCTGAGTAACCCTATGTGTTAACATCGGTGGTGGCCCCCCCTTCCCCTGTTCGCACTATTGTTGGTCTCTGTACGTGCCTACTCTTCGGTAGATCAGCCAGCATGTCTAGTCTTTCGGACGTTAAGAAGCAGCTCGGGCAATGTCAACGACGCTCCGGCAATTTCACTGACGTTGCGGATATATATTTGCCTAAGCGAGCCGTACATCTGTGGCGCGAAGTGCCCAGCCGGCGATGAAGCCATCCGGGCGTACGAGGCCACGACCGATAGTCGGCTGGTGCAATTCATCGGCCACCCTATCTTCTGGCGCCCTGACGGGTTGAAGCCGGTGAGATGGCTGGGTGCCTGAGTTTGGATGAACTGTTCGAGGGTGCTTCCAGGACTCCCGGACTTGGTGGAGATGATGGCCGCACGCAATCTGTCGATTCCCTACACCACCATCATGCGCTGGGTGCATCATTATGCGCCCAGAGTTCGAGCCCAGGGAATCAATTCGCACTTGTGCGAACGCGGTAGCCACAGGGTGGGTGACGTTGGACAACAGGCATGCCATGATAGCCTCGCAGCACATCGCTTTTGCCATAACGGCGGACAGATACCGTTCGCGGACAGGCCCTAATCTAAGGGCGCGCTCTCGCGCGACACACGGGGTTTGCCGCCGTAAGAAGCGGACGCCTTTTTGCGCTGATTGCCATATGCCGATGTGTTCTCATCTCGCAAAAATAGGGTTCCCGCCAATATCCAGCCAGAAAACAATCGCCTCACTTGCAATCTGGATAGTCACACATGACTTCGCTCACGCGTACATTATTCGTTGCTGTCACGATTGCCGCTGTTGGATCAGCTCGCGCAAAACCGCCGCCAGGTACGGATCTAACCACCCCAACCGCTCAATGGTTCAAAGCGCAACACAGTATGGATGGAAGTTGGTGCTGCGATATTGCGGACGGCCACCTGCTCGAGGACGAAGACTGGCGCATGAAGAATAGCACTTATGAAGTGCGTATCAACGGAGAGTGGATCACGATTCCGGAAAAGGCAAAGCGTGATCCCAATGGCGGCCCCAACCCTACCGGTCATGCAGTCGTTTGGTACACCATAGAGGGCACATCAACGGGAAGACCATTCATCTTTTGTTTTGCTCCAGGCACAGAGTTCTAACCGTAAGTTCTGATAGTCACGATCCTGCCAAACTGAATAGAAGGCTTCAAACGCGAAATCTGCCGCCGCCTTGGGGGGCGCGGCGTAGGGATTGGCCAGACACGGGGAGCAACTTTACTGAACCGTGCTGAGCTGATGCCAGAACTTGCAAGATCAAGGAGCAGATGGTGTGATCGATCGATCCACGACGCGGGACACCCCGAGTGGTTCAGTGGCCCTCTACGAGGTCGCGATTCAGGAAGTCCACGTCGGCTATGTCGGTCGTGTTGGGACGATATCCGCCGACTGTCTCCACCTCGAGCTGCGCGCCAATCCCGAGTGCGCCCGCGCGCAGGCAATGATCGAACATCGTGCCCGCCTCCTTCATACCCTCGACGGTACGGGCGCGGATCATCATCTCGATCCGGACATCGACGGGAACCGTGCTGGTGCCATCGCCACCCTTCGTGATGATCGGATCATGTCTTCTTCGCGGAAGCGCTCGCGCTGCACGTCGATAGTGCCCAAGGCGATCGTCGCTGCCTTCAGCGCAACGATGATAGAGCAAATCAGGCCGCGACAAACCCGTTTAATACCAAGTCGCGATGACCTCGACTCTCTGGGGTTTTCAAGGCCCGGTTATTTCGATTCGCTGTCCGGGTATGCGAATCGGATGACGGAGATATTGGATGGGCGCTGCGCTGGGTCTCACACGAACGGACCATACCAGTGGGGAACTGCGGGCGCTGTCGAGCAAATGTCCAGACAGTGCGCAGGTTCGCCGGCTGCTGGCCCTGGCGCTGGTGATCGACGGCCGTCCGCGCGGCGAGGCGGCGGCGCTGGCCGGCATGGACCGGCAAACCTTGTGCGACTGGGTGCATCGCTACAACGCATCCGGCGTCGAAGGCCTCAAATCCCGCTGCCCGCCCGGACGGGTGCCCGCGTTGACCGAGCAGCAGAGGGCCGAGTTGCGCGAACTGGTCGTCAAAGGACCCGATCCAGCAACCGACAAAGTCGTTCGCTGGCGCTGCGTGGATCTGCGGACCGTCGTGGCGCAGCGGTTTTCCGTAACGGTGCATGTGCACACCATCAGCAAGTGGCTTAATCAGTTCCACCTAACCCGCCTGCAACCGCGGCCCGTGCATCCCAAGAAGGATCCTGAAGCCGAGGTGACGTTTAAGAAGAACTTTGCCAGCCTGGCCAAGGCGGCGCTGCTCCGCACCACGGCGGCTACGCCGGTTCCGCTGGAGATCTGGTTCCAGGACGAGGCCAGGGTCGGTCAACAAGGAACTCACGCCTACATCTGGGCACCGGTCGGCTCGCGGCCGCTGATGGTGCGCGATAATCGGCATGATTTTGCCTACCTGTTTGGCGCCATCTGTCCCGATCGCGGGGTCGGCGCCGCCATGATCACGCCTCACGCCAACACCGAGGCAATGAACCTGCATCTGGGGGAAGTCAGCACGCAGGTTACCGCCGGCGCTCAGGCTCTGCTGGTTTGCGATGGCGCTGGTTGGCATCAGCGCGGTCGGCAACTGGTGGTGCCTGACAACATCGCCATGCTGACCCTGCCCGCCTATTCGCCGGAGTTGAACCCGATGGAGAACGTCTGGGACTACCTGCGGCAAAACAAACTCTGCTCCAGGGTCTGGGACACCTACGAGGACATCGTCGAGGCCTGCAAACAGGCCTGGCATTTCCTGATCGATGATCCAGACCGCATTCGCTCACTCGGCAAGCGCAGCTGGGCGTGTGTCAATGTTTAGGCGACTTGGTATTACTTGCCTTACGGAGAGTTGGGGTTATCGCGAGTTGGTATAAGCGGCGCGTGCTATGACGATTCCGGCTCCGGCGGCAGTGCTGGAGCCGGTGTCTATGCAGTCAGGCAAACCACTCGGAGATGGCGCGCACCGCGTCGTCGATCTCAAGGCAATCGCGCATCCCAGGCGCCCATGGCGTCCTAGTTACCCGCCACGCCTTCGACAAGCCGACGCCGCAGGGAGGCTACGCGCGCGGGGTTTCTTCGCCGTTTCCGACCGGTGGCGTCACGCCGCCGACGACCACTGCACAATACGAGCGGCACCGAGATAATACCAGCAATGCCCTTCGAACGCCCAAAATCGGTCGGGATCTCGGCATGTATCTCCTCAGGCACCACAATTGCCTCGGCAACCGTGTCCTGCCCGAAAAAGAACGCCCAATCTGTTGGCCGCCGTCGCCTCCGGGTTTGGGATCCGAAGCAAAGAACGCCGGCAGCGCTCCTTGCGTTTGCAAAAGATTGGCACGTCTCACGCGGGCGGGTGAAGCACCAGCACGGGCTGCTCAACATAGCGATCCGGGAACAACCGCTGCAACGTCCGCACTTTCGGTAGATCGTTGATGGCAATGTACGGGTTGTCCGGATGCCGGACCAAATAGTCCTGGTGATACTTTTCTGCCGGATAGAAGCCGCTTACGGAGTTAATCCGGGTCGGATCGGCCGGCTGAAAACGTGCGCCTGGTCAAGTTGTGCGATGTAAGCGCGCGCCTCGTCCGCCTGCTCCGGCCTGGTGGTGAAGATTTCCGACCGGTATTGCGTACCCGTGTCGGGCCCCTGACGATTTACCTCGGTCGGGTCCAGGGCGACGGAGAAGAAGATACGCAAGATCTCTCCGTAGGAAATTTCCGCAGGGTTGTAGACGACCCGCACGGATTCGGCGTGGCCGGTGGTCCCCGTGCTTACGCTCTCGTAATCCGCGGATTCCGCCGCGCCGCCGGCGTAGCCGGAGGTAGCGCTTTCGACGCCACGCACGTGCTCGAACACGCCTTGCACGCCCCAGAAGCAGCCGCCCGCGAGTACCACGGTTTCCAGGCTGTGCGCCTCGCCCGCCGGCCGCGGGTCCAGGGACGGAGGCGGCAGGGACCGAGCCTGATCGGCAGCTTGGGGCGCCGATTGGTAAAGCAGGACCGGCGGTCAACACCATAAGAATGGCAGCGCCACACCTCAAACGGGTTCGCAAAGAGCGGGAAGACGGCGATAAGAAGAGGGGATTGGGCATGGATCGATGTCTCCGGTCGACGGGAAGAGGGACGCGCTACGTATCGGAATGAAACGTCAATGCGACGCCGTTCATGCAGTAGCGCAGCCCGGTCGGGCGCGGCCCGTCGTCGAACACGTGGCCAAGATGGCCGCCGCAGAGGTGGCAGTGCACCTCGGTCCTCATCATCAACAGGCTCCGATCTGCGGTCGTGTCCACGGCATTATCGAGCGGCTGCCAGAAGCTCGGCCATCCCGTGCCGCTGTGGAACTTGGTATCCGACGGGAAGAGCGGGTGCCCGCAGCCCGCGCAATCATATCGGCCACGCCGGGTCTCCTGGTCGAGCGGGCTGGAGCCAGGCCGCTCCGTGGCTTGTTGGCGCAAGACGGCATACTGCGTCGGCGATAGAAGGCGCCGCCACTCCTCATCCGTCTTCACCACCTCGAAATGCTCCGTGCCCGCGGCGGCATGGGCACCGTCGCCCTCGAAGGCGCGCCGGCCAAGCAGCAGGCTGAAAACCGATCCACTGGCCAGGAGAAGACCACGTTTCGTCATTTCTTATCCTCCATTGTGATCGGCGAGGCGCCGTCGTGAACCTATTCGGCCGTGATCGGGCAACGGTTACACGTTGGACTTCCAATTTCCTGCTGCGCGAGCGATCACGTGCGCTGCGGGGCCGCAGCCGATCAGGGTTTCGACCCCGGCTAGTTCAATTCTGTCGGGCGGCGCCGATAATTCGCCCGTCCGGTGCCTGAAGAAGCACAGCGAACTGCCCGCCCGCCGGCAGCGGGTGCTCGAGCCGAAGCTGCTCCCCCGTCCACTGACCGATGGTCTGGATCGAGCGCACAACGTTCGATTCTTGAAGCCGCCGGCCGCCGTTCTCGCCGCCTCCGACAGTCGTGCTGTGTTCGGGATCAAACCCGACCAGCAAAACCGCGCCCGGGCCGGCGCCCGCGCCGACCTCGATTGTCAGGCCCTCACTTCGGCGCTGGAGGTGCAGCGGCGCAGCCATGATCTGCCCGGCCTTAGCCCGCCCGATGGCAGCTCTCTGCCTCGTTACGGTCCGATCCGGCAAAGCTCTGGGTGCCGTCCACCACCATCTGCGGTGTGTAAACGGACTGCTCACCGATCTTTGCGGCATAGGCTCGCTGTCGCTCTGTCGCCGCGGGGAAGGAGAACGGATCGCGCCAACCGAGGGTGTTCCAATAGGTGACGTGGAATGAGAGCGGCAGGACGTCGTTGCGCCGCTGTGCCAGGTCTGTGAGCAGGCCGTCGGCGGGCGGGCACGAAGAGCAAGCCTGCGACGTGAACAATTCGACCACGACGGGCCGGCTCGATACGTCCGCCATAGACCGGGCGGTGATCTGCGGTATCGCCAGGAGAGCCATGCCCGGAACGAGGTAAATGAGGCGAAAGCGCATGCGTTCCTCCATTTGTCAGACCCGGATCAGCCGTCGCATTGGCCGCCGCGAATACTTGCGGCGACTGCGGTGGGGAGGGCGTGCCGGAGATGTTTCAAAGTCCGGCACGGGGACCTCGTCGCAGGCCGATCGGCGATTGCTTAGCGGGTCATTTTGTCGTGGCTCATCGAGGTGTCGCCGGAGGTACCGCTCGTGGTTTGAGACCCGCCGGACATTTTCCCTGTGGCGGGATGCGACATGCCGTCGCCGCCGGAGTGCGGTTTGGCCGGGTCCATGCCCTTATCCATTGTCGTCGCGCCGGAGCCTGAGTCATGGCTGTTACTCATCGATCGGCGGCAAACGCGACGGGGGCGGCGAGTACGATAGCGAGGGCACCGGCGATCGTCGCCACGGATTTCATGCGAACAGGCATTGGCAGGTTCTCCACTGGTTTTGACGCAACGGCCCATGCCGCCCGTCACCGCCTTCTTCGCTGGACGCGCAGCCAGGGTTACACGTCCGGGTGGCGAAATACGCGCCCGCTGAGCGCCCGGTTGGCCAGGACGACCAGGGCCACGGCGCCGGCGGGGCGCTGGGGCATGAGATCAAAGTCAGCGGCCAGTCTTACGGATTGGCAGAGTAACTTGGATAGCAAAGAACGCGTCATCACGACAGGCCGCGCGCCTTCTTCCAGGCGGCGGCGAAATCAGAGGCCACGACGTAGGGTTGGTCATCGCTCTTGAGTTCATACCAATCGCCCGTGGCGAGCGACCGGACCCGGCCCACGCCAACTGCCCTCGTGACCCTCGTGATGTGCCCGAGCGTTGACCTAATTCACGCCTGTGGGACGCCGTGGATCGTCGCAAGGTCGGCAGCAGCAAACTTGCCCTCCACCACATGATCGATGATGGCGAGCGCTTGATCGGGTTCGAGCACCCTGTCGGCTTTTATCTCCAGATTGGTGATGGCGGCCCTCACCTTGTCGGCCCAGTCGGTCGGCATCGCCCTTTTTCCCCGCGTTCCGCGAATAGGCACGACCCTTTATGCTTTCATCTCCCCGATCCTTCAGACCACCCGCAGATGGACCGAAGGCATTGGCTCCTTTTGCTCCTCTATGACGGCAATGCGTAGTCCTGGAGGATCTGATACGTCGTATCGCTCATTGGCCGGCCCCTCCTTTGAGGCGGCCGCGTATGACTAAACTGGAGCGCCTCGGCCAGCATTTCGTCATGGACGGCCACCTTGACCCCGGTCCCGGCGTCGGGCAGCGTCGGGCGGGGGTTCCGAGAAAGCCCCTCGGGAAGAAACTCGCCACCCTTCGTCGCATTGCCCCGGGGGGTCTCTCCCCGCCGGCTGGAAACTAACCAACGTCGGTTAATTCTCTAACCCGGATTTGCCCGTGGGATATGTCAGCTCTGCTGCCTTAAAACGGCCGGCAAACGCGCTCCGGCGTTACCCTGGTGTTACCCGCAGCGACGCTACGCTCTCGGTCTGTGGATAATACCATGACATAACAGTATGTTAGTACATATAGGGCACCTGATCCAATATCAGGTGGTTGCTCAAAGCGCCGGGAAAAGGCCCCCAATAGGGTGATGAATTTGGGGGCGAGTTCCTTCTCGCGGCTTGTCTCGCGGCCTCCGCCATCGATCGTTTGTTTCAGCGTTTCAGCCGTTTCAGTGGCAAGCGGAAAGTTGCCGGGCATGACGCGGATGGGCAGTTTGGCGGGATCTATGCCGTAGAACTGGCAAGCGGCATGGAAACGGCCGCAGAGATCGTCTGGGTCCTCGCCGGCTAGGAAGACGACGTCACCCTGGACGACTTCTATGTTGCCGATGTTCCGCGCGGTAGCGATGGAACAGCCGAAGAAGAGTGCCGCCGCAGTTTCGCCGTGACCGGTCATGGAGGTCAGTGCGTGAACCCGACCGCGTTGGATGATGCCGTCGATCAGATAGTCTGGGTTCGTTAACGTGGCCATGAATTCGGCAGCGGCCAGCAGCGGTGGCAGTTCTTCTTAGGGCTTTGAGGATTTCCTCGACTTCGACTTCCTTTCTGCGGCCTTCGCCTTGTCGAAGTTGGGCATGCCGTCCATTCACGCGGCCCTCCGGGTGACTTCCTGGCACGCCCAGAGCGCGACGTTGCACAC
This sequence comes from uncultured Alphaproteobacteria bacterium, assembly GCA_963772355.1. Classification (GTDB taxonomy): domain Bacteria; phylum Pseudomonadota; class Alphaproteobacteria; order Acetobacterales; family Acetobacteraceae; genus Rhodopila. The sequence goes on along the minus strand of CAVYXX010000053.1, from coordinate 3,423 downwards.
TTCATCTCGCGACAAGCCTTGACGCTCGCCTTCCGCGAAGGCTGCCGCTGTGATCTCCTGTTGAGTGGCTTGCTGCCGGATGAGGCGAAAGATTACGCTAACTACGACCTTTTTCTCGGCCGCTTTGATCAAGTTGAACCGATGGGCCAGCTCACGGAGCGCCAGGGTTCGATCGCCGCCGAAGTCGAGGATTGTGACGACATCGAAGACATCCAACGCGGTCACGCCGCCGCACCAGGTGGCGGCGCGTATCAGCCCAGTAGTCGCCGTCGCACGCGACGTCTCTGGCGGGAGGGCTCCACCGAGCAACACTTGCTCGCCTGGACCCCGATCCACCGATACCGTCTCGCCTGGATGAGAACGCCGAACTTCGCCAAGGGAGGTCGCTCGCAGGCAGCGGGTCTGTAGCGTTGTGGGAAAACACCCGCTCGATGCCGCCGAGGACTTTGACGTCGGCACCGAAGCCGCCGGAGCTGGGGTTCGGATGGCGGCATTTCCATTCCGGCTTTGTCGTAGCCATGGGACCTGAGAACGCAGCCGCCATGCCGCGAACAGCATGCTTCCAAACTACCCGCCCGGCAGTGTCCTGACCGGTTAACTGCCTCTTGCTCGACCGGACTGTAGGCCTGCCTTGAAGATTGGAGGTGAGGCATATGAGCACCGAGTTACTTGGAGAATGGCTAACGTATGCGTCCTTCGCAGTCCCAGGAATGTTTTGGTTCGTGGGCGCTCTCTGGGTCGATTGGCGCGAACGGCCGATCTCAGTGGGGAAAAATCGCCTAAGGCGGAAATGCCCCACCCCACGCGGACCCTGCGTTACTTACCAATAGCCCAGGATCAGACCGGCAACCCTCCAGCAGCAGGTCTCCCGCTGGCGGAAGAGCCTCAAGGACATGCCGAAATACCGCGAGAGGCAAAAGAACGAAAAAAGCCCCCTGCCATGCTTACCAAGGGGGCGAATGTCCTTTGGGAGGTTCAGTGCGCTGACGCCCCTGCGCCCGCACCGGGAATGAGTTAAGGGAGATGGCTGAAACTGGTTTGTAACCGGCGGGCAGATTTTGGACGAGCCGAACGAAAAAAGCCCCCTGTCAACGCCTGGCCAGGGGGCGAATGCCATCCTGAAAGGGCTTTGCGGACTTTATGATCCGCGCCGGGATGCTGCGTGCTCGGCGACGATGGGTCAAGGGACACGGCTGTCGGCGGGCGTTTGGAAGCATTCATGTCGAGGGGAGGCTGACGCGTCTGTGGCGGGAGGGAGCCGTCACAACGGCGCCACGGCTGACGCGTCTGTCGAGAGACGGTTGCGTCTTTTGGCTGGACGATCAGGATTCAGGAGCAAACCGCAGCACTGGGGCTTTGCCGCGTTCCACAACCAGTGTCTGGACATTTGGCGCCTTATCGCTGTGCACCCAATCCATCGTCGGCGCACCGGTCGTGAGAAAGGCACCAATGTCGGCGGCAAGCATGTCCGGCGCGTCTTCTTCCACAGTGTGGCCGATATCGCTTTCCTGAGCCCCCGAAGAGGGCAGCGGCACGGCGCCGTATTGTTTCCAGTAATTGGTCGTGTGGTTGGCCTTGGCGGCGGTCGCCAGTGCATTCTTGACCGCCGCCTGATCGGGTTCGCTGAGGAAAATACCGTCCTGCGTGCCCCAGATCGCCAGGGTCGGAACCTTCAGATCGCCAAGCCTCTTGGTATTGTCGAAGAGTTGGCGGGCGCCCCCAATCCATGTTCCGGCTCGCGTGCCCAGCGTGTTATTCACATAGGCGGCTAGCCAGGCCGGGCTCTCTACCGGATCAGCACCCCAGGTGGTTGTCAGCCATTCTTCCATCCCGGAATTGATCTCCCGAATGGGGAGATCATAGAGGTCCTGGGGAAAGCGTTTTCCCTTACCTTCGATCGCAGGCTTCCAGGTTCCCTCGATGGTATCCCGCACCAAGAAGTCGCAAATCACGGGATTGTCCAATCCGGCCATGGTCGAGGTCGAGATCAGCACCGCCCGCTCGACCATGGCCGGATTGGACAACGCAATCTCCTGGGTGATTAGCGAACCTAGCGAATGACCAACAAGGCTGGCCTTTTGGATGCTCATCGCACGCATGAAGGCAATGATATCAGCGGCGTGATCGGTGACGCGAAAGCACTGTTCTGGCGCTGCCGCGCAGGCAGCGGCTGGAGGCATACTGCTAGCACCGTGACCACGCAGATCGACCGCTAGGATGCGCCACTCAGGATGGGCTTTCCGTAGCGGAGCCCCGGAGTAGGACCATGTATGAAGACTGTCGGTGAAACCATGCAGCAGGATCACCGGGGGCCCTGACTTAGGACCTATCTCGACATACGCCATGGTAATGCCGGTCGAGAGCTGGATTTTGCACTTATCGGCATGAAAGTCGCTGCACTCTGTCGCCGCCGATGCCGGTGTAGAAGCAAGACACATTGTTCCGACAGCAAGTGATGCCGCGATCGTTACGACATGTCGCGCTCCTATCAGACGTGTTTTCATCACATTTCTCCCCGTTTGTTATTTGTCTCGCTGCTACGACGAGAGGGTCGCCGTCGGAATTATACTCGATACAAAATCGCACTCTTTATGGGGAGGCTCGATCAAAATCAGCCGAAGTGCGCGCCAGTATTCTTCGTCCGAAAGTGGGTGTATTGATAGCACAGTCCACGCCGGGGATCCCAATCCTGCTCGGCGCAGAAGGACGATCGAAACGGCGCAACCGGGTGTTTGCGGCCGGATCAAAATGGTTGTGCGCGGGACGATTGTCTATACCAGTGTCACCACCACCCATTGCCTGCTACCTTGATACGGCATGATCGGTTCCGGGTGACGTTTCAACGGTTTATGACGGCGTTTTCGGAAACCTGCCAGGGCGTGATCGCCATCGGCGGTAAGGTCCTGCGGCGCTCGTTCGACCGGGCCAGTGGAAATAGTCGGCCTTGCACATGGTCGTTGCCTGGGGTTGCGAGCAGCGCATGGTGCTGGCGCAGACCGCCACCTATGAGAAATCCAACGAAATCACCGCTGTGCCGAAATTGCTGCAAATGTTGTCCCTGAAGGACGCGATCTCCAGCACGATGCGAAAGGTGCTTCAACTGGCGAAACCCAGTAGTAATCTATCGTTATCGTGATATTTCCATTGATCCAGATCAATGCCGCCCTTGTTGTAGGCTGAGCACCGTCAAATCCAGCGGCAGAGCAAATCGGGGAAAATGATCATGGAGTGGTATGTCCGAAGTGGTCAGCCGTCCCACCCTCCGCCGTTCAGTCCTGCGAGTGTGTCTGATCCTAATCCGCTGACCGATACCGAGACAGTGAATGTCACCTTGAGCGAGACGGGTGATGCATCGTTGACCAAAGGCAATCCGGGATCGATCAGTGACTATCTCAACCCGAACCTGACATCATCTGCGTTCAG
>CAVYXX010000052.1:0-58331 GCA_963772355.1 uncultured Alphaproteobacteria bacterium | reverse complement strand
GCAAACTTCTCTCAGACGGGACAGGGTGTGGCTGGTCGCCGATTGGCTGAGTGCCAGGCGATCAGCGGCGCCGCTGACTGTCCCAAGCTCGTAAGTGGCCTCAAAAACAGTCAGCAGGTTGAGGTCAAGGCTGCGCAGATTGAACAAGGCGCGCCTCCAGATTTTTGACGTTGCGCTGCTGATGCTAGTGGGCCCGCCTTCAGGCGGGAAGCGGGTCACCCTTCGCCAACTCCTGGACCGGCCGAGGGCGCCGCAACTGCCACCAGACAAGGTGGGCGATGGACCGCGCCTGCGCTACGCGCTCAAGATCATTCTCGTCATCCAAGGTGAACTCCCAAACTCGTCGGCGTGACGATGTTCGGTCGGCTCCGTCGGGGTTAGCCCTACGAAATGTAGACCCCCCGCGATCAGCGCGGAGACGTCCAGAGAACATGTCGTTCCCGGGCCCCGGCCTGCACGCGCTGCATATTGATAATGCACGATGATGATTAACGGTCGTTCGGCGCGGCGGGCTAAAGCAACCGCAACGGCCCGGGAATGATCCTAGCCAATAATGGGAGGAATTATCCATGCGCAATCTCGCCGTAACGATCCAGATGACGCTACTTCTTGGTCTGATCACATCTCCAATAACCCAGCTCGTGCTGCAGAAGCGAGTTTTACGGCCTGTCCATCCGACAAGACCGTCATCGGTGGCGTGAACGCTTGCGGCAAAGTGTGGAAGCTTAACTCGGGGGATGCAGCGCTATCTCCGGACGGCAGCTCGTCGTTGATTTGCGTGGCTCGTGTTGTACGATGTGTCTGTTGGCCAGTTCAATGGCACTCCAGACGGAGTCGACGCGGTTGCCGTGGCGATCGTATGTGGTGGCACTCTTGGGGCACAAACCGAACCGGTGGCGCTCAGTAGACCGGCGATGCCCATATCGCAACTACGGTGACAGTACCCGAGTCCTGCACGCCGCCGACGATTTTGGTGCGCGAGAGGTATGAAGGCAAAATTGGCGGATGGCTCGCGGCCACCGGAAGGTAACTTGTGCGGCAACCTCCATCGACGTCTCCTAGTGTCCATCTGCTAGGTCCTACTCCTTGCCATACGATTATGATTATTTAGATAATCTTGGGCTTTACAAAATAGACCTATAAGTCATTGACTTACAAACATTCGTTGCCACCCGGTGGCTTCAGTCAACCAAGGCCCATTCCCGCACCAACACTGGATAAGGAAACCGCACCGCTTCGGAGGGCAGGGTGAGCGGATCAGAGTGAGTGCACCTCCAGTCCGCATAGAACCGGAGGTAAACCACACGCCCTCGACTTTTGACCTACGACAACTCTTATTTGGTTGGTAGTCGTTCCGTAACCCAGACGATCGGCAAACTGCCCATGAAAGCCGTTGCAGCACCGACCGACAAGCAATTGAGTCTGGACCTCGCGGATCGGACGCCGTTGAAGGTCTAGGCTAAAGCGCCGACGGTTAGGAAGGCTCCGGCGAGCATCGACATTCCGGAAAAACCGAAACGCTAAAAATCGGAAGATATTCAATGCAGTGGCGTGACTTAGAGACATTTTCCTTCGGAGATGGACCAGAAATGGCTGGATGGCTGGCTAGCTCGTTCTTAATGGGCGCAAGACGGCTACATGCTGGGCGGCGACTGAACCCACGTTCACCGAGTCGGAAAGCACATGGTAATGCTCGACGGGGCGGGCAGCCCGCGCGCCGTGCTTGAGACCATTGAACTGATCCAATCCCACTTCAACGAAGTGGACGAGCAGTTTGCGTTCGACGAAGGCGAGGGCGACAGGACGCTATCCTATTGGAGGGATGCCCACCGAAGATACTTCACACGTCGGGGTGAGTTCTCCGAGGATATGCTCCTGTGGTGCGAGCGCTTTCGGGTTGTCGAGATAATTTGGAGAACGGGCCTAGCTGCGGCCTTCGTTACGCACAGCCTCGAGAGCTGATGTCGGCTTAGCGATCGCACCTTTTGGAAAGTCGCTATCAGCCAGCTTATCGACGATGACCCTTGCTTTTCTAAAAGCCTCGGTCGCCTGGTGAAAAAGGCCAGCACTGCCCGCTTCGAGAAACCAATCTAATATGCGGCCCTCTTCCGTTGATGAGGTATCCGCAACAAGCGTCCCTTCCGTCCCGCCTTCATTCCGTGTATCTTTTCGGAAATGGCCGCTTTGGACACTTCCGGTATGTCAACCTTCCTCACACCACCAGGCGCGGTTGTTTCCCCCAGTCCATTCAATTGCCCCGAAGTCGCAGACCTTATTGGTGATAGTTTCTGAACCCATCCCATTTGCGGGTCAAAGTGAAATCAACCTTTCCCCAAAAGCATGCTTTACATTCTTGCGTGATTTCGTAATCGTCTGGAACTGGTGACGCGCATCCTGCTCTGCCGCAACGCAAGCTCCCCCTTTGGTGCGCTGGTGTGCAACGGGGCGGGGCTGACGAGATCAGTTGGCGCGCATAATGTGGCTTCAAAATATAAATGCGGAATGGAGGACTGGAGTGCCGTCGACCAAAGCAAAAAACTTCAGAATGTGCACTTGTATCGTGACTTTAGCCGGATCTTTGGCGCTTGGAGCCTGCACGCCGGCGACGCCACCAGGAGCAACGGCCTCAACGACCTACAGCGATCAGGCCAAGGTCAAGGTGACGGGCCTCGATCGCAGCAGTCGCATGATCACGATGCAGGATGCGCGTGGGCAGACGACGACTGTTCGGGCCTCGGACGCGGTCCGAAACTTCGATCAGATCACGGTAGGAGACACCGTGACAGTGGATTATCAGGAGCGGATCGAGATCCTGGTGCGGGGCGTTAACGCGGCGCCGATTCAGGGCGTCATCGTAGGAATCGGTGCGGATAGGGCTGCCAAGGGGCAAACGCCAGCCGCGGCCATGGTCCTCAGCGCCAAGCGGACCGTCGAAATTGTGAGCGTTGACCGGTCATCGCATACGGTAACCTTCCGCGAGCCAGATGGGTCGGTGGACAGCATCGTCGTCCAGAACCCCGACAACTTTGCCCTCGCCGACGGTTTGCGACCGGGGACGATAGTCGACGTTACGGTAACCGCCGTTGCGGCCGTGGTGGTTTAAAAGCTCTGAGTTCGGTGAGGGTTTGATGAGAGGAGCTAGCTTTTGTTTCTTTCTTTTTGACCCTCGCCGGGACACTGCGGAAGCCGACATGATCGTGTACAATACCATGCGTCGCTGGGAATTATCCTCCAGTTGGCCAGCGCCCTCCTGTCGGGTCCACCTCGCCATTCGGCCTGACACGAAGCAGAAGCATCAGGCAGGCCGTGCGGAGCCTGCAACCACCGACAAACGCGCTCCCCTTGAAGGAGCCCATCGCTTCGGGGGGAAGTGGGTCATTTGAAATTATTCCAGTCATCTTTTCTCCAAATGCCAGTGATGTGCGCAGTAGGCACTCGTGACATCAGGTATCCAGCACGCTACCGGTGGTCCGGCCGCGTATGTCTACAACAGCCCCGCCAATATTGGCAGATAGCTCAACGAACGATCCGTCCGGGTGCGGGGAGAAGCTTATGGTGTAGTTTTTCGCCGAGCTGTCGGTGAAAGTCAGCGTCCCGCCATGAATGGTGACGGAGACGGCGTCTTTAGCCACGCAGGCGGAGGGGTCGCCTTGGATCGGCGATCTTTCCCCGACGTAAGAGCCATCGAATGATTGAGCCACGCCAGGGCTGGCGGAACGAAGGAAGGCTAACAACTGGTTGCTGGTTTTTGAATGTGGTCGGATTTTGCTGTAAGCCGCCGTGGTCCGGGGTTTTCTGCGGACGTCAGCGAATTGTGTAAGGTCCCGTTTTCTGGAGGACCCGAATGTCTGAAACTCAGCGCTGGCAAGCGATTCCGACGCAATTGGATCTCGGGGAGTTCGAGCAATTTGTCTTGCCACATCTCTCCCCAGGCAGCCGCGGCCCTGCACGAAAGCTGAGCCTTCAGAAAATATTCAACTACGTTTTGAAGCATCTGTATTTAGGCTGCCAGTGGAAGGAGCTTCCGATCGACAAGGCTGGCGGAGGGCGCCCGGAAACTCATTACACGCGTATTTACCGCATCTGGCGACGCTGGGTGGACAGCGGCTGCATAGACGCCATTTTTGCCGGCTCGGTGTCGAGGCTTCATCAGGACGGTCTCCTCGATACGGCGATCATTCACGGCGACGGTACCTACGGCGGCGGCGAAAAAGGGCGGCGATAACCTCGGCTTTAGTGGGCACAAGAAAGTCAAAGGCGATAAGGTCGTCGCCTTCTGCGATCGCCATTGCAACGTCATCGCGCCGTTTGTGGCGGCGCCGGGCAATCGCAACAAATCGCCGCTGCTGAGGGAGGCCCTACCCGAAGTGATACGCATCTCCCGGGCGGTGGGCCTGGACCTTCAGGGCACCGTCGTCAGCCTCGATGGCGTCTACGATTGCCGGGCCAACCGCAAGGCGATCTTCAACCGCGGCATGGTTCCCAACATCAACCCCAATCTGCGCGGCGGAAAGCAGCCGAGGCGAGGCCGCAAGTCGATCTTCGAGCCGGCCATCTTCAAAGAGCGCTTCCGGACGATCGAGCGGGTGTTTGCCTGGGAGGACAAGTTCCGCCGGCTACTGCTGCGCTTTGAGCGGATCAGCGGGGTGCACTACGCATTCAAGACCCTCGCCTACACGATGATCAATCTCCGGCACTACTGCCAGATCTGATCTTCGGCCGCTGTCGGCCGCTGGTTGATTTTCATTCCGGTGGAGCGCGCCGCGATCCCGCTTGTCCGCGTCATGCCCAAAAGCTGCCTGGAACGGGACAAATCATAACGAAATGCCGCAAATCGCGCTCCGTCCCCGCATCATTTCTGTCCCATTATATCAGCCCCGCCAACTCCCACTAAAACCCGCAACCACTTGCCTATACCGAAGTTTAAATAACATGAGAAGCCGGGGTTGGTTGACGTGTAATCCGATGTGATCTTCCGGCCACGCTCGAATTGATACGTGAGCCGCCCAGCCTGGAGCTTGAAACGTGGCCACATGTCCGCCGTTAGGTGCGCCGTTTCAAGGCATCGAGCAAAGAAATTGCACTGATCGTTGACCTACATCAAAGCCGCGACCGTGAAGGTGGTTACAACGCCGACGGTCTGGCAGCAACAGCCAGCTAATTCAATGGAGGTCCAGTTATGGCAACAGTCCCTGTTCCAGTGAAGCAGTCCGCGCTACCCCGGCCGATGCACCTGACGTCTGGAGCTCGCTCAGGAGCGAGATGGACCGATTGTTCGATACGTTCACGAGCCGCTTCGGCGTGACACCATTCCTGTCGACCCGCTTCGGCCCATTCCCTGGTGTTCTGTCTCCGGCGGTAGATATCACGGAAGAAGAAGGAGCATTCAAGGTTAGTGCCGAAGTACCGGGCATGGCCGAAAAGGAAATTCAGGTTTCACTCATCGGCGACACCTTGACCATCAAGGGCGAGAAGCGCCAGGAGCGTGAGGAAAAAGATAAAACCGCTATCTGTCGGAACGCAGCTACGGTGAGTTCCAGCGCGCCTTCTCGCTACCCGCCGATGTGGATCGTGAAAAGATCGAGGCGGCGTTCGCCAATGGCGTCCTCACCGTGACGTTGCCGAAGACTGCGAAAGCGGCTCCCAAGAAGATCGAAGTCAAAGCCGCGGCGTAAAGGTGAGAAGACAGAGGGACCATTCTCGTCTCTCTGTCTCCTCCCGAATTTGGAGTAGAAAATGGTGGGCATCACATTGTCGCCTCAACAAATCCATCAGGCGCCACCCGAGGTTCGCCGCTGGATTGAGCAGCAGATCGGCGATGCACTCGGCCTGTCTCAACGCCGACGGTCGAGGCGTCTCCTAAGCACCTGGTCGGCTGCCGTCTGGAGGAGGTACGCGCCATCCTTCCGATGATAACTGGCTTGCTTCCAGTCGTCGGCGTCTTCTTCGAGTTGGCGCACGAGCCGATCGCAGTATCCCCACACGGTGTGCATGTGCTTCGGCTGGACGAGATGCAACGGCACTGCCGCTTACACGGCCAAAGCCAGGTCGTCGCGTGCTTAGGTGCGATCGATGAGGCAATACAGCGCCTGTCGGGCGTGCCAGACATTGCGCTGAGGGTGCTCGACGGGTCGGGCCACTGTCTGGTCGCCGGCGTAACGGCCCAAAGCATTCTGGCCCTGTGGCAGGAAATAGTCAGCGGCCGCGACACGGTCCGCCCAGGAGCGGCGACGGCCGCCGGATCGGATGGCATTGTCCCGGGCGTTGCCTCACCATCGTTGCAGGCGTCTTATGCGACATCGATATCCGCATCAGCCGTCGGCCGTCCTCAGCAAGCTGACGCGGCAGCCTAGTTCTCTCAGTCCGACAGACCGGGGCGGCGTCTTTCGATCGCCCGCAGCGCATAAGGAAAGGAGGCGTAAATGTCGCTCGTCGCTACCGACATCATGACCAAGAAAGTGGTTACCGCCCACCCCGACGATACCGTGGCCACTATCGCCAGATTGCTCTGCGACCACGGGATCAGCGCCGTTCCCATCTGCGACACGCACGGCGGCGTGATCGGTATGTTGAGCGAAGGTGATCTCATTCAGCCATTCGGCAAGGAACCTGCATCCAAGCGCGCTTGGTGGCTCAGCCTGCTGGCCGAGGGCACCGATCTCGCGCCATCTTTCCTCGAATGTATCAAGGTGGAAAACCACCCCGCGCGCGACCTGATGGTGACGCCGGTGATCACCGCATCGGAAGATGCCACCGTGCCCGAACTGGCAGATCTGCTCGGACGCCATCATGTCAAGCGCATACCCATTGTGCGTGACGGCAAACTCGTCGGGATCGTCAGCCGAGCGGACGTCGTGCGGGCGATCGCGCGGACGCCGGACGTGGTGGCGGAATCCATCTGAGATCCTTCCGGCCCTCCGGCCATGCCATCATTGCCCACTCCATGCCGTGGCCGGGTTGTCGCTCTGCGTGGACCGGTCATCGACGTTACCTTCGATACCGGCCCGCTGCCGCGGGTCGAGCAGGCACTACGAATTGAGTGGGACCAGCCGGGCCCGCTGATCGCCGAGGTGCAAAGCCACCTGGATTACACGACTGTGCGAGCAGTGGCATTGCAGCCGACCGCAGGCCTCCGCCGCGGCACACCGGTGCAGGCAACGGGCGATCCGATTACTATGCCTGTCGGCGATGCCGTGCTGGGGCGACTGCTCGACGTGACCGGCGAGGTCAAGGACCTCGGGGCGGCGCTACCGGACGATACCGTCCGCTGGCCGATCCACCGCCGGCCACCACCGCTCGCCGCTCAAATCGGAACCGGCGCGATTTTCGAAACCGGCATCAAGGTCATCGACCTTCTGGTGCCACTCGCCCAGGGCGGCAAGGCAGCGATGTTCGGTGGTGCCGGCGTCGGCAAGACCGTGCTGGTGATGGAGTTGATCCATGCCATGGTAGAAAAATACCACGGCATCTCCGTTTTTGCCGGCATCGGCGAGCGGTCCCGCGAAGGCCATGAACTGCTGCACGACATGCGCGCCTCCGGCGTGTTGGGCCGCACGGTGCTGGTGTACGGCCAGATGAACGAACCGCCGGGCGCACGCTGGCGGGTCGGATTGAGTGCGGTCACCGTCGCCGAATATTTCCGCGACCAGAAGCACCAGAACGTCCTGCTGCTAATGGACAACGTGTTCCGCTTTGTGCAAGCAGGCAGCGAGGTCTCAGGCCTGCTGGGCCGGTTGCCGTCGCGCGTGGGCTACCAGCCAACGCTGGCCACCGAGGTGGCAGCGCTGCAGGAGCGCATCGCGTCAGTGGCCGGTGCCTCGATCACCGCCATCGAGGCTGTCTATGTGCCGGCCGACGATTTTACCGATCCGGCGGTGACCGCCATCTCCAGCCACCTCGAGAGCGCGATCGTGCTGTCCCGCGGGATGGCCGCTGAAGGGATCTATCCAGCAGTCGACCCGCTCGCATCATCCTCTGTGCTGCTCGATCCGTTGGTCGTCGGTGCCGAACACTATGCCACCGCGGAACGGGTGCGTGAAACACTCGCGCACTGGCGGGAATTGCGCGACGTCATCGCGCTGCTGGGTACTGAAGAATTGGGTGCCCAGGATCGACTGATCGTTGCCCGGGCACGCCGCCTGCAGCGCTTCCTGACGCAGCCCTTTGCCGTAACCGAGGCCTTTACAGGCGTGACCGGCCGGTCCGTCCCGCTGGCGGACACGATCATTGGCTGTCGGGCGATCCTGGACGGCGACACGGACGACTGGCCAGAAAGCGCGCTCTATATGATCGGCAGCCTCCAGAAGGCGCGGGCGGCGGCGACTGCGGCGACAAAAGTATCATGAGGCTGTTGATCACCGATCCAACCGCCATCATCGCGGATCACGCCGACGTAACCAGCGTCCGCGCGGAGGATGAGAGCGGCGGTTTCGGTATCCTCACCGGGCACGCCGACCTGCTGACGGTGTTGACCGTCTCGGTGGTGTCCTGGCGTCACACGGATGGCAAAGCCGGTTACTGCGCAGTCCGGCGCGGCGTGCTGAGCGTGAAGGGCGGCAAGGAGATCGCCATCGCCACGCGGGAGGCGCAGCGCGGCGACGACCTCGACACACTTGAAGCGTTGGTCCTCTCCCGCTTCCGAGCCGAGGCAGAGGCTGAGCGGAGCGGGCGTACCGCGGCCATGCGCCTGCAGACCCAGGCGATCAGGCGGATCGTCGAGGCTTTGCGCCCTGGCCGTCAGATGGGCGTCGGCTCATGACCGAGGAACGGGATGGGCTGCTTAGATCAGTGCGCCGGTATGGCGCCCGGCATCAGGACTGGGTCAGGCATGGCGAACCATCCTTCGCGCGTTATCTCGCGCAGGTGGGAGTACCTGGGTTGGGCCATCGTGGTGCCAACCTTACTCGGGATCTTCCTCGGGCGTTGGATCGATTTCCGGCTCGGGACTGGCATTTTCTGGACCGGCCCGCTCCTGTTGCTGGGATTGAGTATTGGCTGCTGGTCGGCTTGGCGATGGATGCACGGACAATGATCGCGGATGCCGGGTTCTTCGCCGCGGGGGCGCTCGCGGGCGTGCTGTATTTCGGACTGCTCCGGTGGAATACGACGCTCTACCTAGGCAACGACCGGGCCGGAAGGGGCGCAGCGCTACACATCGTGCGGCTTGGCGCACTTGTCGCCCTTCTGATGCTGACGGCGACATGCGGGGCCCTGCCGCTGTCACTCACCGCGCTTGGTTTGCTAATCGCGCGGCCCTTAGTCATGCGATGGATGGCAGCGGCGTCATGATGGAATCCCCCCTCACGCTCAACGTCGTCTTCCATGCCGGTCCAATCGCGGTCACCACGCCAGTGGTCGCGACTTGGGGAATCATGTTAGTGCTGGCCGGCGGAAGCTGGCTGCTGACCCGTCGGCTGTCCGTACATCCCTCCCGCCGCCAGGCCGCGCTGGAAGTCTTGACTGAGGCGATCGAGACCCAGATCCGCGACACCATGCGAGCCGAACCCGCGCCCTATCTGCCACTGATCGGCACGCTGTTCCTGTTCGTCTTCACCGCCAATTGGTCGTCGATGGTTCCTGGAGTAGAGCCTCCGACGGCGCATCTGGAAACTGATGCCGCCCTCGCGCTGATCGTCTTCGTCGCCGTCGCCTGGTTCGGCATCCGGTCCCGCGGCCTGCGCGGTTATGCGGCAACCTTTGCTGAACCAACAATCCTGATGATCCCGCTCAATTTGGTCGAGACGATTACGCGCACCTTTTCGCTCGTGGTCCGGCTATTCGGCAACGTTATGAGCGGTGTCTTCGTGGTCGGCATCGTGTTGTCGCTGGTCGGGTTGCTGGTGCCGGTGCCGCTGATGGCGCTCGATCTGCTCACCGGCGCCGTGCAGGCCTACATCTTCAGCGTGTTGGCCATGGTCTTCATCGCCGGCGTTCTCGGCGATGACCAGAACAAGAAGCCCGCGCCCCAACTCAAAGCGGAGACCACCACAACATGAACTACATCCAGATCGCCAGCATCCTGGGCGCCGCGCTTGCCGTCTCGTTCGGTGCCATTGGACCAGCCCTCGGCGAGGGGCGAGCCGTGGCCGCTGCGATGGATGCAATCGCACGCCAGCCCGAAGCTGCCAATACAGTGGCGCGCACGTTGTTTGTAGGACTGGCCATGATCGAAACGATGGCGATCTACTGTCTGGTCATCGCGCTGTTATTACTGTTCGCCAACCCATTCCTTCGCTGATGCATTTCGATTGGTCAACATTGGTCCTGCAGACCATCAACATCCTCGTTCTGCTGTGGCTGTTGCGACGCTTCCTGTTCCGCCCCGTTGTCGCCATTATCGCGGAGCGCAAGGACGCAGCCGAGAAACTGCTCGCCGCGGCGGCTGCCGCGCGCGAGCAAGCGGTGGCTGAGGCGAGCCAGGCGGTGCTTCGCGAAAAAACGTTGGCGGCGAACAGCGAGCATATCCTCGCAGATGCCCACGCGGCCGCGGAAAGTGAGCGGGCCAGACTGCTCGAACGAACCGCGCAGGAGGCAGCGCGGGCGCATGATGCGACGCTGGCCAGCCTGGAGATGGACCGCGCCCGGATGCGCCGCGAACTGGAGGGCGAAGCCCGCACGCTGGCGGTGGCGATCGCCTCACGTCTCGTGACGCGCATGCCGTCGCAGGCATTGAACACCGCCTTACTGCAATCGCTCGACACCTGGCTTGGCACATTGCCGCCAGCAAAACTGGGCGCACTCGCGCTGGCAAACGAGCCGCTGGAGGTCGCCACGGCAGCCCGTTTGGATGACCAGACCCAGGCGGCCTGCAGGGATATGCTGGGCCGGTATCTTGGAGGCACGCCGACGCTCCATTTTGCGGTTGATCCGTCGCTGATCGCCGGCGTCGAGCTACGGGGCTCACATGGCACGCTGCGTAACAACTGGCGGGCGGATCTGGATCACATCGCCCAGGAGCTGAGCCGGGATGACGAACAACGCGCCGTGGCTTGAGAACGCGGTCAACCGCGTCGCAACCGCCCAACTGGGACCCGTGATCGAGGACTTTGGCCGCGTGGAGACCATAGGCGACGGGATCGCCATGATTTCCGGACTGCCCTCGGTTCGGCTCGATGAGGTGCTGCGGTTCCAAAGGGGGCAATTGGGGTTCGCCCAGACCCTCGACACGGACCTGATCGGCTGTGTCCTGCTCGATGATGCCGAAGCAGTGGTGGCCGGTGACACGGTGCACGGCACCGGGGCGGTGATCCGGACGCCGGTTGGTCCTGGCCTGCTTGGCCGAGTCATCGATCCGCTCGGGCGTCCGCTTGATGGCGGTCCGCCGATCGACGCCACGGCGCACGACCCGATCGAGGCACCCGCGCCGTCTATCATTGAGCGCGAACTGGTCACCGAGCCAGTCCAGACCGGCATCCTGACGATTGATGGTTTGTTTGCCCTCGGGCGCGGACAGCGTGAACTGATCATCGGCGACCGCAGCACCGGCAAGACCTCGATCGCGGTCGATACAATCATCAACCAGCGTTCCTCCGACTTGATCTGTATCTACATTGCGATCGGCCAAAAATCCTCGTCCGTGGCACGCGTAATCGATGCTGTGCGAACCCATGGCGCGCCGGGACGCTGCATCTTTGTCATCGCCGCCGCGACCGCATCGCCAGGGCTGCAATGGATCGCCCCGTTCGCCGGCATGACGATGGCCGAGCATTTTCGCGACCACGGCCGGCACGCGCTGGTGGTGATCGACGATTTAACCAAACACGCGGCGACGCATCGGGAGATCGCGCTGCTTACCCGCCAGCCACCCGGCCGCGAAGCGTACCCCGGCGACGTCTTCTACCTTCATGCTCGGCTCCTCGAACGGGCGGCCAAGCTGTCACGGGAGAAGGGCAGCGGGTCACTGACGGCTTTGCCCATCGCCGAGACCGATGCCGGGAACCTCAGCGCCTACATACCGACCAATCTGATCTCCATCACCGATGGCCAGCTTGTACTCAACGCGCGGCTGTTCCAGGAAGGTCAGAAGCCGGCGATCGATATCGGCGTAAGTGTCAGCCGGGTCGGAGGGAAGACGCAGGCGCCGGCGCTGCGGGAGGCGACCGGCACCATGCGACTGGACTATGCGCAGTTCCTGGAACTGGAAATGTTTTCACGCTTCGGCGGCGTTTCCGACCCGCGAGTCAAGGAACAACTGGCACGCGGCGCGCGACTGCGCACCTTGCTCTCCCAACCGCAATATGCTCCGTTACGACTGGCTGACGAAGTGGCGCTGGCGCTGGCCTTACGCAACAACTTGCTGGATGCCGTCTCGCCCGACAAGATCGCTGCCCTGCGAACCGCGCTGCCGGCCTGGCTCGACGAGCATGCCCGGCCGGCGGTCCGCGCGATGACCACCAGCGGAAAGTTGGGAGCGGAGGACAACAAGCTTGTTACCGCGGCGTTGCTCACACTGGCGCAACGCTATCAGGACCCGTCGCGGTGACCGAACGGCTGGCCGAAACGATCCGACGTATCGAGAGCCTGCATCAGCTTGAGCAGGTGGTGACCGCCATGCGCGGGATTTCCGCCAGCCGAGCGCAGCAGGCGCGGGTCATGCTGCGTGGGCTGCAGGCCCATGCGTCGGTTGTAGGCGGCGCGATCGGCCAGGCGCTCGCGCTGGTGCCGGACGAGGACGAAGCGGCGGCGAGCAAGCCGCGGCGAACGGCCGTCATCCTGTTCGGCGGCGAGCAGGGTTTCGCCGGCGCCTTCAGCGATCGGATGCTGAACGCACTGGGGTCCTCCTCGGAAGCGGATGATCTTTTTCTGATCGGCACACGCGGGATCGCGTTTGCCACCGAACGAGCGATCCGGGTGGCGTGGCACGCCGGAATGGTGCCGCACGCTAGCCTGATCCCCGGACTGGCCGGTCGGATCGCGGACGCGCTCTATGATTGGTTGTCGGATCTGCAAGGGTGCCGCGTCGGTCTGATCGTGCCGACCTGGTCAGCAGGTGGAGGGGTCTTGCCCGAGCGCCGTTCGTTGCTCCCGTTCGACTTTCGCCGGTTTGCCGTCCCGGTATCGGGTCAGCCGCCATTGATCACCCTGCCGCCTGCGCTGTTGCTGGCGCGCCTCGCCGAGGAGTACGTTTTCGCCGAGCTTTGTGAGGCTGCCCTGACCGCTTTCGCGGCCGAGAACGAGGCGCGCGTCGCGGCCATGATGGCAGCGAAGAACAATCTAAAAAACATGCTTTCGGAGCTGCAAACACTCGAGCGGCAAATCCGGCAGGACGAAATCACCGCGGAGGTGGTCGAACTGGCCGGCGGCGCCAGCGCGCGCCGACGTTGACCCAGCTTCGGCTCTTGTCGCTTTCTATCGCAGGCCGCGTTGTATGCGATGGCGTCAGAGGACGTACCGCAATTTTGCAGGATGTGGGATGCCAAACGGATGGCGGCCCACTGATTCTACCCAGCCCCGCGGACCAACTAGGTTTTCGGCATGGGTTTAACAATTGACCGAAGCAGCCATGCTGATTGGAGCCTGACATGCAGATCAAGCGCGAACACCACATCAATTTCTGGTACATCACCATCGCGATGATCGCCGTAATGCTGCTGCAGGACTTCGTGGTGCGGCAGACACTGACTAAAACCATTCCCTATAGTGAGTTTGAGCAGCTGGTCGATCAGGGACAGGTCTCCGACCTCGTCGTTGGCCAGAACCAAATCAGCGGTCTGCTCAAGGGAGAAGCCAGGCCGAACGAGCCTCAGCACTTTTCAACCTATCGCGTTGAACCCGAGCTCGCTCAGAGGCTGACCAAGGCAAATCTTACGTTTTCAGGTGAGCCTCCGCCAGGTCTGTTGGTCACCGTACTCGGTTGGATCCTGCCCTCCGTCGGTTTCCTGCTGGTATGGATGTACATGATCCGGCCGATGACGGGTCAGGGCGTGGGAGGACTCATGGCCATCGGCAAGAGCAAGGCAAAGATCTATGTCGAGACGGACATCAAAGTTACCTTCGCTGATGTAGCCGGGGTTGATGAGGCCAAGGAGGAGTTGCAGGAGGTCGTCGATTTCCTCAAGGACCCTGTTGGCCACAGCCGCTTAGGCGCGCGCATGCCAAAGGGCGTGCTGCTGGTGGGGCCGCCTGGCACCGGCAAGACTTTACTGGCGCGTGCCGTTGCAGGACAGGCGGGAGTGCCTTTCTTCTCAATTTCCGGTTCGGAATTTGTTGAGATGTTTGTTGGCGTTGGCGCCGCCCGCGTGCGCGATCTTTTCGAGCAGGCGCGGGAGAAAGCTCCGGCCATCGTGTTCATCGATGAACTGGACGCACTCGGCCGCGCCCGAGGGAGTTTCGTGGGAGGTGGTGGTCATGATGAGAAGGAGCAGACCCTCAACCAGCTGCTGAGCGAACTCGACGGCTTTGATCCATCAATTGGGGTGGTGCTGCTTGCTGCGACTAACCGGCCGGAGATCCTTGATCCGGCACTCCTGCGTGCTGGCCGCTTTGACCGGCAGGTTTTGGTCGATCGCCCTGACAAGAAGGGTCGCGCTGAGATCCTTCGTGTCCATTTGAAGAAGATCCAGCTTGCGCCACAAGTCTCAGAGGATTCGATTGCCGCGCTCACGCCGGGTTTCTCCGGTGCGGATCTTGCTAATCTGGTCAATGAGGCCGCTCTGCTCGCAACCCGCCGACGTGGCGATGACGTTACTCTGGAGGATTTTACCCAGGCGATTGAACGCATTATTGCAGGCCTGGAAAAGCGCAACCGCATCCTCACTCGCCGCGAACGGAATATAGTTGCGCACCACGAGATTGGTCATGCCTTAGTGGCGATGTCGCTGCCTGGCGTCGATCCTGTGCAGAAAGTCTCGATCATTCCCCGAGGCATCGCTGCACTCGGCTACACCATGCAACGTCCACTCGAGGACCGCTTCTTGATTGATCGGGCCGAACTAATGAATCGGATGGCCGTGTTGTTCGGCGGCCGCGCCGCGGAGAGCCTGATCTACGACGAGGTATCCACTGGCGCCGGTGATGATCTCGCCAAGGCAACAAATATTGCCAGAAGTATGGTTGCTCGTTTTGGAATGGATAAGAAACTCGGCCAGGTAACCTATGAAGACGATAGCGCTCCGCTACTCGGGAGGCAGGCTAGTGGCGACTGGCGCCCTCGGCACTATGGCGAAGCAACCGCTGGCGCCATCGATGCCGCTGTCCGCACATTAGCGGACGAGGCTTTCCAAATCGCGGTCCGCATCCTGGCCGCAAATCGAAAATTGCTGGATGAGGCCGCGGACGATCTGTTGGCGAAGGAAACTCTCTCAGCTGAGGATCTGGCGCTTATTGGTGCTAGGCTTTCAGGCGAGGCCGCATCGGCTGTCGCAGGCACTACGATGGCATCGGACGCATTGGCTTGCTCTACCCCAGTCTAAAGATCGATCGGCGCGGCACCGCCGCCGTCAGTCGATCAGTCCGGCTCGCGCCGCCTCAAGGCACTACGTTTTCCAAGATTCCGAAACAAATCGCCGGGCGCGTTGGTGGGGGGCGCATTTTGGGGGAGCCGCCTCCTGGTCAGTGCGGCTGATCCTTGGGTGGCCGTCCAACAGCCTATTCTCATTCAAAGCCACCATTTAAACGTTTGGCCAGGCCGAGCCTAGGTTATATATCCAACCCCTGAAAGGCGTTCATCTCGGTAGCCATCGGCCGCCATTGGCCATTTGCGAGGCTAGCGCTTAAAGCACCTGGGCGTACTCGCATGAGATTGGGCGACTGCCAATAACTCGGCCTGCCCTGATGAACCCGTTTTGGGCGAGGCCGTCCGCCAGCGTGGTGCATGGATCGGCTGGTGGTGCTGAAAAGCCCGTTAGCCTAGCTAGCACGGGCGCCCGTCGCGGCCGAAGGTGTCGGCATGATGTTGGTGACCCGCGAGGCCGAAGATAGACTTACGGCCCGCTTTCTTGGCCGGATTTATTGACTTCGATGGTGCTCGAGATCCGGATGCCAGCCGGTGTCTTGGATTGCGGCGATACTGTCCGGATCGATGTGCAAAAGCTGAATTCGGCTGAAGCGGCCATGGCATGCTTGGTGATGTTCGACGTCACCAACCCTGTGGAGAGGGCGCACACCATGACCAAGCGGCAAGTTAAGAGTGAAGTCACCACGATTAAAGCGATCCTGTCGAGCGATGATGATTTTCTTCGGACAGCGGTACGGACGGCGATCCAGAGCGCCCTTGAGGCGGAGATGACGGAGGCGTTGGCGGCGGAGCGGAGCGAGCGCGTGGGCTCGCGTCTTGGCTACCGCAGCGGCTTCTACAGCCGCTCGCTGATCACCCGTGTTGGCAC
This sequence comes from uncultured Alphaproteobacteria bacterium, assembly GCA_963772355.1. GTDB lineage: Bacteria > Pseudomonadota > Alphaproteobacteria > Acetobacterales > Acetobacteraceae > Rhodopila. Next base: position 42,009 of record CAVYXX010000052.1, on the reverse strand, counting down.
GATCGAGCTGCGCGTTCCACGTGACCGCTTCGGCCTGTTTTCGACCGAGTTGTTCGAGCGCTATCAGCGTTCGGAGCGGGCCTTGGTCAGCGCCCTGGCCGAGATGTATGTCCAGGGGGTCTCGACCCGTAAGGTCAAGGCGGTGACCGAGCAGTTGTGCGGCCACAGCTTCTCGGCCTCGTCGGTCAGCGAGATGAACAAGACCCTGGATGCGGCGCTCACGGCCTTCGCGACGCGGCGGTTGGACGAGCCGTATCCCTACCTGATACTGGACGCGCGCTACGAACGGGCGCGCGAAGGCGGGGTGATCGCCAGCCAGGCGGCGCTGATTGCCATCGCGGTTGCGAGTGACGGTCACCGACAGGTTCTGGCGGTGGACCTGGCCAACCGGGAAAGTGCGTCGAGTTGGCGGGACTTCCTACTGGAACTGAAGCAGCGTGGGCTGCACAGCGTGGAATTCGTGGTCTCGGACGATCATCCCGGCCTGAAGCAGGCGATCCGTGAGGTGCTGCCGGAAGCCGCCTGGCAACGCTGCTATGTGCATTTCCTGCGGAATGCGATGGACCACCTGCCACGGCGGGCGAACGACGATTGTTTGCAAGAGTTGCGCTGGATCTACGACCGTCGCGAGATCGCCGAAGTGCGGCGCGACCTCGCCGCATGGCTGAACAAGTGGAACGCTAAATACGCTCGGCTCTGCGACTGGGTGGAAGAGAACATCGAGGAGACGCTGACTTATTATCGGCTGCCGCTGTCGCACCACAAGCACATGAAATCGACCAACATGCTGGAACGGTTGAACCAGGAGATCAAACGCCGCACGCATGTCGTGCGGATCTTCCCCAGCCCGGCGAGTTGCCTGCGGCTGGTGCGGGCCCTGGCGGTCGAGACGCATGAGGAATGGCTGGAAAGTCCGCGTTATCTGAACATGGAAGATCTGCGCGAACACAAGAAGCAGCAGATGAAGGTGGCGGCATGAACGCGCTTGCGAACTGTGCCAGCGTGGCAACGCGTGGGACCCCCGTCAAGGACGCTTCGCGCCGCAAAGGCGGCGGCCTAAGGCCGTCCTTGACCGCGGCCCCACGCGCCGTCATCGGGTTTTCAGGCCAGGACGAAGAAACGACCCCGTTCAGCCGAACAAAGAAACATCACTGGCTAGGGTGCCATGGCTTTTGCACACATTGACGGACACAACTATTGCGGCCGCGCGGTGCAGTCTCTGCGCCGCGATCCACATACGAAAGACCGAGCATGCTGGCTATATGGCGACGGTTGGTGCCTCTCCCGCCGGCCCGCCGTCGCACGGTCTTCGAGGTCGCGCCAATGACCGAGCAGCTCCCTGCCATTATTGACCGCGCTGGGATCGTCGACGACGCCCGCACATATGTCGTGCCGGCACTTATCGCAGCAGCCTGGCGAGCGCGCCTCGCTCCGCTTCCTGGAAGTCCTCGCGGCGAATATCTTCAATCCGCACACCCGCCGCGCCGTTCGTAATTATGGCCCGGTGCGAGGACAACGGGATGACATCGATCACGGCCGCGCAGCCCCCTTCACGTCTCGGCCTGGATCGAGCAGCAGACGCGCAAGCATGCGGCACCGACCACCAAGCTGCGCCTGGCCGAGCTAGCCGATCAGGGGGGCCACCAGGTGCCAGACCGAGAAGAAGACCGCAATCGCCACCAATGTCACAACGGCCAGTTCCCAACGGTTGTCGGTCACCGGGATTTCCCCCCATGAAAGGCGCCGCACTTGGGTCGCCGATCGGGTAAACGCGCCCTGCTGAATTTGGTTTCGATGGGTCGGGGGTTTTTGGACACCGGCGCCACAGCACTCGATCCGTCGCCTTGACCTCGATCACCGCGCCGACGCCGGCCGGACCGGCAACCGATCCGTCGGCTGACTACCGCGACCATTTCGAGACCCTGACTGGGCTGTCGTTGCGGGAGTGTCTGCACTACCGTAGCGGCATCTGGTGGTGGCCAAACCTCTGCCCCTTGCTTGACCGGCTTGGGTGGCAAATCGAACTTGCGTTCAAACGGCTGAAATCCCTGCTCCATATCGATAAGCTGCCGGCGCGTACCGACCTCGGCGCACGAAGTTGGCTGTATCCGCATCTTATCCTTGCGCTGTTGTGTGACGACTTGAGCCAGGTTTTCCTGAGTTTTTCCCCTCAGGACCTTTTCGATGCCGAATATCTGCCTTCACTGTGGACAGCCCAGAAAGTCGCAGTATGGGCACTGGTTGAAGCCATTCGCGGCCCGATCACGATCCAAGCGATGATGCGGGTAACTGGGGACATTCATAAATCGTTCGCAAATGCACCCCGGAAACGCAAACCCCATGTCAAATACCCCAGAAGGCGACTATTTTAGCGCCCATGGGATACGACCCCTTGATCTGGATCATCCTCGGAGGGGGACTGACAGCTTATCTTTGTCGCACCTGCCGAGGCCATGCGATGTCCCGGAAAAAAAGAAAACCCGCAAAGCCCCCTGCCGTGACCATGCTAGATGAATTCAGTCAATCTGCCGACGAACGAGGGCGCGACGATGCCGCGAGGGTGGCCTTGATCGAGCGCAGCATTCTCGCGCTGCTCTTTATCGGCCTCTTCATCGGCGTCCTGGCGATCGTGAAGCCGTTCACGACCTCGATCCTGTTCGGCGCGGCGCTAGCGACCGCGGCTTGGCCGCTGCGTCAAGCTCTCGTCCGCTACGGGCTTGGCCGCGGACCGGCAGCCGCGCTCCTGCTGCTGCTCTCGCTCGTAATCGTCGTTCTGCCCATGCTCGTCATCGTGCCCCACCTTGCCGATCAGCTGAGTAAAGGGATGGAGCGTGTCGAAACCTATTTCTCAGCCACACCGGTGGAGCCCGCCTGGATCGGAGGCCTGCCGCTCGTCGGCCCACGTCTGGGAGCGGCCTGGGACCGCTTAGTCGAGGCCGAGGGCGACCTCTTCACGGTGGTAGAGCCCTACAGGGCCAATCTGGAACAGGTGATGCTCGGTGCCGCGCGGGGTCTGGCTGACAGCTTGGTACAGGTGCTCCTTTCACTTGTGGTGGCGACCATGTTCTGGACCAACGGCGAGGCGCTGGTGGCGGTGTTGCACGAGGCACTCCGGCGCCTCGGCGGTCCGCTCGCGGAGCGGGCGCTCGAGGTCGCGGCCGGGGCGATACGCGGCGTCGCTTACGGCGTGGTCGGCACCGCCGCCATTCAGTCCGCTATTCTCTCCATCGGTCTCACGGTCGCCGGCGTCCCGGGAGTGGCGATGCTGGGCTTTGTCGCCTTGCTGCTCGCGATCAGCCAGATCGGCGGCCCACTCCTCGTGCTGATCTGGGGCGGAGCGGCCTGGTGGCTGTTTGCGCAAGATCTTCGGGCCTGGGGCGTGTTCATGATCGTATGGGGCGTGTTCGTCAGCCTCGTCGACAATTTGATCAAGCCCTGGCTGATCGGTTTCGGCATTGAGATGCCAATGTCGCTGACGATCCTGGGGGTCTTTGGCGGCTTTGTCGCCTTCGGTTTCTTGGGTTTGTTTATCGGGCCGACCCTGATCGCCATCATGTTCACGCTGCTGCAGGCTTGGCGGGTCGCCATGTCCAGTCATCTGGCCGCAGGAGTTACGAAGCCGGCGGCTTAACCAGCTTCTGGAGCGCTGCGGCGGTGGTGGGGAACGTGCTCTGGGTCTCGTTCAGCCCGGCAGCCAGCGACAAGGCCGCCGCGTGCGAGGTCGTCACCCGCGAGGCGGGGCCGAATTGCTCAAGCCCGGTCATGGCGCGGTCGGAGACGAGCGAGTTCGGGCGGTATGTCTATGCCAGGGATTGGCGAACGCGCCGATCCGGAGATGTACGGGTATATCTCAGAGCACCATGGATTCGGAATGACCGACCGGCCGGCGAGCAGGCCGAGGATCTGGCAGCGACCGTCGGCTCCTCGACCTTAATGGTGGGGACCGCCTTGCGACCCGCTTTCGCGTGGTGCATCCGACAGATCGTGCTTCTTGACGCGGATGAACATGGCCCGATACCTCGTTACTCTCAGCCCATCACATCGAATTGATGATGGTCAAGGCATTTTAATGACTTTCAGCGCACATGCCGAACCGCTTTAGCACCACAATCGACAGGCTCGTCGCAAACCCGCGGAATACCGACAGTCTCATGTCATCGAACGCGCAATAGTGGGAAAGCTGGGTCAAAGGCCTCGCACGCTACGAGTATATGCAAGTGCTGGACATCATAGCCACAACGACACCCCAACCCGCTCCAGCAAATGCCGGGACTAAACATCTAGAGGGACTTATTCTCGGATTGTTCTGCCTCGAGCGAGAGTGTGACATGGATGACCTCTTGATCGTGTTGCTGCAAGCACGTCAGCCTCGAACTGCGATAGGCGCTTAAGGGCGAAGCCCGACAAAAATTTTGTCGATGGTCAGGCAGCGATCCCAAGTTCGTGAAAGACGCCCTTCATGGCAAGTTGCAGGTCCTGGTAGTGGCGGTCGATCGGTCGTGGGTTTTGTCCTCCGCGGGTGGGACGGATGTCCTGAGCGGCTGCAAGCAGCGGCTTGATGGCTTTCGCTTGGAGCACGAGCAAAGCGGTGATCGCGCGCAGACCGGACGGCATTACCTCGTAGCGACGCGTCGAGCCGATCCGCTGGACGACATCTTTGCCGCGCAGCTTCTTCAGATCGTACGCGGCCTGGCGGGGACCGTAGGCGGATGGGCTTTGATCGCCGAATGCGCGAACCTGATCGGCCAGGCGGAGGCGGTGAAGCCGTCGGGTGAGGCAGACAACGCGATGACTGCCCCGGCGACATGACGCAGGCGCGGCTTGTTGAGATCGATGCCCCCGACCATCGATTTCCCGACCCGCGACGCCAACGGCAGACGCTCGAGCATCTCATCGCCGATGAAGCACTGATCGATGCAACTCAGCGCCTGCATGAATTGCTCGAGCATGCCCTTCAATCGGCGGACGATTTCGGGGAAGTTATCCAGCAAGCGCCCGCAGTTGAACTCCCGGATATTGTGAGCCACAGCCTCTATGCGAAGTACGCGTTCGCCTTTTGAATAGATCTTCAGCACCAACTTGCCGCAATGCAGCTTGAAGACCGTCAGATCATACGTAGGTCTCTCGACCGTGACTTCCCACTCTGCCGCCTTCATGTTTCGTGGGCGGTATTTTGGCCGTCCCTTGTCGCCGAGGATCGTCTTTATCGTCTTCAGGTCCAGCGGCGCCCGGCTGCGATCGATCAGGGCCTGGAACACTTGCTCCATGCGCCCGCCAACCAGGAATATCAGATTTCGGCTGTACTCCATCTGATAGTTGGAGAAGTGATAGCGAAAGCCGCTGCGTCTCTGCTCCTCGAAGTCGAGTGCGAAGCACAAGCAGCAGCGATAAATCCACCGCTCGCAGACCTCGCTCAATCGCCCTACAGCCCGTTGCTCGGACAAGGTCGCTGCGATCTTTGCGAAGCCGGCCGTGTCGGCGATGGCGGTGAAACAGTTGCCTTCCTTGGTAAATCCGATGCCGACTTTACGCGACTGGCAGGCGACGTATTCGTGGCCATTTAAGATCACCTGGGCGGGGAACGGTGGATGCCCGCTGATCTTGATGGTGAGATGCCCCCAGTCCCAATCGAGAATATGAACGAATAATGATTGACGTAAGGCTTCTTCTTCTCGAGGTGATAATTCGCCCCGACGTGCCACACCGGTGCCTGGGCTCGACCGACCAGGACCAGAAACAAACCTTCGGTGACCGTTGTCTTGGCCAGGTAGTCATCGGCCACGTCATGCTTGCGCGCTCCTGCCACACAGTCGATGACTGGAATGTCGTGCGCTTTGGCATAGCCGCGAACGCGCTGGCTGAAGCGACCAGCCAACCGCATCAGATGGGCATTGTCAAGGGTTTCGTCCGATCCCGTGAGGGCCCGCCACCACACGCGGAAACCACCGGGACTATGGGCCATTCCAAAATATGCATTCAGAACAATGCGATCCACGCAATCGTAGCTGCCGCCCAGGAGTTCTTGATAGAGCGGGCTCAGTCCGTCTGTCATGGTCGGCTACCCCAAAGTGCTACCCAACACCCGGCTATACGACATGAACAAACCGACCACCGCAGGCACCGCGTTGTTCGCCGCGCTGTGTTGATGACGCGGCGAAACTGCCCCTCGGGGGCCACTTTTCCGCAGCGATGTCTGGGGAAAAGCGTAGACCCTTACCGCGCGCAATACGGACCAAGTGACCCAAGAGGCAACTCGCAATTCCTTGTCCGTGATAGTCCTCCTCGACGGTGAACGCCACCTCGGCGCCAGGGGATTTGGCGTTGCGAACGTGCCGTCCTCCCCCAATAATGATTTCCGCCCCATCTGAATCTATCGTGGCCCACAGCGCAACGACCTACGTTTGTGGCCTGTTTCAACTCGGCGGCTGTCAACGCCTTCTTGTACCCGAAGAAGCGCGTGTAAATCGACGTCCTTTCAAGTTCACCGAAAGCAAGCCGCACGCGCTCTTCGTCATCCGGCCGAACGGCTCTGATCAATATCGATGTTCCGTTCCGCAGGACATGTGACGTCGCGAAGTCCTGGAGGTTAGTCTCCGTGGCTCGCGTTGCGGATAACGGCGCCGATGCGGGAAGCGACGAGTGATTGTCGTGTTTGTCACGAAAGTTGACCTTCCAAAATCGTTCCACACATAAAAAACATGTCAAAGCCGATTGGCAGTTCACCGTTGCTGAGATCCGATTGAAGCTGAACAGGTTATCAATGACTCGGGGCTTTGGAGCTTCGCTCTCTGATGTGCGACCGGTTTGCAGGCCGACACCGTGTAACGGGCAATCAAGCGTTTCTCGTCGGTCGGGATGACCCACACGGTGTCTCGGCGCTGATGTGGCCCTCACCTTTGGCGTTACGGTCGAGCTCAAGCGCCGCCCCATCCAACCCACATCCTTCTATGGCCCCTGTTCGCGTCGCAACATCGTTGTGACCTGGGCGCGGGTCGGATGACGAATCAGTAGCTCGGTCAGCGATCTGCATCCCGCCCGTGCCGTAACGCCTCGTCCAACGTCTTCAGCTCAATCTTAGGGGCTCGCTTCTCGTCTAGCTTTTGGGCGAGTGCTCGCACAAGATCGGAACGCGCCACGATGCCGACTAGTTTGCCGTCTCGTAGCACGGGAACCCGCTTGATGTTCTTGGCATACATTAACTGAGCGATCTGGCGTGCCAGCGTATCCTCCGTGACTGTCGTGGCGCCGGCTGACATGACTGATTTGATCTTGCGCTGGCGCTCCTGGATCTCATTCAAGAAAGCCGACGCGATTTCTGTGCCCTCGGCCAACATGTCGAGCCAACGAGCCTGCCTTTCGGTATAGCCCTCGTGCCAGCGAATCAGGTCACCTTCGCTCATCATGCCAACGATTGCACCGGAATCGTCTACCACCGGCATGCCGCTGATCCTCCGCCGCACCATCAACTTCACCGCTTCGAGCAGTGAAGTATCCGGATGCACCACGGCCACGTCGCGTGTCATCAGATCGCCCGCAGTATATGCAGCTTCATCGAGCATAGCACGGTCGCCTTTCGATTGGCGCGATCGACCTCGAATGAGGCCGTATAACGCTAGGCGTTACGATAGCATACTCTGAGCTGTGCCCTTTGACCGGGATCAAACAGTATTTCACAAAGCTGCGAGATCAGTTCACGCTCGAGGGTGGCCCTCGAGGTGCCGTCGCTGAGGTCAGCCCCTTCCAGATGCGCAACCATGAGGCTCAGTCCGTTTCAAACGGCCTCGCTAAGATCAAGCTGCCAACTGTTGGCGCCCTCGCGGTCCCCGCTCACTTCGCCGCTTGATCACTCAGAACGGCGGCGATCTACTCGTTGCGGGTTTTTCGGCCAGGTCAGCTCCAGGGACCGCCCAGACATTAGGGGATCATAGTCAGAGCGATATGACCGGTAGGGGTATGTTACCGGCTGGGGACTCGCGGATGGAATGGACGCTGCGTTTCTCGAAGTTGCGAGGTAATGGCGATCAGCCGGCCTGATGGTTTTGCTAACATCGCTGCTTTGGGTCTGACGCTAGCCGAGGCGAAGCGGCTGCTGGTGCATGTCCAGCAGGAGGTCGTTGCGGCGCAGGCTCGCCAACACACGCTGTTTCGGCCGGATGTCAGTCATGCAGCGGGAGGTGCCACGTGAAGGGTTGGCGGCCGCACCGGATTGCGACGCTGTTTGGTGAGGTCAGGGTGAAGCTTCCCCGGGCGTGGTTCAAATCAGCGGTCTTTTGGGTTGCAGAGTCGCACGGAAACCGCCGGTCCGTGGGCTGGATTCGGTTCGGAAGGGCGTCCACTGCGGGAGGCGGCCAACCCTCCCCAGGTCAGTCTTGAGTCAGGCTTGCCGGGGTTGAATTGGCCCGAGGCCGAGCAGCGTCAGCCAATGCGGATGGCCTTGGCCGGTCATCAATTCGCGCGGGCTCTTGCCGTTGCGTTCGGCACGTCGGCTGCGCATGAAGCGCCGATGGTTCAAGAAGAACCGCAGCAAGCCCAAGTATGAACCGCCCAGGTGGCGGCGCAGCGTGAAGTAGTTGCGCAGTCGTGAATTGAGGTTCTCGACCAGCGAACTGCTCCGCGGTGTTTGCGCCATGGCCTGGCTGACGGCGTCGAACAGCCGGTGGAATTTGTCGCCCAGCTTCGCCCGAAGTCGGTTCCATCCCTGCCAATAGGCGGTCGAGGTGCTCGACAATCGGTGCAGCACGCACGCTTCACGCGCGAGGGGCTCAGGGATGACATGGGCTTGCGCGATGTCGGCCAGCTTGGCGTCGAGCACGCCGGCGAAGGCGAGCAAGTCATCGCGCTGGTTCTGCAGCGCCACGCGCAGCGGGCGAATGCGCCGCACGTCCTCCGGCTCACGTTTCGCCAACTCCTCGACGATGAAGTCGAACAACATCTGCCGCGTGGCCAGGCCCGGCCCAGCCAGCGCCAGAACGTCATGGCTCAACCATTGAGTGAGCGTTCGGATGTCGCGGGCCAGTCCTTGCGCCTGGGTCTCGGTCTGCCATGCAAGCTCCACGGCCAGTTCGTCGTCCGGACCAAGCTGACCCGTGCGGCCAATCTTGGCCTCCAGCTTTTCGCACCGCGACCGCGCCCCCTTGGCGAGGCGCGACAGCGTGTTGGCGAGGCCTTCGTATTGACGCGTGATGTGAAACACATCGCCATGGCACGGCGTGTTGCCCCAGGCAGCCCGCTGCCCAGCGCGCAAGCCTTGCCCGGCGTCGGCAATCGTGCAGTCAGGCTTCAGCCCCTGCCGGGTGGCATCGAGTAGATGCACACCCCAGGTGTCGGCGTCGCGATGTTCCGCCATGGCCAGGAGATAGCAATAAGTCGATGCGGCATCGACGCCGGCCAGCACCGGCTTTGCGCCCTGAAAGATCTCATCGTGCAAGCCCACACGAATACCGGACAGGTCTTGGCATGGTTGACGACCCCCGCCTGCCGCGTGGCCAACTGGAGCATGTGATGAACGGTGCCGATGCTGATGGGCATGCCCAGCAGATCACGCAAGAACTCCACGACGCCGCGATACGAACTGCGGCAGATCAGAGGCAGCGCGACGACCACCTGGCGCAGCCATGTCTTGGTGACGGTCAACTGAAACAGCACTTCGTCTTCCGGCGCGCCAGATAAGAAACATCATCCAATGCCGCACCGGCCTTGCGGGCTTGCTGGTAGACGAACTTGCGGCTCACGCCGTGCCGGGCCGACAAATCGCTGATCGTTGCCGACCGTGCCAACGCCCGAATGGCTAGGTCTTTGCGGTCACTCTCCGGCAGCATCGCTGCTACGCCAACGCGTCGAGACATATTCGCACCACACCCGAAAACGTCAGCCTGCCATCATCCGCTCAGTCAGCGTTAACCCGGCTTCGCGTGCGACCCTGATTTGAACCACGCCGAAATGTCGTTGTGATCAGAGGTACAACATGAGCGCGTCAAGCCCGATGCAGCACTGGCCGTTCGACGGCAAGGTATCGAAGGAATGGTTCGATCGCGGGGCATGGCTTTTTCAAGCCGCCGAGATTTTTGCTGATGAGTATCAAATTACCCAGTTCCGCCAACACGCGGAACGATTTGCCGAACTTCGCGACGGCGAAAGACCACAGATATTTGAGCAGTCGACGAATTTTTCAGGATCGGCCAGAAAAAGGAACTTCTAAACCGCCTCATATTTGACGAAGAGAAAGATGATTTCCGACTATTTCTGGCGTTCAAAGATCATTTGCAGATGACCCTGAAGAATAAGCTGTACTCAGGTTCGTTGGTCGCCTACGGCGCGAGAGGTGCGCCGGATGCGGACTTCATTTGGATTCCAACCCGAGCATGGTTCTATCTTCGCTTGCATCTCGACGAGGGGAACGTCGTCCGAGGGGAAGGGACGGTCTATTTTCACGTCCGCGTCATCGACTCCCGGGACGCGATAGATGCACCTCAGACTTAACCCTCCCCGATTTAAAGATCAGAGGCTAGGCCGATCCGACAGGCCGAGGTGGAGGGTGATTTCCTTGCTTGGATAAAGCCAATGGAGCCAAAGCCAACGAGACGGGAGTGCGAATTGTGGGCTGAAAACCACGGACTGTCGGTGTCTCGCGGGCGGTCCCTCCATAAAAACAACGTCCATCGATCCGTTGGCCGCCCCCGCAAGACGACACTCCCTGAAAATGCGCGAAAATAAAAGCGCCGACAATTTGCCAATTTAGGCCGCTCATTTTGCTATAACTATGTTCCGCTCCGTCCACTCAAGGAGCGACGCGAACATGCATGACCCGAAAGACGCTTACGGCGTCCAAGAATTCTGCGATCGAAACGGCATTTCCCGTGCCTTCCTCTATCAGTTGTGGCGTCGAGGCGATGGGCCTCGATTCTTGCAGCTCGGTACACGTCGACTGATATCGAAAGAGGCGAGCGCCGATTGGCGGCGAAGCCTGGAACAGACGCCGAAGGCCGCCGCTTAGCGACCTCCGAGTTTAGACGTCGAGCAGGCCGTCGCCGAGATCGAAGAAGCTCACAGAAGGACGCTGACGCCGGCTGCCCGTTGATCGGCCGAAGGACATAGTCACTAAAAGAAAACCGGCCGCAATAGGGCGGGCGGCACGTTAAAGTAATGGGTTCGCAATGAGTAATAGCACGCAAACGGCAAACGACAAACAAAATACCACCCCCTCCGCATCTTCGACACCCCGTCAAAGCCTGAATGGGCACGCGCCGTCTAGTTTGGGCAGTCTGGAGTTGGAAGACGACGGGGAGGCGATTGCGGTCCCGAAGGACGTGTTGGACGATCTTGCCTCGTTGGTGATCTCGTCTGAAGAGACGGTCTTGGCAGGGACCCGTGAGATCGTAACGAACGTCGCGGTGCGAAAACCTAAGAAGGATGAGTTCTTTCGCACGCACCCGACTGCTCACTACGGGCCTTGCGCCGTCTTCGAAGTGAAGGCGCAGATGAACACCGAGAACTATCTCGTTGTACCTGCGGTGTGGAATGTTTTTAAGAACGATCTTCTGAAGAGCCATGCCAAGAAAGTCGTGCTGCGCGTTTCCATAACACGTGGCGGTCTGATTTTCCTGAACCCGATTGTAGCTCAGGACCCGCTATCCAAGAGCAACGAATACAACGACACGGCACGCGAGTTGGCTATCGCTGCCGTGACCAATTGGGTGCGGCAGGAAGCCGACTTGAGCCAGGGCAAATATAGAGTGTGGGTTGCGGAGGGCGTTCTGGGCGAGCCTGTGTGGCCGGCGTTTGACCTTCCCGAGCTGGTCAAAAAGGCGTTCAAGGGCCGGGTAATTGCCAGCGCCAGCCACGAGTTGTTGGAGCAGTTACGCGGTAAAGTCTGAGCCAGATGCTTGCACCGATCGGATCGCTAGCTCTGCCAATTGGCGGCCCGATCCCCGCACAGTTTTCCGAGGTCTGGTTGTGCGACTTTGAATTTGGTGGCGCCGACGGAGAGCGCCCGCGTGTCAGGTGCATGGTAGCGAAGGAATTTAGAAGCGGCCGCGAAATCCGCATGTGGGGCCACGAACTACTCAGTCTAACACAAGCGCCTTTCGATGTTGGCCGCAATCTCTATTCGTGGCTTATTACGTCCCGGCAGAGATGGGTTGTTTCATTCAACTCGGTTGGGAGATGCCGCAGTATGTGCTGGACTTGTATTGCGAGCATCGTGTGCAAACTAATGGGCTAATTTCCACAAGTAACCGGCTGCCGGATGCGCTGGAATACCGGAAACTTAGCCACATAGACGTAGCCGACAAGGATCAGATGATATCTTTGATCTTGTCGAAGGAGGTGTTCACACCACAGGAACAGCGGGCGATCTTGGATTACTGCGCATCCGATGTTTACGGACTTGAGGCACTATTGCCCGCAATGGCGGACACTATCGATTGGCCTCGAGCCTTATTCCGCGGGCACTACATGATTGGGAAGCGCATGGGTCGTGCACCACGGAATACCCATCGATGCCCCCATGCTCGGCCAGCTTTCGGACAATTGGGAATGGCTTAGGGGCGGACTGATCCGCGCACTGCCAGCAGACTTTGACGCCTACGTTGAGGACCATTTTAGCGCTTCCAGGTTCCTGCTCTGGTGCGAACGGCACGGCATATCCTGGCCGCGACTTCCATCGGGAGCGCCAAGGCTGGACAAGAAGACGCTTGAAGACCTGAAAGACGTTCATCCCACGCTGAGGCAGGTGCATGAGGTGCGTTCATCTCTCGGGGCGATGCGGCTGACCGATCTGGCAGTCGGCCCGGATGGTCACAACAGGACGATGCTGTCGTCTTTCGGCAGTCTGACGGCTCGCAACACGCCATCCAATTCCAAATCGGTATTTGGTCCGGCGACATGGATGCGCGGCCTGATCAAGCCGGCTGAAGGTGAGGCCATGGCCTATCTGGACTTCTCGTCGCAGGAGAATGCAATTTCGGCCGCGCTGTCCGGCGACGAGCGAATGATGGCTGACTACGCGTCGGGTGACCCGTATTTGGCGTTTGCGATAGCCAACGGACTGGCACCGGCGGGAGCCACAAAGGAAACGCACGAGGCAATCCGAGACGTATGCAAGACCTGTGTGTTGGGCGTCGCCTACGGGATGGAATTCCAGTCGATGGCGATCCGAGCCGGCGTGCAGCCGTCGGTGGCGCGGACAATTCTGCAACGTCATCGAGATACCTACCGCACGTTTTGGAGCTGGGCTCAGCAGGTGAAGGACCGCGCTCAGATGGATGGCAATATGACCACTTGCCTGGGCTGGAAACGCCATATTCGGCGGATCGATGAATTCCAGCCCCGAAGTATTATGAACTGGCCGGTGCAGTCCGCGGGAAGCGAGATCATGAGGCTTGTCGTCACCCTGGCGGTGGATGCCGGAATCCGGCTCTGCATGCCGGTGCATGACGGGTTTCTCATCTGTTCGACAACTGAACGCCTGGATGCGGACATCGCGAAGATGCGGGCAATCATGTGCTGGGCGGGCAAGCTAGTTACCGGAGGCCTGGCGATCCGCGTCGACTGCAAGACGGTCAGATACCCGGACAGGTACATGGACAAGCGTGGACAGCGCATGTGGAACTTCATTATCCGCCTGCTGGCGCAGCGAGAGATGGCAGCGTAACGGTTGCGACCACTGGGTGCGCGCCCGCGGGAACCTGTACCTCCTGATTTACCGTAACGATCGGCACCGTTGATGAAACGTGCATGTGGTGTTGATGAAACGTGCACCCGGGTCATTCCTCAAGACTTCCCTCATAACTACACAGCGCCACTACACGAGGCCCAGAGTTCGAGAGAACAGCGGCTGCTGGTCGAGCAGTCGGGTAAACGCCAGCATCAGCGGCTGTAACCAACGCTCGGGCATCGTGGGGATCAGGTCGTAGACCATACAGCCCTGTCGAAACAGCGAGTGCTCCCTCCGCTTCGACGTGTTGGTCTTCAGCATCCTGTCGTAGCCAACTGCCTCACTTGCGGCCCCCAGTAGTGTCAACAGGACGACCGCGAGCCCGTTGATCAGCCACAGCCGGTCACGCCGCTCCGGGGTGCTCACGTGCACCGATCCCATACCCATGCCGAAGCGGAGGTCCTTGGTATCTCGCAGACTAGAACTCGATGCCCCAGCGACTGCCGTAATAGCCAGTCAGGTCCTTGGCCGTCGCCTCGGTGCTGGAGGCCGCCAGGCACCAGGCCTGCTTCATCTCAGGGTCGCGCACGCAGACCACGGTGCCGACCGGGTAGCGATCCGCCGTCACCATGGCCCCGCGAAGCACGCGCGCCCGCCCGCTTGGACTAACCCAGGCCGCGGCGGAGCGGGTGACGCCGCTGGCAGCCGTCACTTTGATATTGCCACGGAAGCGGATGACGTACTCGAAGTGCAACTCCCCGGTCAGCAGCCGGTAAAGATTTCTGATCGCCGAAGCCTCGATCGGCGACGATGCAGACGCCAACCCCCGCCGGCACGATCTCGGCCAGGCGGACCAACACGCGGCGTTCGTAGAGGCTGCGCCGGTCCTTGAGTTCAGCCTTGTTGACCGTCAGCCAGACCAACGGCGTGGCGCGGCCGTGCTCGGTGATCAAGGAAAGCATGATGGTGGCTTGGTTATCAGCGTCGAAGTCGGTCCAGTCCATGGCCACCAACAGCGAGGTGCGGGCGCCGATCACGAACGGCAGCCAGAGCGCCAGGATCTGATCGACATCAATGCCCGGGTTGGACAGCATCCGATCAACCTGTTTGACCGCGTGCCGGGCATTCAGGCCGCGCGCCATCGCCAGGCCATGGCCAATCGTGCAGACCGCCAACGAGGCCGTGTGCATCACTCCCAGCGTGGCATCGGCGAGCGAGGCGATGCGTTTGGCGTGCAGGCCCCGCCCCAGCATCTCGTCCAGCAACTGATGCACCTGCTGATGGGAGAATGTCTTGCACGCACTCATGGCCGGCTCCGCGAATTGAAGGAGACTTCAGCCTGAAGGCGCACATCATGCCGGGGAATCCCGCTCAGCCAGAAAGCAACAAACGAACCCGGCGAGGGCCACCAGGATTTGTTTCCACAAGGGTTTGGCCTTTCCTGATTTTTTCCTTACGCCAGGCCGAAAGTCCGCAAAATGAGGGGATGACTAAGGGGTCATTCTTCTCTTATCCTTCTTCTTGGCCCTTAGAAGATCCCCCTAAAATATATAACCCTAGAAAGTGGATTAATTCATATGTCGGATAGCTCGGTGTGGCCAGAGGATGTGATTGTCAGGGAAATGGTAACGGGACAAGACCGAAAGAGATTGAGAGGGCGGCAGTTTATTTATCCGCTGGTTCTCTCGCCGAACCCAATCGTTGGTCCCATCATCCGCAATGTCTATCAACTCATCGGCGAACGTTTGGGCCTGAAGTTCGCGGGCACAATTATAAAGGGCGGTGAACCCACAATGATTGGTCCTCGCCCATCCCTGAACAGTGCTAAACGGCGGCATGCCGGGATCGCGGCATATCGACTTGAGGGATTCGCCGGCGGAAAGGCGGGCGCATATCTCCTCGGCCAACTCGGGGGTGTAAACTGACGGTGTACCGAAGGGCACGTCCAATCCCTCTCATATGAAACCAGGAAATCCTGAGCGCCGTGCGGGCATGGGATCGCGTGTTCCGTCTTGGACCCTCCGGCCTTGTCGGTATATCGCTCGGCGCCGGGCCCGACGAAGCGTATGCCGATCACAATGGAGTGAAATCCGTGGATTTCGTCCATCTAATGATTGGAGTGAGGGGTGGCTGGCACCGATTTTGCCCGTGTCTGTGTCTCGCGCGCGCGTAGCGACCGGATGCACGCGTCGCTCATGCCCCCTAATCTGGACGGCGACGGCTGAGGAAGGGGGTCGGTCTCGGGGGCCACCATGTGCCGCATGGCTGCAATCAACGAGCGGAGAGGGGCGGCGAAACGCTATTCCTCGGCGTAGAACCGGCGCGCGGCCGGAGGACACGTCGGCGGTTGTGCTCACTGGACCTAACAACGGACCGGTGCAGAGCCAGAGTGTGAGCGTGACGGTGCCGATGAACGACCCCATCGAGGCCGCGCGGGTTTATCAGAAGCTAATGTCAGGAGATGGATGATCTCCGTTACTTGGTTTCTCTGCGTTGCGCTCGCGTAGGGCGCGGATTGACACTTTGAACGGCACGAGGAGCGGCGTACAAACAACCCTGCGGATGGTTCGAGTAGGCAGCGTCGCGAACGAGGTTTCGGCGGGACTAGCTGATAGCTGGGGCCGCCACCACACGGAACGGCAAGCCCCCCACAACCGGGCCGCGCGTGTGTGGGCGGTGTAGAGGTGAGTATCCGACGTTACTGTTTTGGCGGCGTTGTTGTTGACGGAGTCGATGGCGTCGTCGCCGGTGGATTTGTCGCCGCTGGCATAGAAGGTTCCATAGGCTGGTTGCGTGGCCAAAATACAGCCGCCACAATCACCACCACGATCACGCCGACAATCGCATACCAAAAACGCTTGTCTCCGAAGAAGTTCATTGCGACCTCCCTTGTCTTATCCGGCATAGGCGTAGATATTAGCGGAGCTCAGTGACGCGTGGTCTGACACGCGATAGTAGCGGCTGCAAGATGCCTCGCATGTGCGTGGTCTTGACTCAATACCCCGCAATGGAATCAACATTCTGCCCTGGGACGAACTCGAAAGCACGTCGCCAACCAGTCTCACGTGCAGGCTCTATATCAGGACCGGCGACACGAAACGGAAACCGTGTCCATCAACCCGGCCGCTGTGCGGTGGCATCCCTTTCATCCCGCCCCGTCCCTGACGCGGGTGTGAGGGCGTTACTAAACAGCTTGCGCCTCCGTATGACGCCGGCGTCAATTCGTCAGGAAGGCTTGGGCCTCCAACAGCTCTGGGCGCTCGGACGGGGCCGGGTTGCTCAGCGCCACCAGCTTTTGATAGGCGTCGCGGGATACCGGGAGATCGCCCGATTGTTTGGCGGCGCGGGCCTTGCCGAGAATACTGCGGAAGCGGTTGGGCTCGGCGCGCAAGGACAGCTCATACTCCTTAAACGCCTCCCGAGGTTGGTTGAGCTCCAGCAACAAGTCGGCGAGCAACTCGCGCGCCGGCAGCACCGAGGCGGGCGTGGCTGGATGCTTATCCATCGTCCCGTCGAGGTCCGCAGCTGCCCGCACCAGTTCGAGCGCTTTCTTGTCATCACCTTGGATGTGGGCAAGGACGCCGGTAGCCCCCAGACGCTCGACCTCGACCTGGTTCGCCCAGTAGGTGTCCTTTGCTTCCAGCAGCTTGTCTTTCAGCGATTGCAGCTTGGCGATTTCCGCCTGGGCGCCGGGAATGTCCCCAGTCTGTGCCATGCCGAGCGCGCGAGCATACGAGATCATCGCCTCGGCCCAGGGGAAGCGTTCGAGCGGAAACCCGACCGTCGGGGTCCCGAGAGCGGCGGCAGCAGGCCAGTCGCGATGTTCGAGCGCGAGCCGCACCGGAATAGCCGCGACGGCGTAAGCCGTGGGCAAGTTCGCGCCGGCGCTTTGGCGAAATGCGAGCAATTTGTCGACGACCCCTTTGGCCTCTTGATCCTGGGAGGTTTGCAGGTAGGCGTATTCGAGATAATCCATGGTATGGACGGTTTCGCTGTCAAAGCCGTCCGGTCCGCGCGTCTTTTGAACATAGGCAAGCGCCGCAGCATGAGCGGCGCGGTTCGAATCGATCGATTGCTGCCACAAACCAAGACGGGTGAAGATGTGCGAGGGCATGTGCAGCGCATGCGGCACATCGGGCGCGATCTTCGCATAGCAGATCGCAGCGTCCAGGCCCGCCTGGGCAAATTGCGCCGAATCGTCGCTGTGGATCAGGTAGTGGACGACTCCAGGATGGTTCGGCTGCTCGACCCAGACCTTGTTGAGTATCAGCGCCGCCTTTTGTTTATTGGCGTAGGTCTTGTCGGTGGGTAGCGCAGAGGCGTTCAGCGCCAGCCCATAGAACACCGCGGCCTCGCGGTCCTCGGGATAGCGCAAATAGACCAGTTCCATAGCCTTCTCGTAGGCAATGGCCCGGGTCTGATGATCGAGCTTGTCGCTGTCGCGGTAGAACGTCGCGATCGCCACGATGTAGTCCTTTTCACGCTCGGTTTTCGGTCCCGCGGCCATCGCCTTCTCGATCGCATCGGAGCCCGCTTTCAGCGCCGCCGGGCTTGGTGGAAACCATAACGGATACCAATGGCTCATCGCGATGCCCCAGTATCCCATCGCGCAACTGGGTTCCGCTTCGGTGATCGCGGTAAATGCCTTCAGCGCCTCGGGATACCAGAACGAGTGCAGGGTCCAGACCGCTTGCTTGAACGTATTTTGCGCGTCCGGACCGCACGAGATCGCGAAATTGACCTCACCCGGGGCTTTCGCCGCCTCGGGACCCAAATCGGCGCGCACCCCAGGCTGGATCGGCAAAGCGAAAAGACTGGCGGTGACTAGAAGCACGGGTATTCGTTGGCGCGCCATGGCAGTAACCTCCCTCGGTGGAGTGGTTCGCTGACCCTGCCTCCTAAGGGATTACCTTTTAGGAAACACAGAGTCTCACACCGCAATCGAGAAAAACGTTGTTCCCCTCCCTTGGTGCAATTCTATGCCGTCTCAGGACCATAACCTGCAATTCTTGGGCCATGCCCGTCACCTCCGAATTGGAAATATCCAGCGTTTATAGCCCAATGTCTATTGGTACAGAGTCCCGTGAAGCGGGAGTTGCCCAGTCAAATTCGGCCGCGTCATGAATTCCCGGTCTAAAGGCTCAGTCGCTGCAAATAACTACTGCACTCCTACCGCAGACACCCAAGCAAATGACCGGCAACTTCCGGGGCTTCCCTTAGTGCACTCGCCTCTTCTTCGCTTCAGCAATGGCAGATACAGTCGTCCGCGTTTCGTTCGAACGGGATGGCCGGAAACGTCCGCGCCTAAGCAACAACCCGGGCCCCATACCGCGTAGCTTGCTGGTTTCGAAAGGTTCGAATAGACGCCGAGCGTGTCAGGTGAAACACCAGGGCCATTGTCCTCAACTTCGACCTGAACCTCACGATCAATACGACGCAGACGGATCCCAGGTCTGGATCGCGAACAACCGGTGCCAGGTGAAATGGGTGGTTACGTAGTCCGACAGCCCGGCGGCCGTGCCGCCATGCACCGCATATTCGATTACTTTCTCAAGGAGGCGCACCACGAAAACGATCACGAAATAGAACACGGATTTGTAGAGCACTGGCCAGATCAGCGGTTCGGTGTCATACGGGTTTAAAAATGGCAGCGCGTTCGCCACCAGCACCGCGCCTGGATGACGACGCGCCGGTGCGATGCTCCAGTTCAACCTGCCGTGACCTCGATTGTTGCCGCTATGGAAAGGCGACCGGAGCGGTCATCATTGCCGCATCCAACAGATCGGATCACGGAAAGGACATTGACGGTGGAACTCGAGGATATCGTTGCCTGCCCGCGATGCCGGTCCCGGCTCGCGCTGGCGGATCGCCGCTGGGTCTGCACCAACCCGGCCTGCGCATTCGCTCGGGACGGGTTTCCGACCGCGGCCGGTCAGCCGGTTCTGGTGGATTTCGACAATTCGGTGTTCCGGCGCGCTGACTATCAGGACTGCTCGAACGCCCCCGTCGCGGCGACAGGTTCCGAGGCGGCCGGCGGAGCTGGCCTGGGCGACCGGCTGCGGCTGTTCGTGTTCGGCGACAACCGCGTTGCCGGAGCGAAGAGCACAGAGATGCTCAACCTGCTGAAGCAGCGGGCCAGCAGGCCCCGACTGCTGGTGATCGGCGGCTGGAACCCGGGCGAGGGCACCGAGACGTTCCTGAACGATCGATCGATCGATGTGGTCGCGACCGGCGCCGCGCCGACCCGCATCACGAGCCTGCTCGCCGATCCGCACAGCCTGCCATTTCACGATGAGGCGTTCGACGGTGTCTGGATCCAGGCAACGCTCGAGCACGTGCTGGAACCGCACCGTGTCATCGAAGAGACGCACCGCGTGCTGAAACCGAGCGGCGTGATTTACGCCGAAAACCTGTTCATCATGGGGGTGCACAAGGGGCCCCGCGATTTTGTGCGCTACACCCAGAGCGGGCATCGTTGGCTGTTCCGCCACTTCGATCAGATCGAAATCGCTCCGCTGGGGGGCGCGGGCTGGGCGCTGCTGTGGTCGATCCGCTATTTCTGGCGGGCCTTCGGCCTGCCGGACAAGGTGGTCACGTTGCTGACCGCGCCGTTCTTCTGGCTGCGCTACTGCGATCGGCTGATGCGCCGCCGTGACAGTGCCGATGCCGCGATCGGCTTCTACTTCGTCGGGCAAAAAAGCGAGCGGCTGCTGGGCCATCAGGAGATCGTCGCGTACTACGAGGCGCAGCAGGCGGCTTAGGGTATCATAGGCCTGACCGGAATCTCGGGGCCTGCCGGCATGGGTGAGAGGTGTGATTCATCAAGCTCCGGTTTCAAACCGGGGCACTGATGAGTCATAAGAAGGGGCAGGCGTACTCGCAGGATCTGCGGGATCGGGTGTTGGTTGCGGTCGACCGCGGGGAGCCGGTGTCGTTGGTCGCCGCCCATCTGCAGGTCGATTTGTGGCGGTCTCACCTGGGTCGCCATGGGACATCCCTCCCCGCCCCAAGAACGGCCGTCCTTGACCGTCGCTGCGCGCGACGGCCGCACTATTGTGCGGGTCGGGGCGGAAGAATGGCTCCGCCAGGGGCCGAACCAAAGAATGGCTCGAGATGGCATCAAGGCCGATAGCCTGATCCCAAACCCTCAACCCTCCGCGCAACCGGGGCAGGCCCAGACGACGCTTCCTCCCCCCAATTCCGAAACGTACTTGTCAATCCTATTGCAAGGACTTACGGTAGTCCCGTGAACTGCTCGCTCACTCGTTTTCAACGGCCTTACCGATAGCTGATTGGAACGCCAGACCGGGTGGCGAGAGGAGTGTATCATGAACATTGCTGTCACCGATACAAAACGCAAATTTATCTCGGGAACTCAGCCACATACATGCATGCGACTTACGCAGGCACAGTGCGACGCGTTTTGGAGAGACGGGTTCCTGGCGCTGGATCAAATAACGACGCCGGCGGACCTAGCCGATGTCGGCACGTTCTACGACCGGTTGTTCGAGGAACGAGCCGGGTGGAAGGATGGCAATTACTTTGATCTCGTTGGGTCCGAGGATGATCCGAGCAAGTTCACCATTCCACATCTGCAAAATTGTTCGCGATATTGCCCGGAGCTGACGGAGACGATCTACTGGTCCAATGTGTACTCCATCGCGAGCCAGCTACTTGGGGGTAAAATCAGGCATCTCTACGACATTGCGATCACCAAGTTGCCGCACAACGCCGCTAAAACACCGTGGCACCAGGATTGCGCCTTCTTGCCGAAGGGAAGTTACTTTGAAAAGGTTGTTTTTTGGATGCCGCTTCAAGCGGTCGACGAGTCAAGCGGTTGCATGAGGTTTAAGCCCGGATCCCACCGCGGGCCCATCGTGCCCCATCGCTCACCGGGGGGAGACAATCGGGTAAACGGGCTCGAGGCAATTGGAATTAACGATGCCGATTCGGTTGCCTGTCCTCTGCCAGCAGGTGGTGCTACTGTCCATCACCATCGCACGCTGCATGCCACGGGGGGCAACAACAGTGACGTAACCCGGCGTGTGATGACCATCGGTTGGGGCGCCCGCCGGTTAAGCAAGACGGTCGAAGGTAATTTCGATTGGCTTACTGCGAAGGACAACCAGCGTTTGCGCCGGTACCGCTCGGAAAGCGCGATACAGAAGGCAAAGAAGACGGCAGCCCCGTTGATAAACAGGATCATGTACAGCTTAGGCCGATGATGATGATGATGAGCGTGTGAAGCTGGAGCGGACATGTTCTCCGGTGCGCGGCGCGAGGCTACCGCACCTACCCGAGAAAATGCAGAGGCACGTGCCCACCCTGCTGGTGGAGACGGATCCGCCATAAACTGGAAAGATACAGCACAGGATTGTCGTAGGCCTGCCCCGGTTCCGTGGAGGGTTGAGGGTTTGGGATCAGGCTATCGGCCTTGATGCCATTTGTCCTCCTGTTTCGAGCCATTCTTTGGTTCGGCCCCCGAATTGTTTTCCCGATTGCGCTTCGGCTTTACGCCGCGCCGGTGCGTCGGAATCAGTGGCTCCAACGCCGCCCATTGCCGGTCGCTCAACCAGAACTCGTTGGCCAATTGATTCGCTCCCATCAATTAAGGAGCTTGAATCCCAGCCGCCCGCGTCGAGGCAAGAAAAAATTGGGCTCTGGGTCCAGTAAAATCGCAGCAAGGGATTTTTGGGTAGATCGTCGTCGGCATATGACCGTACCGGAGAAATCGCATGAGCCTTCGCTTTGAGGTCGTGACAGACCCGCTCCGATTCGGCGAGCTGCATGATAGATGGGATGATCTTTGGAGCCGAGCAAACGGCTACATTTTTCAAAGCCACGCGTGGCTTTCGGGATGGATCAGAGGCATTGCTGATCAGAAGGATGTCCGGATGCTGATCGGCGTCACCTGGGAAGGATCGGTGCTGGTCGGGGTGATGCCGTGCGCCGTGCAGCGCCGGTTCGGACTACGCCTCCTGCAGTGGGCGGCACAATTCCACAGCGACTACTGCGATTGTCTCTTTGATCAGGCTCATATCGACGCCTTGGGCACGCTGTGGCAGACCATGAGTCAGGCTGGTGGCTTCGACCTGATCAACCTGCAACAGGTGCGTCCGGATGCCCAATGCCGCCCCTTCCTCGAAGCGCGGTTTGGCTCGCAAGAGCCGCGCGAGCGGCAGGTACGCTGCCTGCGGATCGACAACAGGTGGCAGTCCGACCATGCGTTCTTCCGATCGCTGAACAAGAAGATGCGCAACAACCACACCCGTGGCAAGCGCATCCTGTCGGAACACGGGGGCGATGTGGCGTTTGAGGTGGTCGAGCCGGGTTGCCGGATCGATGACATGCTTGATACGATCATGCAGTGGAAGCTGGTGTGGCTGCGCACCGCCGATCCCACATCGCCTTTGTTCGGCCGGGAGTATCCGGTGTTTCGCGCCCTGATCGACGGCGCGTGGAACGCAGGAATTGCAAAATTGTTCCTGCTGACCTGTGGCGGGAAGATGTGCGCTGCCTCCTTCAACTTTGTGCACAGGGGGGAATTACAAGCATACCTTACCGCCTATGATAGAAGCTACGAGCGCGCCTCGCCGGGCACGATCCTCATCGTCGAGTATGCACAGTGGTCCATCGACCGCGGCCTGTGCGTCGTGGACTTCCTGCGCGGCGACGAGCCGTTCAAGTTCCGCCTGGCCAACGCCGAAACCGTGATCAGCGGCTTCAGTGGCGCCCGGACACTGATGGGTCAGGTGGCCCATTCCGGACACCGATGGCTCGTTCGCCAGCGCCACCGCCGGGAAGTGGTGCCGCCCAAAGCGCCCGAATTGGAGGAAGTGGCCGACTAGCAGCCTTATGTGGACGGCCCGAGGGATGGCAACGACTGTTTTCGTCTTTGCTGACTTGATCGCAAGCGACTTCGAGAGACAATTGTGCATCAATGGCATGAATGCCCCCCTCTCTGCTGATCGCCGAAGTCAAGCCCCCAGCCACGAAGAGGGGCGTCACGGACGCCGGGCCAGCGCGCCTGTCTTGCGCTGCGTCAGCGTGGTGCAGGGATCAGAGGTGTGAGCGCAATGGGCCCAATCCCTTTCGGGGTCAGACGATGCGGACATAGTTCGGGCGTCCCAACTCCAGCATACGGTTGAGGACATCAACCGCCACGTTGACTTCAGTCATCCGACGTTCGTCTATACGCGAGCGCAGTCCGTCGCCGATCACCTGTTTCCATCGCCCGACAGCGTGGTGCATGGATCGGCTCATGGTGCTGGAAAGCCCGTTAGCATAGCAAGGGCGCCCGTCTCCAACTCCGGATGCCTGCCTTGCCATTCAAGCTAAACCAGGATCGCCGCCACCACATCCCGCGCCAGCAGCACAAGGTCACGAACTGGCCTGCCTACGAGGCTGGCTTGCGTCAGCGCGGCAGTTTGACGGTGTGGTTCACCGACGAGGCGGTCGCAGCGTGGGCAGCGGCGCCACGCACAACACGAGGTGGCCAACCCTGCTATTCGCCGCGGCAATCCTGACGGCGCTGACCCTGCGCGCAGTGTTCCGTCTTGCTTATCGCCAGGCTGAAGGACTGATCGCCTCGATCATCAATCTGCTCGGCCTGGCGCTGCGCGTGCCGGACCACACGACCCTCAGCCGTCGCTCGACAACGCTGACCGTGCCGCGGCCGCAGCCCGGCAACGCCGGCGCCGACGACGGTGCGCAACCCTTGCATTTGCTGTCATGTCCGTTTTCAATAGGCTTGCACGAAAATTCCCGCCCGGATTTTTCTTATTTCCGGTTGGTGTCGCTGATGCAGGCATGCACGGTGGAGGGCGGGCACTGAGCGACGGTTGATCATGCTGTGATACGCGGGTTGGTTACCGCAAGACCATGATGCGTCGCGGGCCTGCCTCTGTCTCTTGGCGGAAGTCGCTGCGTTCCAAAGCATGCTCGAGGATTGCCCTGACCGGTTCCGCCCTCCGCCGTGCATGCCGGATGATGACCCGGTTGTTCGGTCAGCCGGTGGAATGATGCTGCGCGATCATCCTGTCAGCTCCTTTGGCTGGTGTCGCCTTGATTTGTGCGGACCCGCTCGCGCGCTGGCGTCGTCCTGCCTTTCAGCGCCTGTGAACGCGGCACGCGGGACGGCTCGTCTTCGAGTGTGACTCTGTTGGCCCTGCTGACCATCCGTCTTCGTGTGCTCAGTCGTTAATGTATCATACGATACCGTCATCGCGCCGCATGGTTCCTCTACCGCGTATTGGTCCCTCGCGGGGTCTGATGTGATGCAGGCAATGGACCAGACGAACCCCGCCAACTCGCGCGCGATCGCGGTCACCACAACTTGCGTCAGCTTACCCCTCGCCATCATGGAGCGGTAACGCTGGCACAACCGGGTCTGCGCCTTCCAGGCGATCGCGCGCACGGCCTCCGGCACCGTATCGACCGCGGCCACCTTGTGGCGCCCGATGCGGGCCGGGAGGCGGTAGCTGTGCCCAGCCTCGATCAGCAGGGTGCGGGCGTGAACGTCGCCGGCTTTGGTGATGGCGCCGGTGCGTCGTTTTGGCCCGGAGGTATGTTCGGATGGCACCATGCCGAGATAGGCCATAAAGTCGGGTGCAGTTGCAAAGCGTGACGGATCGCCGATCGCCGCGGCCAGGCCGGCAGCGGCGATCATGTCCACACCGCGAAGCGCACACAGGTTCCGCACCAGAGGGAACAGCGACCAATGCCGGGATTTGTGCCCGTAGATAGCCATCAACACGGTCTCGCCGTTGTTCGCCCTGACGCACTGCCTCGATACATTCCTCCAGGACGATCTGATGCGCCGGCTGAGCAAAGCTCTGATCGGCCAGCCAGCGCCGATGCACCTTTGTCCACGGCTCTTTGCCGGCATAGGTCCGCTCGTGACGCAGCAGAAACGCACTCAGTTGCTGGCGGGCCGCCCGTACCGCACGCACCGCCGCCAGACGGGCGCGGATCAGGTCGCGCATCGCCTCGTGTGCTGCATCCGGTACCCAGACCGCGGTCAACAATCCGCCTCGGTGCAACACAGCCAGAGAGGCGGCGTCGCGCTTGTCGGTCTTCTGCCGTTCGCCGCTCTTACGCGGGATCATCGATGGAGCGACCACCATGCAGTCTTCGCCCATCTTGGTGAGGGTGCGGTGAATCCCATAGCCGCAGGGACCGGCTTCGTAACAGAACCTCATCGGGCCGTCGCCGGCTTGCCGCAGCCGCTTGACCAACCTCTCCAGCGATGCGGCGTGTTGGGGAATGTGCCATAGGCCGTGGCCTTGCCAATCTCCCCGCTCGCCGTGACCGCGACAACGATCGTGTCTTTATGCACATCCATGCCGATAAATCGGGTAGCCTGTTCCATGACCCGTCTCCTGTGCCTGAGGCTCCACGCCAGTCCATCCGGCGCGACCCTCGATCATCGACACACTGCGATGACGGGTCACCCCTTCAGGCTGGATACGGACATGAGGTCTGGTGGACAGCACCGGTCTGAAGTTGTGCGGTGCGGGCGAATGGCTGGTCGAGAAGCATGGCACCAGGACACGCCGAGCGTGGCGGAAGCTGCACCTCGGTGTGGATGCCGACACCGGGCAGATCGTGGCTGCCGCGCTGACGAGTAAAGAAGTGGACGATGCGGTCGAGGTTAGCCCGTTGCTGGATAAGGTCACCGGTCGGCTGGCCTCGGTCACCGCTGATGGCGCCTATGACCAGGATGGCGTTTACGCCGACGTTGCCGAGCGTCACCCTGATGCTGCAGTGATCGTGCCGCCGCGCCGCACAGCGGTGCTGAGCGACAAAGCGGCGACCGCGCCAACGCAGCGCGACCGTCACCTCCAGTGCATCGCCGAGACGAGCCGCAGGGCCTGGCAGAAAGCCTCCGGCTACAACAAGCGCGCCAAGGTCGAGGCGTCGATCGGGCGATGGAAACAGGTGATCGGCGACGGACTGCGCTCGCGTATAGACGAACGTCGGATGACTGAAGTCAACGTGGCGGTTGATGTCCTCAACCGTATGCTGGAGTTGGGACGCCCGAACTATGTCCGCATCGTCTGACCCCGAAAGGGATTGGGCCCATTGCGCTCACACCTCTGATCCCTGCACCACGCTGACAGGCCCTCGACAAGCGGCGTTTGGCGCGCCCGGAGAGATTCGAACTCCCGACCCGTTGATCCGAAGTCAACTGCTCTGATCCGCTGAGCTACGGGCGCTCGCCCGAATGAGGTATTTTCAAATCTTCAAGCGAATCAAGCATGTTCTGAATGTCGTCCTCAAATCTTTGGAGATGGTCAATCTCGTCCTGTGTCGCCTCCCCTCTCGCGCCTTGCTGCCATCTTTCGGAATGAGCATCATACTGTTCCTGGAGGATCAGCCGCTCCGCCTCGGTGATCGTCTGCAACTCCCCAAGCTGCCTAATCGCACTGGCTCTGAGGCTTTCAAACCGCAGACTTATTCGCTTCTTCATTGCTCAGTTTATTCGGCGCAGTAATTATGCGATCGTCCCCAACCCGTTCCTGGCGACAAGCGATATTCGATCGTCGGCAGCAGCCGGGCGGCGAAGACGTCCGCCTTGGCGCGGCGGGCTGCGGACCCTATCCCTGCAAGCAGGTAATACCCTCCCGCGCTTCGCCCTTCCGCTGGCGAGACCCTGCGCCGTGACATCACCATGGTAGGCCGTTAGAACGTAGAGGGAACATGATCGATCGCAGAACACGTCAGTGTTGGTGGCGGTTGCTACATGATGCCGGAATTCTGGCGTACCGGCGGTGCAATGACACTTATAATCTCACCTATGTATCCCGTGTATCCCGCACCCTGTGTATAGTCTCGCTTTAATAAGCCAGGATAGTGGGGTTCGAAGCGCTATGCCAAACCTAGGGAATGACAATTGAGCCAGCTACCGACGCCGACTCCCATCTCCCGTCCCCGTCGTGGACAGACTGAGGGCCTGGTCCGCCGAGCCGCTGGCAACGGGCGGCATGGCTCGGATCGTGAGCTAAACAGGAGTGTCGCGCGTGCACTGGAAGCGCTGTTGGCGATCGCGCGGTCGGACCGCCCGCTAAGCTTCGTCGATCTGCAAAGGCGGCAGAACGTTCCGAAGGCAACCCTGCATAAGCTGCTGAGCACCCTGGAGGCGCTCAACTTCGTGCGACGCGACCCGGAAACCGCGAAATATTCGGTCGGCCTCACCGCGCATGAGGTGAGCGCCAGCAGTTCCACGCGCCCTGGCGACCTGCGCAGCGTCCTAGATCCGATGCTGCACAAGCTGGTCGAGGAATGGAACGAAACATTGCACCTCTGCGTCTATGATGAAGGTGAGGAGATCATCCTGGACCGCCTGGACCCGGCGTTTCAGATGGTCCGTCTTGCGACCGGCATTGGACGACGGCATCCGGCCTATGCGACCTCGGGTGGGTTGGCGGCACTGGCAATCCTGCCGGAGGATGTGGCGCTCAAAGGGCTGCCCGCGAAGCTGCGCACCATGACCGTCAACACGGTAAAAACCCGCAAGGAACTGCAAGCTCGGCTGCGCAAGGTGCGGGAGATGGGCTATGCGGTTGACATGGAGGAGGCCTATATCGGCGTCCGCTGCGTCGGTATTGCGGTTCCAGTCCCAGGCTGGCCGCTCGTCACAGTGTCGTTTTCCTTGCCATTGCAGCGGGGGGATGAGGCGCGCATGCACGCGCTTGCTAAGCCGCTGCTGGTTGCGGCAAGTGAGATTGAACGGGCGCTGATCGCAGCTCGTCCGCAATAGCACACCCGAAGCGGCGACCGTCCGAGCGTCGAGGTCCACCCTCCGTCAAGGCGTTCCGCCGGCGCTGCGCCGTGCGGTCGAATGGCATCATTCTCGCCGAGCAATTTCGCTGATTTTATCGGGCTGAGTGGCGGATTGGCATTCCGCGGCGGCTCGCGAGCAATGAAAACCGCGATGCTACGGTCGAAAAATCCTACCGCCCGCTTGCATCAATGAATAAACGCATGGTAGATATTTTCCGAACTCGGTTCTCATATAGGAACTAGGGCTGTTGATCGATGCATCGCGCCTTGTCCATCCAGGCCGTAGCTCTCGCCCGTGCGGGCCGACCGCGGCAACCGCGCCCCAAGCCGGCCGCCGCCGGGTCGGAGCCCCGCACCCGCGACACGGCGACCGGTCCCATGTCTGACGGCAGCACGTCCGAATGGCCAGGAAGTAAAAATCATTCGCTGGATCGAAGCGGTATTTCGCGCCAGAGCTGGCACGAGGCGAATTCAAGAACAGGGGGGCCATCCGGTACCCCAGAGCAACTCGCCGGCGAAGGCGAGTTATTTACAGCAGGGAGGACTTCATGGATCTCGGATACTTTATGATGCCGGCCCACCCGCCGGAAAGGAAACCCTATGACTGGCAACAGACCGACCTGCAGAATCTGCGCCTCGGCGACGAAATGGGCGTCAAGGAAGCCTGGATCGGTGAGCATTTCACGGTTTCCTGGGAGCCCAATCCGGCGCCGGACCTGACCATCGCCCAGGCGCTGCTGACGACCAAGCACATCAAGCTGGCCCCCGGCGCGCACCTGTTACCATACCACCATCCGGTCGAGCTGGCACACCGTGTGGCCTTTCTCGATCATCTGGCGCAGGGCCGGCTGCAACTTGGCGTCGCCGCGGGCGGCCATCTCGGTGACTTCATGGCCTTCGGCGTTGACGGTCAAAGCGGCCAGAACCGGGAAATGATGAAGGAAGCCCTGGAAATCATGCTTGGCATCTGGAAGGAACCCGGCGAGTTCAAGTACAGCGGCAAATACTGGAACGTGCACATCCCGCCCGAAATGGTGGCCGGCAACTATAACCATCATATGCATCCCTTCACCAAGCCGCATCCGCCCATCGGTATGGCGGTGCTGACTTCCGGTTCGGAAACGGTGAAGTTCTGCGGCCGGCACGGATTCATGCCGTTGAGTATTCATCTCAACGATAAGTATACGCGCGGCCACTGGGAGACGTACGCCGAATCCGCCGAGCAGGCTGGCATCAAGCCGGATCGCAGCAAATGGAGGATCTATTCCGAGATCCTAATCGGCGAAACCGATGAGGAGGCTGAACAACTCGCCTATGCCGGCCCTCTTGGTCGCGCCTGCCGCGAATATCTGTGGCAGCTTTACAGTGCTTTCGGCTTCCTGGGCCACCTGAAGCACGATCCGTCTTTGCCGGATTCCGCCGTCACGCCGGAATACTTCATGAAACACTGCTGGATCATCGGCTCGGTCAAGACCGTCACCGACCGCATCGTCGATTTGTATAACTCGACCGGCGGCTTTGGCACGCTGCTCTGGAGCCCGACAGATTACGGCGATAACGGCGAACACACACGCTACACGCTGGATAAGCTGCTCAATCACGTGCTGCCGTCAGTAAATGAACGGGTGAGGCCGCTCGCCAAGGTGGCATAGCCATTGGCGGATGGGGATGTGCGACGTCCGTCGTAACCGCTGACAGTTGCGGCCGGCGTCGTACGTCCGCCGGCGATCGACATTGTTCCGTGCCCAGGGTATCGGGTCGAAGCGAACTATAACGAACTATAATAAGAACGTTGCAAACACAGGGAACATGTGGAGGAGACCATGGGGAATAGCATGATGGCAGGATCCGTCGGGGACTACTTGAAGGATCCGGTCCACGCCAGAATTGTCGAGCGGATGGTGCAGCGGTATATGACGCGCCGCGGCTTCATCCAGGGTGTCGTGGCGGGAATGGCAACGCTGGGCGCCCCCACGACGGCGCCGCGTCAAGCCCAAGCCGCGGATACGATCCAGGCCTATCCGTTCGGTACTGATCCGGTTGCGTCCGATGTCAAGGGCGCCATCGACTTTTGGCTGGGTCAGATGAAGACCGCCGCGCCGGACGACCACCCGGATGTCGTCCTGATGCCGCAGGAAATCGAGATCCTGCGCGCCAGGAAGCTCAAACCGGGTCACACCTGGTACGGCCTGTTTGTGCCCGCCGTGGCCGGCTGGAATCGCTTCTGGCAGGCCGAGGTCAAGAAATGGGCCGCCGACGTGGTCACCTACGACGTGCAAGGCAAGCCGGAACGCGACATCGCCGGCGTGCAATTGATGATCGACCAGGGGCTGCCGATCGTCGGCGCGCTCGCGGTCGACTGGATTGTCATGGGCGAGGCGATGCGCAAGCTGCATACTGCGAATATCCCATCCGTGAGCTGCGCAGGCCCGGCCTCGGCCTACTACCCGACCACCTCCTCGGCAGAGTGCAATCAGCTCGACGGCTCGCGTGATCTGGCGATGCCGATGGCCAAGAAGCTCCGCGCGATGGACATCACCAAATCCGAAATGGTGCTGCTGCCGGCGAAGAGCCCCTCATTCTACGACGTAGTGCGCACGATCGGCTTCCTGCAGGGTCTCGAACTGCCGGAAGTCAAGAAGGTCTGCAACATGAAGATCGTTGCCGAGATGCCGGTCGCCACCGGCACCGAGGAAGCGCTGGCGGCCACCGCCGCCGCTTTGCAGAAATATCCGAAAGCCCATGTCATCGCCGCGCTGGGTCACTGGTTCGCGGGCTCGTCCGCGGCGATCCGCGACGCCGGCCGCCAGGACGTCTGGGTGATCGCCTACGACCTCGACCAAGGCACCGCGGTCGACCTGGTCAGCGGAGGTTGGCCGGTGCAGGTCACCTACAGCTTGCCGATCGCGCAATCGGCCAAAGCCGACGCCAACCTCATGGGAAAGATCCTGCTGGGCAAGCGGGTGCCGCTGATGACGAAGTCGTTCGGCACGGTAGCGACACCGGAGAACGTCGCGCAAGCCTGGCCGCACGACTGGAACGGCGAGAAAATGCCGTTCTGAGCGTCGGTCCCGTGGCAACGGAGCCACCACGGCCGAGCCTCGGCCGCGGTCGGTCCCGTTTCCGAAAGGCGAGTATAGCGACGGAGCAAACGTTCAGTCATGGCCGACGCGCATCCCCCTCTGCTCGAGGTCGAAGCTGTCAGCAAGGCTTTCGCCGGTGTTCAGGCCCTGGATCAGGTCGACCTGCGCCTTGATCGCGGCACTGTCCACGCGGTGATCGGCCACAACGGGGCCGGCAAGTCCACGTTGATGAAGGTACTCGGCGGCATCATCCAACCCAATTCCGGCAGCCTGCGCCTGAACGGCCAGGCGGTCGTGTTCCATCGGCCGCGCGACGCGCTGGGGCGCGGTATCGCGATGGTCCATCAGGAGCTGAGTGTGGTCGATGACCTCGACATCGCGGAAAACATTTTTCTCGGGCGTGAGCCCGGCCGGTTAGGCGGCCTGGTCAACCGCCGCCGGCTGGACGCGATGACCGCCGCGCTGCTACGCCGGCTCGACCTCGACTGGCCCGTCCTCACGAAATGCGGCGAGCTCAGTGTCGGCGAACGGCAGATGGTGGAGATCGCCCGAGCGATTTCCTTCGACGCCCAGGTGCTGATCCTGGACGAGCCCACCTCCGCGCTGAGTCGGCGCGAGCAGGACGCGCTGTTCGCCCTGATTCAGCGGCTGAAGGCGGACGGGATGGGCATCCTCTACATTTCGCATCGGTTGGACGAGATCATGCACCTGTCTGACATGGTCACCGTGCTGCGGGACGGCCGCAACGTCGGCACGCTGGAGCGCGGCGCCTTCGACCATGAGGCGCTGATCCATATCATGATGGGCCAGCCCGCGCAGGCGCGCACGCTCACCGAATACGGCCGGCACGGCGAGACTACGCTGGAGGTGCGAGACCTGCGCGCGCAGTCCGGCCACCTGCACGGCATCAGCCTGTCCGTGGCCCGCGGCGAGATCGTCGGGCTCGCCGGCATGCTCGGCAGCGGCCGCAGCGAACTGTTCGAATGCCTGTTCGGCATACGGGAATACGAAAGCGGAACAATCGCCATCGCTGGCAAGCCAGTGCGACCTCAAACGCCGCTCGCGGCCATGGATCTCGGCATCGGCATGGTGCCGGAGGATCGCAAGGTTCAGGGCATCTTCGCCGGAGCCTCGGTCTGGCAGAACATGACCTTGGCGTCGCTGCACGATCTGTTCGCTCGTTTCGGCTTTGTCAGGGAAACCCAGGCCCGGCAGGCTAGCAGCCGGCAGGTCGAGACACTCGATCTGCGGTGTCGCGGCATTAACCAGGAAATCGGCTATCTAAGCGGCGGCAACCAGCAGAAGGCGGTGCTGGCGCGCTGGATCATGCGCAATCCCCGCCTGCTGCTGCTCGATGACCCCACCGCCGGGATCGATGTCGGCGCGAAGTCTGAGATCCATCACCTGATCAGCAACCTTGCCCGCGATGGTGTCGCGGTGCTGGTGGCGTCGTCCGAATTCGACGAACTGATCGATGTCTGCCATCGTATCCTGATCATCCGCGATGGTCGAATTATCGACGAGGTCGATGGCTCCAAGGCCACTGAACAATCCCTGGTCCTGGCGGCAACGGGAGGAACGGGATGAGCGAGACGACCCTGGCCAATCGGCTGATGCCGCGCGGCCGCTTGCTGTCACCGGGCGGCGCGGCGTCGGTCCTGCCGCTCCGCACGCTGCTGCTGATCGCGCTGATCGTGGCCGCAGAGGCCGTTCTCGGCCTCCTGTCACCCAACCTCCTCAGCGCCGCCTCTATGTCCAACGCACTGCGCCAGGCGACGGTGCTATGGATTGTCACACTTGGCGCAACGTTCGTCATTACCGCCGGCGAGATCGACCTTTCGGTCGCCTCGGTGGTCGCGCTTATTTCCACACTTGGCGCCTGGCTGATCCGCGCCGGCTATCCGATCCCGGTCATGCTGTTGGCTACGCTGGCGACATCGGCGCTGATCGGCGCGTTCAACGGGCTGGTGACGACGCAACTGCGCGTGCCGTCATTCCTGACCACTCTGGGGTCCCTGGCGATCGTGCGTGGCATCGCTTGGGGCATCTCGCTGCAATACATCCCGGTGCTGAACATCGGTTTTGTTCAGTTCTTCCGCCTCTCGCCTCTGGGCGTGCCGATGCCGATCGCCATCGCGCTGGTCCTGACGGTTTTGGCGGTCGTCTTGTTCCACTTCAGCAAGTTTGGCGTTCGCACAAGGGCGGTCGGCTCGAATGAGGGTGCCTCGCTGCTGGCGGGACTGAACGTCAGCCGGCAGAAATTCATCGTCATGGTGCTGGGATCCTTGATGGCCGGCGTCGGCGGCCTGGTGTTCATGGGCCGAACTAACTACGGCATGCCAGGCGGGGCAGCGGGGCTGGAGCTGCAAGTGATTGCCTCCGTCGTGCTGGGCGGCACCCGTCTGGGCGGCGGCATCGGCAGCATTGTCGGCGCCACGCTGGGGGCGCTGCTTTTGACAGCGATTTTCTTCGGCATCGCCTCGCTGGGATTGTCTGCCCCGTACCAGGACGTCGCCCGCGGTGGAGCGATTGTCCTCGCAATTCTGCTAATGCCGCGATAGGGAGGCGCTATGACCCCGCATGATGCCACAATCGTTACTGGTTCGCACCGGCGCCGCGGCATCTGGCAGGCTGCCGACCGTTTCAGCGGCCTGCTTTACCTCATCCTGCTGGTGGTGCTGTTCGCCGTGATCAAGCCCGACGCATTCAATGTCGGATCTGCAACGACAATCGTGCAGCTCAGCACCCCGTTGCTGGTTGTCGCCACGGGCATGACATTCTGCCTAATCTGCGGCGAGGTCGATCTGTCCGTGGGCGGCACCGCTGGCCTGGCGAGCACGGTGATGGCGTTGCGGCTTGGGGCTGGCACCGCCGCCTGGCCGCTGGCCGTGCTGCTTGGGGTCCTGGTCGGCCTTGTGGTCGGGATGATCAACGGCGTGTTGACCACTTGGTTGTCGCGGTCGTTTCGCGTGTTCCCATCGTTTCTGGTAACGCTTGGCATGCTGTCGATCACCATGGGGCTCGCGCAGGCCCTGCAGCCGCTGCAGCAGCCGGTGGCGATCAACGATCCGGCCTTCGAGGCGGTCTTCGGCTTCTCGTCGTCAATCCTGACGACCTTGCCCATATGGTACACGATCGCCGTGCTGATCGTAGCGTTCGTAGTGCTGCGCGGGTCCCGTTTCGGATACGCACTTTATGCCATCGGCGGCAACGCCAGGGCAGCGCAATTTGTCGGCTTCCGCGTGTTGTGGACCAAGTTTTGGGTTATGACCGTCAGCGGCGTGTTGGCTGCCGTGGGGGGCATCCTGCTCGCAGGCTACGTGCAGGCAGGCTTCTATAATATTGGCAGGGAGCTCGAAATCGACGCGATATCGGCGGCGGTGATTGGCGGCACCGCGCTGTTTGGCGGGCGAGGTACAGTGCAGGGCACGGTGATTGGCGTACTGACGCTGGGCGTGCTGAACACCGGCCTACTGATCCTCGGCACGCAGACAAGCTGGCAGCTGATCGTGAAGGGTGGCTTGGTCATTCTGGCGATCGCGATGGGTGAAGCCGTCCGACGCCGCGCGCAAATGGCCTAGTAGAGGGCGCTTCTGTTAAGTTGGCTCATACCGCGATCGCATAATGCGGGGACTCCGACGGGCTAAGTGGATTTGAAGAGATCTCCTAGCGGCGTGGCAATCAGGTAGATGATGGTGGCGAAGGTGGTGATGGAGCGGTAGCCGCGAGCGCGTGCCCTCGCAGCCTGAAACAAGCCGTTCAGCCCTTCCAAGCGGGCATTACTGTGTGGCGAGGTCCATCGCTGCAGGATCCGCTTGCTGTAAGTCGCGACGGTGCCAATGGCTTTACGGACTGGATCGAGCAGCGGGTCCGGATCAAGCTGGTCGTTGGCATGGCGCAGGAAGTTGGTGAGACGCCAGCGTGCGGCCTGAACTGACTGTGCCTGACGGACCCAGCGCAGCTTCTCCTTGATGCGCCAAGCAATGGCGGTGAACAGATCAGACGCCTCGAGTTCGGCCAAGGCCGCGACCTGAGCTTCAGTGAGACGACCGTCGCGTCGCTTTAAAACGGCCCAACGCAGCGCCTTGGGCAGCTCCCGTAAGGCCTCCGCCGTGGCGCTGTCCTGCTGATTGTCCGGCAGTGCGTCCAGCCAGTGGCTATACTCCTTCTGGAGGTTCACAGAGTGCAGCAATTGTATCACTCCAGCGCTGGATCCGGCTGCGCCGATCGGCCGGCCTGCGGATGCGAACGACAGGCGTGCCATTGGCATGCGCGGCACGATACCGCGCCTGACGTTCTGCGCCGGTCATGGGTTTTTCACCGATCGATGGACGGGGCGTTGGGCCACTCCATGGCGTTACGTGACGGAACGTCACGCGGAAGCCGCACCAGCGACGGATGGTTGGCGCCGGTACACCTCGCCACTCCTCATCATGGCAAACACCGTACGGGCGATTTTGTTGGCTAGCGCCACGGCGACGAGTTTACGCGGCTTGCGTGCGAGCAACTTCAGTAGCCATTCGTTGGCCTGCTTGTTGCCTGGCCTGGTGGCGAACCGGTCACCGCGGTCGCTCCGGTCACCAACAACCGGCGCAACCGTTCATTACCGGCACGGCTGATGCCACCCAAGCGCTGCTTGCCGCCGGTCGAATGCTCCTTCGGCGTCAGGCCGATCCAAGCTGCCAGGTGGCGGCCTGATTTGAACGCCGCCGGATCTATCTCGATCGCAAACGTCAGCGCGATGATCACGCCGATGCCGGGGATGGTGGCCAGCAGCTGGCTGAGCGGATTGGCCTTGTGCATAGCGATGAGCTTCACGTCGAGTTCAACCAGTCTGGTGTCGATATGCTCGATCTCTCGTCCGAGCAGCGCCAGCATTTCCCTCGCCTCGGCAGGAATGGCAGTGGCGGCTTCGATGGCCTCAAGTAATGGAGGAATTCGCTTGATCCCTTTCCCGGCGATCACGCCAAACTCAGCGGCGTGACCGCGCAGCGAGTTGGCCGCTGAGTCCGTTGGCCGATCAAAGTCTCCCGCACCTTCAGAACCATCGCCTGGGCTTGCTGCTCGGCAGGCCGGGCGATTACGCCAGCCTGTGCGTCGGTGTCAGCGCAGAGCGCCGCCGTCCACGGCAGCGGCCGGCACCGCGACCAGGAGCGTCCCGAACGCAACAAAACGCCCGCGTCTTCCGTGGCTGCGCCGCCCATCCGTGGCAGCGGAACGTCGACCGCTCTGCCCCATCGATAGAGACGATCAGCGCCCGTTTCCTCGCTTGGCATGACTTCTGCGGTGAGAACAGTCCAATGCCGGCGCGAACGCGCGCTTGCGAGGGGCCTCCAAGCCGATCACTTTGCTGGCCAACGGCGCGCAGGGGCGCTGATGTAAGGGGAGGAGACGCGGGACATGGCCTATGCGACGATCAATGGCACTCGAATGTGGTATCGTGTCACGGGGGCGGGCGCCCCGGTCGTGCAGATCCATGGGGCGGGCTTCGGCCACAGCAATTTCGCGGCTGCCACCCCGATCCTGGAAAAGACCTTCCAGATTATCGACTTCGACATGCGTGGTTACGGCATGTCCGACCGCCCGCTGCAGTATTACGACATGGAAGTCTGGGCGGACGACGTCGCCGGGCTGATCGAGCACCTGGAGCTCGCCAAGGTGCACGTCCACGGCACCTCGATGGGCGGCATGGTCGCGCAGCAGTTCGCTGCTAAATACCCGCAGAAGACCGACCGGCTGATCCTCAACTGCTCGGCCGCCAAGCTCGACGTAGCTGGCCGGCTGATCTTTCGCAACTGGATCGATCTTGCCGAGGCCGGGGGCGTGGGGTCGCGGACCCTAGCGGAACTGATCGGCTGGCAGGCATTGTCGCACAGGTTCCTGGAAACGCCTGCCGGGGCGAATGCGGTCAACCTGATCCAGGATATTCTGGAACGGAGCAACCGCCTCGAGGTGTTCAAGGCGGCCTGTCAGGCGATGATCGACATGGACCTGCGGCCGTTGCTGCCGGCTATCGAAGCCAGGACGCTTGTCATCGGGGGTGATGAAGATGTGATGACGCCGTGGGAGGTGGGTCCGAGCGGGGCCGGGCAGCAGTTTCTCGCCGACCATATCCGGGGCGCCATCAAGTATGTCATCAAGGGATCGAACCATTCGACGCTGTTCGATGGCACCGAGGAGAATTGTCGGGTTGTGACGGATTTCCTAAACGGCCGGATGGACTGATCGTGTCCCCCTCCCCTGCGCGCGGCGTGATCAGAAACCAGCGATCTCATTGACCAGCCAGTGACGCCTGGCGGGCGGTCCCGTACAGGATGGCACGGTCGACGGGGCCGACCATGAAGCCTAAGCGTGCGGCATCACCGAGTTCAGGCGCCCGGGCATGCGCGATCGTGGTGACCACGCGCCAGCGCCCGTGATCGGCTCGGCGGCGTCCGGGCCTGCGATGAAGCCGACTGCCGGGCCGCTCTGGCGAAACGCGGCAGCGCGGCCATCCGTGAGATTTTCGCCGTACCGTCTCCGAACCGGAGGAAACTCCGTGCTCTGGGGGAACCGGGGGCGCTTCGGCTGGAATTCTGGTCCGTTCGCCGGACCTGACCATCGCCAGCGTCGTATGGGCTCGCCAATGGACCCTGCCGCACAACCACAAATCACCGCGCTGTTATCGGCATTTATGCCGGCGGCGAGGACAATATCTCCTGGCGTCGCCTGCCCGCGAGCCGATCATTCGCGAGATCAATCACACGCAGCCGGGTCAGTTCCCGATCGCTCATCTGGATCACCCCCGCCATCGCACGTCACCTCGAACGTTCCGACGGCAGTGTGCATCAGCGACATTTCGATCGGCGACGCGTGTGACGTTTCTATCGCGGGTTTTTACAGAGCCCTCGCCCAAAAGGCGGGTTCTGTTAACGTGGCTTGGTTTCGGTTACTGTCGGCGCTTGTCGGATGAGCAACATATGGCGTCTTCGCACCCAGATTTCGTCCGTGCCGGCACCCTGGAGGAGCTGAAAGCCAAGGGGCGGCTCGTTGTGCACGGCCAGCATCGCCCGATCCTGCTCGTGCACGCAGACGGGCACGTGTTCGCCCTCGACAATCGGTGCCCCCATATGGGGTTCCCGCTCGATCGTGGCAGCATCGAGGACGGCATTCTGACCTGCCATTGGCATCACGCGCGCTTCGCGGTGGCGAGCGGCTGCACGTTTGATCTGTGGGCAGACGACGTGCCGACCTGCTCAGTTGAGATCCGTAAGGGTGCCGAGATCTGGGTTAAGCCAGTGTTCGGTTACGTCGATCCGGCCAGGCATTGGCATCAGCGGCTTGGCGATGGGCTTGCCCATAGTCTCAGCCTTGTCATCGCAAAGGCCGTGCACGGCCTTCGCGCGGCCGGTCAGCCGTCGTCAGAGGTAGTACGACAAGCCGCACTGTTCGGTACGCGTAACCGCGATGGCTGGGACGCCGGCCTGACCATCTTGAGCGCGCTGGGCCAGCTTCTGCCCGTGCTGCCGGATGAAGAGATCCACCTAGCTTGCCCAGTCTTCGTGCGACGGGACCGCCCCCCAATGCCTGAAAAATCAGATCAGAAACAGCAAACACGACGCCCGACCGGCAAAAGATCGCTTCTAACGACCGACGCGGCAGATAATCCGAAACCATGCGGGCCGCACCGGTTTCAGCCGGGCCAATCGGGCAACCCGAAAGGCAAGCCGCGCGGCGCAAAGAACCGGGTCCTGTTAGCCTTGGACAAGATAGGCGTTGACAACGCCCCGCCCGTATTGTCGGCGGCGGTGGCCGCTGCGATCGGTGGCGACACGCGGGCGATGGAACTCATTCTTAGTCGCGTGTGGCCGGCTCGGAGAGGACGGCCCGTGCTACTGCCCGACCTCCCGACCATCAAATCGGCCGCAGACCTCGCGGCGGCCGTTGGCGCTATCGTGCAGGCAGTCGCAACCGGCCGCCTGACACCGGACGAAGGCCACGCTCTTGGTGGCCTGGTGGACTAGGAGCTTGTCGAGATCGAAGCGCGCCTGGCTGCTTTGGAGGGGCAAAGCCGTGGTTGAGAGGACGGACTGACGCACAGGCTGCATGCACGCCTGTTCGCACTCGAAAGGCAGACGGCGCCGACCGAACCGACGCTTATCATCATCCGCAGCGGACTGGACGATGGCGATCCGCAACCCTGCGAGGGGTTCGGGGCGTTCAAGGCGCGCGTCCTGGCCGCCGCCAAAGCGGCAGGCGTGCAAATCGCCGTCATCGGCGGGCTGCCGGAATGACCGAAGCGACAGTCATCGAATAGCGCAGTAGACAATCCGAAACCGCGCGCGGGCGATGGACGCGCGAACACGCCCTGGCGTAGCCGCTTGGTGGCACGTTTACGGGACGCTCTCGGCCGCGGCCACGAACACGGCTTCAGCGCGTTTCTGGTAGCTATGTGGTTGCTACGATTTCGGCCCGCAGCGCCACGCTTAGTAAGCCATTGAAATACTGGAGAGGGCGAAGGGATTCGAACCATCGACCCCAACCTTGGTCGTCGGTCCAACGGCCACCCAGGACCCTGAATGAGGGGTCGCCGTCCGCCAGCGGCGGCGTCTTGGAGCCCGAACAGATCCATCGGCAGGACATGCCGACAATCAATTCTGCTCCTTTGGCGGCGATCGCGAGCGAACGGCTCGTTGCCCCGATGTTGCCCCGACCTTGTTTTCGGTGCTTGCCGGGATCGGCTAACATATTGAAAGGCTTGGCGGACCCGACACGATTCGAACGTGCGACCTTCGCCTTGGAAGGCCAAGAACCCCGCCTCAGCCATCGCTAGGCCCATCAGCTGGCGCTAAACATCGACGCCCGCGCCATCGCGTCGTGTGGTCCGCGATATACCGGGAATAGGTCCGCTCGATCATAGCAACAGATGTGTCGTGCAACGCGGCGACGACGCGCACGGGCACGTTGGCAAGCAGTTGCCGCACGATGCTGGAATGCCGGAGGGCGCTGATAGTGATTGGCGCATCGTTGTCCGCCGCGACCTCTGCTGTATTCACGACGCGGGCGAAAAGTCGTGAGTGATCAGACTTTGACCACCGCTCGCCGGTTGCCTTTGCGAACAACGGAGCATCGGCCTGCTTGCCTTCGGAAGCGTTGCGCAACCGCTGGGCAAAGCCGATGGAGATCGGCACCGGCCGACGCAAGACGGTCTTCCTGCCGTTACCTTTGCGCGAGCTTGGCATCATGATGCGGGGGTCAGGCCTGCCGCCCTGCATGTCTCCGACGTTGACGCGGGCCAACTGACTAATCCTGGCCCCTGTGCTGGCGAGCCCCTCGACCAACAAGCCGAACTCAGCCCCTTGGGTCTGCGAGTGATCCACAAGCATGCGAACCTGGGAATTGGACAGGATCACGTTCCGCAACTCTTCGGCGTCCGGCAATGTGGCCAGACCCTGTTCCCAAGGTCGGCGGCTGGTGATCCGTCCGTCCCGGTCGGCCGCAAGGTTCAGCGCGGCCTTCATGATTGTGCACACGCGGTTGACGCCGGACGGAGCTAAGGGGAGGGGAGGCACCGCCCGTGTTTTCTCGGTCAGGCCATTGGGCATTGCCACTTCGTCGGCATCGGAAAAATTCTTCCGCCTCGCCTTGGACGTCAGCTGGTCCCGCCACTTGCGCAGGTCGTCCAACGTCAAATCGACTACCAGTTTGTCCAGCATCCTTTCGCTCAGGTGCCTGCGCACCCGCGCCGCGTTCCCGACGTCACCCCCCTCGCGTCTTTAGGTCGGCCTCATACTGATCTAACGCAGCACGGAGCGTGGTGGGCTTGTCGTCGATCACTAGTGTGCCGCCTTTACCGGCGGCGGCCACGGCTCGCGCCCGCTCCTGGGCCTGCCAGTAATCGAATATCCTCAACCCGTTAGCCTCTTCGTAATCGTCGGCTGACCCGATGGCCTTGGTCCAGTTCGATCCCTCGCCATCGGCGACCCGGACAACCCAGGTTCCAGCTGTCGCATTCCGCCGGTAGCCGAGGCCAATCCCCAGGCCGATTTTCACGAACTCCGGTTTCTTGGCCATGGGCCGCTTCAAGCGGGCTGTGCGCGTTTCGAGACCCGAGCGTACTTTGCGTGCCATGTTCTGGTGTCCCGGAGTGTCCTGTCGATAGGAGCGAATTGTAGCGAACGTCAGCGAATGGTGATATCAGAAAACTCCAGGATTTATTTAGGTTGAACGCATGTTGGCGAACGGCAGCGAATGACAGGTAATGCCCTTTCACGGCGGTAACACGAGTTCAAATCTGGTACGGGACGCCAGCTTTTACAATGAGTTAGACGGTTTCCGCTTCCAACCACCCATCACATGGGGAGAATGGTGGGGAGAATAGGGTGCGCTGGTATTCCCGGATAGGGACGAATAGAGGCGGATAAATCGCGGATCGGGGTGACGAGTGTTTGCGGTCCACCTCGGTTTCGGGGCGCCAACGGTCTCGTTCGAGCGGGAGCAGCTGCGGCT
>CAVYXX010000051.1:0-121290 GCA_963772355.1 uncultured Alphaproteobacteria bacterium | reverse complement strand
TGGGACGTACCGGTATCGACGACACACTGGCCGGCCCGCAGATAAGGCTCAAGTTGCCCCACCACCACAGCGACCGCCTTGCCGTCCGGCAGCGATAGCAGGATCACATCGCAACCGGCGGCGATCTGCTGCATGGAGGCCGCCTTCACGCCATGCGCCGCCAATCGATCCAACGGTTCGGGCCGCAGATCGCAGGCCAGGACAGGAACGCCTGACCGGCGCGCCAGATGGCCGCACATCGGTTCTCCCATCACGCCCAGGCCAATAAAACCGATGGTCGCGATCGCGGGCCTTGTGTCTGAATCGGGCATGTGCGTTCCCTATCTCGGAGAGAACGCTGTTTTCTCCGCCCGCTTCCAGCTTGTCAAAGCGGCTTGCGACCCTTCCGTCGCCCTACCCCGACCCGGAACAACAGACCCGCCGCCGCCTGCGCCGCGGAGACGACAGGGGCCGGAAACAGAAAGAAAAAAGCAGTAAACAATCCGGTCGCCGCGACCACGAACGAAAGCGAGGCCGGTCGCGGATCAAAGCGTTCCGCCGGGGCGTCGAAATACATCACCTTGACGATCCGGATATAGTAGTAGGCGCCCACCACGCTGGTCAGCACGCCGATGACTGCCAAAGCCCACAGCCCGCCCTGCACCGCCGCCAGGAATATATAAAGCTTGGCGAAGAAGCCCGACATCAGCGGGATGCCGGCAAGGCTGAACATAAACACCGCCAAGGCCAGCGCCAGCGCCGGATCGTTCGTCGCCAGCCCCGCCAGATCCGAAATCTGCTCCACCGCCTCGCCCTTGTCGCCGCATCGCCAGAATGCACCCGAACGTGCCGGCCGTCATGAAAACATAGATCGCCATATAGACCAGCGTGCCGCGCACCCCAGCGGCCGTACCCACCGCCAGGCCGATCAGCGCGTAGCCCATGTGCCCGATCGAGGAATACGCCATCAGCCGCTTGACATTGGTCTGCCCGATCGCCGCCAGCGCGCCCAGCACCATCGAGGCGATCGACACGATCACGACCAGTAACTGCCACGCCCCCACCAGCGAGGCGAAAGACGTCCCCATCACCCGCAGCAGCAGCGCCATTGCCGCCACTTTCGGCGCGGTGGAGAAGAACACGGTGACCGGTGTCGGCGCGCCCTCGTACACGTCGGGCGTCCACATGTGGAACGGCACCGCGGAGACCTTGAACGCCAGCCCGACCAGCACGAACACGATGCCAACCACCAGCCCGGCCGATGCGCTTTCCGGCTGCAACAGCAGCTCATGCAGCGCGGCCAGATCCATGGTGCCGGAGAAGCCATACACCAGCGAAATGCCATACAGCAACAAGCCCGACGAAAGACCACTGAGCACGAAATACTTCAGACCGGCTTCCGAGGACCGCACATCGTCGCGGGCGAACGCCGCCAGGACATAAAGC
The DNA here is from genome assembly GCA_963772355.1 of uncultured Alphaproteobacteria bacterium. Lineage (GTDB taxonomy): Bacteria > Pseudomonadota > Alphaproteobacteria > Acetobacterales > Acetobacteraceae > Rhodopila. Next base: position 119,865 of record CAVYXX010000051.1, on the reverse strand, counting down.
ACGAGCGACTGCAGCTCCAACCCCAGGTACAGCGTCATCAGGTTCGCGGCCGACGCCATGATCATCATGCCGATGGTGCAAAACAGCATCAGCACCGGGAACTCGAACCGTGCGATGCCCTGCGAGCGGTTCCAGTCCAGCGCGAGGATCAATGACAACGCGGCGCCCGACAGATCAGGATCTGGTTGAAGGCGCTGAACGGATCGGCGACGTACTGGCCGTTGAAGCCGAAGCCAGCGGTGCGCGTCAGCACCAGCAGGCCGGCGATCAGAAAGCCGCCGATGGTGAACATGGTGCATAACAGCGTCGTATCCTGCTTGCGCAGAACGCCGAACACCAGGGTCGCCATGCCGACGCAGGCCAGGACGATCTCGGGCAGCGGCAGAGTCCAGTTCATTGTGTATCATCCCGGCGGGCACCAGTGCATGATCCCGGCAAGCTTGGTCGTCGCGGCGAGCGCCGCGGCGTGGTGCTGCACCATCGCCCCCACGGTCGCATCGAAGTAACTGGTGAAGCTGGACGGGAAGATGCCCATCCACAACGTCAGCACGATGAGCGGCGCGAATACCGCCCATTCGCGCGGGCTCAGATCGAGGATGTTGCGCAGGTCGTCGCGGGTGATGCGGCCGAAGATGATCCGGCGATACAGGTAAAGCGAGTAGGCCGCGCCCAGGATCATCCCCATGCCGCCCAGCAGCGCCAGCCAGAAATTCACCTGCAGGGAGCCGATGATGACCAGGAACTCACCGACAAAGCCCGAAGTGCCCGGAAGCCCATTCGTGGCCATGGTGAACACCATGAACACCAGCGCGTAACCCGGCATCCGGTCCGCCAGGCCGCCATAGCGCGCGATCTCATGCGTGTGCATGCGATCGTAGACGACGCCCACAACCAGGAACAGCGCGCTGGAGACGATGCCGTGCGACAGCATCTGGAACAGTGCGCCGGAGATGCCTTGGACGTTGACGGTGAAGATGCCGATCGTCACGACGCCCATATGGGCGACCGAGGAGTAGGCGATCAGCTTCTTCATGTCCTCCTGCGCCAGCGCGACCAGCGACGTGTAGATCACCGCCACGACCGACAGCGTGTAAATGAACGGCGCGAAACTCGCCGATGCGTCCGGCAGCATCGGCACCGAGAAGCGCAGGAACCCGTACGCGCCCATTTTCAGCAGCACGCCTGCCAGGATCACCGAGCCGGCGGTGGGCGCCTCGACATGCGCGTCCGGCAGCCAGGTGTGCACCGGCCACATCGGCACTTTACCGCGAAGGAGGCGAACAAAGCCAGGAACAGCCAGGTCTGCATGCCGGCCGGGAAGACCGTATGCAGCATCACAGCGATATCGGTGGTGCCCGCCTGCAGCCACATGGCGATCAGCGCCAGCAGCATCAGCACCGAACCGGTCAGTGTGAACAGGAAGAACTTCACTGCGGCGTAGACCCGGCGCGGACCTCCCCAGATGCCGATGAGCAAATACATCGGGATCAGCACGCCCTCGAAGAACATGTAGAACAGCACAAAGTCGGTGGCGCAGAACAGGCCGACCAGCATGGTTTCCAGGATCAGGAAGCTCAGCATGAACTCCCTGACCCGGAACTTGATGGCCTCCCAGGCGGACAGGATGCAGATCGGGATCAGCACGGTCGACAGCAGCACGAACAGGACGGAGATCCCGTCGACGCCCATGCGGTAGCCGACCTTGTAGTCGGGCAGCCACTCGACGCTCTCGTTGAACTGGAAGCCGGCTTCCGACTGGATCGAAACGAACCCACAGCACGAACGACAGCACCAGGACGAGCAGGCTGGTCCACAGGGCCGTCCACCGGGCGTTCGACGCGACGGTCGCCTCATCGCCGCGGACCATCATGATCACCAGGCAGCCGACCAGCGGCAGCCACGTGATCAGCGACAGGATCGGGAAGCCGGCGGCGTTGGATACAGCGGTCATCTGGTCACCGGCTCAGCATGAAGATACCGACCAGCACGACGACGCCGATCAGCATGACGAAGGCATAGACCGCGAGCGAACCGGTCTGGATCCTGACCGCCTGCCGCGAGCTGTCGCTGGTCAGTTCGGCCAGCCCGTTCGGCACCCCGTCGATCAGCGTCGCGTCACCGACCTGCCAGAGCAGGCGAGCCAGACGGATGGCGGGGCGAACGAAGATGGCGTCGTAGAGCTCGTCGAAATACCACTTGTTCAACAGGAACCGGTAGATGGGCCCGAAGCTCTGAGCCAGGCGGACCGGCAGCAGCGGATTGGCGATATACATGAGATAGGCCAGTGCGATGCCAGCCAGGGCGAACACCAGCGGCGCCAGTTCCACCCAGCCCGGCACATGCTCCAGCCCCTCCAGCACATGATTGTCCGGACCATTGAAGATGCTGCCGTTCCAGAAATGCTCCCAGTCGGCGCCGATGAACCAGTTGTCCAGCGCCCAGCCGGCGCCGATCGCGCCGATCGACAGCACGACCAGCGGACCAAGCATCACGACCGGGCTTTCGTGGACATGTGCCAGCGCATGATGATCGGCGCGCGACTTGCCGTGGAACGTCATGAACAGCAGCCGCCAGGAGTAGAAGGCGGTCAGAAACGCCGCCAGCACCGTGCAGATGAAGGCGTAGTAGCCGATCCCGGTGCCGGCCGCGTAGGTCGCCGCGATGATGGCGTCCTTCGAATAGGAGCCCGCCAGGGGCGGAATGCCCGCCAAGGCCAGGTTGCCGATCCACATCACCGTGCAGGTGACCGGAATGACCTTCGCCAGTCCGCCCATTTTCCGCATGTCCTGCTCATCCGACATGGCGTGGATGACCGAGCCGGCGGACAGGAACAGCAGCGCCTTGAAGAAGGCGTGGGTGATCAGATGAAAAATCGAGACCTGAAACGCGCCGACGCCGGCGGCCGCGAACATGTAGCCAAGCTGGGAACAGGTGGAATAGGCGATCACCCGCTTGATGTCGTTCTGCACGCAGCCGATCGTCGCGGCGAACAGCGCCGTCGAGGCGCCGATAAAGGTGACGAAGCCCAGGGCCTGCGGGCGTATTCCATCAGCGGCGACATCCGCGCCATCAGGAAGACGCCGGCGGTCACCATGGTCGCGGCATGGATCAGGGCGGAGACCGGCGTCGGGCCCTCCATCGCGTCGGGCAGCCAGACATGCAGGCCGAGCTGCGCCGACTTGCCCATGGCGCCGATGAACAACAGGAACCCGATCACCTCGATCGCCGGGAAGGTTCCGCCGAACAGCGAATAGGTATCGGCTGCGTGCTGCGCGACGGCCGGGAAGATCACCGCGAAGTCGAGCGACCCGAACTTGAAGAAGATCAGCGCGAGGCCGACCGCGAACGGCAGATCGGCGACGCGGTTGACGATGAACGCCTTGATCGCGGCGGCACAGGCGGCCGGGCGGTCATACCAGTAGCCGATCAGCAGGTACGAGCACAGGCCGACGCCTTCCCAGCCGAAGAAGAGCTGCACCAGGTTGTCGGCGGTGACCAGCATCAGCATGGCGAAGGTGAACAGCGACAGGTAGCCGAAGAAGCGATAGCGCGGGTAGGCATCGTGACCCATGTAGCCGATCGAATAGATATGGATCAGCATCGACACGAACGACACCATCGCGACCATCGCCGCCGCAGCGTGTCGTAGCGCAGCGCCCAAGAGACGTGGAACCGGCCGGCCTCGATCCAGGTGCCAAGGTCGAGCACGCCGGACTTGGCGCCCCTCCGACCAGCTGGAAGAACGCCAGCGGACCGCATATCGCGGCAATCACCATGCCGAGGATCGACGCGCCCGTCGCCGCGCGGTCGCCGATCGCTCGGCCCAGCAGTCCGGACACCAGGCGCCCCGCAGCGGCGCGAACACCGCAAGAGCGTAAATCATAAGCAGACCCCCGGAGCGGCCGGCCATCGCCCTGACCACTGACCCTGACCCCTGACCACTGCTTCTCAGCCCTTCATCAGGTTGACGTCTTCAACCTGGATCGACCCGCGATTGCGGAAATAGATGACAACGATTGCCAGTCCGATCGCCGACTCGGCCGCGGCGACGGTCAGCACCAGCATCGCCAGCACCTGCCCCGCCAGGTCGTTGTGCACGGCGAAAACGCCACCAGGTTCAGGTTGACCGCGAGCAGGATCAACTCGATCGACATCAGGATGATGATGACGTTCTTGCGGTTGAGGAAGATGCCGAAGATGCCCAGAACGAGCAGGATGGCGGACACCACCAGATAGTGCCCGATGCCGACGGCCATCATGACTCCTCGAGCTTGGCTGATCGCAGTCGCGGCCGGCGTTATGCCGCGGCAGCCCGTGGCAGCGGGTAGTCGTGACGAGCCGGGCAATAAGGTCGCAGGCTTGCGCGCCGGCACGGTGACGATCCTAATGCCCATGATCAGTGCCCTCCATGTTCCCCCTCCGCCGCGTGTTCCTCCACCGGCTCCTCCGGTCACTTTCGGACGCAGGAAGCCACCGGACTGGGTCGTGCCCGCGCCCAGTGAGATCGTCAGCATCTCCATCGTCTCTGCCACGGTCCGCTGGGTCTGGTCGCGGATCACCTGGTGGCGGGAAGTCTTGCGGTCGCGCAACGTCAGCACGATGGCGCCGATCATCGCGACCAGCAGGATCAGTCCGGCGGTCTGAAACAGGAAGATGTAGTCAGTATAGAGCACCCGGCCGAGCGCCAAAGTATTGCTGATGCCCGCCGGCGCCGGCGACATGTGCAGCGCCACCGAACCGACGGCGCAGCTGCCAGCCGCCCATCACGGTCGCCAGTTCGATGAACAGCACCGCGCCGACCGTCGCACCGACCGGCAAATAGCGCTGGAAGCCGTTACGAAGCTCCTCGAAATCGACGTCCAGCATCATCACGACAAACAGGAACAGCACCGCGACGGCGCCGACATAGACGATGACGAGGATCATCGCCAGGAACTCCGCCCCGGCGATCAGAAACAGGGCGGCGGCGTTGAAGAAGGCCAGGATCAGAAACAGCACCGAGTGCACCGGATTGCGCGAACTGACCACCATCGCGGCGGAGGCCAGCAGCACCACCGCGAACAGGTAAAAGAAAAACGTGATGATCATCGATAGGGCGCATCCAGTTCCAGCCGGCGCGCCAACTCAGGTTCCCACCGATCGCCGTTCGCAAGCAGCTTGTCCTTGTTGTACATCAGCTCCTCACGTGTCTCGGTGGCGAACTCGAAGTTCGGGCCCTCGACGATGGCATCCACCGGGCAGGCCTCCTCGCACAGCCCGCAGTAGATGCACTTGGTCATGTCGATATCGTATCGGGTCGTCCGGCGCGAGCCGTCGGCGCGCGGTTCGGCCTCGATGGTGATCGCCTGCGCCGGACAGACCGCCTCGCACAGCTTGCAGGCAATGCAGCGTTCCTCACCGTTCGGGTAGCGGCGCAGCGCGTGCTCGCCCTTGAAGCGAGGGCTGATCGGTCCCTTCTCGTAAGGATAATTGATGGTCGCCTTGCGGGTGAAGAAGTAGCGCAGTGTCAACCCGAGCCCGGCCACCAGTTCACCGAGCAGCAAGCTGCGCGCGGCGCGATCCAGCATTGCCATCTAAACGGGCTCCTTCGAGCAATGCCGGCCGATCGCACCACGCGTTTGACAACTGACGACTGACCACTGACGACTGACTCGGGAAGCCAACCGAACGCCATCAGCACCCCGGCGGTGATCACCAGCCAGGCCAGCGACAGCGGCAGGAACACCTTCCAACCCAGGCGCATGAGTTGATCATAGCGGTAGCGCGGCAGTGTCGCGCGCACCCACAGGAACATGAACAGGCAAACACAGACCTTCAGGAAGAACCAGAACACGCCGGGCAGCCAGGTGAACGGCGCGACGCTGAACGGCGCCAGCCAGCCGCCCAGGAACAGGATCGTGGTCATCGCGCTCATGAGGATCATGTTCGCGTATTCGCCAAGAAAGAACAGGCCGAAGCTCATCGCCGAGTATTCGACGAAAAAACCAGCCACGATCTCCGACTCACCCTCCGGCAGGTCGAATGGCGAACGGTTGGTTTCCGCCAGTGCCGAAATGAAGAACACGATGAACATCGGAAACAGCGGCACGCAGAACCAGACCGACTGCTGCGCCCGGACAACGTCCGTCAGATTGAGGCTGCCGACGCACAGCAGCACCGAGACCAGGACGAAACCCATGGAGACTTCGTAGCTGACCATCTGAGCGGCCGACCGCAGCCCGCCCAGGAAGGCATATTTCGAGTTCGATGCCCAGCCGGCGATGATGATCCCGTAGACGCCAAGCGAGGAAATCGCGAATAGATAGAGTATTCCAACGTTGATATCGGCGATCGCCCAGCCGTCGCTGAGCGGAATGACCGCCCAGGCCAGCATCGCGAGCGAGAAGGTCAGCATCGGCGCCAGCAGAAACAGGAAACGGTTCGATCCCGATGGGATAATGGTTTCCTTCATCACCATCTTGATGGCATCGGCGAACGGCTGCCACAGACCGAACGGCCCGACCACGTTGGGACCCTTGCGCAACTGCATCGCCGCCAGGACTTTTCGTTCCGCGTAGGTCAGGTAAGCGACGCCGATCAGCAACGGAACAATCAGCGCCAGGGCTTCCAGGAACGTCAGGATGACGATGCCAACATTGGTATTCAGGAAGAAGTCGCGCATGGTGCCTACTCCGCCGCCAAGGCAGGCGCCTGCATGCCCGGCGCCGCCTGCGCCTCGACGCACGCTGCCATCGTCGGGCTCGCTCGGCTGATCGGATCTGTGACGTAATAGTTTGCCACCGACGACACCAAGGGCGCATCGCTGAGCACCGCCGGATCGCCGACCGGCCCGGTAGGTCGGAGCAACCGAAACGCGGGAGGATAGCCGACCCGGGCAAACACCGGATTGACCTGCTCCAGTCCGTCCGCAAGGCCTCGATCGTGTCGTAAGGCAGCGTCTTGCCGATCACCGTGCTGAAGGCGCGGATGATCTTCCAGTCCTCCCGTGCGTCCCCCGGCGGGTAGACCGCCATGAAGCCGCGCTGCACGCGTCCCTCGGTGTTGACGTAGGTGCCGGACTTCTCGGTGTACGCGGCGCCGGGCAGAATGACGTCGGCCCGCCGCGCGCCGGCATCGCCGTGATGGCCCTGATAGACGACGAAGCAGCCCGGCCCGATGAGCGTCGGGTCGATACCGTCAGCACCGAGCAGCCAGAGGAAATCGGTGCCGCCGGACAGCATCGCCTCGGCGCCCTTGCCGTTCGCGCCGGGAAGGAAGCCGAGGTCCAGCGCACCGACCCGCGCCGCCGCCGTCTGCAGGACGTTGAAGCCATGCCAGTCCGCGGTCAGCGCCCCGACCTGCGCCGCCAGCCGCCATGCCGCGGCCAGCACGGCGCTGCCGTCGGGACGGGCCAGCGCACCCTGACCGACGATAATCATCGGCTTCTTGGCATCCACCAGCACCTTGGCGAACTCATGCGAGCCGTCGTGCAACGCACTCAGCACCGACGGCGTGGCGCCAAGCACCGTCACTGCGTAGGTGAGGTCGGTCGCCGCGCCACCGATCAAGCCGATCGGCAGCGGTTTCGCCAGCCACGCCTTGCGGATGCGCGCATTCAGCACCGGCGCTTCGCTGCGCGGGTTCGACCCCACGATCAGAATCGCATCAGCCTCCTCGATGCCGGCGATCGAGGTGTTGAAGCAGTAGAAATCCCGCCGGCCAGGCGTCCAGCTTGGCGCCATCCTGCCGGCAGTCCAGATTGGTGGAACCCAGGGCGACGAACAGGTCCTTCAGCGCCATGCATGCTCTCGGCGTCGCACAGGTCGCCGGCAATTGCGCCGATGCGGTCACCCGATGTCTCCTGAGCTTGGCGGCGATGGCGTCGAACGCCTCCGCCCATGTCGCCGCGCGCAGCTTGCCGTTCTCGCGCACCCAGGGCCGGTCGAGCCGGCGGCGCTTCAATCCGTCGAGGGCGAAGCGGGATTTGTCGCCGAGCCACTCCTCATTCACGTCTTCATTCATCCGGGGCAGGATGCGCAGCACCTCGGTGCCCCGGGCGTCGATGCGGATATTCGCGCCGACCGCATCGAGCACGTCGACGCTGTCCACTTTCGCCAGTTCCCATGAGCGGGCGACAAAGGCGTAGGGTTTCGAGGTCAGCGCGCCCACCGGGCACAGGTCGATGATGTTGCCGGACAGTTCGGATCCCAGCGCCTTTTCGACGTAGGTGCCGACTTCCATATGCTCGCCGCGGGCGGTGGCGCCGAGGTCCGGCACCCCCGCCACTTCGGTTATGAACCGGATGCATCGCGTGCAATGGATGCAGCGGTTCATCGACGTCTTCACCAGCGGCCCGAGGTTCTTGTCCGGCACCGCGCGCTTGTTCTCGGCGTAGCGCGAGTGGTCCATGCCGTAGCCCATGGCTTGGTCCTGCAGGTCGCACTCGCCGCCCTGGTCGCAGATCGGGCAATCCAGCGGGTGGTTGATCAGCAGGAATTCCATCACGCCGCGGCGGGCGTTGCGCACCATCTTGCTGTCGGTGTGAACCACCATGCCCTCGGCGACAGGATAGCCGCAGGAGGCGATCGGCTTCGGCGGCGCCTTTTCCACCTCCACCAGGCACATCCGGCAATTGCCGGCGATGGACAGCCGCTCGTGGTAGCAGAAGCGCGGAATTTCGACCCCGGCCTGTTCCGCCGCCTGCAGAATGGTCGAGCCGTTGGCGACTTCGACCTTGATTCCGTCGATGGTGACTTTGGGCATTACATCGCATCTCTACTCCGCCGCCATCGGCATCGGCTTGGACGCGCGAGACTTATAGGCTGCGATGCGCTCTTCCATCAGCGGCCGGAAATGCCGGATCAGCCCCTGGATTGGCCAGGCAGCGGCGTCGCCAAACGCGCAGATCGTGTGTCCTTCGACCTGACGCGTCACTTGCTCCAGTACATCTATCTCGTCCGGTGTCGCGCGTCCCTCCACCATCCGCATCATGACGCGCCACATCCAGCCCGTGCCCTCGCGGCAAGGCGTGCACTGGCCGCAGCTTTCGTGCATGTAAAATTTTGATAGTCGCGCGATCGCCATTATCACGTCGGTGGATTTGTCCATCACCATAACCGCGGCCGTGCCCAACGCGCTTCGTGCGGCACGCAGGCTGTCAAAATCCATCAGCACGTCGTCGCAGACCGACTTGGGGATCAGCGGCACCGACGCACCGCCTGGAATGACCGCCAGCAGATTGTCCCACCCGCCGCGCACCCCGCCGGCGTATTTCTCGATCAGTTCCCTCAGCGGAATGCCGAGTTCCTCTTCGACATTGCAGGGTTTATTGACGTGACCAGAGATGCAGAAAACCTTCTCCCCGGAGTTGTTCTGCCGGCCCAGGCCGGTGAACCACGACGCTCCCCGTCGAATAATCGTCGGCGCCACCGCAATCGTTTCGACATTGTTCACTGTCGAGGGACACCCGTACAGCCCGACGGCGGCCGGGAATGGCGGCTTCATCCGCGGCATACCCTTCTTGCCCTCGAGGCTCTCCAACAAGGCCGTTTCTTCACCGCAAATATAGGCACCCGCACCGCGATGTAGGAAAACATCGTAAGCGTAACCGGAGCCACAGGCATTTCTGCCGATCAACCCGGCCTCGTAAGCTTCGTCTATCGCACGCTGTAACGCCACGGCCTCGTTGTAGAATTCGCCGCGAATGTAGATGTAGGCGGCGGTCGCGCCCATCGCGAAGCCGGCGACCAGACACCCTTCCACCAGTTTATGCGGATCATGCCGTATGATGTCGCGATCCTTGCACGTGCCAGGCTCCGACTCGTCCGCATTCACGATCAGGTAGCACGGCCGGTCGGACTGCTTCGGCATGAATGACCATTTCAGCCCGGTCGGGAACCCTGCCCCGCCGCGTCCACGCAGTCCGGAGTCCTTCATCTCTTGCACGAGCACCTCGCGCCCGCGTGCCAGGATTGCCGCCGTGTTGTCCCAGTCGCCGCGTGACCGTGCGCCTTTCAGGAACGGATCATGCAGCCCATAGAGATTGGTGAAGATGCGGTCCTTGTCTTGCAGCATCTCAACCCTCCGGTGCGAACTGCAGCGTGGTCAACGTCGTCGGTCCGCCCTCCGGCGCCGAGGTCTGCCGCCCGGCCTTCGAGCCCGGCACCGGCCGCTCCCCCCGCCGCAGCGCGGCCAGAAGCTCGGTCACCTTCCCGGCATCCATATCTTCATAGAAATCATCATCGACCTGCAAAATCGGTGCGTTGACGCAGGCACCGAGGCACTCAACCTCGGACATCGTGAAAACGCCATCATCGCTGGTCTCACTCCACCCCTTGATGCCGGTCGCCTCGCGGCACGCAGCAGTCACGTCATCCGAACCACGCAGCCAGCAAGGCGTCGTGGTACAAACCTGGAGGTGATATGTCCCGATCGGCTTCGTATTGAACATGAAGTAGAAAGTGGCGACCTCGTAAACCCGGATCGGTGCCATCCCAAGCCGGGCCGCCACCGCGTCCATTGCCTTTACCGGCACCCACGCGCTTCCCGTCTGCCGCTTCATCTGATTTTGCGCAACGTAGAGGGCGGGAAGCACCGCACTGGCCTGTCGTCCGGCCGGATACCTCGCAACAACCTTCGCGATTTCAACCTCGCTCGCCGCGTCCAAGGCGAAACTAACCGGCTGCTCGAACGCCGCTCCGTTCGGGGACGCCCCACTTACTTAAGTCATCAGTCTACCTGTCGATCTCGCCGAACACGACATCCAAGGATCCGATGATCGCACAGACGTCCGCTAGCATGTGCCGTCTCGTCATAATATCGGTTGCCTGCAGGAAGGCGAACCCGGTCGCTCTAATCTTGCAGCGATACGGGCGGTTCGAACCATCCGATACCAAATAAATCCCGAACTCACCCTTCGGGCTTTCCGTTACGGTATAGGTGGCACCCGGAGGCACATGATAGCCCTCGGTATAAAGCTTAAAGTGATGGATGAGCGCTTCCATCGACCGCTTCATCTCCCCGCGCGTGGGAGGTGAAAACTTATGGTCTTGAACCTTGATCGGCCCCGGCTTCATCTTGGCCAACGCCTGGTTAATAATTTTCACGCTTTCGCGCAGCTCGTAGATGCGGATCAGATACCGGTCGTAGCAGTCGCCGTTGCGCCCGACCGGAATTTGGAAATCCACCTCGGCGTATTTGTCATACGGCTGCGCCCGTCGCAGGTCCCAAGGGACGCCGGAGGCCCTCAGCGGCGGCCCGCTGAACCCCCAGGCCAGCGCTTGCTCGGCGGTGAACTTGCCAATATCGACAGTGCGCTGCTTCCATATTCTGTTATTTGTAAGCAACGACTCCAGGTCATCGACAAATTTCGGAAATGTCTCAGCCCAGGCTGCGATCTTGTCGGTAAGCCCGGCGGGCAGGTCTCGCGACACGCCACCTGGCCGGAAGTAGTTCGCATGCAGGCGCGCGCCTGACGCCGCCTCGTGGAACTCCATCAGCTTCTCGCGTTCCTCGAACCCCCAGAGGCTCGGGGTGATCGCCCCAACATCCAGCGCGTAGGTCGTCAAATTCAGCAAATGGTTCAGAACGCGCGTGATTTCCGCGAACAGCACCCTGATCCATTGCGCGCGGTCAGGTGCGGTGATGCCCAAAAGCTTCTCGACCGCCAGCGCAAAGGTATGCTCCTCGCACATCGGTGAGACGTAATCGAGACGGTCGAAATAAGGCACCGCCTGCATATACGTCTTGTATTCGATAAGCTTTTCGGTCCCGCGATGCAGCAGTCCGATATGCGGATCGGCGCGCTCCACGATCTCGCCATCCAATTCCAGGATCAGCCGCAGCACGCCATGTGCAGCAGGATGCTGCGGACCGAAATTGATCGAGTGGCTATCGATCTCGACCGTCCGACCGGAGGGCGTGATCTCAGTTACCAAAGTTCCGCTCATGTCCTAGCCCTTCGCCTGTTCGGCGGCACGCTCGGTGAATACCTTCTCGTCGCCGGGCAAGGTCGTCATGGCCTCCCACGGAGACAGGAAGTCGAATGTCCGGAAATCCTGTGTCAACCGCACCGGCTCGTTGACCACCTGCTTGCGGTCCTCGTCATAGCGAACCTCGACATAGCCGGTCAGCGGGAAATCTTTCCGAAGCGGATGCCCCTCGAAGCCGTAGTCCGTCAGAATTCTGCGTAGGTCCGGCTGACCCGAAAACACGATCCCGAACAGATCCCACGCCTCCCGCTCCCACCAAGTCGCCACTGGCCAAACCGTGTGCACCGATGGCACCGGCTGGGCGACATCCGTCGTCGTTATCACCCGCAGGCGCTGGTTCAGAGACACCGACAACAGGTTGTAGACAACGTGAAACCTTTGCTCGCGATCCGGCCAATCGACGCCACAAATGTCCATCAGCTGCTCGAACGCAAAGCGTGGATCGTCGCGCAGCGTAATCATCACGGCCTGTAGCGAATCGCGGTGCGTCCAGGACACCAGTTCGCCGCCTTCGATTCGGAACCCGGTCATCCCTGGGATAGATGCGACCGCCCGTCCCAACTGTTCCAGCGCGGACGGGGGCGGCGGGGCCTCGGCCGGCGCCGTCGCCTCAGCCACGAAGGATCGTCCCCGTCCGGCGAATTTTCTTCTGCAATTGAAGAATTCCGTACACCAGCGCCTCGGCGGAAGGGGGACAGCCAGGGACGTACACGTCCACCGGCACGACCCGGTCGCACCCGCGCACAACCGAGTAGGAGTAATGGTAGTAGCCGCCACCGTTGGCACAGCTACCCATGCTGATCACCCAGCGCGGCTCCGGCATCTGGTCATAAACTTTGCGCAGCGCTGGTGCCATTTTGTTGGTCAGTGTGCCAGCGACGATCATTACGTCACTCTGTCGGGGAGACGCCCGTGGGATAATTCCCAACCGATCAAGATCATATCGCGGCATGTAGGCATAAATCATCTCGACGGCGCAGCAGGCCAGACCAAAGGTCATAGGCCATAGACTGCCCGTACGAGCCCAGTTCACCACTTTGTCCAGATTGGCGACGAGGAAGCCCTTGTCAGCTATTTCGCCCGTGATGCCCTTGATAACAGCATCCTGCTCCGGACCAGGAGCCAGATGATCCCGGTTCCAGGCCAACACGGTCGTGTCGCTCATGCTGTTACTCCCACTCAAGCGCGCCTTTGCACCACTCATAGATAAAGCCGACAGTGAGAACGCCAAGGAATGCGATCATCGACCAGAAACCGAAAGCGCCGATTCCCTTCAGAGCGACGGCCCAAGGAAACAGGAACGCGACCTCAAGGTCGAAGATGATGAAAAGGATCGCGACAAGGTAATACCGAACATCGAAACGACGGCGTGCATCGTCGAACGCCTCAAATCCGCACTCGTAAGCTGAGAGCTTTTCGGGATACGGTTTTTGCCGAGCCGCGAGGATCGACCCGGCTACCATGGCAATGGCGATACCTCCCGCGATCACCAGAAACACCAGGATCGGCAGATAACCAAAAAGAACAGGCTGCATTGGCAGGTCCACGATAAGTCAAGCGGCTGCGATCGCGGCAAAGGGCGGGTCAAACGCCGTGGCGCCGGTCCCCCGCAATGCAGCATAAGCCGGGACCTTAGACCTATCCCTCCGCTACCGCCATAGGGGGGGGATGCAGAAATCCGGTCAAAACCGATGAAAGGACTGACATTCTGGGAACTGCTGCTGGCGCGAGTGACGGGGCTCGAACCCGCGACCTCCGGCGTGACAGGCCGGCGCTCTAACCAACTGAGCTACACCCGCAGCGGCAAGGGGCGAGGAATTAGGCTTCGGCAAAGATCACGTCAAGGGCGAAGGCCGACCTTCTCCCGAGCGACCGCTCGGTGACGATACCGTTGGATCAGTTGGGCAAAGCGAAGTGTTTCCCAACATTCGGGGCGCTACAAGCCCGTCGTGGTGCGGCGGCCAGGTAGGACAGACTGGTGGGCGGTGACGGATTTGAACCGCCGGCCCTCTCGGTGTAAACGAGACGCTCTACCGCTGAGCTAACCGCCCTCGTTGGAACCTCAGGATAGCCTTAACCTACGGAATCCTTCAGACCTTTACCGGCCTTGAAACGGACCGTGGTTGACTCTGGGATCGCCATCTCTTCGCCGGTGCGGGGGTTGCGCCCGGTGCTGGCCTTGCGGACCGCAGCGGCGAAAGTGCCGAAACCGACAAGGCGGACCTCCTCCTTAGCCTTGAGCGCGCCGGTAATGGCGCCGAACACGGCGTCAACGACTTCACCCGCCTTGGCCCGCGAGAGTTCGGTTCCGTCCGCGACCGCGGCAATGAGGTCCATTTTATTCACGGCGTTTCCTCTCAAAAGTGGAAGATCCCAAATCGGCGCTTCCAAACGATGTGCCCGGAAGAGGGCCGGACACTACTGGCGCCGTTTCCGCCACGTCAATGCTTTGAGCACGAAAACCTGGGGAAAACCCTCGGACAGGGGCGGGTTTGGAAGATATAAGTAGATCAAGGAAGCCGTTGCGCGCACTCGACTCGTTACAGCACGTACCCAAGGCTTCCGCGGACCAAGGTGCCATAACCACCTCCAGCGCATAATCGTGCCGGCTGAAGTGCCAAGGGCCGGAATTTTTCAGGTCCACAACGAGAATGACCACTCTCAGCCCAAGATAGCGGGCCGAAAGTGATCATACGAGCCTAAGTCATATCAGTGCGGCAGTGAGGCCGCGACCGGTTGCGGTGGCGTCGGGGCAGGCACCGGAGTTTCGGCCGGTTCTTCCCACTCGATCGGAATCGGGCGACGTGCCAGAGCCTGAGCGATCACCTCGTCCACGTCGGCCACAGGAATGAGCTTCAGGTGCTTCTTCACGTTATCCGGGATTTCGGCCAGGTCCTTCTCGTTCTCCTTCGGGATGAACACCGTCGTGATACCCGCCCGCAGCGCCGCCAGCAGCTTCTCCTTCAGACCGCCGATCGGTAGAATACGGCCCCGAAGTGTGATCTCGCCGGTCATCGCCACATCGCGCCGAACGGGAATACCGGTCAGGATTGACACGATCGATGTGGCCATAGCCACACCCGCGGAGGGCCCGTCCTTCGGTGTCGCGCCCTCGGGAACGTGCACGTGAATATCGCGCTTCTCAAACAACGTCGGCTTGATGCCGAACCTGATCGAGCGGCTCCGAACATAGCTCAGCGCCGCGGACACACTTTCCTGCATCACGTCGCCCAGCTTCCCGGTCTGTTTGACGTTGCCTTTGCCGGGAAGCAGCACTGACTCGATAGTCAAAATCTCGCCACCCACTTCGGTCCAGGCCAAGCCGGTGACGACGCCGACCATATCTTCGGCCTCCGTCTCGCCGAAGCGGAATTTCCTCACACCGGCAAACTTTTCCACGTTCTTCCGCGTGACCGCGACCTTCGCGCTGTGCTTGGTCACGATCTCCTTGACCGATTTCCGGGCAAGGTTGGCGATCTCACGCTCCAGGTTACGGACGCCGGCCTCGCGGGTGTAGTAGCGTATAAGGTCGCGCAGAGCGTCTTCGCTGATGCTCCACTCTTCCTTCTTCAAGCCGTGGGCCTCGCCCTGCTTGTTGATGAGGTGTCGCTTGGCGATCTCGACCTTTTCATCCTCGGTGTAGCCGGGGATACGGATGATCTCCATACGGTCCAGCAGTGGCTGCGGCATGCGCAGGCTGTTGGCCGTCGTGACGAACATAACGTCCGACAGGTCGTAGTCCACCTCCAGATAGTGGTCCGCAAAGGTTGAATTCTGTTCCGGGTCCAAAACCTCGAGCAGAGCCGACGACGGATCGCCTCGCCAATCAGAGCCCAGCTTGTCCACTTCATCCAATAAGAACAAAGGATTGGAGGTCTTTGCCTTTTTCATGCCCTGGATCACCTTGCCGGGCATTGAGCCGATATAGGTCCGCCGGTGGCCGCGCACTTCAGCCTCATCCCGCACCCCGCCGAGCGACATCCGGACGAAATTACGGCCGGTCGCCTTGGCGATGGATTTTCCTAGCGAGGTCTTTCCGACGCCGGGCGGCCCAACGAGACATAGAATTGGTCCACGGACCTTTGGACTTCGGGCTTGGACAGCCAGATACTCGATGATGCGTTCCTTGACCTTCTCCAAGCCGTAGTGATCACCCTCGAGCACTTTCTCAGCCGCGACCACGTCGTTGTTGATCTTGCTACGCTTTTTCCAGGGGATTGAGAGCATCCAATCCAGGTAGTTGCGTACTACCGTAGCCTCGGCGCTCATCGGACTCATTGTCCGAAGCTTCTTCAGCTCCGCCGTGGCCTTCTCTCGTGCTTCCTTCGAGAACTTGGTCTTTTTAATGCGGCCTTCCAATTCGGCGTTTTCGTCTTTGCCGTCTTCGCCCTCGCCCAACTCCTTTTGGATCGCTTTAAGCTGCTCGTTCAGGTAGTACTCGCGCTGAGTCTTCTCCATTTGCCGCTTCACGCGGTTCCGGATGCGCTTTTCCACCTGCAGGACGCCGATCTCCGATTCCATGTGGCCGAATACGCGTTCCAGCCGCTCGCTGATCTTGGCGATCTCCAGCAAGTCCTGCTTCTCGGGGATCTTCAGGTTCAAGTGACTGGCGACAGTGTCGGCGAGCTTTGAGGGCTCCTCGATCTGGTTCAGCGAGACCAGAACCTCAGGAGCGATCTTCTTGTTCAGCTTGATGTATTGCTCAAACTGCGACACCACCGTCCGACCGAGAGCTTCAAGGTCCTTCTTCTCACCCGCGATGTCGGCCATCGGCTCGGTTTTGGCCTCGAAATAGGACTTGGTTTCCTTGAAGCTTACGATTTTCGCGCGCCTCCCACCTTCGACCAGCACCTTTACGGTGCCGTCGGGGAGCTTCAGCAGTTGCAGAATTGTGGATACCGTCCCCACGCGGAAGATGTCTTCCACCGAAGGATCATCCTGAGACGCGTTCTTCTGGGCCACCAGGAGGATCTGTTTGTCCTCCTTCATTACGGCTTCCAGCGCCCGCACCGATTTTTCCCGACCGACAAACAGTGGGACGATCATGTGCGGGAAAACAACGATATCCCGCAGCGGCAGCACCGCCATAAGGTCGCTTGATCCGACTTTATCCGAGGGCCGATCTACTTCCGTCATAATTGACCTCCAAAGGGGACAGTCAGCGTCAATTTCCGCCGGACAGCGGCACGGAGGACGCTTTCATGGGTCTGTCACAACCCGTTCGACCCGATATGGCTGCCGAACAGGGTGTCGCAAGCCCTTGAAATCCGCGATCGCGCTACCGCGAGCCGCATTTCTGGGTTGCGCGCTGCCTTAAGCGCTGTTTTCCGCCCGCTCCTTTCCGTATAAATACAATGGATTGGCCCGGGATTCGGCCACCTCGCGATTGATAACGACTTCTTCCACACCATCCAGACCCGGCAGATCGAACATGGTGGAGAGCAGGATTTGCTCCATGATCGAGCGCAGGCCGCGCGCCCCGGTTTTACGGGCGATGGCTCGGGTAGAAACCGACTTCAGTGCATCATCGGTGAAGGACAGCTTGACGCCCTCCATCTCGAACAAACGACCATACTGCTTCACAAGCGCATTTTTCGGCTTGGTCAGGATCTCCATCAAAGCGCCTTCGTCGAGATCCTCCAACGTCGCCACCACGGGCAGACGACCAATAAACTCTGGGATCAGTCCGAACTTCAGCAGATCCTCCGGCTCGACCTCACGTAGTATCGCGCCCATCCGCCGTTCATCCTGTGATCGAACCTCAGCGCCATAGCCTATTCCCGACCCCTTACCTCGGGCGCCGATGATACGCTCCAGTCCCGAAAAGGCGCCGCCGCAGATGAACAGGATATTGGTCGTATCAACCTGGAGGAACTCCTGCTGCGGGTGCTTCCGCCCGCCCTGCGGCGGAACCGAGGCAACCGTCCCCTCCATGATCTTCAACAGCGCCTGCTGCACACCCTCGCCCGACACATCCCGGGTAATCGACGGATTGTCCGACTTGCGTGAGATTTTATCCACTTCGTCGATATATACGATGCCGCGCTGCGCCCGCTCGACGTTGTAATCGGCCGATTGCAGCAGCTTGAGGATGATGTTCTCCACATCCTCACCCACATAACCGGCCTCGGTCAGTGTGGTCGCGTCTGCCATGGTGAACGGTACGTCGAGGATCCGTGCGAGCGTCTGCGCCAACAACGTCTTACCCGACCCAGTGGGACCGACGAGCAGGATATTGGATTTCGCGATTTCGATATCGTTATTTTTCTGGCCGTGCGCCAAACGCTTGTAGTGGTTATGCACCGCCACCGACAGCACGCGCTTCGCGTGGTCCTGTCCGATCACGTAATCGTCCAGCACCTTGCAGATCTCTCGCGGAGTTGGCACCCCATCACGCGACTTCACCAGATGCGTCTTGTGCTCCTCACGGATGATATCCATGCAAAGCTCGACGCATTCGTCGCAGATGAAAACTGTCGGGCCGGCGATGAGCTTACGAACTTCGTGCTGCGACTTGCCGCAGAACGAGCAGTACAGGGTGTTTTTCGAATCGCCGGATTTGCTCATGTCTACTCCTCCCCCGAACCCAGGGGCACAATGGGGAATAATAACTCCCTATCAGCGGCAGGGACAAGAACTGCAGTTGGTCAGGCCCCGAAAACGCCTAAAATCATACTGCGGCGCGCGCTGACGAAACCACAACTGATTGAACACGAACATGGTTCCGGGACGGCTAAACCCACCCCGGGTCGCGATTGAGACAAAGCGTCAGGATTTGGACGATTTAGCCCGACTTGCCGGTCGGCCGGCTATCCACCACTTCATCCACCAACCCAAAATCGCGACTTTCCTCGGCAGACATATATGTATCACGTTCTAATTTACGCTCGATCGCTTCGATCGGCTGCCCCGTGTGCTTGACATAGATCTCGTTCAGCCGCTTGCGCAGCGTCAGGATCTCGCGTGCCTGGATCTCGATGTCAGTGGCTTGGCCCTGGGCACCGCCGGACGGCTGGTGGACCATGATGCGCGAGTTGGGTGTGGCAAACCGCTTGCCCTTGGCACCAGCGCACAGCAACAAGCTTCCCATCGAAGCCGCCTGACCGATGCATAGCGTGCTGACCGGGCTCCGGATGTATTGCATCGTATCGTAGATCGCCAACCCAGCCGATACGACGCCACCTGGGCTGTTGATATAAAAAGAGATATCCTTCGACGGATTTTCCGATTCCAGGAAAAGAAGCTGCGCGCAGATCAGCGCACTGACCTGATCATAGACCGCCCCAGTCAGGAAGATAATGCGCTCCTTCAACAATCTGGAGAAGATATCGAATGCTCGTTCCCCTCGGGCGGTCTGTTCGACCACCATCGGAACCAGAGAGTTGTCATACACCTCGACAGGGTCGCGGTCCCGCATCGTGTTCACCTAAGGTTGCAAGGGTCGAACTAAACAGCCGGCCATAAATAAGGCTATCGCCGGCAAAATCCAGCCGGAAATCGGACGACCCGGTTGTTTGGCCAGTTTCGAATGCGGATTTAAGCCGCCACGTCGTCCACTTCTTCCTTCGCGAGCTCCTCCGGCGACACAATCGTATCGGTGACCTTCGCCAGTTCGAGAACAAAATCAACGACTTTGTCCTCTAACAGTGGGCCACGGACGTTGTCGGTGAATTGCGGGTATTTCCGCATGAGTTCCAGCATCTGCATCTCTTGCCCGCGGTATTGCATCGCGCGCTGATACAGCGCCCGGTCGACCTCCTGTTCGCTAACGGTGATGCTGTTGATGCGTCCGATTTCCGCCAGCAGTAGCCCCAGCCGCACTCGCCGCTCGGCGATCGCCCGATAGTCGGACTTCAGCGTGTCGTCGTCCTTCGCCTTGTCGTCCTCGTCCAGGGTTCCCGCCTCGCGAGCGGCCTCAAACTGCCGCCAGATCCCATCGAACTCCCGATCCGCGATTGACAGGGGCACTGGGAAGTCCGCGATCTTGCTGAGGGCATCGAGCAGCGCCTTCTTCAGCCGCACGCGAGACATGCCATCATATTCCTGCTGCTGCCGGGACGTAACAATCTCCCGAACAGCGTTGAGGTCCGCGGCCCCGATCTTCTTCGCCAGATCGTCGTCGGCCTCCGGAATGATCTGCGTATTAATTTGTTTCACAGTGATGTCGAACGTTGCGCCCTTGCCGGCAAGGTCGGCCTTGCCGTAATTCTCGGGAAAGGTGACGTTGATCGTCCGGCTTTCCCCTGGTCGCGCTCCCTGAAGCTGTTCGGCAAATCCCGGGATAAACCCGTCTCCGCCAATCTCCACCTGGGTATCGGTTCCAGTTCCGCCCTCAAATGGCACGCCGTCGATTTTACCCTCAAAATCAACAGTAACGACCTCGCCCTGCGCGGCGCCCGTGCCGCGGGTTTCCAGGATTTCCGCGGTGATCGGCTCAAGCGTGCGATTGAATTTAGCGATCTGCGTCAGCGCCTTGTCGACCGCTTCCGGACTGACTTCCGCCTTGAGACGGGTCAACTCTATCGTGCTGAAATCCGGCAGGGTGATATCGGGCAGCAATTCGAGTTCGACCTTGAACTCCAGATCGCTCGCCATAGCCGTAGGATTCTCGGTCACGAGATCGACCTTCGGCTGCTGCGCCGGGCGCAGGCCACGCTCGCTAAGCACCTTTTGGGTAGCTTCGGAAACCGACTGCTCCAGCACTTCTGCCGACACGGCGGTTCCGAAGCGCTGCTTTACGATCGGCATCGGCACTTTGCCCGGCCGGAAACCCGGCAGGCGAAGCGTCTTCCCCAAAGTCGTCAAGCGCTCGGTCCGGCGTGATTCCAGATCCGCGACCGGAAGGACCACCGTGTAGTTCCGCTTCAGACCATCGGAGAGCGTCTCGGTAACCTGCATTGTCTCAGCCAATCCTAAAAAGCCTCATTCA
The DNA here is from genome assembly GCA_963772355.1 of uncultured Alphaproteobacteria bacterium. Lineage (GTDB taxonomy): Bacteria > Pseudomonadota > Alphaproteobacteria > Acetobacterales > Acetobacteraceae > Rhodopila. Next base: position 98,967 of record CAVYXX010000051.1, on the reverse strand, counting down.
CTTCAACAGCGCGGGGCTTTTGGTGCGGGCGAAGGGACTTGAACCCCCACGGCTTGCGCCACCAGAACCTAAATCTGGCGTGTCTACCATTTCACCACGCCCGCGCCCAACGCCTGGAAGCGCCGGCTGCCCGCGAGGCAATCGACGCGCTACGCTCGGCGCTTTACTCTAGGGATGACGGCCAGACAAGCGGGCAATCGGCGCCAATGCGACGCCCTAGGCCGCCTTGTGTGTCCGCAACTCATTGTTTGTGCGGTGATCCCCCGCCATCCAGCGCGCTAGCTCCCGGTGAGCATCAGCCCGGCGAAGGGCGTTGATTTCAGCTGCGTCAGGCGGATCGACGGTAAACTCGACAATCAGTCCGTCGGGCGAGGTGCAATATAAGGAGCGGCAATAGCCGTGATCGGTTTCACGCACCTGCTCCCCCGCGGCCTGTATTCGTCTGAGCAGCTCCTCATATCCGACATCGTTCACCTTGAATGCGACGTGATGGAAGGCGCCGATCTCTGCCGGAACGGCCGCCTGGCATTTCTGATAGACCTCGTCATCGGCGAACGAGAAAAACGCCAGGGCACCGCCATCGCCCAGGCTGTAGAAGGTATGACAGAACGCGACTTCGCGATTGACCCACGGGCTGAAATGCCGCTCGCACCACGTCGCGGTCAGCGGGATGCCCAAAACCTCCTCGAAAAACTGACGGTTCTTTTCCTGATCGCGCACGACATACGCGTGATGGTGCAGACGTTCTGGCGCGCTGGACAGTGGTGTAGCCATCGCGTTCCCTCTCCTCTTGATTGGGCTGCACTCTGCCTTAAGGTGCCTTGCGCTACAACCTCAGGCGAGGCTCGGTGTTGGTACGCATGTCCACTCGGCGGCAGGACGCATACCACCCATGCAGAGAGGCCTTTTGTGGGCAACTCCAGGGAATGTAAGTCTACTAGCAAGTAATTTCGATGCAAATGGCGTGATATTGCACAGCTTTCGTGCGATAGCGTTATGTTGGCATTTTGAGGAAAGGGATGAGACATGGGGTCAGCCGCAAACAGCAATGGGACTGCAAAACCAAAGCTTAAGGCACCCCCTGCCGTCGCCAGGCAATACCCCGACTCACCTCCTCGCGATTACAACATCGCCGCAGTCGACCGGACGCTCGATCTGCTGGAGGCGCTCTCGCGGCTCGGGCCCGCCTCGCTCGCTGCGTTGGCTGAAAGTGCGGGATGTACACGCACGGCAGCTTTCAGGCTGCTGCGGACGTTGCAAGGCCGCGGCTTCACCATCCAGGACGAAGCGCGCGGCCTTTGGCGCCTCGGCGCACGATGGAATGCGCTTGGACGCGCGGCCTCGGAGCAAGGCGCTCTCGCGGCCACGGCCATGCCAATCCTGGCAGCGCTCGGCAAGGTAACTGGCGAGAACGTTTACCTTCGCGTCCGTGAGGGTATGGAAAGCGAGACGGTCGCCATCTATCAGACCGACCCTACCATCCGCATGTATTCAGAGATCGGCAAGCGCGGCCCGCTACATGCCGGCAGCAGCCGTGTCCTGTTGGCATTCGCGCCGGAGGCAGTGCAAACGCAGCTTCTGGCCCAGCGCCTCAACCGCTACACGCCGGCCACCAGGATCGATCCAACCTGGATCGCGGCGGACCTGCAGCGTATTCGCGCACGCGGGTATCTCATCACTTCCGACGAGGTCGTTGCGGGCGCCGTCGGCATTGCCGCCCCGATCCGTGACGCGGCAGGTTCAGTCGTGGCGGTTCTCCACATCAGTGCACCGTCCATGCGGATGCGGCCACCTCGGCCGCGGAATGTGCTGCCGCAGGTGACCGAGGCGGCGTCGAACCTTTCAGCGGCATTGGGCGCAGTGGTAAAGCCGGCACCGCCCGGGCTGGTGCGTGATGCCTCCCCGCCGGCACGCTGGCCGCTGAACGGTGGAATGCTCACGCAGTCCCGGCCTCATACGATCTTTCGGTAACCGCGACGCTCTACTGAGCTATGAGGCGATAGCCGCGGTCGCATTGGTTTGAACGCCCCGGAAGCGTGGCTCTCTGCCCGCGCCGGCGCGTCCCGTGCCCCAACCTCGACGCAACACGGACCCGTCGCTGCACCCCAGAAAGGACGCCCCTCCCCCTGACAGGAGGAGGCCGAAGGATTATCTTTGGGTGCTACAAGAACAGGAGGACCCGACCATGCTGAACCCAGTGTCGCCGCTGCCGCTGAAGGATCCGACGCTGTTCCGGCAGGCGAACTACCTCGATGGCAAATGGGTGGAGGCCGACAAAGGCCAGACCATCGTCGTGAAAAACCCGGCGACCGGCGAAGCTATCGGTGACGTGCCGAACATGGGGGTCGCCGAAACCCGGCGCGCGATCGAGGCAGCCAATGCGGCCTATCCCGCTTGGCGAGCGATGCTGGCAAAGGAACGAGGGGCGATCCTACGGAAGCTGTCGGACCTGATGCTGGCAAATGCCGAGGATTTGGCGGTGATCATGACCGCTGAACAGGGCAAGCCGCTGACAGAGAGCAAGGGTGAGATCGTCTACGCCGCCAGCTTCATCGACTGGTTCGCCGAAGAGGCGAAGCGCATCTACGGTGACACAATCCCGCAGAACGCTAAAGGCCGCCGCATCCTGGTCTTGAAGGAGCCGATCGGGGTGTTCGCCGCGATCACGCCCTGGAATTTCCCGAGCGCAATGATTACGCGCAAGGCTGGACCCGGCTGGGCGGCGGGATGCACTGGAGTAATTCGGCCGGCCTCGCAAACTCCGTTCTCGGCGCTGGCGCTGGCGGTTCTGGCCGAGAGAGCCGGAATGCCGGCGGGTGTATGCAACGTGCTGACCGGTGGGTCGTCGGCGATGGGAGGCGAATTGACCGCTAACCCACTGGTGCGGAAGCTTTCGTTCACCGGCAGCACCGAGGTCGGGGCGAAACTGCTGGCGCAGTGCGCGCCGACTATAAAAAAGACCAGCATGGAATTGGGCGGCAACGCCCCGTTCATCGTGTTCGATGACGCAGATCTGGATGCTGCGGTGGTCGGCGCGATGGGCAGCAAGTTCCGCAACACGGGTCAGACCTGTGTGTGCGCCAATCGCATACTGGTGCAGGAGGGCGTTTATGACGCCTTCTCCGCCAAACTGAAAACCGCCGTAGAGGCGATGAAGGTCGGCAACGGCATGGAGCCCGGGGTTGGCCAGGGCCCGCTCATCAACGCCGCCGCAGTCGCGAAGGTGGAAGAGCATGTGGCGAATGCTCTCTCGTTGGGAGCGTCGGTGGTGACCGGTGGTAAGAAGCATCGGCTCGGCGGAAACTTCTACGAGCCGACGGTTTTGGCGAATGTTCCCCATGACGCGCTGGTTTTCCGCGAGGAAACCTTCGGGCCCGTGGCGCCGTTGTTCCGGTTCAAAACCGAAGAGGAAGCCATCCGGTTAGCAAATGATACTGAGTTTGGCCTGGCGGCCTACTTCTACGCCAGGGATGTCGGCCGAATCTTCCGCGTTGCCGAGGCATTGGAATACGGTTTGGTCGGCATCAACGAGGGGATTATCTCGACGGCCGAGGCTCCGTTTGGTGGGATGAAGTCCTCCGGTCTAGGCCGCGAGGGATCCAAATACGGCATCGAGGATTACCTGGAGATCAAGTATTTGGCGATCGGCGGGATCGGAACATAAAGGAAAAGGGTTATAGGCGCTCCTTCACCCCTTTGCCGATCTTTTGGTAGCGAGGATGTTCTTCTGGGTTGCTGCACGCCAGCGACGCGAAGAAGAACCTTGCCGCCCGGAAGCCTCGCAACAAGAACAAGCCCTAGGGCATTTCCGCCAGCGGCAGGAGTTGGAGATCGGCAACCAGCTCCTTGCCCTTGGTTTCTGGACTAAAAAATAACGTTATCACGAAGCTGATCAGGCCGCCGACAGTGCCGATCAGCATTGGCACCGCGAAGCCCATATGGTGCTGCACCGCAAAATAGGTCAAAATCGGCGGCACGAAGCCAGCCGCTACCGCACCCATATGATAGCAAAACGCCGCTGCGGTGGCCCGTATCTCTGTCGGGAAACGCTCGTTCGCATAGCTCGGATTGATGCCATAGATCGCTCCGGCGAATGCGCCATGGTCGCCGGAATGATCATGGCCCACCGCCGGCCGATGCTGTCGGCAAGCGTGCCCCACAGGAAGCTGAACAGGAACGTTAGCCCATTGGAAAATGCCAAAGGCCAGCCAACGGCAGCGGCCGAAAGGTGTAGTTCCTTCGTCATATAGGTCGCGAACAGTCCGAAGATCGAGTAGTAGACCGTGAAAGCGCTGATCAGCCACCAGCAGGTAGACAGCGTTGTCAGCCGCATGCCCTTGCGAAAGATGGCCGCAATCGGAACCTTGATCTCGGTCTTGTTGGCCTTTTGCAGCTTCTGGTTTTCAACCCAGACCTCTGGTTCCTTCACGTAGAAGCGGATCCATACCACCGCCAAAGCTGGCAGGACACCGATCCACAGCATGCCACGCCACCCGATTACGTCGAACATCGTGGCATACAGCACCGCTGCTACCAGGTACCCCAAGGCCCAAGATCCCTGCAGCACGCTCGCCATCAGACCCCGGGAGCGAGCCGGCCAGCTCTCCGTCGCTAATGCGGCCCCGGCAGGCCATTCCGCCCCCATGCCGATACCCAGCAAGGTACGAAAAACCAACAAGAACAGAAAGGTCCGCGAGAATCCTGCGATAAAATTGCACGCCGAATACCACAAAATGGAGATCATCAGTGGCGCTCGCCGGCCCAACCGATCAGCCATCCACCCGGCGGAGACCGCACCGACAAAGCGCATCCACATGGTCAGGGAGCCCACCAGCACGACCAGCGTCAGGTCGGCATTGAACTCCTTGGCGATGGGCACGAGCAGGAACAAGAATACTGTAAAATCAAAAGCGTCCAGTGTCCATCCGAGCCACGCCGCGATAAAGGCATACCAGTTGTCTTTGGTGGGTTCACGCCACCAAGGCCCCTCGGAACGAGACGTCGAAGCGTAGGACACTGAAAGGCTCCCTGGAATAATTTCGGGACGGGTTCTCCCCGTCTCCGGCGCTGGAGTTTGCCCGAATGGTGAGACGGGTCAAACGATAATTCGGCACCGCGCGATAATCTTGCGCCCTCATAGCTCCGGTCACACATTGGCGGACGAGGAAGAAGGGGATCGCCCGCATGGGCTTCGATTTGTTCGTCATCGGTGGGGGTTCGGCCGGGGTCCGCTGCGCGCGTATATCCGCAAGACATGGCGCTCGTGTCGGCATCGCCGAAGAGCGATTTTGGGGCGGCACTTGCGTCAACGTCGGCTGCGTGCCCAAAAAACTGCTCGTGCAAGCTGGCGAATACAGCGGTTGGGCCGATGACGCGGCGGGCTTCGGCTGGACGATTCACAAAGGTCCACACGACTGGGGCAAGTTGATTGCCGCCAAGGACCGCGAAATCGCTCGCCTTGAAGGCATCTACCGCAAGCTTTTGACTGGCGCCGGCGCGACCGTGTTCGACGGAAAAGCCGTGCTGGTCGATCCGCATACCGTGGAGGTCGCTGGCAAACGGGTTACCGCGGAACGCATCGTCATTGCGACCGGCGGCCATCCTGAGCGTCCTGACATCCCAGGGGCAGACTTGGGGATTATTTCGGACGACGCATTCTTTCTCAAGACCATGCCTCGCCACGTCGTAATGGTCGGGTCAGGCTACATTTCATTGGAATTTGCCGGCATCTTTCGTGCGCTGGGTGCCGAGGTGCACTTGGTCTATCGTCAGCCCTTGCCCCTGCGCGGCTTCGATCACGACATTAGGGAAGCGATGGAAGCTGCGCTGATGGCGCAGGGAATTATCCTTCATCCCAAAAACGTGCCCACGAAGTTGGAGGCCGACGGCGACCGCCGCATCCTGACGTTGGGGGATGGCCAGACAATCATCAGCGATATGGTATTCTTCGCCACCGGGCGACGCCCCAACGTCAGGGGCCTTGGGCTGGATTCGGTCGGGATCGAGTTGAACGCGAAGGGTGCAATCAAGGTCGACGAGCAGCTACGAACCTCGCAACCGCATATCTACGCGATGGGCGATGTAACGGACCGAGTGAACCTAACGCCGGTCGCCACAGCCGAGGGACACGCATTGGCCAACTCCCTGTTCGGCAACAATCCGCGCACAGTCTCAATGTGGAACATACCGTCGGCAGTATTTACCACGCCGCCTGTCGCTACCGTGGGTTTGTCCGAGGAGCAGGCGAGCGCGATGGCGCCGGTCGATATCTACTTGACCCGCTTTACGCCGCTGCGGCATGCTTTGTCTGGCCGCGACCGGAAAACGACGATGAAACTCGTTGTCGACAACGCTACGCAGAATGTCGTCGGCGCACATATGCTTGGCGAGGACGCCGCAGAGATCATTCAGGGCATCGCGATCGCTATCATGATGGGTGCCACGAAATCAGATTTCGATCGCACAATCGGCGTCCACCCGACGGCGGCCGAGGAATTCGTCACGCTGCGCACACGTACCCGCACAACGGATCTGGCAAAAGCAGCGGAATAGGTGATCGATCCCCTGCATCGAGGCGAAACTACCTCAAACACATTTACATCTTGCTGCAATTCCGACGCGACCACCGGTGCAGCTATTGCTGCCCAACCCGGTGCTTACCGCCAGAAGATATTAGGGATCGAAATCAAAAATGCCTGACGAACTCCTCTACGAGCGGCGGGATGGTGTTGGACACGTCACCCTCAACCGGCCGCAGGCGCGCAATGCTCTTACGTTTTCGATGTATGAGCGCTTGACCGAAATCGCCACCGATCCCGGCGACGTACGTGCCCTAGTCATCAGCGGCGCCGGGGATAAGGCCTTCGCCGCCGGGACCGATATCAATCAATTCCGAGCCTTCAGCGGCGCCGATGATGCGATGGCGTATGAAGCGCGGATCGACCGAGCGGTCGGGACAATCGAGCGCTGCCCGGTCCCAACCATCGCTGCGATCGCCGGAGCCTGCACCGGAGGCGGAGCGGCCATCGCTGCGGGCTGCGACCTCCGGATTGCCGCGGCCAATGCACGATTCGGTTTCCCCATCGCCCGCACCTTGGGCAACTGCCTGTCGATGTCCAACATCGCCCGCCTGTCCGCGCTTGTCGGTTCGGCTCGGGTCCTCGAGATGATTCTCACCGCGCGCTTGTTCTCCGCGACCGAGGCGTTGTCGGTGGGATTGGTGACCGAAGTGCTGTCTGACCATTCCGCGCTGGAGGCTCGTGCGGCGGAACTCGCCGCTCTGGTCGCCGGTCACGCCCCACTGACCATGCGCGCAACACGCGAGGCGCTGCGCCGGATGCGCGACAACCTGCCACCGGACGAGGATCTTATTCGCCTGTGCTACACGAGTCAGGACTTCAAGGAAGGCATGGACGCCTTCCTCACGAAACGCCCGCCGATATGGCGAGGGAGCTGACACTTATTTTTCACACGTTATGACGCGAATATGAAACTTTCCTTCGGCCATCATCGCCTATAGGGGCCGCGTGAGATACCTTACCGATTTCGCCGATCAGGCCGTTGTAATTCCCGTGGTGCTTGCCGTTGCCATCGCCCTCGCGGTGCAAGGCTGGCGGCGCGGAGCTTTGGTCTGGCTCCTCGTCGTGGCGGGAACCTTTGCCGCCACGCTGACATTCAAGCTGATGTTTCTCGCATGTTCGCCGTTGTTCGGACCAATCGACATCCACAGCCCGAGTGGGCACGTGGCCGCGGCAACCGTGGTCTCGGGGGGCTTGGCTGCGATGCTGACACGCCGACGCGCCAGCATCCTGCCTGTCGCCGTGCTCGCCGCTATCGTGATCGGGGTCTCGCGTCTCGTTCTCGGCATGCACTCCCTGCCGGAGGTGGCGGTAGGGGCGTTGATAGGGCTGGCGGGTGCGGTAGCCCTGTTGCGCTTCTCAGGGCCATCGCCGCGCCTGCAGATCGCACCGCTTATCGCCGTGATCGTGGTGGCCGCGGCATTGTTCCACGGCCTGCACCTTCCAGCGGAGGCTGCGATCCGCCACACCGCCTTGCGAGCCGCGCAATACATCCCAGCATGTCGTCAAACACCAGAGTTTCAGCGCCCATCTCAGGGTCGCGACTGACGCGGCCAGCGTAAACGGGAGCGTATACCAGGCAGGCATGCTCGTGGACATGTGACAGTACGGTTGCTAAAAACCTCCTGTTTCCGGCTCCCCGACCGGTTCGGTATCCTTTCCAGCGGCTCCGCTCATGAAGATCGTCGCATGCAACAGCAATCGACCTTTGGCCGATGCTGTGGCCCAAATTCTGGGGTTGCCGCTCACCAAAGCCTCCATCAGGCGCTTTGCTGACATGGAAGTTTTCGTCGAGATTCAGGAGAACGTGCGCGGGGAGGATGTTTTTGTCATCCAATCCACCTCGTTTCCAGCAAACGACAATCTGATGGAATTGTTGGTCACGCTGGACGCTCTGCGGCGATCCTCTGCCCGCCGTATCACCGCCGTCATCCCGTACTTCGGCTACGCTCGGCAAGACCGTAAATCGGCGCCCCGCACGCCGATTTCGGCCAAACTGGTGGCGAATCTCATTACCGAGGCCGGCGCCCACCGTGTGCTCACCATGGATCTTCACGCCGGCCAAATTCAGGGCTTTTTCGATATCCCTGTGGACAACCTGATCGCCGCTGGCGTGTTCAGCCGCGACATCCAAAAACGTTACGAAGGCCATGACCTGATGATCGTTTCCCCCGATGTCGGCGGCGTGGTGCGGGCGCGGGCGATCGCCACGAGGCTCAACTGCGATTTGGCCATAATCGACAAGCGCCGCGAGCGTGCCGGGCATTCCGAGGTGATGAACGTCATCGGCGACGTCGCTGGTCGCGATTGCATACTGATCGACGACCTGGTCGACTCCGGCGGCACGCACTGCAATGCGGCGGACGCATTGGTGAAACGTGGCGCTCTATCCGCGAGCGCCTACGTCACCCACGGTGTCCTCTCGGGCGCCGCCGTCGCGCGCATCGCATCCTCGCCCATCGAGATGATGACCATCACCGACTCGATTCAGGCCACGGATGAAGTCAAACAGTGCGACAATATTCGGGAGCTCACCATCGCGCCGCTGCTCGCTGAGGCGATGCGCCGCATCAGCGACGAGAGTTCGGTCAGTTCATTATTCGACTAGATATGGGTCACGGGAGGGCCAAGCCGCCCCCATCGATAGGTAGGGCATGGCCAGTGATACCGCGTGCCTCCGGGCGGAGAAGCCATACGACGGCGTCGGCCACTTCAGCCGCCGTGGCGACACGGCCCGTCGGCACCCCAGAAGCGGCCTGTTCGGCTGTGATGCCGAGTTCGGCGTAGCGTCGTTCGGCCATTTCCGTGGCCACCCAGCCGGGACAGAGCGCATTGACGGTGATGCCGCGCGGCGCCACAGCGAGCGCCAGCGCGCGGGTAAAGCCGACGACACCATGTTTGGCGGCGCAATAGGCGGTCTGGTCCGGCACCCCGCGCAGCCCAAGGACCGAGGCGATGTTGACGATCCGGCCAGTGTTATCCGGCAGCAGCGGCAAAACGGCTTTGCAGCTGTGGTAGGTGCCGTGCAGGTTCGAGCCGATAATGGCGTGCCAGAGCACGTCATCGGCGTGCAGGCAATTAGCGCCGGCAATCCCCGCACTATTCACCAGCGCATCGACCCGGATCAGGCCCGCAAACGCACGGCGGACGTCTTCGACCTCGGCGACGTCGCAGGCGGCGAAGCGATGCGGCGTAGCGACAGGGTGGCGAGCGAGGACCAAAACGTCCCAGTCCTCAGCCGCCAATCGGTCAGCGACGGCGCGGCCAATCCCGCGGGTGCCGCCGGTAACGACCGCCTGTTTCACTGCGCAGTGCCGCCGCCATCGACGGGCAGGATCACCCCGGTAATGAAGGACGCGGCGTCCGAGGCCAGGAAGGCAACTGCGGCAGCGATCTCTGATGGGTCGGCGAAGCGCCCGAGGGGGACGTCGGCTTTGTAGGCATCAGTCGAGGAAACGGCGAATCGGTCAGCGTACTTCGCGGCCAGTTCGCCGATGACGGTGTCCAGCATCGCGGTTTGGGTGGAACCTGGCGCGACGCAATTGACCCGAACGCCGTATTCCGCCCAGTCCAATGCGGCGGAACGGGAGAGTTGCGCGATGGCGGCCTTCGAAGCGCCGTAGGCCGCGCTGACCCGCTTGCCAATCAGCGCTTGGTCGGAAGCGATGTTGATGATCGCGCCTCGCCGCCGCTCAGCCATGCCCGGAAGCACGGCGCGCATCAGTGCGTAGGCGGCGACAAAATTGACCCGGAAAACGCTTTCCGTTTCGGCAAGCGAGGTTTCCAGCACAGTGCCGAGCACGGTGACGCCGGCATTGTTCACCAGGATGTCGATCGGGCCTTGGGCCGCGACAAGGGCGGCCAGTCGGGCTTCTAGGGCAGCCGTATCCGAGAGATCGAAGTCAGGCAGGTCGAGGCCGATCGCCTCAGCGCCGTCGCGCTTTAACGTTTCGAAAATCGCGCTGCCGATGCCGCCGCGGTGGCCCGTGACGATGGCCCGTCGTCCCGCCAGACCGTAGCTCAGTTCGACACCCATCTTGCCTCCAATTCCAGCAGTGCCATTCTGGCGGAAACACGCCGGGAAGGAACCCCTTGATGCGCAGGTTATCCGCAATCCTGTCCTTGCTTGTGGCTTCGGGATTTCTAATTCCCGGGGCCCAGGCAAATGACAAGGTCATCTTTGGTTTGGACTGGAAGGCCGAGGCTGAATATGGCGGTTTCTACCAAGCCGTCGCCAACGGTATCTATGCCAAGCACGGTCTCGATGTGACAATTCAGGAGGGTGGACCGCAGGTCAATCATACCCAGTTGCTGCTCGCCGGGCGCCTGGATTTCAATATCTCCTCCAATTCCTTCCTGGCGCTGAATTTCGTTAAGGAGAACATCCCTTTTCGTGCGATCGCAGGAATATTCCAAAAGGACCCGTCGGTATTGATCGCCCATCCGGGTGTGGGCAATGACAGTTTTGCGGCCCTGAAGGGCAAGCCGATCATGATCAGTGCCGATACTCGCATCGGCTGGTGGACCTTCCTAAAGGCGAAGTTCGGCTACAGCGACAGCCAGATCCGGCCCTACACTTTTAACCTGGCGCCATTCCTCGCAGACAAGAACGCGATCCAGCAGGGCTATCTCGGATCCGAGCCGTTCTCGATCAAAGAAGAGGGGCACGTCGATCCGGTAGTCTTGCTCGTAGCCGACTCCGGCTTCAAAGGTTATGGCAGCATGATCGCGACGTCGGACAAAAAGATCCAGCAGCAGCCTGATCTGGTGCAGCGGTTCGTCGATGCCTCGATCGAGGGATGGTATTCATATCTATTTTCGGATCCGACCCCGGCAAACACGCTGATCAAAAAGGCCAATCCGGAAATGAACGACGCGTTGATCGCCTACGGCATCGAGTCGATGAAGAAACATGGCATTTTGGACTCCGGCGACGCCAAAACCATGGGCATTGGCGCCATGTCGGCCGATCGTTGGACTGAGTTCTATCAGACCGTTTCTGACCAAGGTTTGTACCCTAAGGGACTGGACGTGACAAAAGCCTATACGCTGCTGTTCGTGAACAAAAAGGTCGGCATGGATCAGAAAAATTGAGGCGCCTTGGGCCGCGACTTACCCCGGCGATACTGACTTCCTTCCGATCCCTTTAGCCGGGCCGGGCGCGAACGCGAGTGACCGCGCCTGGGCCGTTCACGAAGAATACCGGCGGCCCCATCCGAAACCAGCCGGGGGTTTCTCAACCCGTCGGCCCGGACCCCGCGTGCTGACCATTAGCCATGTCGCCCGCCGCTTTCCGGGCGGCGTAGAGGCGTTGCGCGACACCTCCCTTCGTGTCTCAAAGGCCGATTTCGTCGCGCTCGTCGGTCCGTCGGGCTGTGGGAAATCGACCTTACTGCGGCTGATCGCCGGATTGGACCAGCCTGATGACGGCCGGCTGACCTGGGATGGCGGCCCACCGGCTCCGGGTGACATCGGCTATGTGTTTCAAGACGCCACCTTGCTGCCCTGGGCGACAGCCGAGGACAATGTGTTCTTGCCGCTGCGACTTCGCGGAATGGCGCGCGATGCCGCGATGCCCGAGGTCCATGCGATCTTGCACCACGTTGGCCTGGAGGGCTTCGAGAAAGCGCGGCCCCGCGCTTTATCCGGTGGCATGCGCATGCGAGTGTCTATCGCTCGGGCTTTAGTCACCAAGCCGCGCCTGCTGCTGATGGACGAGCCCTTTGCAGCCCTGGATGAATTTACCCGGCACAAGCTGCAAGCCGATCTGCTGGGCGTTTGGCGGGGTGCCGGATGCACCGTCATGTTCGTCACGCACTCCATCTATGAAGCGGCCTTCCTTGCCCGGAGAATCGTCCTGATGACCCCCCGTCCGGGGCGGATCGACCGCGAGATTGCGTCGGGCCTGACGCCGGGACCTGAAACTCGCCTGGACCCGGCTTACGCTGCGCTGGTGGCCGAGATCGCTCGCGGCATGGAGGACGCGCTGCGATGAAGTGGGCGCCCGCCCTGTTTGGCGTTTTTGCCCTGGCGTTGTGGGAAGTCGCGGTGCGGCTCAGCGAAGTCCCGGTCTACGTGTTGCCCGGCCCGATCGCGATCGTCGGCGCTTTCGTGGCCGATCCCCTGGGTTTGCTGCAATGCGTTGGCCTCGACGTTGTTCGTGACCTTCGCCGCGCTGCTTGTGGCCGCGGTGCTTGGCGCGGCGATGGCAGTAGCGATGTCGGCGAGCCGGCTGGCTCAAGCGGCGATCCAGCCATGGGCAGTGGCATTGCAGGTGACGCCGTTGCCGGCCATCGCGCCCCTGATCATCATCTGGATAGGGCAACCGTTTGTCGCTCTTGTCGTCTGCGCCACCATCATCGCGTTCTTCCCATTGTTCGCCAATACCGCGACCGGCCTGGCCTCGCCGCCATCAGAATTAAGCGATCTTTTCCGGCTCTATGGCGCGAGCCGATGGCGGACAATGGCCCTGCTGCGGCTACCGGCTGCCCTGCCCTATTTTCTCTCCGGGCTGCGGATCTCAGGCGGCCTCGCGTTGGTGGGGGCGGTGGTGGCGGAACTGGTAGCCGGGTCCGGTGGTTTTGCATCCGGTCTGGCCTACCGCATCCTCGAAGCCAGTTTCAGGTTGGAGATGCCGCGCATGTTCGCTGCCCTGGTGCTGTTGGCGCTCGCTGGGATTCTGCTGAATTATGGACTGGGCGCGCTGGGCCAGGTGATCCTGCGCCGGAAGGGCTTGGCATGAACCGGCTGCTCATTTTTGGACTGGGCTACAGCGGTCGCGTGGTCGCTGATGCAGCCAAGGCGATCGGCCACGACGTGTCCGGAACGACACGGCAAGGATTGGACGGAAGCGTTCGGTTCGATGACGCCGAACCGGCAGTCCAATCGGCGACCCACCTGCTAACTACCGTCGCACCGGGCGAAGGCGGCGACCCGGTGCTGGCTCGCTATCGAACCGTAATCGAAGCGGCACCTTCCCTGCGGTGGATCGGGTATCTATCCAGCACGGCCGTATACGGCGATCGAGGTGGTGGATGGGTGGATGAAGATACGCCGGTGGCCCCGTCCCAGGCACGCGGCCAATTACGTGCCGTCGCGGAGGACAACTGGGCACGCTTGGCCGACCAACACGCGGTGGACATCTTTCGCCTCGGCGGAATCTATGGGCCAGGGCGTTCGGCATTCGACAGTCTGCGGTCCGGACAGGCACGGCGAATGAACAAGCCCGGCCACAAATTCGGTCGGATCCACCGAGACGACATCGCTCAAGCGGTCGTCGCGGCCATGCGGCAGGACCGGGTCTCCGGGCTGCGCATATTCAATTTGGTGGACGATGAACCGTGCGAAAGCGGCGCTGTGGTAGCAGAGGCGGCGACATTGCTGGGCGTCGCCCCACCGCCTGAAACCACCTTTGCGGAGGCGGTGCCGGCGATGAGTCCCATCGCTCGAAGTTTCTGGTCGGAGAACCGCAAAGTGGCCAACATCAAGACGAAGTCGGCTTTGGGGATCTCGTGGCTCTACCCGACCTACCGGGAGGGACTACGCGCTGTGCTCGCTGATGAGACCGGCCACCGTCTGCCGTAGTAAGTCGAGGTCGGCGGGCCGTGATAGCCGATGGTCGCTGTCTTTCACCAGGATGACGCGAACGTCGGAGGTCTCCACTCGTTCTGCGATCCGCAAAGCGAGTTCCCAAGGCACGTCGGGATCCGCCTGCCCATGCAACAATCGAATCGGGCAATGGATGGACATCGGGGCTGTAAGCACCAAATGGCCGGCACCCTCGCGGATCAGTTTCAGTGTGATCGGCGTGGGCTCGCCATACTGGCTGGGGACATGAAGCACTCCGTCGCGCTCCAGCGCCGCATGTTGGGCCGGCGTCATCGCCTCCCACATCAGGCGCTGAGTAAAATCGGGCGCGGCGGCGACGCCGACCAGCCCGGCTGTTCGTTCGGGACGTGCCATCGCGGCGAGCAGCGCTATCCAACCACCCATGGAAGAGCCGACCAGAACCAACGGACCCGACGTCAGCGCATCGATGGCAGCCAATGCATCAGCCACCCAGGCGCCAATCGTGCCGTCGAGGAAATCGCCACTACTGGCACCATGGCCGGAATAATCGAACCGCAACATTTCTAGGCCACGTTCGGCGCAGAAAGCCGCCAGCGCTGTCGCTTTATCGCCGGTCATGTCGCTGCGGAAGCCGGGCAGAAATACGATGGTCGGGTCGCGTCCATCAAGCCGGATCCAGGCGAGTTCAGTGCCGTTGGCGCGATCGAGCCGACCAGTGGTCTCAGCCATTCACATTAAATCCCAAAGAATAGCCAATCCAAAGCTCGGGACAGGTCGTCCCTGTATTGCGCGATGGATCCGACCGGGTGACGGAGAAGGCGTGACGAAAGATTGGTAATGAGATTGAACAGCACCGCAAATTTCTGTCCGTCATGTTCGATGATCGGTACCAGTCTGTTACTTGGCGTGTCCTGCGTAATCGGGGTCAGCGGAGCAACAATCCGAAAAGCGCCGTCCACTACATTGGCCTGCAATTCAACAATGAGGGGAAACCCCAGCCGATTTCGGCTGTTGGGATTCGCAAACAGCTCATGCTGCATCGTCGCCGAGGTTGTCGGCATCTTCGTCATCCGGCATGAGCATCGCCCGCGACTTAGGGAACGGATGCCCATATCTGCGAACAATTTCATCCGTAAACCGCGCCGCTTCGCGCATCTCCTCGCGGATCTTAGCCTTTTCTGCCGCTTCGAAAGCCGCAATCAAGGCCGTTTCGGCGACGCGGGAGATGTTGATGCCATGAGCCGCCGACCGGGCCACCAGATCTGCGTTTAGGGTAGCGCTGACGGTCTTCCGTTTGGCGTTATTGTCGTATAGCGCTACGCGCAAGGCCCGATCCCTGTAGAAATACCCGTGGGATCTTACCCGTGCTGCGTAGCATGGCAAACGTGCTAATTCGGCTCAATGTCACCCCCACCTGATCCCACCGTCGTGTTGCAGGTGCTCCCCTCACTGGTAACCGGCGGAGTCGAACGCGGCACCGTCGAAATCGCAAAGGCCATCGTCGAAGCCGAGGCTGTAGCCCTCGTCGCCAGCGCCGGAGGTCCCATGGTGCGTCAGATCGAGCGTGCCGGCGGCACCCACATCGCGCTGCAGCTAACCACCAAGTCTCCGCTGGGCATATGGCGAAACGCGCGGGCGTTGGAAGCGGTGATCCGCGACCGGAATGTGTCGCTGGTGCATGCACGGTCGCGGGCGCCGGCCTGGTCGGCGTGGCTGGCTTGTCAACGCACGGGGATCCCGTTTGTTACGACCTATCACGGGACCTACGACGAAAGTTTCCCGTCAAAGCGACTTTACAATAGCGTCATGGCCCGCGGGCGAATCGTCATAGCCGCCAGCCACTTCATCGCCAATCTTGTAGCCGCCCGGCATCACATCGATCCCGCTCGGATCCGGATCATCCCGCGCGGAGTTGACCCGGCGGTGTTCGATCCCGCGGCCGTGTCCGGCAGCCGGATTGCCAAACTCGCGGCCGACTGGCGCGTGCCCGACAATATGCGCATCGTGACGTTGCCAGGACGGCTGACCGCTTGGAAGGGACACTCCGTCCTGCTGGACGCGATCGCGCGGCTAAACCGCCCGGACGTGATGTGCGTCTTCGTCGGATCCCCCCAGGGCCGGCAAGGCTACGTGCGCGACCTGGAACGCAAGGCGATGCGCCTGGGCATCTCCGACCGGCTGCGATTGGTGGGGCAATGCGATGACATGCCCGCCGCCATGTGTTTGTCCGACATCGTGGTGCATGCCTCTACCAAACCGGAAGCGTTCGGCCGTGTGGTGATCGAGGCGCAGGCCATGGGGCGGCCGGTGATCGCCTCCGATCTCGGTGGCCCGGTGGAGACCGTGCGACATGGCGAAACCGGGTGGCGTGTGAGGCCTGACGACCCTGACGCGCTTGCCGCGGCGCTCGAGCTTGCGCTGGACCTCGACCTGGAAGCGCGCCTGTCGCTGGGACAGCAGGCGAGGGCTTCGGTGCCAACAGTGCGAGCGATGCAGGACGCAACGCTCGATGTTTATGAGGCGGTCTTAACCGAAACGCCGTGAACCGCGCGGCTCATAACGTCAGCTCCCACGTCTCGCCGATCAGGTCTTGGCCGAAGGAGTGGTGCGGCTCCCGAGCGACGCAGGCGAATCCGGCGGTTTGGTAGATGCGGCGGGCCGGCAGGAGAACGTCGTTCGTCCACAGCGACAGCGTCCGGTAGCCTCTTTCGCGAGAAAAATCGATGCACGCGTCCACAAGGCGCCGGCCGAGACCCAGACCGCGCGCGGCTGGTTCGACATACAATAGCCGGAGTTTCGCCACCGTCTCCGATCCCCGCACGACAAACACTGAACCGATCACAGCCCCTTCCCGCTCGGCGATCCAGCTCCGCTCCCGGTTTGGATCAAAGGTCTTGACGATCCCGGCAAGGATTTCGGCGGCGAGGATCTCGTACGTTCCGTCCCAGCCATACTCTTGTGCATACAGCACGGCCTGCCGATGGGCGATCCAACCGATATCGCCGACCCGGTGCTGCCTGAGGGTGATGGGGTCCCGGGACGAAACCGGTTTACCCATCAGATGTTCGATCGTCTGCATCGCTTGAACCAGCCGAGCCGCTTCGGCAGGCATCAGATTGCGAATCATCGCGAGAATCTGGTGGCGCGACGCCCTGTCCAGCGGCTCGAAGGCGGTCCGCCCGGACTCCGTAAGCTGCAGCAACGCGAGGCGGCCGTCGCCGGGAGAAGGCGCGCGGGCGATCAGACCCCGTCTCTCGAATTCTTTGAGCACACGGCTGAGATAACCAGGATCAATGCCAAGATCGCGGCTGAGTTCGGTCGCGGTCAGGGTCGGACGGTTAGCCAGTTCATACAGAACGCGCGCCTCGGTTAGCGAAAATGCACTGTTCAGGAGCCCTTCGTCGAGCAGGCCAAGCTGACGCGTATAAAAGCGGCTGAACCGGCGCACGGCGGCGACCGGACCGGTCATCTCGTTGGGAAGCATTTCGGACATGCGAGCCTCATAGGAGGCAAGATCACCTCATTTAGTTGACTGAGTCAACTTTCTGGCCCGCGGCCGAGCCAATACAGGTCGACCCTCGATTTTCACCCGGCCACAACTGAGGAGGCTCCCGCCCGCATGGTCGCTCGCAGCGCAGCGGCCGTGCGCTCCACGTCCGCCATGCTGTTGTAGCCGTGGAAACTGATGCGGATGCGCCCGTGACCATTCCATGCATACACACCTTGTTCATACAGTGCGCCCACGACCTCCTGCGCTCGCGGCGAGGCAATGCAGACGCTGGCGCCGTGCCGAGCGGGGTCGGTAGGCGTCATGACCGGGATCTGCGCGGCGACGAGTTCGTCCAGCAATGCCACGGTCAGCGTTTGCACATGCCGCTGAACGTCGCCCATATCGAAACGTGATAAATAGGACAGCGCATTGTTCAGGACGTAGACCGGGCCGTGCGCCGGGTTGCCACGGGTAAACCGCATGGCGTCGGATTTGAGCTTGGGCAGCGTGTCAAAGCCGCGCACCCCTGCGGCGATCGAATGCCAACCAGCGGAGGCAGGCCTCCAGCTAGGTTGGCGAGTTCGATTCCAAAATGCAACGGCAACACCGGTGATACCGAGCATCCATTTGTAGCAAGCGGAGAAGGCGAAGTCCGCGACGGAAGCCTCGATCGGCAGATAGCCCGAAGCCTGAGTGAAATCGACTAGCAGCAGCGCCCCGACATTGTCGGCCATCCGGCGCAACGCGTGCAGATCGACTCGCTCCCCGGTCAGGTAGGAGACATAGCTGGCAGCGATAATGCGCGTCGTGCCATCGACGCAGGCGGACAGGCGATTTGGGTCAGTGCCTCTTGCCTGGCGCAGGGAAACCGAGGTGACGCGTCGGAAGGCGATGGGGGCTACGACGGACGGATATTCGTTCGCGTCGATCGCGATAAAGTCGCCGGCTCGCCAATCCAGACTCTCCGCGACGATCGAAACGCCCTCCGCCACATTGCTGACGAAACCGATGTCGGTCAGGGGTACGCCCCAGAGACGCGCCGCGCCCGCCAGGGCAGCCTCGACCTCCGCCTCCTGCGCCGTGCGACCTTTAAAGCCCCGGCTCTTGTCCGCGACATAACGCAGCAGCGCCGCATCGTGGCTACGAAGGGCCGCCGTCTCACCGCCCGCGCAGACATGGGTAATGCCTGCAGGCAGGCGGAACTCGGCTGGATCAAACAGTGGAGCCGCTGACACACGTCTGCCTTTATCAATCATCGCCTGAAACGACAGAACCCGCGGTCGTGCCGCCGTCGATCACGATGGTCTGGCCCGTCGTAAAGCTCCCCGCAGCCGACGCCAAAAATACCGCGGCGCCAGCGATCTCATCCGGCTCACCAATTCGTTGCAGCGGAGTATCCTTGGTGCGCTTCCTGTACAGCACCGGATCCTCCCATAGCGCGCGGGCGAAATCCGTCCGTATCAACCCCGGCGCGATCGCATTGGCGCGGATATTCTTCGGTCCCCACTCCACAGCGATATTCCGTACCAACTGCATGTCCGCCGCCTTCGAGATCGCATACGCGCCCAACTGAGCCGAACCGCGCAGCCCGCCGATGGAGGAAATAATGATCACTGCCCCGCCACCACGCTGCACCATGTGGGGGATCGCCATATTCGCTAGCCACACATTGCTGCGGACATTCGAGCCCATCACCCGGTCAAACGCCTCATCAGACATCCCCGCAGCCGGCCCGAGATACGGGTTCACCCCGGCATTCCCCACCAAAATGTCGATCCCGCCGCAGCGCGCGACAGTCTGATCGACGAGGTTCTGCAGCTCCTCCTTGCGCGCGATGTGGCAGGGGATCACCACTGCCTTCCCGCCAGCAGCCTGGATCTTCGCCGCCACCGCCTCGCACGCATCCGGCTTGCGGCTGGAGATCACGACAGTCGCCCCGTGCTCCGCCATCCGCGTGGCGATCGCGAGGCCGATCCCTTTGGTTGACCCGGTTATTATGGCGACCTTTCCCGTGAGATCGAACAGCGACGGCATCCGCGTTTCCCCCAAATTTGCCCCCCAAACTTGCTCCGGGGTTACCGGCGAGTATGCTGTGCTCTCGAGGAACGTCAATCAGGCCGGATCAATGCAATACAAGCGTACGGGCGTTTACAGTCGGGAACAGCTCATGCGGCTGCTCCATCCGCAAAGCATTGCGGTGATCGGCGCCTCCACGCGCGCGGGGTCGTTTGGCAAACAGGTGCTCACCAACATGGCGCATTACACCGGGCGAGCCTATCCGGTGAACGGCCGCTACCAGATGATCGGGGACCATACTTGCTATCCGAACGTCCTTGACCTGCCGGAGGTCCCTGATTGTGCCGTCATCACCGCGGCGCGGGATGCGGTGGAGGAGATCGTCCTCGACTGCGCCAAGGCTGGCGTCGGTGGCGCGATCATCTTCGCGTCCGGCTATGCCGAAACCGCCAAGGAAGACCGTATTGCTCAGCAGGAACGCCTGGCCGCGATCGCGCGGGAAACTGGCCTGCGCATCGTCGGACCGAACTGCATCGGCGTGGTGAACGCGATGCTCGACAGCCGAGTGACGTTCATGGATATCGCGCCGATCCCCAGACCGGAACGAAACGCCGTCGGCGTCATCAGCCAGTCCGGAGCTCTGGGCATGGCGCTGGCTCAGGGTGTGGTGCGCGGGCTGTCGGTCAGCCACGTCCTGACCTCGGGCAATTCCTGCGACGTCGACATGGCGGATTTCGTCAACTACCTGGCGACTGACCCGTCCTGCGCCTCGATCGCCTGCGTTTTCGAGGGCATGGCAACCCCCGAACGGCTTCTGCTAGCCGCGGAGAACGCCTGGGCCGTGGACAAGCCGCTGGTCATTTTCAAGATGGCGACCGGGGAGCAGGGTGCCGCGGCGGCAATGTCGCACACCGGGTCCCTGGCCGGATCCCACGCGTCCTATCGAGCCGTGTTCCAGCGCGCCGGCGCCATCATGGTCGACGATTTTGAGGCGCTGATGGAAACCGCGGCATTCTTCGCCAAGGCGCCCCCACCCCAGGCTCGGGGCGTGGCGGTGGTGGCCGCCTCGGGCGGCGCGGCGATCATGGCGACGGACCGGGCAGAGCAACACGGCGTGGCGATGCCGCAGCCGATGCCGGACGTGAAGGCGATCCTCGAATCCCGGGTCCCGGAGTTCGGCTCAACACGTAACCCGTGCGACGTCACCGCCCAGATTCTCTCCGACCCCGAAGCGCTGGGCGTTTGCGCCGGCGCGCTACTGGGCGATCCGCAATACGGGGTGCTGGTCTCGCCACTGACCTACGGATACGCACCTTCGGCGAAGCGACCGCAAACCTACAGTGCCTTGGCGGAGCAGCACGGCAAGATGGCCTGTGTCGTCTGGCAAACTGAGTGGCAGGATGGGCCTGGCGTGGTCGAGGCGCATCAGTGCGACCGGGTGGCCCTGTTCCGCTCGATGAATTCGTGTTTCGCGGCATTGGCCGCCTGGCATTGGCGCGCCGACAAAAAGGCGACCGGCGCACAGTCTGTCCCGAACACCCCGCCCGAAGTGATCGCGCGGACACGGGAACTGATCGCGGCGGCTTGTGGCCGGACCTTGACCGAGCGGCAGGCCAAAGAAGCGCTCGCACACTACGGTGTGCCAGTTGTGGGCGAGCGGCTGGCCAGGTCGGCCGATGAGGCGGTTAGCGCCGCGTCGGCGTTGGGCTTTCCGGTGGCCATCAAGGTCGAGTCTCCGGATCTGCCGCATAAGACCGAGGCCGGCGTGATCCGCCTCAACCTGCGTGACGCTGACGAAGTGCGCGCTGGCTACACGGCGGTGATGGCGAACGCCGAGAAAGTGTCGCCGCCGCCACGGATCAATGGTGTATTGGTGCAGCCGATGGTGCCGCAAGGCATCGAGATGGTCGTCGGTGCGCGTAACGATCCACTATTCGGCCCGCTGATCGTGGTTGGATTAGGCGGGGTGCTGGTGGAGGTGCTCAAAGACACTGCGCTGTCCCCTGCCCCGGTGACGCCATTTCAAGCGGAGAGCCTTCTCCGGCAGCTAAAGGGGATAAAGTTGCTGGAAGGGTTCCGCGGCATGCCGGCCGTGAATATTCAGCGGTTATCGCAAGTCATCAGCGATGTGTCTCGTTTCGCTGCCGATCATCGCGATACGGTGGCCGAATTGGACGTCAACCCGCTTATTTGCGCCGGAGACGGCATTACGGCGGTCGATGCGCTGATCATTGTTTCTTAGTGGTCCATGCAGGCGACGCACGCGCGCCGGCCAAACGGGATCCTTCGTCCCGTTCTGCCATACGTTGATGATTCCAATGCGCCTCGCGTGATCGGGATGTTCACGGTCCCGGATTCATGCGATCAAACAGCAGATCAGAATACCATGACACGCTTTGTTGAGCTCGGAATGCCTGCGGGAGCCCCGCGATAACCTCTACAAAGCATTCCGGGACTGAAGCTTTGTCCAAACTGTCTCCGGATGCCCGTGGTTGGCACCATCTGGCGCTCGCCGTCGGACCCGGGGTCGTGGTCATGCTGGCCGACACCGAAGCCGGCAGCGTCATTACCGCGGCACAGAGCGGCGCCCAGTGGGGCTATCGACTGTTATTGTTGCAATTTGCGCTGATCCCGGCGCTGTTCATGGCACAGGAACTCGCATCCCGCCTTGGCCTCGCGACACGTCAGGGACTGGCGGAATTAGCCTTGCACCGACTGGGTCGGTTGCCGACCGTGCTCCTGCTCGCAACGCTGACGATCAGCTGCGTCGGCACGTTGGTGACCGAGCTGAGTGGGCTGGCGGGCGTCGGGCAGCTTTACGGTGTGCCGGCCTGGCAATCGAGCGCCGTGGCCGCAGCCGGTCTGCTTACAATCGTCGTGACAGGCAGCTACCGCTCGGTGGAGCGGGTCGCGATGGCATTGGGGCTTTGCGAACTCGCCTTCATTGCCCTTGCCTGGCAGGCGCGGCCGGAAGCGACAGAAATCGCTTCACAGATGTTGCAAATACCGCTTGGCGATCGCGACTACCTGTATCTGCTGGCAGCAAGTCTCGGCACTTGCGTCATTCCGTGGGCCATCTTCTACCAGCAGTCGGCCAGCATCGATAAGGGCCTTACCCAGGCTCACCTTTCTGCCGCTCGCGTAGAAACGCTGGTGGGCGCGGTGCTATGCCAAACCATTACCGCTGCGGTGTTGGTGGCCGCGGCGTCGGCGTCAGGCCACGGTGTGGGATCGGCGTATTCGTTCGATCGTGTCAGTGAAATCGCCGGCGCCTTCACCGCCGCGATCGGACCGACGGCCGGCCGAGTCGTCTTTGCACTGGGCATGACCGGGGGTGCGCTGGTGGCCGCAATCGTCGTGTGTCTGACCACTGCCTGGGCGTTTGGCGAAGTTCTTGGTCTGCGTCACTCGCTCAGCGAGAGCCCCGCGCAGGCGCCCTGGTTCTATGGCGCTTTCGCCGCCATCCTGTTCAGCGGCGCCGCGCTGGTCGGTTCCGGGGTCAACCTCATAAGACTGGCGATCGCGGTGGGTGTTCTCAACGCGCTCCTTTTACCCGTCGTGTTGGGCTTTCTTTACTGGCTTGCTCGTCAGGAGTTACCGAAGGACCTTCGCCTCGGCGGTGTCTACGCCGCCACTGTTGCGATCGTGTTTACGATCGTCATTCTGTTGAGTTTGTATGCAGGCGTCGCAAGCATTGTGTTGTAACAGTCAGCGCCCAGGGCATCCTCTTGTACCGCTCAACTTCAGCGCTTGAGCCGCTTCACAACAGTGCTGCGGGCACCAACATGCTCTTCACGAGCGTATCCGCGGAGCCATCGCACGCTGTCATGGACGAAGCCCCTGACGGTCTCGATAACGTCATAGCCTTGGTGCTTCACCGGCCTAGAAAAAGGGGTCATCTAACAACATAAGGGCAGCCAGTAGAAACGACCTGTAGGAACTTCCCCATAATCCGCCTTTATTGACGCCTGCCCAGCGGACACCAAGCCCGGCGATCGTTTGCGCACGATCTTCATTGAGGCAAATCTCGTCCTGACCGACGATCACCGAGGTGTGTTCAATCCTGCTGCCGCATCTTGTGTCAGTGGTATGACAGTAGCTAGACAAGGTTGCAGGATGTCGGTACCAAGTAGCCCGCCGAATCATGATAGAGATTTCACCTCATGAAGCCTCGTGGCAATCTTCTAGCCTGGATCAACCCGCGCAAAACCGATGAATTCGTTGCGGCCTTTATCGGTGAAGGTGCCGTGCCCGGCGCGTATTATAATTTCCCTGGTCGCTCACCGGCGACGCAATTCTGCTCTTCGCTGGATGAGGCGAGGCAATGGATTGAGGACCAGGCGGCAGCTCTCGATCTCCCGGTGAAGTGGGTGAGCGAGATGCCACGAGAACCCGTTGCTAATCGTTGATCCGGACACCACTCTTCCGGGAAGCGTGAAAGCCGTGGATCCTGTTGCCAGAGGCATGATGCGCTGGCACGAAACCGGTCGCTTCTGCCAGCAATGACCACGCCCTAAAGGCGATCAGCAGTTCTTGGTGGAATAACGATCAGTTTACTTTGACGTCCTGTCGTAGGACTAGAAGGCGCGAAGTTGCCGTTTGGAGGATTTCGGCAAGGCCAGCTTGAACGACAAGCGTCGACGCCTCCGTAGGTGCAAACCATCGAGTTTCCCGCTCGGCCTTCTCCGGCCATTTGCGAAGCTGCCGCTCAACCGCAAACAAGAACACCGATACTTCATGGATAGCCGCCTTTCGCGAGTTGCGGCGTTTCTCGTAGCGGTAACAGCCGATAGGTTCTTGGCCAACGACAGCCCCGAGCAACCCGGCTTCCTCGTAAGCTTCTCGGGCAGCGGTGGCGCCAGCCGTCAGTTTCCGGATGGGCCAGCCTTTAGGAATGGCCCAGTCTCGTTTTCCGCGCGTTGTGACCAGCAGAACCCTCACCTCCCCCGCCTCGGTGATCGAGAAAGGAAGGGCGCCACACTGATAACGAATTATCCCGTTCCTTCCGGTCATCTATGCGTTGGGCATCCTGCCGCCGTAGCCGAGTTTTCTGAACTCCAAGCACGCCCTTCCGCGTCGGCGCAACCCTTTATTGCCGTCGATCAACACACTGCTGTCCGAAAAATCGCTTTTCCTTGCCTAGTTGCTCTAGGGAGTTGTCCGGCGGGATCTTAGACTGATTCGAAGCTCAACTTCCAGAACTAAGCCAACGGCTCAACCGAGCTGAGCTGATTTTCCATCTGGAAAGATCCCGATTTGTCCGCAGTTGTCGGAACCGCGAGCCATGCTTGCGGGCCGTTTGGAACTTGACTGGCCAGTAACGGAGCCAGCTCCCGCAGCACAGCAAGAGACCTGACCTAAAACTCGTTTTGCCAATCTCGGCACCCGGCCAACGCCTCAGCAAGAGAATGAAACCGGCTGCAGCGTGCGCCCGCAAAAAGCCTCCCGCAAGGTAGTACAAGCCACGAATCAATGAGGCTCGGCGGCCCTGGGCAGCCCCTCGACACGGTCGATGATGCCTCGTACGTGTCGCGGCTCGGCACCGTGGGAACTCGGAGTGGGCTGTACGCCAGCAGATCGGGGCCGCCGACCCGTCCGTCTGGGGCCACCGGGGAGAAGATTTCGCGATGATAATAGCTTTTGCTTGCTCAGACCAGGCACTGAACCGTCTGGCCGATACGTCGGTCGAAGCGTTGAGCCGAGCGCTGTGGATCGATCTGTTGGACGGGACGCCGGATGAGATCGACCGGGTGCAGAAAGCGACCGGCTTGGCCGTCCCTACTCAAGCCGAGGTTAGCGAAATCGAAACGTCCAGCCGCCTCGCCAGTCGCGACGGAGCCATGTATCTCAGCATGCCGCTGGTCAGACTCTCCGATGATGGCCCACGTGGCGTGTCGGCCGGTTTTATTCTCTCTCAGGAACGCCTCGTCACGATCCGGTTCGCCGCCAACCGCATTTTTGAGACCTACGCCGATCAACTGCCCCGCGGGTCAAACGCGAACGATACGGGGGCTCATGTCTTCGTTGGCCTGATGGAAGCAATTGTCGACCGTCAGGCCGATGCGCTGGAGCAGGTGAGTGCCGATCTTGATACGATATCGCACGGTATTTTCTCTATGGGGGTAAATCAGGAGGGCGGCCGAAAGACCGAGGACGCCGCTCTGCGCCACACGCTTGGCAGGCTGGGACGCCTTGGCGACCTCATTTCGCACGTGCGTGAGACTCAGGTGGGTGCGGCCCGCATCGTCCCCTATGTCGAAGCCATGAGCACAGACTGGTTGCCTAAAGCCCTGAAGCCCCGCTTAGCAACCTTGCGGGGGGATATCGCTTCGGTCAGCGATTTCGATACACATCTGAACGACAAGCTGCAGTTCCTGCTGGATGCAACACTGGGGTTCATCAATATCGCGCAGAACAATGTTATGAAGGTCATGGCAATTGCTTCGGTGGTCGGTATTCCCCCGGTGCTGGTGGCCGGCATCTACGGCATGAATTTCAAGAACATTCCTGAACTGGACTGGGCTTATGGTTATGCCTGGGGCTGGGGTCTGATCATTCTGACCACGATAATTCCGTTGGCGGTATTCCGGTGGTACAAGTGGATCTGAGTAGTCTCCCGGCAAACTAGACTGGTTGCGGGGCGGATCAAGCCAAGCCAGCGTGCTTCCTGGTTTTTCCGATAGCCTGGAGAACCGCGTCCAAACCGCCGCGGCAAACCCATGCCAACCGGGCATTGATCCAGTCGTGACTGACGGTTCGGCCACGAAACCAAAACGATGCTGATCAGGTCGGGGCGCGCTCCCCTTCCCCCCTCCGCTTCGATACCACCGACTCCAGGACCAACACCGCGACCCCGCAAACGATGGCAGCGTCGGCGACGTTGAAAACGTACCACGAACAATCGCCCCACGCCGTGGCGACGTGGGCGTGAATAAAGTCCACCACCTTACCAAAGCGGACGCGATCGATGACGTTGCCGACCGCCCCACCCGCAATTGCCCCGATCGCCACCGCCATCGTCCGGCTCTCCGCTCGGCGGAGCCAGAACCCGAGCGCGACGACGACCGCCAGCGCGACGGCAACCAGGATGAAGTGCCCCCAAGCGCCAAGGCCGGTCAACAGCCCGAACGTAACCCCAGGGTTCATGACGAGTGTCAGGTTCAGCACCGGCAGCAATACGATCTGACGCAGGTCCGGCAGGTCCAGCACGTTCAGCACCCACCACTTGCTGACCTGATCCGCGACCAGCACCACCGACCCGGCTACCAGACCGAGCGACATGAAGCCGGGGCGGTTCATGTTGCCGGCCTGCACACCAGCCCCGACTCCACCGCGTCCGTGCAACGCAGACACAGTCCGGGGTGGGTAGCGTTCGACCCCACCTCCGTCAGAACCCTCCAGCAACGGACGCATTTGTCGCCGGAGGCGGGCGTGACCCTCGAGAGGGTTTCGTCCGTGTCCGGAACGATCCGTACGGATGAGACGATCGCGATCTCGGACCATGCAGCTTCATCCAATAAATGTTCGTGTTCCGCATTCAGCGGCAGTTCAACGGCGGCCTGCAACGAGGACCCGACGATATTTGCCTTGCGAGCCTCCTCGATCGGCACGGTGATACGGCGGCGAATATTTCGAAGTGTCTCCCACTTCGCCGCCAGCGCTTCATCGTGCCATATATCCGGAAGCGTCGGAAACAGTTCCAGATGCACGCTGACCGCCTCGCCGAACCGGGCGCACCAGGCTTCCTCCGCCGTAAAGCAAAGCACCGGCGCGAGCCACGTGCACAGGCACCGGTGAAGGTGATCCAGCACCGTGCGAGCGGCGCGACGCCGCGCACTGTCCGGGCGATCACAGTAGACCGCGTCCTTACGGATATCGAAGTAGAACGCCGACAGATCAACCGAGCAGAAATTGTGCAGCTCCGGGTAGACGCCGGTCCAGTCGTACGATGCCACGGCAGCGCGGATTTTCGCGTCGATCTCGGTCAGGCGGTGCAGCACCCAGCGTTCCAGCTCCGGCATCGCCTCAACCGGCACGCGTTCCTTATCAGAAAAGCCGTTGAGGCTGCCCAGCACCCAGCGCAGCGTGTTGCGCAGCCGGCGATACAACTCCGCCTGTTGCTTGAGGATCTCCGGGCCGATCCGCAGATCCTCGGTGGTATCGGACATCATCACCCACAGGCGCAGAATATCGACGCCGTACTGCTTCGCGACCGCCTCCGGAGCAACGACGTTGCCCAGCGACTTCGACATCTTCCGCCCGTGCTCGTCCATAACGAAGCCATCTGTCAGAACGGCCTTGAACGGCGCCCGCCCACGCGTCCCAACCGCTTCCAGTAGCGACGACTGGAACCAACCGCGATGCTGGTCCGATCCTTCAAGATACAGATCGGCCGGCCAGGGTAATCCCCTGGCCTCCAGCACAAAAGCGTGGGTCGAGCCGGACTCGAACCAGACATCGACGATGTCCATGACCTGCTCGTAATCGTCCGGGTTCCGATCGTCGCCAAGGAAGCGCGACGGCGATGATGCATACCAGGCGTCCGCGCCCTCGTCGGCAAAGGCCGCGATGATACGCTCCACCACGGCGGGATCGCGCAGCGGCTCGCCGGTCCGCTTTTCGACGAACACTGCGATCGGCACGCCCCAGGCACGCTGACGGCTGATGCACCAGTCTGGACGATTGGCCACCATCGAGCCGATCCGATTCCGGCCACGATCGGGGACGAATTGCGTCGCCTCGATCGCCGCAAGGGCATTTTTCCGAATTTGCTCCGGTCCATCCATCCGGACGAACCATTGCGGCGTGGCGCGAAAGATGAGCGGCGCCCTGGAGCGCCAGGAATGCGGATAGGAGTGAGTGATCTTGCCACGCGCCAGCAGCGTCCCCCCCTCGGCAAGCGCCGCGCAGATCGGATCGGCCGCCCGATAGACGTGGAGGCCGGCAAACAGTGGCACCCAGGCATTGAAGGTGCCGTCGTCGCCGACCGTTTCCGGGACATCCAATCCGTTGGCGCGGCCAAGGTCAAAATCGTCCTCGCCGTGACCGGGCGCGATGTGAACAAACCCAGTTCCGGCTTCGGTGGTAACAAAGTCGCCCACCAGTAGCGGTGTATCCTGCTCGTAGCCGCGCCCGCGCAGCGGGTGGGCCATGACGGTCCCAGCGAGTTCAGCACCCTTCAGCACCTGCAGCACGCTGTGGGCGGTGATGCCGGTGTCCTTCAGAACGGAGGCCAGCAGAGCTTCCGCGACGACCAGCTTCTCGCCGACCCTGGCCATCGAGGCAGCGGCCACGTCATCGACCCGAATGACGGCGTAGTCGAACTCGGCGCCGGCCGCCACGGCACGGTTGCCCGGCATCGTCCAAGGTGTGGTGGTCCAGATCACCACCGCTGCCCCGGTCAGCCCGGGGACCGAGGGCTTGGTCACCGGAAACCGCACCCAGATCGTCGTGCTGGTGTGGTCGTGATACTCGATCTCGGCTTCCGCCAGGGCGGTCTTCTCCACCGGCGACCACATCACCGGACGGAGGCCACGATAGAGCGCTCCGTTCAGCAGGAATTTGCAGATCTCCCCCGCGATAGCAGCCTCGGACGAGGAGTCCATGGTCGCATACCGGTCGCGCCAATCTCCCTCCACGCCCAGGCGGCGGAACTCTTGTGCCTGCACCGCCATCCAATGCGCCGCGTAGGCCCGGCACTCCGCTCGAAAATCCAGGATCGGAATGGCGTCCTTGTCCTGGTTCTTGCGGCGGTGATCCTCCTCGATCTTCCACTCGATCGGCAGCCCGTGGCAGTCCCAGCCGGGGATGTAGTTCGCGTCATAACCCGCCATCTGGCGCGTGCGGTTCATGACGTCCTTATGGATCTTGTTGAGCGCGGTGCCGATGTGGATGTTGCCGTTCGCGTACGGCGGTCCATCGTGCAGGATGAACAACGGTCGCCCAGCCGAGGACGCCCGGAGCTTGCCCCAAAGATCCATGGCATCCCACCTCGCCAGAATCTGCGGCTCCTTCTTCGGCAGGTCACCGCGCATCGGGAAGCTGGTTTGTGGCAGAAACACCGTGTCGCGATAGTCGCGCTGAGGGTCGGTGGCGGCGTCGTTCATGGCGGTTCCGTCAGGCAAGGTGGATACTTCAGGTGGTCAGCGAGCAAGCCTATACACGGATGCGGGGTCCGCAACCATCCCGAACGCGGAAAGGTGAGGTCGGACGGACGCAAGGCTGAAGCCTGTCGTCGGCCGGACAGATGCCAAAATGGCATTCGGATCAAGCCTCTGACCGGGCCCGAAAGCTCAGGCGGCTAATGGCACCGTCCAGGCATCATAGCCATAGACCCAATCGGCATCATGCGGTTCCTTTAGCCAGGTGTTTTCCGACGAGGTCCGCTGAATCCGCGACGTCCTCTTCTTGCGTGTCGCCTCATAACGCAGCAGTGCTGAATGCAGGCCATCCCGGTCCACACCCTCAAGGCAGCGGGCTAAAATAGCCCCATCCTCGATCGAGGTCGAAGCGCCCTGCGCCATGTAGGGTGTCATCGGGTGGCAGGCGTCGCCCAGCAGCGCCACGTTCCCCTCCACCCAATGCAGTGGATCGCGCTCGACCAGCGCCCATTTGTGCACGTCAGGGCAAGCCGCGAGGATCGCCCGCACCTGCGGATGGAACATGTCATAGGCCGCCCGCATCGTCCCCAGTTCGCCTTTGGCGGACCAGGACTCGGCGGAAAACTCGGGCTCCGGGGTGCTGGTGACGAAATACAGCTCGTCGCGGCGAGGTGTGACGAAATAACTGACGATATGGCGGTCCGGGCCCCACCATTTGACGCAAGGGTAAGGCTGCAGCCCGCCAAGCAACGCTGTCGGAAACACCGTGCGGTAGGCGACACGGCCGCTATAGCGAGGTTGTTCCTCGCCCAGCATGAACGCCCGAACCACGGAGTGCACGCCGTCGGCGCCGATCACCGCATCTGCCTCGGCCGTATCGCGGTTGGTAAAGCTCAGCCGCACCGTGCCATCCGCCGCCTGATCCAGGCCGGCAAGTTTATGGTTAAGGCGGACGGTCTCCGCCGGGACCAGATCGGCGAGCATGGCGTGCAGGTCACCCCGGTGCATCAGAAAATACGGCACACCGTGACGCTGCAATACCGATTGTCCCAGCGGAAGTGAATTCGTTAGCCTGCCGGTGTCGTGGTCCCGGGAGTCGTTGGTGTCCGGCTGGAATGCCTGGGCGAGAAGTTTCCCCTTCAAACCCAGCGCATACAGCACCCGGACCGAGTTGGGGGCCTGCTGAATACCGGCGCCGAGGCGCGTGAAACCCCTCGCCTGCTCGTAGATGCGCACGTCCATGCCGATGCGGCGCAGGCAGGCGGCCGCCGTCAAGCCCCCGATGCCGGCTCCGATGATGGCGATGCGCGGCGGACGTAGTTCCAATGCTGCTCCTCCGTCAGGCCGATGATGTAAGCATTCCCACCGAACCGCACGCCGTCAATTTCGAAAATCACGCCCGAGCCGTCCGCACGGTGATCCTGTTCTCAATGTGTTTTGATCAGGAAATCATCCTTGACGCCGATTGCCGGATCGCCAGCGTAGCCAAACTCGGCGCCCGTAATTGCCCCCGGCGACCGCAACCACCATTGCCAATCCCCCGTCGCAACGCACATAAAGACCATCATGATGCGACGCCCCACGCGCCCCCGGGCCTACGCACCCGACCCGGCAGCGCCTCCGGGCCGGCCCTGCGACATGCCAGACTGCCACCAGCTCGGCGAGTATCGTGCGCCAAAATCCCGCACCACCCTCAACGACTATTATTGGTTCTGCCTGGAGCATGTCCGCGCCTACAATGCCGGGTGGGATTACTACAAAGGCATGTCCCCCGCCGAGGTCGAGGCGCAACTTCGCGCCGACACCTCCTGGCAGCGGCCAACTTGGCCCATCGGCAGCCTCGGGCATGCCGCCTGGGATGAAGACGCCCTGAACGACCCGTTGCACATCCTCGCCGCCGGCCGGATGAAAACCGACCAACGCAGCGACCCGCACAAGCCTCCCGCGGAACTACGTGAGCCCCTGGCGACTTTAGGCTTGTCGTGGCCAACCACTTTGAATGCGGTCAAATCCCGCTACAAGGAATTGGCCAAACGGCACCATCCCGACGCCAACGGCGGTAGTCGCGACGCTGAGGAGCGCTTGAAGACCATCAATCTCGCTTACGCCGCCGTTCGCTCGCGGTTGGGCACCGAGACCCGGGTCGCCGCCGCTGGATAGCCTACGGTCATCCTCCCGCCGCCCTTGCGCCGGGCGCCACCAACGCTAGACTTTCTAGGAATTGCAACAGGAAAAGCTGGACTATGAACACGGCTGTAGACATCGCCCCGTCCCGCCCGACCTCCGAGATCAACATTCCGGATACCACTGTCTCGGCACGGGAGGCCTTCGGCATCGATATCGACCTGGACGTTCCAGCGTTTTCGCTGCGCACCGAGCACGTTCCCGACATCGACACTTCGTATAAATTCGACCGCGAAACCACCATGGCGATCACAGCCGGGTTTACCTACAACCGCCGCGTCATGATCCAGGGCTATCACGGCACTGGCAAGTCCACTCATATCGAGCAGGTGGCGGCTCGGCTGAACTGGCCCTGTATCCGCGTCAACCTCGACAGCCACATCAGCCGTATCGATCTGATCGGCAAGGACGCGATCGTCCTGAAGGACGGCAAGCAGGTGACCGAATTCCGCGAAGGCATCCTGCCGTGGGCTCTTCAGCATGCTTGCGCCCTCGTGTTCGACGAGTACGACGCCGGTCGTCCGGATGTGATGTTCGTGATCCAGCGCGTGCTCGAGGTCGAGGGCAAGCTAACCCTGCTCGACCAGAACCGCGTGATCCGCCCGCATCCGTCCTTCCGGCTGTTCTCCACCGCCAATACGGTAGGCCTCGGCGATACCACCGGCCTCTATCACGGCACTCAGCAGATCAACCAAGGTCAGATGGACCGCTGGAACATCGTTGCCACCCTGAACTACCTGCCGCACGCGATGGAAACCGGTATCGTGATGGCGAAGATGGGCATCGACCCGACGAAGGAGCCCGCGACCAGGAAGCGTGTCGAGAGCATGGTCGCACTCGCCGACCTCACCCGCGCAGGCTTCATCAACGGCGATATCTCCACCGTAATGTCGCCGCGGACGGTCATCACGTGGGCCGAAAACGCCCGCATCTTCGGCGATGTCGGCTTCGCCTTCCGCGTCACCTTCATGAACAAGTGCGACGAGGCGGAACGCTCTACCGTCGGCGAGTATTACCAGCGGTGCTTCAACGAGGACATCCCAACCGGCGGCTTCACCACTCGGAAGTTCGCCTGACGGTCAGATCGGGTCATGAGCGGCAATAGCAAAGACAACGCACGCGCCGAAGACTTCAAGCGCGCTACGGCTGGCGCCCTGCGGGCAATCGCTGAACAACCGGATGTCCAGGTCGCCTTCCAGCCTGGCCCATCCGGCGTATCCGGCAAGCGCGCCCGGTTGCCGCTGCCGACACGGGCCTTGCCCCCGGCCGAGATGGCAAAGCTGCGCGGTGCGTCGGACGCCATCGCATTGCGCCTGCGCCATCACGACGACGGCGTCCACGCCCAGCGTATGCCAACGCGCCGCGAGGCAAAAGATGCGTACGACGCCCTGGAACAGGTGCGCGTTGAAGTGGTCGGCTCACGCTTCATGAATGGCGTGAATGCCAATCTGCGCGCCAAGTTGTCGGAGGAGTGCGAGTCCGAAGGCTACGACCGCATGACGCGCAAGGATCAGTTGCCGATCGACAAGGCGCTGGCGCTGCTGGCCCGCGAGCGCATCTCGGGGGAGGCGCCGCCGGAGGGCGCACGGCGCGTGTTGAACCTGTGGCGTGACACCCTGGGCGACACTGCCGACCAGGCGTTATGGGAGATGACCAACGCTCAAGACGACCAGACAGCCTTCGCCCGCGCGTCGCGAAAATTGCTGGCGGCGCTCGACCTTGCGGAAGCCGAGGTCGATGCCGAACCGGACGACAACTCCGAGGACGGCGACGACGGCGGCGAACAATCCGGTTCCCAGGACAATTCCCAGGACGGCGACGGCAAATCGGAATCGGAACAGGAGTCCATGCTCGGCGCCCAGCCCGAGGAAATGGAGGGCGAGGCGGCCGACGACGATGGCACCGACTCCGAGGAAGACGCGGCCGTGGCTGAGGGCGACGACCGTCCCGGCGGCCCCCAACCCCGGCGCGAACGCCCCAACCCGGACAACGAGGCAATCTATCGCGCCTACACACGCCACCACGACGAAGAGGTGGACGCGGAGGATCTGTGCGACCCCGATGAGCTTACGCGGCTCCGCCAGCAACTCGATCAGCAGTTGCAGCATCTGCAGGGCGTGATTTCCAAGCTGGCGAACCGGTTGCAGCGGCGCCTGCTCGCGCAGCAGACCCGGTCGTGGGAGTTCGACCTCGACGAAGGCATGCTGGACGCTGGCCGCCTCGCCCGCGTGGTGATCAACCCGATGCTGGCGCTGTCCTACAAGCGCGAATTGGATACCGAGTTCCGCGATACCGTCGTCAGCCTGCTGATCGACAATTCGGGTTCGATGCGCGGCCGTCCGATCACCGTGGCCGCGATGTGTGGCGACATTCTTGCCCGCACGCTGGAACGCTGCGCGGTGAAAGTCGAAGTGCTAGGTTTTACCACCCGCGCCTGGAAGGGTGGCCAGAGCCGCGAGAAATGGGTCCAGGACGGTAAGCCGCGCAATCCAGGGCGCCTGAACGACCTTCGCCACATCGTCTACAAGGCTGCGGATTCGCCTTGGCGGCGCGCTCGCAAAAACCTCGGGTTGATGCTGCGCGAGGGCCTGCTTAAGGAGAATATCGACGGCGAGGCGCTGCTGTGGGCGTATCGTCGCCTGCTGATCCGTCCCGAGCACCGGCGTATTCTGATGGTGATCTCCGACGGCGCACCGGTGGATGATTCCACGCTGTCGGTGAACCCCGGAAACTACCTGGAGAAGCACCTGCGCGAGGTCATCCGCGACATCGAGAACCGCGACCAGGTGGAACTCATCGCCATTGGCATAGGTCACGACGTGACCCGCTACTACCGCCGCGCGGTGACCATCGTCGACGCCGAAGAACTCGGTGGCACGATGATGAAGAAACTGACCGAACTCTTCGATGAGGACATGGAGGCGGCCTGGGTGCGCGCCGCCGGAGAGCGCGCGCCTCTCATAGCATAACGCTCGAGCGTCTCGTCAGCAGGCCGAAAGCCCCCTCCCGGCTCCAAGAGAGGGCCTCGGTGAGGCACTCAGACGACGGTAAGGCCTACGTCCACGTTGCCACGCGTGGCGTTCGAGTAGGGGCAGATCTGGTGTGCGGCCGCGGTCAGCTTCTCGGCATCTGCGCGGTCGACGCCCGGCAGTTCGACGCGCAGATCAGCGGTGATGCCGAACCCGCCTTCTGAGCGCGGACCGATCCCGACAGTAGCGGTGACCTTGGTATCGGCCGGGACCCGGAGCTTGAGCTGCTGTCCAGCGGCCTTCAGGGCTCCAATGAAACAGGCAGAGTAGCCCGCGGCAAAGAGCTGCTCGGGATTAGCACCGTCGCCGCCGGCGCCCCCAAGTTCCTTAGGCGTCGAGAGCTTGACCGAGAAGTTGCCATCCTCAGTCCGGGCCTGGCCATCTCGGCCGCCAATGGCGGATGCGGTCGTGCGGTACTTGACGTCGACGGACATGCTGAAACCTCCTCATCAATTTGCCGCGATAATCGTTATCGCGATAATTCTTTCTGCACCCCGATAATTCTTTCTGCACCCCTTGGTAGCTATTGTCCAGCGGGTATCTTTATCGCGATACAGATTTTTGTGATATAGGTCGCCGCACAGGAGAACACGCATGTCCGCCGCCGCCCCGCTCGATAGCCAGCTGTGCTTTTCGCTCTACGCCACCAGCATGGCGGTTAACCGGACCTACAAGCCGTTGCTGGACCGGCTGGGCATTACCTACCCACAATATCTCGTATTGCTGGCACTGTGGGAGCAAGACGCGCGAACGGTCGGGGCCATTGCCGCGCGGCTCCGGCTGGAATCGAGCACGGTTACGCCGTTGGTGAAGCGCCTGGAGGCGGGTGGGCTGGTGACACGCACGCGCAAGCCGGAAGATGAGCGGCAAGTTCAAGTGCGCTTGACCAAGCGCGGCGCGGCGCTGCAGGAGGAATGCGGTTGCCTTGCCGAAGCCCTGATCGAGCGATCGGGTATGGCGGGCAAGCGGCTTGCCGCGCTCAACAAGGATGTTCAGGCACTGCGCGATGCACTGACGGAGACACGGCCGTGATTTTATATGAACACGCGCTTTCCTCTTACGCGCAGAATGTGAAGGTCGCGCTCGCGAAAAGGGGCGTCGCGTTTGAGCGGATGCTGCGGGATCATTTCGGAACCGGCTAGCGCGACACGGCATTTGCCACCGCCAATCCGCGCGACGAGGTGCGCGTGCTGCTGCCCGACGCAATCGCTCGGTCCGTACTGACCGGCCTCCGCGAAGACACGATCCGCTTCTCCTGGCCGGGCTGAGCGCGCTGCAGGACCCCATTTTGGGGCCCTGATGTCGGACAACCCGACCGCGATGGCTCACGGCACACTGCAAAGCCCGCCTGCAAAGTGCGAGCTGCTGCCCATGAGAGGATCCGGGGAGGCGGGAACAAAAAGAAGGTGACATCCCCGGGCGGTTTCGGTCGTATCCTTAACACCCGGCGGTGTGACCGACTCGGGGCTCACTCACCCAGCGAGGTCAACCAGCGCCGATGCCGACGCCGTTCTCATCCCAGGACCTTGGCCGCATCTTCAACGCCCGCGCCCTCACCAGTGGCCGGACCTTGGGGCTCGCCGGCGGGGTAGAGGTTCAATTGAACGGGGATACAATCGCCGGGACCGTGCAGGACCGTGCCTTCTCCTATACCGTATCGATCACCCCTTCCCTTCTCGGACGCCGGGTCGTTTTCGACCATCGCTGCACCTGCCACGTCCCAGGCTGCGTCCATTTGGCGGCGGCGGCGTTCGCGGCACTCGACCACTTCCCGGCGCTGCGGCGGCCCGAACAGCAGACCTTCCTCGATACCCTCACCACCCCCTCGGTGGAGAAAGAGCGGCAGCGCATCGTATTCGAGCTCGCACCCGGGGCTTCCCCGCACGCCTGCATCGTTACCTCGCTGCTCATCGGCGAGCGCAGCGGCATCGCCACCCCCACAACCCCACGGGCCATTGCGGCGGACGAGAGGGCTGCGCCGCCAGCGCGCGACGTCGCCTACCTGCTGGGCGAGGACACTACATCACGCACCGGCGTCCGGGCCTCGGCGGTTCCCGACGTTCTGGATGCGCTCGTGGAAAGCGGCCAGGCGCGGTGGCATGCCGGCGGCAAGCGCCTGGTCAAGGGTCCCACCAAATTGTTCGCCTCCACCTCGGCCGCCACGCTGCCGCCGCGCTCAGGCGTGATCGTCGCCGACAGCGGCCCTTGGTATGTCGACGCCACCACCGGCGCGGTTGGGCGTGTCCGGATCCAGGCAGCCGCCCCGCCCCCTCGGCCCGCTTCGGTCCCCACGCCGCCCCCGCCGCAGAAGCGCCGTACAGAACCCCCCACGGTCAGCGAGCAGGTGATCGTGGACCGCCCGATGGTCCCCGTGTTGCGGCTGACCCGCTTCCCCTGCCCCGACGAGTTCGGGCGGATGCAGATCATCGACGCGCTATTGCTGGAGTTTGACTACGAAGGCGCCGTCATCCCGTTCGATGATGACCGGCAATTCGTTCGTACCAACCCGCCCGGCGGACCATTATTCATACGGCGGGACCGGCCAGCCGAGACGGCTGCGCAAGACGCTATTCGCCAGGACGGGCTGGTGCAGATGCGCATGGCCACCGGTCAGGCTGCCAAAGGGCGTATCGTTTATGTGTTCCGAGGACGCGATGCGGCGGAGGCCTGGCAAGGCTTCGTCACCGAACGCCTGCCGGCGCTCCAAGCGCTTGGATGGCGCAACCAAATCGACACCGATTTCGGCCCCCGGCTCGTCGAGCATGTCGGGCTCTGCGACATGCGCGTCAGCGATGCGCCCCAGGGGGCGGCCCAGGGCGCATTTTCCCTTGATTTCGGTATCGAATTCGATGGTGCGCGGCATCCTCTGCTCCCGATCCTCATGCGTCTGCGGGAGCGTGGTGGCATGGCGGCGGCTCGGGTCATCGACGGGGAAGTGGTCACCAGTCTCGAAGACGGCCGCATCCTGAAGCTCCCGGCCGAGCGCATCGCTCGGTTGCTCGCCGTGATGGACGATTTGATAGAAGCGGCGGGGCGCTCAACCGGCGAGACAATTGTATTGGACGCCACGGCAGCCCCAGCCGTGCTGGATCTCGAGGATCTGGTCACAACCCGCTGGCAGGACGGCGCGATGATCATCGAGCAGGTCGCTCGATTTCGTGCCGTCTCGGACATTCCGCACGCGCCTTTGCCCACGACGTTCACCGCCAGCCTCCGGCCCGTATCAGCAGCTCGGCGTGAACTGGCTGCAGCATCTGCGAGCCAACAGCCTGGGCGGATTGCTCGCGGACGACATGGGCTTGGGCAAGACCGCGCAGACCATCGCTCACATCGCCATCGAGGAACACGGCGGGCCGTCTTGATCGCCCAGTTCTTGTGGTGGTTCCGACCAGCCTGGTGCCGAACTGGACGGCAGAGCTCAACCGGTTCGCGCCCCACCTTCGTGTCGCGGTGCTCCACGGCCTGGCGCGGCACGAGAAGCGCCGAGACCTCACCGGCGTGCATGTCGTGATCACGACCTACACTGTACTTACACGCGACATCGAGGACATGGCCGGACTACCGTGGCACTTGGTGGTGCTGGACGAGGCACAGGCGATCAAAAGCCCCGCGGCGAAAGCAACGCATGCGGTGTGCCGGCTCGAAACCCGCCATCGGCTGTGTCTGTCGGGGACGCCGATCGAGAACAACCTCGGCGAGCTATGGTCGCAATTCGCGTTTCTGATGCCAGGCCTGCTGGGATCCGCGCAAAAGCTTCAACCGCCGGTTCCGCGCGCCGATCGAGAAGGATGGCGACCCGCTCCGGCGCACGCCAGTTGGCGACACGGATCAGGCCGTTCATCCTGCGGCGTACCAAAGTCGGCCGTCGCGACCGAACTGCCGCCGAAGCACACAATCCTGCGGCGCATTACCTTGGCCGCCGATCAGCGCGAACTGTACGAGACAATTCGGGCGACCATGCATGAGAAGGTGGTGGCCGGCATAGCGGCGCGCGGGGTGGCGCAGAGCCATGTGCTGGTGCTGCGAGGCGTTGTTGAAGCTGCGGCAGGTGTGTTGCGATCCTCGGCTGGTGAGACTTCGGGCAGCCGGCGCGTCTAGCAAGCTCGACGACCTGATGGAGATGGTATCCGAGATGGTCGCCGAAGGGCGGCGGATTTTGTTATTCTCACAGTTTACTTCGATGCTGGATCTGATGAAGCCGGCACTGCTCACGGCCGGGATGCCGTTCGTCGAATTGCGTGGAGATACCGTGGATCGGGCAGCGCCGGTGCGGCGGTTCGAGGCCGGGGACGTGCCGTTGTTCCTGATCAGCCTGAAAGCCGGTGGACGAGGGACTGAATTTGACCTCTGCCGATACGGTGATCCATTACGATCCGTGGTGGAACCCCGCGGTAGAGGATCAAGCCTCGGATCGCGCTCATCGGATCGGGCAGACGAAGTCGGTTTTTGTGTACAAGCTGATCGCCGCCGACACCGTCGAGGAGCGGATTGTCGAGTTGCAGGAACGCAAAGCGGCGTTGGCCAGCCTGGCGTTGAGCGAGGATGGAATGGCGCTGCCGGCAATGGATGCGGAGGATATCGACTACCTCTTCGGGATAGCCCCGGGACGTCTGGCGGCGTGATCAGCGGTTGGGGTTTATTCAGCCGTCCCCAGGTCAATGCGAAGATTAACAATAAGTTAAAACGATCCTTTCACAAACTATTTTTTGCTTTAAAATCAGTACAGTAACCCGAGTGCCTAAACTTTCGGCATAAACTAAATGTCGTGGCGCAGAGCCTTATTCCGCGCTTTGAACGCGGAGTGCCCACCGACTTATCCACAGGTCTAGGGGATAACAAGGTCGTTACACAGTCTTATGATTTGGGCAAATTTCCGTGAAACGCCAGCAAATGGCTAACCGTAGCGGGGACGCTCCAAAACTACCTCCATCCGGCCGTGCGACATCTTTCATTTGCCCAGACGATCAAACCGAGCAAGAACCCCTTGCACCAATCGGCACCAGTCTGAGTTAGTTTGCGGTGACCACCGAAAGAAGACGCCGACGTCAATCGGCGCACACCACTGGTATCAAACCCGGCGCACAGTGGGCTGAGACGGGTCATTGAGCGCGAAATTCACTGGCCCAATCCCACAGATGGCGATGACTGCCGGCTCGGGATGGCCGCGTATGACACCGTCATAGTGCGGCGTTCCGGCAACCCTGCGAACGAAACTGCCGGCTGACACCGGAACACAGGCGGCGGGATCGAAATCCGCCCCACTGTTGCACCACCACGTGCCTGAGACGACGACGCAAAACCGATCGCTCGTATAGTGGTGCGGCGCGCTCATGAAGCCTGGCCACCAACGAATCAGCGTATGGTAAAGCCCCGGCTGGTTGATATCTCCGGCCAATATGCAATTGTCCACACTGGGCTCGGAGTACGCGGCATTTGGCTTCCACTGCAACTCAGCGGGCGGTCGGATGATGGTCTGCTCGGGGTTCAGCGGGCTCGCCGCCGCGCTTTCCGCCAGACCAATCGGCAGGGACGAGAACAGAGCCGCGAGCATCACGTCGCGGCGAGCTCCTGGTTTCGAGCTAAATCTATCCGGTCATGATAGCGATGTCTCCGGGTGACCACCCAGCCGAAGTAGATGGCATCAATCAATTCGTCCGGCGGACCAGCGTGGCGCGCCGGCCGGTTGAACAAATCAGCAAGTTTGTTATCGACCGTCTTGCCGAAGAGATGATCGGCGCGCCGGAGAATAAAGTACACGGCAGCGTGGGTCAGTCAAATATTTGAATAATCACGCTGCCATCGGTACGAGTGTCGCGATTTCCGGCTGAAGCATTTAACAAGAATCGGTGTAGGAAGGGTGAATATTATGAGAAATCGGTAGTGAGGTATACATAACACTTACCAGGTAACTCGTATCTCAATCTGATGCATGTCTAGGTAGTCGTTTTTAGTTACTTTATACAATCAATTGAAGTTGCACCTTTCGTGGATCCGCCTAGCTCATCGAAAGTTTTCTAACTTCTAAGTGTCGAAATTACGTCTAATTATTAGCCATCGCCGCCGATCACGACGCGGTTTGCCCAGTCAACTTCTCAGACAAGGCCCACAGGCGATCGGCCGCCACCGGATCCATGGCCTGGGGAAGGATCTTCGACGCGCCGGGCGGACCGCGGGTCTCGCCCCAGTCGCTCGGGCCGTAATAGGCCCCTCCTTTGGCTTCCGGCGCCATCGCGGCGAACAGCACGGGCAACGCCGCGTCCTTGGCCGGTTGAGCGACGAGGTTGAAGGCCGTTTCGGCCACCCTCGCTAGAATGCTGGGGCCGCCACTGCCGATTCCGTTGCCGATGATGTCGGTCCTGGCCCACCCAGGATGCGCCGCCATGCTGCGCAGGTTCCAACGGTACTTGTCCGCTCGGCGCTGCAGTTCCAGCGCGAACATAAGCATCGCGAGCTTGCTCCGGCCATAGACCCGCATGGGGGCATAGGACTTCTCAGACTGAAAGTCATCGAGCCCGAGCGTGGCGCGACGATGGGCAAGACTGGCTATGTTGACCACCCGGCCACCCTCGGGAGCCGCGCGGAATGCATCGAGCAGCCGGATCGTCAGGGCGAAATGGGCAAGGTAGTTGACACCAATCTGCCGTTCAAACCCGTCTTCGGTCAGTTCGCGCTGCGGCAACCCCATGACCGCCGCATTGTTGACCAGGATGTCCACAACCCCGTCCCGCGCGGCGGCGAAACGAGCGACCGAGCCGAGGCTATTGAGATCGAGAGGCTCAAAGCGAAGCTTGGCGGCGGGTAGTTGCCCCTGTATACGGGCAACTGCGCGGGCACCCTTGTCAGGGTTGCGCCCAGCCAAAATGGTGGTCGCGCCGTGTCGGGCAAGCGCGAGGGCGGTTTCATAACCGAGGCCGCCCGTTGCGCCCGTAACGATCGCAACCTTACCCTCGAGCCTTGGAGCCTCGGCCGGGGTCCAGCCGTTGTTCGCTAAAGTATTGGCCATCTGAGCATCCCGTTACTTGAATATTGAATGGTCATACACTTGCGCGGTTGCATGGCACGATGCCGTGGGCGTTTTCCTCAGGGTGTATCGACCGGGACCGCTCGCCAACCCAGGTGCCCTGCCCGCCAACCCGCTTCGCTGGCGTGATCCTATACAAGACCCTAAGCTGGCGCCCGGAACAGCAGAATCCGCCGGAGGAAAACCGTGACGCCAAATTTCGAAAACGCTGTCATGCGCAAGGTCGCATGGCATTTGATCCCCTTTCTCAGCATCGGTTACATGATCAACGCGCTCGACCGGTTCAACGTGTCGATGGCTGCCTTAACCATGAACACCCAGCTTGGGCTGACTGCGAGTGAATACGGCCTTGCCGCCGGCGCGTTCTTCTGGAGCTATGTGCTGTTTCAGTTCCCGGCCAATCTGATGCTCGCTCGTGTCGGTGCGCGTGTTTGGATCAGCATCATTATGGCGATGTGGGGCGTCTGCTCAACCGGCACCGCGTTCGTCACGGGTGAAACAAGTTTCGTCGCCGTCCGGTTTCTCCTGGGGATTGCCGAAGCTGGGTTTTTCCCGGGGGTCGCCTATTTCATGACGTGCTGGTTTCCGGCCTTCTATCGTGGCCGCATGATGGGTATTTTCTACGCCTTCGGTGCCCTTTCCGGCGTGCTGGGCGGTCCCCTCGGAGGCAACCTGCTGAAGCTTGATGGAACGTTCGGTGTTGCGGGATGGCAATGGATCTTTCTCGTCGAAGGCGTACCTGCGATCCTGCTTGCTTGCTTTGGCTTCGCGACATTGTGCAACCGTCCGAGCGAGGCACGCTGGCTGGCACCTGAGGAGCGCGCGTGGCTCGAGCGACAGCTTGACCAGGAAGCCGCCACTAAATCCAGGCAAGGGGTCGGTCTGCTACGTTCGATCGTCACACCGCAGATATTGGTTCTGACGCTCGCCTACGCGTTTATGGCCTATGGCATCTACGCGATCTCATTTTTCCTGCCGTTGATCGTGAAGTCGCTTGGGCTGTCGAACACCGCCATAGGCTATGTCCTAATGCTGCCCAATATTTGCGGCAGCATCGGTATGATACTGGTCTCTCGCAGTTCCGATCGATCGGGTGAACGGATCTGGCACGTCGTCCTGCCGGTCGCCCTGGCGGGGTTTGGCGCGATGGCGGCCGGGCTGCTGCTTGGGAATATCTATTTGACCATCGGCGCTTTTTGCATCGCGATGTTCGGCGTCCTGTCGAGCCTGCCGGTGTTCTGGAGCCTTCCAACGGCTTACC
This sequence comes from uncultured Alphaproteobacteria bacterium, assembly GCA_963772355.1. Taxonomy (GTDB): domain Bacteria; phylum Pseudomonadota; class Alphaproteobacteria; order Acetobacterales; family Acetobacteraceae; genus Rhodopila. The sequence goes on along the minus strand of CAVYXX010000051.1, from coordinate 55,719 downwards.
TAGGGGCAACTGCCGCGGCGGGCGGCATTGCCTTCATCAACTCCGTGGCCAACATTTCGGGGTACGTTGCCCCTCAACTGACCGGTGTGCTGCGTGATGCGAGCGGCGGCTACATGGTGCCGCTCCTGGTGACGGGTGGAATCATGTTGGCGGGCGCAGGCCTCGTCCTGGTATCCGGGATCCAAAAACATGTCCTGCGGAATGAGCCGGTTAGGGGGAATATCCCGGTTCTGCATTGATCCCGCCGGGCGTGCCTTTCGGCCTGCCGGCGGGTTGGGAGCGCCCTCGGTGCTTTCCACCACGGCAGTGCTCGATGGCAGGTTACACGACCAGATTGCGCGACGCATCGCGAAGAGGTCGCGCTGGATTTGCTAATCCGCAAGATTAGGCCAGTTACCAGGAGAGCTTCAACACCGACTTGATGCGAACGAGTAATTCGTAACGATATTGATACATGTTTCGCTGGTGTATCCGGCACACCGTGTTGCGATGACAACCTTACGGAACTGCATGGAAGCTTTGCTTGACCCGATCCTTACCGAAGCTAAGCTTCAACTTCCATGTAAGGGTCGGCGGTCTGTCATCAAACGACCACCGCACAGATAGGGGTTCGCTTGATGCGCATTGCAGTTATCGGTGCCGGCGGGGTCGGTGGCGGGTTTGGTGGCGCCTTGGCGAAAGCTGGTGCTGACGTCACTTTCGTTGCTCGTGGTGCCCATCTACAAGCGATGCGCGCAAACGGCCTGCGCGTCGAGGGCGGCCGTGGCGAAACCCTCATTGCGCCGGCACAGGCCACCGACGATCCGGCAACCATCGGACAGGTTGATTTCGTGCTGTTCTGCGTCAAGCTTTGGGATGTCGAAACCGCCGGCGAGTCGATACGCTCGCTGATTGGTCGAACTACGGCGGTAATTCCATTGCAAAACGGCATTGACGCTGCGGAGCGCTTGATTCCCATCCTTGGCGCGTCGGCGGTGATGGGCGGCGTGGCGCAGATCAGCGCCACGATCGCTGAGCCCGGCGTGATCCGGCAAACCGGCGACTTCATGCGTCTGATATTCGGCGAACTCGAAGGCGGCCATAGCGCTCGAGGAGAGGCCTTTCTCGAGCTGTGTCAGAAGGCGGGCTTCGATGCGACGCATAGCGACCAGATCGTCACCGAGCTGTGGATGAAGTTCATCCTGTTGGCGACGAATTCGGCGCTCACGGCCGCCACGAGGACGCCGATCGGCGTATTGCGCGAGGATGCGGACATCGTGCCGCTGTTCGCCCGCGCCTCTGCGGAGGTCGCCGCGGTCGGTCGCGCTAGAGGCGTGCGTTTGCCGGACGACGTGGAGCAGAGGGTGGTTGCCTTCATGCGAACCGCACCGCCGGCGATGATGGCTTCGATGGCGCACGACCTGATCCGCGGGAACCGGATCGAACTGCCCTGGCTATCCGGCAAAGTCGTTGCGCTCGGCCGGGAACTCGGCGTGCCGACGCCGGTGCATGAAGTGCTCTACGCCGTGTTGAAGCCATTTACTGACGGTAGACCGGCCTGATCACGAGATCGGAACGCGGCTCATCGCATGCCAGCGCATCATCCGCAACTTCCCGTTGCGAATCAACCGCCTGCGCAGTAGCCACAATTCGGCTTCTGAGATCATCTGAATCGCCTCTTGCCGGGTAGGCCTGCGGTTGCGCAGCTCGCGCAGCATCACTCGCCAACCCAGCATGGCCTGCTCCATGTGGCGCGTGGAGATGTCCTCGGCGACCCGGACGTCCAGCCCGACCCGCCCCAGCATGCGGGTAATGGAGATGTCGACCGGCATGTCGGCAGGATCACGCGCTTCCAGGGCGGACCAGCGGATGACGGTCGGATCGAGCCGATCCAGCGGCGCCGTTGCCGTTAGCTCGGTCAGGACCAATTGGCCCCCTGGTTTCAGCACTTGGGCCAGCCCGTTCAGGATCGGTTCTGGTCGTGCGCCGGCCAACGCCTCGAGCGCCAGGCAGTGGTGATGGCTTCGAGCGACGAAGTCTGGATTTGTCGGATTCCAGGCTTTGATGGTGACCTTCTTTCCCAAGGCGGTCTTGGTGAAAAGCTTGCAAGCCGAAGCGAGCAGCGACGGGTCACTCTCCATCCCGGTCACCCAGGTTCCCATATTGCTCGCGACGGAGCTGGCCGGGCCACCACTGCCGACACCGACGATCAGCAGGCTGGTAGCCTCCGACGCGCCGAGCGGCCGAGCCAGCCGCAATGTTTCAATCTCGCCACCTGGAAAGACGAAACCGGAGCCCCAAAGCTGGTGGGCCAGGGCAAGTCGGGCGGGCGGCCAGACGACACGGGCGGTTGGCTCGACCTTACTGACGGCGACTTCGGAATCGGCTTCCGTATCGGGCTCCGTGAAATCCAGCCCCCCCAGCGCCTGCACAGACGGGTGATGCGAAAATCGCCCCATAATGTTGCGAACCGTGTCCGACAGCATGTCTCGGTCTCTCCGTCGACCGATCTTGATACAGTAAGATTAATTAATGGTTTACAACCACAGATTAGTCGAACTCGGTCAGAACGTACCGGACGACCTCCGGACCGGGGACACTGGGCTTGTGCCGATGATCGTACCCGGCGGGAATATGAAGCATGTCGCCGGGGCCCGCCTCCACCGTGTGGCTGTCGAAGCGGTAGCGAATGCGTCCTGACAGGATGAAGATCGAGTGGCCGGTCTCGCACCACTCCGTTTCCGGCGCGCTCGAACTCGGTCCCTTGAGGCGGGTCGGGCGCGCGCTCCTGATAGCGTAGAGCGATGCCGAAGCCGGAGACGGCTTCTCGCACCTTGAGGCGGTCGGTCACGTCGCGCAGAGGGTGACGATCGACACGGAAGAGTACGGGCTATCGGTCATGTCGACAGCCTAGAGGCTCGCCTCGCTTTCGGCCATGCCGGACCCGATCGGTATGCGGGTCTGAGAGAAACACCAGAAGAATTCCACGGTGAGACCCAGGCGCCGCATTCGGTCGCGGGGGATGGGCCGGATTCGGCTAGGTCCGTTTGGCTGTGGCGATGGCAGCACGGGCAGCGGCGGCGGCGGATGCGGCGGGATCGATCATCGTCGGGATCGTCGTGCTGCTGCGCGTGTCGTTCTTCGAAAACGCTGCCATCATGATGCGGGCGTCGCGCTTCATGGTCTCGATATCAATTGCGGGGAATTCAGACACGCCGCCATTGATCAGGCCAGCGTTCGATGAGACTGGCTTGACGGGCGAAGAAGTCGGCCTAATCGGCGTCGCGGGCCGGACGGGAGGGGGCGGAGCGGCGGCGACCGAGGGGCGGGGGATTTTCCGCGACTGCTCCCGCTTTGCCTGAACAGCTTCCAGAATCTTAAGCGCCTGATCCGACGAGCGGCTAAGCGATACGGCGTTGCAGCGGTAGCGGAGAACCTGGGTAACCGAGAGACCGGGGGTCATCGACAAACGCAGATTGTCCATAGCGGCGATACTGAAGCCGATAATCCGGCCGACAAGGTCTAGCTCGGCCGGGCTGCTGGCTTGATAGGCATCGATTAGTTCCTTGATCGCGGCCCGAGCCAGGTCGGCGTTTCCAGCCGCCGATACCAGAAAGAATGGCAGCATGAACCCGAAAATGTTGCCAAGGATGCAATCGAAGGCGGACGGGTCGGTGGCCGGTTGGCTGATGGTTTGGGCAGGGGCTGTTTGGGTCAAGGATTGGCTCTGGGTTCGTGTTCGTATGATGTTCCTCATTCTCTACCATGGGTTGTAGAGGAACACAACAGGAATTCGCGCTTTTGCTGAAGTTGAAGCGGATAAATGAGGGCGAGGATCCCGCATGGCCAGCATCGCCTGTCGCGGCGCCGTTGTGCGCGCGAAGGTGCCGTAATCGGTTAGATCCGCATAGCTCGGGCCGGAGGTCCCGCGATTGTGCATAGCGGTATCCCTTGTGGTTTGCTGATCATAAGCTAGCTTACGATCAACATACTCTACGATCGGATTCTGCCAGCCATGTCTAATGCTACCGCCACCTTTCAAGAGGATATCGCCGGGCGCCCAGCAGCCCGGCAGTCGCGCATAAAATTGCTTCGCTGGGGGCTGATGGCCGGCGGGGTGCTCGCGGTGGTGATCGGTGGAGGGTTTTATTGGCTGTCCACCGGGCGTTGGGTCGAGACTGACGACGCCTATGTTCAGGCCGACAGCATGACGCTGTCCACCGACGTGTCGGGCGTCGTCGCCTCGATCCGGGTGCATGAGGGGCAGGCGGTGACCAAGGGGGAAACGCTTTTCACGCTGGATCCGCAGAAGTTTCAGATCGCCCTGGACAATGCGCGCGCGAACCTGGCGCAGGTACGGCTCAACATTGAAGCGGCAAAGGCTGACTACCAGGCGGCGTTGCGCGACACCGCTGCCAAGCAGCAGCAGGTCAATTCCGATCAGGCGACTTACGACCGCCTTTCGTCACTGGTGAAACAGCATGCTGTCACAGAGCAGGAGACCGACGATGCCCGCTACAAGCTGGCGGCGCATCAGCAGGCGGTCAGAGCCTCGGAAAGTCAGGCTCGGGCGCTATTGACCAAGCTGGACGGTAACCCGGACATCGCTGTCGGGGACATGCCGTCATTCAAGCAGGCACAGGCTCAGGTGGCGGAAGCCGAACGCGAGATGAACCATTCGGTCGTGCGGGCGCCGTATGATGGTATCGTTACTCAAGTGAACAAGCTGCAGATTGGGATGTATCTGGGCGCGAGCACTGCGGCGTTCGGCCTGGTATCGACCGATCATGTCTGGGTGGAGGCGCAGCCGAAGGAAACCCAGCTGACCTACGCCAAGAACGGCGATCCTGTCGATGTCCGCTTCGACATCTATCCCGGGCGTAGCTGGAGCGGCACGGTGGAAAGCGTGGCGCCGGCCACCGATCAGAATTTTTCGCTATTGCCGGCGGAGAATTCATCCGGCAACTGGGTGAAGGTGGTGCAGCGCATTCCGGTTCGGGTCCGGGTTGATATGAAGCCCGGCGATCCGCCGCTACGCGCGGGCATGAGCGCCGACATCGACATCGATACCGGTCACGTCCGCAGCTTGGCGGACCTGTTTTAGGATTTTGTCGATGCCCAGCCAACAGCAGGAGGCTGTGCCGCATCGCGCCATCATCACGGTTTGCGCGATGTTGGCGACGTTGATGCAGTCGCTGGATTCCACCATCGCGAACGTTGCGCTGCCATATATGCAGGGCAGTCTTTCCGCGAGTTCTGACCAGATCACCTGGGTATTGACTTCCTACATTACCGCGGCGGCGATTATGACTGCACCGGTGGGTTGGTTATCGGCGCGGTTTGGCTTGAAGCGGCTGTATCTGATCTCGATGATCGGGTTTACCGGAGCGTCGATGCTTTGCGGCATCGCCGAGACTTTGCCGGAAATGGTCGCGTTCCGGCTGCTGCAAGGGGTATTTGGCGCGGCCCTGGTGCCGCTTTCGCAAACGACGATGCTGAACATCTACCCGCCTGAAAAGCGTGGTTCGGCGATGGCGATCTGGGGCATGGGTGTGATGGTCGGGCCGATCCTCGGGCCCACGCTCGGCGGCTACCTGACCGAGCTGTATAACTGGCGGTGGGTTTTCTTTGTCAATTTGCCGTTCGGGATGTTGGCCACGGCGGGGATGGTGGCGTTTTTGCCCAAGACAGGCGCGGCGTCGGGGATGAAGTTCGACTGGTTCGGCTTCGGCGCATTCGCGATGGGCATTGCCGGGTTCCAATTGATGCTCGACCGTGGCGAGACGCAGGACTGGTTTGGCTCCTCCGAGATCATTATCGAGGCCATCATCGCGGGGCTGGGGTTTTACCTTTTCGTGGTGCACATGTTCACCGCGCCGAAGCCGTTCATTACGCCTGCAGTTTTCAGGGACCGGAATTTGTCGGCCGGACTGCTGGTAATGTTTGCGGTGGGGATGGTGCTGCTGTCGGTATCAGCGTTGCTGGCGCCGTGGTTGCAGGAGCTGGGGAATTATCCGGTCGAGACGGCGGGGCTGGTGATGGCGCCGCGCGGCTTTGGCACGATGGCGGCGATGCTGATCGCGGGCCGACTGTCGAACAAGGTCGATGCGCGGTTGCTGATGGCGTTCGGGATCGTGTTATTATCCTGGAGCTTGTACCGGATGACGGACTGGACGCCTGCCGTTTCTGAGACCACGATGGTGGTGAACACGATCCTGCAAGGGGCGGGATTGGGTTTCGTGTTCATTCCGTTGCAAGTGATCGCATTCGCGACCTTGGATCCGGCGTTGCGAACCGAGGGCACGGCGTTGCTCAGCCTGTTGCGGAATGTCGGCAGCGCGATCGGGATTTCGGTGACGGGCGCGTTGATAACTCAGAATGGGCAGATCGAGCATTCGGTGCTGACGGGATATGTAACGCCGCTGAGCCGGGCGTTTCAGGGCGCGGCAGCGAACCTGATGCCGACGACGGCCCACGGGGCTCAGGTGCTCAACGGAATGCTCAACCGCCAGGCGGAGATCATCGCCTACAATGACGACTGGAAGCTGATGATGCTGACGTCGCTGCCGATGCTTCTTCTGCTGCTGCTGATGCGGGGGCCAAAGAAAGGCGCTGGCGGCGGTGGCGACCATGCGGCGGTTATCGATTGACGTGCGCCACCGAAGTGCGTCGTGGAAAGGAATTCCGGTGCACCGGCGAATGAAACCGACTTCCAACTTGGCTTCATTCTCCGATGCCCTGGAGCCATCGACCGGCGCGCTCAAGAGAATGTCAGGCGGCTCTGGCAGGGATTTGCGCTAGAAGTTTTCTGCTAAGCGTCCGGGATCTAAAGATTTCCCTCACTTACAGTTAGCTGAGAGATTGTCTGTCCACGGGAAGAGCCGGGATCGGGGGGCGGAACGTGTCTGATTACTTGGAAAGATGTTCCTTCGGCCGCAATAGCCAGGGTAACGACTGCGCGCGAGCGTTATGAGATGGCCGCTTGGCTTTCTCGTGTAGTTGTCGCTGGAGTTATCATCGCGGCGGCGCGTCCGGCGTTCGCCGATGGTCCCAACTTCGCCGACTTGCTTGCCCGCGCGGAAGCACAGGCCGCAGCGGGCCATCGATGGGCGCCCTCGGGCGACAACATGACCGAAACGGTCTCGGCGATGATGGAGCTTATTTCCTCTGCCACACCCGAACAGTTGGCGGAGCTGTCGGACTTGCTAGAGAGAGATGCGAAGCACCTCCCGCGCCCGGCCGCGGAGCCGGATCGGGCTGTAGAACAACCCGCTGTGCCGGCCGTAGCGTCGGATCCAGACCGGCCTGGTGAGCGACCCGCTGCGCCTGCAACGAGGTTTGAGCTCGATCGGATTATGGAACGACCGTCCGTGTCGGCGGCGAGGTCGGAGCCAGATCGCCCTGCGGAGCGACCCGCTACCCCATCCAGGAGGTTTGAGCTGGACCGGGCTGTTGAGAGACCCGCTACGCCGACCATGACAGTACAGCCGGATCGGCCGGTGGAACGACCCGCTGTGTCGGCGGCGAGGTCGGAGCCAGATCGGCCCGTTGAGCGACCCGCTGTGCCGAGCATGATGTTAGAACCGGATCGGCCTGCGGAGCGACCCGTTGTGTCGGAGCCGAGGCCTGAGCCGGATCGGCCGGTCGCCGGCCCTGCGGTCCCCACGGCGACGTCGGAGCCGGATCGGGCGGCGGCGCGGCCTGTTTTGCCGGCGACACCTGCGGAGCCGGATCGGCGTGTCCCACGACCCGGCGCGCAGGCTATGGCCACGGAGCCGGATCGAGCTATCCCAAAACCAGCCGCCTCCCTAGCGCGCCAGCCGAGCCCTCGGGCGAAGGATTTGCTTGCACGTGGCCAGGAGGCTGAGCAACTAGGGGATGTCTCGGGCGCGCGGCGGTTCTATGCCAGCGCAGTTCAGCTGGGCAGCGCGACAGCCGCACGCAACCTTGGACGCCTATACGATCCCATCTTCCTCAGGCGAACCGCGCTTGGTGGTATCGATCCTGATCTTGGGCAGGCCCGCCACTGGTATGAGTTGTCTATCGCCATGGGCGACCCCGATGCTGCCCCCCTTCTTGAAGCACTTGCGTCGAGGTGATGATGCACCGCCGCACTCTGCTGTCGGCTGTTCCAGCCGCTGCGTTCACCGCGAGTTTAAATTCCGCGCTTGCCGCCGTGGCGCAACCGGTCACGATCGGGATCATGGGGGGCGAGATCGATGGCACTTTTATGCGGGTCGCGACCGACCTGACTTCGGTTCTTAACTCAAACGACCTGAGGATCGTACCGATTGTCGGGAAGGGATCGTTACAAAATATTAGCGATTTACTTCATTTACCTGGGGTGGATTTGGCGTTGGTCGCGGCGGATGCACTGAGCTATGCACAGACAGCTCACCTCTATCCGGCCGAACTAGGGAAAATCCAATATATCTGCAAACTCTACGAGAATGATGTGCACGTCTGCGCTCGGTCGGAAATACAGAGTCTGTCAGATCTGCAAGGAAAGCCTGTCAATATTGATGTAGATGGCGCCTGCACCAACCTGACCGCACGCGCAGTCTTCAAGATACTGGGTATCGAGCCGGATTTGCGGACGGAGGAGGTGGCAATCGGACAGGAAAAGCTGAGACGTGGGGAAATCGCAGCCAATATCTACGCCGCTGGGAAACCGGTTCACCTGTTTGCCACGGCTCCGGCCGCGACAGGCCTGCATTTCATCCCGATCCCCTCGAACGAGGAAATTGAAAAGGTCTACGTGCCGGGCGGTCTGCTCACACACGCCGATTACCCGACGCTGATCACCGAAGACGCGCCGATTGAGACGGTGGGCGTTGGCGTTACGCTCGCGGTTTTCGGATGGCAGCCCGGTACGGCCCGGTACCAGAACCTGGCCACGTTCGTCGATGCATTTTTCACGAAGTTTCCGGAGTTGCTGAAGCCGCCACACCACCCGGCGTGGCACGATGTCAATCTCGCGGCCGCGCAACCCGGATGGACGCGGTTTCCGGCGGCCGATGCATGGCTGGCACAGCATCGGCCGAGCGCCGCTTCGCCTCTGCTCGCTGATGCAAAACTGCAGGAGCAGTTCGATGCCTATCTTACGCAGCACGGCATTCCGCAACTGACGCCGGCGCAGAGAGAGGCCACTTTGCGGTATTTCCAGCAACAACTAGGACAGGCGCATTAAGAGATCTCGGCTGGAGGACGTTGGCCGCCGGCGGAACTGGGCGTAGACCGGGTAGTGGTGGCCGGCCCAGGGCCCGCGGGAGATACATGCATGATGATCCGACGCCTTGCCTTGGCTGCCGTCGCCGTGATGCTGGCGACCACGTCCGCCTGGGCGCAGGACAAGACGGTGACACTGAAAATGTCGTCCTGGGTGCCGCCGGCGCATCCGCTCAATCCGTCGTTGCTCGCCTGGTCCGCGGACATTGAGAAAGAATCAGGCGGCAGTATCAAGGCGACGCTGTTCCCCTCCGAGCAGTTGGGTAAAGCATTCGATCATTACGATATGGCGCGTGATGGAATCGCGGACGTGGCCTACGTCAATCCCGGCTATCAGCCCGGGCGGTTTCCGATTATCGCGGCGGGGGAGTTGCCGTTTCTGGTCGGCAACGCGACGGGTGGTTCGGCTGCCTTCGATGAATGGTATCGCCCGTTCGCCGCGAAGGAGATGAAGGACACCCACTACTGCTTCGCCTTCTTGCTGGATCCCGAAGCGTTTCATTCCCGTCATAAGATTTTGCTCCCGGAGGACGTCAAAGGCGACAAGGTGCGGCCGGGCGATGCCACACAGGGCGCTTTCGTAAAATTGCTGGGTGGCACCAACGTGCAGGCCTCGGCGCCGGAGGCGCGCGAAGTGCTGGAAAGGGGCGTCGCCAACTCGATCATCTTCCCATCGGGCTCGGTCATACTGTTTGGCATCGACAAGGTGTTGAAGTACCATATGGACACGCCGATGTTCACCACGACGTTCGTCTGGACGATGAACCAGGCGAAATACGACTCGCTGTCGGCGGGACAGCGCAAGGTCATCGACGATCATTGCACCAGTGAATGGGCGGAAAAAGTTGCTACCCCGTTTGCTGAGTTCGAGCATAGCGGGCAGGCCAAGCTGGCGGCCGAGGCCGGGCATCAGGTTTACGCGCTGACGCCGGACCAAATCGCGGCGTGGCGCACGGCGGCGCAGCCTTTGACCGCGCAATGGGCGGCGAAGGTCGAGAACGGCGACAAAGTGCTGGGCGATCTGAAGGCGGCGTTGCAACGGCACGGTGCGCTCGCCGAATGATGGACCGGTTCATCGACACAATCGAGTGGTTGGCGGCGGCGTTTGTCGGCATCGTGGCGGTGGATATATTTATCAGTGTACTGTTGCGCTATTTCTTTGCCGTCTCGATTCCTGACAGCTACGATTTTGGCAAGTTGCTGTTGGGAATCCTGATTTTTTGGGGGATCGCGGCAACGAGCTACCGGGGCGGACATATCACCGTTGATTTGTTGTGGTCGGCGATGGGGCCTCGGGGGAAGCGGGTGATCGACGTGTTTGCCACGCTGGTGCTGCTGTTTGTGGTGACGGTGCAGACGATCATGCTGTTCGACAAAGTTCGGCTGACGTATCTGGACAACGTGCAGACCTATGATCTGCGTATCCCGACCTGGCCGTTTGCGTTGGTGGCATGGCTGGGCGATGTCTCGGCGGTGCTGCTGATCGCGATCCGCACCTGGCGGTTGATTTTTTACCCCTTGGCGCTAACCGAGCCCGCCGGCGCGAAGGCGGTCGAATAGGATGGATTTGTCGAGCGAGGCGGTGGCCGTTATCGGCTTCATCGTGCTGTTCGCGCTGATGTTGCTCCGGGTGCCGGTGGGCATGGCGATGGGATTGGTGGGGGTCAGTGGGTTCGGCTACATCTCCGGCGGAGGGCCGGCGCTGAAGATGGTCGGCCAGACGTCGATGCGGATCGTTACCGACTATGCGTTTGGTGTGATCCCGATGTTCCTGCTGATGGGCTCGGTCGCGTCGCGCACCGGCATGAGTCGCGAGTTGTTTCAGGCAGCCAACCGATTTGTCGGTCATTGGCGTGGCGGACTGGGGATCGCCACGATCGCGGCTTGCGCGGGGTTTGCCGCGATCAGCGGGTCCTCGGTGGCGACGGCGGCGACGTTCTCGACCGTTGCGTATCCGGAGATGCGGGGTTTCGGTTATCCGAAGTCGTTCGCAACCGGCGTGATTGCCGCGGGCGGAACGTTGGGGGCGATGTTTCCGCCATCCATCGTGCTGGCGGTTTATGGGCTGATCACGCAGCAGGACATTGGGAAATTGTTTATCGCGGGGATCCTGCCAGGGTTGCTCGCGGTCAGTATGTATATGGCGACCATCGCTGTCATTGGTGCGGTGCGGCCCGGGTGGCTGCCGGCCGCTCGGGTGGCGTCGTGGCGGGAGCGGTATCAGGCGGTGAAAGAGGTCTGGGCGCCGCTGCTGCTGTTCGTATTCGTCATCGGCGGGTTGTACGGCGGGCTGTTCACGCCGACCGAGGCCGGGGGCATGGGCGCGGGCGGCGCCGTTTTGATCAGCGTGGCGCGGCGGCGGCTGTCGCGGGCGGATCTGCTGGCGTCTCTGCTGCAGGCGACACGGACGGCGGCGGCGGTTTTCACGGTGCTGATCGGGGCCATTCTGTTCGGGTATTTCTTGACCATTACTCAGACGCCACAGAAGGTAACCGAGTTCATTACGGGGTTGGGGTGGGGACCGATCGGCGCGCTGGTGCTGATCATGCTGATGTATTTGGTGCTGGGCTGCCTGATGGACGCGATGGCGATGGTGATCCTGACGGTGCCGATTATCTTTCCGGCGATTACGGCGCTGGGGTTCGATCCGATCTGGTTCGGGATTATTGTCGTTATGACGGTCGAGTTGGGGTTGATCCATCCGCCGGTCGGGATGAATGTGTTCGTGATCAAGACGGTGGTGCAGGATGTTTCATTCAGTACGATCTTCTATGGGGTGATTCCGTTCGTGCTGACGGATATCGTTCGCTTGGCGATCCTGATTGCTTTCCCGGCGATTGCTACGTGGCTGCCGGGGCTGATGTGAGGTATTTGGCATGGGCTTGAACGGAGGTTAGCTGGTAATGGACCCACTCGCCCGTCGCAAACTTGGCCGCACTGATGTTGAGGTCACGCAACTCGGCTTTGGCGGGGCGGGGTTGGGCGATCTGTTCGACCTGGTCGAGGATGCCGATGCCAGCGCCACGTTGCGGGCGGCGTGGGACGCCGGCATCCGCTTCTACGATACATCCCCGTGGTATGGACGGGGGCAGAGCGAGCATCGCTTTGGCCGGGCGCTGTATCGGCGGCCTCGGGGCGATTATGTGCTGTCCACCAAGGTGGGGCGGTTATTCCGAGCGGTCCACGATGCGGAGAATTTTGAGCATGGGTTCTGGCGCGGGGGTCTGAAGTTCCAGCACCGGTTCGATTATAGTTACGACGGCGTGATGCGCAGCTTCGAGGACAGTCTGCAAAGGCTCGGGGTGCCGCGCATCGATTTACTGTTGATCCATGATTTGGACATTGGTCATCACGGCACCGATGCCAAGGTGACCGCTTATTTGACTGAGGCGCATAATGGCGGTTTGCGCGCGCTATTGGAACTTAAGGCGGCTGGGCTAATCGGTGGATTCGGGGCGGGGATTAATGAAGTTGGGATGATGCCGCGGTTCCTCGACCTGATGGATCTCGACTTTTTCTTGGTGGCGCTGCCTTACACTTTGCTGGATACGGATGTGCTGGACAGCGAATTTCCGCGCTGCACCGAGCGCGGGGTGGGATTTGTTATTGGGGCGCCGTTTGGCTCGGGGATTCTGGCCACCGGGGCGGTGCCTGGGGCGCGATATCGTTACGGTGACGCGACGCCGGAGATCCTGGCCAAGGTGAAGCGGATCGAGGCGGTCTGTGGCCGGCATGGGGTGCCGCTGCCTGCTGCGGCGTTGCAATTTCCGCTGGGTCATCGCGGCGTGGCGTCGGTGATTCCCGGCGCGATATTGCCGGAGCACGTGGATCGGAACGTGGCGGCGTTCCGCCAGGTGATCCCGGCGGATTTTTGGGCCGAGTTGAAGCACGAGGGGCTGCTGCGGGCGGACGCGCCGGTGCCTTGAGCGGTTTATTCCGCGGCTTGTGCCACCGCTTCCTGCTTCCAGGTGTGCAACACGGGCAGGACCTCCTTGGCGTAGAGCTTCAGGCCCCCCTCCGCGAGATCGTAGGGGATGCCGCCGACGCGGAATGACGTCGCGAGTTCGAAGGCGCCGACGATCTTGCGGCGTTCCTCGAACATTTTGAGGATGTGGTCGGGGGTTCCCCACACCGCGGCTTGCATGAAGGCGGAGATGATGCCGTCCATGCCGACCTCCTTCGCGAGGGCGATCTTCTGGGCGTAGGCGTCGTAGCCTTTGACTTGGGAGAAGTGCTCGCCGAGCAGTTCGTAGTGATAAAAATTACTTTCGACGAATTTGCCCATGTATTGGTGGGCTTTTTCTTCGGCACCATCCATGGTGGGGGTGCAGATGCAGAAATCCGCCAGCAGAGGCGGCAGCTCGGGGCCGCCGTGCAGTTGCCGGGTCAGGTCGCGGTGCTTCTGGATCGCCGGCATGCGCATCGGCCAGGGGCGGTCGGCGAACATCACCATGCGGGCGTTGAGTTTCGCCGCGGAGACGACTGAGTTGTCCGACGACGCTACGGCGTAGATGCGGCCGTCGATTGGCTTGTAGGGCCGTGGGCGCAGCTCGGTGCGGGGTTGTTTGTAGAACTTGCCCTCGCCCTCGATGAAGCCGGTGCGGAGGGCGTTGACGATCATGGCGGCGGCCTCGTCGAAGCGTTCGCGAGATTCGTCCATGTGCCGCGGAAGGCGGCGAATTCCCGGCGGGCGAGGCCGCGGCCCATACCGAGGCGGAGGCGGCCCTTGCTGAGGAGGTCGACGACGATGGCGCGCTCGGCGACGCGGAGCGGGTCGTGCCACGGGAGGATGACGGCGGCCGTGCCGAGGTCGATGTTGGGGCAGACTGCGGCCAGGTAGGACATCAGTTGCAGGTTGTCGGGGCAGAAGGAGTAGTCGTTGAAGTGGTGCTCGACTGACCATAGGACATCGAAGCCGGTGTCGGCGGCGAGGCGGGCGAGGGCGATTTCCTCGTCCCAGACCTGGGTGTCGGAGATGTTGGTCCAGCCGTAGCTGGTGAAGGCCATTTGGAAGCCGACTTCCATTGGGTTCTCTCCCTGGGTGCGTTCGGGGAGTATGGTTCCATGGTCGGGGCGTGACGGCAAATTTGGCGGCGGTGCGGAGGGGTCATGGCGCGCTGGTGGCATCAGATCACGACTTCAGTGCATTGCTTAGTCCAGCGGCCAGATAGGCGAGCCCAGTGAGTGCGGACAGTCCAGTGGCCTGATCGCTATGACCGGTTTATCAGGCAACGTCCGATCACCGGCATCGACCGCATGGCTGGAAACCGACGCTGTATGTTCGCGAAATCAAAGAACGCACTTGCACAATCGACCGCTCGGTCCCATGCTGGACGAAAGCGATGTCCAAGGATTCGTTAGATGCCGGTTGGCACTATGCTGCAAAGTCTATTTGTCACCGCCATTGGTCGCGCTGTCCCGATCCTTTATCAAAAGATTCTTCGACGCAGAAAAGTTGACGCTGCAATTCGTGGAGAGGGGCCACAGAACTCGGCGATCAAACAGGCGCTAATGGATTATGAAGTGATCGTCGGTTCTACGTATGGCACGCTAACAGAAACCCTCGTAAATTCCTGAGGGAATTAAAATCCTCAGGTGTCATCGTGTGCATGGCGGAGGAAGCCGTCGTTAAAAGGCGAACGGTGGCGACGCGGGCAGCTTTTCTCAATCTTCACACTGAAGTTTTTGGCGAGCTATCAGGAAACGCTCAGGCGCTCTACGAGCAAATTGCTATTTCCTTTGAAACGTCGCTTGAGTTGCTAATTGCCGACCCCGCCACGGCGCTTCTCATTAAATCACTCGTGGGCGAGCTTTCCGAACGCTTGGAGCGGATCGAAGCATGTGCGAGCGCGCTCGTCCTTGAGAAGCCATTAAGCCAACAAGATGTTCTTTCGACATTCCAAAAGGTAAACCGTGCCTTAGCGACCAGATATAAAGACATTCGAGTGGAGACCAATCGTGGCGCCCGACTGGTTGCGATTGACAAAATCTATATACCTTCGAAGCTGCAAATCATGAAGATACCGCTGGTTCTCGAGGAGATTTTGTCTCTTGAGCCTAGAGGTAAGGGCAATAGGGACCGACTTGCCTACAAGCAGCCAGACGAACAGATGACCAAGATCACGTATGGCGAATTTCGGTCCGGATTTCGCCGAGCTGTAGTGTTGGGTGACCCCGGTGGCGGGAAATCCACGCTATGCCAGTACCTCTGCTATCATCTCGCCAAGCAATTAACTTGGCCAATCAATATGACAATGACGATAACGCCGGGAATGACGATGGCAAGTTTGATCCACAGGTAATGAAGGTTCCGCTGCGTCTGGTGTTGCGTAGTTTCGAAGGCGCGCGCCTCACCACACCGCAACTGACCATATTCGACTATTTAGCAAATGACCTGAGATCAGTGATTACGCTTCCGATAGGTCATTTGCAAGATTTCCTCAGATATATTCTTGTATATGGCTACGCAGTTCTCGCGTTTGACGGTCTCGATGAGATTTTGAATACCGGAATCCGTCGCGACTTCGTCGATTTGGTAACAGCATTCTGCAATGAATTTCCTCTCTGCCCCGTATTTGTAACGTCTCGCCTTGTTGGCTACTTAGACGCCCCTCTTCCCACAGAGTTCGAAGAGTTCACGCTCGAAAAATTCGATGAGAAGGAGGTAATTCAATACCTCACCAAGTTTTTGAAGATTTTTGACAATGAAAAGCAGAATAAAGCTAAAGCTAGCGAAAAAGCTGAACTTTTTCTGAAGCAGACGCATGAAACCGCGAAAGATTTACGCCAGAATCCTTTGATGCTTGGATTGATGGCCTTTCTCTTTGTTACAAAAGGTGATGTCCCGACAAATCGACCTGAAATTTATAAAGAATGTGCAGTTTTGATGTTTGAAAAGTGGGATCAAAATCGTAATATTAAAGCTGATATCCCCCTAGGATTCGATATGTTACACCTTTTCGGGGAAGTCGCATCGGAAATATACGGCAACCCCAAATTGGAAGAGGGAGTGAGCGAGGAATGGATCAACAAGAAGAACATCAAATACTTTATGAATGTATACGAGGATAGGGCAAAGGCGCACGAAGCGGCAAAGAAGGTGACCGAGTTTGTCACCGGACGGTCTTGGGTAATGTCGGAATTTGGCCCAAATAATTATCAGTTCAGCCATCGGACATTCATGGAGTATTTCTTTGCGCGATATTTGGATGAACGGAACGAGACCGTTCCGGAGCTTCTGGGAGTCCTGTTACCTCATGTTAAGAGGCACGAGTGGGACGTGATATCGCACTTGGCGTTGCAGATAAAGACTTTCCGTAATCAGAAGCGGACGTTGCAGGCCCTCCAGATGCTCAAGGATGTGATAAACGAAAGCATGACGGAGCAGCTAGAATTGGTTGAGGTCTCCAATTTCTTCGCGAATGCCTTCACTTACCTCGTCCCGTCTGAGATGGATTGCCGCGCGGCCGTGGCCGACCTCGCAGAGGCGGCGTGCAACATCGCTTTAGGGCGTGACGCATCGTCAGCGACTTCGATCTTGCAGACTTTGTGCAAATGCGTAATTGAACGAAGAGAATATGTGCAGCGGGCAGTTTTGGATATAATGCAAAATCAATTTTTAGAGACAAAGGAGGGACCCAGATTTGCTTTCTGTGCCATGATGCCTTCCGGCGAGGATTACACATCGCCGTTCAGGCGTCAGCCCCTGCTCGATTTGCCTCCACGAATATCAGACGACGCTCGGGAGAGGCTAAAGGCTGAGTTGCGCCGAAGGGCATTTGTGGATGCATTCGCCGCATATCTCTATACGGAATGGTATCGTGACGCGTTTTCTGAATTGTTCGAAATTCACCCGGAATGGCGATGCTCACAGATGATCGTCGCCCGTGGCCGGGTAATCGGGAGGCGCTGACACCCTCTCTGCTCGTTGGTCTTGTTCTGGCCACGTTTGGATACTTCCAGCCAGAAGCCGCTAGCTGGTCGCCGCAAGCATGGTCCATAGGCTGTCTTGAACTCGTCGGTCGAAGAGTGGATGCATCCGCCTGGCCTGGAAATTTGAGTGTAAAAACGAGGGTTTCCCTTCCACCTAGTATCTGGAGCCGGGCCATAGCAAGGACCAGATTGAACCTATATGCGCTAAGGGGTTTGCTGCTTATCTGTCGTTGGTTTGATGGCTCAATTTTCAGGGCGTCGCTAACTTCAAATCGTAAAGCCAGGGGCGATTTTCCCGGCCCGTCTGCGGTAGACAGTATTCCTAGCCTTAGAGAACAAATATCTAAAATCCTTGAGAAGCTTAAGCCCTCAGAGGCTTGAACTGTTTGAGTTCTGGAGTAAAGACGTATCGGTCGCGGGGCGCGGAAATATTGCAGGCGATCCTGCTGACTGATCGAATTTCGGAGACTTGCCGACGACAGCCCGGTTCGCGCGGACTGTGATTGTCTTCGAGAATCCGGATCGCTCTCTCAAAACCCGTCGGCCACTCGGCAGGAGTAAGGCTCTGACCCCGAGGCTCGCCGTTCTGACAGATCATCGGAGCAGACGGCACTCTTCAGTCCGGCGATCATAGGAGGCATCAACTCGCAACCTTACCCGCCGTGGCCTCATAGTTCCCGCCGCGCCCAAACCGCCCTAAGCTTCCGACACGCACGGAGAAGACGGGCATGGCGTTGAAGCGCATGGTGCTGGAAATCGGTATGGGCACCGACATCAGGGGCGCCGACCCCCCAAGGCGGCGGTCCGAGCGTTGCGTGACGCGCTGTGGCACAATTCGCTCAGCGTGGCCAATGCCTTGGGTCTCGACACGGACTCCATGCAGGTTGAGGTCACGATCGGCGTGCCCCACCCGGAGCGGGTGAACAAGGAAGAGGTGCTGGCCACCCTGCCCCATGGCACCGGCACAGTCGCCGTGATCGATGGCGGTCTGGAGATCCCGAACGACGAGGGGACGAACTCGACCTTGATCGCCAGCGCGGCGGCCGTGGTCTGGCTCGACGTTGCCTGAAGGGAGGGTCGGATCATGGCACGCAAGCGCGTCATCGTGGAACTTGGCATGGGCAACGACCTGCATGGTGGGGACTACACCAAAGCTGCGTTGCGGGCGGTGCAGGACGCGATCCATCACTCGTCGCTGTCGATGATCCGGTCGCTGGGGATCGACCCGAAGACGCAAATGTTCGTCGAGGTTACGATTGGGGTTCAGCAGCCTAACAGGGTCGATACCGAGGCAGTAAAAGCGTCCTTGCCGCATGGGATCGTTACTGTGAAGGCGGTCAAGGGCGGGTTGGACGTGACCGAACGGGAGCGTGGCGACAACGCGGTGATCGCCAACGCGGCGGTCGCGGTGCGGCTGGAGTTGGGGTAGGTTTGCGGCCTGATCAGCGATGTTGGCTCTCAGCGTGGACTGGCCGGTCTGATGGCTGGGCGCTCTCTCAATGTAGCCAGAGCCCGAAGGCTTTCGCCGGCGACGGTGATATACATGGCGGGTTCGGGTCGGAAAGAGAGCAACCGCGGACACTTTATGGGCTGCGCCTGCTAGCAGAGCAAAGTGCCGAAGCCTTGACAGGGGCCGCGCCGGGCATCACGCTATCATCGTGCAATCCTCGAAGGGCCGTTCATGTCACGATCCAAAGTTGCTCTGGTGATCGGCGCCGGTGATTCGACCGGCGGCGCAATCGCCCGCCGCTTCGCCCGCGAGGGCTTTTTCACCTGCGTCACCCGCCGCCACGGCGACCAATTGGCGCCTCTCGTTCAACGCATTGAACAGGACGGGGGCGCGGCCCGCGCTTTCGGCAGCGATGCCAGACGCGAGGAAGCAGCGACCGCCCTCTTCGAAACCATTGAACGCGACATCGGTCCGATCGAGGTCGTCTCCTTCAACGTCGGGGGCAATGTGCGCTTTCCGATCCGTGAAACCACCACCCGCGTCTATACCAAAGTATGGGAGATGTGCGCCCTGGGCGGCTTCCTGGCTGGGCGCGAGGCGGCAAGGGTCATGATGCCCCGCCGGCGAGGCACGATCCTGTTTACCGGCGCCACGGCCAGCGTCCGCGGCGGCTCCGGCTATGCCGCCTTCGCCGGCGGCAAGCATGCCCTCCGAGCCCTGGCGCAGAGCATGGCGCGCGAACTCGGCCCAGAAGGTATCCACGTCGCGCATGTCGTCGTCGATGGCGCGATCGACACCGATTTCACCCGCCAGCGTGCGCCGGACACATACGAGGCCCGTAAGGCCGCCGGCTCGATCCTCAACCCCGAGTCGATCGCGGAAAACTACTGGATGCTGCATTGCCAACCGCCTGATGCATGGACCCACGAGCTCGATCTGCGCCCATATTCGGAGACTTGGTGATGCCGGGCCCACTTGAGGGCATCCGGGTCATCGACCTGACCACAGTCATTTCAGGACCGGTCTGCACGATGATCCTGGCCGATCAGGGCGCCGACGTGATCAAGGTCGAGCCGCCTGGTGGCGAAATCGCCCGTCGCACCGCCGGCGATGGCGAGTTCACCGCGATGTTCATCTCCGCCAATCGCGGTAAGCGTTCGATCGCGCTGGACCTGAAACAACCGGCAGCAGTGCAGGCACTCCGCCGGCTGATCGCTCAGGTTGACGTTCTGGTGCAAAATTTTCGCCCCGGAACGATGGACCGGCTCGGTTTGGGCGAACCGGCATTGCGTGCCTCGAACCCCGGGTTGATCTACGTATCGATCTCCGGCGTCGGCGACACCGGTCCGTACGTCAAGAAACGGGTCTATGATCCGGTGATCCAATCGCTGTCCGGCCTCGCCGACCTCCAGGCCAATCAGCAAACCGGGCGGCCGAACATGATCCGGACGATCGTCGCCGATAAAACCACGGCGGTCTACGCGGCTCAGTCGATCTGTGCGGCTCTCGTGGCGCGCGGGCGAACCGGCCATGGGCAGCACATCCGCCTGTCGATGCTCGACACGATGATTGCCTTTCTGTGGCCCGAGGCAATGACTCAATACACCATCGTCGGCCAGGAGAACGCGCCCCAGCCGCCGCCACGCCCGGACCTGATCTTCAAGACCCTGGATGGCTACATCACGGTCGGGTCGCTCTCCGATGCCGAATGGCGAGGACTCTGTGAAGTCATCGACCGTCCCGGCTGGATCGACGACCCGCGCTTCAACACGCCCGCCGCGCGATCGCGCAACGCCGCGGACCGGGTGACCCTGATAGCCGAGATTCTGGCCACGGGACACAGCCAGCAATGGCTGGATCGCCTGGACGCGGCGGAGGTGCCGTGCGCCCCCGTCCTCCGGCGCGCCGAGGTAATAAACGATGCCCAGGTCACCAACAACGAACTGATTGAGCTGCTGGACCAGCCAATGGTTGGCACCGTGCGCCAGCCCCGGCCCGCCGCCCGCTTCGATGGCACCCCCGCACGCATCGGCGGTCCCGCCCCCCGCATCGGCCAGCACACCGATGCGATCCTGGCCGAAGCCGGCTACGCCGATCACGAAATTCAGGCCCTGAAGACGTCCCGCGCCGCAAAGGCGGCTGGATAGAACACGTGTCCAACCAGCGCATCCTGTGGGGCGTCGGCACCAGTCGGACGATCCGCGCGCACTGGGCCCTCCATGAGCTTGGCCTTGCCTTCGAACTCCGTCCCATCCTGCCACGCACCGGCGAGACCGAAACCCCGGAATTCACCGCCCTCAGCGCTCGGCAGAAAATCCCGTTACTCCAGGATGATGGCCTCGTTCTGACAGAGAGTGCCGCCATCATAACCTATCTTTCGGACGCCTACGGGGGCGACCACAACAGGCTGCTTCCCACCGACATGCGGGAACGCGCGCGGTGCCTGGAATGGTGCTTCTTTGTTATCAGCGAGCTGGATGCAACGTCGCTGTATGTGATTCGCCGTCACGGCGACCTGGGCCACATTTACGGCGAAGCGCCGATAGCGAATGAGGCCGCTGCCGCCTATTTCCAGAAACAGATGCGGACCGTCGAGCGCACCTTGGACGCCGCCCCAAAGTTCATTCTGGGAGACCGCTTCACTGCCGCGGACATCCTGCTTTCAACCTGCATCACCTGGGCGGTGCGATACGGCGTCCGAGTGGCAGACACTGTCCTCGCCTACAACGAGCGCGTAACGGCTCGCCCAGCCTATGCTCGGGCGCTGGAAACCAACGCTCCGTCCTCGACATTTCCAACTTCCTGTCCTTCATGGCCTTGACGGCGACCTGGTCTCGCTTTGATCGGGCGTCCCCTGGCCCCCGAAACGCTGCCTGACGTTGGGTTGGTCGTCAATCCAGCGGCAACGCACCGCAGGCTCGTTAACTCTCCGGTAACATCTGCCCGCTAATCTGCGGTCGGAGGACCACCGATGCAGCTTACCAATATCTCCGCTAGCTCGGCATCTCCGACCGCCGTGGTCCCGACGCGGCTGCTGATTGCCGATGCCGAGACACCTGACGGGTCCTAACCGAATGACCCCGCCTGATCGCACCCGTTGCATCGGGCGATCGGTGAATCGGCCCGCATCTGCTGACACGCGCGAGCGTGACGACACGGATGCCAACAAAATGCCTGATCGAAGCTTAATAAATCGAAGCTTAATACTATGACAACTTATACGTGGAACCCAACCACCCTTGGCTCTTCTATCAACTGGGGTACACCTGCGGACTGGCTTCCCCAGGTTGTTCCAAACTCGGCCAATGCCGATGCGGTGATCCCGGAAATCACCTCAAACGGCACCCCCTACCTCTTTTCCATCACGATGGCGGGGAGCCCCTATGTCCTCAATTCTCTGACGATCGTTGACGCGTACCTTTCGCTCGACACCTCACTTTCGATCGTGGCGGGCTTCACCTTGGGCGCGCACACCGAACTGGATATCGCCGGTTCCTTGGCCGTGGGCGGATTGGAGACTACCATCGGGCTCGATATCCAAGGATCCGGCCAGATCACCGTTGCGAATGATTTCGTCAATAATGGAGAGATCATTGGCGAGGGATTGACGTTGGACGTCCCCGGGCTGCGGAACAACGGCGCGCTGATTGCGGGCCCCGGAACGCTTACGGTCGATACGACATCGGGATCTGGCAGCTTCGCCAATCTATCCAACGGCACGCTCAGCCAGGGAACCTACGAGGTCGTGGACGGTGGCTTGCTGGACCTCAACGTCGGCGGGGTCATTGTTACCGACGCGGCAAGCATCATTTTGGACGCCGAATTCGTTTGAGACATCGACCGGCGCGGAAGGCAGCGGAACGCTCATCACGCAATCTCTGCAAACTGTCGCAACCTCTGGCACTTTGACGCTGAAGAACATGGTCTTCGCGAACATCAATCCGTTGACCGTTGATGGCGTGGTGCAGCTGGAAGGCGGTACGCTTTCAACTCCCGGTCTGACAATCCAGCAAGGCGGAACTGTTGTCGCTAGTGGAACTGTTGGGGTTAAGGGAACCATCACCGGACCGGTCACCAATGACGGCCTTCTCGCGGTAAGCGGCGGCAGTGCTTTCGCGCTTGACGGGCAGATTGGCGGTACCGGCAGTATCGCGATCCTCTCGGGGAGCTCCCTGCCCCCACCACGATCTTCGACGGAACCTTGGAATCCGACGGAACCGTGGAAATCGCCACCACATCGCCGTTCGAGCAGACGGTATCCTTCACGGGCTGGAATGGGGAACTTATTATTCACAGCCCAAATCTGTTCAGCGGCCTGGTCTCAGGCTTCAAAGGCACCAGCGGTCTCGACAGTTTGGGTTTTGGCCGGACGGAGCCTTTCGAAGTCAGCGACACGATCCTATTGAAAGGTCTGAGCCTGGGTGCAATCACCGGTGTTACCTACAATGGTTCGACGACCGGCGGCACCCTGACACTTCAAGAGGCCGGGGGCGCAATCGCCGTCGATTTCCTGGGCGACTATACGCTAAACAACTTTGTGCTCACTGCCGGTCCGCAGGCCCTTTCAACGTCGCCACCGAGCGTCGCGATTACCTATGTAACCCTCCCGACGATCTCTGGTACCGTCACCGGCCAGGCAGTGTTCGCGATGACCGATACAACTACAGGAATGGCAAGTACTTTTGCCGGAACACCTTATGTTGGACCGGTAGCTGGACTTCAGTGGGAGTACATCACCACAACATCCGATAGCTTGGACATCGCGGCGACGACACCCAAAGGCTTCATTCATACCGGCTCTGGCAACGACGCGATCGACCTTAGCCATGCCGGCGGCACCAACGTGGTGGATGGTTCTACAGGGTCGAACTTTCTAGTCGGCGGCACTGGGAATGACACCTTCTTCGTCGATGACCGCAGTGCTACAGCCGCCATTTGGAGTACAGGTCAGTGGCTTTCACTCCGGCGACGCGGCAACGATATGGGGGGTGACGCCGAGTGACTTCACCCTGTCATGGGTGGATGGACAGGGAGCCACCGGCTACACCGGTCTGACATTACATGCCACAGCCGCCGGCGTGCCCACCGCGTCGCTCACGTTGGCTGGCTTTACCAGTGCCGACATGAACGATGGCAAACTAACTTTGAGTTACGGCACAACAGCGGCGTCCGGCGGCGTGCCGGGAAGCACCTATATGTACAGTTCACGCCAATTGATCGAGATAAGCGAAAAGCGAAAAACCCTGTTTAGATTTTGGTCTTGTTTAAGAAATAACTTAGATACCGTGCCAGTATGTTCCTAAAGATCCGGCAGGGCACCACCCTACGCTTCGGGTCGAACGTGGCCGCCGTAACGACAGCCGTGGCCTTCGTCAGCGTCTTGCAGTCCTTGCCGCCGATCGTCCCGACGCGGTCGAAGAATCTTCCTTTCACCATCGGGGAATACACCCTCACGGTTCGCCCAAAATCGACCTGCAGGCCGCCGGCAGAGGCGGTGGCTGGTAAGGTGCAGCGGGCTTGGCTGGCGTGTTCAGCTGATCGAACCACCACTGCAGCGTGCCATCGCATCCGTCCCCCGGCGGTGGCGGTGGCGCTTGCACGCATTCTGCCTGATCGGCTGGGCAACGAAACCGAATATGCATATGCGCCGCGTGCCCGTACCACGGCCGGATCAGGTGCAGCCAAGACCGATTCTCGATTACCTCACCGCAAAGCTGCCGCTTGATCGCGGGATTGACCAAAACCCGGTCTACTTCCGGCAGTTCGGCTGCCATCTGCAGCAATGCCATGACGCGAGGCGACCATACCGTCGGATCAATATCGCGTCCGTCCGGCCGCACCACGCTCCGCGGCTCAATCGAAGCACGCTCCGCTACCGTTAACGGCTGACGCGGGCGCATATCCAGACCGACATCGGCGTCGAGACCGATCTGATGACTGACATGGCCGCCTGGCATCGGTCCGCCGCGCGCCCGGGAGATATCCTCGATCAGCAAGGTCGGTAGGCCGGCATCGGTCGCCTCACGCCCAAGTTGCTCCAGGTGGGCGACCGTCTGCGGCGCACCCCAAAAAGCACTACGATCCAGATGGATGGTCTGAAATCCCGGCCCCTCGCGTGGCAGGCTCACAGCGCCCGCGATGCAGCCCCCGGTGCTCGGACCACCGATTATATGCAACGGACCCGGAGCCGGCACATTTTGCTGCGCCACTGCCGCCACGACCGTCATCGCCAAGAAAACCACGACCAGACAAAACTTCAAAATCTGCGCTCGAACACCGTGATGACGTCGCCCGGCTGGATTAAGGTCTGCCGGCTCGCTGTCCCCTCGACGGCGCCGGTGTCCTGGGTTCGCACGACCGAAGCATAGCTTTGGACCGCACGATAGGTGAAGCCGCCCGCCACCGCCGCCGCTGTTACGACAGTCATGCCAGGCTGATAAGGATATTGGCCGGGTTTGCTCACCTCGCCCAGTATGAAAATTGGCCGATAGGTGACAACTTCGGCCGAAACCGATGGCGACCGCAACAGGTTTGCGTGCAGCAGAGCCTCGCTGACCCGCGTCGCCAGTGCATCGGGAGACAGCCCGGACGCCCGCACACTGCCGATCAGTGGAAGCGCAATCGTCCCGCTATCGCTGACGCGGAACTCGCCGGTGAGCAAATCCTCTCCGAAAGTGATCAACCGGACAACGTCGCCTGGCCCAACGCGGTAGGCGCCCGGCGCCGCTGTCGGAAGCTCCGGCAGCCCATGCCCAGGGGCACACGCGGCCGCGCAAAGACCTAGTAGAAAACACAGAACTAGTCGCAAAGAGGCGAGACCCTATTTTGGGGTTCGGAGCATTCAGCCGTATTCTAGCTGAGCCGGCATACAGGGAAGGTCCTTAACGATTGGTTAACCCCTCGCGGGTTTAATACATCTCTTGGTCGCGCCGATCTTCAGGCGAACATGTGGTCCAGCGCTATAAGGCCAGTGCATTGCCGGTCGCGTTAGCGAATTTTTAAGGATTGGCACCTACCATAGTGCTCTCTTCATCCCACCCGGGATAACGCCTGCGCACGAGCAAAAGGGCCGACCTACGCGGATGCTCGAGAAGCCCGCCAACAACCCGGGAGCAGCGCCGGTCCCGGACTTGGGACCGCGGCTCCTGGCTCCCGATCAACCACGCGAATCCGCGCGCGAAGGCTTGTCGGGATTTATCTCGGCCATCCGCCAACGGCGGATGACGCTGATCGCCGTTATCGTGCTCGTACCCTTGTGCACGTGGTTCACGTTGCAACAGGTCACCCCTCTCTACACCGCCACCGGTTCGCTGATCTACGAGCCTAGCGCCTACAAGCTGCGGGAGCTGGAGAGCATCGTCCGCCAGGACCCCACGACCGAGGGGATGATGGCCAGCCAGGCGGAAATCCTGCAGAGCCTGCATATCGCCCAACGGGTCGCAGAACGCGGCAATCTTTTCGACAATCCCGAATTCAATGCAGCTCTTCGGCCGGCGAATTTTTGCCACCGTCTGCTATCCGGGCTGCGCGAGCTCCTCGGCATGGAAAGCGAGGAACCACCTGACGATCCGGTCTACGGGCCGGTGCAGGACCCGCAGCGCGACCGGACGCTACTTGCGGTGAAGGACAGGCTGCATGCCGCGCCGGTTCGTTTCTCCCACGTCATCGAGGTCACGTTCGTTGGCGCCGACCCGCTACAGGCGGCGGCCGCAGTGAACAACGCGATGGATGTTTATATCAAGGATCAGTACGCCGCGAAGCACCGCCTCGTCGAGACCGCCACCGAGCTTCTGGAGAAGGAGGCTCGCGACCTGCGCCGGCAGGTGAACCAGGGTGAGGAGCGTATCTCTACCTACCGCGGCGAACACGCCATGAGCCAGGGGATGCATGCCGCCACCGGCAACGAGGAGATCACCCACCTCGCCGAGGATCTGGTCAAGGCGCAATCGGAACGTGCCGCCGCGAACGCACGCCTTGATGCGGCGCGCGGCAAGACGGGGGCCGAGGCACAGGCCGCGGTCGCTCCGTCGGTGGTTCAGTTGCGGGCGCAATTGGAGCAACTGGCCGGTCAAATGCAGGCACAGCGCAGCAGGTTGGGCAGCGCTCATCCCGAAGTGCAAAGCCTCAACCGCCAGTTCGCCGACGGGGAGCGTGCACTGAAAGCCGAGATCGCTCGGGTCGTGGCTTCGACCGACGCCGATCAGCACGCCGCCTCGGAGCAGGTAACGACGCTGGAAGGGCTGCTGGCGCGGGCGAAAGATGCGGCACAAAGTGCCGACAAGGCGCAGATTCCGCTGAATGCCATGACCCGTGACCTGGATGCCGCTCGCGGGCAGTTGCAGGGGGTCCTGGAACGCATCCAGCAGACCGCGCAGCAGGCCGCCGTCGAATTCCTCCGAAGCGCACGAGATCTCCGAGGCGATCCCGCCCGAGCACCCGACTTCTCCGCGCACCGTGCCGACCATGGCGGCATCCATGGTGGCGGCCGTGTTCCTCGGGCTTGTGCTGGTCCATGTGCTGCGGTTGACCGACACAACGCTGCTCAGTGGCGAGGAAGTCCGGCGTTTGACCGGCGTGCCATGCCTCGCCCTGATTCCACAATTGGGCAAGCGCGAGTTGGGACATCTCAAAATCCACGACTATGTCGTCCGCCGTCCGTTGACCGCCTTTGCCGAACAAATCCGGTCGCTGCGAGCCGGCGTGTCGCTGGACATCGACCACCCGCAGATCATTGCCATCACCGCCGCCCGCCCGGCCGAGGGCAAGTCCCTGCTGACAATAGCGCTGGGTCGCTCGGCGCAGCTCGGCGGCGAGCGCGTCCTCCTGATCGAGTGCGATCTGCGTCAAGGGACCTTTCAGCATCGGCTGGACGGCAGTCCTTCCCCCGGCTTGGCGGAAGTCTTGCGAGGAGACTTCAAATGGCGCGAAGTGCTCCAAAGCGACCCGCTGACTGGCATGAAATTTATCGCCGGCGGTGCCCCTGGCGCTGACGTGCTGGGCCTGTTCCTGTCTGAGAAGATCCGGCGGCTTCTGGTCGAGGTTCGTGAGGACTTCGATCTGATCCTGCTGGATGCGCCGCCGGTTGAAGCCATGACTGAGGCCCGAGTGGCCGCCGCTCTGGCCGATGCTACGCTGTTATGCGTCCGTTGGCGCTTCACCCAGAGGAAGACCCTGATGCATTCGGTGGAGATGCTGCATGATGCGCACGTCAAAATTATCGGAACTGTGCTGACAAGGGTCGAGCCGCGCGTGCATCTTCGCTCCGGCCACGCCGATGCTGGGGTTTATCACCGTCGCTACAAAGCGTATTTTAAAGGATAAATTCTGATGCCGCAGCGTTTTCTGGTCACCGGCGGGGCCGGCTATGTCGGCAGTCATCTGGTTGCCGCTCTGTTGGACAGGGGCCACCGTGTCACTGTTCTGGACAATCTGCGGACCGGACATGCGGCGGCGGTTCCGTCCGCTGCATCGCTGGTCACTGCGGATCTCGCGGCGGCTGACACGCTCGACGCTGTGCTGGCCGATGGCCCGTGGGACGCCGTGTTCCACTTCGCCTCCCTGTCGCAGGTGGGCGAGAGTATGCGCATGCCGATGCGCTACCTGCTGGAGAACGCCGCCAACGGCATCAGGCTGATCGATGCCTGTGTGCGGCATGGGGTGGAACGGTTTGTCTTTTCCTCGACGGCCGCACTGTTCAACTTGAATAGTGACGCACCGATCCCGGAAGATGCACCGATCGACCCCCAATCGGCCTACGGCGACAGCAAGTGGATGATCGAGCGCGCGTTGCGCTGGGCCGGTCAGGTGCACGGCCTTCGCTACGCCTGCCTACGGTATTTCAATGCCGCCGGCGCCGATCCGGCCGGGCGTTTGGGTGAGGACCATCGGCCGGAGTCACATCTTGTCCCGCTTGTCATCGACGGGGCACTGGGCCGGCGCAGCGCGCTCGACGTGTTTGGCGACGACTACCCGACGCCGGATGGCACCTGCATACGCGACTACGTGCATGTTTCGGACCTGGCATCGGCCCATCTGCTGGCGCTGGAGGCATTGAACAAGAGCCCCGTGGTCTGGAACTTGGGCAATGGCGCCGGTCATTCGGTCCGCCAGGTGATTGCAGCGGTCGAGCGCGTGTCCGGGCTGAAAGTGCCGTATCGAATAGTCAGCCGACGCGCGGGCGACGCCGCGGTGCTGGTGGCCTCGTCGGCACGCGCGCAACAAGCCGGCTGGCGCCCGGAGCACGACGATCTGGATGACATCGTCGGGTCGGCGTTTGCATGGCGCAAAGCGCATCCAAACGGATATCAGGACTGATTCAGGGGCAACCCTCCCTGCCCCGTCCTCGGCGGTGTTGTCGAGGCTGACGGCGGCCGGCGAATTGCCGTGACCCAGGGCTTTGGCGGTTCATCTGCAACCTTTCCATGGCGCCGCACACGAAGCTGCCACACCCTTGAGGCGCTGCACACCAGCCTCGATTATGGGTCCGGAACTACAACACCGTGTGAATCGATCGAGGACGCTGGTGTTATCGCGAGAGGCTTCATTGACACCCTGCCCGTGGCAGGGAAAGCTTGATCCACGCTGCATAAGGCAGAGGTAGAGATTCGCTGGCGCGTCCACCACAGAACCCCGACCGTTAGATCCAATTTGCTGAAAAATCCTCTTGCGGAAGGGACCCATGCACCGCCGGACACTCGCGTTTCTTACCGCCTCGGCGCTCGCAGGGTCCATTCGACCCGGCATCGTGCGGGCATCGGACGGCAGCGGCAGCGATACAATGCAAGACAGCGGTGGCGATCTGGCCGCTGCGCTGCAGAGCTTCCACGCCTTGCCTGGAACCAAGAGCTACCTGATCCGCGCCGGCCAGGGCGGCTCGCTCGGCCACGTTGCGCATCAGCCGCGTCGCTTCATGTTCACGGCCAGCGCCTATAAGACCTTCGTGCTCGGCCAATACCTGCGCGAGGTCGAAGCAGGCCTGCTGTCCGAGGATGAGCAGCTGGCCATCGACGACAGCGTGCGCATGCTCGGAAGTCCTGTCCTCCTCGGGCTCACCGGCACGACGACGGCGCAGTCGGTGCTGGAGGCGATGATTTCGCACAGCGACAACACCGCCACCGACATCGCGACACATAAGGCAGGCGCCGATCAGGTTCGCACGCTGATTACCCAGGCCAAGCTGCCATCGATCCGCATTCCGGATTACACTCGCCTGTTCATCTCCTACCTTCTCGGTGCGCCGGAAGGGGTGGACCTCGGCTGGCCGGGCGTTCAGCAGGCTGCCGCAAACCCTCCTGGCCCAATCCGCTTGCCGCTTAATGACGTGATCACGCTGGCCGGCAGCGCGCACGACTTTGTCTCCTGGTACGAGCAGGCTTTGCAGGGAGCGTTCTTCGCCAAGCCGGAGACCCTGACCGAGTTCAAGCGCATCCAGGCAATGTCCGTGCAGATCCCGCTCACCATCCCGCCGGATACGGTCGCCTACGCCAAGGGCGGGGAGTTTCCGTGGCTCGGGCTGAGCACCAAGAGCTTCGCCGGCCAAATGATCGTTGGCGGTGCAACCCCGACGCCGGTGACATTCTGCTTCATCGTGAACTGGGACGGCCCCGTAGCTGACTTTCCCGCGGTCGAGGCCGCGTTTTTCGCGGCCATAAAGAGCATCCTGACGGTCATCAAGCAGACATTGCAGTGATTATCGCGCCAGTCAGAACCTGAGGACGACCCGCCAACGTGACGGCGCAAGGCATCCTCGAACCGCAGAGCCTCGCTAATCCCGATACGAACTGACTGCCGGCGGGAAGGGCTGCGGATTGAGCTAAAAGCACCGTCGCAACGGACTCGCCGCACCGATGCAACAGACCACCGGCTAGCCCGCAGCGCGATGCATTGGGATGATCTTGGCGGACCGCGATCCGCCGCGGGCTGTTTCGATAGCATTAATGAATGCGTCGCGCCCGAATGGCTTTGCCAGCGTTAAGGGCCCTGCTGAGCCGGTGCCCATCGCTTTGTCGGGCTTGCCAGACAATAGTAACGCCGCCAATCCGCGCCGGCGTGTCGTGGAATGAGCGATCAACTCGGCCCCTCCCATCGCAGGAAGCGAGCTGTCGGCGATCACAATGTCAACCACCTGATCCGAGTCGATAAATGGCGAGCGCTTCGGCGCTGCCCTCGACGGGGATGACGGTGTGGCCAAGCTCGGCAGCAAAGGCAGCGACGATGGCCTGGGTAGTCGGATCATCATCGACCAGCAGGATCGTAGCAGGCTCTGATACTGACTGCGGTTCCGGCGTTCTCTCGACAGCAATCGGAGCGCGCGGCAGGTAGAGCGTGATTCGCGTTCCTTTGCCAAGCTCACTGGCGATCTGCAGTCCGCCCCCGAGCTGACGCACGACACCGTAGACCATGCTGAGGCCGAGACCGGTTCCTTTTCCCACCTCCTTGGTGGTGAAAAACGGTTCGAGGACACGGGCGAGAACATCTTGCGTCATTCCGCTACCGCTATCGGCAACGGCAATGGAGACATATTCGCCGGCCTCAAGGCCTTCGACATCAAGCGCAGCCACCACCTCGTTGCGGCTTTCAATCGTCAACGTGCCGCCCAGCGGCATCGCATCACGGGCGTTAATTGCCAGATTCATGAGGGCGAGTTCGAGCTGGTTGCGGTCGGCAATCGCCGGCCACAAATCGTGTGCAAGTCGCTTTCCGATTCGAATGTCCGCGCCGAGGCTGCGCGTCAGCATTTCAGTTAGTTCCTCAATCGAGGCGTTGACATCCACCGGCTCGGTCGCCAGCGGCTGCTGGCGCGAAAACGCGAGCAGCCGGCTGGTCAGAGCTTTGCCGCGATCCGCGGCGCGCAGTCCTTGCGTGATCAAGCGCTGGGCGCGCTCTGAATGGCCGCTCTGCCGCCCGAGCAGATCGAAGCATCCGAGAATGCCGGTCAGGACGTTGTTGAAGTCGTGTGCAACTCCACCCGCGAGTTGACCAAGCGCCTCCATCTTGTGTGCCTGACGCAGAGCAGCTTCCAGGCGGCGACGTTCGGTGATGTCCCGGGCGACACCGAGAACACCGGTGATTTGTCCGGCCTGATCCCGTAGAGGCATGTAGACGGCGTCGTATGTCACGGACTCGCCGGAATACTCCCAGGTCGGTTCATAGCGGAATGGCTTGCCGGTTTCGTAAACCTGACGGAGGCCATGGATCATCTGGCCGCCCTTCTCCGGGCCGAGCATCTCTTCCGGTGTGCGGCCACGAATTTGGTCGAGGGTCGCGCCACCTGATGCCAAAGCAGTCGGGTTTGCCGTTTCGTAAACGAAGCGGCCATCTGACTCGACGCGCATGTGAATCATGCAGTCGGGGGTGCTGTTGAAATAGGTCTCGAAACGCGCCTCACTGTCATGCCGACTGGCTTCGGCTGCCTCGCGACGGGCCCGCATGTCCGCCAACGCCTCCTGCTGTTCGGTTACGTCGATGTTGATGCCGATCACGCGGAGTGGCCGGCCGGCAGGATCGCGTATCACCTCGCCTTTGCAGGAGATCCAGCGGATTTCGGGTCCCACGTTGGTCCGAGGCCGCAAGACCCGGAACAGCGATTTCAATGGTGCAACGCCGGCTAAGGCGGCGGTGGCTGCTGCCTGAGCGCTGTCACGGTCGTCGGGATGCAAGCTGTTGAGCCAGACCCCGTAAAGGTCGCGACCCGGAATGGTCGGGACTTTCCCGAACATCTCATACATGCGCGGCGACCAGGTGACGGTCTGATCGCGAACATCCCAGTCCCATGTGCCGATTTCGGCAGCTTCCTGTGCCATACGGAAGCGGCTTTCGGTCTCCCGTGCGGCCCTCACCTCGGCAGCGTTGCGCACAGCGTAGCGGATGGCGCGCCCCAGCATCTGCGGGCTGAACTCGCCCTTTGGCAAATAGTCGTTGGCGCCAGCCTTTTCGGCGGCGCTATCAACCTCGGGCCGATCGTAGCCGGTCAGAACGATAATCGGCTTTACAACGCCGCTTTCCCGCGCGGCTTTCACAAGCGTAAGGCCGTTGTCGGGTGGTAGCCGATAATCGACGAAGTAGACATCGTGCACGTCACTGGTCATGAGTTCGACGGCCTTCCGCTCCGTCCAGGGCGCGGTCCAGAGCTGAAAAGCAGATGTCCGAATCGCCGAGGAGTTGAGCAAATTCCTCATGATAAGCGCCAGAGTCGTCAATCAATAGGATTCGCATGATGGCTCCTGATTAGGCTGGCGCGCCGCTGCCGGCAGCTTCGCCCCTTCGAGCCAGAACGCGCCGAATTTACGGAGCAACTCGACGAACTCCTCAAACGCTCCAGGCTTGGTCATGAAAGCGTTGACGCCACTTTCATACGCTTGCACAACGAGTTTCGGACTGTCTGCGGTGGTCAGGATGATCACGGGCAGCATACAAAGTGCGGGGTCGCCGCGGATGAGCCGAAGGGCTTCATCGCCAGTCATGCGCGGCATGTTGAGATCCATCAGAATCAGGGCGGGCCGTGGTGCGACCGCCGGTGGGGCGAACGCACTTCTCTGATAGAGATAGTCCATAACCTCCTCGCCGTTGGTTACAAAGAAAAAAACGACGTTCCACCCAAGCTCGGCGAAGACTTCCTCCAATATCATGCGATCGTATTTGTTGTCCTCGGCGACAAGGATAAAATGCGGCTGTGTCTGCTGGGGCTCGACGCCAAGAGCGCTCACGAGGGCGCTCGGGTCAATGGCGGCAGCGGCCGGCATGGCAATGTGATGGTGAAAATCGCGCCTACTCCCGGTTGACCAGCGGCGGCAATCGTGCCGCCATGGCGATTGATTACCTTGCGGCAGATCGCGAGCCCGATGCCGCTCCCCTCATATTGGTCCGAGCTGTGCAGACGCTGAAAGGGCTCAAATATACGCTCGGCATGGCGATTTTCGAAGCCGATGCCGTTATCGGCAACGGTAATCTGGAT
Organism: uncultured Alphaproteobacteria bacterium; assembly: GCA_963772355.1. Taxonomy (GTDB): domain Bacteria; phylum Pseudomonadota; class Alphaproteobacteria; order Acetobacterales; family Acetobacteraceae; genus Rhodopila. The sequence goes on along the minus strand of CAVYXX010000051.1, from coordinate 22,177 downwards.
ATTTGGCAAACTGGCCGAGGGCCGGCCAGTCACAAGCTCGGTGCTGGCGCGAATTGTTTTCTGCGACGGTCGATCCGGGTGGCGGTACTTCATGGCGTTTGTGATCAAGTTCTGGAATACCTGCCGCAATTGCGTGGGGTCGCACATCACGACTGGCAAGGGATCAGCAACAATCGTCGCTTGAGTTTCGTCGATTACCGCGCTGAGGTCGGCGCAAACGTCCTGCAGCTTGATGCTAAGATCGGTGGGGGCAAAAGGTCTGGCGTGACGGCCGAGCCGTGCATACTCGATGAGGTCGGCAATGAGCGTCCGCATTCGCATAGAAGACGTTTGGATGCCTTCGAACCAACGCGTGACATTGCTGCCAGCAGGCGCACGATCGTGCAAAGCGCGTCGCAGCAAGGATCCGAAAGTTTCGATCTGGCGTAGCGGTTCGCGCAGGTCGTGGGAGGCGACGAAAGCAAAGGCTTCGAGTTCCTCATTGCTGCGCGACAGTTCGACGTTCATTCGCTCCAATTCCTCGGCGCGGCGCAGCACGATGTCGACAATCATGTCACGCAGACCGTTTGCTGCGGCAATCTCATACGACTCCCAGGGACGGGATCGGCCGCGAACGTCTTCAGTCCAGATCTCGAAAGAGCGACGGGGGGTGAGTTGATCGAGCCCTGGCTTGACCTCGGCGGGCTTGGCGGGATCACCGGCCCAGTTCACGGTTCGGACGATTTCGGGACGAAACCAAATGATCAGATTGTGCGACACGCCACCAAGCGGTACGGCAAGGATGCCGGCAGCATCGGGAAGGGTCGCAGCCGCGGGATATTGCGCGGCAAGATGGTCCGATGCAAAGACCTCGGGTGCTTTTTGGGACAGCCAGTGCAATAGATCGGGTATATCGTCTTCAGCAGGGACTGTGCCCACAGTTGTAATCGAGCCGCCGCTGCTGAGAACGAAGCCGGTGGCCTGAACGAGGTCAAGTAAAGCACTGCCGTTGCGCAACAGAGTCTCTCGATAGTCCTGCCCGGCATTGGCCTCGCGCAGCAGGATCGTCTCGATCCTCTTGACGCCGGCACTGCGGCGGACGGTCTCGGCCTCTTCCACGAAGCTGAGTTGCCATGCGGCCAGTTGCCCGAGCAGGACGCTGGCCTGACGCAGTTCGGGGGCAACGTAGTGAGCGGTGCGGTGATGACAGGCCACGAGACCCCACAGCGCGCCGCCGCGGAGAATGGAGATCGACATCGAAGCGCCGACGTTCATGTAACGCAGGTATTCGAGATGGACCGGCGACACGCTCCGCAGCATTGCCTGGCTAAGATCGATGGGAGCCGGATCGGACTGAATTAGTGGAACCGGGGCGTAGTTGATATCGGGAATTTCGCGTTCAGGATTGAGGATATACAGAGCGCGAGCCTGCGCCGGGATGTCTGACGCCGGGAAATGCAGCCCAAGATAGGACGGCACGCGGCCGCTGTTGTCTTCGGCGAGCACTTCGCCACTGCCGTCGGCCGCGAAGCGGTAGACCTTTACGCGATCGTATCCGGTAAGCTGGCGCACCTCGGCGGCGAGAAAGGCGCAAATGGTCGTCACGTCCTTGGCGGTCTGCAGGCGGCGGATTGCGCGCTCGAGCTGCTCGAACTGACTTCCGCTGCCGTATGCGGGGAAATCCGCCTGCGGCAGTAAGGCTTCCAGAAGGGCGCCGGTCGGGGTGACGTGGACGATGGCACGCCAGGAACTGCTGGATGCACCACCGAGATGGAGCTCGGCGAGGCGCAGAGGTTGAGGTTGGGCGCTAGCCGGGTTATCGCTTCGAGCGACGCTTTGTCGAGGATCTGACCTAGCGGGTTGTTCAGAAGGGCATGCGGGTCGTGGTTGAGGTGGGTGGCCACATTCGCGCTAACGGCACTGATGAACAGTTCGGGCCCCGTTAGCGCGAACAGTATGCCATGGGGCTGAATAGAGCCTGGGATGTGGATTGGCTCGCTATCGCAGGTCGCAAGGTCGAGCGGTGATGGCGACGGTTCCCGTGTCTCGGCTACCTTGTTCATGGCTTCATATAGCCAGCTTGCGCCTTCCTTGTTCAAAACGGAAGGCACTAACGTGAACCACGGAATTAAAGCTGCAACGCGAAAGTCCTTTTGTGGTCCAATGTGAGTTGGATTTGATGACGGGGCTTCAGCATGCGGCGGAATATGAGGCTTCGTAGAGAGGAAAGACCTGACGTGGCCTCAAACAATTGCCGTCAGTCAATTCGATCACGAGATCAGTCTAGTCCGTTCCTACCCACTCGCTGGGTCATCTATCCCGACGACGAAAAGGGACGCCTTCTCGGGCTGACCAGCTCCGTCACGTCGCGATCAACCAACATTATGATCGGCCACCGGCATACGATCGCGTCGGAGCCAACCGGCCCAGTTTATCGACCTGCGAGATCGGATCAGTTCCAGACACCTTGCCAGTAGATCGGGTATATTTCCCATCGATCCTCAGGAACACTTGGCGCAGTGCAACAGTCACCTGACCGTCGTGTGCCCACTCGGGAGAACAAAGAAGGGGATTGTAAAAATTCGTTGCCCCATGGGTGCTGTCGGCGGGTCGGTGGCGGGCAAACCGCAACGCACTGAATTGCACAGCCTGCCAAACAGCCAACTCGCGGGGGACAATGGTATCTGACGACTTCACCCACTGAAATTGGCTGCCGTTGTCCGCCCAGACCGTGCCGCAAATGGTCGAATCGGTGTGCACAGCGCGGTTGTAGACCACCTCTGCAACAGCGAGACGCTCAGCTTCCGATTCGCCTCGTGCTTCGTGATACATGGCCAACGCCAGGCACAAGATTTGGTCGTGCCTCAGCGAACTTTCCTGCCGGATCGGCGGAATGACGGAACTTGGCGGAAGCCGCCGCAAATCATTGGCCGCGGCAATCGTCGATGTGGCGGCATTGTATTCTTTCGCCCATACCGGTAACGCCATGATGATCAGTACGAAGCCGAACACAAATTGTCTGAATCGCATCATTATATCCCGGCGTGGTAGCAGTCATCACTGCCACAACCTCGTTCAACCTGTGTCTCATAGTTGCGTGATCAGCCGGCCTGCGGGTCGGGCGCTCCCGAGCCCAGCGCCCTGGTCGCCGCCCTGCCCGGTGGCCGCAGGTGCTTAGTGGTCCGATCCCGACAGAAGCATCCTTGCGGTCGGGTGAATCGGCCCACCAAAACAAGGGCTCGCGGATGAGATCCGCCGGACCTATCCGTCAGATTTTCCACTCGTGGCGGTAGGTTCATCCGAGTCGCCGGTGCCATCAATCCTCAGCCGGAATTCCACGCTCTCTGAGCCGGTCTGCCAGCAATTCTATCAGCATCACAGCCGTCTCCGCCTGCCTTTCGGCCGGGAAGTACTGAGCGATCGTATGGGCCGCGCCCTCGACCAGCACGCCCAGCACCGCGTACGGGTCTGCGTCGCTCTCGCCGACTATGCTGATCGTCTGGGCGAGGATATGCACCGGGTCCGGTCTGTCGGCTGCAACCCGCTTCACACGGCGGATCAACTCATCCACCGCTCGGAAAGGTCGGTCTGGCATGGCTCCAGCATGCCCGGTCATGCGGCCACGATGCAACCCCATCTGCCCCAACTGCGAGAACCGTCACTCACCGGTGTTCCGTCCTCACTCCGAATGGCTCACCCCATCAAGGAATTGTAACCAGTGTTCGGGTAATCCATGATGTCGCGCCCCTTCTCGCAGCAGAGAAATGTAGCGGAGTGAAGGGTTGCCATCGATCTCCTTGCCCGTAGCAACATATGCGATCGCCGGTATCGGGTGTCAGGCCAGGTCTTCCGCAACCAGCAACGTCGGGCGATACCCGCGACCAGGCACCCCTTCGGTCGAATCCAGCCGCAGCAGGTCGCGACGGGTGATCTTGTACAGGACGCCCCATACTTCCTGATCCGCATCAGGGCAGATGTTGGCGGGCGCCGCCCTCCCCTTCGGTCGGCCTTCGAGATTGAAACGCAGGCGATACCCGGGGACTCGACCAGCACGGGATTCCAGGGGCCTGATCCTGCGCCGCTCGACGAGCGTCCCCTCGTGCATGTTGGAGCCGTATGCGAAGTACCAGACATGGTCAGACGGCCGGCCAGCCAGGACGAGACCATGCCGCTGGTAGTGCCATCGCGACAGGTGCCAAGACCTCGCTAACCATCGTCGCCAACGGATGCGCATCCTCGGTCTCTGCCATCCCACAGCCTTCGCCGCAACCTTGAGACCCTGAGCAGACAGCATTCCGGACGGCGATAAGTCTGGCAGCTTCGCCGATGGTCGCGGCCAGCCGTTCTGCGGCTGGGCCTGCTATCACACCGAGATGCTGACTTTCGATCTGGGCGGCGAACGGGCAGGCATAGTCGGTTGTGCGGTCGGCTTCGTTCGCCGTGCTGGTCGCTGAGCAATTGTTCGCCTCGGGTTGTGATGCCGTTTTACTCACTGATCCCCCCACAATCGAAATTCCCCGACCTGAGCGGCCATGCCTCGGTGCCGATGGATGACGAACACACGCTGTGCCTGATGTTTTCCTATCATCCGACGCAGCCGTTGCCGGCCCGGACTCGGGCTCTTTTCCTTGAAGGCCAGAACGGCCGCGAAAGCGGGCATGCAAGCCGAAACGCTTACGCACCGCAGAGCTCGGCGACCCCCTATGCGGATTTTTGGACCAAGTACAATCCGGAGGCAGGCTTTCTGTTTGACTATGAAAGTCAGAAGACGACGTGGTTTTCCGGCCTGCCTGGTCTTTAGTTAGGTGCGGGACGCGGCATACCAGGCGGGGCTGGATCCGATCTATGATCGCAGCACCATGCACTTGTGCTCTGGCGACGCGGGCATCGTAATGACGCGCAGATTGTTGCTGGATAGTATCGCGGCGTACGATCAGCACCGCGTCAAGCCGCCAGGTGTCGACGACCGGGAGGTCTTCATGGTTCGCGCTTTGTCGTTGACATTGCACGATGAAACCGGATGGGCCGAGGCCGGTCGTCCCTTCATGAAGGCGAGGCTCGGCAGCGGCTTCGGCTACAAGCCTTAGATCGTTTCTTTGCCAAGTGCCGCACGCGCGCGGCAGGCCGGCGTGCCCGCTGCTCTCACGCGTCCCACGGGGTTTGCATCCTCCCAAAGATCGGCTGCTATGATACGGCCACAACGGCGAAGGAAAAGCGGCAATGAAATACGGCATTCATTTGCCTCACGCGGGCGAGCAGGCGACACCGGCGCTGATCCGTCGCCACGCCGAACGTGCCGAGGATCTGGGCCTCGAGGATGTCTGGGCCAGCGAGCACATCATCGTGCCGCGCGACAAATTCCCCCGCTCGCCCTTGTTCTTCGATCCCGTGCTATCCCTGGCCTGGGCTGCCGCTGTGACCAAGCGAGTGAAGCTGGGAACGACCGTTCTGGTGTTGCCGATGCGCCATCCGCTGCCCTTGGCCAAGGAACTCGCCACGCTGCACAATTTCTCCGAGGGGCGGCTGATCCTAGGCGCCGGCTCCGGCTGGTTGAAGGAAGAGTTCGCGGCTCTGGGCGTGCCGTTTGAGGAACGCGGTCGGCGGCTGGATGAAGGGATCGCGATGATGCGCGCGGTCTGGTCCGAGGACCCGGTGACGTTCAAAAGCCGCTATATTCCGGCTGTGATCGAAGGGATGACGATGACTCCGATGCCGGTCAGCCGGATCCCGCTTTGGTTCGGCGGCAGTGCCGAACCGGCGCTGAAGCGGACGATCCGGATCGGAGACGGCTGGCACGGCAGCGGGCTCACTGCCGAGCAGGCCGCGCCGATCGTGAAACGACTGCGCGAGGCACGGCCGGGGGCGGACTTCACGATCTCAATGAGAGTGCAGTGGGATGGGACCGATCGAGGCGTGTTGCAGGCGCTGGTGGATGGCTATGCGGCAATCGGGGTAGAGCACCTGCTGATAGCGCCCCAGGACCGGAACGTGGACGATTGGGAGAAGGTGACGGACGGGGTCGGGGCTTTGGTCGCGTAGCGGGCTTTTCTTCGCGAGCTTAGAGCTGATCTCACGCGTGGGTGCGGGCAACTGACAGTTATTGTGTCATAAGTGCTTCAATGTCGCCGCCACAACCGGCAGTACTCCTGGCTCGACTCAAGATTTCGGACCTGGCGTGCCGTCCGGTCCGATCACTTTCACCCAGCCATTCGGTTTGTCCGGCGTCGGCTGGTCGCCGCAACTGGTGTGAACCCAGTCCATGCCCGGGCCGCCGCTGGTATAAGGCTTGCCGCAAAGTTCGAGCCGGTTGCCGGGCTGAATTGAGAAAGCGGCGCGGGCACGCGTTCGCCCGCCTGATCATAGCCGGAGGCAAACACGTCATCGATCGCAATGTCGTAGAACCGGCCGTCGTCCCCGCGCAGCCTGACATGCGTGTGAGACAATTCCACTCCTCGCATGTCATGCCCGTGGGTAAAGCGCGGGCCGGAGGCGACGGTGCCGAGCAGCAAGGTGCCCGCATTGGACGCGCAGGCCTGCTGCTCGTCGGCCCAGGCCGGCTGCAGCACGACGAGAAAACCGGCGAATGGAAGCAGCAGACGGATCGGGGACATGGATGGCTCCCGGCTTGGGCCGACACAATCTGCTCGCGTGTGCCGGTCCGATCAATGTTCGATCGACTCAGAAACCTGCTTGGCATAGCGTCTTCCTCAGGACAGATGCTTAACGAACCCAAAGCAACCGCGCTGGGCCTAAAGTGGCCACGCCTGTTCTAACAACAAGCAAGAACCGGTCCGAGCGGAGATTTTTGTTCTTGCTTTGTATCACAACCTGAGGTAGGAGCAGCGGCAGACACACACACACTTGTAACTCGACCCAGGATCTCCGATGTCCCCCCAAACCAACCGCTTCGTGGAACACCTGATCCGCTTCCTGATGCCCTACTTTCTCGACGCTGCCCCCAGTATCGAAGAAGCCCGCGCGGAAATCCTGGAGACATTGGCATCCTACGGCGCCCGCACCCGCCAGGAATTCCTGCTCGCAGCCCAGATCATCGCCTTCGGACTATCCACGCTCGATATCCTGGCCGATGCAAAAAGCGTGGAGATGTCGCCCTCCATGCGGCTGCGCTACCGAGGCTGCGCCAATAGCCTCAGCCGTGCCAGCCAACAGACTGAAAAAGCCCTGGCCAAATTGCTGACCTGCGACCTGCCCGGGGCCAACAAGCCAGCGCCGGAGGAGGCTCTGAACGGCATCTCCGAACAAGACCTTCGCGAAGCCCTGCGTCAGGCGAAAGCCACGCTCGACAGCACACGCCATCGCCTGTCCAACCTAGCCCCGACGACGCAAGCGCAAAAAGGAAACGGGATGTTCGATGCCCTGTTCGAAGCCGCCCGGTCGCCTCGGCCCGCGGCCGGGTAGATCGGGCGTCCGAGCCTGATCGAGTGCTTAACTCAACAAAAGCGCCACCCACTTCGGACCGGGCACCTCGCGTGACTTCGGGAGCACCAGCAGCAGCACGTAGTTGTGCTTGGTGGCTCGCGCCGCTTCGATGCCAGCCTTCACCTCCGCCGGTGACCCAACGGGGTCATTCTGCACACGCAGGATCACATCGCCGGTTGCCATTCCTCGGTTCGCCGGATCGGACCCAGGTGCGACGCTCGTCACGAGCACGCCTTGCAGACCTTCCTCTAGCCCCAAGTTCGCTTTCTGGTCCGCCGGCACCGCGGACAGCGACAGGCCGAGATCGGGCGGGATAACGATCTTCGGGCGCTCCGTCGTCAGCGGTGCGTCACGCGCATCCCACTGGTTGCGGGGCCACTCCATGGTAGGCACGAGAATGTCCAGTTCGTCGTCGCCTCGCCGTACATGCAGTGTAATCGTCTCGCCCACCGGGGTTTCGGCAATATTACGCAGTAGAGCGCGTTCGTCGGTCTGCACCTTGCCGTCAAACCGCAGGACAACATCACCGATTTCCAAGCCGGACTTGTGCGCCGGCCCCGTCGGCAATACCCAGGAGACGATCGATCCTTCGGGCCGCGCCATGCCCTTGCAAGACGCGATCTCTTGCGTCATCTGCTGCAGTTTCACGCCGATCCAGCTTGGGCGAACCCACCCATAGGTCCGCAACCGATCCACCACGAAACGGGCGGTGTTGGACGGTTCTGCAAAGCCCAAACCGACCGATCCAGCGGTCGGAGAGATAATCGCCGAGTTCACCCCAATTACCTTGGCGTGCATGTCGAACAGCGGGCCGCCGGAATTGCCGTGATTGATCGGAGCGTCCGTCTGAATGAGGTCATCATACGGCGAATTCTTGATGTCGCGGTTCAGCGCGCTGACTATCCCCGAGGAAAGCGAGAGGCCGAGCCCGAACGGGTTCCCCGCCGCGAAAACCTGGTCGCCCACTTGCAACGTGTCGCTGTTACCCCACTGCGCCGCCAACAAGGGACGGCCTGCTTCCACCTTCAGGATCGCCAGATCGGCCAGACGTGAGGCGCGCCAGGTCGTCGCAGGCAGACGCGTGCCATCAGTGAATACGACCGTGATCTCGAACGCGTTCTCCACCACATGGTAGTCGGTCACGATCAGCCCGGAAGGATCAATCACAAAGCCGGAACCGACGTAGCTTTTGATGTTTGGGCCCGCATCCGTCAGCGGCAAAGCCGCGCCCGCGACATTCGCGCCTGGCTCGGCTGGCTCGTCTTTCCTGACGGTGACGTTCACCACCGTCGGTAGTACGCTCTTGATGAGGTCCGGCTTGTTCGCGCTGGTTTCTTCGGCACGTGCGGAAAACCCGGCTGCCAAAACCACCACGCATAAAGTCACAACAGCCGAGGTGAGTTTGCGCCACGGCGCTCGGCATCGGTTCATCGTCATTGTCCAGTGCCCATCTATCGGTTCGCGCGCGCGAATTTGCCCACTAATGCTCCACGTTGTAACCGGGTCTTTGGCTAGGTTGTCTGGGCAGTTGTCTGCCACCACTGCACCGGCTCCCGAGTTTGCTATCGAAGCAGTGCTCCCGCAACGCGTCCCCGGTCCGCCGACAGCCCAATTGCGGGCCCACGTCTCAACCCTCTCCGGTTCCTCGTCCCGACGTAATGGAGTCCTCATCCGATCGCGCCCCCATCAATCCCACAATGCAGACTGTATGAACAACATCAGCTTACTGCAATTGACGAGAGACGAATTTAGCCCTTCAAAAGCCGAATTTGGCGCCAATCTTCAAAAATCTCTGCCTCCGAGATCAGCGTACCGGCTCCCACCATCATCCCGAGCGCCGTTCCAATGCAACGCAACCGACTAGGTTAGGGCTGCACGAACTGCGCGCGTAAGGAAACCACGAGACGCATCAACGCGGGGATCCAGGCCTGGCCCATGTGTCAACCTCCAGCCGCAACTCTTCCACCATGGTCGCGCAGACCGGATCAATGGCTTCGATGGCGGTCAGCACAACCTGACAGGCTTCCCCGAGCGCGGAGCGCAGAACCGCAGCCGAGCGGTTGTGCGTCAGCGCGGCCCGCAACCTACCGGCGTGCTCGGCATGACCACGCTGATCCAATTGGTCAGCGACCTGCCGCGCGGCCTCGATCGTCTTGTCGGGGACATCCGTCATGAGGCACTCTCCATACCGTAGGACCTCCCGTCGCACCATGACCCCGATTGCGCCACGCCCGTCGACGCAATGGAAAATCTAACTCAACGACGTGGGCAAGTCGAAATCAGGCAGCGGACCGCCGGCTTTCGGTCACCGCCAGGGATCAGAGTGGAATGGCAAGTAACGTATCGAAGAGACTGCTGTCGCAGACCACGATGCGTTCAGCGAAGCGCAAGTTGCCGCCTTCATCGCGCAACCTGTCGAGATAGACCCCGGTCGCGAACAGGTCGGTCCGGCCATCACGCATGATGCGGGCAACCAGGAACGATGTTTCCGCTGTAACGCCAGTGGGGCCGATCACCGGCAGGCCGATGATATGGCGATACGCCTGACGCTCGTAGATGTTCGCTGTACGCAGCGCGGTGACACGGTCACGCAGCATCGCGCATGAGTTGGCATAGATGATGCCCGCTTCATAGCCACGATTGTGGTTCTCGGCCGACGTGATCTTGTAGAGACAAGCGTCGGTGAAGAAATCCGGCCATGCCTCCAGGCGATCTTGATCAATCGCCGCCGCGTAGGCCGCGTTCAGCTCTGCCAGCCGGAGCAGCGCGCTCATACCGCGACCATGCGCCGCCAAAGCGTCCAGAAACCACGGACCGCGGCCTCGGTCGCGCGAGTGGACTGGCTCGCGAATCCGGCACCACCCATCTGCAGGATCGAGGAAGCGTCCTCCTCCGAGGTCGCGATGCCGCGTTCGACGAAGCCACCGATGCAGCCATCCTCCATCGACACGAACCCGGCGGGCCCGCCAAGATTTAGATGGCGAAGCCGGCGCTTGCGCATCTCGGACGTATCGTCGGCGTAGCCGAAGTAGATCCATTCCAGGTTGGTACGGTTGACCCCGGCCGGCGCGAAGAACCGCAGAGCCATGGCGTTCTGCGTCTTCTGCACGACAAAGTTCGGGAATACCGTGACGATCTGCTGGCGAATCCGGTCCTCGTGCTCGTCCACGACATCAACGAGGCTGGGGTCTTCCAGCTTGAAGTCGTCGGCCACGGATCGCATGCCGGCATACGACTTGTCGTCAGCCTCGTCCGGGGCGATCGTCGAGGAGACGCTGCACCCGCCATTCGGGCTGACGATCAGGCCGCCGCCTTGGCTGAGCCGGTTGATCTTGAACGTCGCGAAGAACAGATGCAGCAAGCTGGCATGATAGGAGTCGCGGACGTTCTCGGCGTACATCTTCCAGTTGTTCGGCAGTACTTCGGTGAAGCGGCCGATAATCTCGATCTGCCGGTCTGCAACAACCCGCCTCAACTGTGCCAATACATCGGCGCCGATGTAGTCCTCGATCGAGGGCGTACTATCGTGGAACGTGCCGAACACCAGGCCGCACAATGTCGTCGTGCGCAACTGGCGCGGGCCGTGATCTTCTAGGCGGAACGCTTCCGGCATGCCGCCCTCGCCGTTGACGCCACGGCGGAATGCGACCGACTTCAGGTTACCCCGCAGGTCGTAGCGCCAAGCGTGGTAGACACACTGGAAGTCCTTGGCGCCTCGGCCGGCGTTATCCAGACAGATCAATGCGCCGCGATGGGCGCAGCGGTTCTCGAACGCCGCGATCGAGCCGTCCTCAGCGCGCGCCACCACCACCGGCATTTGCCCGACCACCGTCCCGCGCCAGTCGCCGGGCTCGGCGATCTCTGACTCCAGGCACAGGTAGTTCCAGACTGCGCCTTCGAACACCTGCCGCTGCTCGGTTTTCAGCAGTTCGTCATCGCGATACACCCAGTAGGGCACTCGGGTGACGTCACCCGGCCAGACCGGCTGCATCGCAGGATGGCCGCCGGTCCCCGGAGTGGGCGCTTCTGGCATGATGGATCCTCCAATAGCCGGCTGTTATAGCGCCGGCGGTCTGGCCGCCGGTGTGATGATCCCGAGGGATAGTTAGCCGCCATTCCGAACCTTTTTCAATCTCGGCAATCTTTGCAATTCGAGGGGAGAGCCCTTGCTCCCGCGTTTTGCTGTTCGAGTAACCTGCTTCACAGCCCGACTGGTCCGCGAGTGCCACTTTCCGCTCGAGGCTGCTTACCGAGAGTTCGCCGCGTTGATGGAGGGTGAGATGGAGGCATTGGAGCACTTGTCGATAATGGTCGCCTTGCTGCTGGCGATGGCGGCGGCACTGATATCGAGCGATACAGAGGCGCGCCGGGAGATAGCCGGTTTCTTCGCCCAGACGCTCAGGCCGCAAGCCGCCGATCTTGGGGACGATCCCGGGTATCTGTCGGGAATGGCGATAGACACCTCTCGGTCCCGCTGACGTACTCTGGGAGTTCTTGGGGGCCGACCAAGATAAAAAATCATACAATCTCGAGTTTCCGAGGATTTGGGCGAATTTTGAGGATATTGGGATTGACGCCGCTGTTCGATATCGTCAGACATGCCTCAAAATAGCTTTTGGCGAAACGGCGAGCGATACCGGAGATCCAAGTCTCGCGGCGGGGCAATGACATACCGGAAGCCCTATAAGCGCCACCGCTAGGCAGTGGAATTTGGGCGTCAGCAAAAGAGCGTGCTAGCGGAATAGAACGGTGTCCGTCAGATATTTGCATATTACCAGAATTGCGCAGCGGCATAATAAGTCTTCAGCTCCACCGAACGACGACTTACCGTTGGTCGAGTCTGGAACTCGTTCTCCATCCGAATTCTTGGTGTATCGTTGGAGATTGTCCAGACCCATCCAACGACGACAGTAAACTCCCGATAACCCTCGGAGATCTCATAGAGGCTCGACGAGAATGGTGCTCAATCGCCACACGCTTTGGGACTTGACGGCACGGGCGAGCGTCTCACCGCGGCGCTTTATATCCGATGCCGCAAGTCATGTCACCCTATCCGATCTCGCGCAAGGCAGTAGTCTCGACGCGGGGCGAGAGGCTTTTCTCGATCGGTCGGTGATGATTCTATGCGGTCAGCAATTGCCTGCGGTGTTGGCTCTAATGCAACTCGACGGCCTCGCCCGCCGCATGCTGCTTTGCCCGCCTGACCTCGCGGACAGCCACCTCCCTGCCGTGATCGCCGAAGCCGAGGTTGATGTAATCCTTTCAGATGGCGCTGGTCCTGTCTCACAAGAACTCACCGGAGTGCCCGTCATTGCTTGCCGGGACGCACTGGTCCCTGCTGCATCTATACATGACCGAAGCCGAGCAACGGAATGGCTGCTGTTTACTTCCGGCACCACCGGTCGGCCAAAGATGGTCGTTCATACCCGGCAAAGCCTGACCTCGCCGCTCGACGATGGGCTGGGAGTGGCGAGCGATGCGATTTGGAGCACATTCTACGATGTCCGGCGCTATGGCGGCCTGCAAATCCTACTGCGGGGCCTGCTCGGTGGCGGCTCTCTGGTCCTGTCCCATACCGGCGAGTTTGTCGCGGACTTTCTAATTCGCGCTGGCAGATCCGGTGTAACGCACATGTCAGGCACGCCGTCGCACTGGCGCCGGGCGTTGATGAGCGGGGCGGCGAATCGAATGTCCCCGCGCTACGTCCGTCTTTCCGGCGAAGTGGCCGACCAGGCGATCCTGAACAAGCTTGCTCGGTTCTATTCACGGTCTGCTGTTGCCCATGCCTTTGCCTCGACCGAGGCGGGCGTTGCCTTCGATGTACGCGATGGCTTGGCCGGCTTCCCACGCACATTGATTGGCGATGCGAGCGCCAAGGTCGAGATGCGCGTGAAGGAAGGCTCATTGCGGATCCGTTCGGCGCGCGTCGGGTCCCGCTATCTTGGGGACGGCGAAGTCTTGGTAGATGCAGAAGGGTTCGTTGACACCGGCGACATGATAGAACTCCGCGGCGACCGCTATTACTTCGTCGGTCGTCGGGACGGCGTCATTAAGGTCGGCGGCCAGAAGGTGCATCCCGAGGAAGTTGAGGAAGTGATCAACAGGCACCCGGACGTACTAATGTCGCGAAGTCCGAGGACGACCCAGCCCGATTACCGGCACGGTCGTCGTAGCCGACATAGTCGTGCAGCCGTTCGCAGAGCACCGGTCGTTCCAAGCGATCAGCGACGAAGTCGCGAGGCTCTGTGGGCCTGCCCTGTCGCTATACAAAATCCCAGCGGTCCTGCAGCAGGTTACTACACTCGATATCGCTGAGTCCGGCAAGTTGGTGCGACCGGTAGATGCTTAAGATCGTGGCTTGCAGCGGTAGCCGGTTGGGCATTGCGTCGATGCTCGCGTGCTATCGGTTCCAGGTGTTAACCAAAATCACCCGGCAAGGGGCAACAAGCTACCGACTGCTCGGGAGGTCGAACGGGAGGGCTACAACGTGCGCAGGGCGCCGGCTTCGAGGCCAGGGGCGTGACGTCACTCATGCCAGCTAGTCCCGAACAGCTAGCCAGAGGTGTTATTTCCTCTTCAGATGTTGGGCTATCGCTCGGATTTAAGCGCGGAAGTAGCCGTTCGTTACTGCACCGCTGGTTGGTCTCAACCGGAAGATGACGAAACGTGGTGCCTTGGATCGAGTAGCACGCTTGTCTTGCCGCCCACACGGCAGGTGGTCCCTCATGTGCTTGTATTGGAAATGCGAGCTTATGTCGGCGACCTCGCCGGTGTTCTATCGCAACAGATAATCATATGCGTCAGCGACATTACGATAGAGTTGTTTGCAGTCACGTCGCCGACGCGGACCGTACGAGCTTGTATCATCCCGTCCAAAGTGCTGGTGGCCGGCGGCCCGGTGGTGATCGTCTTTAAGACGCCGAACGCCGTTCGCGGTCCCGCTGGGGATAACCGTGTGTTGGCTTTCGCATTCCGCTCCTTGCAGCTGTTTCCCGACAAGCTCGCCCTGGCCACTTCACCGTCTCAGTTGGACGCACCGGCGTCGGAGGACTTTGGTCCGACGATGTTGTCCGGGGAGATTCCTGTCTCCGAACTGATGCTGAAATTTGAAAGCCTTGGGCAGAACTGTGTGAAACCCAGGCCAGGATCATGGGCCCGACTACAAGAACACATCCTTAAGATCGTCTGTGCAGGCGACAAGAACCTCCGCGACTGGCTCATGGGATGGATGGCACGCCTGGTGCAGTGTCCGGGTGAGCAAGGGGAAGTCGCCGTCGTCATGCGCGGCATCGAAGGATGCGGCAAGGGCACGCTGGCGAAGGCGCTGCTCCACATTCTCGGCCAGCACGGCATGGCTATTAGCAACGCCAAGCACCTGACCGGCAACTTCAACGGCCACCTAAGAGTACACCGTGCTGCTGTTCGCTGACGAGGCGTTCTACGCCGGAAACAGAGCGCACGTCGGCATCTTGAAGGCGCTGATCACCGAACCAACCCTCGCGATCGAGGCGAAGTATCAAAACGTCGTCCAGATGCCGAATTACGTTCACCTGATGATGGCTTCTAACGAAGACTGGGTCATACCGGCCAGCCTGGAAGCCCGCCGGTTCATGGTATTGGAGGTGTTGGCCGCCAGGGCAAACGATACGGCCTATTTCGCCGCGATCTGGGGGGAGATGAAGAACGGCGGATACGAAGCGATGCTCCATGACCTGCTCAACTATATCTGACGTTCTTCAACCATCGCAATGCGCCCAAGACTGTCGGCCTATACGAGCAGAAGAAACTCAGTCTCGGGACGGCCGAGGCCTGGTGGCTCGATGTCCTACACCGCGGATACGTCTACAAGTCTAAGCTCGGCCAGGAAGACCACTTCGGGCAATGGCACGAGACCATTACAACTGAGGTGCTCTTCGCCTCCTATGCCGAATTCGCCAAAGCGAAAAACGATCGCCATCCAATGGCACGCGAAGCGTTCGGCCAATTCATGGTCAACGTAGGTGGCGAGTACACTCAACCGCGCAATGCCGTCATCGGAGAGCACATAATCGATGTGCCGTCCGGCCCATGGGGGAACATGACCCGGAAGGCGGATCTGATCGAGAAGAAACGCGCCACCGGCTATAGCATTGGGACCCTGCAAAGGGCCCGCGACGCTTTTCCTTGGCGCTACGAAACTCGACGTCAAATGGGAAGCCATCGAGGATGACGCTGGCAAACCTTAAAGGCACCTCGCCCCAAACCGAAAACCCCCGGCAAGGGTTCAACGCCCGGAAATGGGTGGCAAGGGCATACGTTTTCCACGAAACAACACTGAAAACCCGCAGAAGTCCTGAGGTGGAAAGGGTAGCAAGGGTGGAAAGGGCTTTTTCGCACCAAAACTTTCTAGCACGAATTTTCCACGGCATAGCATAACGAACTCGCGCGCCACAATCCGTCTCACCCAGCAACTTTATATTATACCCTTTCCACCCTTTCCACCCTTGCCGACGTAGATAAATACGGGAGGTTTCGTGGCAAGGGTATCTCTACACCAGCCCGAGGACCCCTTGCCAATGCTTGCCATATCCCGGCAAAACTGCTTCGCACATTCAACGGTAGTTACTGGGCCTATGTCGAGATTGCACACCGGGCTTCTATTGCCCCATTGATCGGAGATAACCCCATCTGCACTCGGGTCTAGCTTAGTCTACGCTGTTACGCGGAACGTTCGGTATGCCTCGATGCAAGTCCATGGGGTGTCGGCACTGGTGGAATACGATCCGCCTGATCTCCCGGACCGGAAGCATGTCGTCGTCGAGCGCCTCCCGCAAGGGACGAGGGTGAGTAGTAATTACAGCCCCGAGGTATCGTTGCATTTTTCAATTCCGACACCACTGATAGTGGATCGGGTCAAGTCGACCTTTCAGCGGGTGCCGCATCAAGATCCAAACGATTTCGAAGTCGAACACGTATTCGACGGCGCATCGGTCTGGGTTTGTCGGGTCGCCATCGCCTTTGTCAGCAACCCCGGTGGCTCAACTTTTACTATGCCCAAGATAGGTTCAATTGAAGTGTGGGATGGTGGCCGGCGGCTCTTTCAGCACAGCGACGCGAGCAGCCTTGTGCTAATTCCTGCTCAGTTGGACGCGTTTCGCAAATCACCCAATCCAACGAGTGAGACGGTGATTGCGTTCGAGCTCAATAAGCGTGTCTACTCAGGCCTGGGCGTGACGCTGACAATCATGCTAGGCGCCCAACTCGACCATAATGAAGAGAGCAGTTTTCTGGCGCACTCGGCCAAAGCCGTTTTTTATATGTAATTCCTCGGGACCCTCGAGACCCGAGGCCAAACTAAGCAAAATCTTGGTCGTCCACAGACCCATAGGCTGCGGACATCTGGCAAAGGTTTTGTTGCTTTGCAACGCGCTAACCGACTATACGCACACCCATGTCCGCTCAGTGTCCGCAAAAACGTCGTGAAACACCAGAGCCCGGGTCCGAAAGTTTGGGATCACCATCGGGCGGCGGCCTCAGCGACCGCGGCGACCAGTTGTCTTGCTTTACCAGGCCGATGTTAATCTGTTACCCAAACCGAACTGACGCGCCCTCAGTCCTTCTCGGCGCCGGATCGAGGCCCGCAATCGCAGCCAGCATCGCAACACGAAGCACGTCGGCCATCACATCTTCACCCGGCTTCAACGCCAACGCACCGAACAGCGGCAGCTCCGCCGATCGCGCCAACGCCGATGCTGACAACTTCACATGCCCGCCCGACACGTGCGCACCAGCGTTCAGCATCAGCCGCACGGGGTCCTCAAAAAGCACTTGCTCGATCGTGATGACATCGATATGCCGCTCGAACCGACCTGAGCGAAACATCGCTTCCAGCCGGGCGCCGAACACAGCCCTGAACCGCGATCACGGCGGCATCCACTAGCTGGTCGGGAACATAGACGAAGACCGACGGGGTCCACCGCTTGTTTTGTGCCAAGGCTGCCGCAGTCGTCGCCTCGCTCAGCTCGTCCAGCCGCTTTACGATGCGCGGGAGGACCCCGCCAGACCAAGGCAAACAATCAAAATCCAGCAGGATCAACGGAACGGCATTTACGTTACTGCGCGAAAAGATCCCATAGCCGGACATCCCATCGATCCCGACCCACATCGTCGCGTAAATCTGGGTCGGGATGTTATGCTCGGCCGGCTGCTGCTCCGCCGCCAGCAGGTCATCGCGTTTGATCAACGCCGGCCGGCGATCCAGTTCAATGCCTACCAGCACCCGCAGGCCGCGTTCGCGACGTCATCATGTCCGCCCTGCTGTGATCGATCGAATCCTTGCCGCCCGCGACGTACGGCGTTCCAAGCCGCATAGCTGAGCCGATAGCCGCTGATGCTCCAGCAGTTCTACCCGTTTCGAATTCAGCAAGGGAAGCGCATCGTGGTAGAGGTCGCTCTTCGGTCTGGCGGACTGCTCGAACGTGATCCCGTGCGCAGCGAAGCGGGAAACGGGCCACAGACCAGCGTAATGATCTCCCACGACGCGTTTGACACCGAACCGGTTCAGCAACGCGGCGCATTCCATCACAGCAACGTCCGGATCGAACGGCGGGCGGATCTCCAGCACGGCATCGAGCACGCCCACCGAGTTATCCCGCAGATGGGCGACGGCGAGCGTGAAGGCATCGTTCGCGCCGCCGCTCGGGTCGGCGAATGCGGCATACTGGATACCAGCCTCCGCCTGTAGCTCTCGGCAGCCCCACATCGTGACGGCGTCAACCGCCTCGCGGGTAACCCAGTCGGCCAGGTCGTCACGAAACTCCGCGCCATATTCGGCCTTTGCCGCCTCGGGATCGCTCTCGTAGGCTTCGGCGATGATAGCAGGATCAATGCGGGAGTTCATCGTTGCCCTACAGGCCTTCCAGACCAGCACCCGCGCGTCATCCTTGCCGTAGTGACGCCTGTAGGTGTTGTCCAGCTTAGCCCTTCTTCTTCGCGTAGGGCGACGATGCCAACAGCAAGATCGAGCCCGGGATCGAGGTCATGCCAGGGCGCAGCGCTCGTAGGATTTCGGTGTCTGGGTTAGCGCTGCTCTCATCCGATCGCCAGAATGCGATTTCGTCGCACAGCACCGCGGCGAACCAATACCCTCCTCGTAGTCCGAAACGATGACCGTCGAGATCTCGATTACGACGCGATTCGAGAGCGCGATAAACTCACCGGTCTCCGTCTCGATCATGGCAGCCAACGGCTCGACCGCCTTCAACAGGCCGCTTACGAATCGGAAGATTGACCGCGCTTGCGACCGGTTCGACGCCAGCACGGCGATCGTCGCAACTTCGCCAGGCGCAAGGTGCGGCGTATAGTCTCGGAAGCAGGCGAGAAAGACCGCGATCAGGGCCAGCACACGGCTTTTGCCACCGCGCCGGCCAACAACGAGACACACTTCCGAGAATGGCGCCGTCGGGGCCGTCGTGCGGCCCGTGCACTGGCGATAGAGGGCCATCGCGGCCTCATCCATCGGCCCGGCGGTCAGCGCTGCCAGAAACGCCTTCCAGCCCGCCCACGATGGGCCGCGGAAGTGACTGGCAAACAGCTCGGGGTCAGCAAGAGCCTTCAGTAGGCTAGGCGCCCTCATGGCGCCTCATCAGTAACCAGATCTTGGTGCCGGTTCATTCGCTCCCAGAATGGACGCGGAGTTCCTTCGGTGCTGGCGCGGCGGCCAGGCCGATCTGGTTCAGCACCCGGGTCAGCGAATTGCTCCAGGCCAGATCTTCTCCTCCCGTTCCGCTCGCTCATCTCGCCAGACCTGGCGCTCTCGCGATCCATCAGATGGAGGCGCGACAGAAGCGCGGCGGCCCGATCGATCAAGATGCGCTGCGGTGCTGTGGGCTTGCCGCCGAGATGCTGGGTCAGTTCCGCACGTACGAGGGCCATCAGCCTCCCTTCGGCGAGACGTCCGTCAACGATCTGCAACTTATCGGGGCGAGAATGCGGAGCCTATTTTCGGCATCTCTGCGGGCATAAACCCTATCCCGGCTATAATTCAAGCATTACCGAAGTCACCACAAGTCTACACTTGTATTTAACTGTATCCGTACCATTACATAGTATATCACCGAGCATCACCTGTAAGAGACGATCCGATGACAACCGCCGAACAGAAACCGAAGGAACGAACGACGGTCTACCTGCCCCCATCCCTCAAGCAGACGATTGCGCACGAAGCAGAGGAGGCCCGGCAATTCCTATCGATTTGGGTGGAGCGAGCGCTCGCGTCACACATCAAAGCGAAGGTGACCGCTCAATGAACAGCGAACCGACCGACGCGGAACGGGAGGGCTACAAAGCTTGGATGGAAGGAATAGAGGCTGATAACTGGCGAAGAAACCGCTGGAGCTGGAGGATCAAGATCTGAAGAGTGGCAGCGGGGTTGGCGAGCTGAAAGCCCGCGTCGTCGTATTGCGGCGGTCGTCGCCGCTCTGTTCTCAATCGCTGCTGTGGTGATGCCGTTGATACCGTCAGCGCTCCCCCCGCCTGTGAAGGAAGTCCCACTTGCCCCGATGAAACGACCGCCAATCTTATCAAACGCGGTGCGGTCGGCCTAACGGTTCTGCTTTGTTCATCCCAAACCATGGCCAACCCAGCCTGGTCCGATGTGCCACATTATGGGCTCCAGTTTAACCGGGCACTACGCGCCTACTGCGGGACACCCAACTACTACACAGCAGAATGTCAGCGCCACCAGCAACAGGCGTGGGCGTGTCTGCATTTGGCCGAAATCGCCGGCCCGACCTACAGCCTCGCGCGCGGGAAAATGAGCATCGGCGCAAGCGCGGAGGCTGCCGGCATCGAGGGTGGCCGGGACAACCCACGCTCCCCTTTCTGTGGCGAAGTATGCAGCAGGCCTAGTGGCGGGTGGGCGCCGAAAAACTGCCCGGAACTTCGCCGAATATGTGGCCAACGATATTCAGCAACATTGTTATGCAGCGTTGCCTCGCGGGAGATCTACCATGACCAACGGGCAACGCGCAGGATCATTGATCAAAAAAGATGCAAACTTGCACCTTGATCTAAGGCCGATGGAGGAAAGGTTTCTCCTCTAGATGTAAGGGATCGACTACCAGGCCCGTCCGCAGCGGTGGCGCGATGATGAGAGCGTTGCTGGTGGCGCGAAAGGAGTTGGCGGCATGAGTGCGGCTGCCGCTGCGACTGCACAATCTTTGGGTCAGAGCTAGCGCGCTGTGAGCTCTGATCGAGGCCATGTATCGGCCACCACCTGATAGATATCTTGTGTTCGGCACAAGCTAACTCGCTGCTATATATGGACATTACCCAACATAAGCAGGCGCGACCGGTCCTGCGGGTAACGCCGGGGTAACACTGGAGCCAGTTTGCTGGCCGGTTTAGGGAAGCATAGCTGACATATCTGAATGGCAGTGCGTCATAACTTATTCCGATCTGCTTCTGTCGGCAGCGTCCGGAGCAGAAGCGGGCGGTCAGTCGCTTCGCCTCGATCGGTGTGCCGCAACCCTGACATGTAGCCTCGGCAAGGGCCGTTCGGCGTGCGGCAGCCTTGGATAGAGGCCTTGGCGGCAGCCGGTGCGCATCGCGCCACAACGCCCCACCCAGACGCCATATTTGTGGGATGGATGATGGGAAGCGTGCGACTGACCAGCATCGTGCGAGGACGCAGGCCGATGAGCGGCGGATGGTCTAACCGATTCGCACGGTCCGCAACATCGGTGCCGTGCGACAAACTTCCCGAACGGCCGGGAAGTTTTGCGAAAAGTTTCCTGCAACCTAGCGCCGGCGGGAGGTTGTCGCGTCTGAAACCTCCTCCCGTGAGGAGGTGTCTCCAGTGCCGCCGTTTTGAACTTCGCGCCGGCGAGAAGTTCTTTCGTGCGTCGAATTGGAAGCATCCATTTTCTGGAGATGCAGGCGTTCCCCGGGCAGACACCTACTCCTGGAGCGCCTCGTGGCGGCTTTTGACTTCCGCCTTCCACCCGGTCCGCGAACTGCTGAGTTGCGCTTCGTCTAGCAGAAGACCTCGGCTTTCGAGCGGTATGGTGCCCCGAGGTCCCCGCCTTCGGGCACGACATATGGGTCGCTCTCGCCCGCATCGCCGGAAAGACCAGCTGCATCAAATTTGGCCCCGCCGTGCTGATCCCGAGCTATCGCCACCCGATGGCTCAGGCTCCGGCCATCGCAACACTCGAGCAGATCGCGCCGGGACGCCTAATGGTTGGGTTCGGGTCCCGGCTTTACTGGCCGTGCGGGGATCTTCACCAGGCCCTTGAGCCTCGAGAGCGTGCGTAAGCATATCACGCAGGTTAAGGCATTGCTGCGCGGTGAGGTTGCCGATATCGACGGCGGTCTTGCCCAGATCCTCGCGTCCGACGGCCAATTGCCTGACCGTCCGATCAACGTGCCAATCTACATGGCCGGCCAAGGCCCAAAGGCCCGTGCGCTCGCCAAAGAGATTACCGATGGCCTGATTTCCCTCGGCGGTCCGGCCGAAGGGTTCGAAACCTGTCTTGTGTCGACCAACGGGACGGTCCTCGATGATGGCGAGGACGTCACCTCGCCGCGCGCCTCGACCGCCCTCAAACCGATCATCGCGCTTGCCTATCACCATCGGTACACGACCGATCCTGAAAGTGTGAAAGCGCTGCCGAACGGCGAAGCGTGGCTGGCGAGTGTCGAACGTGTGGGCGAGAACGTTCGACACCTGTCTGTTCACCGCGGTCATAACTTCGACGTTTCAAACGGCCATGACCCG
>CAVYXX010000050.1:0-34324 GCA_963772355.1 uncultured Alphaproteobacteria bacterium | reverse complement strand
ACCTTCAGGCGCTCGAAGCGGCCCGGTCGGAGATCGAAGCGCGCGGTGCGACGCTGGTCGCGATTTCACAGCAGACGGCACCCAATAGCCGCAAGGCTCAGCGCCAGAACAACCTTGGCTTCCCGATTTTAAGCGATAAGGGCGGCGAGGTCGGCGCGCAGTTCGGCGTGCGGTGGACGGCCCCTGAGTATCTGCGCGAAATCCACAAGCAGCTCGGCGCCGACCTGACGCAGTTCAACGGCGAGGATAGCTGGACCCTGTCGATGCCGGCTCGCTACGTCATCCGTCAGGACGGCGTCATCGCCTACGCCGAGATCAATCCGGATTACACGCGGCGTCCCGATCCGTCGGACGCTTACGCAGTTCTCGACGCCCTGCCCGCAAAGCAGACGGCGTAATTGCGCCGAGGCCAGTGCCCGCATCGTGTCCGGAAAGGGTTGAGACCATGAAACTTGGATTCATCGGCGCTGGCGCGGTTGCTGTTGCTATTGCGCGCAATGCCATTGCCGCTGGCCACGACGTCGTTCTCACGAGCCGCAGCCCCGAGACGGCGGCCAAGGCAGCCTCTGGATTGGGGCAAGGCGCGTCAGCGGGATCGATAAGTGAGGTGGCAGCGTGCGACATCGTTCTGCTCGCGGTTCCCTGGCCCAACGTCGCTGATGCGCTCGCAGCTTTGCCGGACTGGTCGGGCAAAATCCTTGTCGATACGACGAACCCATTCGCACAGACCACACCGAAACTGGTTCTGGCCGACCTCGGCGGGCGGAGTTCTAGTGAGATCGTCGCCGATCACGCGCCTGGCGCGCGTATCGTCAAGGCGTGGCATTTCGCGCAGGGTCCCATACGAGGAGATGCGCAACGCGCCCTTCTGGTGTCGGGCGACGATGCAGAGGCGAAGGACGCTGTCCTGTGGCTAATCGCTAGCTTTGGCTTCAGGACCATCGATATGGGTGACCTGGCGACCGGGGGTCGTCTTTCACAGGCAGGCGGCCCGCTGGCAACCGGTGCCGACCTCCTGGTGGCGCAATCGCAATGATCATAGCGGCGGCTACAGGAAATTAACGACATCTATTGCCCTTCGATGCTCAACCCCAGCCACCCGTCAGCTGGTCGGCGATGGCTCGCGCTCAATGGAACTTCCACGGTTCAGTAACGGATATTCACTGCGCTCGTGACGACCTCGTTGGGCCATGGTCATTGTCGCTCTCCCTCCAATCACAGCGGGATGACGGTCGAAGGTGACATCAACGTCCGCGCGCGCCGGCGGCCTACGGATGCAAGACCGGATAGCCGGACGTGTACATCCAGTCCGTGGCCTTGGCCGGAATGTGGCAGGACAGGCAAATCGACCTGGTAGTTGGTGGAGGTCGTCTTTGTAGGCTTGTCGGCATCAAACCACGACCAGCCCCACCCATCGCCCCATAGCTTGTTACCGGCGTATCTGCCGGCGGAGTCGCGGACCACCACGAACCAGCCTTTCAGCGTGCCGGCTCGGCTTACTGTGCCGGTCGTCATGACGGCGGTCGTCGTTTGGAGGACTTCCTTGACCAGGACGGTTCCGTCGGGGAAGTGACCGCTGGCCTTAAACGCCGACACAGCGCCTGGCGAGGCGTAGACGACATGCAGTTCCTTGGAGCCAGCACCATTGTCGGCTGCTACGGCCCAAGTTCCGAGGTACTGGTACTCAACCCTGTAGTTGGAGGGCACCCGGAGATTGCCCACCGCATCCGCGACGCCATCCGTCGCACTTTGGGCTCCTGCCGTCAGCACACCGAAGCCTGCAGCAGCAAGAGCGACGGCCAAAGCCACGACTGACCTTAAAATTCTCACGGTGATCAGCTCCCTGAAAGCTCTTTGCGTGGGTTATGGGTTGAGACGTGGGTAGAACTGCGTCCAGACCTCATCCTTTTTGGCGCTTGCCATGTGGCAGTAGGCGCACTCGCCTTTGGACTTGACCGTCGCGGTCATGGCCTTCGGCTCGTGGTGGTTGAAGTTGAAATAGCCCCAGCCACCGGTCGCGGCGTAACGCCCAGTATCCTTCACTGTGACATCGGCGCCGTTGAGCGCGCCGGGAAAATAGCCGCGTCCGGATGGGGTAGGTTCAGGATACGTGTAAAAAGTGGTCACAAGGGCATGGTAGAACAAAAAAATACGTTTGATTACAATGGCATGACCTTATGACCCAGTTGCCTCCAAAGGGGGGGCCATCAGCCCTGCCGCCGACGGTTCGTCCGAGTGTCCGAAAATGGCTCTGCCGATGGCCGCCAGAGAAGCACATGATTCCAACGAGATCGACGGCTTCCACTGTCCAGCAAGGTAAACCTTCTCGGACGGGCTCGGTTTTCGCTTGTGACCACTTTTTACACGTATCCTGCACCTACCCCAGAAGCGCTGTGAGGGGCTCTTCAAAGCCATCGTCACCAAAGACCCGTCCAAGCTCGAAAAGGTGGTAATGATCGGCGACGCGCTCAGATTGAGGACCGGAAGCTGGTCGGCTGTAATTCAAGGCCCAAACGGATCAATGCCGGTGAAAGGCTATTGGCCAACGACCGATGTGCGTGAGGGCAATTCTTGGAAGATCCGAATGGAGACCGACAATGTGACCATGTCTCCGCCTCCAGGGGAACCCGAGAAATAACGCTCCACGCATTCACAACCCACCACGGGACCAATGAGTGGGCGGCACCTCGGGGTCCAAGCTGCGAACGAAATCCACACGAAGAGCCGGCGCCGGAGCGCTCGCCCGATCCATCGGCCAAAGCATCGGACGGTGCCGCGGATCGAGCGACGGCCTTGTAGAAATCCACGTAAAAGTGACGCGTCCGGAAAACCGAACGTCACTTTATGAAATCTGTTCGAAGTGCCGAACACAGCATGGCCCGCACCGCCCGGAGCGATTTGAAAAATACCGATTCTGTTTGTTATGACAAAGATACAAATAAATCCCCTCTTTCTCCGAGCGGACATTTTTTATTAAATGATGCCTTGTCCTTTTAATTAGTAAGCCTTGCTATCGCTGTGGCTGAAAGTAACTTTCGTTGTAGTGGACATCCTGATTGACGATCAGGCTGATCCAATTTTGTGTCTCTCCGCACCGAGCGAGGAACGAGGTTGGTACCACCTTATCGCCCCAATGTGGGAAGGACTGGTCAGAGAGATAGGGGCGTCAGGATAAGGCATCGAGATCGCTCACAAGGTCTTAAGAACTCGTGCATCGGGTCATGAGGGGGAAATATGAAAAGACGCATCTTTATGGCTGCTTCCGCGGCCACCGCGACCGCGGCAACTGCAGCCACTCTAAGGGTAGCCGTCGCCGCGACCGAGGGTCCGTTTGGCGAAACGGGGGTCGGCCTTCCGGTCCCGCCCAGTCAACAACTTCCACTTGGTCCACTGCCTAACTCACGCTATCCGGACGGTCATATCGAGTCCCTCGACAAGCGCTTCAAGGGCAGCGTCGGCACGGGTGCCGTCGAGCGGATCGCCACCGGCTTCCGTTGGGTCGAAGGCCCGCAGTATTTCCCCGCCTGGCGTTGCCTGATTTTCAGTGACATTCCCAACAATCGCATGATGCGGCTGGACGAAAGCGACAATCATTTGAGCGTCTTTCGCTATCCATCGCTCAACTCGAACGGCAACACCTCTGATGCGCAAGGGCGCCTGGTTAGTTGCGAACATACCGGGCGGCGAATAGTTCGCACCGAGTTCAATGGCACCATCACTGTCATCGCTGATCAGTACAACGGCAAGAAGCTGAACTCACCCAACGATGTCGTCGTTGCCTCCAACGGCTCGATTTGGTTCACCGACCCAACGTATGGGGTCAGGGGCTGGTACGAGAGCTTGCATGGCGACATCGAACAACAGAAGCACAACGTCTTCCGCGTCGATCCGCAGAGCGGCGAAGTCAAGGTCGTTGTAGATGATTTCGTACAGCCTAACGGTATTTGCTTTTCGCCGGATGAGAAGAAGCTCTATGTCATCGATAGTGGCATATCCGAGGGACCAGGGAATCCGGCACATATCCGCGTGTTCGATGTCGATATCGATTCCGGTAAGGTGTCCAACGGCAAAGTCTATGCCGACGGATTTGCGCCTGCCCTGACCGATGGCATGCGAGCTGACGTTGAGGGAAATATTTGGTGTAGCGTGGGCTGGGGCGATCCAAAGGAAGACGGAGTCCGCTGCTATAGCCCGGCTGGTGAACTGCTCGGCAAGATTTACATACCCGAGACCGTTGGAAACATGAGCTTCGGCGGAGTGCTGCGCAACCGACTCTATATCGGTGCCAGTTCATCCGTCTATGCGTGCTACGTCGGCACCCAGGGTGCGGGTCTACCACGGATCTGATTGCAGCTGATGATTTCGTTCTTGGTCGCGGAAAAAACGCACTTCCAAATCCGGCAAAACCACTCAATTTTTCATTGGGAGGCGTACACCATCGGTTGCTCGCCACCGGCCAAGGGGCGGCAGAACCGGTCGATTGCTACTCTGATGCTGACCCGTGTGGGAATACTGGGCAATAACGCTGGAACCGAAAAAGGGAGGATGTAGGAAGATGAGCCTCAACCTGAAGACGTTGCTCTTAACCACGGCAACGGTCGCTTGCTCCTTTGCGGGGGTGATGACGGGAGCGAAGGCGGAATCGCCGCCGGGGATGAAGCTCTACGTCTTCTCGTCGGGTTTCCTGAATATCGACAAATCGGCCCTGCAAGCCGGGGCGGCACCGGGCAAGATCGATATCCCCGTTGGGTTTTTCCTGATTCATCACCCGAAGGGGAATGTCCTTTTCGACTGCGGGAACAATGACAAGGTCATCACCGACCCGACCTACTGGGGGCCGTTGGCAGCCATGTTGGGCAATCCGGCAAACAACAGCAGGAGCCCCGATGTCGCGGTCGATGCGCAGTTAGAGAAGGCCGGCTACAAGATATCCGACGTCAATTACGTCATCCTCGGACACATGCACCTCGACCATGCAGGCAATGTCGGCAAGTTCCCGAACGCGACCCTCGTCTACCAGCGCGACGAGATAGTCAACGCGTTCTGGCCGAAGCCCGGGTATGCCGGACCCTACATCCCCGGCGACTTGGCCGGGCTGCGCGCCCCGGTCGGCTCGAACCTGCCGGCCAAGCAGAAAGTGATCGAGCTCGATGGTGATCTCGATCTGTTTGGCGACGGCAGTATCCTAATCCATCGCAGCGTCGGGCACACCCCGGGCAGCGAGCAGGCCGTGGTACATCTACCTAAGACTGGTGCGATCGTGCTGACCAGCGACGCCGCCTACATGTCGGAGAACATTGAGAAGGACCTCCTACCGAGCGTCGGCCTCGCTTACGACCCGGTAGGCATTCTCCAAGGTTATCAGTGGATCAAACACATACGTGACAGCGAGGGTGGTCAGGTGTTCATGGCGCACGACGCCGAGGGGTACAAGCAACACAAGCACTCACCAGAATTCTACGAATAAGCCCTTAGAACAGAAGTTGTTCGCACGTAAACGGGCCGCGCGTCTTCGGTTCCTGTCGGGAAAGCTGTCGCGCGGCTATCGTTAGCGCATGGCGATCGCGCAGGCACTGCTCAACGACCTCCGATCCTCGTTTTCAACGAACGAACCGGTTGTGGCCTGTCGTTAAATTGGTCAATGCCTTCACCATCGGCCATTCTGTTACGCTTTCGCTTGCCGCTCTTGATATCGTTCGGATCTCCAACTCGATCATCGAGCTGGGGATCGCTGCTTCTCTTCTCACATGACGTTCAGAGCGATGGCCGGATTTCCTTTGCGTTCGGTCATACCCATGCTGATGGCATTCGACCGCCTGGCTGGCAGCCCTGTTCGCGGCAGCCATGCTGGGGGCCGGACCCCGATCGCTGTCTACGCCCCTTCCGCGGTGATCGTTGTGCTTGGAAAGTACGGGTTTCTCGATATCTCGACAGGACGGTCTTCCAAGTCTGATCCCGTGGTCAAGGGCGTTATGACCCTCACCGCCGCGCCGCCGGCCCATATTCAGAAAGGCTTATCACTGAAGAAAAACCCCGGTTCTCGGCAGAGTACGCCGAGAGCCCGGGAAGTTTTAGGAAAAACATTTGAAACTAACGACGCCTTGACGCCGCTTTCTAGCCATACCGCAACGCACACCAGAACCCAACAGTCCCTTCGGTAGAGTCCCCGGCGGCAAGTCTGAGAGGCGGCCCTCCGGCCGGCTAAGACGCCATTCGTATTTTGATCATAATAAACTAGAACGGCCCTTTTCAACTTGTTCCGAGCGGGCGGTCAATGCTGAGTTCGATACTTCGAACAGGTTTCGTCATGGACGTCCGGTTTTCCGGACGCGTCACATTTGCGTGGATTCTCCATGCAATGAAGGAGGCTCAATGCCGGATCCCTCTTGGCCCGTGGCGGCTTTCTCGTCTCCAGCATCCGCTTTTTGTTGTTTACAGCCGGCGACGAGGTAACCTTCGTCTTCGTGGGCTTCGCCATATGGAATCAGACTTCAATCGAGCAATCGACGAGCATCGTCTGGCTCGTCGCCAAGAACATCTCGGAGGTGCGTGTTAGTCGTCCTGGCGCAATCAGCTGGGCAGTAGTTCGCCTTTGCCCTCCAGCACCGGATACGCTGCCGCGGCAACCAGGTGCGCGTTGATCCGCTTGAGGTCGCGCAGTGCCTCCAGGTGCAGTGAACTGGTTTCCGCCGTCTCAATGCCGCCAGCCCGAAGCCGCTCGAAATGTGACGCTGTAGCTGTGGCCTCTATGCTTCGAAAGGCTTCTTTTTCGGAGACAAGCAAACGGGCAGCGCGATCATCTTCCGTCATGAACAACGAGGCCGTAGCGCGGAGGTTTGCCATCAACCGGTCGATCATGGCCAGCAGCTCCCCCTCCCCCTCCTTGGAGAAGGTTAGCCCGCGTTTCAGCTGTCTCGTGGCCACTCCCAGCAGGTTCTTGTCCACGATATCTCCGGCCTGCTCCATGTTGGTGGCGAAGGCCAGTATCTTGGCGACCCGGCGATGGTCGGCATCGCTCATTGCCTCCGGATCGAGCGAGGTAAGATATGACTTGATGGCGGTGTTTAGCTTGTCGAGCACATCGTCCAGGCGCTTCGTCTCGCTGATCTGACGCCGGTCAGGCTTTTCGAACGCGTCTCGAACGCCTTGCAGCATGGTCTCCAGCACGTCGGCCAGGCGGAGCGCTTCGCGCGCGGCGGCGCCAAGAGCGATTACCGGCGTCTCTTGGGCCGAGCGGTCGAGATACATCGGATTTCCGGGATCGCCCGCGCTGATCCGTGTTGGCAGCCAACGCCGCAACAACGCCGCGTAGGGCTTCAGCAGGGGGAAGAAAAGTAGCGCCAGGATCAGGTTGAAGATCGTATGGAAGTTGGCGACCGCTCGCGAGTTGTCGGGTTCGATGGCCATCATCCACGGACCCACATAGGGCAACGCTGCGAGGGCAACGCTGACGCCGAGAACCCGGTTTAACAGATTGCCAAGGGGGAGCCGCTTGGAAGCTGGATCGCTGCTGGTCGCACCCTCCAGGACGGGATTGATAGCAGTCCCGAGATTAGCCCCGAGCACTAGGGCAAAGGCGGCCTCGGGCGGGATCGTCCCCTTGGCCGCGAAAGACATGACCAACAGGACGACTGCGACACTTGAATGGCCTGCCCAAGTCAACGCTGCGGCTAGGATGACATCGAGCATGGGTTGGGTGGACACCGCGCCGAGAAATGTCCGCAGGCTGGCTAAATTCTCGTATGGTAGGAGCAGATCGACGAACTGGTGCAAGGCCATCAGCACCAGACCCAGCCCGATCAGCACGCGACCGAAGTCGCGCGGGCCAGCCGAGGCGCGGCGGAACATCAATACCCCGATCAAGATTAGCGCCGGCGCGACCTCGGCGACGTCGAGCGACAATACCTGCACGATGAGCGTGGTGCCGACATTGGCGCCGAGCATGACGGCAAGGGCGGGCACCAGGTCGACAAGGCCGCTGGCCGCAAAGCCGGTAACCATAAGGCCCGTCGCCGTGCTACTCTGCAACAGGGCGTCACACACGGCAAAGAAGGCCTTGAAACGGTTTCGCAGCGCGCTGCCCAGGAAGCTTCGAAGTTTTGCTCCGAAAGCCCGCTGCACACCGGTCTGGACCATATGGACGCCCCACAGGAGAAGCGCCACGGATCCGGCAAGGTCCATCAGGGTGAGGGGAAAGCCCATCAGCCCAGCTCCTTTCAAATCAGATATCGATCTGCTTGGTCGAGGAGCCGGAAGCCGCAAATATACTTGTGGCGGCCGGCGTAGTTCGAGAGAGCCCTGTGTCTCTTCAGGTACATCGCGAACACCAGCGCGCCAGCGAGCATCGCCGCCAGCAGCGTGATGACGGGGTGCTCAACGAAAATGGAGATGAAGCTTCGCCTCAGCTGCTCCCGGTCGTTGGGTAGAGCCATTCATCACCCCCGGCTCTGAAGCTCATTGTCGTCATTGGTCAGCACACCACTCCTCGCCGAGCTCGTCGGCCAACATGGCGCCGATACTGCCGACCGCGGCTAAACAAATCTCTCATCCGATCCTCCCAGGTATTAAGAATCCTCGATCCACTTATCGAGCCCGTTTTTAGAAAGTGACTTTCGGATCGAAGAGGGACAATGCCTAATGTTCGGAAGAGGTCGTGTCCCTCATCGAAGACGAGGAAACCACCGACAAGAGGAGTGCGTTCGTAGCACTTTCGGAATTGTCCTGAAGGCTCTCCCTCAATGCGTTCTGAGCAGATACACCCCACTACGTCCGATCTGCTGAACAAGGCCCGCGAAGCCACGGTCAGATATCCGAACATTTCACAGCTGCGTGATTTTGACAGTGAGAATTTGGCAACCGATCCGGCAGGAGGTGTCGGCGCGCCGCCGACCGCGAAAAGTGTATTGGGGCGGAGGGGGGCGGCCTTGCTTGGCCGTCTGCTGGCAGCAGGGCGGCGACCCTGGCCGCTTACCGCGCGGGTTCCAATCGTTTCGGGCGCATTGATCTTGGCTGTTGCGGTCGCGGTGTCGCACTTTCTGATGTCGACGATAGCTCGCGAGCAGGAACTCAGCGTGCGCCGTTTGGCAGCCGTCTACCTCGATGGCATCTCCACGACGGTCTATCCACATGTCGTGGCGCGCAACCTCACCAACACCGTCGAAGCATTGAACCGGACTATGTGGTTCCACCAGAGCATGCGCGAGCAACGGGCGATGGTGCGCCTGCCCGATGGAACCCTGTTCGCCGACGTATCCGGCAAACAGGTTGATGCCAGCACCGAGGATCCGATCCACGACCCCGGCCTTGGTCGGCGGCTTGAGCAGGGAGGCGGTTTCGTCTTTGACGAAGACACCGGAACTGGTTGGGCCTCCCGTGACATCGTGCGGGAGGGTAAGCATGTCGCAGACCTGTATGTCGCGCTGGAGTTGAAGTCGCTTATCGATGAACGACATGTACTCCGCCGCAACCTGCTAGTGGCGACAGTAGGAGCCAGCCTTTGTGCGGCGGCGATCGGTTTCATGATTGTACGTCGCATGGTGCAGCCGCTTCGTCTGCTGACCGAACGTCTGCGGCGCGCTCAGGCGGGCGACTTCCAACGCGTATCGCCCGACCTGCTGCCTGCGGCATCGAGTGAGTATGGACGCCTGCTGCGCGGCTACAACGACCTCGTAGACGCACAGGGTGAGCGGGAAGCAATGGCAATCCGCTTGGCCCAACGCGAGCGGGAAGAGTGTACTGGGGCGACTCGCGGCTACTGTGGCGCATGAGGTTCGCAACCCGCTCGGCGGGATGTCAACGGCCCTCGATACCGTGCGTAAGTTCGGCGACAATCCGGATGTCAGGGGAAAAAGCCTCGATCTGATCGAGCGAGGTTTGTGGAGCATACGGAACGTGGTGGGTTCGGTGCTGGCATTCCATCGGATGCCGCCGGACAGCCGCAGGCTGACCCCCGGAGACTTGGACGACCTGCGCATCCTCATCGAGCCCGAACTGACCCGGCGGCAGCTTAAATTGTCCTGGCGCAGCAGCGTCGCGGGAACGGTGAACGTCGCCGCGACCGAGACCCGGCAAATTGCCCTGAATTCCTCTTGAACGCCTGCGAGGCTTCGCCGCCGGGTAGTGAAGTTGGCTTCCAGGCATGGGTCGGTGCAGCTCCCGATCACGCGGGGCTTATCGAATTCAACCTGGAGGTCGTCGATGCTGGCCCTGGGCTGCCAAAGGCCGTCGCCGCCGCACTAACGGAGATCGGGGTGACGGACCCGCGGGATCCTCCTCGCGGGCTCGGCATCCGTGTCGTCCGTGACCTTGTCCGCGGCCTTGGTGGACGCATCGTCGCCACGCCGGCAGCGGATGATCATGGATCCCGCATCGTCGTTACTTTGCCCCCGACTGGCGTGACAAGGCAGGAGATCACGATATGAGTGCCTCCGCTCCGAATTCGGCAAACATTTCAAGCGCCGAACCTCGCCCCTTGATTGGCATCGTTGATGACGATCCGATCATGGGAGAGTTGCTGGTGCAGCGTCTCCAATTGGAAGGCTATCAAGCAATTTGGTGGCAATCGGGCGAGGAGGCTCTGTCCCACCTGCCCGGCGCTGACTGCCGGGTTTTGGTCTGCGACATCCGCCTGCCGGATCTAGATGGCGAGCAACTGTTCCGGCGTGCTCTTTCCAATCTGGGAGCGACACCGGTGATCTTCATCACTGCGTTCGGCGAGATAGAGCAAGCTGTGCGGCTAATGCAGGCCGGAGCGGACGACTATGTGACCAAGCCGTTCGAAATCGAGGTGCTGCTCGACAAGATCGCCGCCCTTTGCGCTCGGGAGGTGGTCGCAGGCAACGGCAGCCCCGGTCGAGAGACGCTGAGCGCATCAGCCGCGATGCGCGTTGTCGAGTTTGAACTCCTGCGTGTGACCGACACATCCAGCCCGGTATTGCTGCTGGGTGAGACTGGCGTGGGCAAGGAGGTGGCAGCGCGCCAGTTGCACCACGCGTCGGCGCGTCGCGACCTACCCTTCATCGTCGTCAGTTGCGCGACGATCCCGGTTGACCGGGCAGAAAGCGAGATGTTCGGCCATGAACGCGGCGGTGTAACCGGCTCACGCACCGCCCATGTCGGTTTGGTTGACCAGGCCGGCGGCGGCACGCTGTTCCTCGACGAGGTCTCGGTGCTTCTGCCGTCGTTGCAGGGCAAGCTCCTGCGGCTGCTGGAGGATGGCAGCTATCGCAGACTAGGCGGCACGCAGGAGCTTGTGTCAGACGCTCGTATCGTGTCGTCGAGCAATGCCGATCTGGCGGCGCTGGTAGCGAAAGGAAATTTCAGGGCCGATTTGTACTACCGGCTGAACGTGATCGAGCTGCATATCCCGCCGCTGCGAGCTCGGTGTGAGGACATCATTCCTCTTGCGGAGCATTACCTTGCACAATTCGCCCGTGGCGCTGGCCACCGTGTACCGTCCTTGACATCGGCTGCGCGAACGGCCTTGCGCGACCATGGTTGGCCGGGAAATATCCGGGAGTTGCGCAACCGGCTCGAGCGCGCGCTTGGCCTCTCAGCTGGCGCGCCGCAGATATCGGCTCAGGCGATCTTCCCGGAACAGGTGTTGCTCGATCAGCCGGGAGAGCAGGTCGCAACCCTTGCCGAAGCGCGCGAGCGCGCTGAACGTCGGCACATCGAGGAGGCGATATCCCAGACCAACGGCGAAATCGCGAAAGCGGCTGCCCTGCTCGGCATCTCTCGCACGACCCTTTGGGAAAAGATGCGAAGGTTGGGTCTTTAGCGAAACCGGCGCGCATGTCGCGGACTAATCAGGTTTCGCTCCCTGGGGCGAAACAAAGGATCACAGTCTCGTTGCCTACGCGCGTCCACCAGACGACGGCATGGCCGGTCGGATTTGGACTGCCGACCGGGTCGCGCAGCGCGGTTACAGGGACAGGACGCCAAGTGCCATTGATCCAGACCTCATAGTGGCCGTCCGCCGCTCGCCAATCTGATTCGGCCAGAATGTGACCGTCTGCGACCTTGCAGCACCACGCTCCGGTAATGGAATGCTGATGCTCGAACCAGGTATGAAGGGGCCCATCAAGATCGGCGCCGGGAGGCGGAGCCGCAAAGCACGGCAACGCGAAGAACATCAAGGCGACGAACCAAAGCACGACTTTGGCCTCTTCAGGGCATCTGTCCTATTAGTCAGTGCGACATCAGCACGGGAAGGGTCATACGCTGAAACAGATCTCGGCTGACGCCGCCAAGGAAAGTCTCGCGTAGCTGGGAATGATGGTAGGCTCCCGCAACGATCAAATCGGCGGAAAGATCGAATGATCTCGACAGGAGCTCGTCGGATATGGCGGAGCCCAAGTGCAGGTCCTGGACCGCGCGGGCAGCAATGCCGTGTCGTGCCAGATGGCGCACAACACGCTCCGTCGACATGCCGCCGGGCTCCAAATCCTTGACGCGGGCGCGTACGGTCACCAGCGTCACCTCGTCGGCGCCGTGAATCAACGGCAGCGCATCGTTGAGCGCTCGCACGGCCTCGCGTGAGCTATCCCAGGCAACCAGAACACGGCGGCCGACGTGGGTGTAGCTACCAACATACGGGACCATCAGCACCGGGCGGCCACAGCAGACGACGATCTCCTCCGGTCGCCAGGTCGGCGCCGGACCAGCGTCGGGTTTTACCTGGCCGATGATGACCAGATCGGCCGCCTGCGCCAGGGTGATCAGTTCGCCTGTATCGGCTCGGGACAGTGGATACCAATCGCCCTCGACCTTCAGAGAACGGAGGCAATCGCGAAATTGTCGCTCGGCAATGTCCGCAGGTTCCGAGATCTGTGACGTAACGATCGCGCCGGAGGTGGGTGGCCCCGTGACCAGCCCCAGCCACGGCGCAGCAAAGCGCGGTCGCGCGCCGGTTGCCTGGCCATTCTGCAGAAAGACAGCACTTAGACAGGCACCATGGTCCCGAGCGATCTTCGTCGCCAGTTGAAGACGTCCCTCGCTGGCGCCACCCCCATCGAGGAAGACCAAGATGTCCCTGAAACTCATCGATGCCTCCCTGCCCGGCCAGCCCTTCCCGCGCCTATGCGCCATCAACCATCAACCTCCTTCCGCTTAAGGGGGAGATGCGGGTTTGAGTAAAAGGCCGAGCAACGATTAGGATGTCCGCTCAGTGACAAATCACTTTCGGGCGCCGCAAAGCAAGGCATACGAGTTCGGGCACTTCGCAGTATTTTTGTGAGGAAAATCCGCACCCTGAAAAAGGGTGCTATCTAGTGTGTTACCGGAATAGTCTGAAGAGCCTACGTCAAGGCGTTTAAGTTGCACTGCCTTGTGCTGCGCCAGATATCTCGAACAAGCTTCACCAGGGCCGTCCGGTTTTCCGGACGTACCACTATTACGTGAAGCTGCCGGTCTCTGGCCCTGCAGAGTTGGCGGCCGCGAGGACGATCTGACGTTCCGAGAAAGGTGCTCTGCGGCCGCGCAGCTGAGAACGATCAAGTCTAACTCCCTGATTCGGATTTCGCCTTCCTCCCTGAATGGCTTCAATCGCGATCAGCAACTGCGCAACACACATCTGGTCTGCCCCGCGGCTTCAGTCGGATGATACAGGTGAACTTCTTCTCTGCCGACCGTGGCGCCAGGCGATAGTTTTGCAGTGGCGGATATCCTGCGTCTGCCGCTCGGTAACCCTGTCGTGCTTGGGTTACCGAGGCGAGGAATGGGAGTAATCCTTGGAGGACTCCCTCACTGGCTGCACTATTTTCGATATCCGGAATATCGTCGTCAGCCCGACATCGTACGTCTGCGCCAGTTCCTTGAGTGTCGCCCCTTCGGCGCGGCGAAGGCGGGCTTCCTCCCTCTGCGCGTCGGTGAGTTTCGGGGGGTGCCGCAAGCGCTGCCCGCGCGCCTTCGCCCGGCTCCGCCCATCCGTCATCCGGGTGCGGATCAGCTCGCGCTCTACATCTATCAGCCTGCCGAGGACAGCGATCGTCAGCCGCCCGGTGCTGGTGGCGGTGTCCGTCCACGGCTCGGCCAGCGACTGAAATTGGCCGCCCGCGTCCACGATTTGTTTGACGATGGCAAACAGATCGAAGATCGAGCGCGCTAAACGGTCGATCCGCGTTACAATCACCACGTCACCGGGGATCAACGCCTTCAGAAGCTTCAGCAGTTCGCGCCGGTCGGTTCGGGCGCCGCTCACCTTTTCGTAGTAAATCTCAACGCAACCGTCGGCTCGCAACTGCTCAAGCTGCGCGTCGAGCGTTTGCCCATAGGTGCTGACGCGGGCATAGCCGAGGCGACGGATTTCGGTGAGCGTCTCGGCTTTGGCCTTCAAGTTTGTTCCGGTCATAGGTCACGTCGCTTCGGGGAGAAGCCGGATTGGATCAGCCTGATCGATGTTCAGGGTTTCCGCTGCATAACAATCACTTCCGCCGGCGCACATGCAAGGCGCACTAATCCAAAAGGGCACGCGCTTTCAGCGAAGAAAATGGTTGCCCGAAAAAAGATATTCCTCTTGTGCTTCTTTCATAATAATCGGACTTAGCTTTTTTCAAATCATTCCGGGCGGCGGAGTCCGTAATGCGTTCGATATATTGAACAGGTGTCGTGAACTGAGGTTCAGTTTTCCGAACACGTCACATTTAAGTGGATCTGCCCGGGATCTGGGACTCTCTCGGGGCGCCACGCAGGATGCTGAGCCCGGCGGTGGCGCCGCGACCCGTCCGAGCCAGGGCGCAGCAAGACGAGCTCGCGAGCCGGTTGCATGGCCATTCTGCAGAAAGACAGCACTTAGATAAGGGCCGTGTTCCTACGCGATGCTCGTCGCCAGTTGAAGCGTCTCTCGCTGGCGCTCCCTCCATCAAGAAAGATCTGTATATCCCTGAGATTCATCCGTCCTGCTCAGCCAAATCATGCCCGGCAAATCGTTCCCTTGCCTTGGAGAGAGGCGCATGACGCGACAAATAGAGATTTCTCAATGACCAGTCGGATTTGGGAGCCGCGAAGCAAGACAACTATCAAGCTGCTTGAGCCAGGCGCCGGTACTCATGTTCGTTATCGCAAACAGGTTCTGGCAAGAGCCGTTCAGTTTACAGGAGGTATCATGTTTGTGTGAAGTTGGCATGATTTCGTGGCCTCCGATGCCAGGCGGCGGGGTCGCTCCGACCTCAGGCGGTATGTTCGGGAGATTGAACGAGCTTCTATAGTTCACGTTCATAATGTCGAGCTTCGTATCAGCTATATGTCCGGCAATTCTTTGACATCAGGGCTTTTTGGTCATTACGTGGTACATATGAACTCCAATCGCCGTATGGTACGAAGCTTTAAGGGCAGTAGAAAGGCCAAAGTCATTGGCCTTGTACTCACGAGTTCGTGGCTGTGTGGCGCCTACGCTTGCAAATATAAGGGTACACGGCGCAATAGGAAGCGTCATGGAATCAGTGAGAGCTGGACTGTGAATCGGTCGACAAATCGGTGCCGTTGTTTTGTTTTCAACCGGGACGCAAGGTCTCCCCATGCATCAAGATTGGAAGCCGAAATGTCGCCGTCGAAGTTGTACGCAGGCATTCATACTGCGACGCCCGATATGACGGGGAATACGCCCATTTGCCTATGTGATCAAAGGTGATCAAAGGCTATCAAGGCATGCGACAATCGGAGCAGCACGAACCGAGCCGGCATGGCACGCCACACGGGACCCTTCGTGGAACATCGTTAGCAACCTGGCTGCTGCTCTTTGATGACGACGGCCATCATGGATGATCTTCTACTTAAGCATTGTCCTGGTACTGCAACTCGACGAATTCCGTCCTAAGGTCGGCGATATCGTCGTGTTTCGCCCCGCGTCGCAGAATTCTATCATCTCGCAAATGACCGTACCGGCGTCGGCGACAAGCTTCCATGGGGCAGAATGCTCGCTTGATCCGAATGTGATAGCCAAAGAGGGTGGTAGCATGATTGTCGAAGGCCGGCAGGATGAGCCTTCGCTGCTATATCGCGTCCATTGGGCGGGCTCCAAGACAGCTCTTGCGAGCAGCAACTGTGGCGGCTCGGCTGATCTGCTGATGTCGCGGGCAGATCTGCAAAAGCTGGCCAACGCGGCCGGCGGCTTCGGCGTGGGCGACAAAAGAATCGCCCAATAGGTGCGACGGCTAAGCGAGCCCCCCCTGGATGGATCTACGAGTAGTCTGAATGAGGTGGCGCGGCGCCTGACTTTTCGCGTGTCCAATATATAATATGGTTGCCGGGGGTCGAAAGGTGCCCAGTAACGACGATCATGCCGATGCGGACGCCGACCTCGCGCGACTTTCATCGTCTTGCGTTAGCAGCGGCAAAGAAAGTGTCTATTCAAGTCCACAAGTTACCCATTATAGGCGCTGCTGCGTTCTGACCATAAAGCTCGCTAATGAACTACAACGAAATCTGCGGAGGAAAAATCGTGACACTTTTACGTCGAAGCCTTCTCGTGTCCGGAGCGATGGCCGCCGTTTCCTCAAGCGGAGCGCGGGCTCAATCCAAACCGACACTACGCGTTGGCGTCTTGACCGATCTGTCGGGCACCTACCGCGACAACACAGGCCCCACCTCCGTTGCTTGTGTCCAACAAGCCATCGAAGAGTTCAACGCTCCAAGCCACGGGTTTGAGATCGCGTTCCGCAGCGCAGACCACCAGAATAAGCCCGACGTCGCCTCGTCGATCGCGCGGGAATGGTTCGACGACGGGGTCGATGCGATCATCGACGTTCCCACATCCTCGGTCGCGCTCGCTGTCTCCCAGATCGCCCGCGAAAAAGATAAGATCATGCTGAATGCCAGCGCCGCGGCGATGGAGATCACCTCCGGCCAGTGCACCCCCAACACGATTGTCTGGAGTTTCGACACATACGAAAAGGCGCATTCCACAGGAGGCGCCCTGGTCAAGCAAGGAAAGAAAGTCTGGACGTTCATCACCGCCGACTATGTCTTCGGCCATTCGCTGCAGGAGCAGACGGCCGACGTCGTGAAGTCGATGGGCGGCGAGGTCAAGGACAACGCCCACTATCCGTTCCCCGACACCTCGGATTTCTCTGGCTTTCTGGCTAGCGCGGCCTCCAGCGGCGCCCAGGTGCTGGGGCTGGCGAATGCCGGCGCGGACACCGTGAACTGTGTGAAGCAGGCAAATGAATTCGGGCTGAACCGCCAAATGACGATAGCACCGCTGCTCATGTTCCTGCAGGACGTACATTCGATCGGCCTGGAGACGGCGCAGGGACTGATAACGAGTGAAACGTTCTACTGGAACATGAACGACCGCACACGTGCCTGGACGAAGCGGGTCCTCCCCCGCACGCAAAAGAACTGGCCGAGCCAGGCGCATGCGAGCGCTTACGGGATTACACTACACTACCTGAAGGCAGCCGCGGTGCTGGGCGTGCCGAACGCGACGAAGAGCGGTCGGACGGCGGTGGCACAGATGAAGGCGATGCCGACAGACGACGACGCGTTCGGGAGGGGTAGTATTCGTGCTGACGGACGTGGTGAGTTCCCAAGCTATCTGCTACAGGTCAAGACCCCGGCCGAGAGCACCGGCGACTGGGACCTGTACAAGGTTCTTTCGACCACGCCGCCGAAGGAAGTGCTGCATCCGCTTCTGGACAAGTGCCACTTCCCGACGGTCTAGCCCGTCCTATTCTTGGTGATAACCGGATCGATGACCAAGTCAGAGGCGAGGAGTCAATCGCATGCTGTCTCATGCGACTGCGTTTAGCGCGGCGTCGAAGATGTCGTAGTTTCTCAGCCGCGGACGCGCCGCCAGCCAGCCAGGATCGAGCGGCGCCGACACACACCTTCGGGCATTTTCTGCACGGCCTACGAAGCTGCGTTGGCTGGCGACGGGCTTCTGATTGCTCCAACGGTGCTTTGCAGTGGAGGATGTTCGCAACGGCCGGCTCGTCTCGTTCAAACCTCACGTCAGGCTCCAAGGCGCCCGTCACGTGCTGCTCTGGCGAAAAGCGGATGAAGCGGGCACGGAGTTGATGGCGCTCGCGGCCTGGCTGAGATAACAACTTCGCAATCCGCGACCGGCCGACTATTAAGTCGCACCTGCTCTTAGGTTTCTCATGGGATCTAAACTAATAGCCATGTGACTATTGGAAGGATGGGGCGTTACATAGAGGGCATGGCGAAGGACAAGTTTCACGGCACCACCCAATTTGCAGCCCTCCCTTGGCGTCTCAGCGAGAGCGGGACTCGCCAGGTCATGCTGCTTACATCGCGCGAGACACGCCGTTGGGTCATCCCTAAGGGCTGGCCAATGAAGAAGCGGAAACCCCCCGAGGTGGCTAGCCAAGAGGCTTACGAGGAAGCGGGTTTAATCGGCCACATTGTGGACAAGCGACCCGTGGGCACTTTTCATTATGCAAAGCGGCTCGCTAAAAGAGAGGTTCTCTGCCGGGTGCGGGTCTTTTTATTTCGCGTAGAACAGCAGCTTGACGACTGGCCAGAGAAGAGCCGGAGAGAAACCAAATGGTTTGACGCGAACGAGGCTGCAGGCCTAGTTGATGAAGGAGGCCTCGCAGAAATTATCGATCGCTTTGCTGGATCTTATGTCAGATTCGTTAGTTTTTCCAAGTATGAATTACGACATTTGCGCCGGCACTTTTCGAACCAGTCCGAGCTATAGCTCAGCCAGACGCGAACGCGGTTCCTCGAACCTTCCCTGTAGAGGGCGACGGTGCCACGATGGGAGAGAGGGAGGGCGACATGAGAAAATGCCAACTGATTTTGATCGCTTGTTTGTCGATTACAGCGGGCCAATGCTGGGCTGATGAGGATCAGGCACAAGCGCCACCTGATCCGGCCGCATTCTGCTATTTGAAGGGAAAGGCATATTCCGAGGGGGCTGTGGAGAAGAACCGAGTCTGCCAGCGCGCCGCAGACTCGAAGAACTTGATTTGGAAAGCGCACGCTAGTGAAAGCGGTGCGCCGACAAAAGACGACGCTGATAAATAATCGGAGTTGAACGGAGGAGCCTGGACTGTCTTTTCCCAGCTTTCGGACAGTCCCGTCCTCTCATCGGCCAGACACTCCGGCGCCGAACTGTGCTTCAGCATCACGGCGTCAGAATTCGTGACTGATGCCGCGGCGGATAATCATCGATTCCGTTCCCGCGTTAGTAAGCAAAGCAGCCGTGATCCTGTTGGACTGGACCAGACGGCGGTCTGAGTGTCTCAGTCGCGCGCTTCGCCCTCGGAACTAGGATCTATGCCGAGTTCCTGTCGGACATGGCGAACTTTTTCGGATCCACGAGACGGCGGTCTGTCATCATCGCGCGCAGGGCCGTTAGGCCCGCCTCAGTGAAGAACAGCCGCGGAAAGTGGCCCTCGTTATCAAGCCGCATAAGGCCACGTGTGATCAACCCCTTCGCCGTCGGCGGCAGCTTCGGCTTGCCGGCGTCAGGACCACCGCGCCAGGTCTTGAGGTGAAAGCCCTCGGCCACGCTCGGCAATGTCGAAAAGAACATGTCCAATTCGCGGCGAATGTAGTCCCGCTCGCCGGCTGTGAAGCCGGCGATCATTCGATCTTGCTACTTGCTCATGCACACAACGTAGCACGCCGCGATTTCGGGGCGCAGTCCTGGATGAGGCGATACGGCCGCCAGACACCGAGGCCGCGGCACTTGGCGGTGCCTGCTACGCCGGCACTTCGGCGCGCTGACATTGCGGCGATTGCCAGAAAGCCGCCGGGTCTGCATCGTATCATCGCCGCCAAAGCACGAAGCTCCACTGGCAGGAGATCCATGCCGGTGATTTTGACGGCTGCGCTCCCCCGGGAGCACGCTCAGGTGCTATCATTCTCACCGTTCCTCAGACCATGTGGGGAGTGGCCTTAACTAACTGGGAGGACTGTCATGAAGCTCTACGATTGGGATTTTGCGCCAAACTGTCGCCGCGTGCGCATGTTTCTTTTGGAGAAAGGTATCGAGATACCAAGGGAGGAGTGTATCACTCGCGATATAGCATTGAAGACTGGCTATATCGGCCAGTATAAACATGCAATGGTGCCGATGCTCGAGCTGGACGACGGCACCCAGTTGGGCGAAGCGCTTTCGATCTGGCTCTATCTTGAAACTCTTCACCCCAATCCTCCGCTGATGGGTACTACAGCGGTGGAAAAAGCGGTTATCAGCGCCTGGGAGCGTCGGGCTTACGACGAAGGCATGGTTGGCCACGCGGAGATCTTCCGCAACTCCCATCCCCAGTTCGTCGACCGAGGTTTGCCGGGCCATGTTGACCCGGTCCCGCAGATCTCTGCGCTGATTGAGCGTGGCAAGCTTCGGGTTGCCCGATTCCATGAGAAGTTCAACGATCAGCTGTCTAAGAACAACTTCATTGCGGGCGAAAAATTCTCGGTCGCCGACATCACCACGATCACTGTGTGCGACTTCGGCCTTGCTTTGGGAATGGCAATTCCCGACCATTGCCCCAACGTGAAGCGGTGGTACGATGAGATGCAGAAACGCGAAAGCGTCCAAAGAAGCCGCCCGACGCACATGCCGGATGGGACGCCGATGCCGCTCGCGGCCTAGTGCCTCGCGTCCTTGATTCCGCGGCTGATCTCTGACTCGCTGGTTCCGCAACCATCTGGAGTTAATTCGTGGCCAGGAAAGAGGTCGCCGTCAAAAAATACGTCGTGAAGGCCTAGACCCAACAGTCGTGTCACCAGCCGCCAAATTGGGGATGTAAGCCCAACCGCCGAAAACTCCGTCAGGCCGAGTCCAGGTTGCCCTATCTAGCGAATCGCGATTCCGTCGATTAGCAAGTCTTTTTACGCTTTCCAGCGCCGGATCGAATTTACATGCCAGCCCCTGTTTCCTTGCCCTCCGCCGAGGCCGCGTGTTTGCAGGTACTCCGCGCAGGCTTTGGACGGCCCACCGTGATCGCCCTGCGTTGCGGCCGTGGCGTCGAGCGGATCGGACGGGCGCTGGCAACCTTGTCCGATCTGCGGCTCGCCAAAAAGGGCAAGGACGGAGTCTGGGGTCTGACCGCGCGCGGCCGGACCGCGCCGTTTTCGGTGCTTCCGGAGGTCGGAACGCGCGGGCGGAAGCCGTCGCGCACGGTGGTGCCCGGCAGTCCAGCGGCGCGCCTGCTCGCGTTGTTGGAAACGCCGCGCCATCGCGCTGACCTGCCCGGCCTTCTGGGCGTGACGCGCGAGCGGGTGCGCCAATTGGTCGTATCCCAGAGCGCGGCGGGCCGGATTAGAGGCCCTGGGTCGGGGGATCCGATTTTCGCGCTCGCGCTGACCGACGATCCGATGGTGCTGCTGACCTACGCCCAGGAGCGCGTGTTGTCGGCATTTGGAGAGGAAAAGCCAACAACATTGTCGCGACTTGCGGCGGTGGTGCACCGGTCTCCGGCGGTCATGGC
This sequence comes from uncultured Alphaproteobacteria bacterium, assembly GCA_963772355.1. Taxonomy (GTDB): domain Bacteria; phylum Pseudomonadota; class Alphaproteobacteria; order Acetobacterales; family Acetobacteraceae; genus Rhodopila. Next base: position 12,920 of record CAVYXX010000050.1, on the reverse strand, counting down.
ACAGATCGCGGATTTCCTGCGCGACGTCGGCCTTATCGAAAAGGCGGGCCAGGCGACGTATGGCGAGCTTTGGCGCCTGACTTCGGCGGGCCGGTCGCACTGGCAGCGGTCGCCGGATGTAGCGGAGGCGGAGGAGCCGCCGCTGATGTACCGCTCGGGCCGAGTTGCCAATGTTCTAGCCTATCTCGCGGAACAGGGGGAGTTGCGGACGGTTAAAGTGGCTCGTGCTTTGGATATTCCACCGCAGTCGACGAATGCGTTGATGCAGTACCTCAAACGCCGGGGGATCGTGCGGGTCCAGTCGGACGCGTTTCGCTCACCGTATGTGCTGACGAACGAGGGGCGGGAATTGCTGGCGGCGATGACCCAGCGGGCGGAGGCGGCGTAAGGGGGAGCGCCGTCGACTCCACTTCTCCGAGGGGTTGTAAGTCCTAACCGTCGAAAATTCCTTCAGGCCGAATCCTGGCATCGTTGCGCGCCACACGGGCAAACTTTCCGCATTTCAGATGGCACGCAGCCACGGGTATCCAGGCGGGTTCCAAGTCATCGAATTGCGTATTACCAGTCATTGAAAACCGGAAAGTCCCGCTCGCGGGGCGAAATCCGGCTTGGCGGAATTTTCGGCGGTTAGGGCTTACACCCCCAAATTGGTCAGTTGATGGGCAGTCGGGCCTCCATGTCGAGTTCGAAGCGGCCGTAAGGGTTCACATGCTCCCAGATCAGCGGTGTCAGGGCGCGGAGATCTCTGGGGGTTAGCTTTTCTGACCACTGAGGCTGCGCCAACACCTGCTGCTGCATGAGGGTGTTGATGTACACCATGCAGTTCTGGAGGAGATGCAGGGCGAGCATGCTGATCTCGTGATCTTCGCGACGGTTGCTGGTCATTTCACCGCGACGGGCGAAGAAAATGAAGTCGTTGGCGCTGTTCCATTGTTCGACGACGTTCAGACCCTCGTTGACCTCACGGCGGAGTGCCTCGCTGTGAAGGTATTGGCATAGGAAGATGGTCTTGACCGCCCGGCCGAGTTCCGAGAACGCCTTGTAGGTCGGATGTTGAATGTTGCTCCTAACAAAGCGGCGCAGGATCGATTCGGGCTCAGCGGTGCCGAGCCGGACGGCCGTGACATATTTGACCATCTGGTCGTATTGCTGGCGAACCAGTTCCCAGTCGATCGGCTTGGTCAGAATGGCCTGCAGGTTCGGATAGGCATCCGGTTGTCCGACATCAGGTCTGGAGAGTTTCTGAACATGGATCGCCTTCAGCCGCGGCATGAGTTGGAACCCCAGCAACCGGCAGAACGCAAAGGCGACCGTGCTTTGGCCATGAGAGTCCACGTATTGGCGATCGACCTCCATTTCGGTGCAGTGACGGACGACGCCCTCGATCATTGAGGCAACCTCGGAGGAGGACGGGGATTTGAGCTGGGAATGTATGCACAGGGAGTTCTTGTCGACATGCCAATAGATCATCACCCCGCGCCCACCATAGCGGACGTGCCACTGCGTGGTGAGATTCTGGTCCCAGGCTCCGAAGTGCTTGGAATCAGACGCGCAGGCTGTCGTGCCGTCACCCCAGATCCGCGGATCGCGGGCATGCAGCGTGCCGTCGGCGACAACGGCAATGGCCTGTCGCAGCGCGTCGACGGTAATGTATCGGCGCCGGACATAGGCGAGATCCTTGGCGGTCGTGCCGGATCGGAACCCGGCCATGCGCTGAAACCCGGCATTCGTTCCGATCCCATTCAGGCCAAGCAAGAGCCGTGGGCGCAGAACCGAGCGATCCAGGGTCTCGTAAGCGGTCGAGCTCTTCAAAACGTCGGTGAAGCTTAGGCGGAGGTCGGTTTCCTTAAGCATGTCGAGAAGATTGGTCATCGGCCAGGTCGCGACGATTTCGGCCTTGAGCGCGATCAGGTTCGCCGGCTCTGGCTGAGGGTCGAACGGCGTCACCGTGATCCATCCGTCTTTCTTCCGCTTCCGGCTGATCCGGACGAGCTGATTGGCTGGCATGCCCGCATCCAGGGCCCGAAGCGCCTCGCGCATTTCGGCTTGGAGATCGGCGATGAAGCGATCGGCTTTGAGCGGCAGCTTCAGTGCCTGATAGTAAGGTATGCGTTGCGCCTCGAAGTCGGCCGGGAGGTCCTCATCGGGATTGCGGTATCGGTCGGCACCGACGACCCAGACCTCTTTGCAGCGCAGCTTTTCGCGAAGGGCCTCCAGGACGCAGATCTCATAGGTGATCCGATTGATGCGCTGCCGCCCCTCGGCATCCTTCTCGACAACGGCTTCTCGCCAGAGTCCGCGCACGATATCGTCGATCGGCACCACCTCCTCGGCGGGGAAGGTCTGTAGTTTCGAATCAGCATAACGCTTCAGGAGATTGAGCGCTGAGAGAACCGGACGATGGTGTTCATTGTTCGAGCGGAATTCCAGGCGCTGCAGGATTTGCGGCACCATCCGGCGGTAATGGCCCTTGTAGGAATTCCGGATCACCGTGCGCAGCGTGGTCCTGTAGGTTGGGCCCGTGGCCTACGCTTCCTTGACCAGATCACGTAGGATCTGTTCGCCGACGACCGGAAAGACGACATCACGCACGATGCCGTCCGGCTTCTGCAGAGCCGCGCCAGCGACTTCGAACAGCAGGTTCTGCTTGCCGCCGACACGTTTCAGATCATCAAGCAATTCGCGGTCGACCCGGTGCTCGGCCCGTGCCCCGATGTGGTGGATGGTCTCGATAAGAAGATCGATCAGGTCATCGGTCAGCGTCCGGCTGCGCAGATGCACGAAGGCCGCAAGCCAGGTAAGCCTGGTCGCCTCCGGATGGCGGCGGAGTTCGTAGGGGGCCTCGGTGGAGACACGCCGCCGACACCGCTTGCACGGGCCGGAGGTAATCGCCACTCGAGGCCGATTGTAATCGCCACCTGAGGCCGGTCGAAACCGCCACCTGAGGCCGGCGAATTCGCCAGTCTGCTGGTGGAGGAAGCCGCCGCTGACATCGAAGTAATCGCGACTACTGTTCCGCCCTTTTTGGCGGGGTAGCAGTAGTGCCGAGACCGAGGGCGGAGATGCGGCGGATCAGGGAAGTGTTACGGTTGCGTGCGGAGTTAGGGCCGAATCTGAGTGCCATATCGGCAGGCGCGAAGCTGGCGCGCTCGACGGTGCGGGCGTATCTGGATCGAGCGGCGGCGGCAGGGCTGGACGCCGCGGCCGCCGATGGGTTGTCGGAGACGGCGCTGGAGGTGGCGCTTTACCCGCCGTCATCGGCCACCGATGGTCGCGCACTGCCCGACTGGGCGGAGGTGGATCAGGAACTGCGGCGCCACAAGCACGTCACGCGCAAGCTGCTTTGGATGGAGTACAAGGCAGCCGATCCGGACGGTTTGGGGTTCAGCCAGTTCAAATTGCGGCTCAGCGAATGGCAGAAGGCCTCGGGGCGAGGCCTGTCGATGCGCCAGGTGCACCATGCCGGCGAGACGGTGCAGGTCGACTACGCCGGCGACACGGTCGCGGTGATGGACGACGGTACGGCGCGTGCGACGCAGATATTCGTGGCCTGCCTGCCGTGTTCGGGGCTGATTTACGCTGAGGCCAGTTGGACCCAGGCGACGGAGGACTGGCTTGGCGCGCATGTCCGTCTGTTTGCCTTCCTGGACGGCGTGCCGGCGAAGGTTGTGCCCGACAATCTGAAGGTCGGCGTCACCCATGCCTCGTATTACGACCCGGTGATCAACGCCAGTTATGCCGCGTTGATCAAGCATTACGGCACGGCCGTGGTCCCGGCACGGTCACGCAAGCCGCGGGACAAGCCGGGGGTCGAAAATGGCGTTTTGCAGGCCTGTCGTTGGCTTCTGGCTCCGCTCCGCCATCGCCAGTTCTTCTCGTTGGCTGAGCTAAACCAGGCGATCGCGCTGCTGCTGGTCGAACTGAACGACAAGCCGATGGCGCCGCCGCGCGAGGGTAGCCGGCGCAGCCTGTTTGAAGCGGTCGAACGCGCCGCCCTCAAGCGCTTGCCGATCGAGCCCTACGTGATCGGCCACTGGGCGATCGGGGCAACCGTCAACCTCGACTATCACGTCGCGGTCGATTGGAACTTCTACTCGGTGCCCTATGCGCTGGTGCGCAAGCGCGTTTCGATGTCTTCCTCACTCGGACCGGCGTGCAGATTTTCCATCGCGGTGAGCGGGCCGCCAGCCATGCCCGGGTGGCCGGGCAAAATCACTGGGCCACGCTGGGCGAACACATGCCGCCGGCGCACAGCGCGGTGGCCAAGCGGACGCCGGACTGGGTTCGCGACCAGGCGGCCAAGGTCGGTGTGGCCACCGCGGCCTATGTCGAGCGGCTGCTGACCGGGCGCGATCATATCGAACAGGGTGTGCGGTCCTGCCTCGGCATTCTGCGCTTGGCGACCCGCTACCCGGGCGAGCAGTTGGAGGCCGCTTGCGTGCGAGCGCTGTCGGCAGGTGCGAGTTCATCAGGCTTTGTCGAGCACCTGCTCAAGAGCGGGCGGCCACTCGTCGACCCCGTGGCCGAGGATGGCGTCGGCCATCACGGCAACATTCGCGGCCCCGGCTACTACCACTGACGATCGGCGCCACCGATCCAGCAACAAGGACACAAGATGCACCAGCCGACCATTGAGAAGCTGCACGACCTGCGCCTGGGAGCCATGGCCAACGCACTGACCGCGCAACTGCAACAGCCCGAGATTGACGCCATGCCGTTCGCCGAGCGGCTGGCATTGCTGGTCGACATCCAGCATAGCGCGATGCTCACCGCGGCCTTGGCGCAGCGTCTGACCCGGGCGGGCATGCGTCAATCCGCCTGCATGGAAAATCTTGACCTGCGTACGCCGCGCGGACTGGACCGCACGACCATGCAGGCCTTGGCCAGCGGGCTATGGATCCGCCAACACCGCAACGTTTTAATCAGCGGGGCGGCCGGCGTCGGCAAAAGTTGGATTGCCTGTGCCCTGGGCAATCAGGCCGCCCGCGATGGCGTCTCGGTGCTTTACAAGCGCCTCTCGCGGCTGCTCGACGAGTTGGCGATTGCCCGGCTGCATGGCCGTCAAGCACGGTTGTTGAAGACACTGGCTCGCACCCGGCTGCTGATCCTGGACGATTGGGCGATGGTCAAGCTCACCGCTGATCAGCGCCGCGACCTGATGGAGGTCATCGACGATCGCCACGACCGTGGCTCGACCATCGTGGCGACCCAAATCCCCCAGGACAGCTGGCACCTTCAGATTGGGGATCCGACATACGCCGACGCGATCCTGGATCGTCTCGTCAACAACGCATATCGCCTCGAGCTCACGGGCAAGTCGATGCGCGGCAACGGCGCCCGTCGGGCGGTGGCGGATCCGGTTGGAGATGAAATAGGCGAACAAAGTAAATAACTTAGTCTAGTTATCCCCGTTATTCACACGTTACACGGTCGGCAAAAATTACAGCATCAATCACAACAAGAATATTCTAATTGACGACTTCTCTTCTTACCAGATAAAGTTGTTCGTCAGCGGCAGTTTGCCTCGCCTAACGGCTCGGTGCCTGCGGCCAGGGGTGGCGGTTTCGACCGGCCTCAGGTGGCGAATTGAACCGGCCTCAGGTGGCGAATTCACCGGCCCGCGCACACCGCTCGAGCTCATGGGGAAGCACGCCGTCGAACAGACCGGGAAGCAGCTCGATCTGGCGGATCAACTCCAGCTTGGCCAGTTCGTCCTGGATGCCCGCCAGCCCCGGTTTCCTGGATCGCTGCGCAACCGCAGAAGCAATGCGGGGGCTGGTTGCGCAGACGGATCGGACACCGGACTGTCGGACCCGTTCCCGGCGGGACGCAACAGTGCTTCCAGCCGCTCTCGTGTCCCTGCGGCAAGGTGGCCCAAGATGCCGGCACAGAAACGACTATCATGAGCGTGGATCGCGGCACGGATGATTTGATCGACACGATCCGGTGCGGGCAACTCGATCGAAAGCTCGCGACATCGCGTCTCAAGGAGCGCGGCGAGTTGATCCGGAACCACCCCGACTTCCAACACTCGATCTCGCAGCCAGGCTTCGAGTAGCTCGGCGTCGGCGACGGTCGCTTCGCGGAATCCCAGCAAGGCTCTGATCTCGGCGCGGTGCCGTTCCGCGGTTCGCCCTGGCAGGTCCAGCGAAAAGTCAGCGGGCATCTCAATGACGAGCTGCCGTGCGATCTCCTCGACGATCGGTCGATTGATATCGGAGGCGGTGCCCGGAAATCGGCCGCGGTCACGGAAGAATGCCAGCAGCACGACAAAGGTAAGCCGGTTGGCATGATGCTTGGTCATGACGAGCGCCCGGTCCGGAGACGCCATGACCCATCGTTCGGGAGCTTCCGCTCCATCGAGCACTTTCACTTTGGAAGATTCCATCATCAGGGGTGGCGGCAGCGTGCGTTGCCAACTTTTTACAAAACCCGCATTTTGTAAAAAGTGCTATCGTGATGACGAGGAAATCCGCGGGGTCCCCATGGCACGTTCGTCACCGACCGACGGGCGAAATGTAAAAAGTGACACGGCAGCCACGACGGACGCCCACGAGCGGTGCAAGGATTTTCTGAGTGAGACCGAAATCACCGCCCTGCTCGATGCCGCCAAGGCCGGACGGCACGGGGTCCGGGATCATCTCCTGATCCTCGTGATGTTTCGTCACGGTCTGCGCGTCAGCGAGGCGATCAGCGTCCGCCGTGACGAGGTCGACCTCGACCACGCGCGGCTCTGGGTGCGGAGGCTAAAGAGCGGGTTGGCGGTCGAGCACCCGATCGCTGGTGACGAGCTCCGAGCCCTCAAGCGCTATCTCGGCACCCGGTCCGATTCGCTCCCTTGGCTTTTCTTGTCCGAGCGCCAGCAGCCCTTCACACGGCAGTCCGTGAACTACCTCGTCGCGATGGCTGCGGAACGGGCCGAACTGACATCGGTGCACCCGCACACGCTGCGCCACTCATGTGGCTTCTACCTCGCCAACCGGGGATATGATTTCCGCCTGATTTCAGGATTATCTCGGGCATCGGGACCCGAAGTACACGGTTCATTACACAAGAATTGCAGGCAGTCGCTTCGAGGGGACTCTGGCGCTGACGCCTCGGCGTCGCAGCCGGTGCCAATTTGGCGGCTGGTGACACGACTGTTGGGTCTGGGCCCAAATCGAGCAATGCGTCGTTCAACCGTCAAAGGCAGTAAGTTACGCAATGCACAACAATTTCTAGCGGGGCCGGCATGCTGCTCTCCTGTTCGGGTGACGATGACCACGCAACGGATCGCGGGGCAAGCGCTGCGCTCTGCGCGCAAATCAAGAAATCCGCACCACGCAAAGTCCACGACGGACGATATCTGCGAGAATGGGATCTCATAGGAAAAAGGTCTTCATAGGCCCTATTTACATTATGCGGCTGAAACGCGAATTCGTTTCGACCGCGCGGCACAAGATAGATCTGGGCCGCGAGCCTGCGCCCGGCGCACCAACCGACATCGGTTCTCTTGACGCCGTAGCAGGGCTGGGTCACTAACGGCGCGCGCGTGAATGTCGGGCCGCGCCTTGACTTGATCCTTCGTTATCCGCCGCGACGCGTCTGAAGCCGGTGAACCCAAAGGGAACCACTGGTCGCTCGCTCTGAGACAATCAACGACTGATCATGGGGAGGAAATTCAATGCAAACGCACACACGCTTATTGTCCGCCTTCACACTGACCGCCGCCATGGCCTTTGGGGCCGCAGCCGTGGCGGCTGATCTGCCGAAGGAAGGGACATAGACCGGCACGTATACCTCAATTGGCACGATCAAGACTACGTCGATTGGGAAAGAGCGGCTCCTACTTGTTGCTGATGAACACGGCGTGACCCTAAGCAGCGGTTTTCTCGATCAAATGACGTGGCACTGTTGGGGCTTGGCCGACTTCCCGAACGGCATGGATGCCGCAGTCCATGGCAGTTGCGTCGGGATTGACGCTGCAGGAGATCAAATTAGTGGTGATTTTCTCCAAGAAAAGCACAAGATAGACGCGAGGGATGTGCGTTCATCGTTCACGTTCACAGCCGGCACTGGAAAGTTTGGCGGACTAAGTGGCGGATTTACGTATGTAGGGAACCTGCTCCGGACAGCGGACGAGGGAACCTATGGCTATTATCAGCACTTTCAAGGCAGTTACAAACTCCCTTGACGTCGGGATCACGGAAAGCAGCAGCGATCGGGGGGGTCGCGTGGAGGCGACCTCACCTCTACTGTCGTGCGTTAATCATAAATTCTGCAACAAAGCGAGGCGGCTACTAATCGGGGGCCTCACACGTTAGGTTCAGCGACTGTCATATGTGCAGGGGGACAATATGAAGTCGAGAAGGTCGTCGCGTTGCTGGCAATCAGCGCCCTCGCGCTCGGGAGCGCCTGTTCTTCCTCGGTCAAGGTCGGTCCAGAGAGCGTCGCCGGGCTCACGCCCGATGGAACCGTGGACATGAACGAGGTGCAAGTAGCCTACATCGGCAATGCGGGTGGCGGAAGCGGCACCCTCTTCTACCGCGGTTCCTCCTACCCGTTTAGGATAGCTGGTCTCGAAGTCGGCGGCATTGGTGCCTCGACGGTCGATGCCCAAGGCGAGGTCTACAAGATGCAGAACCTGTCCCAGTTTGCCGGCTCATATGCGCAAGCTCATTATGGTTTTGCCCTCGGCGCGACAAGCAGCGGCGATCTGTGGATGCAAAATCACGCGGGCGTGATCATGCATCTGAAAGCAAAGCGCACCGGCCTAATGCTTAGCTTGGGCGCGGATGCTATCTCCATAAGTATGCAATGACGCTCACCCGAAGTAGGGTCGTTTTCCTATCGTTTTCCATTCTTGCAGGTAATGCCTGAAACCTTGCGCGTTGCAGTATTTCAAGAGTTTCGGAGTCCCCGAATTCTGTCCTCAGTTCTATCACCACGTTTGGCCGAGGTCCTTTAAACGCCGCTGTGCATAGGCGTTTCCGCTCCTAGCTGCGAGGCGAAAGAGGCGAGCGGCCTCGCGCTCATTCTTTGTGAGCCCCCCCGGCCTTCCTCGTAAAAGCGGCCCAGGTTCACCTGGCCCGGAGCGAAGCCCTGGTCGGCTGCGAGGCGAAAGAGGCGAGCGGTCTCGCGCTCATTCTTTGTGAGCCCGCCCCGGCCTTCCTGGTAAAGAACACCCAGGTTAACTTGGCCCGCAGCGTTGCCCTGATCGGCTGCGAGACGATAGAGGGTAAGCGATGCCCTGACACCCTCGCCCATTCGCGGAAATTTAGGCCGGCTGTTCGGCTGCCCAGGCCCACGGCATCAATTCGTCGATGCGTTTTTGAGGCCAGCCATTGACGAGGCGTGTCAGCAAATCGATGAAATAGGCCTGCGGATTGACGCGATTCAGCTTGCAGGTCTCGATCAGCGACGCTAGGCAGGCCCAATTTTCTCCGCCTTCATCACTACCCGCAAATAGACTATTTTTTCTCGACAGACAAACTGGCCGCATGGCTCGCTCAACACTGTTGTTGTCGAGCTCGATGCGCCCGTCGTCAAGAAATCTCTTCAGTCCATCCCAATGGTTCAGCGCATAGCGGATAGCCTCGGCCGTCGGGCCGCGGGCGGGCAGTTTGGCGATCTGCGCCTCGAACCAGATACGCAGTTCGGCGATCAGCGGCTTGCTCTCGGCCTGACGCACGGTCCGCCGCTCAGTCGGCGCTGTTGCCGCGGATATCCGCCTCGATCTGCGTAGAGTGCGGCAATCCGCTTCAGCGCTTCGATCGCGATCGGCGCCTTCGCCTTGGCCAGATCATAGAAGCCCCGGCGCACGTGGCTCCAGCAAAACGCCAGCGTGACGGGCGGGTCAGCGGACTTGGAGCCGCCGAACTTCTTGTAGGCCGCGTAGCCGTCGCACTGGAGGATGCCGCGGTAGCCGCCGAGCAGCGCGTTGGCGTGGATGTGTCCGCGGCCAGGCGCGTAGCTGTAGACCACGGCCGGCGGCTGACCCCCGCCCCACGGCCGATCGTCACGCGCAATGGCCCAGAAGTATCCCTGCTTCGTCCGTCCCCGGCCGGGATCGAGCACCGGCACGACGGTCTCGTCAGCGAAGATCCGGGTCGAGGCCAGCATCATCTCGCGCAGCCGCGCCACCACCGGGGCAACCTCGGCCGCCGCGTACCCCATCCAGAACGACAGCGTCGACCGCTCGACGATCACGCCTTGCCGCTCCAGGATCTGCGCCTGGCGATACAGCGGCAGATGGTCGGCATAGCGGGCCACCAGCACATGCGCGACCATCGCCTCGGTCGGAATGCCGCCCTCGATCAGTCGCGCCGGTGCGGGTGCTTGCACCACGGTGCCCGGGCAGGCCCGGCAGGCGAGCTTCGGACGCTGGGTCACGATCACCCGAACTGCGCCGGGATCACGTCCAGCCGCTCGGAGGTGTCCTCGCCGATCACCGTCATCGTCGCCCGGCAGCATGGGCACGCGGTATCCTCGGGCGCCAGCGTCACCTCGACCCGCGGCAGGTGCGCCGGCAACGCACCACGGCTCGCGCGCCGCTTGGCCGCATTGTCCTTGCGCAGCTCGGGATCCTGCTTCTCCGCCTCCGCCTCATCTTTGGCGATCGCCTGCTCGAGCGCCTCCAGGCCCAGCTGCAGCTGCTCCTCCGGCAGACGCTCGGACCGGGCGCCGAAATGCATCCGCGTCAGCTTCAGCAGCAGATGGCGCAACCGGTCATTCTGCGTCAGTAAAGTATCCCGCTCGCTGACCGCCGCATCGCGTTCGGCGAATGTCGCCAGCACCAACGCGCGCAATGCCTCGATAGTCTTCAGGCAGGCTCTGCGGAATGTCGGGGGGCGAATCGGTCACGTGCGAATCCTATGCTGCAACGGTCGGTTTGAGAATCCCCTTTGTCGTCTGAACACGCGTCCAATCGAGGCCGTCAAACAACGCGGCGAATTCCACCGGTGAGAGCTTCATCACGCCGTCCATGATTGGCGGCCAGCGAAACGATCCCTGCTGCAGCTGCTTCCAGATCAGCACAAGACCGCTGGTGTCCCAGACCAATATCTTGACGCGGTCGCTGCGCTTGCTGCGGTAGACGATGACCGCGCCGGAGAACGGATCCTCGGCCAGCACCTCTTGCGCCAGCGCGGCGAGTCCATGGGCCCCTTTGCGAAAATCGATCGGCCGCGTGGCCAGCAGAATCCGTGCGCCGGCAGGAACGTTGATCATGTCCGTGACGCCGATGCTCGAACCGCCCGCAACACCGCGGTCAACTGGGCCGCATCGTCCATGCCGGACACGACGCGCACCACGGCGCCGGCCAGCTTGACCTCGATCGCAGGCGCCGCAGACGGCGGCGTCGCGCGCTGAACCGGCGCGATGGAACGACTTCGGTCACGATCGGAACGAAGCCGGGCGCTGGGCTGCGGACCGCCGTCGCCGTCGTCACAGTCCTGACAAGCTGCGCGTCGCCAACCGAATACCTGCTGCGAACAAACCTGCCAGCGCCGAGCCACCTCGGACACGCGGGCTCCCGGAACCAGCGTCTCCTCGACAATCCGTGCCTTCTCCTCCGCCGACCAGCGCCGACGACGGGTCCGGCTACTATCTCGCCCTTCGTGTCATCATTAACGTCAAACATAACGATAGCTCGAAGCCCCTCTGCTTCAGACAAACCACCTTCAAGGCGGCCATTGAAGAAGGGCGTCAGAGCTCCGCTTACGATAGAGGCGAGCGGCCTCGCGATCATCCGGCGCGCGGGCGCTATCCCACCTCAAATGGTTTCTACTGGTCTCCGTGTCGTGCCCGCAACGGACGTTATCATACAGGAGATTGTCCTACTGAATGCCCTCTCTTTACTGGGCTGATGCCCAGCGCTTCGGAAGCGGGGCGGCCGGCACTGGCAAAGTGCCCACTCACCCAGTTCCGTCCGGGTCGAACGCCGTTCGGCGCCCTTGCTAACGGGCATGATCCTCGAGTCAATCGCTAATCCGACGCTCCGCCAGGTCGGCCGGCAGTTTTCCACCAGCGGTCATCAATTCCCAAACGCGACCATTGGTCCCGCGGCACCATTAGGTTGCGGCCCATCCACCGTATGTCGGGCTCTACTGCATCGATACAAACCTCGCGCAGCGCAACCAAGAGGCGCGCCGCCGCAGTTTCGCCCCAGAACCAATCTGCCGCCCGCCGGCCGCTGATGGCCCCGGGTTGAGCGGCGACTGCCTCCAAATAAAATACTTTCAGTTCCTCCGCTCCGAGCTTCAACAGTTGGGGCGACGACAGCTGCGCATGTGGGCTTTCCGGCCGCTGCCCTGTCGCCCATGCGAGCAAAAAGTCCACCACCTGCTCTATTGTTAAGCCGGCCTCACCGAAAGTGGACCGGCGGCGTCGTTCAAAGGCGAGATCATACCAGGGCCGCAGTTGCAGGATCTCCTGATAGATTAGGACGCCCAGCGTTTCCTCGACTGGCGGACGGTCGAAGCTGACCGGACAGAACCAGCCGTTCGTTTCATCCGACACGGATGAACCGGGCGTGTCCTCCAGATAATCACGCAAGACGGGGCCGGACGGGGAATCCAGCATGCCCAGCAGTGCACGCAGCACCCGAGTTTGAAACGCCCTGTCCCCCGGCACACCCAAGGGCCGTCCGAGTTCGAAGGGCACCCATAATGCACGGGGTGGACGGATCTTCTCGGTGTGCAGCCGGATCAGGCTGATGCCGGCGGTGGCAATGCCGTCTTGTTCAAGATAGTGGCTGAGCGCGCCCACGGCGCGCGTGCAAGCGGGTCAGACAGGCACCAGAAGGGCGATATCGACCGCATCCTGCTTCAACAGACCGGCCAGATGGCGGGCGGTGGCCTGCATCTTCGCCGGATGCGTGGCGCCCATGAACGAATAATGCACCGAAGCGACAGAGCCGACCTCGTGCATAATCGCCAGTT
>CAVYXX010000049.1:0-30207 GCA_963772355.1 uncultured Alphaproteobacteria bacterium | reverse complement strand
CAGATTGGTCCCGTCGTCTGGCCTCTCACCTCGCTGAACGCGAGATTATGGTCACGGTCCCATCCGACCGAACCGGAGATAAGGTGATACGATTGAGTTCGTATGATTCCAACCGAGGCCACCCATGTGACGCCACGAGCCCATTCAACCGAAGCGACGCCAAACAAAGAGGATCACACCAAGACGAAAAAGCTTGACACGGGATGCCTCAGATAAGGGGAGGGGCCTCATGTTCTACCGTGCCGCCGCCGCCGGTTTACTTTTGACCAGCTTCTATGGAGATGCCGCCGTCTATGCCGGGAAGCGCATGATGGTGAGACCGATCTGCGTTCGCTCAGGTCCTTGCGATATGTGGGAGCTGGGCTGGCTTGACGGGCACGGGCAGTTTCACCCCCGCCAGCGCATGCCGGTCGACCAGATGCGCCAGCTCATGGTCGACGGTATCAAAAGCGGTGCCATCAAAAATCTGGAATCCGCGAAGTGAGCGTTGTCTACGACGATTGGAAAGGTGAGGAATGGCTGCCGAACGGCGGGCGACGATGCCGCCACGAGCCGACCGGGTGTGTGTTTGATTGCTGGATTGACACCCACAGCGAAGAGCGCGTCGTGCTTCTGAAAGGAGCCGCCACGACTGAATTGTTCGAGCTGGCCAAGGGCTACTATCGCGTGTTCGGCCACCAGAACCGGCATCCTGAAGAACGCGGCCTGTTTGATGCAATACGCGAATTGGCCGCAAAGAAGTTGCCATGATGCTCGACGAATTCAGGCACAAGATGAGCAATGCATATCTTGCCGAGGCGCTTCAATTTATCAGCATGCAGCTGAGTGCTAGCTTTGGCGATGTTCTGCTCGCCGCGATCTACAAGGAAGCCGCCAGGCGATTGCGGGGCATTCCGTGAGCCATCAGGAATTCATCCGCAAGCTGAGCAACAAGGATCTCGCCACGGCACTGGATTACATCGCCTCGACGATGCCGGGCGGCATCAGCGATACGATCCTGACCGAAGCAGCAAAGCGCATACGCAATCAGTCCGATCCCTTCTTCGTGACGCCGCCGTTGCCTGATCTGCCGCCGCTTGAAGCGGAAGCGGTGCCTGCGCCTGTGGCCACGCCTACCCGCTTGAGGGTCGATCTCATCGCGCGGCAAGCAATCGAGAAGCTTTATCAGCTATGACCACGGTCCGCAGTAGAACGCGAAAGGCGAAGACGATCTTCTTCTCAGCCTTGTTGCTGGGTGGCATGTTTGCCGGAGCGATCGCCAACGCATTCACAGAACCTGGACTATAGGCTCCAGGATGGCAGCGTCGTTCACCGCCACATCATGGCGCCGCAGCAATGCCTGCGCGTTGGCAGTGATCCTAATGGATTTGATTGGGATCATGACGGGCCATGCACCCGCGCCGATTTCGCAGAGATCGATGCCGGTCACCACATCATCTATCGGAAAGACCTGACCAAGGCCGATCTGGAAAAGATACTCGCCAGCTGGGCGCTGATTCAATATGGCGACCGCCGATTGCGCGCTCAGATTAGCGCCGGACATTGCATGATCCTGCCGAAGGAGGAAGCAGCAAGCTGGTTTCACGCACCACCCTGCCTGTCATCCGACATTGGCGAGATCACCAGGGACGGACATATCGCCTTTCGTGGCGCAGTTAGTAGCCAGCAGCTGCAATACGCGATTGCACTCTTCATCCATAGCTGGACCGGGATGCCGATCATGATGAGTGATTTTCCTCAGTATCGCGGGTTATGACGATGACGCATCAGGATTACGAACCGAAGTTTATCCGGCTCGAGATGCCGCCGGTCACAGCCACCAGATTGCCGATCTCGAGCGCGACCTTCAGCACGGCATGCCGCCAGGCTGGCGCATTCGCGCGCGCATCGAGCGTCACGGCGATCATCATCAGCTTACCGGCTACGAGCTGCAGGCCGGGTTCGATCTCTTCATTCCATCAACACCAGGGGCCACGGCGCGTTGCCGCCGGGCTGGGGCGTCAGGATCACGGGCGGCGCGTTCTATGACGAGTTCATCATCAGTGCCCCTGGCGGCACCGAGGCGCTGATCAGCGACATCTTGCTGGCGTAGGAGAAAGGCACATGCCGTTTGATGGATTAAACATTCGCGAACCCTCTCACGTGATTGGCATGCCCGCCAACGACACCATGGCCGTGTTGACGAAAACCGGGCAACTGCTGGCGGGAGGCGCCAACTGGATGCAAGGCCACTGGATCGATGATGAAGGCCGGTTGTGCCTGATCGGTGCCGTGAAATGGGCGATGCTGGAGACTGGGCAGGCGCTTCATCGCGCTGAGGAGTTTCTGGCAGAGGCGATAGCCGGACCAGATGTTTTCGAAATCACTGCGCCGTAGTTATCGCGTTCAACGATGCGCCAGGCAGAACATACGCCGAGATCGAAGCCGTTCTCCATAAAGCAAAGGAGCTGGCGGGCGATGCCGTTTGATGGATGGGTACCAACTGAACCAGCGACAGCCATCAATCTGTTCGAGAGGATGGAGGAAATTTTCAGAGGCGGTAAGGGTTGGCTAAAGAGAAACTGGAACAGAGGGGAGGCTATTGCCTTCCGGGGGCGCTGAGACGGCTGCCCAGGAGGCGCACCTCTCCACTAATTGTGCGATGTACCGAGCTGGCGAAGAGCCCTGAGCTGATCACACCGCGTCCCGATTGACCGGCCTAAGTGGCAAGTGAGCCGAAAAAATTCTGCAATGATCCTAGCGTAGGAGAGAACGATGCCGTTCGACGGAACCAACTGTTTGCCAGTAGAGGCGCGTATCATTGACGCCGCGCATCGATATCCTCGGGCAAAAGGGCGAACGATGGATTCAAGGACAATTCGCAGACAGCGGCGGCCACTGCATGATCGGCGCCATTCGGCTTGCGCGCAGACGGCTCAAGCTGCAAGGCGACAAGACAACCAAACTAATCGGCCGAATAATTGAGAAAGATTTCAGGCTCTTTGCCGAGGAACGCAACGCATATAGTCAGCTCATCCAGGGCTACAACGATCAACCCGGTCGCACTTTTACGGAAGTGAAGATCATCATGAGGAAAGCCCGGCATAATGCCATGGCGGAGATTGGCTAACCGGGGTCGAGCCGGCGCAGGATGGCGCGCCGCCGTTCTGCGAGGCCGCGGACTGTGGCCGTGAGATGACGGCCGTGGTGATCAAGCGCTACAATGGTCGAATGATCTCTGTCGCCCAATTCCCGGCCGATCTTCTGAAATGAGGCGATGGGCTGCGTCAGCTCGCGAATTAGCTGAACGCAGATTGCGCGCGGGCGCGCGAATTTCGCAAGGCGGGAGCGGCCGGAGAGCTCAGCAGCGGTGATTGCAAATTCTGCACAAACGGCGGCTTTGATTTCGGCGATCGATGGGCTGGGCAGACAAGGCTCAAATTCTCCCGCTTGGCGGGTCAAGTAGTATAGCGCTTCCATTTAGTTCGAGGTCGGCAAAACAGTTGATTTTAAATTCTGGTGAGAAAGTCCCAATGCGGCGGTGGCGAAGCAAGCTGATTTACCGTAATCCCTGTTATGCGGTCTCGCGGATGCAGGGATCGCGCTCCATCGCGCCTTCGGTCACGGATAAGCTATGCGGGGCACATAGCCTTTGTACTGAGGGTCGTGCGTCGTTCACCGGTCGCAGGCACCCCAGTCTCGGTGCAGTTTCGGGCGACCGATGGTTTGATCGCCGTAGTTCCGGAGGCATGCAGTATTGCCCTGCTCATATCCAATATTTGCAATCGATCTTTCTGTTTTCTCTCGATACTCTCCTGCTGGCGTCATGCGGCTCTTTGCTCTCGAGGCCATCTTCGACAAACTGATCAACGAGCTGCTATGTCGTGCGGTGCTGTAGCGTCGGCGATCTCGGAGCTGAGCTGACAGTTCCGTCAAGTCATAGCACTTACAAGCCCTGCGTATCTCTGGTTAATCGCGCCGCCATTAAATGTCTCCATTTGAAAACTTAACTCCTATTCAATATACATGCAATATTACTTTCACCTAAATCGACTTATGCTTAACGCCGTGACGCTCCTATGTGCAATATTCATAGATTTCCGGCCAAAATCAGAGCCTTGGAAAAGCTGCGGATTTTGGGTGCAGGAGTTAGGTGCGGAAGTCAGGCGCCGACGCGGGGGATCAGCTTCCGGGAAGGATTTGCATTTCGTCAAAATCAGGTTGCCCGGAAGGTCCTTGGTGAGTTGTGGCGGGCCGCTCCGGTTCGGTTTCAGTAAAAACCACCCGTGCCGCCGTCAAACGCAATCGATTTACCTGCATTTCCGCGGCTTGAAAAAGGGAAGCCCAGTTAGGCATAGTCTTGTGTTAGTTGAACGCTGCGATCTGTGACTAAGGAAGGCCGCTATGATTGACGAACGCATCATTCCACCAGGACATGGGGACAGCAAGAAAGCTCCGTTAGGAGAGCCGGTCAGCAAAGATCAGCCTGCACTCGGGAGCGTCTTGTGGGCTATTCTTGGCGGTGAAACTGCTGACCTTCACTTGGCAGCGCGGCGCCTGCGCTTGACGTACAATACATTGGTCGACATCGTTCACGGCCGCCGCGCCGTCTCGCACCGCGTAATCGCCGCAGGAAAGTGGCGCGATGTACTAAATGAGCATTATCATCCCGGCTGGTCGAATTTCGGTACCGCGTTCATTCGTCTTGCGATCGATCCCGCACGCCGCGGCAAGCGGACGGCACCGATCGCGGAACCGGCAAATCACCTCAGTTTCGGTCACGTACTGTGGCGCATCCTTGGCGGGTGCGATGCCGACTTCGTCAAAGCCGCGCGTCGGCTTGATATACCGGTGGCCAAGCTTAGGACGGTTCTATCCGGTGAAAGCAGGATCTCCCTTGGCCTGATCGCGCGCAATCATTGGCGCGACGTGCTCGCGGCTCATTATCCGGCAGGATGGGCGGCGTTAGCGGATATGTTCGAACGGCGCGCGAAGGTGGATGCCCGGAAGGTCTGGAACCGGTCCAGGAAATCTCGGCCTGGCCGCGCAGGAAGCTTTGGGCATCTGCTCTGGCAAATCCTTGGCGGTGAAGCCTTTAATGTCAAGCGGTCAGCGGTCCTGTTGGAGATCCCGTCAAAGCGGCTTACCGGTATTATCAAGGGTGATGCCAAGGCAACAAAGGCCGAAGTCGCCGGCAAAGGTTGGAGTGACCGTCTGGCCGCGCAGTATCCCGAGACATGGGCTATACACGCAGCGGCTTTTCAGAAATCTTTCGAAGGTCTGCAGGCTGATCGCCGCGATCCTCCGGCTGAGCCAGATACTTTCGCCTATGTGCTATGGAAAATCCTCGGCTGTGATGATCGTCGCATGAGTGAGGCCGCCACGCGACTTGGCCTATCGCCGAGCTACCTTTGCGGCATACTTCATGACCACAGGCGACCGATGCAAACAACCATTATCACCAAGAAGTGGCGGGAAGTGTTTGCACGGTATTATGCGGACGGCTGGGCGACGTATCGAGACCTGTTTGAGGAGAGGGTCTCTCACCTTCGTCCACGCAAAGGTCCGGTACCTGAAGCCCGGCAACGAGGGAACTTTCGGCCATGTGCTTTGGGAGATCCTGGGAGGCCGCACAATTGACATGTATGAGGCGCCGGTTCGACTATCGGTCAAAGCGACTAAACTTGGCCTGATCATTCAGGGGAAGTATACCCCGACACAAGCCATGATTAAGAAAAGACGCTGGCGCGCCGCGATGGCTGAGTTCTACGGCGCAAGATGGTTGCGTCACGCCGTTGCGTTCGATGCGCATGTCGCGCAGCTGCCGAGATATAGAGTAACGCGCCTGCCCGCACCTGAAGATAAACAGAGCTTCGGACATGTGCTCTGGCTGATTTTAGGCGAGGGCGATGTCAGGATCACCAGGGCCGGAAAGCAGCTTCGCATTGCTCCGTCCCGGCTTAGTGGTATCATTCGTGGAAGATACAGCATCGGTGCAAGATCGGTTCGGCGAAAGGGATGGCGCCGTGTTTTCGCGAACGAATATCCGGTGACATGGAAACGGTTTAGCGCCGCGTTTGAGCGCCGGCTGCAGGAGATGGAGAACCGGTCGCCCCGCGCGCGCAAGAGGAGCCTCACAAATCCGCCACGGAAAAGAAAGAGCTAAGGCTTTGGCGGGGGGGATGGTGCGGGCAAATTGTCGCCTGTGGCTGGATCGCAGGAACAACAGATCGGCAACTAACGCCTGTTTGCCCTCAGCGCCCGCGCCTTCTCTTCGAACTGATTCTTATAAGTCTTCCACGCATCAGCGTAATAGCGCGCGAATGTTTCCCGCCATTTTTTTCTCCGGATGGTCTTTTGAAAAGGTCGCGTGCGGCCATGAAGCACTGCGCTGAGGTAGCTCGCATGGACGAGCAGCCGCTCTGCGGCTTTGTCGACGCGTATTTCCTCGCCACCCAGGATCATCCACACAACGTAGCCGAACGACCCTATATTCGTCGGCCGCTGCGCGCGGCTGGGGCGATGAACTCTCAAGCGGCGTACACATCGCGTAAATTCGGCTTGGTGAATTTCCCAGAGCTCGGGGTAGTGCGAGGCGAGGATCTCCGCCCAGCGTTTGCCGGCCACAATCGTCTGTGTCGTATCCACATTTCCGCGGATGACATTGTTAAGAGTAGGAACTGCTATGCCGAGAAGAGTTGACGCTCGACTTATATTCGCATTGTCGCCACCGAGGATGCGCCAAAGAACGTGACCGAAACAGCCTTCGGGCGCTATCCACCCCGTCGAATACCCGCTCCTGATTTCCTTGGTGTCGACCACGGCTAGTCGATCGAATGCCGCGGCGTATCGTGCCCAGCCTTCCGGGTAATGGACAGCCAATACGCTTCGCCAGTGCTTGCCGTTGATCGTCTTGGGCATCACACGGCCCCTACCGGATATCAGCCTGGTCAAGTGGGCGAGCGCGACGTCGAGACGTCGTGCCGCTTTTCCAAAATCCGCATCTTGCCCTCCAAGAATGAGCCAGAGCAGGTGGCCGAACGAGAACTTGTGTGCCGGCTCCGCGATCCGGACGGGGTGTTTGCGGCGCGGCGGCGGGTCGGTGACGAGCCGTTCAAATTCGGTGCCGTAGCTTAACCATCCGGCCCGATAGCGCGCGGCAAATACCTCGCGCCATTTTCTCTCAGCGACGAAGCGGCGGGACACGTCGCGTTTGCCTTGGACAATGTCCGCCAGCGCGTCTCGTGTCACATGAAGGTGCCTAGCCGCTGCGCGCAGATCAATGTTGGGACCACCAAGGATATCGCCGAGAACGTGTCCCATGCTTCTGGTGGCGTGCACCGGCTCGCTTTGATCGCTGCTCGGCGAGGTTTGATCGTCGGCCGGATATTGTATCATAAAAGAGTCGCCAGATCGTCAATTCCCGGAGGCCAGCTGTCATGCAGCCCGGACCAGTGGAATGGTAAGCAGCTAGCTCTTAATTGACTACTATATGCGATAAGGTTACGATTTTGATAATTACAGCAGGCCCCGTATATAGGCAGCTATTCGTCGGGTTGAGACAGTAAAGAAGGCGCCGCGCGGATCGATATGTTCGGGAGTTTCCGAGGCCAACCAAACAAGCTGTACCGCAGGATCGGCGCCTGCTAACCTTTGCGCATCGTCTATTTGGGGCGGCCTTCGATCAGCGGCAACATGACCAAAGCAGACAAGACAAAGCGACGTAAGTCACGGCAAATTTCAGCTGCGCCGCCTCTTATTGTCCTGCGCTCTGGGCGCCGGGCCGGAACGGCTTACCTAAGTTACTTTACGGACCGTCATCACACGTACCGCTCCCGCAAGATAGGCCGCAACACAATCGATCGCTTTTTGCTGTGGTGCCAGTCCATCCGCCGCAACCCGGCCTACGTCCTAGCATCAGAGCCTGTAGCCGCGCTGTTCCCATCAGCTATCCCACAAATAGGCGGGTAAAGTCGATCTGGTGAAGAGCGGCGGGTTTGTCAGATTCCGGCAAGTTTGCAGTCGATTTTGTCAGAAAACCGAGATCGAATACTTCCAACCTGCCGCCCGCCGAACCCTTGACCCATCTCCGCTCACCGGCAGCGGGCCGGAAACTCACCGTGCAACAACGTCATCACGTGATGACGATCCGCGTGCGACAGATTGGAAGCATTTGCATTCGCGGGGAGGCGGATGCATTTGCAAGTCCTTATTGTACCGGACGCGTCAGCGCCGGGCGGCGGTCTGGGAATGCCGGGGATGAAAACAATGTCGAATGGAACGATGACTCGCGCAATGCAGCCGCAGTAATGCAGAAGCGCAAATCTCCAACGCGCACTAGTTATCAGTGGTCGAAGTTCAGCTCGCGGCGCCGCGCCAGCCAGACCAGCTTCTGCGGCGAATCGCTAGGCTAGGTCGCCACCTCCATCCGATGACCCAACCGCTGCGCCGACAGTGTTCAGGACGGCACGGTAGCGACACGCCAATTTGTCTCATAGGCAAACTGATCACCGATACCACTAGCAACCGCGGTGCTGAGACCAAACCCGGTTCCGAATGGACGAATAGTGATCTCGGCTGCTGGCAGCCTATCGGGAAGATTGGGTAGGTCGTCTTCAAATCCTCCTGTCCTCAGAATCAGGAAATCATTGCCGCCAGACGCCACTTCAAACACATGATTGATTGCCACAGAGCCGGTGCTATTGCGAACGTTTAGGTTCCCGGACTGGAATTCTTCCAACTGCCCCGTCGTCCCGGCGATAAAGGTCAGGTTCCACTCAGCCAGCCGGTTGTCACCGTCCACGCCGGCCTCGATGATATGCAAACGTTCAAGCGTAACCTCGACAGGCTGACCAGCGCCGTGCGCGGCAACATGCCAATCAACCTCGTAGGCAAAGTCGCTGTGGTTGACGTCGGACTCGAAGGTGCCGGCTGAGTCATGCGCACGACCCGCCACCTTCATCGCGATATCATATTCGCTAGTAGTGCTGCTCTCCAGCGGGAAACTCCCTGGCGAACTCGGTGTGATATCAACTTGGATCGCCGGCAAAAGGTCGTTGTTTTCCACAGAGTGCGGCGGATCGACGTCATTCTCGAAGCCGCCGGCTCTGAGGCTGAGTGTGTCGGTGTCGCCTATCAGGTCGGAGAAGCTTTGCTGCACCGCGAGCAGATCACCATCATGAACGCCATCCTGAGCCAGCGTGATAGGCGCCTGTTGGGTCGACAAAGAGCGGAAGGCGGCGCGCCATTCGGCCGCACCTGCTGCTGGATCACGCTCACTGCCCCTGCGGTCCTCGCCCGCTTCGCCCACGAACAGCGAGTCCACGGTTACCCGAAGCGGCGAAGTGACACGCGGGGGAGCGAATTCGACGGCGCCGATATCAACCACGGTGCCTTGCACACGCGGAAAACCCGTGCCGCGCTGATCAAACACAGGGGGTGGGACGAAGTTCGGATCGCCGCTGTCAATGGCCGGACTACCGGCCAGGAGTCCATTGGTCTGACCGAAGCCGCCATTGTCCTGAAGGGGCCCCAGCCCTGCGGAAATCGGCTGAGAGGGGGTTCCAACCTGCTCACCTGGGCCGTCGAAGCCACTAGCGCCGGTGCTCGTGAAGTCGACAAGGACAGGACGCCCATTGTTGTCGAGAACGTCGGGATTGCGGACCGTCGACCAGGTGCCGTTGCCAATGAGGTTATAACCCTCACCACGGACACCGCCGGTAAAATCACTCGCGATATCAGGTCCATCATCATTCCCCGCAACAATGCTGTCGCTGAGGATAACTCTGGATGTGGAACTCGCGTCCTGGTTGAGAATGCCGTCCCTGCCGTTGCCAGTGACAGTGCTTTGGCCGATGATCAAGCGATTGCCGGTGCCTTCAGCTTCAAGGCCGTCCTCGCCGTTGCCGCTGAAGGTCGATTGTTCGACGCGCACAAGGTTCCTGGCGCCGTCGATATCGAGCCCATCATTCGGCCCGTCCGCATTGACGCCATTGTTGTTCACCGTGGTGTCAGTGACGGTCACGACGTTATCGCTGCCATCAATTTCGATGCCGTCTTCCCGGGCAATGGCGCTTGTGCTGTTGATAAGCGCGACAATATTGCGATCACCCTCGACCGCCAGGTTGTCCTCGTTGGCTGCAAACAGCGTGTTTTTCACCGTCACCCGGTTGTCGGTGCCGTCAATCGAAAGCCCGTCGTCGATACTTTGCTGAATGATCCGGCTGTCGGTCACGGTCAGCGTGTTGTCGCTAGCGCCCCGGCTGATCTGGATCCCGTCCTCGGCGTTTTTGATGGTTATGCCGGTTATCGTCACGGTTTTGCCCGTGGCGTCGACCGCAAAGACGTCGGCGCCGTTGCCGTCGATTGTCAAGGCATCGGCGCCGAGGATGGTGAGATCGTCGGTAATCCCCAGCGACCCGCTCGTCAGCGTGATCGTCTGACCGTTCAGTGATGGATCAAAGCTGATGGTGTCAGCGCCATCGGCAGCATTGGCCGCGCGGATGGCATCCCGCAGCGATCCGTCACCGTCGTCATTGCTATTGGTGACAAAGAAATCCGCCATGTTTTTTTCCCCCCCAAGCGTTCGTTTGGTTGTCTTGTTGCTTTAGCGCTTCTTGCCCTTCATGTTTGGCCATCCGGGTGTGAGGGCGCGCGGCGACTGCGTTACGGGCGACAAGCGCTTGGAAAACCGCGCCTTGTACCCGGCGCAGTTCGACCGCTTTCCTCATTTGTCGTCAGATCGAACCCGTTCCGATCTCAATCTGACCCGTGCGGACTATCATTCGCGTCATCGAGGCCGTCTATGGGTACTTGTACCCCTACCTTCCGCGCGCACGAGGCGATGCAAGAGGCGACGCCACCCAGGCGGATGCGGGTTCCGCCACTCATCGGATCAAGCTGACGATGTCAGCTTGAAATCGGACGATGCCAGCGGCTCGAGCAGCGGCCACCCGGTTTCGTAATCTTCGCGGAGCAATGCGATCTCGCCCGCCGTCATGTCGGCAATCCAGTTCATCATTTCCCCGCCTCCGCGCTTCGCAAGGCGGCACTGAGGGTGCGGCTGATCCACACGGTCATGGTCTGCCCGAGGGAATCGGCGGCGGCGGCGATTTCTCGCTTCAACGTTACAGGAATGTGAACATTCAGCGACGTCTTGGGTTCATCAGTCTTCACGGGTGCATGCTCCATACATCAACAAAACATATAAGTGCACCAACAAGAGTTTACAAGTAGACGCATCAACTGATGCTTGACGTGGAACGGAAACAACCGATATACCTAGGATATGCCCCAACTAGGCCCTTACAGCCGGACGGCTATCCTTTCGAAACTGGACGAGCGCACAAAAGAAGCGCGGCTCATGCGCGGGAAAGGATGTTGTTCGATTGCCGCGCGCATGTGTACGATGGATCGTGGTCCTACGTTCCGCCGCGCAGTGTGGCGGGGAGGGTCGCTCAGATTGCTTGCGGTTCAATCCCCCGACATTAGCTTCTGATACACCCGCGCGGCCTCGATCGGATCGTTAGCCGGTATCGTCACGGTGGTGCTCACGCTCTGCACCGGACCACCTTTCGGGCTGGAAAGAGCAACCGCCACGGAAGCATTGTCTCGCTGACCGAGCATCTGCTTTCCCAACCAGATCAACATCGTGTCGCTGCCTTGCTGAGCCCTATCCCATTGCAGACGGCGCAACGTCGCTCGACCGGTGTCACGACCTTTCTCGATCGCGTCCTCAATCGCCGGATCATCAGCCTTGCGCTCAAAAAGCGTGCTTCTGGCAATGCCTAGAATGGCGGCGATTTCCTCAACGGTGCATCCGATTGATGCCGCTCGCTCCACGGTCATAAGATCAATGACGGCTGGCGGCCTTCCTCCGGGATTTTTATGCGGTATTATCATCATGTTGCAACCTTGGTGCGTACCTTGTTTGAAGGGCTCACCAAACTCTACGTGCGCGGCGGGGGCCACACACTGAGCGCTTGAGCGGAAGATCACTTGAGCGGAAGATAGCGGACTGCAAGGGGCCTTTTTATGGGGTCCGGAAACTACGGCGAGGTCTCTGTACGAAATGACGTCCTGGACCCCCGATATCTCGGAATGGAACGAACACGTTCAACGAGTTGACTAGTGAAAGCGCGCAAGCCGAGGATCTGGGTAACGGTATTGGCATCCCATCCTTCAGTCAGCATTGCCACGGAAACGACGCAGCGAACCTGCTCGCCCGGCGCGCCGGTCTTCCCGACCGTCGAGACGATGCGGCGAACGCACCAGCGCAAAACACGGTGCACGTTGACATAATCCCTTGCGGTCGGCGGATCGGCCATCAGCGCTTCGGCCGTGGCTTTCGTGCCTTGACGATCAGTCCTCCTTGCCAAGGAAGAACACGGGCAGCTCCGGGCAATGAACGCCGCACAAGTCAGCGCTTACGGATGCCCGCTTTGGGCAATCTTTGGACAGCAGGCGCAGCAGCTTGGGAATGGCAAAGCCTTCCCCATGGCGGGCGATCAGAGCGTCCAGATTATACCGCCCCGCCCGCTCGCACCGGCTACAGACCACGGCCAGCACCATGGTGTGCTCAGCAACGTCGCCCAGGGTGATAGCCCCCCTTGACACAACTGCCTCCTCCTGCGCTGCCTGAACCCCAAATCCGGCTTGGCATTGCCGCAAAAGTGAAATTCAACTGATTTGACCGTCGTGATCGCTTTTCTATAATAGCGATAGCCTCTCAAAAACCGCGTGAACATACCATGCTGATGTGGATCCTCGTGACTGCAACAGCTTGCGCCTTGGTCATCTGGGGTGCGATTGACTGGTCGGCCCGTCCCAAACGTCAAGCGCCAACGCGGTGGCCGCCGGTTACTCGCCTCGATTGAACACGGCACCTCAGTGCTGGCGCTGCTTGGCGACACGAACGCGTTTATTCTGCCAATCCGTAAGACCGGCCGCTGACTTTGATCTGCCTTGACCCTGATCCCGGCGGCGTGCAGCGTCGGTCGCGGGGGTTCCGAGAAAGCCCCTCGGGAAGAAACTCGCCCCCCTGCGTCGCATTACCCCGGGGGGCTCTTTCCCGCCGGCTTTGCTGCAGTCGTCGCGCGCAGGGCGGCATTGAGCGTGCGGCTTACCCAAACCGTCAGGGTCTGACCGGCGATATCGGCGGCGGCCTCGACGTCCCGCTCAGCGAAACCGGGATGTGAACGTTGAGCGGTATCTTGGGTTCGGCAGTCTTCACGGGTGCCATGCTCCATAACTTCAACCCATACCGTCTGAAACCCGTCTTGTCGTCGCCCATATATCCGGCCTCGACTATTACTGGGAAAAGCAGGAAAATCAGCCGGATCACTATGCTCGCGTGTGGCACTGCGATGGCGGTTCATGGATAAGACCGGCCGCGAGACCGGCGAAGCGTATTGGGAGAGAAAATGTCAGCCACGTCCGGCCTCCCGGTACCGCTGGACTACGCTGGGTCAGACGGTCACGGCCCGCGAAGGCCACGAAGTTTGCTCATGGGCGCCTGTGGCGCGCTTGCCGCCAATACGCCTGTCCTCTGCAATGATCTTCTGCAACATGGCACTCCTAAAAGCGAATGCAGCACCATCTGTAAAGGCTGCCGCTTCCTGCGGTGATTTGAATAACGATAGGAAAACGGGTGTTTGCAATTGCGTGAAGCAAGTCTGCATGAGGCTAGACGCCATGTCCTGCTCTAAATCCATAATCCCTATCCTGTCTTTTTCCTCATTACCTGAAAGCACTCTCGTGTTGTCGCGGTTGCGCAAATACTCGTCTGTTTTTGACAACACACAACCGCCGACACGTTCTATTGCCAAAAATTTTTTTATGTTGTCATCCGACATCATGTCGGCGTTACCGGCAGATGACCACAGCAGCATGGCGGCAGAAACGATCAAGATTCGTATGGGGTATTTGCTCATGTTGTTGCTGCGCTTCAACTGTCCAGCCTCTTGAACGCATGCAGTCGGCTAGCGTGACCGCGCGCTCAAGCCGGGTCGCGACGGGGCCGCCTTCGCCATAGACACGCTGCGGCTTCATTAGGTGCGACAGAAAGCCGGTGGCGGTGATCGGTAGCGGGCAGGGGCCGGTATCTTCGCTTGCTCGCAAGGAAAGCTAGCCAAGCGGGTTCGCCGAGTTGAGCCACGCCACCACCCTCGTTGGAGAGGAGGGACGCCGCGGACGATGCCGGCGTCGCGTCGCTCAAGACATAGGCGGTGTCCCCACGATATTCATCGCGCAACTCCCGGCGAAGGGTGGGGGAGGGTGGTGGGGATGACATCGAAAATCGCCGGCCCTCCAGCGCGCGCAGTGACGGTCCAGGATGGCCACCGGCCATCGCGCAGCCTGGGGCACCCAGCCGCCCGATTTATGGGACGGACGGTGGGAAGCGCGCTACGGCATGCGCTGACGTGAGAACGGCGGCGGGTAAGCGGCGCTACTTGTTGTTTACCGGCTCCCGGGTCGTGTCGGTCCGGGCCGAGCCAGTCTTAGATGCCGAGGGGTCGCCCGTCGGGCGAAGAAGGCTTCGCCCCGGCGGGGTCCCTCTTCGCCGCCGGTGTACTGGCATTTGCAGCCGCCGTTCCGGCGGTCGCATTCTCGCCGTTAGGCTCTCCAGCAGCTAGCAGCTACGAAATCGGCGCGGCCGCCAGGGCGAGCGCTAAGGCAATAGCCCACGTCTTGTTCAGCATTACACTTCCTCCTTGTGCCTCGCACTGGCGAGACGACAAGGCTTCAACGCAAAGGGGTGTGGAGTTGGTGGTGTCACCTTCTACACTTCACGCTGATTCGACCAACGTTGCCAGCGATCCAACTCGCCCATACATTTAGCCACCATGACCATCGTTACATCCCGCCCGCGTAAGCGCCCTGCGAAGCCCGCTCAGGGGGCTACCATCAAGGTGCCTCGGGTCGTCCAGCACACGCCGAAGGGCAGGGCGTGGAAGCTGCCGGAGCCGCTTGAGCCAGAAGCCAGAGCGCGGGCGGTCGAGTTCTGCGCGAAGATGGGCATCAAGCCACGAGAAGAGGGCTCAGAAACCTAGCCGATACTTGCCCCCCGAGCACGTCGCACCAATCGGCCGTGTGAGGTCGTGGTGTCGGCCCGTCGTCTATCTTCAATCAAGGTTGACGCCCGCGCTCGGTTCGAACGGCAAATCTCTTCGTAGTAGCCAGCGTGCGAAACCAAAAAAATTCCTAATGCCCCATCGTAGGCCGCCACCGCCGCCTCCAGACGCGCCGTCCCGCTCTCCCGCGCGCCCAGCGTCTGAAGCGCGATGCCGAGGTTGTTCTGCGTTTTCGCCCACCGGAGCGGCACCCGCTCGCGCGTCATCTCCTCCAGCGCCGCCCGATACGCCGCCACCGCCTCCTCCAGACGCGCCGTCCCGCTCTCACGTGCGCCCAGCGTCCAAAGCGCGATGCCGAGGTTCATCTGCGTCCGCGCCCAGTCGAGCGGCACCCGCTCGCGCGTCCTCTCCTCCAGCGCCGCCCGATACGCCGCCACCGCCGCCTCCAGACGCGCCGTCCCGCTCTCCCGCCCGCCCAGCGTCGCGAGCGCGCTGCCGAGGTTCATCTGCGTCAGCGCCCAGTCGAGCGGCACTCGATCGCGCGTCTGCTCCTCCAGCGCCGCGCGATACGTCAATACCGCCTCCTCCAGACGCGCCGTCCCGCTCTCACGCGCGCCCAGCGTCTCAAGCGCGACGCCGAGGTTATTCTGCGTCCGCGCCCAGTCGGCCGAATTGTCGGCGCGTGACACGTCCGCGAGTGCCAGCTTCCAGATACGGATCGCCCCCGCGAGCGCGTTGTTGTCACCCGCCACGTCGCCAAACTGTTTCAGCGCCGTAGCGGCATCCCATGCGTAAGACCATTGCGCCTTCGCGTCCGCTGGTGCCAGAGTGCGGACGCCGTCATCGAAACGGGCGACGGCGCGGGTCCCGTCGCGCTGCCGCAGAGCAGAGCGGGCGAGCAGGGCGGAGGTGTCAGCTTCCAACTGCAGCCCGGCAAGCCAGTCGGCACGTGCCGCATTTGCAGCCTTCGCGCGACCTTCGGCAATGGCGTGCTCGCGGGCATGGATGTCCTCGAGCAGTCGGTCGGCCTCGGCGAAATGCCCGGCGTCGAGTTCGGCTACGGCGCGTTGCTTCAGGGCGGCGATCTCCGGCGCATCGAAGCGCTGAGGATGCTCCGACTAAGCTTCCTGCGCGTGCTATCTTTGGTCAGGGGAACGATGCTGATCTTCTCTTGGCGCTCCTCCATCTCGGCTAGGAGCTTCTGTATGCGCTCGAAGTCATTCTTGGAGAGAGGTTTCGATTGCTTGTAGCTAACTTGCGACTCTTGGGCCATACCGTCACCTCCGAATTGGCAATATATCCAGCGCTTATAGCCCGATGTCTATTAGTACAAGTACCGTAAAGCGCGAGTTGCCCCAGCCAAATTCGGCCGCGTCGTGAATTCGCGAGGCTAAAGGCTTAGAAACGGCGCAAGTTGCTGATCCGAAAAATCGGCACTTTAGACCGGGAAATCGCCGAATGGAAGAAAGCTCAAAAGAAGGGTGAATAGCAAGCAGATATGCCGGTCCGACCAAAATGCTACGCAAGCAAGAGGAAGAAGCCCGCAAGAAGGCTCGTGCCGATCTGGATGCGACTTTCGCGACGCTACGACGCGTTCGCAGCTAGCAAAATGTCGCTCGCGCGTGCGTAAGTTGCCTCTGGGACATTGGCAGCTTCGAGACCATTACGGAAGTGCCAAAATAGTGGGTAGACCTTGGGGATACGGCCGTCGAGCAAACTCAAAAAATCGGCTACCAATCCAAATCAGACAAATCCGGGATAGGAACTACCGAAATGAGAAGGCGTAGCAAGAAGTCTTTGTCTTACGCGGAGTGGCAAACCCTGCCGGGTAACAGTTACCCATAGACACAGCTCTCCGCAATTCGTATTTAGCGGGGACGCTAGGTGGTGACCTAACCCTCTGGGTAATTGCAAACTTGCGGGACCTTCGTGCAATAGCGGAGGACGGACAGTAAAGGATTAGGCCCCAGGGACGTAACTCGGATCCTATTTCCCGCCTCCACTTGATAGCATTGAAGATCCTGCTTATATGACCAAATAATTGATCCGGGCCCCTCTGGCGAGGACGACGACATGGTGTCGTCTAACCTCGCGATGTCGGATCGCCGTGTCTCGCGCCAAAGTGCATTTGGGACCGTCGATCTGCTCGGGCCAATCCCGTCGTCCGATGCTAACGGTCTTAGCCGGCGCCACCACGGTAAATGTGCCGAGGAGTCGCACGAGTGCGTATGCCATTCTGTCGCCGTGATGCCCTTGTATATGCAAACGTCAGACGGAGCTGGCGGAGGTGTGCGATGTCTTTTTCGGCACCTGCGACGGCGTTTGGGAACGAAACTGGCGGCATTTGCGCTGATCGCAGTCAGCGGTTGCATGGAATATCCCACAACCGCGTATTCCGGTTACTATAAGTCGTCAGGCTATAGATCCTACCCTCCCTACACTTATTTTAGGCCCCCAGTAGTTGGAGGTTGGTATGGCAACAGATGGCATAACAACTGGGGCGTCTGGCCTGGTGGCAGGCATCGCCATGTGTGGCATGGCCACGGGCGCCACGGGCATGGAACTGGCTGGCACCACGGCAGTGGCCCTTGGCAGGGTCGGCACTAAGCAGGAGCCACACGAGGTCTGCTACTCGTAGAAACCCTTGGTCGGCATGACCAAAACGTCGCCGTGCGGCGGCAACGGTGACGCGGTGGACAGCGCAGCAGCGGCCGCAGCTTTGGCTGCACTAAGGCACAGCTTGCGCCTAGAGGTGTGGCGCATGCTGGTGCCACACGGATCGCGTGGCCTCTCTGCTGGCGTCATTGCGGCACGGCTGGCGGTCGCGCCCTCTTCTCTATCATTCCACCTGCAGCAGATGACTCACAGTCGGATCTTGGTGCAGCGGCGTTCCAGTTTTTTGGGCGGTCTTACGCCCCCTGGCCATGGCGTCGATCCATCCATTCTGCCAAAGCGCCGCCATCGGCTCGTTGAGGTAATCGTATCGAAATAGGAATGTTAGTGCTCTCGGTAAACATAAGAACATTATGTTCCGTCGCTGGAATATTCGATCAGACTGCCGAACTGGCCCTCCTCCTAGTTGGTTCGTGCATAGATGCTAGCTCGTAACAAACTCAGATTACATGTTTGCCCGGCAACCGGTATCCACGCGTCTTCCGGGCGCAGGACTTCCAATACCCGGCCGCAAACGACGATCCTCAGCCTGTGCATCGGCCCATTCAGATGCAAGCTCTCCACGTAAGCCGGTCCTGGTCCCGGGGACAGTTCAACCTCGTGCGGCCGGATCAATGCGATCGCCGGACCTGGTGGGCAGTCCGTAGCAAATGCAACGTCGTGCAGCCCCTCGATTTGAGCAAAATTGCCGAACACGGTGCAATCCAGCCGCACGGATTCACCCAGGAACTCATGCACGAACGCACTCGTGGGTTCGGAATAGAGCTTATCCGGCGTATCGACTTGTTCGATACGGCCCGCTCGCAGTACAGCGACGCGATCGGCCATCTCCATCGCTTCCGCCTGGTCGTGAGTGACAAAGATGCTGGTCAGACCCATGCGGTCGTGCAACTGGCGCAGCCAGATTCGCAAGTTCTTGCGCACCTTGGCGTCCAGCGCACCGAATGGTTCGTCGAGCAGCAGCAGCCTCGGCTCGATGGCCAGAGCTCGGGCAAGCGCCACGCGCTGCCGCTGACCTCCGGAAAGCTGATCTGGATGGCGGTCAGCAAGATCGCCGATCTCCATCAGGTCCAGCAGCGACCGCGCACGCGACCGGATTTCGCCCGATGGCGGACGACGCCCCCGAGGCTGTACCTCTAGACCAAACGCCACATTGCGCGCGACGGTCATATGACGGAACAGCGCGTAATGTTGGAATACGAACCCGACCCCACGCTGGCGGGCAGGCACATCCAGCATCGATCGCGCGTCGATCACGATGTCGCCGGCATCAACGAATTCCAGCCCGGCGAGCGTGCGCAGCAGCGTGGTCTTGCCCGAACCCGATGGGCCGAGCAGGGCAATGAATTCTCCGCTTGCGATCGTCAGGCTGACGTCATCGAGAGCCATCACGCGGCCGAACGACTTGCGCAATCCGCGTAGTTCAACCGTCACAACAGCGCTCCACTCCGTTCGCCGAGCCGCCACTCGAGCGCGGCCTTTACCGCCAACGTCACGAGGGCGAGCAGCGACAGCAACGCGGCAATGGTAAAGGCACCGACCCAATCATAGTCGTTGAACAGCGCCTCGACCTGCAACGGCATGGTCATGGTCTGCCCACGCACGTGCCCAGATACCACCGCGACCGCTCCGAACTCACCCATGGCGCGAGCGTTGCCAAGCAGAACACCATTATGCGTAGATCGGCCTCGGAGTTGGGCACCGATTTGAGCGGCTCTCCAATGCAGATCTGACCCTTGCCAAGGCAGCATGATCCTCCCGATCAATGGACATCGGGTAATCGCGGTCGGGAGCCTGCCACCCGCATAGTGCCGCGGTCCGACGTCCGCGTCGGAACGGGTCTCTGAACGGGATGTCCGCTCGAGCCTCAAAAACCCCCTGGCCGCAAATCATCGCAGCCACGTTTTGCGTCACCCGCGTGTGCCGAGCAGCATTTTGATAAGTTGCGAAAGGGATCGAGCCCCCATCTTCTCCAGGATACGAGCGCGATGATGCTCAGCAGTTCGTATGCTCATTTCGAGTTGCGCCGCGATCACCTTGTTCAAATGCCCTTCCATCAACAGCGTGAGAACCTCTGTCTCACGTGCCGTCAACGTCGACCGCCGCGCTTCGATATCCGTCGCGACCGCCTTGCGTTCCGCGTGGGCAACAGCACGCTGCAACGCTTCACGCACACTGTCGAGCAACATACCAGGATCGAACGGCTTTTCGACGAAGTCAACAACACCGTCCTTCAACGCAGCCACCGCCATGGGATATCTCCGTGGCCGGTGATCACGACGACCGCTGGCTCAGCCCCGAGCCGGATCAGGTGTCGGAATAGCGCGATGCCATCCATTCCGGGCAGCCGCACGTCAGTCAGAAGACAGATCGACTTAGAACAGTCTACTTCGCTCAGAAATATCTCGGCGCTTGGATAGCTGTGAACTTCGAAGCCTGCACCTCGCAGAAGCAGGCTCACGGCATCCCGCATCCCCGCATCATCTTCGACCAGATAAACTGGCAATCCCGCAGTCATGGGAATTGGACCCGATGACAAGGCAAGCGCAACACGAAGCGTGCCCCGACCGCGACTGTCGCGTCCCACTCGAGACTTCCTCCGTGCGCCTTGATCATCTCACGGCTAAGCGACAACCCGAGCCCCATACCGCGTAGCTTGCTGGTTTCGAAAGGTTCAAACAGATGCTGTGCGATGTCAGGTGAAACGCCGGGGCCATTGTCCTCAACTTCGACCTGAACCTCATCATCAATACGGCGCAGACGGATCCGCACCCACCGCTCCCGATTAGTGCAGTCGGCTACAGCCTCGATCGCGTTGCGAATTACATTCACCAGTACCTGTTCGATCTGGATATGGTCAGCGGCGATACGAGGCAGGGGGTGCGCCTCGATCCGGACAATCGCCCTGTGGGTTCGAGCCTCGTCGGCAAGCACGCTGACTACCTTGTGCGTAGTCTCCGCGAGATCAAGAGAACACCACCTGAGCTCACTTTTCCCCAGAAAATCTCGCAGGCGTTCAACGATGTCGCCAGCCCGACGGATCTCCGATTCCACGTTGGCCATTGTCCGGTCCAACAGCTCGAGGTTGGCAGGTTCCGACACCAGGAGGCGCCGGCAAGCATGGGCATACGTAGCCACCGTGGCGAGCGGCTGACTGATCTCATGCACGACGGCTGTGCCCAGCGCGCCCGCGGTGGTGAGCCTCGCCACCCGGGAAAGCTCCGCCTGCTGTTGACGAAGGGAGCGCTCGGCTCGTTGGCGCTCCGTGACGGTGGCGCCCAGGATCAAGCCCGTAGCTGCCACTACGAGGGAAAGAGCCTGAAACGCCCGAAAGTCCGCCGGCGGATAGTCAAGAAGCGTGAGAATTGATATAAGGGCAAATTGAACGACCGAAATAGCCAAAGCGCACCATGGCAATCCGTGGCGAACCCCGATCCAGACTACCGGAGGAAGCAGGAGGTAGAAGAACTCCAGCTCCTGAGGGGGCGCCACGCCAAATATCACCGACAGCGCAAATCCTAGCCCAAGTGCGAAGATCCCGAGGTCGGAGATCCGGGCGACCGGAGAAACTTCTTTCCATCGGTCCCATGCCTTTGGAATGGTCAACAACGCGGGGAGGAGGCCGATAATGCCGGTCAAGTCTCCGATAAAAAAGTGCCGTATAGAAGGCGCTATCAAAGCCGGCGGCAATTCCTGCATTATCATGAGCACTGCCACCACCGGGCAAGCAGTGGCAAGTGTGCCGGCGGCCGCAATGAGCAGCAGCCACACGACGTCCGCTAGTCGCGGGAACCCTTGATCCGCATGAGCAAAACGCCGAAGCGCCGCGGCAACGCAGGTATATCCGACAGCGACGATCAACTCACTTGCTAGCGTCGACTGGATGCCTGACGGGAAGCCTCCAACCAGAGCGTCTGAGATAACGCCCGCAACCAATAGTGCTGGGGCAAAGCGCAGTCCTTTGAGAACAAGGAGAGCAAGACTGACGGCTGGCGACGGGTCCCATAACGTGAACCCAACACTCGGAAGCACGTGAACAAAGCTAATCCAATCCAAAACGACGTACGACGCCACATAAACGCAGACCACGACAACCGCCGGTCGCCCCGCCCAGGGCCTGTCTGACGCGAGCCACGATTGCCACCACGTGCGGGCCAGGCCTGTCATCCGGTACCCAAGCCTCCTTGGCGCAGATTTAAGCGCACGCGATCGCGCGATTCTATCGTCAAATGCACTGCCAGGGCGAGCAAGGTACAAGTTACCCATAGACGGCGTCGGTGGCTTAGTTGATAGTCTGCACCAATAGATGGAGATTCGGGACAAACTCGATCTGGTGGCAAATGAAGCAGGCGTCACCGATAGTGGGGTGCTACGTCACGCTAAGTTATTATCGTAAAGGGGCGCGCTCTACCGAGGCCACGAGAGATTGTCACTGTCGTTCTGAAGACCAAGCCGCGGCGCTGCGGGTTGCTCTTGAGACGCGGTTTACTGAGTGCGGACTGACGCTGCTCCGGAGAGGCGAGCGAAAGCGAACCGCTGATGACGTGTCGAAATGCCAAGGATGATGTCGAAACCGGGGGTGCGTCTAGTTCCCGGGATAAAGACGACACCGAGCAGGCGGTGCGTGCTGGCCTGGCGATGGCACGCGCCGGCAGGTCGCACGCGGTTCGTGATTTTGGTTCGCAGACGCCGAAGGGCTTCGCTGAGCCGCAACGTCTGTGGAGAGTGCTCGCGGAAAATCGCACACTCGGCCGTTTTGAGGCGTTGCGTTCCGGTGCCACGCCAATGGTCGGCCGCGGTGAGGAAATGGATCTACTGCTCCGCCGCTGGGGTCAGGCCCAATGCATCTCGCTCCAGCCAGCGGTCATTATCTCCGCTCCACCAGCCGCTTTGCGCCAGCCATCAGAACCCGCACCATCGCCCGCATCCGGTCCATCTCCGCCGTGCGCCGCCCATGTGTCGTCCGAGCCTTCCGGATGCGCTCCAACCCCTCGGACGTGCGTGGGCCAGTGCTGGCGCCCCCATGCATCCTGCACTTCCCGCAGGCCATCGCTGGTGCCCTGCAAGGCATGCCCGTTCTGGTACGGGCGCCGCATCGCGGGGAGGCATGAGCCAAGGGCAAGGTTACTCGCCAATCCGGCACGCGCCCTTAGAAACTGACATAACATCCAGAAACTCTGGCGGCCAGGCAGCGTTTTCCATCTATGTTTTCAAAAGCCTGGCAGGTTCTGAAATTTACCGGCAACGGCTATATCGAGGATAACTGCCTCAGCCGCGGGGCCGCGATTGCCTATTATACCGTGTTTTCCCTTGCGCCCATTCTGATCATCGTTATCGCCCTCGCGGGCTTTGTCTTCGGCGAGAAGGCCGCACGTGGCGCGCTCCTCGATGAAATCAGCTCACTGATGGGCCGCCAGGGCGGCGAAGCCATCCAGACGATGATCGCATCGGCCAGCAATCAGAACCGCAGCGGCTGGGCAGGGGTCATCGGGCTGATAACTGGCTCTGTTCGAGCTCGGGCTATGAGTTTGTCTGAACCGTCAATTGCAAAGCTGCGCAGAACCGCGCTCGTGGCATCGACACGGGAGCCGAGACTTTGGCACGGGGAGGGTCTTGGGTGATGAAAGCTAATGTCGACTTGGCAGCGAGGGGTCGCACCCGCCGTTTTGCCGACCCGCTTGCGGCTTATATCTTGATCGTGCTCTTTGTCTCTCTTGGAAGCGTTGTCTATAGCTTTAGGACTACTACTATCTTCGCCTGTCCAGCTGACGGATACAGCGCTGACGTCTACCTTGCCTATTGCGGTGGGTCGCATTACGCCGACTATGAGCATGGTGCTTTCGCGTTTGGGTTGGAGCCTTCGGCGATAGAATATGCGGGGCAGGCGAACGTGCTGTTCCTTGGAAACAGCCATATGCAGGTTGCGTTCTCTACGCCTGCAACATCCGGCTGGTTTTCAGCAAGGTCGACCTCGTATTATTTGTTGGGCTTCAGTTATAGTGAGAATATGGTCTTTGCGGAGTACCTTCTTCCGAAAGTACGCGCGCAGGCGAAGGTCTATGTAATCAATGTCGACGATTTTTTCGTTCATACCCAGACTTCTCCGGCGCGGACGATCTTATACGATCCGGCAGCGCGGCAGCGATATGAGGACAAGCGTCTATGGCAGCCCGTCCAGCAGCAGGTTTGCATGACCTTTTCTGCGCTCTGCGGCAAAAAAGGAGTAATCTTCCGTTCGCGCAGGACGGGCGCTTTTACCAAACGAACTGCCAGACCAGATCTGGTGCCGGTTTCCTACGATGACGTCATCGATCAGGAGGTTGTCAAGAGCAGCACGGCTGCCGCCATCGACTTCCTGTCGCACTTGCCCGCGCAAAAAGCCTGCGTGATACTGACAACGGTCCCGACAGTTGGAACAAAAATTGAGGATGCGACTGCGATAGCGAGGGGAGCTGGTCTAGATTTGGTAACGCCTGGAAATCTGGAAGGGCTTAAGACGTATGATGGATCCCACTTGGACGCGCAGAGCGCGCAGCGTTGGTCTCAAGCTTTTTTTGAAATAGCGGGACCCAGAATCCGATCATGCGTTGAAAAGCAAGTCGCGATAAAGCTATAGGAATTTCCGTCGTTCATTCGCATCATCTGGGGATGCAGATCACAAAGCACGTCCATTGCTGTCCGAATTCGGGCAGTCTGTCGGTTGTGCGCGCGCGGGAGTTCTGCAGGGCAGGGCCATGCAGGTGAAGTATACTGAAATGTTGTCCTTGCTTGCCGGTTTAGGACTCCTGCCGATGCCGCCCGCCATAGGCGACAGTCACACGAATCAAGCGGAGCAGCCACATGAGAGCGCATGAAATCCTTGCCGTGTTCACTGAGATTCTTGGCGATCTGCTGCAGGACGATCCGATCATGCTGACAATGGAGACTCGACGTGAGGAGATTCCGAACTGGGACTCATTTAACTATATAAATTTTATTGTTGCGGTTGAGGTAGAATTTCGCATAAAATTCACAATTGCTGCGGTGGAATCGTTCGCCGACGTGGGAGCGGTTGTCAAAGAGACAATGAGGCTCTTGAGCGCGAAAGGCTGAGAACATACCCGGTGCACGGGTCACGATCTTCTTGAGAGGTGGGGTTCCGATTGGCATGGCAAGCGAGCGCGCCTGAGGTTCAGGGAAAGGCGAACCCTCTCGGCCATAATCGCGTTCGCGCTGAGGCGGCGGTTGGTGCATATGCGGACATCGGGTAATCGCGGTTGAGAGCCTGAAGCTTTCATCATGCTGCGGGGAGGGGCGTATTTGCTCGATCTTTGCATCGTGGGAGGAGGCTGTCTAGGGTGGGTTTGGCGCGCCTGTTACAGCCTGAGGATTTCTGCCGACCCATACGGCCGATTGCAGCGGACGACATGCCTCGATCAGCGGTGCCAGATCATCCGCCCATTGCACGTCTGTCAAAAGCATGTCGAATGGGGACTGGGTCATGCATACAGCTTTTAGATAAAGCTTGGGAACTAAAAGGGTGAAGCTAGCAAATGATTGCATGTAAGCGACTGCACGGCTAGAGTTAGATGGTGAGCGAAAAATCGTCGGAATTGGCTGTGTGGATGCATGGCTGCCCGGAGCGAAATGGTTAAGTCGCCTGCCTATATGGTGTGCTGCTGGAGGACCATCGTCAATGCTCTTCAACTCTTTCGAGTTTCTGCTGGTCTTTCTGCCGATTACCGTGCTTCTATTCTATCTAGTCGGCTCGACCTCTCGCTCGTTGGCCATCCGTTGGCTCATCGTCGCCTCGCTCCTGTTTTACGGAGCTTGGCGGCCAGTCAATGTGCTCATCATCGCTCCCTCGATTGCCATCAATTTCGTTCTTGCTTCGGGTACTGCTACGATTAACGAAAGAGAAAGGTCCGAACCGCATGTCCAAGGTGGTGCTCGTTGTGGGCATCCTGTTCAACGTCGTGTTTCTAGGTATTTTTAAGTACGATGATTTTATTGCCGGTTCAATCAATGACGCGTTCGGCACCAGCCTTATATTACAGCATATCATTCTACCACTCGGGATATCCTTCATCACCTTTCAAAAAATTGCGTTTTTGGTCGATGTCCAGGCGGGACGGGTTCGGTCCTTCACTTTTCAGGAATACTGTACGTTTGTACTTTTCTTTCCACAGCTTATTGCTGGTCCGATTGTTCACTATCGGGAAATGATGCCGCAATTCCATGCCGTACAATGTCGCTTCGACAGAAAAAATTTTGCAGTGGGCCTTACCTTGTTGCTTTTCGGTTTGTTCAAAAAAGTCGTCCTCGCCGATAGCATCGCGCAATACGTCACCCCCATTTATGAACGTTCGGCTTCTGGCGGAGGAGGAGATAGCTTGCTGCTCGCGTGGATGGCGGCAATCGGATTCACGCTGCAGATATATTTCGATTTTTCCGGCTATTCCGACATGGCGCTCGGGCTCGCCCGGTTCTTCGGGATAACGCTGCCCCAAAACTTCTATTCTCCTCTTCGTGCTTCAAGCATCATCGATTTCTGGCTTCGCTGGCATATAACATTGACGCGTTTTCTCACTGGCTATATCTACAATCCATTATTGCTGTGGCTGACGAGGCGCCGGGCAGCCAAGGGACTACCGGGCTTTCGTGGAAGAGAGGCGACCGCTGGGGCATTTCTGTCCCTGCTGATGTTTCCTGCGGTCACCACTATGTTTGTATCGGGGCTTTGGCACGGAGCAGGCTATGGATATGTCATTTGGGGCGTGCTCCATGGCTTTTATATCACAGTCAATCATTGGTGGCGTATGATGGCGCACCAGCTATGTTCGAACAGGTCCAGGTATGACCGTTTCATGAAACCGGTAGGCCTGGTTCTCACCCTTATTACAGTCACAGCGACGATGATCTTCTTCCGAGCGTCAACAATAACCTCAGCTATCGACCTGGAAAGAGGCCTCATTGGTCTTAATGGGGTCGCGTTGCCGCAGGATCTTGCAAATCATCTCACTGCGTTCGGAGGAATATTTCACAATATCAGCGTATCCCAGAACCTTGGCACGCACGGTTTTTGGCA
Organism: uncultured Alphaproteobacteria bacterium; assembly: GCA_963772355.1. Taxonomy (GTDB): domain Bacteria; phylum Pseudomonadota; class Alphaproteobacteria; order Acetobacterales; family Acetobacteraceae; genus Rhodopila. Next base: position 3,417 of record CAVYXX010000049.1, on the reverse strand, counting down.
AAGGCGGGAGTGTGGATTTTCATTCTAGGGTTTATTGCTCTTGCTTGTCCGAACACACTGCAAATCATGCGGCGTTACGAACCAGCACTGGGCGTAAACGCACAAGAAAACGGGTCTTGGATCGAGAGAATTCTTCAATGGGATGCCTCGTTGCCCTGGGCCGTCGCGATATCGAGCCTTGCCGTAATCGCTATCCAGTTCATGGGTGGCCCAACCGAATTCTTGGACCGGCAATTCTAGCCTATCTCATTCAGTGCGCCCCAACGGCGCGGTTCACCGGTGGAGGGAGGATCCATCGAGGGAGTTGTCGGTAGACCCTGGTAGCTGACGAGCGGTTCGATCGGGCAACCGGGCGGGCCGAACCGCTTCCTCCGGCACTGGCGAAACCAGTGCCGCGGTGAGCCTACAGAGCGCACATCGTGAACTCTATGCCGATGATTTTGTCATCCTCAGCCGCGGATATGCGGAGGAGGCTTTGGCGTGGACGCGGCAGGTCACTCGGGCTCGCCGTAAACGAAACGAAGACGGCGGTGCGCAATGCACGGTAGGAACACTTCGACTTCCTGGGCTACAGCTTTGGACCGCACTACTACCGGAAGGACGGCCACTGGTATCTGGGCGCGAGTCCATCACGGAAGAGCGTGCAACGTTTCAGTCGCGCGTGGGGGAGATCACGGTCCCCTCCAATGTCGCTCCTTGGGATGAAGTGCGCACCTGGCTGAACAATCTCCTGCGTGGCTGGGCAACTTACTTCAGCTACGGCACGCGGCTGATGGCCTACCGGGCGGCGGACCACCATGTCTACGAGGCGGTTCGCGGCTTCCTGACGCGGCGCCATAAGGTGCCTACGCGAGGCACACGGCAATACTCAGACGCTGTAGTCTTTGGAAAGCTGGCGTGCTCCGGCTACGCCGGATACACATTGGCGCGCCGCCGACAGGTGCGAGATGAAGCCAGTCGGAGAGCGTAGTGCGGGAAATCCGCACGCTGCGTTCGATGAGCGGGGACAGGAAACGGGGTGATGCCGAATGGCCTGAGCCACCGCGCCTGTCCTCGACTTTACCGCTGGCAATACGGTGTAAAAACGATAGGTATAAGCAATGAATAGTTCGATATCCGCCCCATGCTGGCTGGACCGCGTTTGAGGCTGTATCAACCCCGACGCCGTGCCGAACCGCATTGCCGCCGCCAGCGCGGCGCTTGCTGCGTTCCGGCCGACCGATGAGGTCGAGGCGATGCTCGCAGCACAGGCGGTGGGGTTGCACCACAGCAGCATGGAGTGCCTGCGCCGATCTTTGCTACCAGGCCAGGACGCCGATATTGCGAGCAAGTTGCGGAGGGACGCCGCGAACCTGGCACGTGCGATGGCCGACATGCTCGACCCGTTGGACCGGAAGCGAGGCAAAGGCCCGCAGGTCGTCCGGGTCGAGCGCGTGGTCGTCCACGAGGGTGGTCAGGCGATCGTCGGCAGGGTGAAGGAAAGCGATCATGCCCCGCGGCGATAAATCCGCTTACACCGACAAGCAGAAGCGGCAGGCAGAGCATATCGAGGAAGGCTACGAGCATCGGGGCGTCCCGGAGGGAACGCCGTGTGGGCCCCCCCTTTACCTTCCGTGCGCGCGCGAGGCGATCTCATCCAGCCCATTGAAATCCCAAACACATTTCGATCCTATATAGGTTCCAACGCTGCCGAAAAAGCTAAACGCTAGCGTCGTTGGCCCGGCCGGCTCGGGAGTTAGCGCACGGTGATCCGGCGCTATTCCGGCAATCCGCCGACGATCCGGATTGTCATTTCATGATTTTGTTCGTCGCGCGCCGGCTGCGCCTTTGCCCAGCCAGCCCGGGCTTTTGGCCAGAATATCTGTGCCGTTACGTTGTTGCTCTTTACTCCATTATTGAATAGCGTTTGGGCCATGGTGGCATTGGCCAAGACCATTGCAGTATCCAGCTCTTCGCGATAATACTTATAGAGCGTGGGCAATGCTATGCCGCCAAGAAGACTGCAAATACTCTCCTGCGAAGCACCGCATGCAACGCAGCCTTTTACCAAGCCGCGCGTTGCTTCGGTGGGAAGGTGCTTCCTATTCGACCCCCGATTACCTCTGACAGACTTGGTAGGCATAGCGGGCCTCGTGAATGGTCTATAGTTGGTCGGGGTGAGGGCCAAATTTGGGCATATGGAATGAAATAAGCCACGACGCCCTTTGTTCAACAATGAACCGACTGGTATCATTTACCCCGTTTAGAGGTCCTGACCGGGCAGTCGCCCCTGGGAGCGCGGTGTATCGGCATCCGTGGGGACCCCTAGTAAGTGATACGATACACTTACTTTCTAGGGCTGTGCGCTTTTGAGGCGAGCCACCCCAGAGCCGCGACCGCGGGGTTGAAGCGCATGGCCGATAACGCCGGCATGTAGAGCGACGAACGCAGAGTTGTCGCCGCGCAAAGAGTAGCATTGCCAATCTTGGAAATGCGTGTCGGACGGTCGATTGACGTGCCGGAGCGGTGATGGCCGGGGTTAAGTCCCTGCATACGCGACCCTCGGTTCGCACAACATCTGGCATTCCAGCGGTTACACCGTCGGAACCCAACGTGCGCGTGGGCACTCAGCTAACAAGGCTTGGGTTCGACGGGCGTCCCGCAGTTATTCGGATCAAGTGCTGCCGGCTGACCATATGAATGGTCCGCGCTACCGCCAGCGTAGGGTCGGTAGTAGCTCGGAGGAGCGTAGTAGCCAGGCTGCGGATAATACGCTGATGGCGGCGGGTAATAAGCCGGCCTGGCTTCTCACCGTTTGCCAGCGCATAGTCGGTCCAGCTCATGAACAGAATTGCGAGGGTGTCGGATTGGTTTGCGCCAACGTCGCAGCGATCTTCGATCCACTGATGGACGGTATCCTGCTCTGAAAAATATTCGGCCGTTGCCTTTGTGACGACATCTGGCCGGATCAGACCGTTTTTCTGCCAATCAAGGCAACCTTCGATCATCCAGCGAAGGATTTGGGGCGCCTCTTTTTGTAGTTTGTCTTCGAGTTGCTTGTCTTTGGTCGGCGGCTTGTAGAGAAACGGAGCCATGTTGATGCGTCGGCGAGTGGCTTCGTCGACGTTCCTCAATACCGGCTTGTGGTTGCCGATGATGGTCAACTTGAACTGGGGGTGGAACTCGAAGAAGTCCTGCCGCATGAACCGCGCTGTGATTGGGTCGCCGCCGGTCAGTGCCTTGATGCGTGCTTCGGCCCATGCCCGGCCTTCTTCCGTCTCGCTGGCGGTCACCAAGCGGGCGCCGCGCAACATGGCGAGATCGGTTGGATGCCTGTCAGATTGAGACGCGGTGAAGCTGTCCATCGCCGCGTTGCGGGCGTAGTCGCCCATGATGCTGCGCACGACGTTAAGAAATACACCCTTGCCGTTGCCGGGC